>DLCN01000013.1 GCA_002480645.1 Balneolaceae bacterium UBA7797
GGACTACCAGCAGGAACATGCCGGTAGTGGATTTCCTACCGATTGTTTGATCTGCCACAATACAAGTTCATTCGATGATGCAGATTTTGAAGATCACGATACGCAGTACTTCCCCATCTACTCGGGAGCTCATCGAGGTGAATGGGGCAATAATTGTCAGACTTGCCATACCGTAGCTTCAGATTTTTCATTGTTTACCTGTACCGATTGCCACGAGCATAATGAAACAGAGATGAGAAACGAACACGATGAGGTAAGAAATTTCGTTTACGAAAGTACGGCTTGTTATTCGTGTCACCCCGATGGGAGGGAAGACGATGACTGATCCCATTAAATATCTGAGGAATTATTCATTAATCATATTTCCCTTTCTGCTACTATTGCTTTGCACTAACATGGTGTTTGCACAGCGTAGTCAATCCGGGGAATTTCAGGTTATCCAGCTCGCCTCCGATCAGGTTTTCCTACAAGCATCTTCTACAATAGCTGAGGATATTCAACCTATTAAAGGAGATACATTATATCTATACCGACAAGATGACTTTATTGGGATCTTAAAAGTGGATGGAGTTAATTTTCCGAGGATCTTAACCCGTTTTTTAACCGAACCTTTTGCCATAACAAGGGGAGAGATCTTTCTGATAAAATGGAGTCTTCATACCAACACAGATGGGCAAATTGAATCCAATGAAACTAGTATTCCTGATGAAGATCCGGCTATAAGGTCAATCCTTTCTAAAAGAAAAACACCAACTCCCTCAACCATAAAGAAAGAACAGATGATGGTTTCAGGTAGGGTCTATTCGGGCGTTAACCTTACCAGGAGTAGTACCTACTGGAGCAGAGTTCAGAATTATCATGATGTGAGATGGAGTTCGGTTCCATATTCCAGTTTGACATTATCGGCTGCTCATCTGCCCGGGAATTGGAATGTGAATATTCAGGGTAGATACAGCTACAGATTTCAAACAAATTCCAGCATAAACCATCCCTCAATGTTTAGCATTTATAATTTAAATGCAGAGAAAACCTTCGACAAAATGCCTCTCACGTTACAGATCGGACGTTTTTACAATCGGTATGAAAGTACCTACTCCTACTGGGATGGTCTCATGCTTCATTTGAATAAAAGAAATTGGGGAGCAGGTATTAGTACCGGATTAGAACCATCCAGATCAAATGAAGGCATCCAGACAGATGTACCTAAAACAGGAGCTTTCATTCACTATCGCTTACGATCAAAGAATTTCAGATGGTATGTCAAAGCAAATGCCGCAACAGTGTATCCAACATCGGGAAATGGTTGGATGTATGCCGGTCTGGATCAACGCCTTGATTTCGGCCGGATATCCATGAGTTCAGATATCAGAACAGATCTTGATCAACCTACCGCAACGATGAAACTGAGCAGAGTTCGTCTGAGGGTAAATTATGATGTAACCGATTGGCTGGAACTTAATGGAAGTTATTATAAAAGAAGCCCCTATTTGTTTTATCCTGAAGGAAGTTGGTTTCTAGATACCCGGTATAGGTACAGCGGGGGATTTGGACTTAGATTTGGTAATTGGGGCGTATCTAACAGTATCCGTATCAACGACAGAGATGCAAGTTCTTCCTATTCCTTCAATTCCAGAGTAAACTGGTTTAATTCTCCGGTTTGGGAGCTTGACTGGAGTGCCTATGGTACCTACTGGAGTTCCGACATCGGAAGAAATTGGAATGTCGGTGTATATGCGAGCCGATCCTTACAAGGGGTCAATTTATCCGCCGGTTTGGGAGTATACCGGACTCAACTTCTGGACAGTGATCAATATTCCGGGAATCTCTCGTTGAATGCATCAAAACGATTCTCTCAGAGTTTTAATGCGAATGTACGCTTGCAAACAAGTTATGGTGAATTGATGAACAGAAATTCAATCTCAATTTCTTTATGGAAGAGTTTTTAGTACAGCACGATACGCTCATCATCTGGTTAATTACCCTTCTATTGATACTCATCTTCGGACTGCCCTATTGGTTGAGAAAAAGAAAGATAGAAAAGCATTCAAATCTTCAGGATCAACGGGCAGAACGTTATGGTTTTAAAGAACCTGTTAGTTTATACCCAAGAGTGGACCCAAGTATTTGTATCGGTTCCGGAGGATGTATAGCTGCCTGTCCCGAAGAGGATGTTCTAGGTATAAGAAATGGTCAGGGGATTGCAATAAATCGGGCGTATTGTGTAGGCCACGGATTATGCGAACGTTCTTGTCCGGTAGATGCAATTACATTGGTATTTGGTACGGAAAAGAGAGGGGTCGACCTGCCCAGAATTCAGGAAAACTTTGAGACGAATATTCCGGGAATTTACATTGTCGGAGAACTGGGCGGAATGGGGTTGATAAGGAATGCTTTTGAACAGGGGCTGCAATGTCTTCGGTATATGGAAGAAGAGATCAGTAAGGAGAAGAGGCCCAATGATGAAAATATGCTGGATCTGATCATTGTAGGCTGTGGCCCGGCCGGTCTTTCCGCTACTATTCAAGCCAAAAGAGTGGGGCTCAGATTTGTAACTCTGGAACGGGAAAATATAGGCGGTACTGTCAGATATTATCCCCGCAAGAAATTGGTTATGACCAATCCATTGAAAGTACCCGGTGTTGGGAAGATACATAAGAAGGAGATCCTGAAAGAGGAATTGATCGATCTTTGGGAAGAGATCATCGATAAGAACGATCTTCAAAATAAAATTCTCACTGATCAGAATGTCGAGGAAGTAATTAGACTGAATGAGGGATTTGAACTCAGAACCAGTACCGGAACATATAAAACCCGAAGAATCGTGCTAGCAATAGGTCGCCGGGGAACACCTAGAAAGCTGGGAATTCCCGGTGAAGATTTACCGAATGTAGCCTACAGTTTACTCGAACCTGATCATTATCAAAACGAGATAATAACGGTAGTTGGAGGTGGAGATTCTGCGATTGAAGCAGCCTTAGCATTAAGTGAACAACCAGGAAATAAAGTCAGACTTTCTTATCGAAAGGATACCTTTAGTCGGTTGAAGCCGGCGAATTTAAATAACCTGAACGAGGCGGTAGACCAAGGTAAAATTGAGCTGTTCTTAAACACCAATGTGGTCAGGAATGCCGAAGATTCGGTTACATTAGCTATGGAAGATGGCTCGGAAAGAGAATTGCCTAACACCGGTTTATTCATTTTTGCAGGCGGTATTCTTCCGACAAAATTTCTGCAGGATACGGGTATCAGAATAGATACTAAATTCGGACAACCTTTAAAGAAAAAATAGCGCTAAGCCGATACTACTGATGGTAAAACGAGTGTAACAACACGGATTATTATACTCTTTTTTAAGATGTAACTATTAAGCCAAAAGAGAATGGTCAATATGCTCCGCTCTGTAAAAGTAATATTTCTACTACTGTTTCTCATACCTGAAGTATCAATGGCGCAAGCACCCCGGAAAATTAACATGGGGACCAATATTGCGGGTATTAATTCTGAAACCCGAGAAGTACCGTTTGTAGATATCATGAAATATGCCCGCCCATGGTACACACGAAATATTGTTTGGCTGGAAGGAACAACCTGGAATTCCGGATTGACCGATTCCATTCATTATGATGAAGTCGGTTATCCATTGGAAATTCCTCAGCATGTACATGGTGCCGATACCACACAAATGGTATTTACGGGCTGGTATGGGATCGATGCCTTTCCGGAAGGCGAGTATACACTTTTGTGGGAAGGAGATGGAGACTTTAATTTGGTTGGTGAGCTAAGCATCGTTTCGAGCGAGCCAAACCGTATGGTGGTAGATGTTCAGAGAAATACGGAAGGTACGGGATTGATCGAGATTCAGATCTTAAGATCGAATCCGGAGGATCATGTTCGGAATATCAGATTCATCATGCCGGGATATGAAGATTCATACCAGGATCAGATCTTTAACAATCAGTGGATCGATAAACTGGAACCTTTTTCAACGATCCGGTTTATGGATTGGGGCGAAACCAACAACTGGGGACTTGATAATGCCTGGGATGTATTTCCTGAACAGGGTGGAGACACGGTCAGAGTTGGTTGGAATGAACGGGCTGAACCGGATCATTTCACCTATAATACCAATAAAGGCGTGCCGTATGAAGTAATGATACAGTTTGCCAATGAAACGGGAAAAGATATCTGGATCAATGTTCCGCATAGTGCCGGTGACGATTATATCCGGCAAATGGCCACTTTATTTAAAAACGACCTGGATCCGGAACTCACAATTTATGTGGAATACAGCAATGAGATATGGAACTGGATGTTCGGTCAGACCCAATGGATCTACACCTGGTTTTGTGATGAAGTAACTAACACCTGGCCAGAATGTAATGTGCCGTTTATTCAAAATACAATGGATATCTTTACCGAGGTTTTTGCCGGTGAAATGGACCGAATTGTACGGGTAGTGGGAGTACAAGGTGGTTATTTTGATGTGGCTAATCGGGTGGTAATGAATATGTCTCCCGGTAGTTTTGACGCCGTTTCCCCGACGGCCTATTTCGGTTTGCCCGGAGATGCTGATGCCCGTTTTGATACAATGGGAACAGTGGTAACCCCACAGGATATCTACGATGAAGTAGTGGTTTCGAGAGCTCGTGATGAACTTACCGGACTTAGAATGATCAAAGAATTGATTGCTGATTCATTAAATATTCCGATGATCTATTATGAAGGAGGGCAGCATCTTACACCTCATCCATTTGGGGAAGAACCTACCTATGCACAGGCCTTGCTGGATATACAACGTGATCCGTTGATGTATCAATTGTACAGCAGCTGGTTCGATTCGTTAGAAACGTTAGTGGATGATGGTAAGCAGTCATTATTTATGAATTTCTCATTCATTGCCCCAAGAACAGCCAGATATGGAAGCTGGGGGATCCTGGAAGCGATCGATCAGGATACGTCTGTTATTCCGGCGCCTAAATATCAGGCGATCATGGATTATCTGAATAAAACGGTTTCAACATCTATGAGTGAATCTGTTTCATTGGTTGAGGAATTCCGGCTATTTCAGAATTATCCGAACCCATTCAATCCGGAGACAACGATCAAATATCAATTACCCGATGCCAGTGAAGTACATCTGGTAGTTTTTGATCTGCTTGGCAGGGAAGTATCCCGGTTGGTGAATGAAGTGCAGAATGCAGGAATTCATACCCGAACGTTCGATGCGCGGGGACTTTCAAGTGGTATATACTGGTATCGGCTCACTATAAATGGAAGGGCAGTTCAATCAAGAAAGATGATTCTTCTTAAATAGGAACAGCTAACCGTTGATCTGAGATCTTCTTCATCAGAAGCAACATCTCTCTGGATATCTGGCGACACCGATCATCATAGGTGGCCACTTCTTCAGAGGTGTCATCGGATACTTTGGGGTCGACATAAGTGAGAGGGATACGAAGCTCACAGCCCGGAATAATGGGACAATTCTGATCAGCATCTGAACAGGTCATGACAGCGGCAAAATCCTTGGCAGGATTCACAGGATCATCATATACCTTCGAAAAACAAGTGATCAATTCAACTTCCGATACTGTGATCGTATACACGGGGTTCTCATTTCCATGTTTAGAAATATTAAGTCCGGCGCGCTCTAATGTGCCCACTGCCCGAGGATTAAAGGCAGTAACTTCGGTTCCTCCGGAATAGCATTTTATATTCTCCAGGTGGTAGTAACCGGAAGCAACGGCTGCCCAGACCTGTGCCAGCTGACTCCTTCTGCTATTATGGGTACAAATGAAATTCAGTTTGGGTACTTCAGAATTTTCATGCTTCGATCTGCAATAATCAGCGATGGAGTCCAATTCCCGATTCCTTTGTTCAGAAACTGAATTGAACTCGCTGATCCTTTCGCTGATATACTTTTCTAAGGTATTGTTCATTGTTTAGCAACAGGAGGGACCACAGCAGGGTTTTTGTGCAACAGCATTATTATCAGACGATGATTCTACAGTTCCACCTGGTTTTGTAGCAAAAACAGTAATGCTGAAGATCCCGATACCACTTGAATTGAATGCATCCGCTTCTTCCTGAGATAAATACTGGGTTAATACATCCATTGGCAATTCAATGGGTTTTTCTTTTTGAAGGGTGATGTCTTCGAATCCCAAGTCCTGAATATGGCCGATGTAGTCATCTTTCTGAATTGCTCCGGCCACGCAACCGGCATACATTTCTGCATCATTTTTCAAAGCTTCAGGAAGCTCACCGATCAGGACAATATCAGAAATGCTGAAATGGCCACCCGGTTTCAATACCCGGTAGATCTCGCTGAACACCTTTTCCTTATTTGGTACCAGATTTAATACACAGTTACTCACGATCACATCAGCTGTATTGTCATTCACCGGCATATTATCGATATCGCCAAATCGGAATTCCACATTATTGTAGCCAAGGCTATCCGCATTTTTACGGGCTTGATCGATCATTTCGGTAGTAAAATCGATACCGATCACTTTTCCTTCAGCTCCGGTTTCGTGTCGGGCTACGAAGCAGTCATTTCCTGCTCCCGATCCGAGGTCGATTACTGTATCGCCTGCTTTTATTTGTGCAAATTGAGTAGGAAGGCCACAACCTAACCCCAGATCTGCATCTTTATTATAGCCTTCAAGTTCAGTGTAATCATCACTCATGATGTTATACACTTTTGTAGAACTACCGGTAGCTCCACAGCAGCTTCTTGCATTATAATCGGCACCCTGAGCACTGATCTGAGCATATTTTTTGCGTACGGTTTCTTTTAATTCTTCGGGAGTAGGTGTGGTTGTATTCATGTTAGCAGCAGCTGGTAAGATTTGGATGTTGTAAGTTGGTTAGAAAATCAGACATCATGCCCTGAATTAATTCGAGGCCGGATTCGTCGATGCAGTAACAGGTTCGAACACCATCGATCTCACCTTTTATTAACCCGGCTTGTTTTAACGCTTTTAAATGTTGCGAAACGGTGGACTGGGCAAGTGGAAGTTGCTCTGTGATATCTCCACACATACAGCTCTGACTGTTGTTGAGTAATTCCAGGATGGCCACCCTTGCCGGATGGCCCAAAGCTTTAAATAACTCAGCGAGTTTTTGTTGCCGGTCTTCGAATTCTGATTTTTTATTTAGCGCCATTATCGTTTATCGTAAATTTACGATGAATATACGCTGATACTTTTTTTAAATACAAATAAAAAAACCCGGAATTCGTAAAAATCCGGGTTTTCAACAGGTCAATCTCTTAACGGAATCTATTTGATCAGAGTCATTCTACCGGTTTTTGAAATTCCATTCGCCTCAATGGAATAGAGATATAATCCACTTGGCAGGGCAGAGGCATTAAATGGTACTTCATGAATGCCGGCAGACAGATTGCCCAGTTTCATGGAAGCAACCTGAGCCCCATTTATCGCATACACTTTCAGCGAAGTAACGGCAGCTTCATTCAGTTGAAATCTTAAGGTAGTACTTGGGTTGAACGGATTTGGATAATTCTGGAGTACTTTAAATTCTGAAGGTATTTCCGAGCCCGAAAGTTCTTCTGATGCAGTACTTACACCTTGTACTGAAACTGTATAGATCTCATTGTCGAATCTCATAGCAACCTGATTCTCGGAGGCGATCACAATTTCCGTAGCATCTCCGGCCGGGAACAGATCAGGATCGAACATGATCCATTTTCCGGTGTCTTCGTTCAGATGGAAATAGCCGTAATGATCGTACTGACCCGAGAACGAATTCAGAGTTCGTACATCAACCAATATTCCGCCATTCGGTGTCTGGATGATCTCACCAAACCGATAATCGCTTAATTCCACGTCGGTATCGAAATCAATAACCGAAGTGGTTTCCGCATCCAGATCGTATCGCTCAATAGAAGGCTCCAATCTGTTCACGGTAAGTAATAGCTCGTTATCATATTCAACAGCGAACATTCCGGTAACCTGGTAGTAGGCAGGCTCGTCAAGGCTGATATTTGTGAAGGAAGCTCCGTCATCATCAGAGATAAGAATTCCTGCTTCACCATCTAAAGCATAACCGTCATGGATGATAAGGTAGCTGTCGATCGCTTCAAATCTGGTGATATTATACCCGAGCGGTGATCCGGAAACCAAAGACCAGTTCACACCGTCCGTACTGGTATATATTCCCTGTCCGATTCCCAGCGTTTCATGCACGTAACCGGTTCCGTTGTCCATGATGTGTAAAGATGTGGGGCCAAGGAATGGATTAGGCGCTTGTTCATACACTCCCCACTCACCGGTAGAGGATGAATTCTTGATCGTTAATCCGTTTGTAACTACCCAGACTTCACCGGTCTCTGTGTTTTTGCTGAATGTGAGTATTTCAGACACTGCCTGCCATCCCGGTACAGCGTTAATGTAGCTTTGCAGTTCGGATAGATCAGGACCGTCTTCGCTTCCCTGTACTTCCCACTCTTCGGTGGTGGCATTCCATTTCAATACACCGGTTCCGATCACGTAAGAATACAATTCATTATCCGCTCTGAAATAAAATAGCTGAGCTGTATTGAGTGATGATAATCCTTCATTAGATACTGTCCAGCTCAAACCACCATCAGTTGATCGTATCATTCCGGCCGAGGTGTTCGTGAACGAATAATTAGGAAGATCGCCCCAGACCATAGATCCCAAAAGGGTGCCGTCACCTAATTCGACAAAAGATTTTACTCCCTGCTCATTAAACGGTGTACTATCCACTTCCAGATCAAAAGTTGACCAACTGCTGCCTTTATCCGAACTAACCATCACTTTGCCACTGGTGGTACTGATGAGCCAGTCCCCATTGCTTAGTTCATGGAATTCAAATGCATTGGTATCGATCAGGGCCGTCCAGTTTTCGCCCAGATCATCAGAGGTGAAGACGCCATTGGTATTGGTGCTAAGAACCAGTTTTCCATCCGAAGTATAATCTGCATCAGTGATAGAGCCCAGAAATTCTACCGGATCGGTTAGTTCGGTGAAATTACTCGCAGTTTCATCAGAGATAAAAATACTGTTCCCGAAAGAAAATCCTTTTACCCCAAATAATTTACCACCCGGTAAAGCAACGAGATCCGAGAAGAAAGCATTTTCTTCGGTTAATATTTCCCAGTTGACTCCCTTATCTGTTGATTTGATGATACCACCTAAATTCATCGGAGTGTAAAAGTAACTGGCATATAAGGCCGTATCACTTACAATGATGTCCCCCACAACTCCGCGACTGCCAAAGAATTCCGGCATGGTTGTTGGAGTTTGTGTTGCTCCGGTACTATGAATTGTTAATCCGGATCTTCCGGCGAGATATAATTGATCGTTCACCTCATCTGCCACAAGAAATGCATAGTTCATGAATGCAAAAGCGGGAGCTCCGTCTGCGGCAAATCTGGAATCCTTTGCCCAATTTACGCCCCCATCCACAGAAAAAAATACGTCACCCCCAAACGATGTGGTGTACACCGTATCTCTGAATTCAACCACATTTTGAAAATTTCCTCCGTTCAGAGACGGAAGTTTTGTTACCCCGGTTTGAGCAAATGAGCTACTCATTACCAATAAACTAAAAACCCATACTACAATAGCTTTCTTCATAATACCTATTAGTGATTAGTGTTAGCTCGCAATATCCAAAATCAACAACGAGCATTGTATAACCTATTTAGGGTATTTTAGAGAGTTAAAGGCCACATAGATATCTATTACAGGAATACGGGAGCATTAAAATCGCTATCATTTTATCATTGGCATAAAACATTGAGGAAGGCTAGTTTACACCCACGAAAATGTTGGGATCACTATAATATGAGTAAACAGTATTTACTGACCTTTCTCCTGCTTCTTACCTTAATTTCATGTACAAAAGAAACCCGTTTCGAGCGTTTAAGCAGCTCACAAACCGGTATAGATTTTGTGAATGAACTCGTTGAAGATACCACCTTCAATTTTCTCAACTACCTCTATTTTTACAATGGGGGAGGTGTTGCTGCCGGCGATATCAACAATGATGGACTGGAAGATCTGTTTTTTACCTCCAATCAACAGAAGAATAAACTTTACCTGAATAAAGGAGATCTGAAATTTGAAGATGTAAGTGAGTCGTCCGGCATAGAGGGGCAAACCGGGAGTTGGTCTACCGGAGTAACAATGGCTGACGTAAATGCGGACGGGCTTGCAGATATTTATGTCTGCAATGTGAATTATCTGAGCCGGACCGGGAGAAATGAGTTATTCATCAACAATGGAGATAATACCTTTACAGAAAGAGGGAAAGATTTTGGGTTAGATTTTAAGGGATATTCCGTGCAATCCGCATTTCTGGATTATGACAAAGACGGGGATCTGGATATGTTTCTGCTCAATCACTCGGTGCATTCGGTTGATTCGTACCGGCCGGTAGATGACCGGGAAAAATTTGATCCCAAATCAGGAGACCGGCTTTTTAGAAATGATAACGGCTATTTTACTGACGTGACAGAATCAGCCGGAATTTACAGCAGTGCATTGGGTTTTGGCCTGGGTGTGGTGGTAAGCGATATCAACAACGACGGTTGGCCCGACATTTATGTTGGTAACGATTTTCACGAAGATGATTACCTCTACATTAACCAACAGGACGGGACGTTCAGAGAATCTATTCGATCGGCTACACAACATACCTCTCAGTTTACTATGGGAGTTGATATTGCTGATATCAATAATGACGGTGAACCGGATATTGCGGCTACCGATATGCTTCCGGAAGACGAAGAGATCCTGAAAATTTCAGGCGGGGGAGATACCTATAAAGTGGCCCGAATTAAACAGGATTATGGATACTATCCTCAGTATTCAAGAAATATGCTACAGTTAAAAGTAGCGGACACCGAAAATGGGGATCCTGTGTACAGCGAAATTGGATATCTGTCAGGGATCGAAGCAACTGACTGGAGTTGGTCCGGGCTTCTGGCCGATCTTGATAACGATGGATATCGCGATCTGTTTATATCGAATGGGATCTACCGTCGACCAAACGATATGGATTATATCCGGTATATCTCCAATCAGGAAGTGCAACGATCTTTGGAGGAGGGTATTAACCCGGAAAATTTACAATTGATCCAGAAAATGCCTCAGCTTAAGATCCCAAATGTGATCTTTCACAATAACGGAGACCTCACATTTACGGATCTTTCTAATGAATGGGGATTAGGGGATCCCAGTCATTCGAACGGAACGGTATATTCCGATCTGGATAATGACGGTGATCTGGATCTGGTGGTAAATAATGTGAATCAGGAAGCATTTGTTTACAGGAATTCCACTTCGGATAAGGAAAACGCCGGTAATTATTTGCAGTTCGAACTACACGGCAACCCGGGAAATCCGTTAGCTTTTGGAACTAAGATCAAAGTGTATACTCCAGGTGAAATACGAACCATAGAGCAATATCCGACGCGGGGATTTCAATCATCGGTGACCAGAATTCCACATATCGGATTAGGAGCCGAGACCGAAGTAGATTCTGTATTGATCATCTGGCCGGATGACTCCATGATGAAATTAGTAGAGGTAAGCATTAATAAGCGCCTACCGGTGTATCAACGTCAATCAACATCTTCCTACACTTATACATCAAAGAAGATTGATCAGGGACTCTTTTCGGATGTGACTGATGAAGTTGGAGTCGTTTTCAGGCATAATGAGAATAACTATGTTGATTTCAACATGGAGCCTTTGATCCCGCATTATCTCTCCACACAGGGACCTCCTGTAACAGTTGCTGATGTTAACGGAGATGGTTTGGAGGATTTTTATGTAGGAGGGGCGTTGGGACAGGCCGGAGAATTATGGCTTCAAAATGTGGATGGAACCTTCAGAAAGAGCACTCAACCCGGTTTTGAAGTGGATAAGTTCAGTGAGGATACCGATGCTGAATTTTTTGATGCGAATGGAGATGGCAGTCCGGATCTGATTGTAGGAAGTGGAGGCAATGAGGTGGGAGCCCGGCAATTTGGGTTGATGGACCGCCTCTATCTGAACAATGGAAAGGGAGTGATGCATCGGGCAGATGTACTACCCAAAGTGTATAGAAATACCTCGGTGGTTGCACCGGGCGATTTTGACGGCGATGGCGACAATGATCTGATGACCGGGGAACGATCAATTCCCGGCATCTATGGGATGGATGGTCGCAATTTCTTATTCCGGAACGATGGAACAGGAAAATTTACAGATGTCACAAAAGAGCTTATTCCCGGGTTAGACAGATTGGGTATGGTCACCGATGCTGCATGGACCGATTTTGATAATGATGAAGATTTGGATCTGCTGGTGGTGGGAGAGTGGATGCCGGTCACCCTTTTCGAAAACAGATTGAATGAGGATGAGGCCGCATTCATAAATATGACTGAAGCTGCCGCACTGAGCGGAACCAATGGCTGGTGGAATACAATGCTCTCTACGGATGTAAATAATGACGGTCTGGAGGATATATTGGCAGGAAACCTCGGGCTAAATTCCGTGTTGACGGCCTCAGAGAATAATCCACTATTATTGTACATGAACGATTTTAATGACGATGAACGACTGGATCCGATTATTACTCACTTCAAACAAGGAAGGTATTATCCAATCGTGAGCAGGGATGAGTTGTTCGATCAGGTAAATTCATTAAAAAAGCAGTTCAATACCTATAATTCATTTGGTGCAAGGGAACTGGATGAGATCTTCGATCCTGAAAAAGTGGAGGATGCATTCATAAAAAAAGTCTTCACCTTCGAAACATCCCTTTTTCTAAACAATGGAGACGGAACATACAGCAAACAGAAACTACCTGTTGAAACACAACTTTCGCCTACGTTCTCCTTTATAGTCTACGATTTTAATGAGGATGGCAGAAAAGATATCTTAAGCGGTGGCAATTTCTTTGGGTTAAAACCGAGTATGGGAAGGTATGATGCAAGTTTTGGTACCACCTTACTAGCCAGAGATTCTACATTCTCAGCTCTTCCCTTAAATGAACAGGGCGTTCTGATTACCGGACAGATAAGAGAACTGCAGCTTATACGATCGGCTTCGGGTGCTCCGTTAGTGATCGTCTCGCGAAATGACGAACCATTATTATTCCTTGACCTTAATACAATTGAAGATTGATCATGAAATCTACAAATAAGAAAATATCAAAAACCTTTGGAATTAAACTGCTAACAGTACTCATCATCAGCCTTGGATTGATGACAGCCTGTGCACCACCTAAAAGCCCGGAAGAGGTTGGAGCAACCGACCCGGAATTATTGAGGGAATCGGTGAAAGTTTTAACCGAAGTTATGGTCAATGATATTTTTTCTCCCCCCGTTGCCAGCAGAGTGTATGTATATTCCTCTGTAGCAGCTTACGAGGCGGTTGCATTGAATAATGATGATTACAATTCACTGGCAGGTCAGGTACATGAATTGACGGAAGGCCCCAAAGCAGGTGAAAATGTAAATCTTGAGATTGCCGGACTACATGCTTTTCTAACCACGGGTGAGGAACTGATCTTTACTACTGATGAGATCAGTATGTACCGCGATTCACTTTATCAGGACTTTTTGGATAAAGGATTGTCTAAGAAGGTACTCAACGCTTCAAAGGAATATGGTCAACAGGTGGCGGACCATATCATTTCATGGGCTAATAAAGATAATTACAAAGAAACCCGTGGTACTCAAAAATATGTTGTTACGGATGAACCCGGACGTTGGGTTCCGACTCCTCCACAGTATATGGATGCGATCGAGCCGAACTGGGATAAGATCCGAACTATGGTACTCGAATCACCCGATCAGTTTAAACCGGTTCCCCCGGTACCATTTAGTATGGAAAAGGGATCAGAATTTTATAAGCAGGTAATGGCGGTGTATGATGCCGTTGAAAAGGCAGAGTCTGAACATATCGCAATAGCAAAATTCTGGGATTGTAATCCATTTGCAACACGGGTTAAGGGCCATTTTATGTTTGCGATCAAGAAAATTACCCCCGGCGGGCACTGGATGGGTATTACAAGCATAGTAACTCGTGATAATGAGGATGATTTCGCCAAGACAGCTGCAGCCTATGCAGAAACATCCATTGCATTATTCGACGCATTCATAAGTTCATGGGACGAAAAGTTCAGAAGTAATCTGATCCGCCCGGAAACGGTAATTAATAAATATATCGATGCAGATTGGGCTCCGCTTTTACAAACGCCCCCATTTCCGGAGTATACAAGTGGTCACAGTACCATATCACGTGCAGCAGCTGAAGTCTTAACAAAGATCTACGGACCGGAAGTTTATTTTGAAGACACGACCGAATTGGATTACGGTTTGCCGGTGCGGTCGTTCAATTCATTTATCGAAGCTTCTGATGAAGCCGCAATAAGCAGGATTTATGGAGGTATTCATTATCCCATGGCGGCGACTCATGGCATCACACAAGGTGAGGGGGTAGGTAAATTCGTAGCCGACAACCTTATCCTATCCAAATAAGCTTTCTGCGTAAATATTTTTAACAATTAAGGCCTTGTCCCTGAAGATCCCGATGTAAACTGAATGGTATTCATCGGGATCTTTTAGTTTAAAAAATTAGGCAAATATAGTATAAAGCCTAAAACCACTATATATTTATAAAGTGTATAAAATACACAGTAGAAGCGCTTCCCTTCACGCACAGAATCGAACCCATTTCAGCATAAAAAATTAGTCGATTTTATCTATTACAATTATAAATTTTATATGAATTTCTTAAAATATATTTTATGATTTGCGCAAACAGAAAAGTCAAAGGAATTCGCCTCCCCTTGGAATTCAATATTAATTATACCAGATAAAAGCTAAATGTGATGCATATAAATAGGTTTACAGTGTAATATTGACACGCTGACAAAAAATTGATTATTGCGCAAAGGAGTGAGGAGTTGTGAGCAAAAATTGCTCATTAAGTAAGTATGAAGAATCTGTGAAGAAATGTAAAAAAGGACCCGGCAGAACCTTGCCTTTTTATATAAATGTGGGTAATTGTAAGCGCTATCACGGAGTCAGGGAATCAAAAGCCTTCAGAGGTGTATATGTAATGGGAGTACCACTTCTGAGACGACTCGTGTGCATTACTTATTTAAGTAGTCTCACTAATATTTCTAACATTAATTAATCATTGTTGATATGCACAGCAAACGGATCACTCAATGCGGCATTTCAAACCTACGCTCATACAGTTTTAAACTGTTGCTGGGATTTGTCATTGTTGCATTATCCTCAACACTAAGTTCAGCGCAAAACAGATCTACCATTACTGGTACTGTTACTGACGCTTCTGATGGTTCACCATTACCGGCGGTAAACGTTGTAGTAAAGGGAACAACAGTTGGTACCGCTACCAGTATAGACGGTACTTATTCATTATCAGTACCATCTGATGCTGACTCACTCCAATTTTCATTTCTAGGTTATGTCACTCAAACAGTTGCCATTGACGGTCGATCAATGATCGATATTATGTTGCAACCAAGTGTAGAGTTTCTGGAAGATATCGTAGTAGTAGGTTATGGTGCTCAGGATGAGAAAGAAATTACCTCTTCTGTAGCCACTATTGGCGAAGCCGATTTCAATAAAGGAAACGTAAACAACGCATCTGAACTTTTACAAGGTAAAGTACCTGGTTTAAGTATCTATAATAAAGGGGGCGACCCTAACAGCACACCAACTATCCGACTTCGTGGTATTTCAACAGTAGGGGACAACACAGAGCCTCTCGTTGTGATCGACGGTGTTATCGGTGCCTCACTTGATAATGTGGATCCAAGTG
Organism: Balneolaceae bacterium UBA7797; assembly: GCA_002480645.1. GTDB lineage: Bacteria > Bacteroidota > Rhodothermia > Balneolales > Balneolaceae > UBA7797. The sequence goes on from DLCN01000013.1 coordinate 15,843, forward strand.
ATATCGCATCTATCAACGTACTTAAGGATGGTTCTGCAGCAGCGATCTACGGTTCACGTGGTTCTTCTGGTGTAATTCTTGTTACTACCAAAAAAGGGGAGTACGCTGCCGGACAAAATGCTTCTGAAAATATTGAAGTGACTTATAATGGTTACGTTTCAGCGGCTACTGTTCAGAATCGCCCTAATGTAATGACAGCTGATGAATACATTCAGGCTGGTGGTAACGACCTGGGATCTAGAACCGACTGGCAGGATGAAGTTACAAGAACCGGAATGTCTAACGTTCACAATATCTCTGTAGCCGGTGGTACTCAGTCTACTATCTACCGTGTTTCTACAAACGTTCGTGAGATCAATGGTATTCTGCAAAATTCAGGATTCAATCAGATCAACGCCCGTGCAAACATCTCTCACAGAGCATTTGATAACCGTTTGAATGTAACACTGAACTTATCTGCTACCAAAAGAGAGAGCAGTTACTCATTTGCTGAAGCTTTAAGATATGCGGTACTGTATAACCCAACAGCACCTATCTATTTCGACAATGGTGATTATTATCAGGCGATCTTGTTTGATAACTTCAACCCGGTTGCAATCGTTGAGCAGAACATCAACGATGGTACCAGCAAAAACATGAACTTCAATATTCAGGGTGATTTCTCTATTACTGATCAATGGAGTGTGAATGCTAACTTCGGTCAGCAGTTCAATTCCTTCCTGAATGGTGAATTCTACCCTAGTACTTCTTTCTTCCGTGGTTTGAATGAGAACGGTTTAGCTGCTCGTTCAACCGGTGAAGATAAATTCACATTGTTCGAGACCTATACAACTTACCGTACTGATTTTGGTGATTTTGACATTACCGGAACTGCCGGTTATTCGTTTCAGGAAGAAGAGAATGAAGGTTTCAACCTGACTATGGGTAACTTGCCAACAGACTTATTAGGATACCATGGTATTCGTAATTCAGGTGATATTAACGTTGGTGGTACTGCGAACGTACGGGTTGGTAGCTATGCCTCTCCTCAAGAGCGTATCATCGCTTATTTTGGACGTGTTAACTTAAACTGGAAAGACGCTGTCTTCTTCAACGCCTCTCTTCGTCAGGAAGGTTCTACTAAGTTAGGGGAAGATAACAAATGGGGTCTGTTTCCTGCTCTTGGTTTAGGTACAGATGTAACTTCATTTATCGGCAATGACCTTTTCACTCAGTTGAAAGTTCGTCTGGGTTACGGTGTTACCGGTGCATTACCAAGTTCTTCCGGTTTATCTAAAACTATTTACGGGTATTCATTCTCAGGTACCGGTAGCTTCGATGCCGTTTCTGAAGCAAATCCTGATCTGAAATGGGAAGAAAAAGCTGAGACCAACCTTGGTATCGATTTCGGTCTGATGGACGACAAACTCACAGGTTCTGTGGATGTGTATACAAGAAACATCACTGACTTTATCCTGTCTGTTGCAATTCCTGCAACCGAGTCTGTTTCCGGAGCAACTTCTCAGTACCAGAACGTAGGGGAGTTAAAGACAAACGGTCTTGAAATTTCTTTGAACTACCTGGCTCTTCAGAATGAAGATATGCAGTGGAATACAGGGCTGACCTTCAGTACCTATAAAACCACTCTCGAGAAATTTATCGCAGCCGAGCAAATGAGAGCTAACCTTGGTTCTCCGGGGCAGAACTCAACCAGTATGATCCGTGTTGCGGAAGGTGAAGAGATCGGACAGATCTGGGGCCCAGTATTCGAATCAGTTGATACGGATGGAAGCCCGATCATGAAAGATATCAATGGCGATGGTCAACTGATCGTAGGTCAGGGTGATGCGCTTGCCGATGATGGTGACTTCACTCAGTTAGGTAATGGTATTCCTGATTTCGAATTAGGATGGACCAACACCTTCAACTATCAGAACTGGAGTCTGGATGCATTCTTCCGAGGCGCATTCGGTCACAGCTTAGTGAACACATTCCGTGCATTCTACGAGCCGATCGATCCGGGTGCGATCAACTCATACAACCGTGTAAAATCTGACAAATCTGTAGACGGTCTCACCGTAGCACAGTTCAGTTCACTGTATGTTGAAAAAGCTGATTTCGTAAAACTGGATAACGTTACTTTATCTTACACCTTTGATGTGAATGAAAATAACCCATTCAAGAACATCAGGGTTTATGGTAACATCCAGAATGCTTTTACATTAACAAATTATTCAGGTATCGATCCTGAACCTGTATTCCAGGATTATGGACCGATCGATAACGGTGGTCGTCCGGCAGCAACTCCGGATGTATTGTCACCAGGTATCGACAGAAGGTATAACTACTTTACTGCCCGTACTTTCACTTTCGGTATTAATCTAGAATTTTAATTTACAAACAGGGTAAACACATGAAGTATTTATTAAGAATAACTCTATTATCCCTTCTGGTCGGTGTTTCTTGTACCGATCTGGATGAGAATTTAAGAGGTGATTTGGCTGAGGATCCGGGAGCCCCAAATAATCCCGGTTTCGGTATCAGCGAAAATGTTAATGGGTCTATTCCCAATGACGGATTGAACGCTGCCTATTCTCGTGTACTGTCTGGTACAGCATGGCACGGTAGCTACTTTTCCGTAAGTGAGATCTCTACCGATGAAGCAGTTATTACCCAGAAGGGTGGTGACTGGTTTGATGGTGGTATCTGGTTAAATATGCATCGTCATGACTTCCTGCCGACAAACCCGGGTTTGAATGGCGCATGGAATGATACATACGGTGGTGTAACTGAAGCCAATACTTTATTGGCAAGTGGTACACTTGATGCAAACCAGACTGCTCAGTTAAGAGTATTACGTGCTTTCTTCTATTGGAAGCTGATGGACCTGTTTGGTCGCATCAAGATCGTTACTACTCCGGGCGTGGATGCACCTCAGGTAGATAGACCGGTTGTATTCCAGTGGATCGTGGATGAGATCAATGCATCTATTCCTGATCTTGCTACAAGTAATGGCTATAGCCGTGTGAACGTGTATGTAGCTCATGCACTTCTTTCCCGTCTGTATCTGAATGCAGAAGTATATACCAGACCTTACCCATACGTAGCTGGTACCGGTAATGCAACAGATCCAAATGGAGACAATTACTATCAATTAGCGATCGATCATGCCGACATTATCATTAACTCAGGTGTATATGATCTGGCTGATAATTTCGATGATGTATTCGGTCCTAAGAACGTAGAAAGTATTGAGCATATCTTCGTGGCACCGTTTGATGAGAAAACCGGTGGTGGAATGAACTTCGCTCAAATGACTCTTCACTATCCATCTCAGTTAACCTGGGATCTTGCTGAGCAGCCATGGAATGGATATTCTTCTCTGGAAGAATTCTATAATTCTTACGATGATAACGATCTTCGAAAAGAAGCATTCTTCATCGCAGGTCCTCAGACTGATCAACCGGACGGATCTGGTAACCCGATTCTTGATGTGGCTTTTGATAAAGCTGACCCTGATGGAGCACCGATCAACTATACTCCTGAGATCAACGAATTAGCACCTAATGGTTCTCGTCAGGCTGGTGTTCGTTTAGGTAAGTTCTCATTCAAATTACGTCAGCAGAATGACATGGATAACGATTACACGTTACTTCGTTATGCTGAAGTATTAATGAATAAGGCTGAAGCAACAGCTCGCTTAAATGACAACTGGAGTCATCCAACAACTATTTCTCTAATGAATATGGTTCGAGCAAGAGCGGGTGCCAGTGCTTATACCACACTAACTGAAGATGAATTCATAGCTGAGCGTGGCCGTGAATTCTTCCAGGAATCTCTCCGACGTACCGACCTGATCCGTTTCGATCGTTGGGGTGATGCATGGTGGGAAAAAAGTGCGCATAACAATGCATATAAAAATGTTATGCCGATCCCACTGGATCAGATCAATGCAACTACTGATGGTTCATTGACTCAACATACTGATTACTAATATAGAATAATGCTATATTGAAGGGTTGCCACTGTAGAAAAGTGGCAGCCCTTTTTTGTTATGAGAAAAACCTTACCTAACCTTTTTCTTTTCCTGTTACTTATTTCCTGTACCAACAAACAGGAACCACTCTTCGAGAATATCTCAGCCAAAACAGGGATCGACTTTACAAACGAACTCACTTTTTCAAAAGAACTCAACCCATATACGTATCGAAATTTTTATAACGGAGGTGGCGTAGGACTGGGAGATATCAACAACGATGGCTACCTGGATGTCTTCTTTGCCGGTAATATTGTTGATAACAAATTATATCTGAATAATGGAGATCTGACCTTTACTGATATTACTGAAACTGCTCAGATCGCTTCTGAAAATGTTTGGTCAACCGGGGTGAGCATGGCCGATGTAAATGGGGATGGCTGGCTTGATATCTATGTCTCAAAATCCGGCACTCCGGGAGGTGAGAATCGGCATAATGAATTATTCATCAATAACGGAGACCTGACGTTCACTGAAATGGCTGAAGAGTATGGCATTGATGACACCGGTCTTTCAAATCATTCTGTCTTTTTCGATTTTGATAAAGACAACGACCTGGATCTGTATCTACTGAACAATTCCTTTTCCCCGATCGGTAAATTTGATATGATACCCGACCTCCGACAGATTCCCGATCCGGATGGTGGAAATAAACTGTATCGTAATGATGGGGGGCATTTTACGGATGTTACTGCTGAAGCCGGTATTTACAGTAGCAAAGTTGGGTTTGGATTAGGCGTGAGTATCGGTGATCTGAACAGAGATTCCTGGCCGGATATCTATGTTTCAAATGATTTTTTTGAGCGGGATTATTTCTATCTGAATAATCAGGATGGCACCTTCACTGAGGTACTGGATGGTAAGATCGCCTCAACGAGTATGAATGCCATGGGTGCGGATATTGGAGACCTGAATCATGATGGATATCCTGAGATCTATGTAACCGATATGTTGCCGGAACCGGAAGAACGCTATAAAACTAAGACGCAATTTGAATCCTGGGACAGATATATAGAGAAAGTGCGAAATGGATATCACTTTCAATTCACCAGAAACGCACTTCAATTAAATATTGGAAATGGTGAATTCATAGAGATCGGTCGTATGGCTGGAGTGGAAGCCACCGACTGGAGCTGGGCAGCTTTGATGGCGGATCTGGATCAGAATGGAAATACCGATCTGTTCATTGCCAATGGGATCTATCAGGACCTGACTGATATGGATTACATAAACTATTATTCCAATCCCGAATTATTTCAGACGGTGTTAAGGGATGATAAGCCGGTTGATATCCTGTTTGAATCCATTCCTTCAGTACCGGTTGCAAACTACGCCTATTCGAACGAAGGGGAGTTACGCTTCGAGAACCGAGCGCAGGAATGGGGATTGGGCGAGCCGGGGTTTTCGAACGGTTCGGCCTACGGGGACCTGGACAATGACGGGGATCTGGATCTGGTGATCAACAATGTGAATATGCCGGCCTTTGTGTACCGCAACCGTGCCAACGAACAAGGCCGCGGGGGCTGGCTGCAGGTGCGTTTGGAAGGCCTGGAAGGCAATACGCAGGGCATCGGAGCCCAACTCAGCGTGTGGACGGCAGACACCCTGCACTGGCGCGAGCAGATGCTGCAACGCGGCTTCCAGAGCTCGGTGGACCCACGGCTGCATGTAGGACTGGGCGGAGCCTCCATGGTAGATTCTCTGGCCATCGTCTGGCCGGACGGGAAGGTAGAACGCCGGTATGAGATCGCCCCCAACCAGGCGCTGACCTTGCACTGGCAACAGGCGGGTGAAGGACAGGCACCGACCCCGGGCCGGGAGCCCGCCCGCGCGCTGCTGGGAAAAGCTCAGGCCCCGGACTGGAGCCACACCGAAAACCCCTTTGTAGACTTTGACCGGGATCGGCTGGCCTTCCATATGCGCTCCACGGAAGGTCCGGCGGTTTGTGCGGGGCAGGCAGGAGCCGATGGGCGTCAGATCGTGTATCTGGGAGGAGCCCGGGATCAGGCCGGCGGGATCTGGCAGCAGGACGGGCAGGGGGGATGGAGCAGGCTGGCCACGTTCCCCGGGCAGGCGGTGAGTGAAGACGTGGCGTGCGTATTTCTGGACGCCGACGGGGATGGCGACGAGGAGGTGTATGTAGCGAGTGGAGGCAATGAATTTGGCATAGGAGCCAGCGCTTTGCACGACCGGTTGTATGTAAATCAGGGAGGCGAGTGGGAACTCAGTAGCGGGCTTCCCGCCATGGCCATGCCCACCGGAGCGGTAGCCGCGGGGGACTGGGACGGCGATGGAGACATAGACCTGTTTGTAGGGGAGCGGCTACGCCCGTTTGCCTATGGAAGAGCCGTTGACGCACACCTACTGGTCAACGACGGCACGGGCGTGTTTGAAGATAAAACGGCAAGCTTCGCTCCGGAGCTCACCGCTTCAGGGCTGTACACCGGCGGGCAGTGGGCGGATGTAGATGGAGACGGAGACCTGGATCTGATCACCGCGGGAGAATGGAGCCCGATCCGGGTGTATGCCAACCAACAGGCGCAGACAGGCCGGGCGCAGCTGGAAGAGGTGACGGCCGAGGCGGGACTGGAGCCCTACAGTGGCTGGTGGAATCAGGTGCTGGTGGCGGATCTGGATGGCGACGGAGATGAAGATATCGTAGGGCTGAACCATGGGTTGAACTCGCGGTTCCGTGCCAGCTTTGAGCGACCGGCGAGCCTGTGGGTGAGCGACTTTGACGGGAACGGGAGCACCGAGCAGGTGCTGAGCACGTGGAACGGAGAGGATGCCTACCCGATGGTGCTGCGGCATGATCTGGTGAATCAGCTGCCGGGGCTGAAGAAGAAATATTTGAAGTATGAGGCCTACAAAGGGCAGACGGTGCACGACATATTTACCCCGGAGCAGCTGGAGCGTGCGGAGCATCTGGAGGCGAGGAGTCTGGAGAGTGCGGTATTCTGGAACGACGGGAGCGGGCG
>DLCN01000031.1 GCA_002480645.1 Balneolaceae bacterium UBA7797
GAATTAGAAATAAAGTCATCAGCATCGTTCCACTCAAAACTCAAAACTCAAATCTCAAAACTCAAAACTCAAAACTCAGAACTCATCACTCAAAACTCTACCTCCCTTCACGAGGAGTGGATACGACGAAGTGATCTCAGGGTCTTTGATGTGAAAGGAAATACTGAGACTGCTTCTCCGTCAGCCGACGGATCGCAGAGGATGGCAATATTCAATATTCAATAAGGAATATTCAATGTTCAATTAAGAATGATCAATTAAGAATGGTCAATTAGGAATGTTCAATTAGGAATAGATGAATTAGAAATAAAGTCATCAGCATCGTTCCACTCAAAACTCAAAACTCAGAACTCAGAACTCAAAACTCAAAACTCAAAACTTTATCTCCCTTCACGAGGAGTGGATACGACGAAGTGATCTCAGGGTCTTTGATGAGGGTGGAGTATTCAACATTCAACAAGGAACATTTAATATTCAATTAAGGAATAGGGGGATCAGGAACATTCATACGAGCAAGCCTGCGTGATCATCTAACATTCAGGAACGGGATTCAATCAAAACTAAACAGATAGAATCCATTCAGAACCGGGAGTTTGATCTTATTCGGCTTCAGGAATTCCCTTTTTATATCTGCTTTTGTGATCTCTTCGCTTACGGAAAATCCGATCTCTTCCAGAAAATCCACGAATTCCTCTTTGATCAGCTTGAATTTCAATGACTCCCCGACCAGGCTCACTCCGCTGGTGAACACAAACCGGTGAAAGATATTGAGCTCGTCCAACGAGAAGAATGTGCTGATGAGTCGGTTATTGGGATTGAGTGCTTTTATGTCGGTAAGAACCCGTTCTCCCGGAGTGAGGGAGAGATAATCAAAGAAACCTTCTGCCAGAAAAATGGTTCTGCGTTTTTTATCGAATTCGGGAAAACTCAGCAACGACTCCGACAGACTTTGCCGGGTGAGATTCACCGATTGTAGATGAAGATTCTCATTGGTATAGCCATTTTGATCATAGAACCGGTTTTTCTGATCGATCATCACTTCCATATCCAACTCAAAGGAGGGGATGCCCTGTTTTGAGGTAATAGCCGCCTGATGATCGAATCCGGCGCCAAGAACCACCAGTTGTTCATACCCTTCGTTGAGGGCTTTTTGAAGCATCCGATTCATATAATACTTCCGGCTGATGATGTGCATCAGATCCCCGGGTAGCAGTAATTCCTCCGAAAAAATGAAGAATTTACGCCAGAACGGAGCATCGAGGGAATCGTGATACCAGCTCAGATGTCTGGGTAAAAAACGCACCATTTGTTCATAGAAATTCAGAATGTCTTCGGAAAAAAGAGGCTTTAGCTTGGGATCTTTGGTTAGTCCGTAAAATTTTACAGCGATATACGCCGCAGTATGCGAGATCTTGATAGAGTTCATATCGTACGCTTTGCGAACAGTTTCACAAAACGGATTATTATTGCCTGATGAATGCGTTGAGTTCGGGCGCAAAAGGTAAGGCTTGTATCAACAACCTTGAAATTAAATCTCATCTAAAGAGTATTTCTGATGATCTCTTATTGTTTAGAATCGGAAACCTGAAAGGAGAAAACAGGTAAAAGAAACCGATCTGAATCATAGAAAATATGAACAAAAAGAAGAGAACATATTCATTTACAACCATCCTGAAAATGACAGCCGGTTTAATAGCCGGGTACTCATTTTGGTTCTTTTTGCTCCTGCTGGCCTTGCGCTGGGTGAATCCTCCGTTCACTTCCTTCACTTTACAGGAAGACTGGGATGATCAGGGGAAAGACCGGTATTCGCTCAGGGAATATTGGGTTGAGAAGAATGAACTCCCTGAACATCTGAAATGGGCAGTGATCGCTGCGGAAGATCAGCGGTTTTGGGAACATAACGGGATCGATCTTATTGCCATCTCGAAAGCCCTTGAGGAACGAGAAGAGGAGGGCAGGATCCGCGGGGCGAGTACCATCAGCCAACAGGTCAGCAAGAATCTGTTTCTTTGGGGAGAACCGTCTTATGTGAGAAAAGGACTGGAGGCGGTTATCACGTTAGGTATTGAATCACTGTGGCCCAAAGACCGGATTCTGGAAATGTATCTGAATATCGCTGAATTCGGTCCCGGTGTGTATGGTGCCGGGAAAGCGGTGGATGAATATTTCGGGAAACCGGTAAAGGAGCTTAGCGCTGAGGAAGCAGCCCGCATGGCGGCGGTACTTCCAAATCCGAAAGTGATGAGGATCAATCCGCCATCTCCCTATGTGGCCAAACGAAAAAACTGGATCTTACGAAATATGACTCAATTGAGTGGAATCAGCTACTATTCACAACCTAAAGAGAAGGAACAGGAATCAGCAAGCTCTGACTTTCCGCACTCCGATTCGATCACCAAAACAAAGCCTGATCTTTCTAACATCTGGCTGGCTGATTCAGAAGCAGATTCGACTCAAATGGAAAATTAACCCCGGTTAGTATTCAAAGAAATTCCAGGGTTGTCGTTTGGGAGGCTTTGCCTCAAACTTCATGATCTTATCCAGCGTCGGATGTTTTACTTCCAGTCGTACCGCCCGCAAGGCAAGTTCCTTCCCGGGACCCGTATCTTCCTCCGCATATTTGTAATCTCCCCAGATCGGGTGACCGATCTTCTCCAGCTGAACCCGGATCTGATGTGGTCGACCGGTCTTAAGATCTACTTCCAGTACACTGTAATGGGCGTTTTGTTTAATGGTCTGAAAGCTTAATTCTGCCCGTTTGGTATTTCCCTTTTTGGATTTAAAGGCTTTTACCGTGTTTGTCTTTTTGTTCTTTTCAAGATGATGAACGAGGTTGGAGTCCATGGGAGTCATGCCATAGACCAATGCCCAGTAAATTTTTTCCATCCGGTGTTTTCTGATCTCCTCGGATAACCTGGACGCAGCTTTTGAAGTCTTTGCGAGCACCATCAACCCACTTACCGGTCGATCAAGCCGGTGCACCAGCCCCAGCCACACGTTTCCGGGTTTGTTGTATGCTTTCTTTAGGTACTTTTTACACAGATTAAGCACATCAGGATCACCGGTGTGATCTTCCTGAGAGAGTACTCCGGCTGGCTTATCGATCACCAACAGGTGGTTATCTTCGTAAATAATGGGAATATCGGGACGCGTACGGGTTGTTTTCATAGACAGTAAAACTACGCATTCTGCCAACCAAATTGCATCCCGATCACATAAAACAAACGAATCAGTTAATCTGCTTTCAATAACCGGATATCAAAAACTCCCCCTGCAACGGAATTATCCTTAGCCTGGAACCGAATGGTCATCTTTTTATTGAACATGATGTCAGGTATCGGATACTCTATGGTATAAAAAGTTGCCTCTTTACCTGTTAAAGAAACTGTTGACAATACTTCTCCATTTACGAGAATATCAAAAGTACGGTCTTTGTCACTTCCCGAGTAGGTAACTCCCAACACTTTACCTTCCATATCCGGATTGGCAAAATCGTAGCTGAACCAACCACGGGCATGACGGTAAAACCGGCCTTCATACACCCCGGATTGAGTGCGTTCGCCCCGGAAATTATGCTCCGTTTCCGGTTGCTGTTCTCCTGGAACCACCCGGTCAACCGTGCGCTCTTCCAGTGCGATCATCGCGGCTTCCTGATCTTTGGTCTCCTGAATTTTCCGGGCCAGTTCTTCTTGGTTCATTACCGGCCAGTACATCATGTAGCGGGCTTCATGAATATTGAAAAAGGGGACCAGTTTAAGGTCTGAAAATTTATCCTGACTGATCAGCGAGGAGATGGAGAAGGTCATGGGGCCGGTCTGTTCTACCTGATCAGAAATATCATCAGGTGAATCTGTGACCAGAACAGGAGCTTCATCCATGGGATAAAATTCGCCGGAAGCCACGTGAGCCATCCGGCTGTCATCAGCAAATAGACCGGTGAGGTCGGTGGTGTCCGTAACAGCTGCAAGTACAATGGGACCATGCAGAAAAGCTGCCCAGGATGAGCCGTCGGGGAGGTATTCAGCGGTGGTTTTCATAGGAAGCTCCACGGTTATACGATCACCGCTTTTCCATTCTCGAGAGATCGGTACGTATGAAAAAGAATTGGTTCGTGTGCTTACTTTTTTGTCATTCACTAAAATGGTGATATCGCCTTTGATCCACTCCGGCTTGCGAATATTGATACTGAATTTTTTAGGCTGATCTACTTCAACCACCAGACGGGTGCTCTCTTCAAATGGAAACTGAGTGGTTTGAGTGAGCTTGACGCCCTCATCTTCCCAGTTCAGTTCGGACGGAATGAACAGATTCACGTACACATCTTTTCCGGCATGAGCATAGATCAGTTCTCCGTACTTACCATGATTCTCCAGCCCGGAACCTACACAGCACCAGAAACTGGTTTGTGGTTGTGAATATACCCGGTAATGGCGTGGACGGATAGGGGTGAAATAAACGAATCCACCTTCCGGATTCTGAGAGGACAGGATATGGTTGTACAATGCCCGTTCATAAAAATTGATGTATTTGGCGTGAGGATCGTCAGTAAACAGCTGTTTCGAGAGCTTCAGCATGTTGTAGGTGTTACAGGTTTCCGGACCCTGATTTCCACTCACCACGGATGAGAAATCATCTACCGGATTGAAGTGCTCGCGTACGCTGTTTCCGCCAAAAGCCAGAGTGCGTTTATTCACTACATCATCCCAGAAGAATTTGGCGGCTTCAGTCCAGTCTTTCTTCTGCTCATCCAGCTCAGCCACCCGTTGATATCCGATCACTTTTGGGATCTGTGTATTGGCGTGTTTTCCGGTGAGGTCATCTTCATCTCTTAACAATGGATCCAGGATCTCATGATGAGAAAAGCGTTCAGCCAGCGTGAGATATTTCTCCTCTCCGGTGATCGCATACACATCAGCAAAGACTTCATTCAACCCGCCATGTTCACTTCTTAGCATTTCCTGTATCTGCTCATCAGAAAGGTCTTTAGTGGTTTCGATGAACCAGTCTGTAAGCGCAATAAGCATATCTTTAGCCCGGGGAATATCCGCGATAAGGTAAGCATCCCTAAATCCTGCAAAGGTCTTGTGGATATTGTAAAGAGGAACCCAGCCGCCATTGAGGGAGAAATTCTGTGCATTGATCGTACCATTGGCGATCTCACTCCAAATACGTTTTCCGTTCGGGATACCTGCCACATAGCCATTTCCATTTGCCTGCTGACAACGTTCCAGTTCATCCAGCATGTAATTCAACCGGTCCAGCATTTCCTGATCTCCTGAAGATGCATACATCAATGAAAGTGCAGTGAGATAATGTCCGCCGATGTGCCCGTCCAGTCCGGTATTCTCCCAGTTACCGTATCGCTCGGCCTTAGGTTCAAGGCCGGCTTCGATCAGAAAAGGAGCCAGCAGCCGGTCCATATCCAGTTCCAGGATATAGGCTTCATCGGTTTGCTGAGCTTGCAGGAAGGGACTTTCAAGTAGTTTAACCTGATCCAGACCAAAGGTTTCCAAAGTTTCCGGCTCCTGATTTTGACAGGAAACTAACATAACAATTACAAGAAGGGTTAGGATGCGCTTCATAATTTGCATATTAAAAATGATTGATTGTGATACAATGTACCGCTCCAACAATATTAAATGTATCAATTACACTTAATGTAATTAGTGAGCATGCAGAATTCAATAAAAGAATTGGGATTTTTGCTTCCAAGGTTGTAAATATTCACAAAACAGAACCGCAAAGGCGATGCGCCAAAACAGATCATTGAATGTACGATAAGAAGGGGAAGCTCATAAATGATATTTACGAGAAGGAATTAGCCCGTTTGCAGGCAGAACTCGTAAAACTTCAATATTGGATCAAGGAAAAAGGATTGAAAGTTGCAGTCATATTTGAGGGAAGGGATGCGGCCGGAAAAGGCGGGGTGATCAAACGTATCACGGAGCCGTTGAATCCAAGAAATGCCCGTGTAGTCGCATTACAGAAACCTACAGAGAAAGAACGCAATCAATGGTATTTCCAGCGTTATGTGAAGCACTTGCCCACTGCCGGTGAAATGGTGTTATTTGACCGAAGCTGGTATAACAGAGCCGGAGTGGAACGGGTGATGGGATTTTGCACGGATGATGAGTACGAAGAGTTTTTGTATACCTGTCCACAGTTCGAAGAGATGATCATGCGTTCGGGGATCATTCTGATAAAGTATTGGTTCTCGATCAGTGACAAGGAACAGAAGAAACGGTTTCTGGCCCGCAACGAAGATCCGATGAAACGGTGGAAATTAAGTCCGATGGATATTGAATCACGCACCCGATGGGTCGAGTATTCTAAAGCTAAAGACGTGATGTTTAAGCATACCGATACCGAACAATCTCCCTGGTATGTAGTAAATGCGGATATTAAACGTCACGCCCGGTTGAATTGTATCTCCCATTTACTCGATCAGATCGATTATGAAGATCTAACTCCGGAACCGATCGAGTTTCCGAAAGTGACCAGGCATCCGGATTATAAACGACCTCCGATTGCGAACATGAACTGGGTTCCTGCTATTTTTGGTGAAAATCCGGTAGATGATGAACGAAGTTGATATTCAATATTTAATATTCAACAGGGAACATTCAATATTCAATTAAGAATTAGGAATAATTCAAATAGGAATAAAACCCGGTCAGGCACTTGGTACGTGAGAAAAAACAGAACCTTTCACGAGGAGTGGATACGACGAAGTGATCTCAGGATCTTGGATATGGATGGGAATACTGTGAATGCTTCGCTCTACTCGCAGAGGTTGACAATATTCAATATTCAACAAGGAACATTCAACATTCAATTAAGAATTAGGAATAATTCAATTAGGAATAAAACCCGGTCAGGCACTTGGTATCTGAGAAAAAAAACAGACCCATTCACGAGGAGTGGATACGACGAAGTGATCTCTGGATCTTGGATATGGATGGGAATACTGAGAATGCTTCGCTCTACTCGCAGAGGTTGACATTATTCAACATTCAACAAGGAACATTCAACATTCAATAATTCAATTAGCAATAGGGTAATTAGGAATAATATTACCAGCACTCAAAACTCAAAACTCAAAACTCAAAACTCAAAACTAATCCCCCGTTAACTAGTTAGAATTCTTCCTCAATAATTCATTTTGCTCTTTGAGTAAGTCATTCATTTGGGTCAGTAACTCAATATTCTTAGGTGTTGCCACCACTTTATTTTTCGGATCTTCAGCTTTTGCCCGGAGTTTATTCATCATTTTAACCACCAAAAAGATCGTAAAGCCGATGATGAGAAAATCCATCGTTGCGTCGATAAATTTTCCATAGCCGATCGCGATTTCTTCTGTTAATACTGTATCTGCCTGAGTCACAGCTTCTTTCAGCACGAGTTTTTTGTCACCCCAGTGTATTCCTCCGGTTAACAGAGAGAGGGGAGGCAGTATGATGTCTTTCACCAGTACATCTACCAGTTTGTTGAATGCGGCACCGATGATCACCCCGATGGCGATATCGATCATATTCCCTTTTACGGCAAATTCTTTGAATTCCTTCAGGATCTTCATTTGTAAATAAATAAGTGTTTAATCTTCTAGTTCAATGGATATTGCAAAACCTCCTCCGGCTGCCAAACGTACAGGAAGTTCTGTTTCTGAAGTGATCTTTGTGGATTGCATGATCATGGAATAGGGATTGGTTTTCCAGTCTGCATTGCTGCCATCCAGATATAGCCGGGCGTTATATGTTTTGCCGGGCGTAAGGAAGTTAAAATCGATCGTGGCATCCCGGGCGATCTCATCTGTGATACCACCCACAAACCAATTTTCAGTGCCTTTTTCTTTTCGTGCGATCACAATGTACTCTCCGGGTTCGGCTAGAAGGATCTTGGTGTCATCCCAATCTAGGGGCACCCGCTCTATGAATTCGAATGCTTCCATATATGGCGCATAATTTTCAGGCAGATCTCCGGCCATTTGTAATGGACTGTACATGGTGATATATAATGCCAGCTGCTTGGCCATAGTGGTTCTTACCACAGTACTGCGTTCTCTTACATAGTCATTTAAAGTGAAGCGGAATAACCCTGGGGTGAAATCCATGGGACCACCGATCAGTCTGGTAAATGGCAGAATGGTTTGGTGCTCGGGAGTCATTCCATACTTTGGGGCATTATTGAATTCATTGCCCCTTGCTGCTTCGCTGGCAAACCAATTTGGCCAGGTACGGTGTACTCCGGTGGGGCGGGAGGATTCATGCGAATTTACCATGATCTGGTATTCAGCAGCTTTTTCAGCAGTCCGAATAAAATGTCGGGTCATCCATTGCCCGTCATGGTGTTCACCCCTTGGTATGATCCTGCCTACATAACCGGTCTTCACAGCATTCATATTATGATCTTTCATGAACTGAAAGGCTTCGTCCATACGACGTTCATAATTAGTTACCGAACCGGATGTTTCATGATGCATGATGATACGAACGCCTTTTTCTTCAGCATAATCAGTGAGGGCTTCGATATCGTAATCGGGATAGGGGGTTACGAAATCGAACACATCCTCTTTCCAGTTGCCGAACCAGTCTTCCCAACCTTCATTCCAGCCTTCAACCAATACCCCGTCAAAGCCGTGTTCGCTGGCAAAATCGATGTATTTCTTAACATTCTCAGTATTTGCGGCATGATTTCCACTTGCAAAATCCCAGGTACCTTTACCCACATGCATCTCCCACCAGACCCCTATAAATTTCTGAGGTTCTATCCATTCTGTATCATCAATTTTCGAGGGTTCGTTCAGATTCAGGATCATTTTTGAAGACAGAATATCGCGGGCATCATCGCTCACCAGAATGGTACGCCATGGTGTAACGGATGGTGTTTCCAGATAGGCTTTATTTCCAACCGGATCGGGAGTGAGATTTGATGTGAATTTGAATGATCTGCTATCCACATCAAGGTGCATGACCGGGTAATTGACCAGTGCTGCTTCATGGATATTAATGTACAAACCATCATTCGATTTCATCATTAGCGGTGTTTGAACAGCATTACCTTCTATAATTGCCTGAACGGCAATATCAGATTCTGCTTGCGCCACTTCCATGGAGTTTATGCCGGAGATGGGTGTGGTTTCGTAGAGATACTCGTTGGTATCGTAGTCTCCCGGGATCCAGAAAGTTTTATGATCTCCAGCCATGTTGAATTCTGTGAATTCATTCCCAATGATGAAATGATGCATGGATTCCTGTTCCGGGAATTCGAACCGGAATCCTATCCCGTCATCAAATACCCGAAACCGCAGGTCTATTCTGATATCAGAGCCCCCGGTATCGGTCAGTTCCAAAAACAGTTCATTGTGATGATCCTGTATTTCAGCAACTTCACCCCAAACGGGCTTCCAGGTTGTATTACTGGTTGTTACCTCCGAATCAAGTAACTGAAAGGTAGAAACGGCTGCTTCCGGCCGGTTGAATTCAAAGCCGAGAGCGGAGGGCTGAACCACGGATCTTCCTTTGAAGTCCAGCGCATAACTCAGCGTTCCTTCCGCATCAAGTTCTACAGTGAGAGTAAGGTCTTTATCAGGAGATTGAAGTTGTAGAGATTGTTGCCCGAATAAAGGGACGGTGAACACCAGTAAGGCAATGGTAAGTGAAATTTTCATAGCGTCTGATCCGGTTGGTAAATGATCGATCATAATTTTGCGGAAAATCAGGAATTATGGGCTTATTCAAAAATTCCGTCAAAGGTTTATTTTTTTGAATTTAATCACCGAATTGAAGGAATGATTGGGAAAAGTCCTTTGATCAATTGGCTAGAAGTCTGTATACCGTTTTATCCGTTCGGTGTCTTCAGGTTTTGTAACCATACTTACCCCAACCAGGAGGATCACATTCACAATAATGCCGTAAAGACCTTCATGAACCGGTAAGGGTTTAAATTCGGGGTTATAGAGGAAGAATAACGTAATGATGATACCTCCGATCAGTCCGGCTAACGCACCTTTGCCATTGGCACGCGGCCAGTAAAACATGGCAAAGACCAATGGGAACATCTGTGCGATCCCGCCATATGCCCCAAGCAATAAAGAGACAATATCAGTCTTGGCAAAAACCGCGAAGTAATAGGCGATAAGACTGATCAGGACAACTAGGATTCGAATGAGTAAGCGTTCATGATCACCACCTTTTAACCATGAATTAACGGAGGGTATCTTGGTAAGGCCGTCTCTTACACCAACTGAAGCTGCGGCATGAACGATGGCATCACCGGAGCTCATGGAAGCAGCCAGTGTTCCGGCACACACCAGTCCGATCAGAACGGCAGGAAGATCCATTTGTAATAATACGTGAGGAAGAATAGAATCAGCGGGAGTGACACCTGGATATTTCAGTACAGCAGAAAATCCGATCAAAAGTATGGGGATCAGGAATACCTGAAATGTAGGATAGAGAACCACTGTGAGTTTAATGGTGCGATCACTCTTTGCGGCAAATGCTTTCATAAAGAAATGCGGCCACATAGAAAACCCGAGTACAGATACGAGCACTGCGGAACTAAAACCCCACCAATCCCAGGGGTTACCGGAGGCATCCAGACCGGGAGCCGTTAACGCTTGTTTAAAGTCGGAGTTTATGAGTTGATCAAACATGGGTCCAATTCCGCCATACATCTTTTCGGGCAGGTAAAGTCCCAGAAACCAGGCGATCACAAGCATAAATATTCCCTGAAAGGTATTGGTCCACCCAACTCCCATCACACCGCTAAAGAACACATAGATCAATACCACGAGATAGGCGATCCCGGCGCCCAGCCAGACTGGGATCACACCATCGCTGATCGTATTCATGACCAATCCGGCTCCTTTCATCTGTAGGGTGAGGTAGGGGATGAGAACAACTACGGTAAGTACAGCCAGTATTCCGGATAACAATTTACTGTTGAATCGATCCTGAAGTAGTTCTGCCTGTGTTACAAAGCCATACTTTTTGCCCAGTTTCCGGGCTTTTGGGCCAAAGAAATAAAATGGAACCATACCCACAGCACCGTAAGCGATGATGTAGAGTGCTGCCACACCTCGCGAATAGGCCCAGCCGGGACCACCGAGAAAAGCAAAAGAACTGAAAATGGAGGCCCCTAACACAAAATAAAGAATGAGTACATTCATCGAACGGTCGCCGGTTACATAACCGTCGGTGCTGTGACTTACCTTTAGTCCCGGAATAATTCCCATCACCAAAGTAATAAGCAGATAAATACCACTGATGCCTAATATGATCACCCAGTCCTGCATGCTTATTTTTCCTCTTCAGTGTCAGCTTTGAAGAATACAAACAATGCGGTAAATGAGCAGATGAGCATGCCAATTACCCAGGCAAAAGACAATGGGAACCCAAAAATTTGGGGAGTCGGACTGCTGAACAATGGATACACAGGCCAGATCAAAGAGCATTGAACCAGCAATAGCACAAAGGCGAGTAATAAGGAGCGCTTCCTTCTTTTGGGCGATGTATTCGAGAAGACCAGACCTTTTGGGATATCGTTACTCATAGCAGAATTTTAAAATCGAAGGTACAGCAAGAAACAACCAGTTAAAAATGATTTTGAGTTCATGAGAAGGTAACATCTGCTTTCATTCAACAATTACCAGGTGTTCATTTTGGGGGATCAGTTCGCCGAAACAAACCGGATCAATTTCATGCTCAGTAAGTAGTGACTCTAATTCATCAATCGAAGAATCTTCCACCGCGATCAATAATCCACCACTGGTTTGCGGATCACATAAAATGAACTTCTGAGATTCGTCCAGTAATTGGATATGGTCTCCATAACTTGCCCAGTTGCGATTGGTACCACCGGGAATACATTTCTGCTCCAGATAATAAGTGGACTCCGGTATGACAGGAACTTTATCAAAGTCGATTTTCGCAGACACGTTACTTCCTGAACACATCTCCACCAAATGTCCTAATAAACCAAATCCGGTAACGTCGGTGAGTGCTTTCACCCCGTTAATTTTTGCAATTTCCTGCCCGATCCGGTTGATCTTCATCATAGATTCAGGAGCAATATGTTCGTGTTCGGATTTAAGCTTTCCTTGTTTTTGAGCGGTAGTTAACGCACCGACTCCCAAAGGCTTAGTGAGGTACAGCTTACATCCGGTTCTAGCTGTATCATTACGTTTCAGTTGATCTATATGCACTCGACCGGTTACGGCCAGACCGAATATGGGTTCAGGGCTATCTATACTGTGTCCGCCGGATAGAGGGATGCCGGCTTTGTTACAGGTCTCCCTGCCACCTTCCAGCACCTGCCGGGCAACCCCGGCAGCCAGTGTATCTACCGGCCAACCCAGGATCGCAATTGCCATTAACGGCGAACCACCCATCGCATAAATATCACTGATGGCGTTAGCTGCAGCAATTTTTCCAAAGGTGTGTGGATCATCCACAATAGGCATAAAGAAATCGGTGGTACTGATGATCGCTGTTCCGTCACCCAGATCAAAAACAGCGGCATCATCGCGGCTATCATTGCCAACCAGTAACCGGGCATCAGTCATTGGTGGGATACTTGTTTCCAGAATGGAGGTGAGTACTTTGGGAGAGATCTTGCAACCGCACCCGGCGCCATGACTGTATTGCGTTAATTTGATGTCACTCATAATGGAATTATTTCGGTCAGTTTTTTTGCGTTATTTCGATGATCGGTAGTTTCAAGTGGTATGGTCACGACCCGGTCTTTTTCCCGCTTATTCAATCCTTTAAGGTATCCTTTATCATAATATCCCAGTGCGATCATAGCTACTTCATAGTAATTGCCCTTATGAAGTTCTTCTATCGCAATGCGTTCATTCAATCCCCCCAATCGTTTAGATATACGGTGTATTGCTGCTTCCAATTCGGCATTATCGCAGTCCGCATAATCTTCAACTAATATTTTAGCCCGTTCTTTCTGGGGGATGTCAATGAAATAGACAATCGCATCCCGCATCTGTTGATATAATGGGTAGGGTATCTTAACCCGTCCGATATCCAGACTTTCATCCTCGATCCAGATCGGTTTTTCCGCGTCCAGTTTCTGCCACTCAATAAACAGATCGTTCTCGAATTGTTCGGTGGTCGATTGATGCGGTTGATCGATCCCGCCAAAGGCTGAACCTTTATGATTTGCAAGCCCTTCCAGATCTATAATCTGATGCCCGGTTCTATGTAATTCATATAGGATATGCGTCTTTCCGCTTCCTGTGAATCCACCCAATACGATCAGATTATATGGTTTTTCAAAAGTCTCAAGTACATGCCTTCTGAAGGATTTATACCCACCTTCGATCACTTTTACAGATCCGAATCCATTCTCTGATAAGTGCTGTGCGAAAGCCTGACTTCGTTGACCTCCTCTCCAGCAATGAACGATCACTTCTTTGTCGGGGGCGACATTTAATGATTCTTCAATGAAAAATTCCAGCTTGGGAAGTACAAAACTATAGCCCAGTTCTTTGGCTTTCTCAGGGGATTGCTGTTTATACACAGTACCGACCCGTGCCCGTTCCTCATCCGAAAATAATGGAATATTGACTGCTCCCGGAATGTGACCTTTTTCAAATTCACCCGGTGAACGTACGTCAATGACGGGCAGAGATAAGCTTAGAGCAACTTCAATTTCTGTATGTGAAACCATGGAGCCTAAGGTAATTGATTTACAGCAGGAAAGAAGGTGTCTTTTTAATAAAATCTGAAACGCTTGAATGGATGAGCTGATCACAGATCCGCTAAAACAAACTTCCGCCCGGATGGTCTGACCCTCAACTTCACCTGGAGTTCAGTAAAAGGAGGTACGACCGAGGTACAAAGGAGGTACGACCGAAGTGAGAGGTTGAGTTGTGGAATTATTCTCCGGATTTACTATTCAAATCTCCATACTCATCATTCAAAAATCTACCTATAATCTGCTATCTTCTCCGCATGAGTACCGAAGGATCAGAATCACAAAAAATTGATGTCGCTGAAAAAGTAGCTAATCTACCATTATCACCGGGAGTGTATATCTATCGGGATAAGAATGGAAGTGTGTTGTATGTGGGCAAAGCAAAGAAATTGAGAAACCGTGTACGCTCGTATTTTCAGGAATCCCGCCCGGTGGATGGCCGGATCAAAACGATGGTCTCCAAGATCGACGATCTGGAAGTGGTGGTCACTGATAGTGAGGCAGAAGCACTCATTCTCGAGAATAATTTCATTAAGCAATATCAACCACGGTATAACATCATGTACCGGGATGATAAAAGCTATCCGTATGTTTGCATCACGAACGAAACCCGGCCTCGGGTGTATCCAACACGTACGATCATTAAAGACGGCAGCAAATATTACGGCCCTTATGACAGCGTGGTGAATCTGAAACGAATGCTTGAAACCATCCGGAAAGTATTCGACCTGTGTACCTGTGCGGTAAGCATCAAGAATATTGATAAGACACGCGGAGTTCCAAAGTGGCATTCATGTTTCGATGATTATCTGCAGAATTGTTCCGGAGATTGGGAGGCTGAGCGCTATCGGGAGACCATCAAAAAAGTGGAGCGATTGCTACACGGAAGAACGGATGATCTGATCCGTGAGATCAAGGAGGAGATGCAAATCGCGTCGGATGCCCTTGCTTTCGAAGAGGCTGCTAAACTTCGTGACAGCCTGATCGCCGTAGAGCGGTACAGCCAGAAAATGAAGATGGTTTCGGACAAGAAAGTGGATCGTGACGTGTTCGCCCTGAATGTGGACCCGGAGATCGGGGAAGCCTGCGGTGTGTTGTTTAAGATCAGAGAAGGTAAGATGATCGGGAAATTTCACCGCTTTCTGAAGAATATCGACGATCTGTCCGTGTCAGAGATGTTGCAATCCTTTGTGGAAGATTACTATACGGGTCAATATACGGCCGCCATTCCGGACGAGGTATATCTGAGTCATGAGTTAGTAGATGATGAACCGCTGGTAGAATATCTGTATCAGGAACGGGGGAAGAAAGTACCGGTACATGTTCCTCAGATCGGCGAAAAGGCACAGCTTATTAAAATGGCCAGATCCAATGCCAAGCTGCATCTTAACGAACGCCGGCTGGAGAAAGAGAAGGCAGAACGTAGCCGGATTCCTCATGCCGTAAAGGAACTGAAAGAACATCTGAAGCTGGAACGTCTGCCTCGAAGAATTGAATGTTTTGATAACTCCAATTTTCAGGGAACCGACCCGGTAGCGAGTATGGTATGTTTTGTAGATGCCAAACCCCGGAAAAGTGAGTATAAACGATTTCATATCAAGACGGTGGTAGGACCCGATGATTTTGCTTCGATGCGGGAAATCCTTACCCGGAGATATAGCAGGGTGATGAAAGACGGGTTGCAGATCCCCGACCTGATCATCGTTGACGGTGGTAAAGGTCAGTTAAGTGCCGCGGTCGATGCTTTGAAAGAGATCGGCTTTTACGGGGAATGTGAGATCATCGGACTGGCTAAAAGACTGGAAGAGGTCTTTAAACCATATCGTTCCGAACCATATATGATCCCAAAGAAATCCAGCGCATTAAAACTCATTCAACAGGCCAGAGATGAAGCTCACCGCTTTGCCATAACCTTCCATCGAAAAAAAAGGGCAAAGCGAACCTTTGTAACCGAACTTACCGAAATAGATGGGGTAGGAGAGAAGACTTCTCAATTACTGCTTAAGGAATTAGGTTCAGTTAAAGAGATCAAAAAAGCCGAACTGGAAACGCTGCAGAACCTCATCGGCAAAAAGCTGGGGGAAAAGGTCTTTGATTACTTCAGGGAAGGAAAATGACCTCTCTCACCGTTATGGAAATGAGTACAGGAACGGGAAACCCATGTTGAAATCTGCTCCTCAGGCATAAAAAATGATCGGATCTGAGATTTTTACAAATTCTTTAAAACCTTTTTAGGGGTGAACTCGTCGGAGTGTGTAAAGAAAATGTGAAGACTAACATCAACATGTGATACACAGGCTACCACTGACATCGTAAAATAAACCAAGCCAAACAGCTATGGAGTTCGTATTAGCAACCAGCCTGTGAGGTACAAACGCTCTTTATTAAATTTTGCAACTATCGAATGCTATCGAGGTTGACCTTGTTTAGTTTAGAGCATAACCCAAATTGAGGGTGAAATTATGGATTTAATGAAAAGACATACTACCAAACGTACATATTCATCATTGAAAGACCGTGAACTGGTACATTTGTTCAGAAAAAAAGCGGATGAGTCTGCTTTTAACGAATTACTTACCCGTCACCAGTCTAAGATCTATTCTTATATTTATAGTATGGTGAACAATCCAGAAGTTGCTAATGATATCTTCCAGGAAACCTTCACCAAGGTGGTGACTAAAATGGACGATACCTATAACGAACAGGGAAAATGGATAGCCTGGGTAATGCGTATTGCTCATAATGCCACAATTGATCATATTAGAAAACAAAAACGATTTATCGACGTTAACTCGTGGTACGACGCTGAAGATTCCAAACTGGATTACTTCGACCGGTTAAACGACGACAGTATCGTGGATGCCGATGATCAGATGGTGGACAAGGAAATGAAATCCAGCCTGATGACTCATATCTCGAAGTTACCTGAGGAACAGAGAACCGTTGTACTTTTAAGGCATTATTATGAGATGCCCTTTAAAGAGATCGCAGAATTAACTAACGTTTCAATAAATACGGCACTAGGACGTATGCGTTATGCGTTGATTAATCTCCGCAAGTACTTTGAAGAAGAAAGACAACAAGAGTTTAAACATGCAAATAAATGATGACGGATGTATTCGGTACCTGATGAAGGAGATGGATCCTTCTGAAGAGATCGAATTCGAACGGGAGATGATGAAGGATGAAGACCTTCTGATTGAAGTGGAAACCTTGCGTAAGAGTTTTCAAAAATTGGGAAAACTTCCTCTTCATCATCCACCCAAAGAACTTAGTGAACAGGTTTTATCAATGGCAGTTGAAACCCGCAAACGCCAACTAGATGACCAGCAAAAATGGTTTGGTGTTATGGGCAGATCGGTAGCGGCGGCTGTTGCTCTGCTAATGATCGGCTCTTCGGGCTATTACTTCTGGCAAAATCAGAGTGAACCACCCGGTAGTTCTGTTGTACAGCAGATTCAAAATGCTGATCCTCCGGAACCCTGGGTCGACAGGAATCAGATCATTGAATTTGCCGGGACCTCCCAGCAGGTAAATCACAACCAAATTATACAGACCGATATTGACCAAAGCTACCATAAACTGACCTTAATAAATGAAAAAACAGGCTTTTCGAAGCCTTCTCAAAAGATCATATTAACCAGCTCGGTTAAATAAATTGCAAGGCAGCCTTTCGGTTGCCTTTTTTATGTGGATAACTTCCCCCCATAGTGTGTATAAGTATTTTTGTATGGAATACGAGGTCGCTTTATATTGAAATCTTATAATTCGTTCATACCATAAAGCAGGAATAGTTAATGGGTAAAGTCATATCAATTGCTAATCAGAAAGGTGGGGTTGGTAAAACAACCACAGCAATTAATCTAGCAGCAAGTTTAGCCGCCATCGAGCATCCTACGCTCATCATTGATATAGACCCGCAGAGTAATACGACGAGTGGTTTAGGCATTGATTCCAAAACGGTGACCAATTCCATTTATGAAATCATGATCGGCAGTGCTGAGGTAAATGACTCAATCCGTGAAACGGAACTGGATTTCCTGGATCTGATCCCTGCACATATCAATCTGGTTGGTGCCGAAATTGAAATGATCGACCGGGAAGAAAGAGAACGAATCTTAACCAAGGCGATCGAAGAGCTGCGTACTAAATACGATTTTATCATTATTGATTGTCCACCATCTCTGGGGTTATTAACGATCAATGCGTTAACCAGTTCTGATTCTATAGTAATTCCTGTACAGTGTGAATATTTCGCGCTGGAAGGACTGGGACAGTTATTGAATACCATCAAGATCGTTCGTCAGCACCTTAATCCTCAGTTGGATATTGAAGGGGTTTTACTAACGATGTACGATACCCGAACAAGACTTTCTAATCAGGTTGCCGAAGAAGTGAAACGTTACTTTGATGACCGGGTATTTAAATCTGTGATCTCCAGAAATGTACGTTTGGCAGAAGCTCCAAGTTTTGGAAAACCTGCATTACTCTATGATTCAACCAGTGTGGGTTCGAAAAACTACTTATCATTGGCTCGCGAGATCATCAAAAAGAACAGAAAGCTGTTTAAGAACAGTCCGGTACTTTCTTAACAGGCAAGAGATATTATGGCTTCAAAAAAAGTTTTAGGCAGAGGTTTAGGCGCATTCTTTCCGGAATATGACAAGGAAAGTGATCAGGCAGGCAGTTCGGAAGAGTCCACGACGAAAGCGAAGAGTGGGGTAGAGAAGAATTTTATTGAACCTACCGAACGGGTGAATGTGATCCTGAATGTACCGGTTGACCACATTCGTGCAAATCCGAATCAGCCCCGTAAAGAGTTTGATGAAGAACGTCTGGAAGAACTGGCCGATTCCATTAAAACTCATGGTTTAATTCAACCCATTACTGTCCGATATATTGGCGAAAAGCGATTTGAGCTGATCAGTGGTGAACGAAGGCTCAGAGCTGCAAAATTAGGCGGACTTGATGAGATACCTGCATACATCCGGGAAGCGGATGATGAACAAAGCATGGCGTTTGCACTGATCGAAAATATTCAGCGCGAAGAATTAAATCCGCTGGAAGTGGCATTGGGTTATAAGCGTCTGCTGGAAGAATTCAATTACACGCAGGCCGAAGTGGCAGGAAGAGTGGGAAAGAACAGGACTACGGTCACTAATATGTTGCGACTGTTGAATCTCCCGGATTTCATTCAGGCTGCGTTGGTTTCAAATCAGATCTCGGTAGGGCATGCAAGGGCATTGATCAGCATTGAGGACAAAGAGGTGCAGCAGGATCTGTTTAAGAAGGTTGTGAAGCAGGGCTGGTCGGTACGTCAGGTAGAGGATGCCGTACGGCAACTTGGCTCCCCGAAAAAGAAGCCTGCTAAAAAGCCGGAACCTTCAAATCCATTCTATGATGAAATTTCCGGTCGTTTACGACGTACTTTCAGTACTAAAGTGAATATTAAACCGAAGGCGAATGGTGGCGAAATTAAGATCGAATATTATTCGGATGAGGATCTTGAACGAATACTGGCCATATTTGACTCCCTCTAAGTTCATATCAATACTTGTTTTTTTTCTTTTTCTAACTCATGTAGCTGAAGCTCAGAATTTCCATCTGCGCCATAATTATTCCTTTACTAGCTCAGCCTACAGTGTAAAGCAGGATACTTCACTGAAAAGTGAGTTTCCTGATCCAAAGTCGGTAATGCGACAGTCATTGATCATTCCGGGCTGGGGGCAGATCACCAATAAACAAGCATGGAAAGTCCCGATCGTGTATGGATTGTTGGGTGGGCTAACCTATTACAGTGTTTACTTAACCAAACAATATCATGATTACCGGGCAGCGTATTACAATCTTGTAGATATATCCGGAGACCTGAGATTCGGTCCTACGCCGGGATATCTGGTCAATCAAAGTGCCTCAAGTTTACAGTCGAACAGGAACTTTTTGAGGAATAGAAGAGATTTCATCTATGTGACCATTGGTTTGGCATATATGTTGAATGTAGTGGATGCCTATGTGTATGCGCATTTCCGATCATTTGATGTATCAGACGACCTGAGTGTTCGCCCCGGTGTTGGCAGCGAACACTTATTAGCTTCAAATATGACAACCATTCCGGTAATACGGTTAAAGTTGTCGATAAAATAGAATACGTTTATGGAAGATTTAGAAAATTTGAAACGGGGAAATATTCCTGATAACTATCGTGCCGGCTATGATCGGGATATCTGGAGTATCTTTAAGATCATGGGTGAATTTGTGGAAGGGTACGATACCTTATTCAAAATCGGACCCTGTGTATCGATCTTCGGTTCTGCCCGGACAAAACCTGAAGATAAGTATTACGGTTTAGCCACCGATTTTGCACGCGCATTAATTAAGAAAGGGTTTGGAGTGATCACCGGTGCCGGCCCGGGAATTATGGAAGCTGGCAATAAAGGGGCAAGCGAGGAAAACGGAAAATCGGTGGGATTAGGTATCAGTCTGCCCCACGAACAGGGAATAAATCAATATGTTGATCCCCATTACGCCATCAATTTCAACTATTTCTTTGTGCGTAAGGTAATGTTCATAAAATATGCGCAGGCTTTGGTGGTGTTTCCCGGAGGATTCGGTACACTTGACGAACTATTTGAAAGTCTTACTCTGGTACAGACCAATAAGATATCTAAAATTCCGATAGTGTTATTCGGAACCGAATACTGGAAGGGACTTACAGACTGGATCAATTCTACTATGATAGAGTGGGGAACAATTTCAGAAAATGATCCGGAATTGTTTACGGTAACAGATAGTATCGAAGAAGGAGTAGAAGTGATCAGTTCTTTCTATGAAAAACAGGAACCTCTACCGAATTTCTATTTCTAGGAATTGGGTGAGAATTCTTTAACTGTAAAAATTGGTAACAATAAATTAAAATTTTTGTGAGTTAAAGGGTTTAACTAAAAGGGTAAATTTCACTACATTGCCCGCTTTCGTTTCAACGAACAAAATCAAATATCAACATGAAGGATTTCAAAAAATATATTTTACTAGTGGCGGTTGTGCTTTTTGCAGTTCCGTTGTTTGCTCAAGATCAGACAGCTGCTATCACAGCGTACAACGAAGCTCGCGACCTGGCCCAATCAAAACAGTACGATGCTGCAATTGAGAAATACCAGGAGGCAATGAACATTGCCGGTGAATTAGGGGCAGATGGAGAAGACATCAAAAGCCGAAGTGAGAAAGCTATTCCTAAGCTTTATTACAGTAAAGCAGTAGATACTTATAATGGTTTCCGCTCTTCACCTAGCATCCCAAACCTTGATGCCGCAATCGCTGAGTTTGAAGAAGCTCAGAAAGTAGGTAATGATTCAGGCGATACACAGATCGCCCGTAAATCTCAGGGAATTTTAGCACAGCTAAATTACCAGAAAGGTATTATGCTGTTCA
Organism: Balneolaceae bacterium UBA7797; assembly: GCA_002480645.1. GTDB lineage: Bacteria > Bacteroidota > Rhodothermia > Balneolales > Balneolaceae > UBA7797. The sequence continues at coordinate 21,142 of DLCN01000031.1, forward strand.
AACGTGAAGATTTTGAAGGTTCTGAAGAGGCTTTGGATGCTGCAATTCAGATCAATCCTAATTACGCTAAAGCCTATTACCAGAAAGCGTTGGTTCACAAAAAAACCAGTCCTGAAGATGTAGATGGAATTATGAGCTGGTTCGATCAGGCTATCTCAGTAGCTATTCAGGTTAATGATCGTGAAGTAGAACGTTCGGCTAGTAATTCTGCACATGATGAACTGTTGTTCAGAGGTTCAAAACTGGTTCAGGATGGTAAAAGCTCTCAGGCAATTGAACTGCTGGAAATGGCTCTTACTTATAACGAAGAGTCAGCAGATGCCAACTACCGCTTAGCAGAAGCCAATAACAAACTGGAGCGTTATGATTCAGCGATCAGTTATGCAAATAAAGCGCTGGAACTTGAGCCGGGTGGAAGCACTGATAAAGCAAAGATCTATTTCGAAATTGGTATTGCTAATCAGATGAAAGGAAACAAGGGTAAAGCCTGTGAGGCATTCACAAATGCTTCTTATGGTTCTTTCAAAGCACCTTCTGAGCATAAAATGGAATTTGAGTTAAAGTGCGAGAGCGCTGAACCATCAGATAATTAAGATCTGAAAAATTCATTGCTAAACCCGCATCTAAACAATGCGGGTTTTTTTATGCAATCTTAATAAAGTGTTCAAATAACAATTATTCCTTTAAGTAACATGTAAGCGGAGCTTTCACTATCTTTAAAGCCCACTTGTAGTCAAAAATTACCAACTGATAATTAAAGAAAATGGCAAATAACTCACTCGACCAACTATGTGCAAATACCATCAGAACTTTAGCGATGGATGGGGTACAAAAAGCTAATTCAGGTCACCCGGGCATGCCTATGGGGATGGCAGATGTAGCTTACGTATTATGGACCAAATACCTGAAGCATAATCCCAAAAATCCGAATTGGGCAGACAGAGACCGGTTCATTCTTTCAGCAGGACACGGCTCTATGCTGATCTATAGTTTACTTCACCTAACCGGTTATGAAGTAAGTATGGATGATCTTAAAAATTTCCGTCAGATGGGAAGTATCACACCCGGTCATCCGGAGTTTGGAATGACACCAGGCGTTGAAACTACAACGGGGCCACTTGGTCAGGGTTTTGCAACAGGTGTGGGTTTTGCCATGGCAGAAAATCATCTGGCTGCAGAGTTTAATTCAGAAGATCAGAAAATTGTTGACCATTACACTTATGCAATTGTAAGTGACGGGGATCTGATGGAAGGTGTTTCGCATGAAGCGGCATCTATGGCGGGCCATTTGGGTTTAGGTAAGATGATCTACCTGTATGATTCTAATCAAATTTCAATAGAAGGGGATACTGATATTGCCTTTACTGAAGATGTTAAAAAACGATTTGATGGATACAACTGGCATGTAACTGAGATCGATGGACATGATCATGCTCAGATCGCAAAAGCTATCGAAGAAGCACAGTCGGTAACTGATAAACCATCTTTGGTTGTTTGCAAAACTAAGATCGGTTTTGGTTCTCCAAATAAGGAAGGCAAAGAAGAATCACACGGTGCACCTTTAGGGGTGGATGAGATCAGACTCACCAAAGAAGCATATGGAATGGATCCTGAAAAAAGCTTCTTTGTAGCTGATGAAGTATCAGAGGTTTTCAAAGCTTCAATTGCAAAAGGAGCAGAAGCGGAAGCAAGCTGGAAAAAGAAATTCGAAGAATATGCAGCTCAGAATAGCGAAAAAGCAACTGAATTCACTTCCCGGATGAATCGTGTTATCCCGGAAGCTATGGACGATGCCTTACCTGTATTCCCGGCAGATGAAAAAGGATTGGCTACCAGAGCCTCTTCAGGTAAAGTGATAGCCGCGTTAAAGGATGCTGTTCCGGCCTTATTTGGTGGTTCAGCGGATCTTGCTCCAAGTACTAAAACAGACCTTACCGGTGGAGGAGATTACAGTAAGGAAAATCCGGCCGGAAGGATCATTCATTACGGAGTACGCGAATTTGGCATGTCAGCTGCTGTAAATGGTATGGCATTACATGGAGGAGTGATTCCTTTTGGTGCCACCTTCTTTGTATTTACAGATTACATGCGCCCTGCATTACGTCTTGCCGCTTTGATGAAGGCTCCGTCAATTTTTGTAATGACCCACGACAGTATCGGATTGGGAGAAGACGGACCTACACACCAACCAATTGAGCATTTAGCGAGTATTCGTGCAATGCCAAATGTTTTAGTATTACGACCGGGAGATGCGAATGAGGTTTCTCAAGCCTGGAAAGCGGCTATTGAAAATGCAAATGGTCCAACTGTCCTTGTATTGACCCGACAGAATATTCCAACCTACGAGCGCACTGAAGCCAATGCTGCTTCATTACTAGCTAAAGGAGCTTATGTATTTGCTGATTCAGAAAAAGATACACCCGATGCTATTCTGATCGGAACCGGATCTGAATTATCACTGGCAGTAGAAGCTAAAGCTGAATTAAAAGCAAAAGGCGTAGATGCCCGGGTGGTAAGTATGCCGAGTTGGGAACTCTTCGAAAAACAATCCGCAGAGTACAAGGAAAGTGTACTTCCGAAATCAGTTACCAATCGGGTATCCGTAGAGGCAGGTTCAACATTTGGTTGGGGAAAATATGTTGGATCTGAAGGTACATCAATTGGAGTTGATACCTTCGGAGAATCTGCTCCGATCGAAGAGCTCTATGAGCATTTTGGTATTACGACAGCTAAAGTTGTAGAAGCTGCTTTGAGCTGACCTTACTACAATCCAGCTATAATTATTAAAGCCCCACAAACAAGTGGGGCTTTTTTTATACCGGTCAAATTAAGGCGACTTAATCTGCAATTTACCTGATACAGGTGCATTTGATTTTTCAGGGCGGTGTATACAGGTAAAGGTCACATCGTCGGCGGGTGGTTCCGTTCCGATAAAAGCTTCCAAAGAAGACTGGATTTTTTTTACGATGGTCTTGGAATGGAGGGAACCATAGATCTCCATCAGAGACTCAATTCGCTCTTCACCAAACTCTTCGCCTCGTACATTTCGGGCTTCGTTCAAACCATCGGTATACAATAACACGGAATCTCCCGGTTTAAAATGGAATCTTTTCACTTCAAGGTGTTGATCCAGCATATTGGTGGAGGTCATACCCAGGGCGAATCCATTCGCCTTCAGATTGAAAGTAGTATCCCGTTCGCGGCTGTAATAGATGGGAATATTATGGCCGGCTCGTACATACTCAAATTCATCTTTATCGTTCGGGAAATAAGCCACACAACCCGTTACAAAGGTCTTGTCCTTACTGTTACTCTTTACAAAATCATTGAGTTGTAAAAACAGATCTTTGGGAGATGGATGTTCTTTACTTATCAACAGGTTTACCAGTGCCTGCATTCTTACCATATAAAGTGCTGCACTTAGTCCTTTACCGGAAACATCTGCAATAACAGCATATGTACCTTTTTCCGTATCAATGATATCCAGATAATCCCCGCCTACTTCTTTCGCAGTGTGAGCAAAGGAATAGACCTCCAGATTATCTTTATTTAGTGAAGTTCCCGGTAACAGGCTTAACTGAATATCCCGGGCCAGATCGATCTCTTTCTGAACATCTGATTTTTCCAGAAGTTCTACCAATAGCAGCAGGAACATAGAAATAAATCCAAAGGGAAGAAGCAGACCTGAAAAGATCACCACGTTACTGAGCCCCAGAAGACCGAGTAAATAATGAGCCGCGAAACTTACGGAACCCAATCCGAATGCAAGGCGACGTGTAGGATTCAGACGCTGAGTGAGATCAGAGAACAACCGCATAAATTTAACATGCCCGGGAAGACGATGCCCTTGTTGCCGTTCAATATCTTCTACGGCTTCTTTGTAGAGTAGTTTAAGGCGATCGGTATCAGCGGTGAGTTCTTTTGAGATACGTTCCCGGCTCATCCCAGAAACATATTCCTGATAGAATTTCTTAGTGCCGTATCCCGACTGTGCTTCGTTCTTTAAACTCAAAAGTGTACCAGATCAATTAATATTAGGGGCTCTTGTTCGTAATTATAGGCAAAAAGTTTTGAATTTAGAATCAACACTACTGACTTAAATTCCGAGGCTTAGCTATTCGTAGATTCTCATCTCTCTGCCCTCACATCTAACGATTAAAACCATTAGCTTCCGAAGGCAAAAAATCAATTCACTGAACAACCAATTCATGGCAAAAAAACTTCTTTTTCTACTGGATGGTATGGCATTGGCATACCGGGCTCATTTCGCGTTTATAAAGTCTAATTTAAAAAACAGTGAGGGTATCGCGACCGGTCCGATTCTTGGCTTTGCAAATACCATTGAGAAAATGCTGGAAGAGGAAAAGCCGACACATATAGCCGTTGCCTGGGATACTCATGCTCCCACATTTCGCCATGAGGCGGATGATGATTACAAGGCGCAGCGACCGCCACAACCAGATGAATTGAGAACCGGAATTCCATTGATCAAGGAAATGCTGAAAGCCTGGGGTATTCACAATATCGAACAGGATGGATACGAAGCGGATGATATCATTGGGACCATTGCCTCCGGAGCTAATGCCGACGATGTTGACGTTTGGATGGTAACTCCTGATAAGGATTTTATGCAGTTGGTGCACGATCATATCAAAATGATGAAGCCAAATAACAAAGACGGTGGATTTGATATTATCGACCGGGAAGGAGTGAAAGAATATTTCGGGGTATATCCGGAAAAAGTGATCGATGTACTGGCCATACTAGGTGATACAGCAGATAACATTCCGGGAGTTCCGGGAATTGGTAAAAAAGGAGCTCCTAAACTGATCGAACAATTTGGCTCGCTGGAAGAAGCACTTGATCAGGCTGAAACTATATCAGCAAAACGTCAGCGTGAAGGCTTACTGGAAAACAAAGAACAGGCCTTACATGCCAAATTTATGGTAACCATCAAGACGGATGTGCCAAATACGGTGGACTGGGAAGAACTTGAGTGGAGCGGCCCGGATCTAAAGGAATTGGGGCTGTTCTTTAAGAAAATGGAATTCCGGACGCTTACTAAAAAATATCTGGGAGCAGAAGGTCCGGTTGCAGAGAAGGCGGGCGATCAGGTGGATATGTTCGGAAGTGTAGAAGAGCCGGAAGCGTTGCAACAATTGGATGAAGAGAATAATGCCTATGAGTTGGTCACTTCCACCGAGCGGGTAAAGGAAATAGTGGAAGAACTGAATGAAGCCAGTGTTATATGTTTTGATACGGAAACAGATTCTCCCGATCCGGTATCGGCTGGATTGGTTGGGCTATCATTTTCAATAAAGCCCGGTACCGGTTGTTATATCCCGGTAAATGTGGAGGGCGGACTGGAGCAGGATGAAGTTCTTGAATTGATAAAGCCTGTTTTTGAAAACGAAGACTCCATCAAAGTTGCACATAATTACAAATTCGATTATACCATGCTATTCAGGCATGGAGTAAAGATCAAAGGAAAGCCTTTTGATACGATGATCGCTGCGTATCTGCTGGATGCGGGACAAAAGATCAAAATGGATGAACTGGCAAAAAAATATCTGAACTACGAGCCGGTCCCAATTGAGGCACTCATCGGCAAAGGAAAGAATCAGAAGTCGATGGCTGATCTGACGCCCGAAGAGGTGTATTTATATGCTTGTGAAGATGCTGATGTGACTCTGCAGCTGTTTGAGGTATTTCATAAAAAAATGGAAGAAGACGAACTGGAAGATATCGCCAATACCGTTGATTTTCCACTGATGGAAGTTCTGGGGGATATCGAATTTCAGGGGGTGAAACTGGACGTAGCCATGTTAGAAGAATTCTCCAGAGATCTGGATCAGGATATCAAGGAGTTAGAGAAAGAGATCTATGAGAAGGCGGGTGAGGAATTCAACATCAATTCTCCGGCACAATTGGGGGATATTCTGTTCGATAAACTTGGACTTCCTGCCGGTAAAAAGACCAAGACCGGTAAGTACTCCACGAATGAATCGGTATTGACGAAACTGGCTGTGAAGTATGAGATCCCTAGTCTGATCCTGGATTATCGTCAGCTGGCAAAACTTAAATCCACGTATGTGGATGCATTACCTTCGATGGTAAATCCGGACACCGGTCGCATTCATACCGATTTCAATCAAAGTGTGGCTGCAACAGGGCGTTTGGCGTCCTCTAATCCGAACCTGCAGAACATCCCGATACGTACGGCCCGTGGCAGAGAGATCAGAAAGGCATTTATTGCGGAAGATGGGTTTAAAATAATGTCAGCGGATTATTCGCAGGTAGAATTGCGGGTAATTGCACATATTGCTAAAGATGAAGCCATGATCGAAGCCTTTAAAAATGATGAAGATATTCATGCAAGAACGGCAAAAGAGATCTTTCATCTGGATTCGCTGGATGAAGTGACTCAGGATCACCGCCGAAAGGCCAAGGAGGTAAATTTCGGAATCCCTTACGGTCAAAGTGCGTATGGTCTGGCACAGAATCTTGGAATAGAGAATAACGAAGGTAAGGAAATGATCGATGAATACTTTAATCGGTTTCCTAACATTAAAAAGTATATCTCTGAGACCAAAGACTTTGCAAAAGAACACGGTTACGTGAAGACCTTACTTGGTCGCCGGCGCTACATTCCGGATATCAATTCAGGGAACTGGAATGTGCGTGGATTTGCGGAACGGGTTGCCATCAATATGCCGATTCAGGGAACCGCCGCAGATATTATTAAGCTGGCGATGATCAATATTCATGACTGGCTGGAAAACAGCGACTACAAAAGCCGAATGTTGTTACAGGTGCATGATGAATTGATCTTTGAGATCCATGAAGACGAACTGGATGAGGTTCCTCCTAAAATTGAGGAACTGATGGAATCTGCGTTTGAAATGGATGTACCTTTGAAAGTGGAAGCCGGTATTGGTAAAAACTGGCTGGAGGCGCATTAACCGTTACTTTGAGTCTGATTTGTCTCCCTCGGTGAGGGAGATATTCTAATTCACCACCTTCAACAGAATCAACTTTTTAATATCGTCCATGTGCTCGGCATCAATGACTTCGAAGGTGAGGCCTTTGCCTTCGCCATATTTACGGGCCTCGCTGAGTTCCTTTTTAGATTTCTCGGATACATCACTCTCCATGATCGCTGTTTCGGCTTTGCCTCCAAAAATCAACCCAATGCTAAAGCAACCCTCATGTATGATGATGAAGAACAGATTTCGGCGTTTCAGAAAGGTTTTGAGGTTGTACCCATATTTTTGACCGTAGTATTTCCATTCTTCTTTGGTGACTCCCACATTTTCAGCAACAAAATTTCGTAGTTCTTGTAGTTGCTGAAATGAATCGCCAAGAACTTCTTGAATAAGTTCATCGGTTGGGACAGGATCTTTTTCGAGAAACACGTTGTCTTTCATAACAAAGAGCTAGTGATGATTTAGCTCATTGTAATTTCTTTGTATGAAGTTCCTGTAAAGGAGTTTTTCAGCCAACAACAATATTATACTTTTCCAGTAATCCGGGTAATCCTTGCATTGAAAATTGAGCTCCCCGGATTTGATTTCGTTCCGGATCGATAACGAAATTGAACGAGCTTCTTAAATCGGTGCGGAGCAGGGTAGTGGAGGAGAAGGTAGCTTTGGCGAAATCGCAATATTCGAAAGCGACTCCAGTTAAAACAGCCTGACTAAAATCCACATCCTGTAGCTGGCAGTCATCAAATGAGCAACGGGTTATATCCAAATTAAAGAAGGAGGCGAAGTTTAAATTGCAGCTTTTAAATGTAGCAGAGAATCCAAATTTGGTGCAATGATTGAATTGAAGTCCTACCATTTTGCAATTGCTGAATTCCGAGTTTCGGATGGAAAGTCCTGCGAGATTCGCATTTGAAAGATCACAATCCACAAATTCACAATCGATGAGATTACATTCGGCGAGATTAGCGTTGGCAAATCGGCAATTCATAAAACGGCATTTTTCGTAATCTCCCGTTTCAAAAGGTTCGATGGTAAAATCAGTGCCGTTAAACGTTTCTTCAGCGTAATACGCATTGTTCATAATCTTACCGTAGACCTTTAATTCGATTTCTTCACAAATTTCGTCAAAATTACGATCTGTTGACCTTCTACCCGTCCTTCGATGTGTTCAGGATTGTCATGAACCAGTGAAATTCTGCGAACAGCGGTCCCGCGTTTTGCGGTGAATCCGGCGCCCTTTACGTTCAGATCTTTGATCAGAACCACGGTATCTCCGGCTTTCAGAACGGATCCATTGCTGTCTACATGTTTTATCTCATCTGAGGAACCACCCAAACCCGCTTTCGCCCAGGCCAGTGTTTCTTCATCCATATACATCATGTCGAGTAATTCGACCGGCCAGCCTTCGCTTCGAAGTTGATTCAGCATTCTCCATGCTACAACCTGAACAGCCGGAACCGGGCTCCACATGCTGTCGTTGAGACATCGCCAATGATTGGGATCAACTTCTTCGGGATTGTTTAGTTGATGATCACAGGTCTGGCATACCAGAATGGCTTCATCTTCTTTTGGTTCGACATCATACTTCACAAGACCATCAGTAGCGCCACATAATTCGCAGGTTGATCCGCTTCGTTCTCTTAATTCTGCTTCGTTCATCATCAACAAAAATATTCTCGGTTTACAAGTAGGCGGGGAAGGTAGCATGTTTAAATTAAAGAATGCAGAAAACTTTACGGGTTTGGAATGTCAAAAGGTCAGCAAGTGTTAGGCGGGCATGACTATAGATCAAGAATACGACGCTGTAATAATTGGCTCAGGGATGGGGGGAATGAGTACCGCAGCCTTATTGGCCAACGATGGGTATAACGTACTGATATTGGAGCAGGCTTTACATCCCGGGGGATGTAGTTCATCGTATCCAAGGAAAGGATATGTATTTGAATCCGGGGCAACCACACTCATCGGTTTTGATGAAAATCAGCCTTTGAAATGGCTGGAAAATAAGACAGGGATTCACATCCCAAGAGAAGAATTATCTCCTTCAATGAAAGTCCGGATGGGAGAGGACACGATTACGAGATATAAAGATAAGAACGAATGGATCCGGGAAGCCGGACGGGTATTTGGAGAGGAAAAGGCTCAAAAAAAGTTTTGGGATCTGGCGTTAAGGATCAGTGATGTTGTTTGGAAAGTCTCTTTGCGTAATCCATTCTTTCCTCCTCAGAGTATATCTGAATGGCTGGGATTAGCTTCCCGGAATAACCCGTTCGATGTTTGGGTGCTTAGGTATGCTTTGAGTTCGGTGATGGATGTTGCCGAAGCTTGTGGAATCACTAATCATAATTTCTATCAGTTTCTTGATGAACAATTGATGATCACCGCTCAGGCCAAATCCAAGGATACTCCATTCCTGTTTGGGGCGGCCGGTATAACTTATACAAATTACAGTAACTACTATGTGCCCGGTGGTTTGATCACCATGATAAACACCATTAAAGAGTTTATTGAAAACAAGAAGGGAAGACTACAGACCAAAGAAGGAGTTACTGAGATCCGTTTTGAAAACAATCACTACCTTTTGAAAACCTCCAAAGATAAGACCTATAAAACACCGTTGGTCATCTCCAATATCCCACTCTGGAATATGCCGGATCTGACGGAGGGAGAAATGAAAGCTTATTTCAAAAAAGAAGCTGAAAAGTATGACAAGGCCTGGGGAGCACTCACCATGGGGATTGCAACCACAGATACCTATCCGGAAGATCTGGGAATCCATCATCAGATACATTTAGAAAATGGAGTTACGGTACCATATAGTAGTTCAGAGTCCATCTTTGTATCCATGTCAAAAAAAGGAGATCACAACCGGGCACCAGAGGGATACAGAACACTGAATGTTTCCTGTCATGCTGATCCGGATACATGGTTTAACATGAATGAGGCGTATGACGAGAACAAAAAAGAAGTTCATGAGTTTATGTTGGATGTGTTACGCAAACAATTACCCGGATTTGAATCGGCAGAGATTCAGGTAGCCGATACCGCAACACCTGTTAGCTGGGAGAGTTGGGTATCACGCAAAAAGGGCAGAGTAGGGGGAATACCACAAAGTATGGCACGAAGCTTGCTCGACTGGACTTCAAATAAGACTCCGTTTAAAGGTTTTTATCTTGTTGGCGATACCACTTATCCGGGGCAGGGAATTCCCGGCGTAACATTAAGCGGGATCAACGTATATTCCCGCATCAAAAAATTTCATTAAGACTTTTATTTCTTTTGGATCAGTTTCAACCAAATACACGATTTTCAATATTTCCACCGGGTATTAAATACCTGTTGATCTGGAATGCCATATTCTTTTTAGCAACGATAAATGTATTTGTCGGAGGCTATACTCCCCTTGGTAAATTTTTATCTGATTACATTGTACTGCAGCCTTTCGGGCATGGGTTTATGCCATGGCAACTGGTAACGTATATGTTCTTACATGCCAGTTTCGGACATATTTTCTTCAATTTACTGGCACTTTGGATATTTGGTCAAGCCATCGAAAATCTATGGGGAACCAGAAGGTTTCTGGTCTATTATTTTCTAACAGGGATCGGAGCCGGATTATTCCATCTGGTGTTGAACAGTAACCCGGTGATCGGAGCGTCAGGTGCAGTTTATGGTATTCTGTTAGCTTTCGGTATGATGTTTCCTAACCGGTATATCGTTATGCTGTTCCCCCCGATACCTATGAAAGCCAAATATTTTGTCGCCATGTTTGGCGCTCTGGAATTATTGAATGGCATGGGGCAAACAAATTCAGGTATAGCCCACTTTGCTCACCTGGGAGGATTGGTTGTAGGATTTATCCTGATTAAATTATGGAAGATCAAACGTCCGGGATTATAATAGGTCACGAGATAGAATGTTGTTGAGAAAACAGATCAGATATGGCATACGATTCATTTGGTAACAGTTTAAAAAGAGGATACAAGGCCATGCCGGTGGCTATCAGGACCATCATTACCCTTAATGTGGTGATGTATGTTCTACAGGTACTGGCCGCTACGTTAAACATAAACTTATCCAATTATCTGGCATTAGACCGTGATCTGCTGATCACCATTACCCAACCGTGGAGAATCATTACTTACATGTTCCTTCATTCTTTGGGGAGTCCGTTTCATCTCATATTCAATATGTTATGGTTATGGTGGATGGGGCGACCTGTTGAAGAAACGATCGGTCCACGCAGCTTTTTAACCGTGTATTTCGGTGCGGGCCTTCTCGGTGCATTTATTGATGTGATCCTTACATTCACTTCCAATAGTTTACCGGTTATTGGAGCCTCGGGAGCTGTTTATGGTGTCATGGTTGCTTTTGCCATGTTATTTCCCAGAACTCCCATTATGCTCATTTTGCTTCCACCGATCGAAGCCAGATATGTAGTTGCCGGTCTGATCGCAATTGATGTGATCTTCCTGAACGCCGGAGGTGGTATAGCAAGAATGGTTCACCTTGGTGGTGCATTAGGTGGTTATCTGTTGATGAGAGCCAGAGCTAATGGTATGGACCTTTCCTACATCCCCAGATTCTTTGAGTACCTGATGGGGAAAATGAAACCCTCTCAAAAGCCAAAGAAAAGCAGGAATAAAAATATGAGCATTGTGAGTGATGCAGAGATCATAGAAGAAGTAGATCAGACAGAACTCGATGAGATCCTGGAAAAAATATCCAAGCAAGGGTACGACGCACTCACGAAAGAAGAAAAAAGAAAATTGTTCGAATTAAGTAATAAGAAGTAGGGCATTAAGTATATGAGATCCATTCAGCGAAGAGATTCTAAAAAAGTTATGGTGGGGGATGTGCAGGTTGGTGGTGGTGCCCCCATTGTTGTTCAGAGCATGACAAACACCGATACTGCTGATATTGACGAAACCGTAGATCAGATCGATCATCTCAATCAGGCCGGTTCAGAGTTGGTGCGCATAACCGTTAATAATGATGATGCCGCGAAAGCAGTGCCTTACATCAAAGAAAAACTGATCAATCGTGGAGTCACCGTTCCTATAATCGGAGATTTTCATTACAACGGTCACGTTTTACTTACCAAATATCCGGAGATGGCCGAATCATTGGCTAAGTTCAGGATCAATCCCGGCAATACCGGAACAAAAACACGGGATAAGAATTTTGCGACGATCGTAGAGCAGGCGATCAGATATGACAAACCTGTTCGGATCGGGGTAAACTGGGGCTCACTGGATCAACAATTACTGGCTCAGAAAATGGATGCGAATAATTCGCTGTCGGTACCTAAATCGGCCAAAGAGGTAATGCTGGATACCATGATCGAGAGTGCTAAACGCTCTTCAGAGCTGGCTCAGGATGTGGGGTTAGCAGAAGATAAGATCATTGTAAGTTGTAAGATGTCGGGAGTACAGGACGTGATAGAAGTTTACACCCGACTTGCAGATGTTATTCCTCATCCCCTGCATGTTGGATTAACCGAAGCCGGAATGGGAATGAAAGGAATGGTAGCCAGTTCTGCCGCGCTTTCTGTAATATTACAGCGTGGGATTGGTGATACAATCCGGGTCTCACTTACTCCTCAACCCGGCGCAGATCGTGCTCTGGAAGTACAGGTAGCTCAACAGATATTGCAATCTTTGGGAATCAGGAGTTTTATACCACAAGTTACCTCTTGCCCCGGTTGCGGAAGAACAAAGAGTACCTATTTCCAGGAGCTTGCCGAAGAAATTGAAGAATATATCAAGGAATCGATGCCGGTTTGGAGAGAAGTATATCCTGGGGTAGAGGAATTAGATGTAGCTGTAATGGGCTGTATCGTGAATGGTCCGGGCGAATCCAAAGCGGCTAATATCGGAATTTCGCTACCCGGAACATTTGAAGAACCCAAAGCCCCCGTTTACATAGATGGAGAACACGCAACGACTTTAAAGGGAGATAATATCAGTAACGAGTTCAGGAAAATTCTGCATACCTACATTGAAAAAAACTATGGCTCAAAATGAGCAGACAAAACTTGCGCACACAACCATAATGTAAATGTAAAATGTAACCCCTTACATTCATAATTTTCGAAAACGAATGGATTAATTAAAAAAGGCGATTAGATGTTCTAATCGCCTTTTTTATTGCAGGAACAATGATTAGTAATAAAATAAAGCTAAAACATTGTTAATAAACAGAAAATAAATTCTAATATCGGGGTTAAATTTTTTTAGAAAATTGCACTAAAATGCTTGAAAAAATGTAAGCGCTTTCATTATTTTTACATCGCGGAATTAAAAAAATATATGGAAGGAAGAACTAAGCTACATTCTTATCTCCTGTTGGTCGGATCGTTGGTCATCATCTGGGTTTCATGTTCTGATGGAAATAGTATTCAGAATAACGAACAGGTGCTTGCCCGAATCAATGATCTTACTGTATCTGAAAATCATTTCCTTAATACCTTCCGCGAGTATTATTACCGCACCGGTCAGGTTCTGGAAGCCGATCCTGTGACCCGAAAAGCTATTCTTGATACTGAGTTCAATACGTATGTGATGGCGGTGAAAGCCATGGATGATGGACTCGAAGATCAGGAATATGTACAATTTCAAAAAGAAGCCATTAAAAGAAGGGTGTTAACTGAAGAATACCTGAATCAGGTTATTCTTGAGGATGTTGAGGTTACAGACGAAGACTTACAGGATTACTTTGTCCGATTCAATAGTTTATTGAGAGCTTCGCATTTGTACGCCCGAACTAAAAGCGAAGCAGAGGCTTTGTATACTCGTCTTGAGCAGGGGGAAAGTTTTGAAGAGCTGGCCAGAGAAGTTTTTCAAAATGAATACATGGCAGAAAACGGAGGGGATATCGGAAGATTTACTACTGATGAACTGGATATAGCATTCGAGAATGCAGCTTTTTCTCTAAAAAAGGGGGAGTATTCAAAACCTGTGAGAACTGCTCAGGGGTACAGTATTGTAAAATTAACCGAGCGAGTGACCAAGCCGATCCTCACCGAGTATGAATTCTTCAATCAGAAAGCGAAGCTCGAAACCTATGTGTACAAGAAGAAGAAAGAACTAAAAACCAGAGCTCATTTAGAGGCTTTTACTCAGGGTGTTATTCTTGATGAGAAATTGGTGACTGAGATCTGGGAAGATGTGGTTAACCGGTTTGAACTGTTTGCCGATAAAGAAGCTGAATTTATTCAAAACCTGCCAACGGGTACTAAAAAGCTTGCAACGTTTGGAGATTTCGAATTCAGTATGAATGATTTTACGGAAGAATACCTGGCCAGTCCGGCTCCACTTTTTGATGGTATAAGTGGCGAGGAGTCTTTCAGAAATTTTGTGATCGGATTGGCTTACCGCAAGTTGCTTATTGATGGTGCCTACGAGAATGAGTTGGATGAGCAACAGGCAGTTCAGGAATCCATTAATGAAACTTACTATCAGTTCTTAGCCGACGAAGCTGAACAGTTACTGCGTGAAAGTATTACGAATACGGAAGCCGAATTGTACAACGCCTACCAGCAAAATGAACAGCAATATGAGGAGCCGATGCAGATTAATCTGCAACGGTTGGTTGTTAAAACAGAAGATGAAGCTGATAAATTACTCAAAGCACTAAATAACGGTGCTGATTTCACCGAATTAGTGATGGAGTACACCATTCAGAACGAGGACCTTTTCACTTCGGGTGAATTAGGGTTTCTGAGTATTAAAACATTTGGGTTTTCCAGTAAGCAGCTTTCCAAACTTGAAGTAGGGGAGGTATCCGGGGTGATCCCTTACACCGCAGAAGAATTTCATATTTATAAATGCCTGGGAAAAATTGATGCACGTTCTCTTTCCTTCAATGAAGCGAGAGAACGCGTTGATAACTATCTAACCAACAAAAAGTTTCGTGAACTACGTGCCAAAACCATAGAGCAGGTTAAAGCGAAGCACAACGCAAAAATAGATATTGAAAAATTGAACGAACTCACTATTCAAATCTGAGATATGATATATGAAGAGATTTAAGCAGATACTATTAGTTTTATCTTTATTACTACTACCTGCGGTACTTTTTGCTCAGTCCGGTAAGATCACCGGTAAAATTCTTGATGCAGACACAAAAGAACCGCTTATCGGGGCAACGGTTGGGATTCAGGGTACCACCAAGGGAGCCATCGCCGATATTGATGGAAATTACCTGATGCTGAACGTTCCCCCGGGAACTTATGTGCTCGAAGCACGATACATTGGTTATGCCACAGTGGTTGTACAGGAAGTTATTGTACGAACCGATCTTACCACAACTCAGGACTTTGAATTAGCATTGGAGTCCTTTGAAGGTGAAGAGGTTGTTGTTGTAGCTGAACGACAGGCGGTGATCAAAGACATCACCAGTTCCGAAGCTCGTGTTAGCAGCGAGGAGATCGAAAAATTACCGGTGCAGGAAGTTACGGATGTAATTCAGTTGCAGGCCGGGGTAAATGTTGGAAACAACGGAGCCATCCACATTCGTGGAGGACGTGCATCAGAAGTTTCTTACGTGGTTGACGGTATTCGTGTGACCGATGACTACGACGGTAGTAATGGTGTTCGTTTAGAAAATGCCGCTATTCAGGAACTTCAGGTAATTTCAGGATCATTTAACGCAGAACATGGTCAGGCGTTATCCGGGGTTGTTAATGTGGTTACCAAATCCGGTGGAAATGAATTTGAAGGTTATTTCCGCGGTTGGGGCGGAGGTTATCTCGCTACCAATAAAAGCTATCTCTATGACGGAATCGGAACCAGTGTGGATACATATGATCCGACCCGCATGTACAATATGACGGCATCTGTATCCGGACCGATCATTAAAGATAAACTTACCTTTTTTACCACGGTAAGAACCTTTAAGAATAAAGGCTGGCTGACCGGTCGGAATTTATATTCATCTCATGGCAGGTATGTAGCTCAGGTTCCTCTGGATACAGATTTTGATACTTATCGAACCATTTACAACGAGCAATTTGATCTGTCGAAACCATACTATTCTATGGATACGGTGGTAGTTGGCGGTACTGAAATGCTTGAGATCAGGGATGACGGAACCCGTGACAGTTCATTAGTGGATATGAACTATTATCAGACCACCAGTTTTCAGGGAAATCTTGAATGGCGACTGAACAACTCTGTGAAGTTTAATCTGATCGGTTCCTACGCATTGGAAGAAAGTGGCAGCTATGCGTTTAGTAACCGATTTGTTCCCGGTGGTCAGGGTACCAATTACCGTGATAATTACTCTCTGAATTTCAAGACCACGATCACTCCAAGTACCAACACATTCATTACTGTGAATCTTGCGAACAGATATAATGAGTATGAATTCTATCTGTTTGATGATCCATGGGATCCAAGATATTTCAATTATGATGATGTTTCCGATCCTTTATTCGGAACTACCAATTTCCTTTACGGGAACCAGATCACTAATGCCGGGCAGTTCAATACGTACGGTACAAACAATTCACGCTTCAACCGCTATACCAATTCGTATATAGCAAAAGCTGAATTATCCAGCCAGATCAACGATCACCATTTTATAAAAACCGGTGTTTCGGCTCAGTTTGATGAGATCTATTACAGCAGTGTTTCATTATCTCCATTGAATCAGGAAGGGGTTAATGTGATTTCCGGTACTCCGCAGGAATATTTGGATAATGGATTAGTAACTATGGGTTATCCGGATGTAAACACTCCGGGTTATCAGCAGTATACCCGAAATCCGATGGCATTCAGCGGATATATTCAGGATAAGATCGAATATGATAAACTGATCATCAATGTTGGTCTCCGTTTTGATCTATTCAATCCAAATACACAGGTAGCCGCCGATCCTGAAGACCCGGATATCAATGTACCGACCAAGCCGGAAAATCAATATATAGATGCCAACAATAACGGCACCCAGGATGATAACGAGCCGGATCTGACAGTAGCAGATCGCCAGGCTTACTGGTGGAAAGATGCATCCATGAAGTATCAGTTAAGTCCTCGAATCGGGGTGGCTTATCCGATCAATGATGGTGGTGTGATCTATTTTTCATATGGTTATTTCTTCCAGATGCCTTCGTACGACCGACTATTTACCAACAGTCAGATCCTGTTAAGTTTGACCGGTGGTGATCAGGGGTTATACGGTAATCCGGATCTGGAGGCAGAGAAATCCATTCAATACGAATTGGGTTTAAAGCAGGAGATCTTCGAAGGGACAGCTATCGAGGTTACCGGTTATTATAAAGATACTAGAGATTATGTCTCCAGCCGTCCTCAGGTAACCGGAGCCCCATCTCTTACTTACGGTATTTATTACAATCGGGATTTCTCCAAATCAATGGGTATGACCTTCGCTTTCAATCAGTATGTGAGCCAACGATTCAATTTCGGAATCGACTATACCTTCAGTATTGTAGAAGGAACCAACTCTGATCCAGCATCTGAATATTTTGCAATACTCGGAGATCTGGGCAGTATTGATTCAACAAATATTGATCAGGCTGAGCCGGTTAAACTTATTCAACCGTTAGACTGGGACAGAACCCATATCCTGAACGGTTCCATGTTCTACACCGGAGATACCTGGGGAGCCAATTTGCTGGCCAGATTCAACTCCGGAACTCCTTACACTCCGGACAACAACGTACCGGGGGTACTGGTGGGAGAGGTTGCATCTAATCAGGATCTCAGAAATACTGCACGATTACCGGTCAGATTTACCATTGACCTCAACGCCTACAAGAATTTCAATATTGGAGCCAGAAATGATCTTCAGGTGTTTCTGAATGTGTATAATCTTCTCGATACCAAGATCGTGAATTCTGTGTATACCGATTCCGGGTTACCAACCCGTCCGCTACCAATCAACACAGTGCAGGGAGCACATCCTGATTTTTACAATAATCCGGGTTTCTACGCCGAGCCAAGAAGAATTCAACTTGGAGTTCAATTATCGTTTTAAGCCATGAATAACTATTCCATGAAAATAAAGACATTATTTACACTGATTTTTATTGCCGGTATTTCCATTCCGGTATTCGCACAAGACAGTGATTTCGAGCCAAGTGAGGAGAGATCAGATTTTGATCAACGTAAGGTTTCCATTATGGATGGAAACCGGTTGCGGGCATCTTACCATAATACGGGCCATGCCGGAAGACGAAATAGTAGCAGTTTAAATGAATTACTGTTTGAGTTTCCACGTAATACGAACCGAGAGTACATGTACTTTATGAGTTTGATGTACGGTACAGAGGTTCCGAATCAAAATGCGGAGAATACATCTGTAGATGAGTTTGCCATTGTTGATGTTGCCGCTTACCGAACTAATAAAACAGGAACACAAAGCTGGACCATTAATCCGATTGAGGGATATTCCAGAGACAATTCTTCAGAAATTGCACGTAGTGATCGCGGACCGGAATCACCACTGGGAAATACCTGGCCCGATGCCTGGCCAGATAAATTCAATAATGGCGGAGACGGTTGGGCAGGCTCCTGGAATGGATACTTTGGCCGCGACCAGTTTAACGCCGATGTGGAATTCTATTACAAAGCCGGCGACGATACCTACACCCGATACCTGAATGGGGAAGGGGAATCTGGAACAAAGTTTCAACCGGACCAAACTGACCCTACACGTGGTGGTTTAGGACTGATTCTGGATGCAAGGGTCCTGGCCTGGTCACAAACGCTGGTAAATGCTACTCACTTCAACCTGTTTGAGTTAAAGAATGATGCCAGTTACGATTATCCACGGATGTCATTCGGGCTGTGGATCGCCGATGCGGTTGGTGGTGCAAATGCTACTGATGAGCCTCTTTTCGATAACATCCGGGCAATTGCTTACCTGACTGATACCGATCGTACCAGTGGTGGTAACGCTTTTGATGAAACCCTTATCGGGGAAATGGGCCTCAAGTTCCTGGAAACACCCGGTAACCCATTCGACGGGATCGATAACGATGGCGACAGTGATGCGTACAATTCCAGCGGTTCATTATTTGAAGACGGAAACAGTCGTCTTTATCAGAATCTTCTTACCGCAAACGGAGGATTCTACAATAGTATAGAACTCGTGGCAGATACGGTGTTAAGACCATTCGAAGCAGAAGATTTTGAAGAAAGAACTATATCCATTGGTGATAAGATCGTACTCATACAGGATGATTACAGTCGTGTTGTAACCACTTACGATGGTTCACCTTTCGTTTCTCAGGGTGTAACTTATGATTACGACGGAGCAAATAGCTTTACGGTGATCGAGGATCTGCTGGATTCACAGGTGTCATCTACAGAAATTCATATCGATGGTCTGGATAACGACTTTGATGGACTGATCGATGAAAACCAGCCAAACCATCTTACCAAAAACACATACGTGCCTGATCTTGATGCATTCGTTTCTCGTCCGGTTCGCTTTATCAACTATCTGTATTTCGAGCCCGGTGATACTTTAAAACGAGGCTTGATGGTTCCTAACCAAACGATCCGGGACAGGATGGCTAACGATGCCGATTTTGCTGATATGGTGAATATCGATTACAAAGGGCGACTTCAGAATTTCAATACCAGTGCTCCTATGATCGATGAGGGGCGTGAAGATTATTTCGATAACGATAATGACTGGAATATCCTGATCGATGATGTGGGAATAGAAGGAGATCGTGAGACCTTCAGTGAAGGACAAGGTGATGGGTTACCATCCTCCGGTGCAGGCACCAGTTTCCCCGGTGAATCAGGAATTGACAAAACCGATGTAAGTGAAACAGATCTGATCGGTGTAACCAGAGTTCGCATTTTTGATGCGGGTGCATTGCAGGTGTTACAGGATGGTACCAACTGGGATAGTTATCTGAAACCCGGAGAATTTGCTGAACAGCAAGGTACCGACTCCGACATCTTTGTAGCTTCCGGGGTGTTCCCACTCTTACGTGGCACCTCTGAACGATTTGCAGTTGCTATCACGGCTGCACAGGAAAACACCGATAATGCCCTGGATGACAGAAAGAAAGTTAATACCCGTCTTGATGACGCGACAAGAGCGTACGAAGCGGATTATCAGTTTGCCGTTGCACCTGAGCCTCCGATTCTTCAGGCTGTAGCCGGAGACGGAAAAGTAACCTTATACTGGAATACCGATTCGGAAGAATCCTTCGACCGCTATATTAATCTGCAAACCGGAAACGGTAACGATTTTGAAGGCTACAAGATCTACAGAACCACCGATGTATCTTTTGAAGAGATCCGCTCCATCACTGATGGCCTGGGTTCTGCCACCTATCTGAAACCGATCGCGACCTATAATAAAAAGAACGGTATTTATGGTTTCCATCCGGTGAGTGAAAATGGTTTACAGTTCGATATGGGACAGTCTGATAACGGTCTGCAGCATATGTATGAAGATAATTCAGTGATAAATGGTCGTACCTACTATTATGCAGTTACGGCATTCGATCATGGATTTGTGGAAGGAGGGATCAGCCCTTCAGAATCTCCGGTTCAGATTTCACTGAATCCGAACGGAACAGTGACACTCGGACAGAATGTGATCTCCATCCGACCTTCAAGAAGTCAGGCCGGTTACATTAGTCCTGATACTCCAAATCCATCGGTAGTATCAGGAGCACCGGGTGGCGATGTGGAAGTAGAGATCGTAGATCCATCGGCACTTAAAGCTGATAATTTATACGAGATCGTATTTGAGGATACTCTGGTTGATGGTGGTTCTGCACCGGATACTTTGAAAACCCGAAACTTCACACTCCGTAATATTACAACCGGAACTCCTGATACGCTGCTCAGCCGTTCAGAGAATATGAATGGAAGCAGAAATCCGGTTACAGAAGGGTTTACCGTTCGGGTAACGAATCTTCCTGAATTCGGATTGAATGACGAATTATCCGGTTGGGAATATGATCATACCTTTGCTCCGCACGGATTTGAGTTCTTATTACAGGGAAAACCTAAGATCTCTGATTATAATATCATTGTAGGGGATAACGTAGGATATGGTCAATCAACAGAAAAAGAAGTTGAAGTAGCACCAAACATTTTCCAGACACTCCCCTCGATGGCTACTAATTTTAAAGTGGTAAATACTTATACCAACGAAGAAATTAAATATGCGTTCGGAGATCTGAACTCCAGTACTTCAGCCCAACAGAGATGTAACCCAACCATTATTGTACCGGGTAATTATACACCTCCTGCACCGGGTGAATTATCGGCAGTGTCCGGTTTTAATGGCCGTTGTTCGGATGTGATCTTCTTTATTGAGGAAAACAGGGGAATTCAGGATACACTTACCTTCAGAATTGAAATGGTTCCATTATTAGTGGAAGGAAATCTTGAAACCGTAAATCCACAAGCAGGTGATACCTTAAAACTGATCACCACGAAACCCTTTTCATCCAATGATGTGTATCGCTTCCGGTTCGATGCAGAGAATATTCCAAGCATCAATGCGGATTCGGCCAAGAATCAACTGGATGACATTCTGGTTATTCCAAACCCATACAAGGTTGCCAATATCTTTGAGGGCGAGGTAACCAGTACCAATTTACAACACAACAGAGAACTGCATTTCACGGGAATTCCGGCGCCATCCACTTTGCGCATATTCACTGTTTCCGGAGTGATGATCAGAGAGATCCAAATCTCGGAATCTGATCTCACGAGCGAATACGGTGGTACGTATATCTGGGATATGCTCACCAAAGATAATCTGGAGATATCGTATGGTATTTATCTGTACCACATTGAGGCTCCCGGTATCGGCGAAAAAGTTGGAAAATTTGCAGTGATTAAATGATTAAGAACATGAAAAAAGTACTATTCACACTCTTTGTATTAGGCGCTCTTATTTCTGGAAATGAGGTTCAGGCTCAGTTATCAAAGGCCGGAACAGCAGCCGGTGAGTTTTTAAGAATTCCTGTAGGTTCGCGTTCTGCAGGGATGTCGGCCTATGCAGCGGCCGTTAACGACCCTTCAGCTATGGTTTTGAATCCTGCCGGACTAGCGGATATTGAAACAAACGAAGTACTGGTAGAAGTAACTCCATGGTTTCTGGACATGAATCATACCTACTTCGGTGCAGCGATGAAAACGAAAACCGGTGGGGCTTTCGGAGTACACGTTCTGGCATTCGATTATGGCGAGTTTGATGAAACCACCGCTGAAGCTCAGGGATTAACCGGGCGTACCTTCAGTGCCTATTCCGTATCATTCGGAGTTTCCTATGCACAGTATCTGATCCCGCAATTCACTATTGGCGGAACGGCCAAGGTAGTTTATGAGCAAATTGCCAAAAGTTCGGCTTCTGCTCTGGCATTCGATATCGGCACCATGTACGATACTCCGTTTTACGGGGTACGATTTGGGGTTAGCGTGACAAATGTGGGTTCGAAACTGCAGATGTCCGGTAATGATCTGATCATCAGCTCAGATCCTGATCAGGCTAATGAAGGGAATTACAAACCGGATGCCATTCTTGCAACTAAAGGGTATGACCTTCCACTGATGCTAAAGGTAGGTTTAAGTTGGGATGCTGTTGACAATGATCAGATCCGTGCTACCTTATCAGTTGACGGAAATAATCCAACCAACAATACACAAAGTGTGAGTCTTGGCGGAGAGATCGCACTATTGAACGAACAGTTTTTTATTAGAGGCGGAATTCCCTACATCGGACAGGAAGACGCCATAGAGACCTTTAACGGTGGTATAGGTATGAGATATCAATCCGGCAACGGCCTGGGATTTGGTTTCAATTACAGTTATCACGGCTACCAGTACCTCGGCGATATCAATAAGCTGAGCGTACAGATTTTCTTTTAAACCTAAACAATAACCCAAATAAATAAGGGGTTCTATTATGAACAAAGCTACAAAAGTGTTCATGAGTGTGTTTGTACTAACGCTTGCGTTGGTATCCAGCTCATTTGCACAGAATACGTTGTTCTTTTCTCAGTACAATGAGGGAGGAAGCAACAATAAAGCCCTGGAGATTTATAATCCAACTGCCGACACTGTCTGGCTGAGTGGTTATGCTTTTCCAAATGTAAGTAACGATCCTACAACACCGGGTGAGTTTGAATACTGGAATGATTTTCCGGATTCAGCTTATATCCTCCCGGGTGATGTATACGTGATTGTACACCCTGATGCCGATTCAGTAATGAAAGCAGCTGGTGATTACGAATTTACTTACCTGAGTAATGGTGATGATGGTTTTTACCTGGTAGAAGGTGATTCTGCCGCAGGTTCATCATTCACTGTAATCGATAAAATTGGAACATGGGACGCTGATCCCGGCTCCGGATGGGATGTAGCAGGAGTTACTAATGCAACTGCGGATCACACGTTATACAGAAAACCAACGGTAATGACCGGTAATACTGATTGGGCCGCTTCTGCCGGTACCGATGCAGTATCTTCTGAGTGGATCGTTGCGGGTAAAGATGTATTCACCGGATTGGGAGATCATTCAGTTGATAAAACCACAACGATTGATGAGATCACTGAAAATGTAGTTAATGCATGGAACTTCGATGACATGAGCTTAGGTGTTTGGTCTGTGGACACAAACCCGGATTATGGAGTAGGCGGAACCGTAGAAGTTGCAGCCGACATTGCTGCCAGTGGTGATTATTCAGCCAGAGTAATGGCGGTTGATACACTGGAAAAAGTAGGTATTATCACTTTCGATATTGATGGTCTTGGTATTCAGGAAGGCGACACAATGTACTTCCGCGTATGGGTATCTGCTGCTGATCTTGCCAAATTTGATGCTCTTCAGCCTTTCACTCAATCCGGTAACGACTGGAGCCAGTGGAGTGATGCTTATTATGAGTCTTCAAGTCTTACTGCTGATACCTGGACTTGGTTAAAAGTTGGAATTCCAGCTCCAAAAGACGGAAAATTCCAAAAAGCCGGTTTACAGGTTACCGGTTCTGCGGCTACTGTAGCTGAAACTCCGGTTGTTTATGTTGATGATATCACTGTTGTTCGCCCTGGTGGTGTTCAGCCGGATCCTGTTAACGTAACTTTCACTGTTAACACTTCTACCATTCCTGATACAGTGAATGCTGATAATTATTCACTGTACATCAACGGTGCTATTAAAGGTGCCGGTGCCGGACAATCTTTTGTTGGCGGCGAAACTATTACCTGGGATGCTAATGCAACCGCTACTCTTGATAATGTTGGTGGTGACTACTGGACCGCTACTTACCAAATGATGCCTGGTGATACTCTGCTTTACAAATACAGATATCTAAATGCGGTAACCGAAGCTTCTGACGACGAAAATGGATTCGCAACCGACGTTAATCCGGCTGGCTGGGATACCCGTGGTATCGTTGTTACCAGCGATACAGTATTGAATGTAGATTACTTCAACGATTCAAGTGACAGTCCTGCTCCTGCAGACCTGGTACCATTCGAATCAAAAGAAGATTCTGTAACTGTGATGTTCCGCGTAAATGTTGGCGGACAAGTTCAGGTTGGATCATTTGATCCTGAAACCGATCAGGTTGGTCTGCGCGGTAATCCTGAATTTTTTAATAACCCATCTGACTGGGGTTCAACTGGTACATTCTTAGAGCAACAAGCTGTTAACGGCGACAACTACTGGTACACCGGTGTTGTTAGAATGCAAAAAGATTCTGTGGCTAACCTTTCCGGTGCTATGGGATATAAATTTGTACTCGAAACTGCTGACGGAACTACCTGGGAATCTACTCCGGATCGTTTCGTAACAGTTCCATCTCAGGATACAACCATCCATTGGGTATACTTCTCCGATACTCCTCCAAGCTCAGCAAAAGTGATCAACACTACGCTGAACTTCGAAGTAAACGTAGGTATTCTTGAAGGTCTGGGATTGTTTAATTCTTCCCTTGATTCTGTATATGCTACCGGTACATTCAACAACTGGGCAAATACAGCCAATCAATTGGCATTCAACTCTTTCTCAGGTACTTACCAGGGAACAGGAATTCCATTTAAAACAGCTGTAGGTACTACTGTTGAGTACAAATACTACATCCGTTGGGATGAGAGCCGTGATGATGAAGGTAGTGCTAATTACTTAGCCGGTATCTCAGCTAATAACGATGGTTGGGAAGAGCCGGGTGTAACCGGTGGTGGTAACCGTACCTTCGATATCGAAGATCTGGATGACCAGCCAACCCGTTCCGAATCATTCAACGGTGTAGAGCCATTAGCTCTTATGACAGCTCAGAATGTAACCGGTGGTGCGATCACTGTTACCTTCAATTACGACATGAATCCGGCAATGGCTGATTCTGTGTCTACTCCGTTCAACCCTGCTACAGATTCAGTATTCCTGATCGTAGATACTCCATTCTTCGCATTGACTAATGGAATCCAGGCTTATGATTCTGAGTTTGCTGTGCGTTCGCTGGAAGCACGCGACAAAGTAATGTTTACTGATGATGATGCAGATGGCGTTTATACGCTTGACTTACCGCTACAATTACCTACTCTGAACCACATTGGTTTCCGTATTGCTTACGGTCAGCCAACTGCTGAAAATGGAAACTGGGTAATTAATGGTAATGGTTATGCTGCCGGTCGTCGTCACTACCAGTACGTACAGCCAATCGTAGCTGAAGGTGGAGCCGTATCATGGCCAGCAACCTACAGCATGCCTACACTTAGCTGGAAACCAGAAGATCTGGATTGGGAAACTCCTCCAAACTACACTGCAACCAACAGTGAGATCGATGGCGACGTAGCTAAAGAATTCAAACTGATGCAGAACTATCCAAACCCATTCAACCCAACAACCAACATCAGCTTTACATTACCTGATGCTGCTCCTGTTAAGTTGACGGTTTATAATGTTCTTGGTCAGCAGGTGTCTACTCTCATCTCTAACAAAACAATGACTGCAGGTACACATACTGTAGCATTCGATGCCAGCGCACTTTCTTCCGGTATTTATATCTACCGCTTAGAAGCAGGCAGCTTTGTTAGCAACAAGAGAATGACTCTGATCAAATAATTTCTCTATAAGTCTTATCGCAGGTGCCTTGACCGGCATCTGCGTTTTTAAATTAACTATACACAAGTGGCATCAACCATATACGACATAGCGAATAAGGCCGGAGTTTCGATCGCCACGGTATCGCGGGTTTTTAACCAGAGTGATAGCGTTTCGGAAAAAACCCGACGTAAAGTGCTGGCCATTGCTGATGAGGTAGGGTATCATCCTCAGGCCTATGCTCAGGGACTTGCTTCAAAAAAGAGCAACACGATCATGGCCGTTGTTCCGGTGATCTCCAATTACTACTTCATGGAAGTATTAGGGGGAATTCAGGATAAACTGAGTGAAAACGGCTATGAACTCACCATATTCAATATTTCAAACGACCGCAATATCTTTGAACAGGTAGAACACGTTCTTAAGCGAAGATGGGCAGAAGGGTATCTGTTCATTTCCATTCACTTATCAGAGAAAGAATGGAGCCAGCTAACCCGGTTTAATGTACCTATCACTCTTATTGATGAACATTTCGAAGGATTTGATTCGGTGAGTGTGGATAATATTCAAGGGGCTTACCGGGCTACAAAAAGTCTGTTAGATATGGGCTTTAAAAATGTAGCCATGCTATCGGCTTTATTATCTTCAAAACCTATACGGGACCGACTGGAAGGTTACAAGAAAGCACTGAATGAATATCAGATACCATTCGATAAAAAATGGGTGGTTGCAGGAGATACCTTGTATCGAGATGGTTTTACAGAACGGGGCGGATACGAAGCCATGCGTAAAATGCTGAATATGGAAACCCCGCCGGAGGCTTGTTTTTGTGCATCGGATATACAAGCGGTAGGAGCTTTAAAAGCTATGGAAGATGTTGGGAAAAGGATCCCCATCATTGGTTATGACGATATAGAATTGTCGGAATACATCGGGTTATCAACCATCAGGCAACCCATGCGCGACATGGGCTTCTTTGCCACACAAAACCTGATAGATCGTATGAATAATGCGAATAAAGCAATTTCACAAACGATCTACTCACCAGAATTAATACTTAGAAAATCAATCAGTTAATATGAGTTTGAAACGTAATTTTCTTTTACTGACACTGCTATTCGCAGGTCTTAGTAATACTTTTGCGCAAGTTGTAACCTTCGAACCTTCGTTTGCAACACAGTTGGATTCGATGACGGTAATATTGGATGCAACTCAGGGTAATGGGGAATTAGAAGATTTTATCGGAGATGTATATCTGCATACCGGTGTTATCACCAATAAAAGCACCAGTGGTTCCGACTGGAAATATGTGCCTTATGGTTGGGAAACCAATGATGCCAGTATGAAAGCTACTTTTATTGGGGACAACAAGTGGGAGTTTAAATATAAGCCAAGTATCAGGGAATTCTTCGGTATTACTGATGCCAGCGAAGATGTTGAAAAAGTTGCGATCGTTTACAAAGGGGTTTCCGGCGGAAGTATTGTAGCAGAAGGTAAAGATGAAGGGAATGCAGATATCTTTATTGAACTTACCAGTGGAGATGCCTCAGCTCGTTTCATTAATCCAACCGAAGATTGGCTGATGTTAGACGCTGAAACCACTACAGAAATTGAGATCAGTGGTATTGGTACGGTAAACGGCGGTACGCTTGAACTGAGTTTACTATTGAACGGAACAGAACTCAGTTCCACGGCAGATGACACATTAAACTATACCTACAGCATCGGTGCAGAAGATGAGGATCTTAATTTTGAACTGATCGCCGGTAATGGAATAGTAGCTGACACAACTTCATTTTTTGCTACCATCAGAAAAGGTAATGGAGCAAGTGTAGATCGACCTGCCGGAATTAAGGACGGGATCAATTACACCGGCCAAAGTACTGTAACCTTTTCATTATTTGCTCCCGGCAAGGAATTTGTATACCTGCTGGGCGATTTTAATAATTGGCGACCAAGTTCAGAATATTTGATGAATCGATCAGGCAGAGTGGACAGTCTGCGATTCTGGCTGGAAATTGACGGGCTAACTCCGGGCGAAGAATATGCTTTTCAGTATCTGGTAGATGGTGAGATACGGATAGCTGATCCCTATTCTGAACTGATCCTGGATCAGTATAACGACCCATATATCCCCGAATCTGTATTTCCCGACCTGAAATCCTATCCAACCGATAAAACAGAACATATTGTCGGAGTGATCTTCCCAGGAAAAGAAGCATATGAATGGCAGGCAGCTGATTACGTGCGTCCGGCCAAAGACGAGCTAGTGATCTACGAATTGCTGATGAGAGATTTCCTTGCAACACCAAGTTACGCCACACTGATCGATACCCTGGATTATCTGGATCGACTCGGGATCAATGCTATTGAACTGATGCCGGTAAATGAATTTGACGGAAATCTGAGCTGGGGATATAATCCGGCTTTCCACATGGCCCTAGATAAATATTATGGTTCACCGGAAGAGTTCAAGCGGTTTGTGGATGAAGCCCATAAACGAGGTATTGCGGTAATACTGGATGTTGTGCTAAACCACACATTTGGCCAAAATCCGATCGCCCGCTTATGGAACGAAGGCGACTATGGGAATCCAACCAGTGATAATCCGTATTTAAATGTTTCTCCAACGCATCCGTTTAATGTGGGATACGATCTCAATCATGAAAGTCCGATCACCAGATATTATTCTAAACGAGTGATGCAATACTGGTTGGAAGAATACAATGTAGATGGTTATCGCTTTGATCTGAGTAAAGGATTCACACAAACCAATAATCCCGATAATGTGGGAGCATGGGGCAGTTACGATCAATCGAGGGTGGATATCTGGATCGATTATGCTAATCATATACGATCTGTAGAGGAAGATGCCTACATCATTTTAGAACATTTCGCCGATAACAGTGAAGAGAAAGTATTGGCTGATAATGGAATAATGCTATGGGGCAATATGAACCATGAGTACAACGAAGCTACCATGGGATATTCCTCTAATCTTACCGGAGTACTTGCTCAATCCCGGGGATTCAACGAACGCAATCTGGTTGGGTATATGGAAAGCCATGACGAACAGTGGTTGATGTATAAGAACCGAATGTATGGGAATTCATCCGGCAGTTATGATATAACAGAACTTCCAACCGCATTGGATAGGATGGAACTGGCCGGAGCCTTTTTCTTCACCTTACCCGGACCAAAAATGATGTGGCAGTTCGGTGAGCTGGGATATGGCTATGGTGATTCGGGTGAACAATGTCTGGATGATGGTTCAGGAAATACCTGTTCTTCTTCGCAGGCACCAGGCCGTACCGATGCCAAACCGATCCGCTGGGATTACCAGAACGATTCCGATCGAGTAGATCTGTACAATACCTGGTCCGATATCATAAATCTGAGGATGAAGACCAATGCGTTCACCTATCCTGATGATTCCTATTATGCGCTTTCTGGTGGAGTTAAATACATTCGTTTGTTCAGTGAGGATACCGACGTGGTAGTCATTGGGAACTTTGGCGTTACTTCCACTACTCAAACCGTAGATTTTACTCAGGATGGTACCTGGTATGATTATTTCGGAGAGAGTACGATCTCAGTTTCAAACGGACAATCCACCATGGATCTCGGTCCCGGTGAGTTCAGGATCTTTACCACAAAGAATTTCAGAACCAGTGTATCGGTTGAGGAAAATGGGGAAGGTGATCAACCTGCTCAATTCATGTTGTATCAGAACTATCCTAATCCGTTCAACCCAACTACAAATCTGACCTTTGAAATTGCAGAGGCCGGGGATGTAACTCTGGAAGTGTACAACATGCTCGGTCAGAAAGTAGCGGAACTGGTCAATGGCAGAAAAGCGGCCGGTGTACATACCGTCCAATTCGATGCATCAGATCTGAGTAGTGGTATTTACATCACAAGATTAAGTAGTGCAGGAAATGTTCAAACAATAAAAATGACCTTGCTCAAGTAATATGAAGTATTTCCGCCATCTTTTGGGAGTACTCTGGCTCATTGCCTTTGCTGGCTGTGACTGGCAAACGGATATCAAGCATTCCCAGATCATCGGACTGGCCAGTCCGATAACGTTGCAACCCAATGAAACAGAGGTGGTATTAGAAGATTACTTCATTGATGCTTCGTTAGTTTCTGAGGTCATTCTCCCGAAAGGTATGGAGGCCTCACCAATTCAGGATGGAAAGGTGTACTTACATGGCTCCATCACCGAACCGCTGGATGTATTAGTGATATCTGCAGGTGGTCTTGATTATTCGATCTTACTAAAACGTACTGAGAAAGAAACTGTAGAATTCATCTACGATCCGAAGGGTAAAACCTATACTTCTGTGAAAGTTAAAGGTGAGATGAATAGCTGGGATCCTAATAATACCGTGTTGGAAAAAGAGGGTGATGTCTGGAAAGTAACGGCAACCGTAAACCGTGGCATTTTCCAATACATTTATGTAGTGGATGGGGTTGAAACACTTGATCCTGATAATTCCGAGAAAGTATCCAATGGAATGGGAGGGTGGAACAATGTGCTACGTGTAGGTTCTGACCTGGATCAGGATAAAATCTGGCTTAATACTAAGGAGGTGCATAATTCTGAGGTTACCTTTACCGCAAAAGATGCGGAGAAAGTAATTGTGATCTGGCAGAATCATGCCTTACAGGTGGTTCAGTCAGGTGATGAATACAGGGTAATGATCCCACCGGTAGCTCAGACTCTGAAACGCACGTATATACGGGCTTGGGCCTTCAACGAATCTGGCAGTGTTTCCAATGATGTGTTGATCCCTTTAGAAAACGGGATTGTGATCGGAGACACAGAAATGCTTACCCGGCAGGATTTTGAGACATGGAATATGTATTTCGTGCTCATCGATCGGTTTGTGGATGGAAATCCGGCAAATACCCGTAAAGTGGAGGATGATTCGCTGAACTGGAAAGTGAATTATTTTGGAGGTGATTTCGCAGGTATCACCAAAAAGATCAAAGATGGATACTTTAATCAAATTGGAATAAACACGATCTGGCTTTCACCGATCACCAGAAATCCGGAAACAGCGTACGGTTTGTGGGATCAGGGCGGACCGGTAACCAAATTCTCCGGCTATCACGGCTACTGGCCGATCTCTTCTACCCGATTAGATGATCGATTTGGGACGGAAGAGGAATTCCGTGAATTACTGGATGTAGCTCACGAAAATGATATGAATGTGATCCTGGATTATGTGGCAAATCATGTACATGAAGAGCATCCGGTATTCCAGCAACACCCGGAATGGGCTACGAATAAATACCTGCCCGACGGAACGCCGAACATCGCTTTATGGGATGAACAACGACTTACCACCTGGTTCGATACTTTTATGCCAAGTCTGGATTACTCCAATCCTGAAGTACTCGAGATGTTCACCGATTCAGCGTTGTATTGGGTAAAAGAATACGAATTGGATGGTATCAGACACGATGCTACTAAGCATATTCCGTTGCCTTTCTGGCGTACATTAACCCGTAAGATCAAGGAAGAAGTAACTATTCCGACCGGCAGAAGAATCTATCAGGTTGGGGAGACCTATGGAAGCAGAGAACTTATTGCCAGCTACATCAATACGGGCATGCTGGATGCACAGTTCGATTTCGGGATCTACAATGCTACCTTAAACACATTTGGCAGGGATGAGAGCTTCACCGGATTAAGAGATCAGCTTAACGAGAGTTTTAAGTATTACGGTTATCATAATCTGATGGGTAACATTTCAGGTAATCATGATCAGCCCCGGTTTATCACCATGACGAGTGGAGAAGTACGTTGGGATGAAGACCCAAAAATTGCCGGTTGGACCAGAGAGATTGGCTTTCCGGAAGGTTTTGCCTATGACAAACTGAATCTTCTTCATGCGTTTAATCTTACCATACCCGGAATACCGGTCACATACTACGGGGATGAATTTGGGATGCCCGGTGCACACGACCCTGATAACCGCAGGTGGATGAGATTTGATGATGAGTTAAATACGCATGAACAAAGAAATCGAAATACATTTACAAAACTCGCTACTCTCAGAAACAGTAGTATGCCCTTACTCTATGGTGATTTTATTTTCCATAAAACTGAAGACGATGTGCTGGTGTATTCCCGGGCTTATTTCAGTCAGCAGGTCATTGTTATTCTGAATAAATCGGGGCGTAATCAACAAATTTCTGTAGAACTACGGGATGGATTTGATTATAGTTCAGCTGTAGCGGAATTCAACGGGAATTTTATGATTCGAGGTAACGAGTTATCCATCAAATTACCTGCAAATTCTTTCGAAATAATTAAACTATAAAAACGTAGCCATGTTCAAGAAAACGCATCTCTTATCTGTACTAATGTTGGCGTTGTTGGTTGGTGCTTGCTCACAACCTGCAGAAAAGCCTGCCATTGATAAACTGAAGGATCCATATCAACCTGAATGGACCAAAAGTGCTAATATTTATGAAGTGAATATTCGTCAATACAGCGAAGAAGGTACTTTTAATGCCTTCCGGGAAGAAATGCCGCGACTGGCTGATATGGGAGTGGATATTCTTTGGTTAATGCCGATCAATCCTATTGGTATGAAGAACCGGAAAGGAGAGCTGGGCAGTTATTATTCTGTGAGCGATTACAAAGGGATCAACCCGAATTATGGTACGCTGGACGATTTCAAAGCGTTAGTCGCTGAAGCCCATGAGTTGGGAATGAAAGTGATCATCGACTGGGTACCCAATCACACCGCCTGGGATCATCCTTGGATCACTGAACATCCCGAGTTTTATGCAAAGGACGATGAGGGAAATATTACCTATGAGGCAGACTGGACCGATATTGCCTTATTGAACTACAATAACAGCAAAGAACTCTGGAGCATGATGACCGATGCCATGGCTTACTGGGTAGAAGTGGCTGATATTGACGGCTTCCGTGTAGATCATGCCGCTCATGAAATTCCCATGGAATTCTGGAATGAAGCAATTCCTGCTGTGGATGAAAAGAAGGACGATCTGTTCTGGCTGGCAGAATGGAATGAGAGTAAATTGTATCCCACTTTCGATGCATCGTATGCCTGGGAATATTTTCACCTGTCAACGGAGATCGCGAAAGGGGAAAAATCCTTTGTGGATCTTGATGAATATATGGCCCATAGAAATGAGAAATTTCCTGTTACTGCTTATCTGATGTATTTCACCACTAATCACGATGAAAATTCATGGAATGGAACTGATCAGGAATTATTCGGCGATAACTTCGAGAATTTCTCTGTATTGGCAGCTACCATGGATGGCATGTTCCTGGTGTACAGTGGACAGGAAACAGCCATGGATAAGCAGCTGAAATTCTTTGAATCTGATCCTATTGAATGGGATGGCTACGAATACGAAGATTTTTACAGTACACTCTATACATTGATCGACGATAATCCGGCTTTATGGAATGGAGCTTATGGCGGAGACTTCAAACGCATTGAATCTCCTGAAGGTACCTTCGCATTTTCGCGTACCAAGGGTAGTAATGAAGTGATCGTGGCTGTTAATATCTCTGAAGACGACAAAGAAATATCTGTTCCGGTATGGTCTGCCAGTAACTACACAAAATTTGGTGTTACTGAAGGGGATTTTAGCACTGATGGCTCCAAGACCTACGATTTCGAATTACCGGCAAACGAGTGGTTCATTTTAACAGCCAATAATTAATATATCTATAACCTAACCAACCGGGAAAATGGCGGATAAAAAGATTTCTAAACCAAAACTCTCAAAATTTGAGATTTGGAGTATGAGTATGGGATTCCTTGGAATCCAGATGGGATTTGCACTGCAAAATGCCAATGCAAGCCGGATCCTTCAAACCTTCGGGGCCGATGTTGAACATCTTTCCTGGTTTTGGTTGGTCGCCCCGATAACGGGTATGATCGTTCAACCAATTATCGGGCATTACAGTGATAATACATGGACCCGGTTGGGGCGTCGCCGTCCGTTCTTTCTGGCTGGGGCTATACTCGCCAGTTTAGGCTTAATCCTGATGCCGAATGCAGGCATGTTTGCGGCCTTTTTACCGGCACTTTGGGTTGGTGCCGGAATGCTGATGATCATGGATGCTTCTTTCAATATTGCGATGGAGCCGTTCAGAGCGTTGGTTGCGGATAAACTACCAAGTGAACAACGTACCGAAGGATTCTCAGTTCAAACTATTCTTATCGGTTTTGGAGCTGTTATCGGTTCATTTTTACCCTATGCTTTTACCAATTGGTTTGGGTTGGGCGGAGAAACGGCAGAAGGGGAAATTCCACTGGCATTGATCGTTTCATTCGTTCTGGGTGCCGTAATTCTGATCGGAACTATCTTATGGACCGTTACAACCACTAAAGAATATTCCCCTGAAGAACTTGAGAAATTTGATGATCACGTGGAAGATACTGAGGAAGAAAAAGCCAGTCTTTCAGATATTTTCAAGGATTTTGCCAACATGCCAAAGACCATGCGTCAACTTGGACTGGTTCAATTCTTTTCCTGGTTTGGACTTTTCTCGATGTGGGTTTTTACTACTCCGGCAATTGCAGAAAGCGTATTTGGTGTAGAACCGGGGGACACTTCTTCCTTATTATTCAATGAAGCAGGAGATTGGGTAGGAGTGATCTTTGCCGTATATAATGCTGTTTCTGCATTTTTTGCCTTCTTTCTACCAAAGATCGCTAAGAAGATCGGCCGTAAAAAAACACATGCCTATTCATTGATCGTGGGCGGTCTCGGACTTATTTCGTTCTTATTCATTAAAAACCAGTATCTCCTCATTTTATCAATGGTAGGCGTAGGAATTGCCTGGGCGAGTATTCTTGCTATGCCGTATGCCATTCTTGCCGGTTCAATTCCCGCAAAAAAAATGGGTGTGTACATGGGTATCTTCAATTTCTTCATCACATTTCCTCAGATCGTGAACGGTGTATTCGGTGGGCCTATCGTGAAGTATCTGTATGGTGGTCATGCAGTATATGCGTTAGTAACTGCGGGTGTTTTCTTCCTGTTTGGTGCCCTGGCCGTGATGCGGGTTGATGATGTGGATGAAGTGGTAAAGGAAGCCTGACCAGATTTTAATATTTAATTACTAAATCCTTTCTCTAATGAAAAGAATGCTCTCAGTGGTTATCACATTCATGGTGGTAACCACCATGAACTCACTATATGCCGGTATCATGGAAATTCAATCTGCGTTCATTACCAGCGACACTACCATCGTGGTTACCTTTACTGGTGGAATGGATGTGAATGAGCTCACTGTTACCTTAGACGGGCAAAATATCTCCGGATTGGGGATCGATGTTGAGAATTCGGAGACATTGATCATCACCACTAATGAGCCTATGGATCTCACCTCGAAAACCGTAGTTACGGTGAGCGGTGTTGAAGTAACAGCGAAACCCCACTGGAAAGCAATAGATACGTATTTTAGCTATGATGGGGAACTTGGAGCGATCTATTCAAAACAAGCAACGGAGTTTAAACTATGGGCTCCTTTAGCTACCGAGGTTGTATTACAACTCTTTGAAGATGGTGAAGCAAAAGAACCCTCGGATTCAGTAGAACTGACCAAAGGGAAAAAAGGCGTTTGGTCTGCGAAGGTAATGGGGGATCAATGGGGTGTTTTTTATAATTATCTGGTAACTAATTTCGGAGAAACAAAAGAAGTCCTCGACCCATACGCAAAATCGATGGCGGTGACCACCGATGATCAAAGCACCATGGGTAAAGGAGCGGTTGTAGACCCAAAGTTAATTGGGCCGGATCTTGAGTATGCAACCATCAAAGGATTTGATAAACGTGAAGATGCCATCATCTGGGAGATCCATGTGAGGGATTTTACCTCCGATCCTGATCTTGAAACAGATGCTCAATTTGGTACTTACGAAGCATTTACCGAAAAAGTGGACTACATCAAAGATCTTGGTGTAACCCATGTTCAGTTGCTACCAGTTTTAAGTTACAGATGGGGAAATGAACTGGATAACGGTGTTCGAATGGATGAATACAAAGTCGGAACCAATTACAACTGGGGATATGATCCACATAATTATTTCTCGGTGGAAGGAATGTATTCAACAGATCCAACCGATCCTGCACTCCGAATCAAAGAGTTAAAAGACCTTATCCGGTCAGTGCATGAACAAGGCATGGGAGTTACGCTCGATGTGGTATACAATCATACTGCCAGTGTCGCATTATTCGAAGATATTGTTCCGGGCTACTATCACTTTATGGATGCGGCAGGAAATCCAAAATCCAGCTATGGCGGTGGAAGGTTGGGATCAACACATGCAATGACCCGAAAACTAATTGTCGATTCCATTGTTTACTGGACCAAATATTTCAAAGTAGATGGTTTTCGGTACGATCTGATGGGAGATCTGGATGGGGAAACAGTTCAGCTGGCTTATGATGAAGCCGTAAAATTAAATCCAAAACTCATAAAAGTAGGAGAGGGTTGGAGAACCTATGCCGGTGATGATGGAGATAATGTGACACCGGCAGATCAGGATTGGATGGGACAGACAGAAGCGGTGGCTAGTTTCTCTGATGAGATGCGAAATGAGATCAAATCGGGGTACGGATCGGAAGGTGAAGCCAGATTCATCACCGGTGGGGCACGCGATATTCAAACCATTTATAATCAGGTGATCGCTAAACCATCTAACATGACAGAAGATGATCCCGGTGATGTACTTCAATACATAGCTGCTCATGATAATCTTACCCTGCATGATGTGATCGCTTACTCTGCAGATCTGGATCCCGCTACAAAAGAAAATGAGATCCAGAAAAGGATCCGGTTGGGTAATGCCATTATTCTCACAAGTCAGGGGATCGCTTTCATTCACGCCGGTCAGGAATACGGGCGCACCAAGCAATGGCTCTCGGATGAGATTCCGGAAAGTGATTTTACTTTTGTAGAAGGATTTGAACACCCTTATTTCATAGAAAACAGTTTTAATTCTTCAGATGCGGTTAATTATTTCGACTGGGATAAAGTGACCGATAAAGGCGTTCAGCAACAAACCATGGAATTCACCAAAGGGTTGATCGCATTGCGTAAGTCATCGGATGCCTTCCGACTCGGAACAGAAAATCTGATTGCCGGCAATGTTCAAAAGATCGAAAGTGAAGATATTGCCGATACCGATCTTGTACTGGCTTTCAGTACCACTTCAACTTCGGGAGAAACCTTTTATGTATTTGTGAATGCAGATTCAAAAAGCAGAAAGATCAGCCTTCCATTTGATCTGAGAAAAGGGGAGGTACTGGTTGATGGCCAAAAAGCAGGTACAACACGCATCAGAAAACCGGAAGGAGTGAAAGTAACTAAGAAGGCGGTAACTCTGGATCCTTTAACGGTAACAGTGATCAGAAAATAACCAATTGTTAGATAGCACAGATCATTTTTATCGATCAAAATTACTTCAAAAAGGCCTGATAACTTTCGTACTTTTGCGGCATGAGATTAGATAATAAATATTTCGTGCCCTTTATGGCCGCTGGTGCGGTCATTACGATGATCTTTATCGTGTATTCGTCCTTTGTGTTTAAAAAACAGCAAAGTGACCGTTTTGAGAAGAATGCACGAATGAGCACCGACCTGTTAACAAAGGCACATCCGTACATTTCTAACACAGATAGCCTCACTCTTGGTGAGTTAGAAGGGAAAGATGTTATCGTTTTATTCTGGGCAACCTGGTCGGAAAAATCGGCACTTATGATGGATCAATTGGAATTGATCTTAAGCTCCGAACCGGATGTAACAGTTGTGGGAGCATTGGTGAAAGATGCCACAGACACGGCCGAACCGGTGTTATCTGATCATCCTTTTCTTTATATCGACGGGACGGTTTTATTCAATGACCTGAAAGTACCCGGGATCCCTTCTCTGCTAATTCTGGATACGAAGGGAAAGGTGATCACAACCCACATTGGTTATCAGGAAGATATTCGTGAAAGTATCCTGGATATTTTACGAAAATGAGTGCTTTGATCATCTATAATGGTGAGATCATTAATGATTCTGAACTGAATCTGTCTCCCTCAAATCGGGGTTTTTTATATGGTGATGGATGTTTTGCGACATTTCGAAATTATCAGTCTCAGTTCCTGCATCTTGATTATCATCTGGATAAACTGAACGCAGCATTAGCATATTTAAACATCGACCTGAAATTTGAGGCAGAAGTTTTCAGGAGTCTTCTCACAGAATATCTGAGTATGAACGATCATATTGATTCTGACTCTGTTGTCCGAATACAGTGCTGGAGAGAAGGCGAAAGAGGATATCAAACCGATTCAGTGAAAGGAAACTGGATCGTTCGTTCCACTCCGATACCTGATATTTCCCCTACCTGTGAACTGAAAGTTGCAGAAAGCAGAGCCATTCCGGAGGCAGCTCTAACCCGTAAATTCAAATTGTCAAACGGGCTCAATTTTATAAATGCCGCGAGGGAAGTTAACCGGTCAGGAGCAGATGATGCAGTGCTGCTAACGATGGATGATCATGTGAGTGAAACTACTATAGCTAATCTGTTCTGGATAAAAGACGGAATTTTTTACACCCCTTCGCTCAACTCTGACATTTATCCCGGAGTTACCCGGCAGATCGTGATCGATCTGATCGCCCGCTCCGAATATGTGTTATTGGAAAGTAAGTTCGGATTAGAATCACTGCTACAAAGTGAAGCCGTTTTCAGTACTAATTCTGTTCGGGAGATCAGAATAGTACATAGCATTAACGACACTGTTTTTGAAACTGATCACGAAATGATCATTGAACTGAGATCAATGTTTGATCATTATAAAGCAGAGCATTTGAAGTAATGGGTAATTTCGGCTCCATCGAGGCGGTCTGGCACTACCTGGATAATATCCCCATGTTTTCAAAGGTGGGGGCGAAAGCAGGTAACTTCAGTCTGGATAACATCCGGATGTTTTGTGAAGCAATGGGGGATCCTCAGCAAAACTTTAGCTCCATTCATGTAGCCGGAACTAATGGAAAAGGTACCACCTGTTTTTTGTTAGAAGGGGTGTATAAACAAGGTGGATATAAGACAGGTACTTTTATTTCTCCGCACCTTCTTCGATATAATGAACGATTCAGGATCAACGGAAAAGACGCCGAGGACGAAGATATTTTGCGATTTTTTCAGACGAATGAGTCACTTCTGGATAAGATCCCTTTGAGTTATTTCGAGATCTCAACAGCGCTTGCTTTCTGGTTGTTCGCTGAAAATGAAGTAGATATTGCCATAATTGAAACTGGTTTAGGTGGTCGGTTAGATGCAACGAATATCATCGAACCGGAGTGCTCGGTGATTACGAGTATAGGAATGGACCACACGGACATTCTGGGTAACACCATAGAACAGATCTGTAGAGAAAAAGCAGGAATCATCAAAAGAGTTACTCCCATTGTATATGGTGACCTACCTGAATCCTGTGAGCAGATCATTCTGAAAACGGCAGAGAGTCGGAATTCAAAGGTGTATTCAGCTCAGGCATTATCACCAAAATGGAATGAAGGGAAGGTTCAATTAGCAGGATTCGATTTTACTTTTGATACCCATCTTGCCGAACCCATAAACCGATGGAATATCGCTATGGTTGCTCAGGTAGTTAAGTTATTACAAGCTGAGTTTGAACTCCCTGAATCAACTCTTAAACAGGGCATTGAATCCATACAACGGGTTCCTGGTAGATTTGAAAAATTGCGTAGCGACAGGGAGTGGTACTTTTCAGGCTCTCATAATTTGCAGGCTCTTGCATCACTTAAAGAGGGCTTAGATCTTATTAAATCACAACATAGAGTAGTTGTATTCAGCATAATGCGGGATAAGATCAGTGACGAAGTTCTGACGTTCTTCTCCTCGTTCGATCAACGGTACTATTATGAGATGGATAACGACAGAGCCGCTGGCTATGATGAAATTTCCGGGTATTTGGAAGTGCAGAAAATGGATGAATTCAATCATTCTGTGATTTTAAATGAATTGAAAGCATCGTTAGTAATTTTTACCGGAAGTTTTTACTTTTACCCCATAGTAAAGCAGTGGTCATAATAAACGGACAATCATTTAAGACCGCTATCTCATTTTCCTTACCTGATTGAGTGCTTTTCCAGTTATCCCGACAATAAGATAATTCAGCATTCACCCCAAAATTCAGTAAGAACAATTTTTGCATTAGCATTTAATATATATGTCAGATAATCAGACAGACGGTATTTCAGCTGGGGAGCTGGAATCACTAGAAACAAAGAAATTACATGAACTTCAGGTACTGGCAAAGTCAGTCGGAGTTCGAAGAGTTACCGGAGTACGTAAAAAGGAATTGATCGAAAAGATCCGGGAGCAGGCAAATCAGGCTTCTCTACCCATTCCGGGAACTACCAGACCTTCAGAAAAGAAAGAAAAGAAGGAAGAAACCCCGACCGATAATCAGGCTTTATCTTCATCGTATGGGGATCATTCTCACATTGTTTCTTATAAGAACAATAAGGATGAGGAAGAAGAAAAAAAGAAGCAGCAGAATAAGAACAAGCGTCAGAACAATAACCGGAATAATAACAACCGGAATAACCGTAAGAAGCATGAACATGATCAGCTTCCGGTTTCAGATGCGCCTACTCTGGCTGAACGTTTGGAAGAAATTGAAGGTCAACTCGGACCGTATCTGATCAATGAGGGTACACTGGAAATACTGCCCGATGGCTATGGTTTCCTTCGGTCTGTGAACTATAATTATAAAGCTAGTCCGGATGATATCTATGTGAGTCCTTCACAGATCAAGCGATTTCGATTACGTCAGGGTGATTGTGTGATCGGCATCATTCGTCCGCCAAAAGTGGGTGAGCGTTACTTCGCTCTTTTAAGGGTAGAGGGAGTTAACGGACGCATTCCAAAAGATATGGACAACCGGGGAGAATTTGAGGATCTATTGCCCATCCACCCGGATAAACGATTTGAACTTGAGTATTCCGCTAGTGAATACACCACCCGCTTTATCGATCTGTTTGCACCGCTAGGGAAAGGTCAGCGTAGTTTGATCGTGGCTCAGCCGAAAACGGGTAAAACTACCATCCTGAGAAATATTGCGAATGCAGTTTCTGAAAATCATCCGGAAGCCAAGATCCTGATCTTACTGGTGGATGAACGCCCGGAAGAAGTTACCGAAATGGAGCGCACAGTGAAGGGCGCTGAGGTTGTTGCTTCCACTTTTGATGAGAAACCGGAAAATCATATCGGACTTTCTGAGATCGTTTTCGAAAAAGCAAAACGGTTGGTTGAAAGCGGGCACGATGTGTTGTTACTCCTCGATTCGATCACTCGTTTAGCACGGGCATATAACGTAGGTGCCGGCAACAAAGGCCGTACAATGACGGGAGGGGTTGATTCTGAAGCGTTGAAAGTGCCGCGTCAGTTATTCAGTTCTGCCCGAAATATTGAAGGTGGAGGCTCATTGACTATAGTTGCCACAGCCCTGGTTGATACCGGATCCAGAATGGATGATGTGATCTTTGAGGAATTCAAAGGTACCGGTAACAGTGAGATCGTACTGGACCGACGGATCTCCGATCGCAGACTTTATCCTGCAATTGATATCTTCAGAAGCGGAACCCGTCGTGAAGAATTGCTGGTTGGTGAAGAAGAACGTGAAAAAGTAGTACTGTTACGTCGTTATCTGACGAACATGAACTCTTTTGAGGCTATGGAATTTCTGCTCGAGAAGATCAAAGGCACCAGAAGTAACCGTGAATTCCTGGTTTCTATGAATAAATAGAGCGGATTCAGGTACGGTAAGTTTTAAAAGCCCGGGTTATAATCCAGGCTTTTTTTATGTGAGAGTATTCTGTTTCAATTCAAAAAAAGTCACTTCCGGGCGTACATTAAAACGAACCTGATACAAATGACCAAGTGCCCGATTGATATATAGTGTTCTTCCATCCTCCAGATCGATCCGGCCTGAAGAATATCTTTTGTTTCGAACCGGTAGGATGGGAGGCGGGAGAAAGGGTGGCTTTACTTGTCCGCCGTGCGTATGACCGGCAAGTATCCAGCCTTGATACCCATGCCACACGTCAAGATCACATACATCCGGATTATGACACAACACCAAATGTGTATCGGTTGCAGATTCTTTAGTAAGTATGGATTCAGGGGAGAAATTTGTAGCCCAGTAATCGTCCAGCCCAATAATATTCAACCCATTCACATTGATCAGTTCATTTCTAAGTACCCGGATATCATTTTCTAAGAGGATTCCTGATATCTTATGGGCAACTTCTGGCTGTGCCCATCCATGGCCGTAATCGTGATTCCCAAGGATGGCCAGAGATCCGAACACACCTTTAGGAGCAAATTCCATGACCTCTCTTAGCTGTCTGAATTGGTTCTCATCTTCATAGCTGACAAAGTCGCCGGTGTAAACAATGATATCAGGAGCCATCTTCTGAACCTTTTTGAAAGTGTCTATGATGTAGCTGTAGTTGAAACGCTCCCCGATATGAATATCACTGATCTGCACCAAAGTTTTCCCATCCAATGAGGGAGGAAGCCGATCGATCTCCATTTTGTGATGGGTGAAATCTACCCAATAGGGTTCTAACTGCCAGCTATATAATCCGGTTAAGCCTCCAAGTGCAGCAGTACCAATGATTGATCTTTTTAGAAATTCTTTTCGGTTCAATATTCTTTAGGGTTAGAATGAATGGATCCGTAGCTAATACTTAGTAATATGAAAATTGTTCGGTCTTTTGAATTTAATTGTCTGTGGAGTGAACGAAATTAGAAAAAGATTATTTATACGCTTATCCGAATTAAGGAGCATTACATTAAAGAATCTGTAGATAACTTTTACATTTTCTGACGAAATGTATGTCTGTTCCCTATATATATTCGGTCCGTCTCAATTACGAGAACATCTATATCATCAGACATGCCAGGTCTCACTATCTTTAAACAATCTATTATTGCGATTTTGATACTCTTTATCGGGGTAGAGGTGTCGCTTACTATCACGGATATAGTCCCTGATACGGTAGTAGAAATGGCTGATCTTGGTGAAACAGGTAAAGAGGCTGATCAAAAAGAAGAGAAGAAAAAAGATGACCTCTTCAGCAAATCTATTGAATCGCGCCTTAATGCCTTATTAGCAACCGATATATCTCATCTCTCAACGTCGGTGTACTCGGAAGTTTTCAGAGTTATTCCAACTCCGCCTCCGAACTGCTGATATCCTATTACCTAACTTTTTTCACTCAACAATAGAAGCGATCCAACACTTTCGGTAACGAAGTTTTGTGTATTGGTCGTGGATAAACATAAACTATAAATGTGTTATGGATTCTAAAAAACCATCATTATTCTCAAACTTTAAAAGCGACTTCCCCGCCAGTATTGTGGTATTTCTTGTTGCATTGCCCTTATGTCTGGGTATTGCATTAGCATCAGGCGCACCACTTTTTTCTGG
The DNA here is from genome assembly GCA_002480645.1 of Balneolaceae bacterium UBA7797. Taxonomy (GTDB): domain Bacteria; phylum Bacteroidota; class Rhodothermia; order Balneolales; family Balneolaceae; genus UBA7797. Next base: position 64,704 of record DLCN01000031.1, read on the forward strand.
TATCATTGCAGGTATAGTAGGGGGACTCATTGTTGCATTACTCAGTGGATCTCCACTCGGTGTAAGTGGTCCCGCAGCCGGTTTAGCCGTTATCGTATTAACAGCTATTCAGGATCTCGGAGCATTTGATGTCTTCTTACTTGCCGTTGTTATCGGCGGTATCTTTCAGGTGATCCTGGGTGTTGCCAAAGCAGGTATCATCGGGTATTATTTCCCATCATCAGTGATCAAAGGAATGCTGTCAGGTATTGGTATTATCATCATACTGAAGCAGATCCCGCATGCTTTTGGGTACGATGCCAACCCTGAAGGTGATCTGGCATTTCAGCAAATAGACGGACAAAATACATTCAGCGAGCTGTTTAATATGCTGAATTTCGTAAGTCCCGGTGCGATCATCATTGCCGTACTCTCATTGGCCATACTAATTCTGTGGGAGTCTTCATTTATGAAGAAACTAAGCTTTACTAAAATGATTCAGGGACCACTAGTTGTAGTGGTTGTTGGTATTTTGTTGAATATCGTATTCCGGGGAATGGAATCTTTTGAACTACGTGCCGATCAATTAGTAAGTATTCCTGTTGCAGCCAGCCTGGGGGATTTCATCGGGCAATTCACACTACCGGATTTCAGTGCCTGGAACAACCCTCAGGTGTATGTGGTAGGAGCTACCATTGCCGTTGTAGCAAGTTTAGAGACCCTACTATGTGTTGAAGCAACCGATAAATTAGATCCACAAAAACGAGTTACTCCTACAAACCGCGAATTATTAGCGCAGGGAACAGGAAACATTGTATCCGGTTTAATTGGTGGATTACCGATCACTCAGGTAATTGTAAGAAGTTCAGCAAACATTCAATCAGGGGCTAAATCAAAAGCATCCGCATTTATTCACGGTATCTTTCTGTTAGTAACGGCTATTATGATCCCAAATATCCTTAATCTGATCCCACTCGCAAGTTTGGCGGCTGTGCTCTTTTTAGTAGGATACAAGTTAGCTAAGCCGGTACTCTTTAAAGAAATGTATCGCAAAGGTTACGAACAGTTTGTTCCATTTATGATAACTATACTTGGTATTGTATTCACTGATCTGTTGATCGGTATTACTCTTGGTATGGTAGTGGCGATCATGCAGATCCTTTGGAATAATTTCAAAACTCCGTACCACTTTGATCCTGATAATTTCGATCCGAATAAACCAATTACCATTGAACTGGCTGAAGAGGTAAGTTTTCTGAATAAGGCGAGTATCCTTAACACTTTAGATCACATGCCGGAAAATACACACATAATCATCGATGCCCGCAAGACCAAGACCATTCATAACGATATCATTGAGGTATTTGAGGATTTCAGTAAGAACGCTGAAACCAAGAATATTGAATTTGAGGTAGTTGGTCTGTTTGATAATACCAATATTGATCCGACACAGGAATTAAGAAAAATTCTTAACAATGGATCAACTCCGGAAAAAAGAAACCACTTCGTAGAAGTTTTTAACACCTAAGAATATATCGATCATGGAATCATTATTAGCAGATAGCACAGTATTTACAAAAGATAAACAGGATAAAGTAACTCCTGAAATAGCGATCCAGTTACTTAAAGATGGAAATAAGCGATTTCTGGATAAGAAAACGCTTGATAGAAATCCGGACGAGCACATAGAAAAAACGGCAGGAGGTCAATGGCCTTTTGCCGCGGTACTGAGTTGTATCGACTCCAGAGTGCCTGTTGAAACAGTTTTTGATATGGGTATTGGCGATCTATTCAGTGCACGTGTAGCCGGAAATTTTGTGAATACTGATATTCTCGGAAGTCTGGAATACGCTTGTAAAGTAGCAGGTTCAAAAGCTGTTGTTGTGTTAGGGCATACTCACTGCGGCGCCGTAAAAGGAGCATGTGATGATGTAAAACTTGGAAACATCACAAGTATGCTGGCCAAGTTAAAGCCTGCTGTTGAAGCCGTTGAAGAGGATGGCGATCGCAGTTCAGCGAATACAGAATTCGTAAGTAAAGTAGTAGATAAGAACGTAGAGCTTACCATTCAGAATATCATGGATGAGAGCCCCGTTCTGAAAGAAATGAGCGATAACGGAGAAATTACCATCGTTGGCGCTGTGTATGATGTTGAAACTGGTGAAGTCACTTTTTCTTAGTGACGATGTGTGAGTGAGAACCAGTTAGGTAAGCCCTTCGAGTAGTGTCGGAGGGCTTTTTTTATTCAGATAAACAATGAAAGTAAAAGTACACTCACAAAACCGGTGAGCGAAAGCAATGTGGTAGAGATGGTCCAGCTTTTGAATGTTTGCTTTTCATCCATTCCCAGGTATTTACTCACCAACCAGAAACCGCTGTCATTAACATGACTCAAAATGGAAGCTCCTGCAGCAATGGCAATTACATATAGTGCTTTTTGGGGTTCAGTAATTCCTGCTTCCATCAACGGGGCAGTGAGACCTGCTGCAGTGATCATAGCCACAGTTGCCGAACCTTGTAAAACACGAACAAGAACAGCGGCGAGATAGGCAAATAACAAAATACTGACCCCTTTATGCGCAAAATAGATGGCCAGCATTTCGCCAATTCCTGTATCTACCAGTACCTGTTTAAAAACACCACCTGCACCGGTTAGCAAAATGATTACCCCGGCAGGAGCCATCGATCTGCTCATAATATCAAGCATTTTCTTACTGTCCGTTCCTCTTTTAATACCAAGCAGATACCAGGCCAGTAAGTTGGCTAAGATCAAGGCACTGAACGGGTGACCGATCATTCCAAGCCAGGAAAGTAGTTGATCGGAAAAGGTATTTTCAGAGAAGAGAGGACTATTTAAAACAGTATTTAGAAGTATCAGTAAAATGGGGATGGCAATAATAGATGCAATCATGAAAAAGGGAGGAAGCTCTTTATCCACGGTTTCATCAGAAAAATGAGGTGCAGTAATGTGAATATGTTTACTGATGTAAGCTCCGAAAACAGGCCCGCTAATGATAGCTGTGGGGATTCCTGTGATCAGTCCAAATAAGATCACCCAACCAAGATCAGCTGAAAGTATATCTGCCACAGCTACCGGACCTGGAGTAGGAGGGATAAAAGCATGGGTTACTGCTAGTCCTGCAAGTAACGGAATTGCATAGAAAAGTAAAGATTGTTTGGTTTTGCGTTGCAAAGCATAGATCAATGGTACTAAGATGATAAAAGCGACATCAAAAAAAACAGGAATTGCAATAATGAACCCGGTCAGTATCATCGCATAATGTGCTCTTGCTTCACCGAATTTTGACAACAGGTGTTGCGCAAGGGCTTCGGCACCGCCCGAGTATTCCAGAATTGCTCCAAACATGGCACCCAGGCCAACCACTGTTGCCACAAAACCAAGAGTGGATCCCATACCTTTTTGAATGGTTTGGATAATGCCTTCGGGTTCCATCCCTGCTAAAACGCCAACAACTATACTTGCGATTAACAGAGATAAAAAAGCCTGTATCCGGAATTTTAGAATCAGGATCAGTAATAAGGAAATTCCTGCCAGAACGGATCCGATCAATGACCAATCAAGCATTATTCCCCCCAGTTATAATGAAAGAATTCATGATCCTGACCATCATTACGCTGGAAGGTATGCCCCCCGAAGAAATCTCTTTGAGCCTGAATTAGATTAGCGGGTGACCGGCTGGTAGTAATAGATAACCAATAGTGATAAGCCGAACTGAAGGCATGGGTTGGTACATTCAGATCGATGGCACTCATCAGGATCTTTTTAATATTGGGAAGTGCATGTTCTAATTGTTTCATTGTACCCGGAGCATCGAAGATACTTCGGTTTGCCCTGTAGATCTGGCTCAAAGTTTCCATCAACGATGATTTAAGGATACAACCATTTGTCCAGATACGTGCGATCTCAGAAAAATTAAGATCCCAGCCATATTCATCGGAAGCAATTCGCATGAGTTCAAATCCCTGATGATGATTAATAACCCGCGCAAAATGATAGGCGGATTCAAGACGGTTGATGTCAAATCCGGAATCAGGAGTAGTTCGGTCTATGGCGTACTTTACACGATCACTTTTGAAGGAAGAAATATACCGGGCGAAAACAGCAGAAGACATCATCGTATTTACCGATCCCATTTCCAAAGCCTCCCGGGTAGACCAAAGTCCTGTTCCTTTATTTCCTGCTTTATCTAGGATGAGATCTAACAGGTAATCATCTCCGGATCGTTCTCGCAGGATCTTAACCGTGATTCCCAACAGATAGTTATTCAGATCTCCGGCATTCCATCGCTCCAGAATATCAGCCATATCGGCATTACTGTACCTTACTTTCATCAGTTGATAGATCTCAGCCAATAATTGCATTTCGGCATATTCTATACCGTTATGAACCATTTTTACGAAATGACCAGCCCCACCAGTTCCAATATAAGTACAACATGGGTTGCCATCCGCATCTTTAGCACTGATAGATTCCAGTACCTCTTTAACCACTTCATAATCGTGCGGATCGCCTCCGGGCATAATGGAAGGGCCAAACCGCGCTCCCTTTTCTCCTCCGGAAATCCCACATCCTATATAACCGATACCATAGTCATCTAATTGAGCCTGAATCTCTTCCGTTATTTTGTAGAATGAATTTCCACCGTCTATGATCACATCATTTTCGTCCAGCAGACTTATCAATGTGCTAACGACAGATTCTGTGGCTTTCCCGGCTTTGATCATCAATAAGATCTTTCTCGGGGATTGGAGAGAGTTCACAAACCGTGACAGATCCTCAAATACATTGATATGGGGATATTCTGAACTTTTTTCTCTGAATTTTTTGATCAGTTCTGCCTCATTACCCTCAGCACGGTTGTATACCGAGAGATGGAATCCTTTATCCAGAATATTTAAACTGATGCTGCTGCCCATCACTCCTAACCCGATCACACCAAAATCTGAAGTACCGGTCTTCTGTGTTTCGCTCAGGATCTGATTCACAATTTGTGACGGACTTTGAGTTATATCGGCTTTTAATCCATACGACGGGATCTCAAGGATCTCGAATTGTGATAACAACATTTCTTTCTTCATAAAATGATCGTCACGATCACTCATTCGCTTCGAGATCAGATTAAATTCACCGGAGAGCAGGATCCAGAAAATGGATTTTCGTTCTCCCTGAAGTATCTCACGATAACGTTCTTTTAAAGCTGAACAGGCCAGAACAGCACCTCTTTCGGAACTCCAGGCAGCTATATTATCAGATAAAGTTTGTAGCCAGGGTAAGCGGTCCTCATCATTTAACGGAGTTCCTTCACTCATCTTGGCGATGTTAGCTTCGGGATGAAAATCATCTCCATCATAGAAGGGGAGATGTAATTTTTCTGCCAGTAATCTGCCAATGGTAGATTTACCGGACCCACTTACACCATAAATTATATATACAGGCTTCATTCAAACTGATTTATTCCACTACAGAAGATATAAAGTATGGACGGAAATTCTACTTCATGTTTTAAGGAATGTAAATTCAGGAACATAAATAGCTGAGGATAGTTTATACAACTAAACATTAATTAAAAGATATTCAGCAATGAGCATTAAAGAACAAACTGTTAGAGAACTGAAAACAAAAGTAGAAGAAATTGAAGACTTTATTGCAGAGAACGGAGTAGGATCTCGTTATTTGTCGAAAGCTGAAAAGATGCAACGGGATCTGAATATCGGATTAGTACTGGGCGGAGCTACTATTGTAGCTGGTGCTGCAGCATGGGCTTTATTAGGCCGTAATAACGGCTGATCTCCTAGGTTAGGATTAGAGGTATAGAAAAGGACGGCACCCGCCGTCCTTTTTTTGTTAAAGAACACTATTAATCAGCTGATGGAACGGGAAATCCCCGGTCTCTCATCAAAGCATCGATTGACGCATCTCTGCCCCTGAATAAACGGTAGGCTTCGGCAGGATCAATTGAATTGCGCGGGGCAAAAAGGTATTTAACACAACGTTCGGCCATTTCCTTATCATAGAATCCACCCGGTGCATTGGCAAATGCTTCTGCTGCATCTGATGTAAGAACGTCGGCCCATAAATAGCCATAATATCCGGCTGCGTACCCTTCCCCTGAAAAAATATGACCAAACTGCGTTGAGCGGTGACGCATCACAATTTCATCCGGCATATGTATCTTGTTTAATTCTTCCCGTTCAAACGAATCGACATCCAGATCAGTGGGATCCATCATATGGTATTTCATATCCATGATGGAAGAGGCTAAATACTCGGTTGTTGCAAATCCCTGATTGAAGGTAGATGCATTTTTGATCTTTTGGATCAATTCATCCGGCATCACTTCACCGGTTTTATAGTGTACCAGAAATTGATCGATCACCTTATCAGTGGATAACCAGCGTTCAAGTAGCTGAGACTGAAATTCGGTATAATCACGTACACCACCGTTTAAGGTTGGGTACTTAACATTGGATGAGAGGAAATGCAATGCATGGCCGAATTCATGGAACAGTGTCTCTGCATCGTCCCAGGAAATCAGAATAGCTTCGCCGGGTGCCCCTTTTACGAAATTGGAATTATTAGAGGCCAGTACGGTTTCTTTTCCATCAAAAGTAGTATGCGAGCGGTACGTGGTTGCCCATGCTCCTGATCGTTTACCGGGTCGTGCGTATGGATCCAGGTACCAAAGTCCGATATGTTCTCCGGAATCTTTATCGGTTACTTCCCAGACTTTAACATCTTCATGGAACACAGGAACTGATCCTTCAGGAACCGGTGTGAATTCGAAATTGAATAATTCACCTGCAGTAAAGAACAGAGCATCGGTAAGTTTATCAAGTTGCAGATACTGTTTTACTTCGTCTGAATCGAGATCATATTTGGCTTTTCGAACTTTTTCAGCGTAGTAACGATAATCCCATGGTTCTATAGTAATTCCATCGCCATTCTGATCGGCTATAGCCTGCATATCCGCAACTTCTTCCTCAACACGTGCGATAGCAGCAGGCCACACATCGTTCATCAGTTTAAGAGCATTTTCCGGGGTTTTAGCCATTCTGTCCTGTAGTCTCCACGTTGCGTAATTCTCATAACCCAAAAGCTGAACGCGTTCATTTCTTAGTTGAAGGATCTTCACAATGATGTCGTTGTTATCATATTCATCCCCGTTATCACCACGGCTGTAATAGGTTCGCCATACTTTTTCACGGAGTTCTCTTTCATCAGAATAAGTTAGAAAAGGATCCATGGAAGAACGTGTGTTGGTGATAGCATATTCGCCTTCATGACCACGATCGGCGGCGGCTTTAGCCGATGCTTTTACAAACGATTCCGGTAAGCCACTCAATTGATCTTCGCTGATGTAAGTAACATAACTTTCTTCATCGTGTAGCACGTTGTTGGCAAAAGCAGTGTGTAGTTTAGCCAGTTCCTGATTGATGGCAGCATATCGTTCTTTGGCTTCTCCATCGAGTTCGGCTCCATTCATAGCAAAGCCTTCGTATGTAAGATCAACTACCCGTTGTTGATCGGCAGGCAGCGGATCCTTCTTACTGTTTTCATAAACCACTTTAACCCGCTCAAAAAGAGCCTCATTTTGATTGATTTTAGAAAAGAAAGCAGAAAGCTTAGGAGCCATTTCAGCTTGTACTGCTCTGAATTCAGGGCTGGATAGATTACTGCTCCAGATACCGTAATAGGTAAAAACCCGCCCGAGTTCATCCCCGGCTTTTTCAAGTGGTATAATTGTGTTTTCGAACGTAGGGGCTTCTGTATTTGAAGTGATGGCATCGATCTCAGCAAGATTTAATTCCATTCCTTTTTCAAGGGCAGGTTTTAATGCGGCCACATCCATTTTATCGAATGCAGGAACACCACCATACGGGCCGGTCCATTCAGCTAAAAGTGGGTTAGTATCTTCTTGTTTTTGAATAAATGCCATAGTGAAAAGAATAAGTAGCAATCCAAACCAAAGAGATGGTTTGAGCATAGATGTTGATTTCATAACGATATAATTTTTTAGGTAAGGTAATATGAGATGAAAGTAAGAGTATTTGGAGTTTAAATCTGAACTTTTCATTGCGTTTTAGCCCCGAAAAAGCTTCGTGAAAGGGACTCTTACATATCCTTTTTTATGGGAATCCAGATCTGTTCTTCAGAATCAGGATTCATTGGCCCAAGATAATCCGGTCCCAGGATCTCGAAATTTGGACGATCATCGGTGATAAATCCATTTTCAGGTAACCAATGTGTGTGAAACAAACGAGCAGTTTTCGGGTAATCGGCGGCTGTTCCTTTATACATAAAAACGGCATAGGTTCCGGTAGGAATGATCAGTTCTGATAATCCATCCGGAATGAGGAAGTCCTGATCGACTTTTGTCGCAGCCCATTGTTTAAATATTGTATTCGGAGTAAATGCGGCCGGATCAAAGCCGTTCCGGTAAATCGATACGGAATACGAATCATGGCTTTTAGGATCCTGGAAATCCTTTTGTAAACGTCTGAATTTCATCCATAGATCTTTGAGATCTCTGGAAGCAAGGGAAGAGGTAATGGAAAGTCCGGCAAGTCTGATCTTTGTACTCTGTCGGATCTCGATCTGGGGCAGGTTCATTTCACATACACTTTATAGCTCCAGGGTTCCATTTCAAGGGTGAAATCCGGACCTAATTCATATTCTTCTCCGGTAAAATAATCGGTATACGTGCCGTAATATAGTTTTTCTTTGAAATTGGCCATCTGTTGTTTATCCGAAAAATTGAAAACAGCGAAGACTTTGTCGTCCTCATTTTCTCTTACAAAACTAAGTATTTCGAGTTCGTTATTATTGGGAATACGGATCATGGTTGCTCCCCATTCAGCGTGCCAAAGAGCCGTATTTTGTTTTAACAGAGCGAACAGATCTTTGTATAACTTCCCTATATAATGATCCTGCCATTCAATTGGGTCTTTTTCAAAAAATTCGAGTCGTTTCGGGTTTCCTGCTTCCTGTCCGTTGTAAATAAGTGGCATTCCTTCTCCAACCACCGAAAGTACAATGGCAGCATCAAGAGCATCACCGAATTGCTCGAACATGGTTCCATCCCAGGCATTCTTATCGTGATTACTCACAAAAGTCATTCGGAAACTGCTTTCTGGAAAAGCACTCTCATTCCACGAATAATACTTGTAAAGACTACTTACATTTGCCTTTCCCATTGCAATAGCATGCATGTATTCATTCCAGCTCCATGCGTAGGTCATGTCGAAGGCTTCGGCGTGCAGGTCTCTTGATTCCCATTCTGCAAGCATAAACACCGGTTTGATGGTATCCAGTTCTTTACGCACATTATTCCAAAAGTCTACAGGTACAAACCCGGCTACATCACAGCGGTAGCCGTCTACATTAAATTCTTCCACCCAATATTTCATAGCCCGGGTCATGTATTCACGAAGAGCCGGATCAGAATAATCCAGATTGATAATGTCATCCCAGTCCCACCAGGGAGTCGGGCGGAATTCTCCTTTATAATCACGTTCATACCATTCCGGATGTTCCAAGGTAAGTGGATTATCCCAGGCCGTGTGATTAGCCACCCAATCCAGAATTACTTTCATTCCGAGTTCATGAGCAGCATGTATAAAATTTCTCAGATCCTGTTCCGATCCGAACTCCGGATTTACCCCGAAATAATCCTTCACCGCATAAGGGCTTCCGAGTGTTCCTTTTCGGTTTTTCTCGCCAATGGGATGGATGGGCATCAACCAGATAATATCTGCGCCTAATTCTTGAAGTCTGGGTAATTCTTTTTCAGCAGCACTAAATGTTCCTTCCGGTGTAAATTGTCGCGTATTTATCTGGTAGATCGTCGCGTTTTTACTCCATTCGGGATGCGTGATTTTTACGTAGGGCTCCGGTTGGTAGCGATCGTAATGCTGAGCTGTTGATGATTGAGACATTATCAAAAGTGGGATTAAAAAAATGATTGATTTCCATTCCATAAGTACTCCTTTAGTAATAAAAAATGTAGGGATAAGGCCGCCAAATTTCTTACCGGATTCTATTTAACCTCAGCCAGTGCATATCGACGTTCTTCATCCTGTATTAATTTGCCGTATTTAGTATGGATGGAGTGATAAAAAAGTATCGTAGCTCTTTCTTTTAACGCCTGACGTAAGATCAGCGTTTTGGCTTTTTTGGACTGAATTGGATCATGATCCATCAGTCGCATGGCATAATAATTGAGATGATATTCTGAGGGAACCAGATCTCCTAAATAATAAGCGGTCTGTCCGTCATCCTGTATTTTCACAATCTGATGTCCGGGACTGTGGCCACCGGTTTTGATGAGGGTAATACCCGGGATCAATTCGTAATAAGTGGTAGTGAGTAATTCGAAATATCCCTCAGCATACAATTTATACATCTCATCCAGATTATACCCGATCCCCGATTTCCGATACGGATTTTGAACTTGTTGAACCGCATGCAGCCATTCCAGTTTCTGCACATAATACCGGGCATTTTTCATGGTTGGCTGAGTGGAAGCATTTGTGTCTACATAGGAACTTCCGGCAGCATGATCGAAATGCAGATGACTCAAAACTACATGTGTGATATCCTCAGGTTTTAATGCGAAGATGGAAAGATTTGTGTGAAGGTTGGAGGTTTCTGTATAACTGCTTTTAGCGTCTAATCCCCAGCCAAGGCCGGTATCAAGAAGGATCGCATGATCCTGATCTCTTACAAGAATGGGATCAATTCCCACAATGTTTGATTCATCCGGGAGATCATTTATTCGCCTGTTGGATGTTATTTCACTTGCATCTACCTTACTCAGATCACCGTTTTTATGAACATCAAAAATACCTTCACTTAATAATTCAATTTCAAAACGACCTATTTTCATAGTGGAATTTTGCGGTACGGAATTAGAACCAGCCGAACCGAATGGCAACAATTATTTAATGGTTTAACTTTCGATCAACTTAATAAAACTTATACTTCCTGCAATAATTAATACCTTATCTGAATGGAAAAATTTGACGCAATTATCATAGGTTCCGGGCACAATGGATTAACGACCGGGTGTTATCTGGCAAAAAACGGGTTAAAAGTTCTGGTATTGGAGCGCAGAGATACGATCGGTGGGGCCGTTTGTACAGAAACCATGTTTCAGTCGGATGAAAATCCGAATGGTTTTAGAATTGATGTTGGTTCTTCCGTGCATATCATGATCCATCAGACTGGCATTATTGAGGAACTTGAACTTGAGAAATATGGGCTGGAATACATTGATATGGATCCGATCATGTCGTATCCCGTTCCAACCGGAAAAGGAGTAATTCATTTCTGGAAAGATATTAACCGGACGTTGGAGTCCATCTCTAAGGTTGCCCCGGAAGATGTAAAGAACTACAAGGAGTTTGTGGAGTTTTGGGGGAAGATCAACAAAGGAGTACTCAATGCCTTTATGACTGCTCCAACGACCGGAGGAATTGTAAGCGAAATGGCAAAAGCTCAGATTCGTGATGGTGCCATGTTCAAAAAAGGAGAACAGGCTCAGGGATTACAAAAGATCCTGTCCAGCTATGGAAAAGTAGTTGACGACGCGTTCGAAAGTCCATACATGAAAGCAGCACTACTATGGTTTGCCGCTCAGTCCGGTCCGTTGCCCGATCATTCTGCAACCGGTGATTTTGCGGGATGGCAATCGATGTTACACGAAAGCGGAGCCAAGCATCCGAGAGGTGGAAGCGGAATGTTAACACAGGCAATGAAGAACCTGATCGAAGCTCATGGCGGCAAAGTGATGGCCAATCAGCCGGTTAATAATATCATCGTTGAAAACGGTAAAGCAATTGGCGTGCAAACAGATAATGGGGATGAGTTCAGAGCGGATATCATTGTTTCAAATGCCCATGTTCAAACCACTATGCTTAAAATGGTTGGACCGGAGCATCTTGGAAATCATCTTACCAAAAGAGTACAGGATATCAATGTTGGGAATGGTTTTGGAATGGTGATTCGCTGTGCGGTGGAAGAACTGCCAGAGTATACGGCTGCACCCGACGATCCTTATATCCACAATGGTATTCAATTGATGGCACCTTCCGTTCAGTATATGAATAATGCGATCGGAGATTACACTAAAAAACTTCCGCCCGAAAAACCGGCTGTACTGGCTATGACATTCTCAAAGATCGATCCGGATGTTGCCAAAGATGGAAAACATACGATGTTCGTTTGGGCGCAATGGCATCCTTATGAGCTGGCAAACGGCGAACATTGGGATGATATTCGGGAACGAGAAGCTCAGAAAATATATGATGTTGTGGTAGATTATGCCCCGAATATGAAAGATAAACTGATCGACTGGTACATTCAGAGTCCGCTGGATATTGAAAGAAAACACGGATTATTGCGCGGGAATGTGATGCATGTGGAAATGAGCTTTGATCAAATGTTCATGTTCCGGCCCATTCCGGAAATGAATAGATACGAAACACCTATCGAAAATCTGTATCTTTCCAGTGCATCGTGCCATCCGGGGGGAGGAGTTTTTGGTGCTGCCGGATATAATGCCGCACAGGTAATCTTAAAGAAACAAAAAAAGAAAAAGTGGTTCGTTTAAACTCGAAGATCACCATCCATCTTAACAAACTGGAAGGGAACCTTAATGCGATAAAAAGCAGGCTGAGATCCGGGGTAAAAGTAATGGCGGTAGTTAAAGATGAAGCCTATGGCCATGGGCTAATTAAGATCGCGGAGTTTCTTCAGCATAAAGTAGATTGGTTTTGTGTGGTTTTTGCCGAAGAAGGCAAAGTATTAAGGGAATCCGGAATCAAAAATCCTGTTCTGGTATTTGAAACACCACAAAAGAATAAGTTAGGCTGGTATAAAGAATTCGGTCTCACAGCAAGTGTAGCTGATCCTGATGTAATTGAATTACTTGAAGCCGGAACTGATTTTCATGTGAACTTTGATACAGGGATGCATCGACTCGGGGTTTTACCACATCAGGTAGATGAACTAAAGAAGAAAATTGAGTCACGACCTGATCTGAATCATACCGGTCTGTACACTCATTTTTTTAAGTCTGAAATACCGGAGGCAGGGGATACCTCCGATCAACTTGAGGTGTTTAAATCCATCATTAGTAAGTTTCGGGATGACCTTTATGTGCATACATCAAACTCAGGAGGAGTATTCAGTTCTTCTCATCAGGATCTTCAGTTTGATGGTGTTCGACCCGGAATTTCGTTATATGGGTACGAACCCGGAGAGGCGTTGATTGATGATATAAATCCGATCATTGATTGGTCATCATTTCTGATGCAGGTTAAACCCATAAAAAAAGGGGAAACGGTGAGTTACGGAGGCCGTTGGGAAGCGCCGGAAGATGGCTTTATCGGTGTTGTTCCGGTTGGATACGGACATGGACTATTCAGGATTCTCAGTAATAAGATCAAAGTATTGATCGGGGAAAGATATTACCCGCAGATCGGTACGATCACTATGGATTTTATAATGATCGATCTGGGACAGGATATGCCTGAACCGGGAACCGAGGTCTTTTTATTGAAAGGAAATGATTTAACGGCCGGTGATTGGGCCAGAAAAGCAGGAACGATTCCTTATGAGATCGTTACATCCATTAAGGAATCGTTAGTAAGAGAATACAAAGACTAGTATTCGATAGAGGCTACTTCGATGTCGTAATATACCGGTACTCCATATACATTTAAGCTATCCGGTACAACCAAGGCTCTGCGTTCGCCTACTTTCATACCTAAGATCCCCCGAACAAATCCTTCACCTTTGGTTGTAGAATAATTACCCACACCGGTAACGATAGATGCAGAAGTTGACCCGTTTACATACGAACTTTCAAAAATGTCGTCCCGGTTTGTGGTTCTGTAGAATCCGGTGAAATAGATATATACATTATCACGGATTGTTACTTCAAGATCTCCGTGTCCTTCCTGCAAGGTGTAGATAGCCAGTCCATCCTCATCAATCACTTTACTAATTGCAGTAGTGGTATCAGGGAAATCCGGTGCGTCGGAATAATCGTTGGTAAAATAATATGGATTGTTATTGTTGCATGCGCTTATCCCAACGATCAACAGGAGGGTAAATAGTAATTTTATTGTAGAAGTATATTTTTGCATAAAATGTTCTGTGCATTCGGTGAACGGATAGTAAACCGAGATCAGGGCAGTTTATTATTTAGAATTTCAGCTTTAAAAGATAAGGGTTAATGGGGTAAAAATCGCTTCATTGTTGATGTATCCATTAAGCCTGAGCTTCGGTGTCTCCAAAAGCCTCTTTCAACTCTTTTTCTCTTCTCTTAACGGCAAAGCGACTTACCACTATGGAGAATTCATATAGAAATGCCAGTGGAATGGCGATTAATATCTGAGAAACAGGATCAGGCGGGGTTAATAAGGCCGCCATCACTAAGCTCACAATGAGCGCATGCCGCCGGTATTTCTTAAGGAAATCCGGGGTGAGAAATCCTGCTTTTGATAAGGCATAACTAATGATCGGTACCTGAAAGATCACCCCACAGGAAATGACCCACATGGCCAGCGAACTAAAGTATTCGTTGATATCAAAATCGTTACGAACAATACCAAGATCCGAAATTGTGAAATTAGCAAAGAACTGAAGTGCGAACGGAACCAGGATAAAATATCCGAACGAAACTCCGAGGGTGAAAAATAGCGAAATAAAGAAAGCACTAACCAGCGTTTTCCATTTTTCACGGGTTTCAAGTGCGGGTTCGATAAACGCCCACATTTGATAAATGAACAGGGGGGAACCAATGATGAATCCGGATACGAATAGCATGCCCCAATAGGTAAAGAACTGCCCGGGTAGTTTTCTACTCTGTAAGGTCAAATCAATAGAATCAACGCGTAGATACTCGTACATAAAGAAGTCGGCTTTTGTGGGGCCTAACAACACTTTATCAATGACGAAATCTGAGAATATGGCAGCAATGATCACACCTACAACTATACCGATCAGACCTTTGATGATTCTCCAGCGTAGTTCTTCCAAATGTTCTAAAAAGGACATCTGGTCGGTTCTGTCGGCAGGTTGTTTCGCCTCCGGCAGATTAGAACCCATTATTTGTCGTTCTTCCAAGGGAATTTTATTTAACTATTAGGCAAGTACGAAATCGTACAATGGAAAATGGCTGCAAAGGTCTTTCACTTCAGCAGCTACCTTTTTATGAACTGTTTCATTATCCGGCTGTTGGATCACTTTATCGATGAGCACAGCAATTTGTTCGAACTCAGCTTCTTTAAGGCCTCTGGTTGTCATAGCCGGTGAACCAATTCTGATCCCGGAAGTCACAAACGGACTTTCGGTATCAAACGGAACCATATTTTTATTTACAGTAATAGCAGCATTTCCGAGAGCTTCTTCCGCTACTTTTCCGGTTACACCTTTATTGCGAAGATCAATGAGTATCAGGTGATTATCTGTTCCGCCACTAACAATATTATAACCCAGCTCAACAAATTTTGCAGCCAGCGCTTTGGCATTCTTTTGCACCTGATCCTGATAGGATTTAAAATCAGGTTCCAGAGCTTCGCCGTACGCAACAGCTTTTGCAGTTACAACGTGCATCAGCGGACCGCCTTGTGTTCCGGGGAATACCGCTGAATCCATCAATTCACTCCAGTTTTTTACCCGACCGGATTTCGGGGCTACCACACCAAGGGTATTCTCCCCGTCTTTACCAATGAGGATCATTCCTCCGCGAGGTCCACGTAATGTTTTGTGTGTGGTGGTGGTAACTACATGTGCGTGGGGCAAAGGATCTTTGAGGTTTCCGGTAGCGATGAGTCCGGCTGTGTGGGCCATATCCATCCACAGTAATGCGCCTACTTCATCAGCGATACTTCTGAACGCTTCATAATCATAATCCCTTGAATAAGCAGACGCACCGATCGAGATCATTTTCGGGTTAACCGCTTTCGCTTTGTCCCGGATCTTATCATAATCCAGATAACCGGTTTCCTTGTCAACCCCGTAGAATTCAGGTTTAAAATAGATGCCGGAGAAATTTACCGGCGAACCATGGGTTAGATGGCCACCGTGAGAAAGGTCAAAACCAAGGAGCGTATCACCCGGTTTCATCAAGGCGAGATACACCGCCGCATTGGCAGAAGCCCCGGAATGAGGCTGAACGTTAACCCAGTCGGCACCGAATAATTTCTTTGCCCGGTCGCGTGCAATATCTTCGATCTCATCCGCATATTCACAACCACCGTAGTAACGCTTTCCAGGATATCCTTCAGCATACTTGTTAGTAAGATTACTGCCATTTGCCTGCATTACAGCTTTAGAGACAAAGTTTTCGGAAGCGATCAGTTCCAGATTGTTATTCTGCCGTTCGGTTTCTTTTTCCAGAAAGGCAAATACCTTTGGATCTTGTTCCTGTAACGATTTCATCAAGCGTCTTTATTTTGGGTTAGTGATTCAATTTTTTCAACTCTGCGATTATGGCGACCACCTTCAAATTCAGTATCGAACCAGGCAGTTAACATTTCTTCGATTACTTCCGGCTTATCTTCAAGATCGCGTCCCGGTAAACACATGACGTTCGCATTGTTGTGCAATCGTGTTAACGACGAAACCGAAGGGGTATACACTAAAGCTGCTCTTACCTTGGGATATTTATTTGCCGTCATACACACTCCTTGTCCGCTACCGCAAACCAAAATTCCCTGAGGAAAATCCCCGGAATTAACACGTTCAGCAACCTGAATGGCAAAATCAGGATAATCCACGGAATCCTCAGAATGAGTTCCAAAATCCACCGGTTCATGTCCCATTTTCTCGAGAATAGATTTAGTGACCTGCTTAGCCTTGTATCCGGCGTGATCACTCGCAATCGGGATGATCATATTGTTTTAGTTAGGAGTGAATGATTGGGCGCAAATATCTCCAAATTTTAGGTCATATTAAAGCAGTTATACAGCTTCGTGGAAGAAATACGGATTTAAAAGATTATAATAAAATTCCAGCTACGCAGGTGTTACCTTTTCAGGAGTACAAAACCATAATCTGGGTATGAGCAGTTTTTTCAACTTATGGTATTTTCTAAAACCGGTAAATAACGCTATTCACTAAAAAAATGTACAAGAAAGAACTAAACACGGCTATTTGGGCAGCAAATGAAGCAGCTAAAGTAATTCGGACATTTGCAGCAGATGAATCATTTAAGATTGAAATGAAAGGAAAGAATGATCTGGTAACGAGTGCAGATCTGGCATCCGAAAAGATCATATTGGAGATGATTCAAAAAGAGTTTCCCGGAGATCAGTTTTTAGCAGAAGAATCCAATGAATATACTACGTTACCAAATGGCAGAGTCTGGATCATAGATCCGATAGATGGAACCACCAATTTCTCTCATGGCTTTTTTCCTTACTGTGTGTCCATTGCATTATGGGAAGATGGTTCCCCGAAAGTAGGAATTGTTCTTGAGATCTCCAGAAATGAGTTGTTCTGGGCGGTGGAAGGTGAGGGAGCTTACTTACTGGATGAAAAACTTCAGGTATCTGATGAATCTGATTCCTCAAAATCGCTTATCTCCACAGGATTCCCTTACAACCGGTTTGATCTGATCGATAATTTTTTAGTGTTGCTTAAAAATCTGATGCAGAAAACCCATGGAATACGGAGACCGGGAGCAGCTTCCTATGATCTATGTTGTGTGGCCGCAGGTCGTGTTGAAGGTTTCTTCGAATATGGATTGAGCCCATGGGATACTGCTGCTGCCTCGCTTATAATCAAAGAAGCAGGTGGAGTAGTTAGCGACTGGAACGGTGGGGTTGATTGGTTGTTTGGAAAACGAATAATTGCCGGCAATAAAGCGATCTCATCCTTCCTGAAAGATGAAATTCAGGATGTATTTACCAGTTCTGAATTAACCGAATGACGGTAATACTGTTTATCATGATCGATATTTTTGGGTTAATTCCAGTTTCTTAAAACGATCGGTATATGAGAATCCAATCGCTGGTTATTCTTTATCTTTTAGCTGGTACAATATCTTCCGGAGTATTTGCTCAGAGTGTTTCGGTAAACAGGTATAAAGATTGGCTACTTGGTGACCCTGTATATCTGGTAAAAAACTTTCGTGGGGATGAGGTCGCTGGCGTATTCTATTCCGGAGTTACCATAGCCATGATCTCGGCGTTTGACGAGCAGGTAAGTGATGATCTCAGAAACAGGTACTATGGCTCAGGTATTCTTAAAGTTGTTAATGAGTTCGGCACTTTTCGCTATGTAGCACCGGCTAGTCTCGGATTATTTGGTGTTTCATTACTCTCGGATGACCAAAAATTTAAGGATGCCGCATTTACCTCTTTCCAATCGGTCTTAAACACCGCCCTAGTGGTGAATACAACGAAATTTATTGTCAGCAGAGCTCGTCCTGTACAAAATGAAGGGAGCCGGGACTTCGACTTTTTTAAGCTCGGGCATACTTCCTTTCCAAGCGGACATTCCTCAACGGCTTTCGCTTTGATCGTACCATGGGTGGTATATTATCCAACTATTGGTACGTATAGTCTGCTTTTAATCCCGACCGGAACTGCAATTGCCAGAATTGTAGAAAAAAGGCACTGGCCTAGTGACGTATTAGCCGGGGCATTAATTGGTGGTTACATGGGATATACACTTGCGAGAAAACATCAAAATGATGCTCACATGAAAAGTTTATCAGTAATACCATTTGTGTTAGATAAAGGAGCCGGGCTAACCCTGAATCTACATTTTAAGTAAGAACATAAGGAAGAAAGTATCCTTCCGAGGTATTTTACTCTCTGTTTATTCTCTCTATTTTTAGGCAAATAACCAAAGGAGATCAAGTGTCCGATCGAAACGTAAATGTTGGTCTGGTACAGATGAGTTGTACGGCCGATACCGATGAAAATCTTAAGAAAGCTATCCAGAAAATTCGTACCGCTGCCGGTAACGGAGCGCAGATCGTGTGCCTTCAGGAACTATTTCGTTCTCTGTATTTCTGTGATGTAGAAAATTACGACAATTTTAAACTGGCAGAATCAATTCCCGGTCCGGCAACGGAAGAACTAGGTAAAGTTGCTAAAGAAGAAGGAGTTGTGATCATTGCTTCTCTCTTCGAAAAAAGAGCGGAAGGACTGTATCATAATACCACCGCTGTAATTGATGCTGATGGTACTTATTTGGGTAAATACCGAAAAATGCATATTCCCGATGATCCGGGTTATTATGAGAAATTCTATTTTACCCCGGGCGATCTGGGATATAAAGTATTTAAAACCAGATTTGCCACTATTGGTGTGCTCATTTGCTGGGATCAATGGTACCCTGAGGCCGCCCGTATTACAAGTTTGATGGGAGCTGAGTTATTATTCTATCCAACTGCAATTGGTTGGCATAAAGATCAGGATGATCCGACTAATGATGAGCAGTATCAGGCCTGGCAAACCATACAACGTTCACATTCAGTTGCAAATGGAGTTCCTGTGATCTCCGTGAATCGTGTTGGCTCCGAAGGAGATATGAATTTCTGGGGAGGATCTTTTGTGACCAACTCATTTGGACGAGTTGTATTTAAAGCATCCCACACCGAGGAAGAAATTCATGTTCAGGAAGTATCACTGACAAAATCGAATGAATACAGAACACACTGGCCATTTTTAAGAGATCGTCGCATTGATTCTTACAATCCGATCACTAAGCGGTTCATTGATGAAGATTAATTATATCGAAGCTCCAACAGGATTTAACCATTTACCTGATTTTGAAGGAATTCCAGCTGAATTGGGTTTTTCATTTCCTGCCGAGTGGGCACCGCATGATGCAACATGGTTAAGTTGGCCGCATAACCCAAATACCTGGCCCGGTAAGATCGAAAAAATATATCCTGCTTATTGTCAATTCATCAAATTGGTAAGTGAAGGCGAAAAGGTTAAGATCAATGTGGCAGATCGAAAAATGGCAGAAGATGCCGCCAGAATGATCGCAGGACTTGGTACTGATATGAAGCAGATCTTTTTCTACGAAAATCCAACTAATGACGCATGGTGCAGAGATCATGGTCCGGCTTTTTTGTTGAATAAGGATAACGGTGATAAAATGATCGTGGACTGGGGGTATAATGCCTGGGGTGGTAAATATCCGCCATACGATCTGGATGATGTGATCCCAACCCGGATCGCTGAACAGGAAGGACTTAAGGTTGCGCACCCCGGAATTGTGATGGAAGGTGGTTCCGTTGAATTCAACGGAAATGGAACGTTGATGACTACTACTTCCTGCCTGTTAAATCCGAATCGAAACCCGGATCTTTCAAAGGAAGAGATCGAAGATCATCTTCGAAAGTATTACGGGGTAGAACATATTCTTTGGTTGGGGGATGGGATCGTTGGTGATGATACGGATGGCCATATTGATGACATCACCCGATTCGTGAATGAGTCTACGGTATTAACCGTTATTGAGGATAAGGTGGACGACGAAAACTATTTGCCTCTTCAGGAGAACCTGCGATCACTCAAAAAATGCACCATCGATGGGGCACCGCTTACAATTATTGAATTGCCAATGCCTGGCGCTGTGTATTATCAGGGGCAACGTTTACCGGCATCTTATGCCAATTTTTATATTTCGAACAAATATGTAATTGTACCGGTATTTGATGATCCGAATGATGATCGGGCTTTAGATATCATTCAGGGTTGTTTCCCTGACAGAGAGGTGGTTGGTATTAATTCTGTAGATATTATCTGGGGGCTGGGCAGTTTTCATTGTCTAAGCCAGCAGGAGCCATCTATTCAATGAACTAATCCGATTTAAAGGCTTTTTCCAGATCCTCAAGTACGATCTTATTCATTGGCATAAGTGCGTCCATTACTTTTTGTTTTTGGATATGAGTCCCTTCACTCATCATTCTATAGAAGCCTGATGGGATCAATTGCCATGATAGCCCGAATTTATCTTTGCACCAACCGCACCTTCCCTCAGAACCACCATCAGCTATAAGTGAGTGCCATAGCTGGTCTAATTCATGTTGATCGGTGCACTCCACTATTAGTGAGAATGCTTCAGTATGAGGGAATTGCGGTCCGCCATTTAATCCCAGGATCCGTAGCCCTTCGAGCTCAAATTCAACCATCACGTTGGATTTAGAAATGATCTTCGAATTGTTGAAGAGGGAGCAATAGTAATTTGCTGCTTCATCCGCATTGTTATTGAACCATAAACAAGGCGTAACCTTGTTCTGA
Organism: Balneolaceae bacterium UBA7797; assembly: GCA_002480645.1. Classification (GTDB taxonomy): domain Bacteria; phylum Bacteroidota; class Rhodothermia; order Balneolales; family Balneolaceae; genus UBA7797. The sequence goes on from DLCN01000031.1 coordinate 85,980, forward strand.
TTATGTTGAAAAGATGCCATAACGTATTTTCTTTTCTGAATGAGTGGTAACCAAAGTATTATTAATGCTCAGACATTACCATTTTTGTGACAGAATAACCAGTTTCAGCCATATGTTCGAAGGTGTCAATTCCATTTCCGGGGAAATTCTGTCGTGTTCTGTGGATGTTGAAGCGATTCGAAAATGAGCATCCGAATATTTCTTCAATCAGGTCCTTTCCTAAAATAAAACCCAATAATCCACCCCATGTTGCTGTAGGATTGTCTGCATCCCAACCGGATAATACCCCGATTTTAATCGTTTTCTTAAGATCACCTTCTCCGTAAAACCAACTAATTAAACTGCTTGCAAAATTGATGCCTGCAGCAAAACACCCGTTACAATACAGTTTCTGTGAGGTGATGTCGTAACCGTCTGATTCCTCGACCTGATACCTTTCATAAATTGCATCTCTTGTTTGTTCCCACGGGGTTCCTTCCAGATACTGTTGATAAACAAAATCAAACATTTTGGCAGGATACAGTGAATCAGTAAGGTAAGTCCGCGCTTTTTGTGCAAGTTTTACAGTCTGCTCTGCCATTGGTTGAGCAGGATCTACTAGAGCTGATAACGAATACATGACTACATAGAATCGAGCGATCTCTTCTGCTTCATTTCTTGCGACTGTTTGAATGGGCAATCTGGAGATATCAATAGCCCGTTGTGGATCACCCGGTGCAAATAATCCAAAGATCTCTGTCGTCAACTGAGCATCGATCATTGCATAATGAGGATTGAAACCGGGATCTCCGGTAAGTGGAGGAAGCATACCTTGTTTCATCAGGTCGTAAGCTTGTTGATTCGAAACCCAAAGGTAATTCTCTTCCTCAGGCTTAATATGAGTTAACCACCCATCCCGAATTTGATTGGCTGTTAATTTAGGAGTTTGATGTTGATCCATCAGATATTGATACATGTATTCGATATCTGTATCATCATCGGCACCCCAGATACTGTCCTCATCAGCAAAAACGAATTCAATGGTTTGGGAAAGCTCACTGGGAACACCCTCGCCCCAAATACTCGGTCGATCTGGCTTGCCCCAATCCTCTCTGGTGTAAAAAGCTCCGGTCTTGATCTCTCCGATATTTCCGATCTTATCCATTTCGGTGACTAAACCGGTCCAGTTTGCAATACTTTGAGCTAACCAGAAACCATACAATTTGTTTTCATATTCGATCCTGCTATAGGTGATCGTGTCTCCCTCAGCATCAGGTATTTGTACTGCTTCGGTTTGTGCTTTAACGGGAACACTTACTGTCTGAAAAATGAGTATCGGAATTATGAATAGAAAACGTGTCATTGTATCCTCTGACAGAATATGGGCGTTATATGTTAGCAATAAGATTCGAAACTTAGAGTAATGTAAATCGGTTCAGTAACAAATGTGAGTGATTTTTTTACCCGGATAACACAAAATTATCCTTTGATTGAGTCCTGTATGGGTGCCTATATTCAGAGCTCATTGATCATCACGAAAAAAGTCTTTTAAGTTTCCAGTATACGTATGAATTTGTTTAATTTACTTGATGAAAACACCATAATTACCGATTCAGAATTCGGGAACAAGGACGACGTGATTAATGCTCTGGTTGATACACTCAGCGGAAAAGTTCCCGAAGAGGCACTTGAAACAGTGAGAACCCGTGTTTTCGAAAGAGAAAGTGTTATGTCGACCGGTGTGGGGAAAGGTCTGGCGATCCCGCATTGTAAAACCAAAGTTGTGGATGACAACTTTGCCGCTTTCGTAAAACTGGAAAAACCATTGGATTTTAATTCCATTGATGGAGAACCTGTTCGTATTATTTTCTTATTGGTTGGTCCGGAATCGAAACACAGTATGCACATCAAATTATTGAGCAGGATCTCCAGGTTGATGAACAGCTCCAGCTTTAGAGAAAAGATCCTGACTGCTGAATCAAAACAGGCCATTCTCGAAGCTTTTAAAGAGGAAGAAGAAAAATACTTCATCGCCTGACCAATGCGATCTAAACGCATTCTCCTCATTAATTTTTTTGTGATGATACACTCCATGCTGGTTGTTCAGGCACAATCAGTTTCTGAGATTATCTTATCATCACCGAATGAGGAAGCACTGTGGTCGGTCTCTGTTCGTGATACCAATGGAGCATTAATTGAAAGCTGGAATGATGAAAAACTTATTACCCCGGCCTCTAATCAAAAATTATATACCACAGGTGCGGCTTTAGCCAGATTAGGGAGTGACTTTACATATACCACAAAAATTCTGGGTATGGGAGAGCTGATTGATTCAGTCTGGCATGGAGATTTGATCATTATTGGAAAAGGGGATCCTACTATAAGTGGTACGTTATATAACGACGATCGCTATTTTGTATTCAGGAACTTCAGAGATCAACTTAAAGCATATGGTATCCGCAAATTAGACGGTCGCCTTCTGGCCGGTACTGATTATTTTGACGAACAGGTATATCCGAAAGGGTGGGATTGGGATGATCTGAGCTTCTATTACGGAGTTGAAGTCAGTGCCTTATCATTCAATAATAATGCCGTGGACCTGGTCGTACGTGCTGATGGGGAAGTGGGACAGAAGCCGGGTATTAGTTGGTTCCCTGAGAATACTTCGTACGTCACTTTTGTAAATGATCAGATCATCGATTTTGAATGGGCACAGTATCATGAAAACTATCGCAGAGATCCCGGTTCAAACCGGATCGTACTGGCCAGTTTTTTACCCAGGAATTATGTAGAAACAGAATCCCTGTCTGTTTTTGATGCCCCGGGATTTTTTCTGGATTCGTTCAGTGCCTATTTGAATAAACACGGGATTGCCAATACCGGTGAGTATGAAGTTCTGAGTTCACCGCCATCGCTTGATGGGTTCACTGAGATTGCTGCTCATACCTCATTTCCGTTAACCAGCATGATTGATCATACAAACAAAGAGAGTGATAACTTTTACGCCGAAATGTTAACCAAGACCTTGGCGGCGGAAGCAACGGGTAACCCGGGATCATTTGATGTTGGCGTAGATGAAATCCGGAACTTTTTAGGTGAACTGAAGATAGATACTACATTCGTGATCATGAAGGATGGTTCAGGAATGTCATCCGGTAATTTTACTACAACGAGTGTAATGAGTGATTTTCTTTATAAGATGAGTACTCAGCCTTATTTCGAAGCATTTTATCACAGTTTTCCGGTTGCCGGAAAAGATGGATCTCTTAGCTACAGAATGAGAAATTCTGATCTGACCGGTAATTTTGTGGGTAAAACCGGGTACGTGACCGGCGCCAGAACGTTGAGTGGGTATTTGACCACTCGCTCAGGCAGAATGCTTTCAATTAGTCTGGCAACGAATCACTTTATAGGAAAAGTAAGACCGATCGATTCCATTCATGAACAGATTCTTCAATATCTGTTTGATAAATATTGATTAGTTTCAGCCATGCCGCATAAAACACCTCATATCCTTGTTACCGACGACGAACGCTCAATACGAAGTACTCTGAAAGAGATACTTGAATTTGAAGATTATATCGTATCCACGGTAGAGAGTGGTCAGCAGGCGTTAGATTTTTTGGAAGACAATGATATTCACCTGATGTTTCTGGATATAAAGATGCAGGGGATGGATGGTCTGGAAACACTGAAGAGGATCCGCGATAAAGGCTTAGATTTCCCCGTAATTATGATCTCAGGTCACGGAACTATCGACATAGCGGTTGAGGCAACTAAATTAGGTGCCTACGATTTTATGGAGAAGCCACCGGACCTGAACCGGTTATTGCTTACAGTACGGAATGCGCTTTCGCAGCAAACTCTTGCAAGGGAAGTAAAACAGATCAAAAAGAAGCTCCCCCAATTGCCTCCTATCATTGGTGAGAGTAAGCCCATTCAACGCATAAAGAATATTATCGATAAGGTGGCACCTTCGCAATCCAGGGTGCTTATTACCGGGGAGAATGGTACCGGGAAAGAGTTAGTGGCCCGTTGGATCCACGAAAAGAGTCCACGGTCATCGGGACCATTTGTTGAAGTGAACTGTGCGGCTATACCCTCCGAATTATTGGAAAGTGAATTATTCGGGCACGAAAAAGGGGCTTTTACCGGAGCCGACGAACAACGCATCGGTAAATTTGAACAGGCCAATAACGGCACCTTATTTCTCGATGAGATCGGTGATATGAGTTTTGATGCTCAGGCTAAAGTACTTAGGGTATTACAGGAAAATAAAGTAACCCGGGTGGGAGGGAATTCATCTATTCCGGTCGATGTACGTATTCTCGCAGCAACGAATAAGGATCTTAAGCAGGAGATCAAAGAAGGGAATTTTCGGGAAGATCTTTTTCATCGAATTTCTGTGATTCCGGTTATTGTTCCACCACTTAGAGATCGTTCAGAAGATATTCCTTTGATCGCTCAAGCTTTTTTGAAGCGGTTGAAAGAACAGGACATCAGCTTTTCAGGGGTGTATTTTACCGATGACGGACTAGATGCACTTATTGATCGCCCTTGGACCGGAAATGTTCGTGAAATGCAAAATGCAGTAGAGCGTTTAGGTATTCTAGCCCCGGGCGATGCCATTGATGCGGAAGCCGTAGAACAGATTCTTCAACCCGCGGATCATAAAAGTGATGATCTGAATGAATTAGCAGAGGCGGGAAATAATTTTCAGGATTTCAAGGAATCGGCTGAACGATTATTTTTAGTGAGACAATTGGAAAAGAATGATTGGAATATCAGTCAGACCGCAGAAAAGATCGGCATCCAGCGAAGCCATCTGTATAATAAAATGAAGAAATATAATATTGAGCGATAAACCATGAGTGCAGAAATTATAGATGGCCGTAAAGTAGCGGAACTGATTCGTAACAGTGTTCGGGAAGACGTGGAACAGTGGGTTGAGAAAGGAAACCGACCACCTTTTCTACAAGTAATTTTAGTGGGCGACGATCCTGCTTCCATTGTATATACAGGTACAAAAAGTAAAGCCTGCAAAGAAGTTGGGATCGACAGCAACACGATGGTTTTGCAGGATACGATCTCAGCCATAGAGTTGAAACAGATCATTCAGGATTTTAATCAGGATGATTCTGTTGACGGGATCTTAGTACAAACCCCGCTTCCTTCACACTTATCAAAATATGACGTGATCGAAACCATTGATTACCGAAAAGATGTGGATGGTTTTCACCCAATGAATGTTGGGCGACTATCACTTGATCAGCCCTGTTTCAGGAGTTGTACCCCGGCAGGAGTCATGGAATTATTTAAGCATTACAGTATTCCGGTAAAGTCGAAACATGCGGTTGTGGTTGGCGCGAGTGATATTGTTGGATCACCGATGGCGGTTATGCTGTCCCGCGAGAATACCACTGGAAAGGCAACAACCACCATTTGTAATAAATATACCAGAGATCTTACTGCACATACCATCAACGCAGATATTCTGATCGTTGCAGCCGGGCAACCACATTTGATCAAGCCGGAAATGGTTAAAGAAGGGGCGGTGGTGATCGATGTTGGAATTAACCGGATCGCTGATGAGACTACCGAAAAAGGATATAAATTAGTTGGTGATGTGGATTTTGAAGGGGTTAAAAAGAAAGCCAGCTGGATAACTCCGGTGCCCGGAGGCGTTGGGCCGATGACCGTAGCCATGTTGATGAAGAATACCCTGCTGGCAGCTAAGAAATCTTTGTATCCCGGCTAATTATCCTGAGCGATCGAAAGTCGTTTTGGATACATCTCTTTGATATGTGATTTTTGAGGTCCGCCTTCCCCTAGTTGATCATAGGTACTTCCAAATTTCTGTAATGCTGCTTCATTTCTCAATTCGGAATAGGCAGCCATTACCTCATCCAGCATTTCGATATAGATCTGATAAGGCGTTTCTCTTTGCGTTTTGATGGATACGACCGCTTTTTCCGGAGTATCAGATAGTTCAGGATCTTTTCTGCGATTGTCGATAAAGGTTTTTAGGTGAGGCTTAACTTCCGAAAGTTTAACCCGATGATCATCCATAAGCACTTCGCCACGGGCATTCACAAAGATATTCATAATATTTCGCTTATGAATATCAGGTGGGGGTGTACCATCTGATGGGGGAGGTAATACAAGAGAAATTCCGGTATCAACATTAATGGTGGTAGTAACCAGGAAAAAGATCAACAAAAGGAAAGCAATATCGGCCATGGAAGATCCATTTATGGCGGCCTCTCCACGATTTGGTTTATTGAACAGCATAACGAGCTCCAGAACTAATTAGATTTAATACAATGTCTAACTAACTATTAAATAGTTTTATGCACTTTATTCATTCACATGAAAATGCTACTTCATCAGCGATTCTAATGCATCAATACTTTTTTATTACTCCCAGTATTCTATATTAGATACTAATGCTTGAATGGCTATAGTTTGAGAGAATGAAGAAGTCCGGAGTCGTACCTAGTCTTGAAATCTTAAAATCTGCGATTGAACAGATTGAGACTTCCGTTGTTATCACAGATAAAGACGGGATAATTGAATATGTTAATCCATTTTTCTCTGAAACTACAGGGTTTCAGGAGCAAGAAGTAATCGGTACCACTCCTTGGTTATTTGCATCCGTAGCACATCCCAGAGCAGTCTATAAAGACCTATGGAAAACCGTTAGGGCCGGAAAAACCTGGAATGGTGAATTACAGAACAAAAGAAAAGACGGAACTCTGATCTGGGAAAAAGTAAGTATCAGTCCGGTTAAAGATGAAGACGGAGATCTTACTCATTTTATCGCACTAGCTCAGGAGATTCACAAGAAAAAAGAAGCCGTACTTGAACTGGAAAGAAGTGAGCGATTATTAAATGATGTAGAAAAGGTGCATAAAACAGGAGGATGGGAATATGATATTGAAACCGGGGTAAGCTATTGGACGGATGGTCTTTATGAATTACACGGTTTTGATAAAAATACTATTGAGGATCATATTTCAGCAGGTTTAAGCTGCATTGAGGAAGGGGATAGAAAATTAATTGAAGATGCTTTTTATGAAGCATTAATGACGGCTGAGGGATATGATCTAACACTTAGATTTGAAGACAGAAATGGAGTTAAGAAATGGTGTCGGTTCAAGACCAAACCGTTATTTGATGAAAATGGTAAATTTTCAAAATTAGTCGGTACCGTAATTGATGTATCTGATCAGGTTGAAAAGGAAAAAGAGTTAAAAGAAATAACCACTCGGTTGGAGTATGCCTTACTGGGGTCTCAGGCGGGTATGTGGGATTGGAACATAAAAAGCGGAGAAGTGATCGTTAATGAGCGATGGGCAGAGATGGTGGGATACACATTAGATGAACTTTCCCCTTTGAATATTGAGACATGGAAAAACCTTACTCACCCCGAAGACTTGAAAAAGGCGGTTATAGAATTGGAAAAATGTTTTTCTGGGGAGAATATCATCTACGAGACTAATCTTCGGATGAAGCATAAGGATGGTCATTGGGTATGGATCAATGATCGTGGTGCGATATTTGAAAGAGATGAAAACGGCGATGTGTTAAGGATGGCAGGTACCCATATCGATATTTCTGAGGCCATGAGACAACGTCAGAAGCTGGAAGAGTCTGAGCGGCGTTACAGGGTACTTTTCGAAAAGTCATCGGATGCGAATTTATTAGAGAAAGAAGGAGTCATTATTGATTGTAATCAGGCGGCCGTAACCCTGCTTGGTTATGATGCGAAAGAGGAAGTGATCGGGTTGAGTATTGAACAAATTTCACCGGCCCTTTATAACGGACGATCAGCGGAGGTGTTTTTACTTGAGAATCAGGCTATTGCAAAAGAAAAGGGACATCATCGCTTTGAATGGGCTCGAATTAGAAAAGATGGTACTGAATTCCCTGTCGAGATCATGCTTACAAATTTAGATGATGAAGAATATCGGGATACACGTCATGTTGTGTGGCGAGATCTTTCATTAAGAAAAAAAGCCGAAGCTGCCTTGATCAAATCAAACGAAGAGAGAGGTTTATTGCTGGGTGAAATCCATCACAGAGTTAAAAATAATCTGGCGATAATATCCGGTTTAATGCAATTACAGGTAATGAATTCAGAGCATAAACATGAACTGAAATTATTGAACAGCAGTATCAACCGAATCAATTCAATTGCAGATATTCATGAACAATTATACCAGTCTGATAACTTTTCAAGTATCTCACTTAGCGATAATATCCGTAAGCAGGTAAAAAGTCTGAGTAACATGTACTCGGTCGAGAATGGAATAAATATTGAAGTAAAGCTCGATTTGGGAGAAGTATTTGTCAATATAAATCAGGCACTTCCTGTTGGACTGCTTATTAATGAAATACTGAATAATTCATATAAGTATGCTTTCAATGGAGTTAAGGAAGGAGAAATTTATATAAGATTACATGACGATAGTGATAGGATCTATCTTCATATTGGAGATAACGGAACAGGTATTCACTTTTCCGAATCTGAAAAGAATGAATCCTTAGGTCAAACCCTGATCAATACCTTCATAAAACAATTGGATGCAGATGCAGAAATTACAGTAGATGATGGTGTGTCTTACCACATCAGTTTTATGAAAAGCTCTAAAAAGGGCTCGTTGGCGAACAGCAATATTAGTTAATTTAAGGGTGACACTATGGTGTCACTCTTTGGTGTTAGATTTGGTTCAGTTAAACAAAAATAAAACTGAACAATCATGACTAGCAATACATTATCTAAAACCACACGTTCACCAAAACTAACTTCCGGATCATTTGTTACCCCGATCTTAGACCGCATCAAGAAAGAAAGTGCCGATGAATATTTTGAAATGCAGCAGGCTTTCAATTTAATGGGTTGGGGGAAATTACCCGATTCATTAAAGATCGAGATCTACGAAGATGTGAGATTTATGGTACAGGAATTAAAGGGATTATATTCCAGCTGCGACCAATATATAAAACGTCGTCGGGAAACGGTTCACTTTTGGGTAAGCAGCTATCAGGATGGCATTTGTTCACTGGATGCAGCTATTAAAGGTGTGAAGATTCCGAAACTTTGAGGAGAGGATTTTTCGGACAAATTAACGGCTTAAATAGCCGGCTGGTTCATATTTAATTCATTAAATAAGCATATTATCCGGCATTAGCTTTAGGAAAATATGTTTAAGAAAAACAGAATACCCGATCGGTATATCCTGGTTGTTATTTTGGGGGTGTTAATTTCCGGAGTTGGTTGGCTGGGATATAGATCACTGGTAGAGGTTGTAGGGTTAAATACGGCAATTGATACATTTTATAATAAGCCGTATAGCATCCGCAACGACATCTATGAGTTTCATCATACCATTGAACAGTTTGAAGAATTATGGATTCATCACCACTTAGGTACTGAAAGTACGCCTGAGTCTGATTCTGTTCTGTCGAGTGAGCTACTTAGCCGGCTTCAAACCATAGACTCCCTTTATTCAGGAATTATTGAACATTTTAAGACTCATGAACTGGATCTTAATAAATTCGAAGATGCTTTTGCTACATTCAGTTCCGGTATTCATGCACTTAAAGAGTCCGGTGAATATCGGATCATCAAATATGAAGACCATTTACAACTAACAGCAGCAAAGAATAAGGTGCTCAATGAGTTATCACCATTCGAAAAGTTTGCTCAGCGTAAAGCGGTAGAGATTTTTCAACAGACCATTTCAGAAAGGTCAAATCTGATCAAACAACTCGGAATTTTTGTTTTTGTAGTAATTCTGATCCTGATTCTGACAGGAGCATCAATTGGGGTTGTTCTTTTCAAGAAGAATCAACGTATTGAAAAAGCTCAAAATCGCTTTAAAGATTTTATCCTGTATGCCCCTATCCCGATCATGATCCATCAGGATGGAAAAGTACTGCTAACATCGGAATCATGGCATATTAGCTGTGGATACACCAGAGATGAATTAACAACAATAGATGATTGGATAAAAAAAGCAGATGCCGACAAAGAGTTTAAAGAAAAGAAGGAGTATATAAACCGGTTATATGAGATAAATGATCATCAGGACGATGGCATCTGGAATGTAAAGACCAAAGAAGGTCTGATTCGAAAATGGCATTTCTTCACTGGTCCATTAGATGATAGAACAGTGATCTCAATTGGTTTGGATGTCACCGAAGAATACGAAGCAACCAACAAACTTAAACTCTTTAAATCTGCGATAGATCAAAGTCCTGTTAGTATTGTGATCACCGATAAGGAGGGTAAAATTGAGTTTGTAAACCGGTTTTTTACCACTATTACCGGATACACTAACAACGAAGTACTGGGAAAAACACCCAATATTTTAAAATCCGGGGAACACGGTAGATCTCTGTATGAAAACCTGTGGGATACTATTACTCAGGGAGAGATCTGGTCCGGTGAGATGATCAACAAAAGCAAATCAGGGGAATTATTCTGGGAATCTTCTACTATCAGTCCGATTTTTAATGAAGCTGGTACTCTTACAAATTTTGTTGCGGTAAAAGAAGACATCTCTGAGAGAAAAAAAATGGAGGAGGAGGCGCAACGGAGAGAACATCTGTTGAACGATATTCAGGAAATTTCCAGAACAGGGGGATGGGAATATGATGTCAAAAAAAATGAGATGTCCTGGACGCCAAGTCTTTATTACATACATGGCTATAATAGCGATCAACACAGTGTGCACATCACCGAGACGTTAAGTTGTTACTCAGCTAAAGACCGGAAACTCTTTCTGAAAAAATTTCAGAAGTGTAAACATCATGGAGTGAATTTTGATCTGACCTTGCCCTTTACCGACTTCAACGGCCTAAAGAAATGGGTGCGGACAAAAGCTCGTCCGATATGGAATGGAAGGGGCGAAATAGAAAAGATACTTGGTGTAGTAACAGATGTAACCGAAGAGAAGTTAAGAGAACAAATTCTGATCGAAAATGAGCACAAATTCAGTGCGGTCGTAAATTCATTTGAAGACATCGTATTTACTCTGGACCGTGATCAAAAGATCACGGCTTTGTATGGTTCGTTAGTTGAGGAGCTGCCATTCGATGAAGAAGAAATAATCGGACGGAGAATAACGGACCTGCTGGGACATGAGTCCGGGGCTATTCATGAACAGAATGTATTTATGGCTCTGCAAGGAGAGACCGTACGGACTTCTCACAGTAGTACCATATTCAGTGATGACGGACAAGAACTTCGGTTTGATCTTACTCTGAGTCCATTATTTGATCATAGCGGAAGCATTACAGGGGTATTAGGTGTTAGTAGAAATGTTACGCAACAATACGTATACCAAAAGTTATTGCAGGAAGCCAAAGAACGATATCAACACGCTCTGGCAGGTACACAGGCCGGAACGTGGGATTGGGATTTGAAAACAGGTACCCTGTTCCTGAATGAACGTTGGGCAGAGATAGTAGGCTATACACTGGAAGAGTTGAAACCTATTTCAATAAAAACCTGGCAGGATCTGCTTTGCTCTGAAGATATCGGGAAATCTGAAAAGCTTTTAGACGAGCATTTTTCTGGCAAAACTGACTTTTATGATTGTAAGCTTCGTATGAAGCATAAAGATGGTCACAATGTCTGGGTTTGGGATCGCGGCCAGGTGGTTGAAAGGGATGCATCAGGTAATCCACTTAGAATGGTTGGGACACATATCGACATAAATGCATGGATGACTGCTGAAAACCTGTTAAGAATTTCTGAAAAACGATATCGGGACCTGTTTAGTAAATCAGCAGATGCCAGTTTACTGATAAAAATGGCGTTTATGTAGATTGTAATGAAGCGACTTTAAAATTACTGGGCTACGAAAAAGAGGAACTGATTGGCAAAGATCCTTTACAAATATCTGCTCCTGCACAAGATGATGGGCGTGATTCGGAAGAGGTATTACTAGAGCTATTGAGTGGTTTAGAGAAGGAAAAATTCATCCAATTCGAATGGCTGCATCTTTCAAAAATTGGAGAACAGATCCCTGTTGAGGTTTCGCTAACTGCATTGATGGACGATGATGGACAGGAAATGCTTATGGCGGTAATGCGGGATGTAACCGATAGAAAAGTTGCTGAGCAAAGTATTCTGGATTCATTGAAAGAAAAAGAAATGCTCCTTGCCGAAATACATCACCGGGTGAAAAATAATCTGGCCATTGTTTCCGGATTGATCCAGTTACAGATGATCTCAAATACCAATCCCGAGATAAGGCAAACACTGGCAAAGAGTGTGAACAGAATTAAATCCATTGCTTTGATCCATGATCAGTTATATACCAATAACAGCTTCTCAAGGATAAGCATGATCGAAAACATTAAGGCGCTATCTAAGAGTTTAATGAACATGTATGCTCCAACTGATGGCAGCATCATTAAGTATCGTTACAATATGGATGAGGTTCACCTCGATATCAATCAGGCTATACCTCTGGGTCTATTGGTAAATGAGATAGTTACAAACTCTCTGAAACATGCCTTCAGGCCGGGAGAGAACGGGCTTATATCTATAGTGTTGAAACAGATTGATGAGAATATCTTATTGGAGATCCACGATGATGGTATAGGATTTGATTCCGAAAAAGACTTTCTGGAAAAAGATACTCTCGGGAAAACTTTGATAGAAACTTTTGTGAGTCAGCTTGATGGTGAATTATCAGTTAACGGAGATATGGGGGCTACTTTCGAGATCAGGTTTAAAACAGAGAACAAAAAAGGGGCGAGTGCATACCTCAATGTCTGATCCGGTTATGCCGGCCCGAAGTTGAATTTTCTTGCTCGTTTGTATCATCAAAGTGAATGTGAGCGTCATTTTCTGCAGCTCGTTCATTACTCAGTTCTTCAATAACCCGGGATATATTTTTCATTAAACGGTCTGATTTTTTTACCTGATCCTCGTACATGAATTTGAGAGGAAAACGACTTAAACCAAGTCCGCCGACTGCAGCTAAAGTGGCAAACAGAAAAGCCATCCCGTCTTGTATTGATGAGTTATCAATGGCAATGGCTGCAAATACAAAAGCGAACATCCCGAAAAAGAAATTCAATAGAAATTTTATGCCCTTCCAGGAATTTACGTATTGAATTTTAGTCGTGCCTTTGGCCGGAGTGAAGGATAAATGTGTATAGCCAATGTCTTTTTTCCTTTGTTCCCATTCAAAAGATCGTCCTACTTTACTAAGTGCGCCGATACCTCCGGTTTCTCTTCTGATCTCGCGAACCACATCTTCCCATATTTCATCAGAGATCTCACCATCTGCTATAAAAGAAGTTTGAATGGAAGATTGTGCTGAGAACCAATTGAACGTATCATTTGATTCCTCATACTCGGAAAGTAGAATGGCTTTCTTTAACGTATCTTCATCGATACCTACTTCATCTGCTAAGGCAATCAATTCCTGCTCATTCAATCCACTAGTATCTCCACGAAGGTCTTTGAGCACTTGTAACTCAGAAGCCTTGTTCAGAATTCGACCAATTTCCTTTTGGGTAAATACTTTTCCCATAGCGGTTAAATAGATTCAGATTCCTTATTGATGGACCTATTAACAGTTTCCTCAGAGTACTCTAAACCGGAGTCTATTTCAATAGAAGGTTGTTGTTTTCCTGACAGTACTTTTCCGACCGATCTTATGATCGCTCCTATTTTCTTCTTTTCTGTTTCAAATTTTGACCTCAGGTATAATGAAGCAACAGAAATTCCGGCGACGGCTCCAAACGGGGAGAAAAGAACGCCCAGCTCTTTGGGGTATCCTAATCCTTTAAGAAAAACGATGACAGCTAACCCACCAAAGAAAAAGCTCAGAAAAAGAGTAAGTAAACGTAATGGCGACCAACTGAAGACCGCTTGAATTTTAGTTTTTCCATTTTGTGGAGAAAAGGAAAGGTGTTTATAGCCAATTTCCTGCATTCGTTGTTCCCACTCAAAAGAAGAACCATTCTTAATGAGTTTGCCTATTCCACCGTTAATTCGACGGATCTCCTGAACCACTTCTTCCCAATTTTCTTCATTGATCTCACCCTGTACCATTTCAACCTGTTGTACCCTGGAGGTGGCTTTAAGCCAGCTATACGAAGTATTGAATTCGGGTTGGTTGTGCTTATCCAATGCTTCCAAAAGTGATTCGCGATCGATACCGACTTCTTTGGCTAGCTCAATTAATTCGTGTTCGTCGAGTCCATCTTTATTTCCATATAGATCTTTTCTGGTCTGTATCTCACTGGCCGTTTTCAGAATTTTTGATATTTCAGATTTTGAATAAATGTTATCACTCATGAACGAAACGAAAATTTATGTTTTAAAAAGCCTGTCGATGTACTACATCTATGTTGATAAGTTTCAGCCAAATTTTTTGAAGTGACCAACCCTAAATATCAGTTTCTAATTAGTTAAGAAAGGAAAGGATCAGGATCCAACTCCAAAAAAAATCAATTCTTATAACTGTATATCAACAAATCATTAAAGAATAAATAAAACGAAATATCGGTTCAAAATCCTGTTCAGAAGTTTGTATCTTTGAAAAACCGCAAGCGAAATATCTCCGTTTAATGCAAAAAACGAACAATTCTTCTCCATTCGAACGCATCTCGCGACAGGGACTTACTTACGACGACGTGTTGTTAGTTCCAAATTTTTCACAGGTACTACCACGCGATGTTGATATCAGCGTGAATCTGACTCCCACCCTGAAATTAAACACACCGATCTTAAGTGCTGCCATGGATACGGTTTCGGAATACCGATTGGCAATTGCATTAGCCAGAGAAGGGGGGATCGCCATGTTGCATAAGAATATGACCATTGGTGAACAGGCTGAACAGGTACGCTTAGTGAAAAGAAGTGAAAGCGGGATGATCGTGGATCCGGTTACGCTGCCTGCTGATGCAACGGTGATGGATGCACGGAATCTGATGAGAAAACACAAGATCGGGGGAATTCCGATCATTGATGAACATGGCACACTGATCGGAATTGTAACGAACCGCGATCTTCGTTTTGAGTCGGAGTTGAATAAAAAGCTTGGCACTATCATGACCAGTGATAATCTTATCACCGGAAAAGAAGGAACCAATCTGCAGCAGGCAGAAGAGATCCTGCAAACACACAAAGTGGAAAAACTTCCAATTGTGGATCAGAATAACAAATTAGTTGGTCTGATCACTTTTAAGGATATCGAAAAGAAAATGAACTTCCCGAACGCCTGTAAAGACGAAATGGGAAGATTAAGAGTAGGTGCGGCAGTTGGTGTAACTCCTGATACCATTGAAAGAGTGGATGCACTTGTACATGCCGGTGTAGATATCATTACCGTAGATACGGCACATGGCCATTCGAAGGGAGTATTGGATACAGTAGCTTCAATTAAAAAGAAATATCCTACGCTTAATGTGATTGGTGGAAATATTGCCACTAAAAGTGCTGCAGAAGCACTTGCCAAAGCCGGCGCTGATGTGGTTAAAGTCGGTGTTGGACCGGGTTCAATTTGTACAACAAGGGTTGTGACCGGAGTAGGAGTTCCCCAGTTAAGTGCCATTATGGAAGTAGCCGAGTTTTGTAATGAAGCCGGTATTGGTATTGTAGCTGATGGGGGAATCAAACAGACCGGTGATATTCCTAAAGCCATTGCAGGTGGTGCAGATGTTGTTATGATGGGATCGATGTTTGCCGGGGTAGATGAGAGTCCGGGAGAGACCATCATCTACGAATCCAGAAAATATAAATCCTACCGGGGTATGGGCAGTATAGGAGCGATGAAAAAAGGCTCAAAAGATCGCTATTTCCAGGATGTTGAAGATGATATCAAGAAACTGGTTCCCGAGGGGATTGAAGGAAGGGTTCCCTTTAAAGGCTATCTGAGTGAGGTTGTTCACCAAATGAATGGAGGATTGAGAGCTGCCATGGGATATTGTGGAGCTGCTACGGTAGAAGAAATGAAATCAAATGCTGAGTTTGTTCAGATCTCAGCAGCATCCTACCGCGAAAGTCATCCTCATACGGTTCAGATCACCAAAGAAGCTCCAAATTACTCGGTGTGACCTATTCACCGGACATGAAAAACGTATTGTTTATCGTGTATTACTTCCCTCCCATGGGGGGGAGTGGGGTTCAGCGCCCGCTCAAATTTGTTAAATATTTGAGAGAGTTTGGCTGGAATCCGATTATTCTATGTCCTGAACCGGGAGCATATCATACCTTTGATCAGTCATTGAACAGCGAGTTTGAATCCCTGAATATTACAACTCATCGGGTGCAGGGAAATACTCCTCTTCATTACGGAGGCACAAGGTCGATCCAATTGCCATCAGCGGTGGATAATTTTCTGAGAAAGATCTCTACTTTTTTCTGGCTTCCCGATAATAAAAAGGGATGGATCAGATCGGGTTATGAAAGAGCACTGGAGATCATTGAATCAGAGGATATTGACCTAATCTATGCGACAGCGGCCCCTTACAGTAATTTACTTCTGGCAGCGGAACTGAAAAAAAGTACAGGTAAAAAAACTGTAATGGACCTTCGGGATGAATGGTTAGAAAGCCATCTTATCAAATATCCGACTCCCTATCACAGAAAAAAAATGGCTGACATTGAACAAGAGACCCTTGAAGAGGCAGATTTAATTACTGTGATCAATGACAGCTATAAGGATTCATTTGGAAAACGGTACCCGGGATCAGATATCCGGGTTGTAAATCAGGGTTTTGATCCTGAGGATTTTGAAGTTGAAGTTACTGATACTGAAGATGTAGAAACACTGAGCATACTCTACAGTGGTCTATTTTATGGTGATCGTACTCCGGATTTGTTTTTCAAAAGTGTGATGGAGTTAAAATCTGAGCAACCTGAGCTGATGAAAGGTGTTGTATTTGAGTTTCAGGGAGGGCTGGATGAGATTGTGAGACATAAGATCGCACAATTTGGGTTAATTTCAGATATAATAGACCACGGCTATCTGGATCATGATAAAGCGGTTAAAAATGTGGCAACGGCCGATGGACTCTGGCTCATGATCGGACATCAACAAAATGCGGAGCATGTTACGGTTGGCAAAATGTTCGAATATTTTGGCTCAAAAAAACCCATACTAGGATTGGTACCGGAAGGAATTTCGATGAAACTTTTACAGGAATACGGAGTCTCTTATCTTGCAAACCCAAACCAAAAAGATGAAATAAAAAAAGCACTGGGAAATCTGATCAACGATATAAAAGAGGACAAGCTGCCGGAAGTAAATCAAAATTTCATAGATAGATACAATCGGAAAAAAATCACAAAAGATTTGGCTTCGGTTTTTAATGAAATTTCTTCGTAATTAACATGCTTACCTGCTACTGATGTAACACATGTATCAATTTCTAAAAAAATTATATAGCCAACGTTTTAAGCGAATTACGGTAATTCTGCTGGATGACACCAAGCCCGGACAGGACGATTCCTATTCAATTAGGCCAAATTCTCTTTTCATACTTATCACTGTAATCAGTCTGTTATTTTCAGTGTTTGTGGCGTTAACCTTTATGCTTACACCGCTTGGTGCACTGCTCTATAATAAAGAAGACATTGAAATGAGAAGGCAGGTAGTACATGTAACTGAAAGAGTAGTTGCCTTGCAGGATTCACTGGATGTTAGAAATACTCAATTAGAGGATATGAAAAACATCATCCGGCTTAGTATGGATACCACCTTACAAATTGACGATCGATTTGCTCAGATTCTGGAAGAGCAATCATCGTCAGAAATGGTGTCCGGGGCAGAGATCGAACCTATTGCACAAGACAATCAGCTCAGCACTTCAGGAATTGTATTTTCAAATATTCTCAGGAATGCACCCAGTTTCCCGGCTCCATATCCGGTGGAAGGTATTTTGAGCAGAGATTATGAGCCGGATGAATTCCATTTTGGGATCGATCTGGCAACAAAATCAAATATCGAAGTAACAGCCATAGCCGATGGTACTGTTGTTAATGCCAGTTGGACCATGAATGATGGCTATGTAATGATCATCCAACATGCAGGTGGAATCGTTACTGTATTTAAGCATTGTTCATCTCTTACTAAAAAAAGTGGAGATGTAGTGCTAAAAGGTGATATTATCGGAACTACCGGCGATGTGGGACTAACGAGTTCCGGAGCGCATCTGCATTTTGAGATCTGGAAAGACGGGCTACCCCAAAATCCAGAGATGTATCTAATTCAATAATCTATGTTTAATAACAAAAAAACCGGATCTACTGTGAGTAATACAACTACAAATTCTCCGTCTGTTAATATAATAAGTGAAGGTACCAAGCTAAAAGGGAATCTACGCGCAAATTCTGATATTCGTATCGGAGGTATGATTGATGGAGAAGCGATCTCGAAAGGTAAACTGATCATTACCGGTAAAGGCAGAGTGACAGGGAATGTAACAGCATCTGAGGCAGATATTGCAGGAAAAGTGGAAGGTGAGGTTAAGGTTGCCAATAAACTGATTCTTCGAAAGAATGCGGTAATTGATGGAAACATATACACGAAAACGTTGGTCGTTGAAGAAGGGGCACAAATTAACGGAGCCTGCAGAATGGGAGAAGACATGAAATCTATTTCTCAGATCAACGACGCTGACTATGAGAAAGATACTCATCTGAAAAAATCAGGCAGTTGAGCCGGGAGCTGTTACCCAAAAAATACATGGAATATTTAGGATTGGGTGCAGAGATCGCCGGATCTCTGCTTGTTCCGATTCTTTTGGGGTTTGTTCTGGACAGATATTTTAACATTACTCCAATTGGTATTCTTTCAGGTTCATTGCTAGGCTTGATATTATTTTTTTTGATGATCCTGAGAATATCCCGACGATTAGAAAACGAAGATTAATTATTTTGATGTCAAAGAAATACTGGGTCGCTCAGATTTTACCGGTAACTGCGCTGTTAATCACATTCTTTTTTGCAAGCGACAGGCTTATCGCAATAGGAGCCGGTTACCTAATAAGCACTTTATTTGTGTTTGCTGCTGTATTTGTGGTAGAGAGGTTCTGGAATGTGAACGATGAGCAATTTCTCCAGATCTATTTTTTTGCAATGGCCATACGATTTCTGATTGTTTTGATCTCCTTTGCAGTGTTGGTGTTTTTGTTAAAATTTGATGAAATCTACTTTACAGTTAGTTTTATTATTTCCTATCTTTATCAATCTGTAATAGAAATCATTTTATTCCAAAAATCACTTCATAACAGAAGTAAATATCGCTAATGATCCAGACCTTAAGACGCCTGTTTCTGACCCTTTTATTTTTATCCGTTCAGACGCCAGATCTGCTCGCATTAAATAGTGATCAACACGAAGCTGTACAGCACGAAGTTGAAACTCATTCTACCGATACTGCTCATGAAGAAGAGCCTGTTCTTGATGTGATGGGAACCGTTGCCGATCACGATTATTTTAATTTTGTTGGCATTCATATTTATCTCCCTAAAATCATTTATTGGGAAGATGCTGCACACAATAAGAAGTTTAATGTGTTTTCAAATACGCACGCAGCTGTAGAGTCGGGATTATTTATTGAAGAGGATCATGCTATTCATCCGGCAGATGGGGGGCATATTGTTATCGATTTCTCAATTACTTCTCATTTAGTGTATTTCTGGTTGTCAATGGGGATGGCTCTTTTGCTGACCATATTCATGGCTGGGCGTTATAAGAAAGGAATTGGTAATGAAGTTGAGCCGAAAGGTACCTTCCAGAACATATTTGAAGTGCTGTTTGTATTTATCCGTGATGATGTAGCCAGAGCAAATATCGACAAGCACAAAGCTGACCGTTATGTTCCGTATCTGTTCACGGCATTTATGGGTATTGCCTTCATGAATTTGTTAGGACTCCTGCCCTGGGCGGCTACCGCCACTGCTGATCTTACAGTTACTGCTACCCTTGCTATCATAACTTTTATTATCACTCAATTCAGTGGTACAAAAGATCACTGGATGCATGTTTTTTGGTTTCCCGGTGTGCCAACCTGGGTTCGTGCAATCTTAACTCCTGTAGAGATCCTCGGGTTATTCACTAAACCTTTTGCTTTAGCTATTCGACTTTTCGCCAATATGTTATCAGGAAAAATAATGATCATTGCGATACTTGGATTGATCTTTATTTTTGCTGATTTGTTTGGCCCGGTAGCAGGGTATGGTGTAAGCATCTTTTCAGTAGTGCTAACCGTGGTGCTTTATGCGCTCAAAGTATTTGTTGGACTATTACAGGCTTACATCTTCACGTTGCTCTCAGCAGTATTTATTGGAATGGCTGCTGAAGATCATGCTCATGAAGAAGAGCATTACAACGCTGAACACGTAGCTTAATCATTTTAAAACACTCATAACTTTAACAAACAAAAGAAAGAAAACTATGGGACTTTTAGCAGCTGGTATTGGAGCTGGAATCGTAGCAATTGGAGCTGGAATCGGTATCGGTATGATCGGTAAAGCAGCTACAGAAAGTATTGCTCGTCAACCAGAAGCTTCTGGCGATATTCGTGGTGCAATGATTCTTACTGCAGCTTTCATCGAGGGTGTAGCCCTTCTTGGTGCAGTAATCTGTATCCTTCTTGCATTAGGAATTGGTCAATAATTAAGGATTAATAATGACTCTTCTATTAGCAGGCGGAGGCGGTATACTTTCATTCAATCCTGGATTTGCAATATGGATTCTTATTTCCATGGTGCTTTTTATCCTGGTTATGATGAAATACGCTGTACCTCCGATCATGAAGGCGCTGAATGAGCGTGAAGCTAAAATCAAGGAATCTTTAGAATCTGCTGAAAAAGCATTAGCTAAAGCAGAAGAAATCTCTAAAGACAATGAGAAAGCACTTCGTGATGCTGAAGCTAAAGCACAACAGATCCGAAAGGAAGCTTTAGAAGAAGCAGAGTTGGTACGTACAGAGCGTATCAATAAAGCGAAAGAGGAGGCAGCACAGATTGTTGAACAAGCCCGTGTTTCTATCGAACAGGAAAAGAAACAGGCATTGAACGAACTTCGGGAAGAAGTA
This sequence comes from Balneolaceae bacterium UBA7797, assembly GCA_002480645.1. Taxonomy (GTDB): domain Bacteria; phylum Bacteroidota; class Rhodothermia; order Balneolales; family Balneolaceae; genus UBA7797. The sequence continues at coordinate 107,036 of DLCN01000031.1, forward strand.
GCTCGATTGGCAATCAAATCTGCATCCATCATTCTTGATGAAGAGCTAGATAACGAAAAAAACAGCAAGCTGGTGGATAGTTTTATATCCGACCTGCCTAAAAATTAATTTTTCAACGTATGTTGGTATCTAAAGCAGCGCGACGATATTCCAGTGCACTACTTGAGATCGCTCTAGATCTTAAAGTGGTGGATAAAACTCTGGAAGATGTTCTGTTTGTAAAAAACACTATTGATGACTCTAAAGAACTGGTGACATTTCTTAAGAGTCCGGTGGTTAAGCCTTCAGACAAAAAGATTGCGCTGGATACGATCTTTCAAAAGCATGTTGGGGAACTCATGATGAAATTCATGACCCTGATCGCCAAAAAAGAAAGAGCATCTATACTGAATGAGATCGTTACGGGATTTATTACCGTATATAACGATTATGCCGGAATAATTGAGGTTGAGGTACACTCGGCCAGAAAGTTATCTAAGGCACAGGTTGAAAAATTACAGGCAAATCTGGAAAAAACCACTTCCAAAAAAGTGAATCTTGCACTACACGAACAAGAAGAGTTGAAAGGCGGTTTACTTGTTAAGATTGATGATACTGTGATCGACGGTACCATCAAACACAAGTTGGAACAACTTGAAGCTACTCTGCTTGATAAATCCGTGGAATTGAATTAGAACCGACTCAGAAATTATAAAACACAATGAGCCAAGTCAGACCCGACGAAGTTTCAGCCATTTTACGCAAGCAATTATCCGGCTTCGACAGTGAAGCAGATGTTTATGATGTAGGAACCGTACTTGAAGTAGGCGACGGTATTGCGCGTGTATATGGATTATCTCAGGTACAGGCCGGTGAGCTTGTAACATTACCGGAATCAAAAAATGAGGATGGTAATCCTGTAACCGGTATGGTACTTAACCTCGAAGAGGATAACGTAGGTATCGTACTTTTTGGATCCTCTAACTCTGTGGAAGAAGGGCATCCGGTTAAACGAACTAAAGATATCGCCTCTATGAATGTGGGTGAAGGTCTTTTAGGTCGTGTTATCGACCCCTTGGGAAATCCGCTAGATGGAAAAGGTCCTGTAACAGGTGATACTTACCGCTTACCACTGGAACGTAAAGCTCCCGGTGTTATTTATCGTGAGCCGGTTGCTGAACCACTGCAGACAGGGATCAAAGCCATTGATTCTTTGATTCCTATCGGAAGGGGACAGCGTGAGTTGATCATTGGTGACAGACAGACCGGTAAAACTTCTGTTGCAGTTGATACGATCATCAATCAAAAAGCAACTCAGGATTCAGAAAAGCCGGTATTTTGTATTTATGTAGCAGTAGGGCAAAAAGCTTCAACTGTAGCAGGTATTCGTCAGGTTCTGGAAGAAAATGGCGCACTTGACTACACTGTGATTGTTTCTGCCCCAGCAAGTTCATCTGCTCCGATGCAGTACATTGCTCCGTTTACAGGTGCAACTGTAGGTGAGTTTTTCAGAGATACCGGACGTCACGCTTTGGTGATCTATGATGATCTCTCTAAACAAGCGGTTGCATATCGTGAATTATCGCTATTGCTGAAGCGTCCTCCTGGTCGTGAGGCTTACCCCGGTGATGTATTCTATCTTCATAGTAGATTATTGGAAAGAGCGGCAAAGATCATCGACGATGATGGTGTAGCCAGATCAATGAACAACATTCCGGAAGAACTGAAACCAATTGTAAAAGGTGGCGGTTCGTTAACTGCACTTCCTGTTATTGAAACACAAGCCGGTGACGTTTCTGCTTATATACCTACCAACGTAATTTCGATCACGGATGGTCAGATCTTCCTGGATACTGACTTGTTCAATCAGGGTACTCGTCCTGCTATTGATGTGGGTATTTCAGTTTCTCGTGTGGGTGGATCCGCACAGGTGAAATCGATGAAGAAATTATCAGGTACTTTGAAACTTGATCTCGCTCAGTATCGTGAACTGGAGGCTTTTGCTAAATTCGGTTCAGACCTTGATGCCGCTACTCAGGCACAGTTACGCAGAGGAGAAAGAACAGCTGAATTGCTTAAGCAGGATGTTTATAAACCTCTGCCTGTTGAGCAGGAGATCGTGCTTCTCAAAGTGAATGATGCAGGATTACTTGATAAATTACCTGTAGCTTCAATTAGTGAATTCCAGGAGCAGTTCTTAGATACAGTAAACGCAAAATTCTCCACTGAAATGGCTGACCTGGCCAAATCAGGAGTGTTGAGTGATGAATTTGGCGATAAAGTGATTGATGCTGCTAAGACTGTAATCGATCAATTATTAGCTACTAAGGAAGCCTGATATGGCCAATCTTCGCGACATACGTAACCGGATCTCTACGGTAAACAATACTCAGCAGATCACCAAAGCCATGAAGATGGTGGCTGCTGCGAAGTTGCGTAAAGCGCAAGATCGTATGATCGAAACTCGGCCATATGCAGCTAAATTACAGGATGTGGTTGGCCGACTTGCAGGTAATAGTTCTGCAGAAAATCCGATCATGCGGGTAGCCGATGATATCAGTGAAGTATTATTGATCGTTATCGGTTCAGACAGAGGTCTTTGTGGAGGTTTTAACAATAACCTGTTCAAAGAAGTTGAGATTTTTATTCAAAATGAGCTTGGTGAATTCCATAAGAATGGAACCTTATCCCTGATCACTATCGGGAAAAAGGCTACCGCTCATTTTAAGAAACGCAATTACAAAATCTCAGAATCTCATCCCGGTTTTTTTGATTCTATTAGTTACGATGCATCTTCTGCTATCATGAACCAAGTAATTGATTCTTTTACATCAGAAGTTTACGATGAAGTCTTCATAGCTTTTAATGAATTTAAATCCGTGATCGCACAGAACAGAAAGATCGATAAGGTGTTACCTATAGATCCGTCTGAAATTTCTGCTGATAATAGTGATGATTCTAACGAAGTAATTGACTATATTTTCGAGCCCGATTCTGAGGCTATTTTAGCACAACTTTTACCTTTGCATTTAAACATGCAACTTTGGAAAGCAGTGCTTGAATCGAACGCTTCGGAACAGGGAGCGCGAATGTCTGCAATGGACAGCGCAACTGAAAACGCTAAAGAGCTGGAACGGGATTTACGTCTCAAATACAATCAGGCTCGACAAAGTGCCATCACCACTGAGATCTCTGAGATCGTTTCTGGTGCACAAGCGCTTAGCGATTCATAATTTTATTGGAGAGTTGGCAGAGTGGTCGAATGCGGCGGTCTTGAAAACCGTTGAGGCGCAAGTCTCCGGGGGTTCGAATCCCTCACTCTCCGCAGTTAGAATAGCCCCTCTTAGGGGCTATTTCTTTTTTCAATAAATATATCGTGCACGCGTTTTAAGCCACACTAACTTTCATATTTATGATCGCACGAACTTTTCTACTCTTTTTTACTTTCTCCTTTATTCTATCAATTGATGTAACTGCACAGGATACATTAAGGATCAGTTATGATGAGTTCATCAGCCGGGTTATGAATAGCTCTGGTCAGGTTAAATACATGAGAGAGAATATCGATCTGGCAGAAAACAGAGTGGAGCAGGCCAAAGCTCAGCGTTTTCTTCCCAATATGAGATTTGAATCTCAACATGGGTTGGTTCCCGGTGTTAAAAGCGACAGCCTATTGCCCAATGGTAACCCACTACCTGATGATGAATATTATCTGGATCCAAATCTTCGTAATGATTGGAATGACTGGGGTATCTACACTAAATTCAATTTGAGTGCAGCTCAGCCCATATTTGTTTGGGGAGGTATAAGTAAATCCATTGATGCAGCACGAAAAGGTGCGGAAGCTGTACGACTGCAGACAGAATCAAAAGAAGAGGATCTTAAAGTAAAACTCTTTGATCTATACTATAGTTTTGTGTTGGCATTCGAGATTGAACGACTTCTGGATGAAGCAACTGAAAAAATTGGTCAGATCGAACGACAGATCAATAAGATGGAGGAAGAAGGAGACCCTGATCTTAATCCTGCAGAAGTATTCAAATTTCAGATCTTTAAATCCGAATTCGATATTCAGATAGAAGAAGTGAAGCGAAATATGGAGTTTGTACGAGAGACCTGGAATTATTTGTTAAGTGATGGGACCGATGCTGTTTATGAACCGGAAACACGATTTTTAGACCCTTTACCCTATAAATTAGCTCCTATCGGATTTTACCAATCTACCGCATTTGATAACCGTGCGGATCTTCAGGCATTAAAATTTGGTAAACAGGCAACCGAAACCTATATCGAAGCATTAAAACGTCAAAATTATCCGGGTCTTTACTTAGGTGGTTTTGTGAATTATGCCTTCACGCCAAACCGTCCTTATCAGGATAACCCATTTATTATAAATAATACCAATTACTTTAATGGTGGAGCCGCGTTTGCTATCAGAGTTAACTTAAATTTCTTTTCTATTAAGGCGAATATTGAGCGAAGCAAAATTGAGTTACGAAGAGTTGATTTTGCTCAGCAGGCTGCCAGAGAAGGGGCTATTTTACAGGTGAACGAGAATTATCGTAAAGCTGCACTTGCAGATGTTAAAATGAAGAAAACGGACGAAGCTTTGTTGACTGCAAAGAAATGGTTGCGTTCTGAGCAGCTCGATTATGACCTTGGATTCGGAGATGTGAAAAATCTAACGGATGCCATGAAGAAGGAACTGGAGTTAAAACTTAAACTTATGCAGTCTACCTTCGAATATAATTCATCGGTTGCGAAGCTAAATAAATCAGCAGGACTACCGTTAACAACACCGATTGAAAATTAATAACGGATTTATGAGATATCTGAAAAATACATTTATATACGTCATCATTGTGTCTGCACTATTCAGCACGGCTGCGTCTGCTCAACATTCACCTACCGAAATTAAGAGCTTACTTACGGAAAGGGATCAGGAGATAAAGACTTTATTAGGCCCCGAGGGTACTGAATATACCGATCAGCAAAGAGAAGAATTAAAGGAGATCATAAACGGCGTGATCGATTTCGATGCAATGGCAAAGACTGCATTGGAGGAGACTTATGATACGATCTCTGCTGATACCAGAACAGAGTTTGTTGATCTGTTCTCAACCATTATCAGAGATCAATCGTTAACTAAATTAGAGATCTACAGAGCTAAAATTACCTATAATGATATTTCTATTGATGGAGACAAGGCTTTGGTTAAAACAACCGCTGAATTGGATGAAGTGAGAACCCCTGTAGATTACAGAATGCGGTATGATGGGGAGGAATGGGTGATCACAGACATGAGTATTGATGATGTGTATACCGCTGAGTCATATAATAATCAGTTTCAGAGAATCATCGCAAAACGTGGTTTTGATGCCTTAATGAAAAGTCTCAGAAAACGAGCGAATCGTTAGAAATTAATATCTTTTTTAGGGTATTAAATACTCTTATCTTTTTTAAAAAACCAGATTGTGCTACAGACATTAAAAAAAGAAAAGCAGGGTAAAGAAGGCTACATCTATGTAAGCTACGGTCACCCTAAATACCTGAAACATACCATAGCATCAGTTACTAGTTTAAGACGCTATGACAAGAAACGACCGGTAGCGTTGATCTGTAGTGATAAACAAAGAAAAATTCTGGAAGAGAATGGCCTTGATACACTTTTTGATGTAGTCCGTCCTTTACCTGAAGAACATGCTTCTATTGTAGGTTTTAAGCATAATGTGTATCAGTATCTGATCTTTGATCGTAATATGTTTCTTGATTCAGATATTATTTGGTGTAAAAATCCTGATGCACTCTGGACCAGCTTTTCACCATTCGATTTCACAATTACCGGTAATTTGATCTCTGATAGTTTTTTTGGTTCTGCTAAAGGATTAGGTGTGCTAAAAGATATCTTTTTTGGTCACAGAAAAAGAACTCTCAAAAAATTTGGTCTCACCTACCTCAGCAGAGTGCAATCTGGAATGATCTATGCTAAGGATTACGATCAGACGAAAAAGGTATGCAAACTGGCCGGTGAAATGCTGGATCGTAAAGATGAAACCCATTTCAGAAGTAGAAAGATGGAACATGGGCGTACTGAAGAATCGTGCGAATGGAGTCTGGCAATGGCGATGTCTAAACTGAATAATCCGGTTTACCCATGGTTACAAGGTCATAATAGTCCTCAGCTCGACTATATTCAGGATCTTACCGAGCATGATGAAGATTTCCAGTATGTGACCTGTAAATATTATAACAGCGATTTTGTGTATTCGTTAAGAGGTTTGAAATCCTCATTTTTCAGAAATCTGATCACCAGCTTAGCTGGATTTATTCCCGGTCGCGGGGATTTTCTTATTACAACTCCATTTTGTATACATTTTGGTTGGTATCATGAGAAGAAGCCATTTTTTGCCTTTGCAGAAAAAAACTGGCAGAAATTAATTTCCGCAGGCATGCCGGATTGGGTGAATTCCCGAAATCAATCTGACGAACAACGTTCTAATGAAGCTCTCTGACAGAGCAAAAGAGAATACAAAAAAAGTATTCCGCTATGCTATACAGGCCGGTATTATCGGCTACCTTGCCTATCAGTTATATGATATCGGCTGGGAAAAACTTGTAAACTCTCTACCGGCAGAACCACTTTTTTATCTGCTATACGGGTTAATATATTTTTCATTACCCATTGCTGAAATCTTTATTTATAAGCTAAAATGGCCATTAAAGTGGAAGGCAGCTCTTCCAATTTTCATCCAAAAGAAAGTACTAAATACTGATGTAGTAGGGTACTCCGGTGAATTGTATCTCTATCACTGGGCTAAAAATAATTTACCACTACAGCCTAAAGATATTGCCAAGTACATAAAGGACAACAATGTTCTTTCAAGTATTGCCTCTACTTTCATCACCATTGTTTTACTGTATTATTTTGTTACCCAGGGTTATATCAACATTTATGATTACCTGAATGAGATAGACTCTTTAACAGGAGTTGCCATAGTAATCGGGATTCTGATACTTGGCGGCCTTGTTTATCGATTTAGGAAATTTATTTTTTCTTTAGGCTGGAAAGACAGCCTCAAGGTCTTTGGCTTACACTCATCACGGATCATACTGATCAATGTTCTTCAGATTTTGCAGTGGGAAGTGGCCAAACCGGAAATATCAATGGCGGTCTGGTTTACATTAGCAGTAATTTTGATTGTTTCTACCAGAGTTCCGTTCCTTCCAAGTACTGATGTTCTCTTTGTTACTGTAGCTTTGCAGGTGTCCGGTATGCTGGATGTTCCAAATGATTTGCTCGCAGGTATATTAACAGCAAATCTGGTTATGAAGAGGATTTTAAATATCGTTACTTACTTTATTGCTAACTTATACAAACAAGAAGTTGACGAGAACGACATTGCCAAAGAAAAGGAAGAGATCAATAACGCTGTTTAAAGTCTCCCTGTTAATTTACATTCTACAGGTTTTGGGGGGGCATACTATTATCTACGCCCAGTCTGATCTTACTTTTCAATTATCCGCCCTGACTACCGGTGGAGATGAATTACCCTTTTGGTTCTATCAGCAGCAGTACGGAATAGTTGATAAAAGCTCTGGGAATGTACTTACCGATCTGAATTATTCAACCGTATTCTATACGAAAGGAATGTTTAGTATCAGTGGAAATTCACAATTCCTGGCAAGAGCCTCTTCACATTCTACAGTTACTATCAATAAACTGAATGTTCGCGCCTCATTAAGCAAATTTTTGCTAAATATTGGACGTTTTGATGACCCTTTAGGAGAATCATACAGCTCACTATCTACAGGAAACATGATGATAAGCAGGAATACTACTCCGATCCCGAGAGTTGCTGTTTACACCGATGGGTATGTTGATATTCCGGGGACCTATCAAATTGTGAGTTTTAAGTCAATGCTGGCACATGGCTGGTTTGGTAAAAACCGATTCACAAATAATGCCTATCTGCATCAAAAATATTTTTATCTGAGATTAAGTTATGATTGGCTTTCTGCATTTGGGGGGATCATTCATAACGTTCAGTGGAGTGGAGTAAATAAAAACCTGGGCAAATTACCCGGAGATTTTAACGCTTTCATTGAAGCCGCATTTGCATTAGGATCGAGTAGTTCAACTGCTCCAAGTGCAGAGCAATCAAATGCCGTTGGCAATTCAGTGGCAGGGTATGATTTCGGTTTAGAATTCCGCTTAGATAAATACCGGATCGATATTCAAAGAATGTTCTATCTGGAAGATAAGATATCTACCAGATTTCGAAGTTTTCCAGATGGATTGTGGAATCTGAGGATCAGGTCATCAAAGGGACCGGTTAGAGAGATTCTTTACGAGCATATTCAAACTAAAAGGCAGGATAAATTTAGTTTTGAACCATATGGTGTTGCCAGCTATTACAATCATTATGCATACAGAACAGGATGGACCTATCAGGGGCAGGTGCTTGGAAATTCCTTGATTTTGACAAACGGAGGGTTGGATCGTCCCATAGTTAACAACATTCTGGTTGCTCATCATTTAGGGGGGATATTTGATTTTAAGGAAGGTATTACTGCCAGACTTAAATACACGTATTCACGAAACTATGGAGAGGTGCAAGATCAGATCATCGAAAAATATTCTGATGGGGGAGTACTGGTGGCTAAGCTAAGGCCATTGGGTGAACTGAAAAAGATAAACCATTCTATTTATCTTAAGATCTCCAAAGAATTGAAACAGATCAATGGATTGGTCATTGGTATTCAAATGGCAGGGGATACGAGTGAACTTTACGGCAGAAATTGGGGACTGGGTGTAAGTGCTATGTATTCTCTTGATCCGTAAGAAGTGAATTGAAGTCGAAATCGATCAGGTTTTTAGATATATAATCCTGGTCACTCTGGGCTAAAGCTTTAAATTTTCGCGATTTTTCTATGCTATCATTCGTATTATTCTGTTTCCAAACTTCGTCTTCGGTAATCAGTTCTTCCGCAGTTTCATGAAAAGAATTAACAGCTTCTGTATGAAATTCTGAAATCTCAAGATGTTTAAATAAACGTGCCAGATTAGCTTCTGTATTTCTCACAAGATCTGAATATAGTACAAAATGATGATTCTTCGTGCCAATGAAGTGTTTGGATATTTTTATACTCCGGTTCCACCAAAAAATACTCTTCTTAATAGATCGCGCACCTTCCCAATGATCGGGGCTGTTACTTGTTGCTTCGGTTAAACTGGCGACAACATTTTCTCCTTTCCTGATGATGTGGATGAAATGCGCTGATGGATCTGCCTGCTGGATCAGATGTAGAAAATGTAGGTGACGCGGTGTTTTTTCAAGTAAATAGGTGGCTGTCCCATTCTGATCGTATGTATTTCCGATCTTATCCAGTAAAGGGAATAATTGATTTATCCAATGCTTAGTAAAAAAGATCGGTGTACCGGGTAGCTCATGATCCTGACAGGGTACAGACAGTCCATCCAGGATCTCTCTAACAATCTCGAGTTTCTTATAACCATAAATTGTAAAGAACCGAACCAAAGCATTAATATGCATAGTTCTGGAAAAAATATGGGTTTCCGGAAATGATACTATTTCAGGATGTGAGGCAAGTAAACTTTGTAATAAGGTAGTTCCCGAACGAGGACACCCCACCAAATAGATCTTCTTCATCGAATCAAATTCAGTGTGCGGGATAATTCTAAAAACTGATTAAATGCTTCTTTGGCTTGTTCACTTAATTGGAATCTTGGATGCCCAAAAAGATCATTTTTTATAACAGCATGCCAGATATATTGAACCAATGCTTTCGGTGAATTACGAATCCTCCTTCTGAAATGATCCTGTTCCCATGTGTTGTTCCCATGATAGGCACGTAAGAAGAGGTAATTATAAGAATCATCCAGTTTGAAATAACGTTTTTTCATCCATTCATTCAGGTACACGGTATCTTCAGCTCTTTTGGTCTCAGGGTATCTGATCGAGTCACTTTTTCGATGCATGATACTTCCGGGAATACCGTCTGGTAAGATCCCAACATATGGATGATGCATGAATTCATCTGAATCAAGGTGCATTAAGGCGGAAGAGAGACAACAGGCGTCATACCCACTATTCAAAATTTCAGCCTGAATTTTGATTCGGTCTTCGTGGTACCAGTCATCATCATCCCACTGGATAAGATAATCACCGGTAGCATAATCAAGGCTCTTATTTCGTAATTTACCCAATACGAAATCCGGTTCTTTTTCTAATTTCACATAATTGACCTGATCGTCGGGGATCCCGGTTAAAATTGGACCGTAATCTTCTTCACCATCATCTATAATTATTAGTTCTTTATTTTCGTAAGTTTGATTTATAAAACACTGAACAGCTCTTTTAGCCAGATCACGGCGATTTGCGGTAACCATCAGACAGCTAACTTTCGGAACTTTATTCACTGTTTCGTTATTAATCTCTTTACCGGTTGTAGTCATTAATTAAATGCTCTTAATATCAGAATAAATACAGGATTACCCACGTTCTCTGAACTCAGATAAACTCATTGAAAAGAACCAAATATACTCATTATTCAACTCATACGGCACGACAAATTAATTACATGATCCGCCTCTCAATTTCTTTTTTACTAATTATCATCAATTCAATATCTGTATTAGCTCAAATAAACATCCCGGATGAGGTCAAGCAACCAATTCCTGAATTGAGTAACGGAATATTGGTTGTGGATGATTTCGAGGACGACATGGTTGGTAAATTGCCTGACAGATGGTACAACCGGGATGTAAAGAATGCGGCAAATGAGCCTGAAGAGTCCCGGTACTATTCTTATTTCATCGACGAGGTATGTAATAACAAATATCTGCATTACGAAGGCACCGATGCCCGGCACTTGAATTTCCCACTTAAAGAACGGGAAAATTTAAATATCTATGAAACTCCGATACTAAGCTGGAAATGGCGGGTTAAACAGATTCCTGAAGGTGGGAATGAGCTGGAAAATCATAAAAATGATGCAGCCGCAAGCATCTACGTTGTTTTTGATATGGGAAGAGTTGCACTTTTCAAAAAAGTACCAAAATCAATACGCTATACTTGGAGTAGTACCTTAGAAAAAGGCTCAGAAAATTCCATCTTCTATGGCAATCAAAAAATAGTTGTTCTGGAATCAGGTTCAGAAAATATCGGTGAACATTGGATAACCGTAGAACAAAACATCGTGGAAGATTATAGAAGATTGTTCGGGGACGACCCACCTGCCAGACCATTGGCTATACTCATACTGAGTGACGGGAACTCAGTAAATGATACTGCCGAGGCAGATTATGATGACATCATGTTTAAATCATTGGATCAAAGATTGATAAAAAACACAAAGCAGTGATCAGTTATCCCATTATAAGTTGCTAAATGTGTATCTTTGCACTCTTGAAATTTTGTGATCTACCTTACTAAATGAAACGAATTCTTAATTTTTTTAAACCCTTACTTAAGTTAAATGTAAAGTATCCGTTTTGGGTACTTTCGGTGAGCATATTGTTAGCAATAGTTAGCGGGTACTATGCAAGTAAGCTCCGGGTAGACACAGATATTGCCAATTTACTTCCGGAGAACAACCCCAATGTATTAGCTTTGGAACGGTTGCAAAAGATGGTAGGCGGGGAATCAGAAATGCAGGTTGCGATCCAGTCGCCAAGTTTTGAGGCTAATAAAGCATTTGCTGAGGCACTGATTCCCAAAAGTCTGGAGTTGTACTACCCACGTTATAAGGATAACTATTTCGAAAGAGCTGAATTTCGAAAAGACACGGAAGTTCTCGAGAATAATGCCCTCTATCTGGCCAGTAACAAAGAATTAGATGACATTACGGAATGGCTTCAGGACGAAATTCGCCAAGCTAAAGAAGAAGCGAATCCCTTTTATTTTGATCTGGGTGAGGATGAAGAGGAAGAAGATACACGGGCCGATGATTTTCAGGAAAGCTACAACACACTGGTACCATCGGAATATCCTATAAGCGAAGATAGTACCGTCATGGTTCTTAAATTCTTTCCGACAGGTTCTAAAAGTGATATTCAATACCTGGAAGATATGTTCGCAGCCTATGATAGTCTCATTACTGCACTTGATCCTGCTTCCTTTCATCCGGAGATGAAAGTCCAGTTCGGAGGACGATTAAAGAGACATTTAGAGGAACTCACTTCAATAATGAAAGATGTGATCGGTAGTTTTGCGAGTGGAATAAGTTCCGTGATACTTCTGGTTATGCTCTATTTTTTCTTCAAGAAATACATCAATTATCGCAGAGGTACATCTTCCGGTAAATCTTATTCGATTTGGAGTCATATCATAAGAATGCCTATACCGGTACTTATTATTGGTATTCCGTTAGTAATCAGTTTGATTTGGACTTTCGGATTGACCTACTTTTATCTGGGGATGTTAAATACGATGACTTCCGTACTCTTTGTTATTCTTTTTGGTCTGGGTATAGATTACGGTATCCATTATTACGCCCGGTATATTGAACTTCGCTCAAGTGGTATGGATGTAGTCGATGCGATCTACACCACGAATGATAAAACCGGTGAAGCAATATTAGTTAGTGCCTTTACCACGGCCGCGGCCTTATATGTGCTTATGTTTGCAAACTTCAGAGGCTTTTCTGAATTCGGATTTATTTCCGGTACAGGAATTTTGTTGGCCCTATTCACGATGCTTTATGTACTTCCCTCATTATTAGTGATCTTTGAGCGATATAATTTCATTCTCTTCAGCCACAATGAAGATTTTCATAATGTCACAAAAAAAAGATATCCGTTTGCGCGAACTATCGTGGTCGCTGGATTAGTGATCTCAGCTTTAGTGGTCGGTTTCAGTGATCATCTTCAATTCCAGTACGATTTTGGAAAACTTGAGCCAAAATTCCCTAATTATGAAAAATTCAGGGAAGTAGCAGGAGAAGTGGGAAGCTCCGGTAAAAGAAATCCTGCGTACATAATTGCTGATGATGATAGTGAAGTGGAAGCTATTGTTGATAAATTGCGCCAGAAAATGGCCTCAGACACGACTTCTCCTACCATACAAAGTATTGAGTCGTTGCAAGAGCGTTTCCCCGTTACAGAGCAGGAAGAACGCGCAAAACTTGAGAAGATCGCACGTGTAAGAGAGTTATTGAAAGACCCGTTATTGGTTGGAAAAGATGACGAAGATCTGGATAAACTGAGAAGGGCTGCTCAAACAACGGAACCTTTAAGTATTGAGCAGATTCCGGATTATCTTAAATCCCGATTCATAACCAAAGATGGAGAAGTTGGTAGGTTTGTAATTATATATCCTTCAGTTGGATTATCGGACGGTAGAAAATCCATCGCCTTCAAAAATGATGTCGGGGAAGTGGATCTGGACAATGGAAAAAAATACTATGCAGCAAGCACAAGTATAGTGGCAGCCAATATGCTCGATCTCTTAAGACGTGAAAGTCCGTATATGGTGGGAGCAACCTTTCTGATCATCTACATTTTCATGGTGTTTACTTTTCGGTCTTTCAGATGGTCGATCATAGCCATGTTACCTCTGTTAGTTGGATTATTGGGATTATTCGGGGTGATGATGATCTTCGGACTACAGTTTAATTTCTATAATCTTGTGGTTTTACCCGCCATACTTGGCATCGGTGAAGACAGCGGTGTGCACCTTGCTCATCGTTACCGTGATGAAGGGAGAAACAGCATGTGGGAAGTTCTTTCAAGTACCGGCCAGCATATCACGATGGGATCATTCACTACAATGTTAGGCTTTGCAGGTTTGCTTTTTACTTCGCACCCGGGACTTCGTTCATTAGGCGAAATGGCAGTAGTTGGAATCGGAATGACTTTACTCACTTCTGTTACCTTCCTTCCGGCATTTATCCAGTGGCTGGAAGACAAAGACTGGATAAGGTTCTAAGAACTACGATAAGTTTTAATCAAACTGAAAAGTTGTTTTTAACGAATCTGAGATCATAGTGGAAAAGAGATCTGCTCCCCGGGAATTCAAATGAGTAGGATCATAAAAAAGCTCATTATTTCCACTGAATTGTTCGTTATTGCTCAAATCAAAAAGAGGAATGTCTTCGGATTGAGAAATTTCTTTTAAAGCAACCATCTCAGAATCATTCTTCGAATAGATTGCCTTGAAAGTGGGAGATATCGTGATTATTACCTGACTACCTTTCTCTTTAGATGTTTTTATAAAATTTGTGAGTGTATTTAATGAACTTTCCAACGGTGTTCTGTTTATCAAATTCTTATCACCCTCATTCTGATACAGTAACTCTTCACTTAATGTCCCATTAAGAGCCTGATATCCTTTTTGTGACTTTTGAGGGAGAAAATAATATTTAATGATATGGATCAATGTGGAATTATATCTATATGCGCTCGATAACATTTTGATCGTATGGATGAATTCAGATTCATCGGTTGCTTTATCAATGATCTCTTTATTCTGCCAATAGTATGGATCTAATTCAGAAATGGCTTCAGTATCTTCAGCCTCAGTTAGCCAGTAGGGGTCTACGTTTAGTACGATATATGAAGGAGTGTATCTTTTTAAAACTATTGAGCCAAGAGTAGCCTGGAAATGAAGTCTTTTACCTTGAACACCTGCGTTGTATACATCCTTATTTAAATTTTTAGAAATTATATCCGGGTTAAAATGCCTGTAAGCATGAGAGCTTCCCATTATCAATATGGGGGCTTCAGTTTCTTTAATAGTCTCTGTAAGTCTGGCATATTTCCCCGTTTTTTGACTAAAATAGATAACCCCGGCAATCTGACCCAAAATTAGATCAGAAATAATTATAAGAAATATAAATTGTGATGTTCTCTTTAAGATCTTCATGAAGTTCTATATATCAGCTAAAATTGGAAGTAAATAAATTGACTACTATCAAATACACCAAGATATAGTATCAGGAAAATAATGAATGAGAATCCCATCATTTTAATAGAGGGTTTGAGTTTATTGAACCGGGAAATTGAATTAAAATATTCCATACTAAACTCTACGAAAAGCAATATTGATATTGCCAATATTGCATATAATGGAGCTGTTATATCATCCCCATCCCCAAGAAACAGCTTACCGGGTTCAATGAAAATATCTTTGACAATATAAAAAGCTTCTGAAACTGAATTTGCTCTGAAAAATATCCAGCTAAAATTAATTAAAACAAACGTGATCAGTATTCTAACGGGTTTGTGTTTGTCTTTAACAGGCAATAATGCCTCAATGATGAGATATATTCCATTTAATGCACCCCAGATAATAAAAGTCCAATTAGCACCGTGCCAAAGTCCACTAATTACGAAGGTGATAAATAAATTTGCAAGCCATTTTGGAGTAGAAACTCTATTACCGCCCAAAGGAATGTAGAGGTAATCCCTGAACCAGGTTGAAAGTGAGATGTGCCACCTTTTCCAAAATTCGCCGATGGAAACTGCAAAATAGGGTCTTCTGAAATTGGTCATGAGTGAGAAATCAAAGAATCTGGCGGTTCCTATGGCTATCAACGAATACCCGGCAAAATCACCATATATCTGGAATGCAAATAATACCGTTGCTAATATGAAGCTTAGACCATCATGATTTGGTACGTTATTATAAACTGCATTTACATAGATCGCAGCTCTGTCTGCAACAACCAGTTTCATGAAAAATCCCCAGATCACCAGCTTTACCCCGGTTGATATATTTTCGTAGGATAGTATTTTTTTGGTATGAAATTGAGGGAGTAAATGAGATGCACGTTCAATCGGGCCGGCTACTAATTGAGGAAAGAAGCTTACAAAGGCAAAAAATGCGATCAGATCTTTGGTAGGCTTAATCTTTTGGTAGTAGATATCAATTGAATAACTCAAAGTTTGAAATGTGTAAAAGCTGATTCCTACCGGTAATAGAATGTTTAAAGGAGTGGCAGAAAACTCATTTCCCATGAAGCTAAAGGCGGTAATAAAACTATCTACAAAGAAATTGTAGTATTTAAAAAAACCTAAAAAGCCAAGATTGATACTCAGGCTTATGATGAGGAGTAATTTACGATGACTTGTCTTAGTTGCGGAATTAAGTCTCAATCCAACGATATAGTCTACAACAGAACTAAAGATAATTAAGGATAGAAATCGCCAGTCCCACCATCCATAGAATACATAACTGGCTACTATTAAAAATAGATTCCTTAATCGGATCGAGTAATGATTGATGATCCAGTAAAGAACAAATACAATAGGAAGAAAGATCAAGAAATCGATAGAATTAAAAAGCATCTAACTAATTGATTTCTAAGATTTGTATTTGTTAATATTTAAACTCATGCTACTGTCTCCAGAAAGTAGGAGAGAAGATTATGAGCACAGTAAAGATCTCGAGACGACCAATCATCATCAGTAAAATGAGCACCCACTTTGCTAAATATGGAAGTTGTGCAAAGCTATCGGTTGGCCCAAAATCTCCCCAACCCGGACCAATATTTCCAAGCGCTGCAATACTTGCGCCTATAGAGGAAAGCAGATCGTAGCCAAATAAGCTAATTGCAAAAGCTCCGGTTCCAAATATGAACATATAGAGAATGAAGAAGCTCAGAACCGTTCGCTGAATATTTCCATCGATAGCCTGATCACCGATCCTGAGTGGTAGAATTGCTTTTGGGTGAATGATCTGTTTGATCTCCCGGGCGGTATTTCTAATCAGGATCATCCATCGGATCATTTTGATCCCACCTCCGGTAGAACCTGCACTACCTCCCGTAAAGAAAAGGATCAATAGAAAGAAAGCCCCGAAAGAATACCATAATTCATAATCATCTGTTCCAAATCCGGTTGTGGTAACTATTGATACTACCTGAAATGAACCATATCTGAGGGCATCCAGAATGGTACGTCCGTCAAAATACCAGAGCGAGAAGGAAATGCCGATAATTCCGATAAAGGTGATGAGGGTGTAAAAACGGGTTTCTCTGTTGTTTAAGAACGACTGGTAATCACCTTTAAGCAATCGGAAATGCATGGCGAAGTTGATCCCTGCAAGAAACATGAAAATAGTGATAATAAAATCAATATAAGCGGAATCGAATGCTTGTACACTTGCATTCCGGGTTGAAAATCCACCGGTTGCCAACGTTGCAAATGAGTGATTCAATGCATCAAACCAATCCATGGAAGGATGAATCCAAAGCAATAGAAATTCTATAAAGGTAATTGCTACATAGACTACCCATAATAATTTTGCAGTTTCCTGTACTCTCGGTGTTAGCTTGTCAGCTGTAGGTCCTGGTGATTCGGCCTGAAACAGCTGCATCCCGCCAATGCCTAAGAGGGGTAGAATAGCCAGAGATAATACAATGATACCCATTCCACCTAGCCAATGGGCGAGTGATCTCCAGAAAAGAAAACTTTTCGGGAGGGCTTCAATCGCAGGATTAATGATTCCATCGGAGGTAGTACCACCCAGAATTGTTGAACCGGTAGTGGTTAATCCGCTCATCGTTTCAAAAACTGCATCGGTATAACTTGGAAGAATCCCGGATATAACAAATGGCAATGCTCCAACCAGAGAAAGGATCAACCAGGTTAAACTTACAACCAAAAATCCTTCACGAATTCGGATTTCAGCCTGTGGTTTGAAGAAATACCAAAGGGTTCCGCCAACCCCAAACGCTATTCCTGCAGATATCAGGAATGTGTGCCAGGTATTTTCCCCATAAATGAGATCGATGATAGCAGGCATTAAAAGAGCAAAACCCAAAAAGAAAGTGAAAGCACCAAGAATTCCCAGTACAACCAGAAAATCGATCTTAGGGCGATTTAAAGAGCTTATGGAACCTCTTTTTCTCATTATTGGAAAAGTTGAGTTACTTTATCTACCGCTTCCGGCAGACAAAATACCATTACGCGATCGTTTGGTTTGATCTCGGTTTCACCGGTTGCAATCTCAACAGCTCCGTCACATAGTACACCACCTATCACACAGCCATCGGGGAGGCGAAGTTTTTTGATCGCTTTTCCAACAACTTTTGATTTCTGTGTAGCTTGTAATTCGATCACTTCTGCCTTAATACCTCTTAATTCCGTTACAGAAATAACCCGTCCTTTTCGCACAAAACGATGGATTTCGTTAGAAGCAGCTACTTTTTTGTTAATAACTGCATCAAGACCAATTGTTTGGCTTAATGGGATAAAATCCGGTTTGGAAACCAGTGCCACGGTCTTTTTAACATCAAGGTGCTTGGCCATCAGGCAGGAAATAATGTTGGATTCCTCATCATCCGTAACTGCAATGAATGCATCCATATCCGAAATACCTTCAGTAGCAAGCAGATCCGGATCGGTAGGATTACCATGCAATATCATGGCGTTCCGGAGTTCAATTGCTAATTCTTCAGCTACATCATATTCCGGTTCAATGAGTTTGATCGACCAGTTTTTGCTTTCATCGGTACACAGCTGACGTGCGATCATAGCACCGATGGCTGACCCGCCGGCAATCATAATCCGGTTTAATTCTGTCTCTTTCTTACCCGTGGTTTCTACGATACGGGGAATATCATCGGTTTTTGCCAGTACAAAGATCTGATCGAAGGCCTGCATCTTTACAGGTCCTTTGGGAATTAAAGTGAGACCACGTCGACCAATTGCCACCACTCGAAATGTGATGTCGATATATTCTTTGGCGTAATCGATCAAAGATTTCCCGATCAATGGTGAATTTCTTTCAAGGCGGATACCTATCAATTGCATCCGGTTTTCCGCAAGATTGATCACATCACTAGCAGCAGATCTTTTTAGTAGATGAGTGATCTCTTTGGCCGCACTCAGTTCCGGGTGAATCATCACATCAATTCCAAGATCGGCAGGAGAGAGAGGAGCATTTGAGTGGGAGAATTCATCACTACGAACTCTGGCAATTACCATTTTAGATCCCAGACGTTTACTCATCATCGATGAAATAATATTCACTTCATCAACACTAGTTACCGATATGGATATATCAGCTTCTTCCACGCCTGCTTTCACCAGATCTTTAGCGGAAGTTGCATTGCCTTCTATGGTAAGTACGTCTAATGTATCCGCAGCTTTAGACAAGCATTCCCGCTCTCTGTCTAATACAGTCACATCATGTTTTTCTTTTGATAAGACGCTGGCGAGATCATACCCAATTTCACCCGCACCAATAATAACGATCTTCAAATGTCGGAACCTGTTTGGTTAAAAAAGCATGGAAAGCTAAGTTCTTTTCAGTTCAATTGAAAGATTTTCCAATATGCACTCCTGACATTACTCTGCGGTAATGATCAGATCAACAGTTATTGGTTTAGATTGAGCGACATTCAGGTCGTACACTTCGATGGTGTATTTGTTCAATCCTTTATTCAATTGAGAGCTGATCTGCATCCCGCGACCAATTTCTTTACCTGATTTCTTCCAGATATACTCAACATCAGAAGGATCTCTGTTAACAGCAGGGGCTGTTAGAATAGTGATCGGGTTTGCCGGGTTCCAGGAAATCGTGGTCGGAGTAGGTTGTTTCGTGAAATTCAGTGGTTCAAATACAGTAATATTGAAATCTTTTCGGGCTAATTCTCTTCCCTGAGGTGCCCAGGCCAGATTAAAAGTCCGAAGTCCGCTTCCCTGAGCTCTCCAGGTAGATTCAAGAACGGTATTATTAGCAAAGAACCATTCATTGGTTACGTTTAGCTCATCCAGAGAAAGAATACCACCTGCAACGATCTGTTTAGGATAGACAGGGTGTACTTCCGGTATCTTGACCGGATTGATCTCCATAACGGTGGAATCGACAGAATTCTCCAATCCTCTTCCATCGTCCTGTATCAATGTAACAACATAGGTTTTTGCCTCACTGGCAACAAATGACGGGGATGGGAGAGGTGCTCCATCTAATTTCCATTTTGTAGTTACCAGATCGCCGTCGGCATCCTGAGCAAGACCGCTTCTAAGAGCTACAGTCTGGTTCTGGTAAACCACACCTGGCGCTTGAATTGTTGGTTTTGGCGAGCTATTAGCAAAGAAATATTTTTCCTGTGATACAAAGTTATTACTGGCATTAGAATTATCCCGAATCTCCAGAGTAACTTTATGGCGACCCGGAGCAATTGCTTTTACAAGCTCACTCGCATTATAGCTTACAAACCCATCATCGATGTACCATTTAAATTGTTTGATGTAACCGTCTTCATCAGAGCTTTCCAGAGCATCAAGTTTCAGATCGCCACCGGCAGCGATCATCTCAGGCAGGGTCCATACAATTTCAGGCTTAGCATTCACCTTGATACTTCTGGTCAGGCTAACCGTATTACATTCTGTATCTGTATTAGTTTGAAGTAATAAAGTGACCATATATTCGCCGGGAGTCTCAAATGTATGGGTGGTGGTAAGCCCCTCAATTTCTTTTGTTTCTGAAGCAGTCTCTATCAACCATTTTGCTGATTTGAAACCTCCGACTGCATTGGAAGCAGATCCATCAAGCATAACCGGTTCTCCGGGAGCGGCCCAATCAGGCAGATCAAAAGCTGCTTCCGGTCCCTCAACTACGGTGATCGTTGCTGTTGCCTGACTAACATTGCTACACTGACCTGAGCCGGAACCTTCTACCGTTAATGTTACAGTATAAGTTCCCGGTTCGACAAAAGTATGTTTAGTAATGGCTCCCGTTGCCGAATTTCCATCACCAAGATCCCAACTCAAAGAAGGCAGAGAGCCTGATGGATCGGAGCTTTGTGAACCATCAAAAGTAATGGCTGAGTTTACACAAACAGTAGTTTCAGAAACATTTAAGCGTGCGACAGGAGACCCTTCAATGATCACCGGGATCTTAGCGGTTGCTCGTTGCCTTGAAAATCCGTCATCTAAGGTTACCGTTGCTTCGTAAACACCAGGTTGATCATATACGAAAGTTGGATTTGCTTCATCCGAAGTTTGGCCATTTCCAAAATTCCATTGCACTTTAAACGGATCACCATCCGGATCATAACTTCTGGAACTGTTAAATAACACGGTTTGACCGGTACAAGAGGTAATTACAGAATCGACTACCGCCTGAACAGGTCGATTTACCATCACTTGAACAGATTCAGAATTTTTTGAGTTTTCCAGTCCCTGACCATCGTTTACGGTTAATCCTATGAAGTGTACTCCCGGTTCCTGCGCAGTCCATGTAAAACTTGCTTCACGGCGTTTTGTGCCATCGGGTAAGGTCCATTCAAAAGTTAAGGCATCATTATCCAGATCATAGCTTTCAGAGGCATCTAAACGAACATGAACAGAGTTTGACCGAACAATTGGTTCTGTAACGATATATGGTTGATTATTAACCTGAATAACTCCTTCCACAGTAGTTGTAGAATTTGAAAGATCGTCGTTATCGGTTACAGCCAAAGTAAATTTTTTAGGTCCGCCTTCCTGAAACACTCTTTGAATCTGAAGTCCGCGAATTGCAGTCCCATCTTCAAAAACCCATTGATATCGATCAATAGAACCATCGGGATCGAATGAGCCATCAGCAATAATTTTTACTTCTTGTCCGGGAACGGGGTGGGTGGGTTCGGTTCGCCATATTGCTACAGGTGGCTGATTGACACGTACTAATTTAGATTGAAACCCTTTGGCTTCATCAAAGCCGGAGTTATCAGTGACAGTAAGTCCAACCGTATGTAATCCCGGTTTATTCAAGGTGATACTGGTTGTCGAGCCGTTTCCTACAGGGTTTCCATTAGCCATCCAGTTATAAGCTGAAATAGTTCCTTCAGGATCGGTACTGGCAGAACCATCAACAGTAAAAGGTTCACCCGGAGCAACTACATCAGGAGCTTCAAAGGATGCCGTTGGATAGCTATTGATCACAATTGTATGTTCAGTACTTTGGATACTGTTTGCGAGTTGAGAACCGTCATCAACAGTCAGGCGAACGGTATACTCACCTGTACGCTGATACGTATGGGAAACCCGAGGGCCAAAAGCGAAATTACCATCACCAAAATCCCAGTTATAACTTTCCAGCTGATTTTCGCTATCGAAACTACTGCCGGCTTCGAATTCTACATTTGCTCCGGATGACATTGAAGCAGCGGTAATTACCGGAGTAGGTGCAGCGTTTACGTGAACAGATTTAGTGATCTGCTGAATTGAGTTTGAGGCATTACGCATGTCATTAACCTCAAGCGTAATACGATAGGTGCCCGGCGAGTCTAATGAAATAGTAGTGATCTGATCCGTCGAATAATTATTACCATTCACCAACCAGCGATAGCTTAAACGATCCTGATTCGGATCCATTGATTCCACGCCGTTCAGAGTGAAAACATCTCCGGGTGCTACATTAACCGGTACTGAAAAATCCGGGATGGGTGCAGCATTGATCTCATACACTTTATTTACTGAAAATCTGGCATTCTGCGCTCCTGAACCATCATTGATAGTTAAACGTACCGGATAAACTCCGGGTTGGGCATGGCTCACCGTTACACTGTCTCCGGTTGAATTTGCAGGGATCCCAATACCTTCCCATAAATAGGAAAGCTGATCGTTATCGGAATCAGATACATTGATCGCTTTTAACGTAATTGGGTCATCAGTACCAGATACCGGACGTACACTGATCTCAGCATAGGGCTGAGTATTTACTCGTATCTGTACATCACTTTGAGAATTAGAACAACTCAGATTGGATCCACCATCCGAAACCTGAACTGAGATATTATATGATCCGGAGACCGTATTCGAGAATTTAAAAGTAGGTCCGGTTCCCCGTCTTGTTCCATTTACAAACCAGGTATAGTACACCTGTTGGCCTTCCGGGTCATAGGAACCTTCTGCCGATAATGTTAATGGTTCGGAAGGGGATAAGATCTTTTTTGGTGCTTCCAATTCGACTACCGGAGAGGTATTGATAAAGACTTCTTTACTGTAAGACCAGAATTCAGGAAAATAGGATCTCATATTTGGGATAAGAACATCAATATTAAGTCTTCCACGATCCTCAAAACCAATAGTAGGAGCATTTCCGGTACTTATGCGAACTCCATTCATCATCCAAATAGCTTGTCTCAGGTCACCGGGATTGAAGGCTGATCCGGAAAGTTCAAAAGATTTTGCAGCACATTCAGTGGCTTCAGTTTCCGTAATGGTAAGCTGAGGTTTTTGGGATTCACTGAGTACGATCGGCTGGAATTCCCATAATACGGGACTTCCTTTGCCATAAACGGTAAATGTATTCAACCAATCCGTTGATCCCGTAACTTCAAGCCCCCATACATTTTTAATTCCATATCGGGAATCATCAATTGCGGCACCATCAACCGGATAGCGATCTCCAAAAGAGTCGATGAGGCGTACTTTTGAATCCTCTTCTCCATTTACCTGCAACGAAGGTTCTGTGCCGGGTTCCGCCGGTTGATAAGGACGTAACTGGAATTGGGTGTTTTTTTCGGTTCTGAATACACCAATCGACAGATCTATGGCAATGATTTTCCAATCGGTACCTGATAATACCTGACCGGACTGGCTTGCAACCCGGAGGTTATAACTGTTTACGTCATCTCCGTCATCACTCGACACACGAACAATGTACCCTTTGGAACTCCCTAAAAGGTCGGCCAAAGGTACCCATCTGTTTTTAAAACGTTCTTCATTTTTGGCAACGATCTCTGCGACGGGTGAGGGGTTAGTGGTACGGCGAATTACAGAATTTCCATTTTCCGAATATAGATCTTCGAACCTGTAAAGTTGATAGGTTGTTACAGTATTTGCATTTTCATTGGTGATGAGATCTACAGCCCCACCCAGACCTGCATCAAATATCTGTACGCTACCGGTAGTAGCCGAGCCTTCAGGTTTTATCCAAATATCGTATTGGTGTCTTGAATCCCCACTTAATACTCCAACATTACTTCCGGAAATGGACAAATACATTTCCTGAGCAAAACCTTGTAGCCCTGTTAACAGAAATGCCGAAACGATTAGTAAACGTTTGTACATGTATTCCTCTAGTTAGCTTCTACTGTAAATGATTTTGTTAAATAACTTTCACCGGTTTTAATATCACGGAATGTAACAGAAAGTTGCCCTTTCCGCATAGGCATTGTTATGCCCCAGCGACCTCTTGAATCGGTTTGAACTTTTCTTTCAGTGCCTTCATTCGAAAGAATTACTTCAAGACCAGGATAAGCTGTAGACGAAATTGTGACAGTTGGCCGGTTAACTACTATCAAATTATTGCCAGAAGCTCCATTCATAACAAAATTAAATGCTACTTCATCGGTCAATTTAACAACTCTGATCCTTTTTTCTGTTGTATTTCCGGAACCATCGGTTGCAATCAATGTGATTGTTTTTTCTGTTCCGAAATTGGATATAGTATAATCAAATTTTCCAGTTGTCTGAACTGTTAATCTTTGTCCGTCTGCCTGCAGATTGATATCAGGTTCTGTTACACCGGAAATACGAACCGAATTTGAGAGTGTGAATACAATGGAGCCATTCAAACCATCGATAAAGACCGGAGGTGGTTGATTATCCTCGTTTCTAATGATACGAACCGGTTCAGAGAAAGGACCTCTGAGGCCATATTCATCGACAGCAAGCACCCGAACATAAGTAATACCAAGATCCAGATCTTCAATTATAGTAGATGCCCGGTTCGATCTGATCTCTTCGATATTTTCGCTGAAAGAGGCATTACTTGCGGTTTGTACAATATATGAACGAGCGTCCTCAACCTCTTTAAAGGCAAATAAAAGTTCGTCTTTGTAAACAACGGAATCTCTTCTGCCCCATAATATTTCAGGGCTAGCTAACAACTGAATAGGAGCGGAGGGGGCCGCACCTTCTTTCACGACCGTTCCTTCATTTTTATTTATGGTGATGGTAATATCATTCGCACTAACGGTTGCCTGACCGTCATAATTGGATAGCTTAACGGTTTCTCGTCCGTCTGATTCAGCGTAAAAATTTTGGGTATTTAACTCAGATTGAGCGCTCCCAGCATTCAGTATATAAGTGCTTTTTTCTTTTCCAATTGCCGACAGTCTGGCAAACAGACCACCTTCCTCAAGGGTGATCTCGGTATCGGCGCTTTCATCCAGTTTGTCAACTCTCGATCTTCTGATTACGGCAACCGTATTAGGATCTATAACTACATAACTACCATCTACGAAAGCCAGATTGGCAAAGCTTTCGTTCATAGTTCTTAAACCATCAGATTCTTTAAAGAAATCACCGGTAATTGCTTCCTGCCAAGATCCCAAAAGACCAAGTTTTTTATCTACCTGACCTTCTTTATGGGCCAATTGAGCCTGTACCTGAATCATCCTATTCGCAGTCAGTGTTTCTGAAAGTTGATCTACCGCAGGTTTAAGGGTATTTCCTTTTTCAGAAGCTTCGTCAATATTTCCTTGTTTGATCGCTAAATTGTACTCATTAAGGATTGATTCAGTCAATAGTAGTTCATCTTTGGCAAATAAAGTAGCTCCGGCAGAGATCAGTTCTTCGATTCGGTCTTTTTGAGATTGAACTTCGTTATGAACGCCCGCCAGACTTTCTAATTGAATGATGTCGGCACGGGATAGGTAAAAGGTGTTCGTTTCAATATTATGATCGGCCAGAGAAACTAATATCGGCCAGTTTAACTTGTCGCCTGTATAAAAAGCAGAGACCTCCTGAAGTTCAGAAGCGGGAAAATCTCTTGCACTTTGGGCAAGCAGAGGAGAGGAACTTAAAAGAAGTAATAGCACAAAAGATGATGTAAATCTCATTAGGCAGATTCGTTCTCATTTTTAGGGAATACCAATGTAAATCTGCTGCCGATTTCCTCATTCGATTCCAGCAGAATATCACCCTTATGTTTATTCATAATTTCTTTAACGTAAGCCAAACCCAATCCGGTTCCTTTTTCACGGGCTGCCTGAATTTTTGAACGGACACGATAGAATTTTTCAAACACTTTTTGCTGATCTTCCACACTTATTCCGAGTCCGAAATCGGTTACGCTTACCTCTATTGATTCACTACTTTCCACAAGTTCGATCTCAATGGTACGATCAGGTTCACCGTATTTTATGGCATTGCTCACCAGATTTTGAACAGCATCGAAGATAAGATCTTTTGCGCCATTAATAACAAAATTTGACCCTTTAGCCGAAATATCAATTTTCAGTTTTTTATCGTTCAACAGTGGATTGGTGATATATTTCACATCATTTACTACCTGAAATAGATCAACATCTGAAAATTCTACCGGAATACGACCATATTCAAGGCGTTGAACATCAAGAAAACGATTCACCAGGTCGTTCATTCGCTCACCTGACAGATAGATATCCTTTAGTAATTCTTTCTGTTCATTCTCATCGATTTCTGAATTATCGATCATCAGTTTAGATAAGCCCACCACACCTGTGATCGGATTCTTTAATTCATGCACAATGATGTTGATCATGTTTGTGCGTTCAATATCTACCAATCTGTCATTGGTCTTATCATGAAGAATTACCAAACTTCCCTGAGAATTACCACTTCCATCCTCAAATGAAACCAGCTGGTAATCGTAATAGTAATTGGTACCCTCGTCCTTAAAATACACCAATTCAGCTTTCTCGATCCTGATAACATATGGATCGGGGTAGTGAACGGTGTGATTAACCTTATTCAATTCAATCTTAGAAGAGCGAATAAACTGTTTAAAGTTGATTTCCTGAGGATTTAAAGCAAATTCCTCGATAAAATGTGTTAGGTGATTATTTACAAATCTGAATTTCCCGTTAGAATCGATGATCCCGATCATATCTTCTGTGTAGGTCATCATGTATCGATTCTTCCATTCTTCGAGAATGATCTTCTCTACATTTATTTTCTGATAGCGATGCAGTGTAAGTCTGATATTTTCAAGCGTTTCCTGCATGGATGAAAATTCAGGTAGACTCACTTCTCTGATTGAATGATCAAAATCCAGATTGCTGATGTGTTCCACATCGTTCAGGATCTGAGCAATTGGTTGGTTCATGCGTAGACTTACGTACCAGCTAAAGAGAATCATTATGAATAAAATGCCAAGACCGGTGATCAGTGTAAAGATCATCAGTTTGCGCACAGGTTGTAATACATAGGTATCCTGTACGGCTATAATGTGCCAGAACGGAACAGTTTCGAATCGGGAAGAGAGAACGTACCAGTCCTTGTCATTTATCGGTATGGTAATCTCGGAGGAGAAACTGGCTTCCCCGATAAGACTAGATGGAAAATCAATAGATACATTTGGAACCACGTTATTTCCAAGGTATGTGACAATATTGGCTTCGTACGTATCCGGATCTCCCAGAGGGATGTTGGTAAGATCGTTGGTAAGCGGCCGTGCATTAAAATACATGGATAACTCAAGCACCATACCTTCGGAAGAAGGGGCACCGGGATACGGCACAACCTGAATTGGTAGCCGGGCGATGAAAAAATCTACGCTTTGAGTTGAATCAGCAATCCAGGTAGTGGAAACCCGGCTATCAAGCCTGGAGGTGAACCATCTATCCGAACTTTCAGGAAAGTTGAGTGAATTGTAAATGGTTCGGGTTAACTCTGTGGATCGGTTATTCTCGGTATCAGTGAGTTTAATTTTAATGAGCCCCGGAGTATAATTAATGGCTCTTCGAATGATAATATTAGCATTTTCGGGTTCTGATTTAATGTCTTCACCGAGAAAAGTAAGCGCATTCAGCCAGTTTCGAATGGTATTATCGGTGCGCCGAAGAGAATATTCCTGAAGTTGAGAAACAATAGTCATTCTTTCTTTGACAATGGTTTCACTATACTTAGGGCGAACAAAAAACCATACAGATAAGAATCCCAGCAGGATAAATCCTGAGGTGATCATAAAGATCCTGTATCGTAATGTTAGGTTTTTGAACATAATCCGATAATATCAGCAATTTGTATGAGTGCATCCACACCAAAGCATTAGAATAGTCTTAAACTTATTAATCAAGAGATAACATTCAGAATGGGTATTAATAATAGTATAACAATGCGATAACTATTTGGTGAGATAAGAATGAGAACCTATCGCAAAAACGGTAAAATGCTGATTGGTGGAGATTTCAATAAAAAGGGAGTACAACTTCTGAAAACCTTATCAGAAATGTCGCAGAAAGACATTGATGCAGATGTAGCCGTGGGGGATCTGAACAGGGCATTGAAGTTTGATAGAAATGAGATCAAAAATTTACTTGAATATCTGGAAAACAAAGAGTGCGTTCAGATCAAGACGATCGGCGGACCCTACTTATATGGTCATATTTCGATCACAAGCAAAGGCCTTATCCGGGCTGTCAGAAAATAAAGAGCAACATACCTACAGTTAGCAATAGTATACAGGTCCAGACAGCGATCATTTTAATTTTGCCTGAACCTTCCATTGGCATCATTTTCATGGAGTGGTCATCCAGATAACTCTTATTTGCCCAGACACTCCAACCGGCTACTGCAATAAATACCAGATTCAACCAAAAGGTATAATCTATTTTGAACTGAGTGATGTCAGAAACCACTCGTTCAGATTCCGGAATAATATCGAGGT
This sequence comes from Balneolaceae bacterium UBA7797, assembly GCA_002480645.1. GTDB lineage: Bacteria > Bacteroidota > Rhodothermia > Balneolales > Balneolaceae > UBA7797. The sequence continues at coordinate 135,631 of DLCN01000031.1, forward strand.
AGGTAAATATGCCATTCAATGTGAGTGCAGTTATCACAATACTAACGAACATTATACCGGCAATATAGAGGGCAACTCTCCATCCATAGTATTTCGCATTGATGTGTACCAGGGGAGGCACCATAAGATCAGAATAGATGAAGCCCATGATTCCTGCAAATAAAACTCCGTTACTTTCCAGTACGGTCGCCAGTGGTATATTTCCCATTGACCCAATGAAGGTTAATGCTGCGACAAAAGGAGCTATCATGGCATTTTCGATCACTATAAGCCAGTTAGGCAGATGAGTAGCTTCGGTTAAAAACAAAGTTTCCCAAAAATGAGTGGGAACTAGAACGGCTACAAAACCGGCAATTGTAAAGCCAATAAGAATGTCTTCCCAGGCCATCTTCCAATCATTGACAAATTTATGACCAACCAGAAGCCAGCCTTCTTTTGAGCGAATGCGCTTTTTCCAGTCAAAATTCTCCTGCAGATCATCGCCTTCATTTTCAACCCGTTCGCGGGCTTTCTGTAACCATTTTTCCGGGTACGTAAGACGAATGAGGATGCTGCTGAGTAGTATTAGCAATAAGCCTCCTATGATCTCAGCCGCCAGAAATTGCCAACCTAAAAAGATCAGGATGAGAATTCCCAGTTCGATGACCAGATTTGTTGAGGCGAACATAAACGCAACGGCAGCAATAAAATGAGCACCCTTTTTAACCAATGCTCTGGCTGCAGCAAGGGCTGCAAACGAACAGGAAGAGGAAGCAGCTCCGAATAAAGTGGACAGTGAAATACTCTTTGCATTCGCTTTCCCCATATATTTTGTGAGACTTCCTTTAGGTACGAATGCCTGGATCATACCGGATACGAAATATCCCAAAACGAAAGCCCATCCTGATTTCCAGAAAAAACCAATTGAAGTTATTGCTGATTCTGCATAGAGGTGCAAGATGTCATTCATTTTAACCCATTTTTAATAGTTAGATGCTCCAAATTAAAGGGCTAGAAGGATATTTAGTTCCGGTATCCAATGATTGTAGTTGTTGAACAATTAATTGATTGTATCTACTACGCTTCCACAATTAAGCATCATAGACCCGAAATACGGATTCATGATCTTCTTTTCTTTACTGATCCATTTGGCCCCGTTACCACCATCTGCCATAGGACAAAACTGAACATACATTTCCCCATCTGTGTATCCCTGGTTTTCAATGGCTTTAAGTAACTCCACGGTGATCTCATCAAAAGAATCTCTCAAGGTTTTTATATCAGTTGATGATCCCGCAATATCTACAGCGCTAACCATTGCAGAATGATGCATGGCGTGCTTTGCCGCATGTTTTTTATGATCAATCATTTCGGGATTATTTTTTACTTCTTCAGTAAAGTCGATCAGCGCCTGTTTCGCCGTTTTAAAATCATCCGCAACCAGAGCGTCTTTCATTTCAAAATAGGAGGCAAGTAACTTTCCCAAATGTTCTTCATGTGAATGTGAGTTATCCTGGGCAAAAATTGATGCAGCAGGTAGAATGAGTAGGATTATTATTGAAAGTATTGTTTTCATGATTTGATCTTATTTAGGTTAGAAATTTATTCTGGAAATTGTTTCTCCACAGTTCAGCATCATTTCACCGAAGTATGGATTTTCGATCGGTTCTTTTTCGCTTAACCAAAATGCACCGTTTCCATTGTCTGCCATAGGGCAGAATTGATGATAATACACCCCATCGATCCGGAAATATTTTACCAGTTCAATTATTTCATCAGATAGGGATATAAAGTGAGTACGTTGACTCTCTATGGTTTCAGCCTGTTTGATGGATAGGGAGCTTTTTCTAAGGTTCTCTAGAGATTCTATCCATTTGTTAAGCATATCCTCATCCAGCGGGTCACTCTCTACTTCATTGAGACGGCTGAGTACGTTTTCAACAGCTATTCCGGCTTGTTCCATATCACTGTTTACCAGATCATTTTTGAGATCCATATAACTCCTGATCATCTGTTTGAGCTGTGCTTTGAATGATTCAGGGACTACAGCTTCCTGAACTGTAGGTTCATCCGTATCTTCAGTTCGTTTATTCATCATGCTTAGTTTATCAGCAAGCTGTGCGGCACTATCCAGCTTAAAAGTTCCATTTGTTACCACCTCTTCATCTTCAGATAGTCCTGCCAACACTACAAACCCTTCATCAACTCTATCGCCCAGTAGAATCTCACGGGCTGAAAATGAGGGAGCTGTTGAATCTTTCTTTCTTACGAAAACAATGGAACGCTTTCCTGTCCACATTACGGCTGATTCCGGGATCACTAGCTGTTCTTCTGATCCGCGGGTTACGAGGTCGCCTTCAATAAGCATTCCGGGTTTCAGGACTAGATCAGGGTTATTCAGATCAACCCGAATTTGTACCGTCCGGGTTGAATGTTGAAGTACAGGATCTATATAGGAAATCGTACCCCGGAAATTTTTCCCGGGTAATGAAGTCGCTGAAAAATCTATGTATTGACCTGCTTTTACCATAGAAATATCAGATTCATACACATCGAAAACCGCCCAAACTTTTGAGAGGTTTGTTATTGTGAATAATCGATCGCCCGTTTTTAATCTATCCTGACGATCAATGTATAATTCAGTTACAAACCCACTTACAGGTGAGACTATATCTAAGGTAGTTTCTACAGTTCCGGACTGTTCAATTTTCCGGATAGTTTGGTCCGGAATCAGCCAGAATCTGAGTTTTTGAACAGCAGCCTTATATAACTCAGGATACTGATCTTTGGATTTAGTTGATTCGATCAATTCCTGTTGAGCTGCGATCAGTTCGGGAGAATATACAGAAGCGATCATTTGATCTTTTTTCACATAGGCTCCAATGAAATCAACATAAAGCTCTTCAATTCTTCCACTGAATAAAGCCGTGACCGATGAAACTTCAGATTGATCAACAGTTATTTTTCCAGGAAATGTGAATGTTCTTTCTGGTACCGTTGAAATTACCGGTGAAGTTTCAATTTCTGCCAACTTCATGGCTGCCTCGGTCATGACCAGTGCATTTGGATCAGTTTCTGAAGCAGAGGATTCGGCCGGGATCAATTCCATTCCGCAAATTGGACAATTTCCGGGTTCATCCTGTCTGATTTGAGGGTGCATGCTACAGGTATAAACGGTTTCCAGCGGAGATTCACCGGAATGATCATGAACTATGTCCGGATCGGAACCTGATTTAAAAATGACTGCGCCGGCAAAGAAGGCCAATATCGCAATGGTTATATAGGAAGCGTATGTTTTAATCGTATTCATTGTTCGATCTTGTAGTTAATTTCATCAGCATTAATATTTTGGTCACCTCTCAGGAAACGGATCATTTTTTCAGCGACAAAAGCATCATGAATGGCATGCAGCCGTTCCAGTTCATACATCAATTTTTTTCTCTGAAGCTCCAATATGTTGTCAAATTCTGAGTGATCGGTAGTATAGGATCTCATCAAAAGGGTAAGCGCCTGATCGATCCTGTTAATCTTTTTACGGTCGTAAAGTTCAAGTCTTCGATGAGCATCATTAAGGTCACGATTTGCTGCATAGAATGAAGTCGACAAACTGTTTTTACTATTGATGATCTCACTTCTTGCTGCCGAAAGATTCAGATCAGCGGCCCGGCTTTCTGCATTATATTTTGATCTGAATAAGGGGATTTTCATACTCAATCGGGCAATTACCGCATCTTTTCCATTATCAGGGAGGGCAGGGATATCCGTTCGTTCACTAGTGGCTATGTAATCAAATCCGAAACCAACGGCAGGTTTGCCATTCAGTCCGGCAATTCTCAATCGGTTTTCAGCCAGATCTTCTTCAAGTCGGATCTTATTGAGGGATGGATTATTCGCATAGATCTCGTTCAATACTTCAGGGTTTACTGTAACAGGGGATGATACTGCAAGAGATTCGGGCAGAATCACTTCCTCATCAGGTGCGACATTGCGCCATTCATTGAATTGTTTTATCAATAGTTCAAGATCTGATGTTAGAAGAGCAATCTTTGTGAGGATATCGTCTTTTTCGATCTGTGCACGTAATACATCAACTTGTGATACTTTTCCGGTCTCATACTTTTTCAGACTTAGATCAACCAGGGTAGAAACGATCTCAAGATTCTTTTTTTCTAATTCAATCTGCCGGTTAGTTTTATAGATCGAAGCCCAGATCATTTCCATGGTGAAAAAAAGCTTGTTCCTCTGATTCCTGAAAGATTCAAACTGCGCCTTAGTCTGTATTAAACTGCCTGTTTCTTTTTCCTTTAGGGTTCCGAACCATGGGAACATCTGAGTTAATGAGATACGGGCTCTTTGCGGGCCGACTCTGGTTTCAACGGGACTGATGAAATAGGCAAATGATACTTCCGGATCGGGTAAGCTACTTACCTGAGGAGTCATCTCCAGCGAAGAAAGATAATGATTGTAGGAGGCCCTTAATGAAGGGTTATTAGAAGCAGCTTCGAGTTGATAATCATATAAAGTCTGCGCTTGCAGGGGTGTCAGTATCCAAAGAAGAAGAAGGAAAGCTAGACTTCTGCAATTTTGACTGCTAAAACTTTTAATTCTGAAGTTTTCACTTATCATTTCATACTCCTGTTTAGTTTGATTTCTTCCCATAAAGCGTAGAGGACCGGGATGACGAATAGGGTAATGACCTGAAGTATCATGCCTCCCACACTTGGTATGGCCATGGGGATCATAATATCAGAGCCTCTACCTGTTGAAGTGAGTACCGGAAGTAAAGCCAGAATAGTTGTGGCTGTGGTCATTAAGGTAGGACGAATTCTTCGCGAAGAAGCTTCGATCACTACTTTTTTAATTTCATTTTTTGTGCCCGGAGTTCTTTTTTTGAAGAGTTGATCGAGATAGGTAGCCATAACAACTCCGCCATCCGAAGCGATACCAAATAAAGCGATAAAACCCACCCATACAGCAACACTTAGATTAACTGTACCCATTTGGAATAGTGATCTCAGATTCTGCCCAAATAAGTCAAAATTGAGGAACCAAGTCTGCCCGTAAAGCCAGACCAGAATAAATCCGCCGGCCCAGGCTACAAATATGCTTGAGAAGATCATGCCAGTGGTGGCAACAGACCTGAATTGAAAATACATAATGAGAAAGATGAGCAGTAAGGCCAGGGGTAAAATGATACTTAATCGTTTTTCTGCGCGGACCTGATTTTCATAATTTCCGGCGAAGGTAAAACTTACACCCTGAGGCACATGTATTTGCCCGTTATGAATTGATTCTTTAAGTGCGTTCTGTGCATTTTCAACGACATCTGTTTCAGAATACCCTTCCGATTTATCAAAAATCACATATCCGGTTAAGAACGTATCCTCACTTTTAATTGCCTGAGGTCCCTGACGGTATTCAATATTTCCAAGCTGAGAAAGCGGTATCTGAGCACCTGTTTTGGTCGGAACCAGCAAACGATTCAATGAAGTCGGATCATCTCTGAATTCACGGGCAAATCTAACCGTTACAGGGTACCGTTCACGACCTTCAATCGTATGTGTGACGGGCATTCCCCCAATGCCAACAGAAATGAAATGCTGTACATCTGAAATAGAAAGGCCATACCTCGCCAATTCCTTTCGGTCCCAATCAATTTCGAGATAAGGTTTACCAACTATTCGATCAGCGAAAACGGAGCCGGGGTTTACGCCCTCTACATTTCTCAGGTAAGCTTCCAGCGTGAGACCAAAATTCTGAATGGTTTCCAGATCGGGGCCTTTTACTTTGATGCCCATAGGAGCCCGCATGCCGGATTGAAGCATAACCAAACGGGTTTGGATGGGTTGTAATTTCGGAGCTGAAGTAGTGCCAGGAATTTTTGTTACCGCAATGATCTCTTCCCAGATGTCATCAGGAGATTGAATATGATCACGCCATTGGCGGTAGAATTCACCATCCGGATCCGGGATCAATTCACCATCAGCATCCCGTTCGAATTCCCCACCACTGTTAATCTTAAATCGTAATCTACGACCATTTTCATCTGTTTTATACTCAGTTTTATATTCGATCAGGTTTTCAAACATGGATATTGGAGCGGGGTCTAATGCTGAATTAGTTCGTCCCAGTTTACCAACCACATGCTTTACTTCCGGTATGGAGGAGATAGCCATATCGAGTTTTCGCATTATATCCTGCGTTTCTTCGATTCCGGCATGAGGCATAGTAGTAGGCATATACAGAAATGCACCCTCGTCCAATGCCGGCATAAATTCTTTACCTAAACCAGGGAAATTTTCCTCTGCAGAATTCCAAAAACGGGTATGTTCAAGGCCGGTTTTACCGGGGAAACTAAATACTTGTCCAAATCCTAACCAGATCACTATACCGAAGAGAATCAGAAAAACCGGAGCAGATAGAAAGGTAAGTTTATGATCCAGACACCATGAAATGAGCGCTTCATAGTATCTGATAACCAGCCAGAAAAATAAAAGTATTGATCCGATGAGAAGAACAACAAAGATCAGATTAGAAAAGAAAGCCGGTGAAGGACCAAGGGGCAGCCAGTAGTGGGTAAGCAGCCAAATGACAATACATGCACTTAGTACAATATTGAGCCACTTTGTAGTCCCTGAGTAATCTTTAGCTAAGAAAAAAGTCAATCCGTTGATCAGACCAAAACCGATCAGTGCAAAAGAGGCAACGTAAAAACCGAGAAAGATCAGGCCAATTCCTGTTAAAAAAAGAAGTGAGTTCCAGATCAAACGTATTCGTTTTGTATTAATGCGAATCGAGAATAACCAATGGGCAAAAGGGGGGATCAATGTTATCGTGATGATTATAGAAGCGATCAGAGTAAAGGTTTTCGTATATGCCAGCGGCTTGAACAATTTGCCCTCTGAAGCCACCATGGTAAACACCGGGAGAAAACTGATAATGGTGGTGGTTACAGCAGTGATCACCGCAGAAGCAACTTCAGTAGTAGCATTGTAGATCACATCCAGCAGGGTTTGATCAGGAGTTTTCGATTCTATGTGCCTGAGCATGTTTTCAGAGAGGATCACTCCCATATCTACAATTGTACCGATCGCTATGGCAATTCCTGATAAAGCCACTATGTTTGCATCGACACCTCCATATTTCATGGCTATGAAGGTGATCAGAACAGCAATGGGAAGCATAGCTGATATCAGAAAGGAAACTCTCAGATTCATCACCATTATTATGATCACAATGATCGTGATCAGAACTTCTAAGGTCAGAGCCTCTTCCAGGGTTCCAAGCGTTTCTGAGATCAATTCCGAGCGATCGTAGAAGGGAACTATGGTAACTTTTGAGGTTCTCCCATCATCCAATTTCTTTGAGGGAAGTCCGGGACTTATCTCATCAATCCTGGATTTCACATTATTGATGACGGCCTGCGGATTTGCTCCCTGCCGCGCAACGATCACGGCACCAACTGCTTCAGCACCGGATTTATCCAGTGCTCCTCGTCGATTGGCCGGGCCTGTGGTTACATAAGCAACATCTTTAATTCTAACCGGAGTGTTATCCATCACCTTAACAACCGATTCTTCCAGATCGCTGATCTGCCGGATATATCCTAGTCCGCGAATGAGATATTCGGCCCGATTAAGTTCAATGGTTCGTGCCCCAACTTCTTTATTGCTATTCCTTACCGCATTGTAGATCTCTGAAAGTGAGACATCAAATTTTTGTAACATATTTGGGTTTACCAGAACTTGATATTCTTTCACATAGCCACCAATAGCAGCTACTTCGGCCACACCCTCGGCACCGGAGAGCGCATAACCCAGATAAAAATCCTGCAGACTGCGTAACTCTTGAAGATCCCAGCCACCGGCTGGATCACCATTCTCATCCCGTCCTTCAAGCGTGTACCAGAAAACCTGACCTAGTGCTGTAGCATCCGGACCTAATGCTGGTTGAACATTTTCAGGTAAAATTCCGGAAGGCAGGGCATTCAATTTTTCCAGAATTCTTGATCTGCTCCAATAAAATTCAACATCCTCATCAAAGATCACATAAATAGAAGAAAGACCGGTCATCGAAGTACTTCGAACGGTTTTTACTCCGGGCACGGTAAGTAATTGAGTAGTGAGCGGATAAGTGATCTGGTCTTCAATATCCTGAGGTGATTGCCCGGCCCATTCGGTATACACAATTTGTTGATTGTCGCCCAGATCAGGAATAGCATCAACCGGTACAGGATCGGAAGGCAATAAGGAGCCAGTCCATGAAAATGGAGAGACGATCAATCCCCATATCATGATCACAGAGAGTAAAAGCACTGCAACCAATTTGTTTTCCAGAAAAAATCGAATGATTTGATTAAGCATATTATTGATAATTAGACAAATGGAAGCTCAGTACTGTATTCTGAGCTAAATGCAAAGATCCCAAGCCATCAAATGACCGGGTAAGGGAATTATTTGTTTGTCGCTAAATCAAAAAAGAGGCATTCACCAAAAAGAGAGGAGGGGGTGAATAATCCTGATAAAAGAGAATGGATGGCTGAAAATGTTGATCATCACTAACTAGTTCTACAGTGATGGAAGCCAGCTGGATTACAGGTAATTGAACATTGGGAGCTGTAACCGCCGGTTTATTGGCTGATGAGTCATCAAGCAGGCAATTACAACCAAAGGAAGTGTCACAGTTAGTTGTTTGATTTGCTTCAGTATCAGATGTATGATCACAGGAACAATGAGAATTACTCTTCGGGTTGTCCATGGAATGGGTTTGTTCTCCTGATTTCATGGGGCAATGAGAACGTTCATCCTTATTCTGATGATCCGGCATTTCAGAGTGAGTTTTGGGTGCATCCATCTCACACCGATGCGAAGCAGCCGGATGGTCGGTAACAACATTCATAAGGTAGAATACACTCAGAATTACCGGTAAGAAGTTATGTATTGATCTGTGAAGCACACTATAAACTAATAAATGATGAGATGAATTCAAGGTTGTTCAATAATTGTGCACAAGCTTTCAGGAATTTCATTCATTGAACTGAGGGTTTTAACATTTCGAAACATTTAAACAGAATTAGAAGCACTTCGGAATAAAATTTTAAAGACGGGAATATTTGAAAAATGAGTACCTTTGTACCGCAAAAAAATTCAATAAACTTTTAAAATTCGTTGCCATGATTATTGGAGTACCTAAAGAGATTAAACCACAAGAAAACCGTGTAGCAATTCAGCCTGGTGGGGTGATGATGCTGGTTAGAAACGGTCATGAAGTATTGATAGAAAAAGGAGCTGGTTTAGGCAGCGGTTTTAATGATTATGATTATACAGAAGCCGGCGCGACCATAATTGAAGATGTAGAAGATGTCTGGGCAAAAGCTGAGATGATCATGAAAGTGAAAGAACCGATCCCCGTTGAATACAACAGAATTCGTGAAGGTCAGGTTTTATTCACCTATTTTCACTTTGCAGCCGATGAGCGATTAACAAAGGCCATTATTGACAGTAAATGCATAGCTATCGCTTACGAGACCGTAGAAAAAGCTGATCGTTCATTACCATTATTGATCCCGATGAGTGAGGTTGCAGGTAGAATGGCTTCACAGGAAGGGGCCAAATATCTGGAAAAAGCTCAGGGCGGTCGTGGAGTTCTCATGGGAGGTATTCCGGGTGTTCCACCGGCTAATGTGCTTGTACTTGGTGGCGGAATAGTTGGAGTGAATGCAGCAAAGATTGCGGCCGGAATGGGAGCTAATACTACCATTATGGATATTAACATGCCACGATTGCGTTATCTGGATGATGTGATGCCAAAGAATGTGACCACCATGTTTTCATCCGAAGCACATATTCGGAATATGCTCCCACAGGTTGATCTGATTATCGGTGCGGTTTTAAAGCCAGGTGCAAAAGCGCCTCATCTCATTACCAGAGAGATGCTTAAAGAAATGCGTCCCGGAACTGTATTAGTTGATGTTGCTATAGATCAGGGTGGATGTTTCGAAACATCAAAAGCAACCACCCATCATGATCCGATCTATGTGATCGATGATGTGGTACATTATTGCGTGGCAAATATGCCGGGTGCCGTACCCTATACTTCTACCCTAGGTCTAACAAATGTTACACTTCCATATGCTGTGGCGCTCGCAAACAAAGGGTGGAAACAAGCTCTGAAGGATGACCCGGAATTATTGAAAGGATTAAATATTGCCGATGGTGTTATTGTATATGACGACGTGGCTGAAGCCTTTGACCTGGATTATAAACCCGTTGAAACGGTACTAAACTAAGTTTTTGATGCTTGTTAATACAAGCAAAAACAAGGGAGTTAACAGAAGGTTAATGAATTAGCCTTTTGTTAACATACCCATTCTAAAAACTCCTTGCTTCTCTGAAAAAAGCTTCATTACTTTTGGGCTATGTAATCTCTACTCTTCTCATAGTCTAGCGATTTCGGTTTACAATTTTTCTTTATCTATCAATAACTTTTTGGGAGTCTATAATGAAGCATTCTTTCTCAAAACTTATCGCTTTTGCATTTCTATTCTTTGCAACTGTTAACCTTCAAGCGCAAACAACAATATCCGGGACTATTTCCGGGGATTCTACTGTTGTTTGGGATCTGGCCGGTAGCCCTTATGTAATTTCAGGTAGCACCACTATTTCTACGTTTGATACAGTAATGATCGAATCCGGTGTAGAAGTTAAGTTTGACGACAACATCCAATTAACAGTTAGTGGCGCATTGATCGCCGACGGAGTGACCTTCACATCCAATACGGGAACCAGCAGAGAAAGCTGGAACAGGATTTATGGTAACAATGCAGATACTTATATCTCGTTAAAAAATTCATCTATTTCTTTTGCGACACATGCCATCGAAATGGCAAGCGGGGCATTAGAGATCGATACTGTTAATATCAGTGATTCTAAATATGGGTTATACCTTACCTCTGCCAGTAATACAACTATTAATGAGTCTATAATTACAGGTAATAATTATCCGATCTATTTAAGTTCTGAAGCAGCTGTTACCTATTCCGGGAATACTGATCTAACCGGAAATGATGTGGATGCAATCTGGACAGGATTTACAGTTATCGACCAGAATTGGGTATTAAATGATCCGGGAGTGCCTTATTTCTTTCCGAATTCAAATTACGTGACTTATGGCGATACGCTTACAGTATCTTCCGGAGTTATCGTAAAAATGGGCATAAGCAGGGAATTAAGAATTGATGACGGCGGTGTCCTGATAGCTGTTGCTGATCCGGGTGAAGAGATCTTCTTTACTTCCATGAAAAATGACAATATGGGAGGAGATACAAATGATGATGGAACCGCTACTGCTCCGGGTAACCGTGATTGGTACGGAATAAGAATTCTCGGTAGTACTTCAAAAAGTTTACTTAAACGTGTAAACGTGAGCTTTGCCGGTTATATATACACCTATAGCAATGATTACCGGGGTGGACTAACCTTTATCGATAATGAGTCAGTGGTAGACAGTAGTGTATTCAATAACAATTACTACGGTATTGTAGCACGGGATAGTTCAGATGCTGTTATCACAAATAATACCATTGGAAGTAGTGGGGTGGTACCTGTTGCCTTAACCTTTGATAGTAATCCGGTATTTACTGATAATTCTTTTTCTTCTTCAAACAATGAATATGATGCAATAGGATTGATCGGTACCACTATTCAGGGGTCAAACATTCTCCCTAAAAGAGATTTTACTTCAATTCCCAATGTAACCTATTTATTACTTTCGGAATTGTATGTAGATACGGGAGCCTTTTTAGAGATACAGGAAGGGGTTGTCATCAAATCCAATGGTCCTGGAATCAGAGTTAAAGGAACTGTAACTGCAATTGGAACAGGTTCAGAATACATTGTCTTCACTTCGGTAAAGGATGATAATGTAGGTAATCCAAACGATACCAATAAAGACGGAAACAATACGGTTCCGGATAATAATGATTGGAGAGGATTAGCTTTTGGTGAAGATGCAGGAGGTTCAGTCCTTGACTACAACAAGATCAGGTATGCAACCTACAATACCTCTTTTTATTACGATACCGGAAATAACTATATATATCCGAAAGGCGCAGTGAACCTGATGAATAGTGATGTATCGATCTCAAACTCTGAGATCGCAAATACCACTAATTATGCCATCGATTCGCGTGGGGTTTCAATGCCAACAATTACAAATAATGACTTTTCAAATACAGGTTCTGTACCTGTAGCGATGGACTTATCTTCAGATCCAACGTTTAGTGGCAATACCCTGACTAATGTTGGTTTGATCGCCCTTGGTTATCATGGTGGTGTACTCAATAACAACGGTATCATCAGGAACAGAACTTTTGGTGGTTATGTGGATATTACCAACATCCTCCTTGAGAATGCTACCGTGGCAAGCGGTACATCGTTGACCATTGAGCCGGGTAGTGTACTTAAAATGGTAGATACTTATGATGGAGCCGTTTTGTCTGTTGCCGGATCACTGATTGCGGATGGTTCTGAATCTGAAACCATCTACGTTACTTCTATTAAGGATGACAATGTTGGAAATCCAACGGATACTAATGGTGATGGTGCAACCACTTCACCTGACGGAGATGATTGGGGAGCGATCCGATTCCTTCCAACTTCTGATGATGTGACTTCCATTGTTGATAATATTCATGTCCGTTATGGTAAACACGGCATAATTTTTACGGATGCAGCACCTACTGTAGATAGCGTAACCGTATTAAGTTGTCGCTATCTCGGTTTTGTAGCAGAAAGCGGATCAACGGTACATATCGAAAATTCTACGATCCAGAATTGTGGATGGGATCCGATTGCGATCTCAACAACCTCAAATCCGACATTTAGTAATATTACCTTCAATTCTAATGGTTCGAATGGGGTGTCATTACTGGAATCGAATAATTTCAGCACGTACTACTACGGTTTTAATGCTGGTGATCTTTATTTCGATACCCGGAATGTAATGTCTACCAATACTACAATTACTCCGTATTCGATTGCCGGATATACAGATATGCCTTTCATTATGCATTATCAATTCTTTGTTGGTGAGAATACGACCGTGAGCGTTGCTCCAAAAGTGATCCTGAAAGGGAATCATACGTTGTATGTGGATGGAGCACTAAGAGTATTGGGTACCGTGGCTGATCCTGTCATATTTACTTCGGAAAAAGATGATAGTGCAGGTGGAGATTCCAATAATGACGGTAATGATTCTGCGCCAAACAGAGGGGAGTCGTTAAGGATGTATTTCCGTGCATCATCGATTGATTCATCGAATCTTGTTAAAAATGCGCAATTCAGATATTCATCCAATGCGATCTATTTCGAAAATGCTGATGCAAAAATTGATAGTAGCCTGTTCCAGTTAACCAGCGACCATGCGATTCGTATCTATGGGAACTCTGCACCGGATATTTCAAATAACCGATTCGAAAATATTGGTCAGGCAACCAGCTCTTATCGTCGGCATTCTGTGTATATGGATATGTTCACAGATCCTACGTTTTCAAACAATATTGAATCTAATGTAAGTTTGAAAGGACTTGGTATTAATTATGGAAACTGGGGTAGCGATGCTACCATTCCTTATCGTAGCTTTGCAGGCGTTGATACTGTTACTTATGTACTTCATGGTAATATCGATATCCCTTCAGGCACAAAGATCATAATTCCGGAAGGCATAGTATTTAAGAAATACACTGCATACGGAACCTATCGTTCTGGTAGTTTTGGTTTGCGTGTGGATGGAGCTCTTAAAGTTCAGGGAACAGCTTCAAACCCGGTTATATTTACCGGCGATGTGGACGATGGTTTCGGAAAACCTGTTGATCTTTATACCGATGGACAGGTAAACGATACTTACCGGTCAGGTACCTGGATCCAATATTCTGAAACCAGTGAGGATACCGCAAATATTGTAGATCATGCGATTTTCAAACACGCATCCAGAGGTGTTGTAGCGAACAGCGCAAATCCGACTATTCGTAATTCACATTTCGAGAATATCGAATTTGGTATCGAAATGACGGGGGTTTCTGAGCCTTTCGTTGAGAATAACAGCTTCTACAATCTGAACAAAACACCGCTTCTTATTTCATTGGTGTCCTATCCGCAATCAATTTTCGGAAATTCAATGAGTGGAAGCACTTATAAAGCAATTGGTGTACGTACAGAGACCTTAGTTCAGGATGTGACCTTACCAAAACGTGATTTTGCAGGAAAGATCGGTATTCCATATTACTATACCGGTAATTACACGATAGGAACGGGTGCAGTTCTTACAATTGCTCCCGGAGTGGTAAATAAATTCGAAAACTATGCAGGGCTTTTTGTTGAGAAAGGTCTGAATGTGGAAGGTGGAAGCACACCGGACAGTATGGTGGTATTTACCAGTATTCGTGATGATTTCTATTCAGGAGACACAAATGCTGACAGTAATGCTACAACCAGCGGAACCTGGTATGGTATTACCTATCGCGGAACTTCTCTGCCTGCCGAATCAAACATTGATTATGCCATCATTAAAAATGTACGAGGTGGAACCAGTTACGCTGCTGTTCTTGCTGATAATTCAAGTCCTACTATTACCAACTCGATCCTAACCGAAAATGGTAGTGGTCTGGTGGTATACGGATCGGGTAATCCAACCGTGAATTACAGCGATATATACAATAACAGTGACTACGGTGTTTATAATCGTGATAAGACCTTTACGATCGATGCAACCAACAATTGGTGGGGGAACGATTCAGGTCCGACTCATTCAACCAATCCAACCGGAACCGGAGATGAGATCACAGATAATGTTAATTATGCACCATTTGTGGGTGGTGGAGCATCTATTCCGATTTTAGGAGATGTTTCTTTAAATGGTTCTGTTCAATCCTTCGATGCAGCTAAAGTTCTCAGAAATGTTGCTATGCTGGAAGCATTTACCCCAACTCAGGATATCGTAGCCGATGTGTCCGGAAATGGTTCAGTGAGCGCAATGGATGCATCTTACATTCTTCAGTATGTAGTAGGATTGATCGAAGCCTTCCCTGAAGAACTGAATTCAAAAGCCAGAGATGAAATGAATACATATCCGGGACTTGAAGACATCGCCTTAAAAGTTGGTGCGGTAGACGAAGTATCAGATGTTGAATTCAAAGTACCTCTAAGATTCGACAATGTAAGTGAGTTGTTCGCTTTCGAGCTGGCTGTAGACTTTGATAATTCAGTAGCTGAGCTTGTTGATGTAGAATATTCTGAGGTGCTCAAAGATGCCTCAACTATTCGTAACGTTGAAGATGGTAAGCTTACTCTCGCAATGGCTTCAACAACTTCTATAGAGCAGGGGGGAGATCTGGTGGTATTAACATTCAGATTGACTGATCCGGGTGCTTATTCAACACTGTCGATCTCAAACTTCATTGCTAATGAGGTTAACATGACCACAACAGCGGTGAACACCAATGAGATCTCGCTGAATGCACCAACTGAATTCAAATTGCATCAAAATTATCCGAATCCATTCAACCCAAGTACAACCATTGGATTCGAAGTACCTGACAATAACACCATGGTTCGACTTGAGATCTATAACATTCTAGGTCAACGTGTTAAAACGTTGGTAAATGATGTTCACTCGATCGGACGATATAGTGTGCGTTGGGATGGAACAAATGATGCTGGAATGCAGGTAAGTACCGGAATTTATCTTTACAGGATACAGGCAGGAGACATAGTACAGTCGAAAAAACTAACCTTCATTAAGTAATTGAGATCATGAGGGAGCGGTATGCGCTCCTTCTCTCAAAACAGAGAGGTAAAGAAATGAGACGTACTATAATAAATATATTTAGCCTTACAGTGATGCTGATGATCAGTATCACCGCGCAGGCTCAGGTTCAATTATCCATGCCGGATATTGAAGCAACGGTAGGTGATACCGTTAAAATATCTGTGTATGCTGATTCAAGTCTTACGGGACTGGGAGCAGAATCATTTGTAGGTAAGATCACTTACAATGATTATTACCTGGAACCGGTAGCAGTTGATTTTGACAGCACACTGTTCGATGATGCCGGCTGGGAGGGGGTTTCAAATACTACAGACCCTGAAGTGATCACCATTGCGGGGGCCGGAGATACGGCACTGAGTGGAACCGGAAAATTGGTGAATGTACATTTCCGGATACTAAAGGCCGGATATGGATATGTGAATTTCACCACTGCCGATACCTACTTTAATGAATCTGCATCAGATATTCCCTTAACGTTTGATAATGGACTGATCAGAGGCATTGATAGACCAACATTCAATTTTTGGTTTAACCCGAGTGTTGTTGCTTTGGGGGATTCTACTCAAACCTCAGTTTCAGGAAATTCCGGACCGGTAATGTGGTCAGTTACGGATACTGCTTTTGCATCTATTTCAACGACCGGAATGCTTTATACAAAAGCATATGGTTCGGTTGGTGTGATTGCAGAAGATACTCTGGGAATCCGGGACACAGCATATGTGAATATCCTGGGCTTTAAACTATCTGCTTCGGATACCACAAATTATTCCGGGCAGGAGGTGTCGGTAGCCATTAACACATCCGATCTTTCAAGTCTTGATGTCAGTTCAGGGTCGTTCTTCCTGCAAACTTCGATGGAGAATAATATGGAAGTGCTGGGAATCGATCCCGGAACCATTATGGGAGCAGATGCGACCATTACCTATAGTGTAAAAAGTAATGGGATTGAAATTGCTTTTGCGCAGTCTGAATTGATCTCGGGAGGAGGCAATCTTCTTAACGTGAGAATCAAACTGAAAGATGATCGTACCTTTAACAACTACACCACTTTTCAGAATGCGGTAATGAATGAGTCGATCAATGGTATGGGGACATATTTCTATATCAGATCGGTTGAATTACCTGCTTTAAGTATTGGATATACATCACAATCCAGATACTTGGTCGGGGATTCTCTTCAATTCACTGTTACCGGAAATACCGGGCCTGTTACCTGGGGTGTAAGTGATCCGGCGCTTGCCGATATAACTTCTGATGGTATGATGCATTCAAAGAAGGGAGGTAAGTTTCGGGTTAATGTAACCGATTCGATCGAAGCTTATGGAGAGACCGGCGAGTTCACATTCTACGACGTAGTTGTTGAATTACCTGATTCTTCCATGTTGCTGACTGATACGCTGTATTATCCGGTTCGTCTGACAAATGTGGAACGCTCAATGTCTTCGATTTTATCCGCAGATTTCACCGTCACCTACAATAATTCTCAGGTCAATTATCTGGGATTCTCCACCTCTGGAAGTTTGATGGATGGATGGAGTGTAGTTGATAATCAGATCGCGGCTAATAAAGTGAAGCTGGTTGCCGGTAATGCAACACCGGTAACTACGAGCGGTGATCTTGTTTATCTGGCTTTTAAGGTAGATACATCCATTCATTCTGATATAAATACCTATCTGAGTTTGTCCGATGTATTATTTAATGAAGGCTCTCCAAATCAATATATCGATAATGGCAGAGTTTTTATTTCAACAAAACCTTTAACACCGGTTCTTGTTTCTCCCACATATGGTCAGAACACCATTCCGTTAACTACAACATTGGACTGGGAGCACTCAGTAGGAGCCACAAACTATCAGGTTCAGCTATCTACTACCAGTTCATATGCTACTACTTTTATTGATACAACCGGAGTTTTAGGCTCTGAGCTAGATGTGACGGGACTTGCCGGGAGTACCAATTACTACTGGAGAGTAAAAGCTATTAACGATAGCGGAGAAAGCAACTGGTCTTCCAGCTGGTATTTCAGAACCCAGGATCCGGTTCCGGCAACACCAACGATGTACAGCCCGGCTGATAGTCTTACTAATACGGCTACAGCCATGAACTTTAGCTGGAGTGCAGTAACCTATGCTACGGCCTACAGGATCGAAGTGGATACCAGTGAGGTGTTTGCGACTCCAATGGTAGATTCCACCTTAGGTTCAACCTCATTTTCTCTTGATTCATTAATGTATAATACCAGCTATTACTGGCGGGTGTATGCATCAAATGCAACCGGAGAAAGTGCTCCTTCAGCAACCAGAATGTTTACGACAGAAGATGGATTGCCTGAAATTCCGTTTCTTGATGGACCTGATATCAATCAGACCGGATTAGATACGACAGTTACATTTATCTGGCTTGCGGCCGCAGATGCGGATTATTACCAGTTCCAGCTGGCAAGCGACACTCTGTTTGCATCGGTAATCAAGGATACAGTAACATCAGAATTAACGGTTACAGTGGATAGTCTGGAATTCGGAACCCGATATTTCTGGCGTGTAAGGGCTGTTAATACAGTGGGATCAAGTGATTGGTCAACGGGATATTTTTCAACTATTGAGCAGGTACCCGGTATTCCGATGCTTGTAAGCCCTGCGCATAATTCCATTGATCAGGATACCTCGGTTACTTTTAGCTGGATCAGTGATTCCCTCGCGAATACGTTTACGATCCAGTTATCAGAAAGTGAGGACTTCAGTCCGGTCTTATCCGAGAAAAACACTTCTGATACCAGTGCTGCATTTGGCAATCTGGATTTTCTAACCACCTACTTTTGGAGAGTAAAAGCCTCAAATTCGGGTGGGGATTCTGATTGGAGCGATACCTTATCGTTCACAACCAAAGAATTCATTAATCAGCTTCCAATTGTTGTGAATCCATTAGATAGCGTAACAGTGGATGAGGATTTCGGAGAACTTCTGGTAGCTAAACTGGACACTGTTTTCAGTGATCCGGACGGGCAGCCACTGACCTTTGAGATCGTAGAGTTCGACAGCATTATAACAGCGGAGATAAGAAATGATTCACTCATAATCGGTTCGCTAACCAACCTGAACGGAATCAGTTCTGTAGTGGTGAAAGCGACGGATGACTTCGCAGCGGATACCTACGACACGTTAACTGTGACTGTAACTCCGGTTAACGATGCTCCTTTCATAGTATCATTACCTGATACCCTGTCTTTTAAGGTAGGAGAGGCTCTATCATTCGTTTTCGATACGTCTTTTGCGGATGTAGAGGATGATCTGCTGGATCTTACCGTTTCCGTTACGGTGACTCCGGGTGATATATCGGCTACTATAGATCCGGTAACTATGTCGGTTATTTTTACCTCGCCCAGTTACACGGGTTTAGGACTCATTACCTTTACGGTTGAGGACAGTGATGGTGGAATTCTAACCGCAAATATTGTCATCAATGTTCAGTTGAGCACCAGTACCGAGTTCGGCAGTGGTATTCCGGCTGATTTTACCATGGATCAAAACTATCCGAATCCGTTCAACCCAACTTCAACAATTAGGTTTGGGGTACCTAAAGCATCAGAGGTACAACTGATCGTTTATAATATGCTGGGTCAAAAGGTGAAAGTACTCGTTGACCGCCAAATGCAGGCCGGTTGGCACTCTGTTAAATTCGATGCTTCATCCTTGTCTTCCGGTACATATGTATACAGGATAAAAGCGGGAGATTTTGTTCAAACCCGTAAAATGATGCTTATTAAATAACATCGTATTTTAAATTACTAAGAACCCTGTTTATTCAGTAAAAACTATTGGATAGACAGGGTTTTTTATTTGTTCTCCATTCAAAAATTCATCAGTTCTTCATATATATATATATAAACATTAAAAAACTCTAATACAATAAGAATAGGTACCTGGTGGAATCATTGGTTTTTTAGTTTTTTTTAATGTTTATTGAATTACCTAAGCTTATAAAAAGTACATTTTTGGGGTTCAAATAATCCAATCTGAAGCATAGGGTATAATATCAACAAAACAATAGGTTAACATGAGAAAACAAATCATCTTTTCCTTTACGCTATTGTTTGCATTCCTATCAATCAATTCTTTTGCACAAGATGTCACTGAGATCGATGGCCGGAAGGCTGTGGCAAATCGTGTAATTGTTAAATTCGATAGCAAAGCACTCAATGTGAAAGGGAAAACAATCAGTACAGAAGAACTTGCACGTCCTGTTAAGACCAAATTCAATGCAGAGATGGTAAGTCAGCTAAATTCTATGAATATCCAGGAATGGAGTGTAGAAGGAGATCTTGAGTCTGTATTGTCGGAATTAAATAAACTTCCCGGGGTAAAAGCCTTTCCCAATTACATCTTTTCCAGAGAGGAATTTGATGTGGAAATGCTCGAATCCGAGTTAAAAGGAAAAGTAAGTAGCGGCTTGAGTACTTCAGACAGAGAGTATGTTTCCAGAGTTAATTTCGATGGAACAGGAAAGATTACCTCTATCAGTGCACTGGGGCAGGTTTTTAACGAAGATTTCAATGATTCACTGGCTGTTGATTCTACATGGATCGTCCACGACTATAGTGGAGAAGGTGCAGCTTTTATGCTGGTAGAAAATGATCCTGATGACTTCCTGTTCATGAGTTATAACTCAACCGATAGTCTCGTAGATGCTGAAGGTGGTGTTTTCTCTCCGATCCTAGACCTTTCGGGATTAGACAGCACAAAAAGCTACAGACTCAGAATGGATATTTTCAATGGCTATGCCGGATATACCGAAATAGGTTATGAAACTTATGGCGGCGATTGGGATTGGTTTGAAGTAACCGATTACGATCAATTCGTATGGATGGATATTTCTGGTCTGGTTGGCGACACAGTACAGTTTTATGTGTACAGTGAGGCTTACGAAGTAGCTCCCGGAGATCTGGTATTTGCATTCGATAATATGCTGATCGAGGAATATCCGGTTGATGATGCATTGATCGAAATACAATGGGGACTTCATAACGATGGATTATTCTCATCCTCATCGGTGGAAGGAGCTGATGTTTCTGCATTCGATGCATGGACCGTGACTACCGGTGACAGCAGTACTGTGATCGTAGTGTTTGATGATGGAGTAGATTTTTCACACCCCGACTTAATGAATAATGCCTGGGTGAACCCTGGTGAGGACATTGATGGCGATGGTATGATCACAGATGCAGACTGGAACGGCCTGGATGATGACGGTAACGGATTCCCTGATGATTTCTGGGGATGGAGCGCTGTATATGATGACAATTCATTCCTGAATCCCGGAAGCTTCCACGGTACTCACGTTGCGGGTATCATCGGTGCTGAAGGTGGTAATGGAATTGGTGTTTCAGGTGTGTCTCAGGACGTATCTCTTATTTCAGTGATGATCTTTGATGAGAATGGTTATACCAATACTTATGCTATAATGCTTGGTTATGAGTATATCAGTAGTCTGTTGGAGAATGATGTACCAATTACTGCTATAAACCAATCCTGGGGTGGTGGCAGATTATTTGGTTACGAATCCAACGAACGGTACGTGGAAGTGATGTCGGCCTATGCCATGCATCATGCCAGTTTTGGTGCTTTATGGGTGATTTCTGCCGGAAATGATGAATTAGACCGTGATAATCAGAATTTCTATTCTGTTCCTAATAACATTCAGGCTCCGAACATCATTACAGTTGCAAGTACTAATGATGCAGACGAACTATCCTGGTTCTCTGATGGTGGTATCAGAACCGTTGATATTGCCGCTCCGGGTTCAAATATCGTGTCTACGTTACCTGGCGGATACGGATACCTTTCCGGTACTTCCATGGCATCCCCACATGTAACGGGTGCTGTTGCGCTGGCTAAATCACAATACCCGGATGAAACCGGATTAGATCTCATCGCTCGTATTTTAAGTACCGGTGATCTGGTAGACGGTCTGGTTGGTTCGTTTGGCGAAGGTGAAAGATTGAATGCTTTTGCGGCAGTAGATCCAGCCGGTGCCGGTATGGACGCAGGTTTGATCCCAACCCATGAAACAGCCTATTTCCAGAGAACCTATCTGGATATGAGTGCCTACACGGTAATTGGCTTCCTGAACAATACAGAAGATCCGGTAACTATCAATTCTATTGATATAAGTGGTGCTGATGCAGCTTCATTTATGGTTGATGGTGGTTATGACGGATACGAAGTTGCGACAGGCGGAGCCGTAGGTGTTCCAGTTATGTTCGATAATATGGGTTCGTTTGAGGAACTAGTTGCTACAGCAACGATCTCAACCAGTGCAGGCGATGTTGTAATCGGCTTAAATGGTAGAGAGCAGGGATTCCCAAGCATGTCAATAGATCCGCTTTATGCTGATATGGGAACTGTTCCTGTTGGTACAGAACTAACTTCAACATTTACCATTACTAATGATGGTGATGCTGATCTGAATTACGGTTTTGCTCAGATGTTATTCTCTTATGATGAATACTACTCAACTGCTGATGATGATTTGATCAGCTTTAAAGCCCCGTCCGAAAAGTCTGAGCTTAAACCAAAAGTTGATCAGGTTGAATTTATTAACCGACTCACAACTGAGGTTCTTGCTAACCGGGAATCAGAATTACCTAAGATCAAATACGTTCCCGGAACTCACGAACGCAGAGAGATGGGTGGCCCTGAAGTACTATTCTCAGACAGTCTGAATGATGCCGAGGTAACTATGGCACAATGGGAAACATTAGCATGGGGATCTGAACCCGGTGCCGATGAAACCTTTGAGCTGGTTGATTATGTGGATGCAGGAAATAAAGTATTCCTTGCCGGTGATTTTGCCGATGGATATCTGGATAATACCGTCGCAATTGCTATTCCTCCGGCATTCAACTTTTCTGAATTGTCTTCTGAAGATCCGGTAATGAGCCCGGCTTATCTGGTATTTGATTATTCAACTATGCTTGAGTATGGTTTTGATTACTTCTACATCAATGTTATTGTGGATGGATCTCCATATGAAACTCTGGATATTACTGATATGGGAAATCTGTGGAACGATGGTGGATATTATACAACCATGCTGGATATCTCACATCTTGCCGGATTAGATAATGTTGAATTCTGGTTCATAATGACTTCTGATGGTTCATATGCAGAAGGTTTTGGAGCCTTCTTTGATAACGTGGAAGTATGGGTAGATGAAGCTCCCTACTACACTAATATGACCGGAGGAACAGTACCTGCCGGAGGATCTGAAGATATCACCGTAACAGCTAAAACGGCTCTTTTTGATGAAGGTGAGTTTTCATTAGTAACATTTATCAGTAGTGATGATCCGGGTACCTATTTGTATGGGCCTTTATATCATGAAATGTACTTCGAAAGCAGATTTATCGACCTTTCTTTCGATGAGTATTACAGTTATCTGGGAGAAGTTGATCCTGATACTGCGCTTACCTATCCGCTTACTATCACTAACAATGGGGTGGTAGATGCAGGCTATTACGCCGATGTGTATCTGAACGGTGGATACTATGGCGAAATGTCATTAAAAGCTCCCGCTGAAAAGAAAGTAGCTTCTGATAAACCAAAAGCTGCCAAATTCAACGGTTCTGATTATATCGAGGTTCTTCGTAACAGAAAACTGAGTGATATGAGCAGAATGGAGCCTATTAAAGCAAAATCCAAGGATGCTGCTTTTAAATCGACGCTCACACCTACTTTAAACGCTTCTGGACTTTATTATGAAGGTTTTGATAGTGGCGAACTACCGGATGGATGGAGTGTGATGGATTATTCATTAGGACTCGGTCATGCCTGGGATGTTCAGAACTATGGAACTGTGGAAGAACCATACTATGCACTTGGTGTAGGCGATCCAATGGAGTTATTCATGTATGATTATACGATGACCGAAGCATGGTCGCCGGTAATGACTGCAGCGGATGTTCCATTTTCAGAGTCTATCTACCTTGAGTTTACTTATTCATTCCTGGTTGAATCCGGTTGGGATGTTGCTTCGGCATACATCGTGACACTCGATGAAACCGAAATGATCGACGAAATCTACTATATGGGAAGTACTGAAGATAACTTCATGAACAATGGTGGATTTTACACTGCGAATTACAACCTGGATATGATCAGGGATAAAGAATTCATGCTAGTATTTGTAATGGAATCTGACGGTGGTGTTCAATCTAATTGGGCATTGTTTGATGATATCTATTTATATACCAGTGATAAGATCGCATATGTAGAACCACATATGGGAATGGTTGATTCAGGTGCAACTGCTCAGCTTGATGTAACGATCAGAGCAGAATACTTAGGACCAGGTGAATACTATGCAACAACCATACTCGAATACTATAACGATGATGAATGGTTGTATGGATATGATATGAACGAAACAGGATTCTACATTCCTAACGATGTTCCGGTGGCAAATCCTGATACTCTGATGGTACTGGCAGGTGATGTTATTCCATTCGATTTATTGGAAACCGCACTTTTAGCCAATGATGAGGATTCTGATTATCTGTGGCTTGATTACGCCACCGATCCGGTTCATGGTTCCTTCAAATGGTTATCATTGTATGATGAACAACCAAGTTATGTAGCTCCGATAAACTTCGACGGTGAAGACATGTTCGAATACGTAGTTACCGACGGTTATGATTACAGCACCGGAACAGTCGTTATTAAAGTGATGGCAGAACCGGCATTCGTAACTGGAACCAACCTGCAATATGTATTCCTGGAAGATGAAACACTGACTCTAAGCACCATGACTCTGGCAGCCGGAGTGGGTGGTATGGATACCGATCTGTTCGTATGGGGTTCTTCAATGCATGAAAGTGTAATGATGGATCACAGCGAATCAGAACATACGATCACGTTCAGTGCCACAGAAGATTTCTTCGGTCAGGCTTCTGTAATGCTGTATGTTGGTCACCACGACGAGCCAATGGATTCTGTAGAAGTATCTATTGTGATTGCCCCTGTTAATGATGCTCCTGTAGCAGGTTTTGAAGCTACTCAAGGCGGAAATGATGGTGGTAACAATTATGTAGAATTTGCTAATACATCGAATGATTCTCGTGATCCGAATGGCGCTATTGTTTCATATGCTTGGAACTTTGGTGATGGTGCTACCAGCGATGAACAGCATCCAACTCATATGTACGATGCCGTAGGTGATTATACAGTTACCCTTATCGTAACAGATAATGAAGGGGAGACAGACTCATTCGAACAGCAACTCACCATCGATGTAGTTACGGCTACTGAGGTTGGTGAAATGCCGGTTGAATTTGCCCTAAAGCAGAACTATCCAAACCCATTTAACCCGACAACCAACATAAGTTATGCATTGCCTGAGGCTTCTAAAGTAACTCTGGCTGTATATAATATGCTTGGACAAAAAGTGGCTGAATTGGTGAACGGAAGTATGCCTGCAGGTAATCATACCGTATCGTTTGATGCAGGTGGTTTGTCATCCGGTATTTATATATACCGAATACAAGCTGGCGATTTCATACAAACCAAGAAAATGTCGCTTATTAAATAGAAAGCGTACGCTTAAAATTGAAAAGCCGGGCAGAGATGTCCGGCTTTTTTTATGTCAAAAAATTCACATAAAATTTATAAATATAGTCGATAAAATTATAATGATTAAAATATTTAATTGTATTGGATTTTTTATAAAATTAATTAGGTAATCAGCCCTATTCTAATGTTAAATATCATCCAATTGTTTTGGATAATGCGATTTTATTTATATATATCAACAGCCTTAATAAAGGCGTAATGTTTGTTAGGATGGGTTTTATGTTTGGGGTACAAAAACAGGCAACTCAGTTCTCTTGAGCCTTTGATCTTCTTGGGTCGAAGGATTATGTAACTCAAACGTTAAGTCTGGCGATAATATTTATTGTATAAATTGTATATAACTCAATAAATATTTGTTGATCTAAGATTATATAGATCATTAAAAGTGAAGTGAATTTCACAAATACAAATAAGGGTACAAATGAAAAAACGAATACTATTCAGTTTAGTATTGCTCTTTGTGTATGGTCCTCTCTTTGCAGGATTACATTCAATTACACGAGAGAGCGAAGCAACCATAGATACTGTATTAGCCGATTCAGTAACTATTACTTTTGAGGTTAATCTAGCTGTTCAACAGGAGTTAGGTAATTTCGATCCGGTAATACACACTCCAAAAATTGCCGGTTCATTTACCGGATGGCAGACAAGTGCTGTAGAACTTCAATTAGCCTATGATACCACCTACGCTGCCACGTTTAAATTTGACACAGATGGTCCGAACAGTGACCTTCAATACAAATTTATCTGGGAAGATTCAGCTGGTGTGGCCACGTGGGAGTTTATAGAAGGTACATCAAGCGGAAACAGAGAATATTCACTGTCTGCAGACGATACCTTGACTTCCTTTTTCAGTGATATGGGCTATGAAAATTTAAGTTCAGGATCGTCCACGGAGCAATTCGATGTGATGTTCTCCGTAAACATGGATGTTCCTGTAGATCTCGGAGTATTCAATCCCGATTCTATGGAAGTTGTTGTAGTTGGTAACTTCAATGGTTGGGATACTCATTCCGGTGCTCCTCTTACTTTTAATGGGACGAATTATGACGGTGAGTTCAGAATGGATCTGGTGCCGGGAGATACACTGATCTATAAATATTTGATCGTGGATGGCGATGAGGTTTTTTGGGATGAACCATTAGGTTCTGCTTATGATGACAGAGAACTTATTGTTACCGGTACGGATATCGATAGTGATTCCACCATTGAGGTAGTATCAGGTGCTGAATATTTTGGTATTCAAACCTCCATCGATTATGCCAAAACCTTAGAAAATGGTCATGGTGTTTTTGTTAAAGCACTGGTCACTACTCCAAGTCTGGAATCTGCTTCAAGAACCTCCTTCTTTATGCAGGAAGATGGGGTAGGACTAAATGTATTCCTGTATGGTACACCAATAGCCTGGGTAAATCCGGGGGATAGTGTATATGTAGCCGGTAATATCGAAACCTATAATGAATTGAAAGAGATCGTACTGAAGGATATTTCGGATGTACACATAATCTCAACCGGGAATACGGTGCCTGAACCTCCGGTTATCACTTATGATCAATACTGGAATGGTGGCACTTACTTAACCGATACGGATAAACTGATGGGTACTCTGGTTCGAATCAACGGATTAACCACCGACCCGACAACCTGGCCGGCTGATCCGGAACAGGGATCTGCAACGGTTACTGCCACTGATGATGACGGAAACACTTATCGAATCAGATTACTAGGACAGACAAGTGCTATGGCGGTTTATCCACCTGAACGATTTGATATTGTGGCAATACTGGGGACCTATTATACCAGTCAGCTGCACCCGCGATTCGATTTTGATATCATTGAATCATCAGAGCCTACTCAAACCAAACAGGTTACCTTTAAGGTGAACACTGCGATGCAGCAGGATCTGATGAATTTCATGCCCGACAGTCATTCCGTTAAAGTTACCGGAACCTTTACCAACTGGACCACACCTGATGGATTGGCAATGGTCGCTGAAAATGATTCGATCTATTCTGTGACTGCCGATCTGAATGTAAACATCGGGGATACAGTTCGATATAAATTCCTTCTGGTGGATGAATTCACGGGTAATTTCGACTGGGAATCTCCGGATCCTGCAAACCCTGCAACTATCGGAGAATTCAGTGACCGATACTTTATCGTAGAAGATACCCTGGATCTGGAATTACCTGTCGCAGATTATCAGGATGTCTCTAGGGCTGATCTGGATGTGTACACCTATCCGCTTCATACCCTGCAGGAAGTGAGAGACACAACTTATGGCACACATATCGCTTTTGAAGGAATTGTAACCAGAACAACTACTAATTTTGTATATGTGCAGGATGAGACTGCGGCCACTATGATATTCAGCCGTAACTGGTTCAACGACAATCTGGCCATCAAGTTTAATATGGAAGCGAATAGCGGAGGTATTGAACCGGGAGATCTGCTCCGTGCAGCCGCTGTGGTATCAGACTATCAGGGATTACATGAAATGATCGAGATCCATGCCTGGGATGTGATATCCAGAGATAATCAATTACCTGATTATCAGGAAATTACTTTGACAGATATAGCTAACAACGGAGAAGAATACGAAAGTGAACTGGTTACACTGAATGATCTGCAATTCGCTTACTTCGTTGATACATTATATGCCAACTACCGGTATGACATTACCAATAAAGATATGACCGAATCCGGCTCGATCTTTATTCAGGGTTCGGCAAACAGTGAATGGGCATGGCAGCCGGCACCTGAAGCTCTATTTGGTTTTTCCGGTGTAGTGAAACAGATCGATTTTTATAATAATGAAGGTGTAATTGCAGGAAATACCTATGTGATAGCTCCGCATTATTATTCTGATATAAGTGTGTATGGAATGCCGTTTGATGCCGCCTTTGAAACCGAACCGGTTCGTGCACTAATTGATGATACCCTCGATTATCCTATCAATTTAGTCCATCTCGGGGGGACTCCAATCAATGCTTTTGAGTTCACTGTGCATTTCGACCCATCAGTGATCGAGATCGTTTCCGGAGATCAGACCGGAACTCTTACCGATGACTTTATGGTGGTTTCAAATACACCCGAAGCCGGAAAACTTGTCGTATCGGGTGCTAATGTGGAAGCGGTGGCAGATACCGGTTTATTCTACATGCTCGAAGTACGAACGCTGAGTGGTGGCTATTCCGATATCTGGTTCTCCAATATGCTCATCAACGAGGAGTATATGGATGATGCCTATTCCTATGCTGATGTATTCACCCGATTGTGCGGCGATGTTACCAACGATAAGACCATCAGTTCGCTGGATGCAAGTCATGTACTTCGTCACACGGTTTTCCTCACTCCGGAATTTCCATTGACCGGGGATGATTCAACGGCTGCTGATGTGACCGGAAACGGAGATATCAGCGCGTTCGATGCCGCTTTTATTCTTCAGTATGAAGTAGGTATGATCCCGAAACTCGGTTGTGGAAATAATGCGTTGAAGGTAAAACCAGTGGCAACCAACGGTTTCTGGGAAATCGAAAATCTGACGGATGAAACTATACAGGTTAAACTCAATTTCAACGGCAATGACTTTGAGGTATATTCAGCTCAATTAGAACTGAATGTGTCCGATGCCGTTTCTTTTAAAGGAGTAGAAGGCTTACCAAAAGGTTGGAGTTCGGTCACCAATAAGGTAGACGATAAGCTTTACATCTCCATGTATGGTTTGGCTCCGCTTGAAACGACAGAACTAACGGTTAGCTTTACCTCAGAAACAACGGATGCTTCCTCATCAGTGAGTGGTACGCTACAGCTCAATGAGAATCTGCTAGCTGACTTGGCAGAACTCACCTTAGCTGAGATCCCGGACGCTTTTGATCTGCTTCAGAACTATCCGAATCCTTTTAATCCTAGCACAAACATCAGTTATGCATTGCCTGAAAAAGCTAATGTAGAATTGAGTATCTATAATATGTTGGGGCAAAAGGTCGCTCAGTTAGTGAATACGTCTCAGGAAGCCGGTACGTACACGGTGAATTGGAATGCAGGAAGTTTAAGTAGCGGTGTTTATATTTACCGACTTTCTACCGGAAATCAATCCATTACCAAACGCATGATGTTGATCAAATAATGAATAGATTAACAACTTTACTGTTACTGATACTATTAGGTTTAGTCGTTCCCGAAACCGGGGTGGCTCAAACTGAGATCCTGTCTGTTCCCGACACCAGAATTACTATGTCAGATACACTGGTCCTGCCGGTGTATCTGAATCTTGATGGAAATTCTGTGAATGGAATAAGTGCGGAATTCAGCTTTGATGATACCCACTTCACGTTTCTGGACGATAACCGGGAGTCCACAATATCAGACACAGTATTAACGGCCATTAACGTAGACGGTGGCTCCATCTTTCTATCACTGGCTTCTGTGTATCCGATCGATGCCTCAGGAGTGTTGATCTATCTTACATTCATCCCGGTTGAGGAGAAAACCTCACAGTTTGTGATCGAATCATACCGATTGGATGAGGGAGATAAAGTGATATCGGGAACCACTGCTGAGCTCAGTACGGAGCCGGAAAATACATCACCATTCATTATTGAGATCCCGGACACTTTACATTTTAAGAGTGGAGATACCCTCTTTGTAAATTATGACGGGATGTTCGGGGATCTGGAAGATGCGATCGCTGAACTTACCGTTGAGATGACCATAGAACCGGAAGGAATATCCTTTGTTGTGGACCCGGAAAATTATGCGGTCATTATCACTTCGCCGGCCTATACCGGAGAGGCAACGTTAAGTGTAAAAGTTACGGACCCGGATGGGGCAGTTCTGGAATTCAGTATTATCATTATTGTTGATATTTCGGTAGCCAATGAGTGGGAGTCGGAAGGGGTGATGCAGTTTAAACTACATCAAAACTACCCGAATCCTTTCAATCCGAGTACCGTGATCAGATATGAACTGGCCAATAGCGGCAGGATTCAATTAACCGTATATGATCTTGCGGGACGTATGATCACCGAACTGGTGAATGCTAAACAGTCGGCAGGAAGTCATACCGTACATTTTGATGCCTCAGGCTTATCCTCCGGGATCTATTTCTATCAGATCCGCTCAGGCTCACTGATAGAAAGCAGAAAGATGATGCTCATTAAATGATCAGATGAAATGAATCTCAATTAACCGAAGCCGGACAGTTTGTCCGGCTTTTTTTATTTAATACTGCATAGATATGCGGTGAAATAATTAAGTGGATAGTTAAAATTTGATTAAACAAACGGGCAATTAACGCAATAATAATTTGAACTTTTCAAGTCTTAGTTATTTATTGCGCTGTCTGAGAAAAAGATGGGATTCGGAGTACATCTGCCATGACATTGTCTGATCATTCAACCACCAATTTTTAGAGTATCAATGATATGGAAAAAAAGATGATTAAGAATTCAGTTTGGGGCATAGCATGTTCATTTTTGCTAATTGCCGGATTTACATCACACAATTATAAAAATTCTGCATCTGAACCTGAATCTCATCCGGGAGCTCCAAATGCCATAGAGAACAGACTCAGTTATGATGGAAAGATCTTTTTCAGAACAGAAAAAAATCCAAAAGAACGTGGGGCAGGACCAAAAGATCCTGTAAACGGGAACTACAGAAACAGATTTAAGGGGAGGGATACTTTTGATCTTCATGATGTTTCAAAACCGGGAGTTTCGATCATCAGAATAGAATTGAATGCAGATTCGGTAACTGCTGCATTCGATAAATATGGAGAACGACCGAAATATATTAGTTCTAAAGACGATCAAGGCAGAATGGGTCTTGAACCGAAAATGCAATATGGTGCTTATGAATTTCGAAACGAGGAAAATGTATACTCGATCTATTTAATTTTTCATCGTACTCCCGGTCAGGTGGATGACTTAAAAAAGAGAATGATCGATAATAAAAGGGAAGAAATGAGGGCTCACACCCACGGACATTTGTGCGATCCGGCCATGGGGTGTAATAATTAACTGTCTGTGATCGTGAACGAATTTTGAAAAGATACATACGGTTACTACTTGTATTAATTTTATTTAAGTCCTTGCCTGTTTACGGGCAGGGACTTTTCTCATCTACCCAATATCAGTTTGAAGAGTTTAAGCTTGCGGAACAAATCCATGATGTAGTTCAGGATTCCAATCAGATACTATTCTTTGTAGATAGTGATGGTTACACCGTTTACGACTCCAACAAGTGGATGAATCTGCATCTGGGTAATGAAGGGGCCGGCCGAAGTATCCTTATCGACGATAAAGGACAATTGTATGTTAGTGGATTTAATGATTTCGGTTTGATACGATCCGACAGTTTAAACCAACTCAGCTATCATTCAGTCTCAGATCAGTATTACAGCAAAGAGGAATCAATTAATGTCCACAGGGATGCTGTTCAAAAAGGGGAGGCGATCTATAAGTACGGAAATCATGGGCTTGATATCATCTATCCGGATACGTTACTCAAATTTCCATTCACTAATTCCTTTGCCAATATTTTTAAGCTGAAGGGAAAAATTTATGTAAATGGAACTGATGGCATTTACGAATTCAGGAATGATGAATATCACTATGTGGAATCAAGTCGACTTTTTAAAGATGATATTCTAACCTTTTCATTTTCTTTTACTGATGAGACGGAACTGCTCGGTTTTAAAAATTCCGGCCTGTACCTCTTTAACGGATCACAGTTCAGGCACCTTAAACTTGAGAAAGAATCGCAGGTAATTGATGATTTTGTATATACCGGAGTAAAACTCTCTGGCGATCTTTTTGGAGTGGGTACGCTGTACGGCGGGGTATACATTTTTGATAATGATGGGAACCTGATCCGACATATTCATACGGGTAATGATCTGTTA
The DNA here is from genome assembly GCA_002480645.1 of Balneolaceae bacterium UBA7797. Taxonomy (GTDB): domain Bacteria; phylum Bacteroidota; class Rhodothermia; order Balneolales; family Balneolaceae; genus UBA7797. The sequence goes on from DLCN01000031.1 coordinate 167,965, forward strand.
TCCACGTCAAAAAGTGTGCTGGATCTTTATGTAGATCATGAAGAGAACCTTTGGGTAAATATGTGGGGAGGTATTCAAACCATTCCGATGAATCTGCCTGTTACTTACTTTGGAAAAAGTTCGGGGATAATTGCCACCATTGATAAACTGCTGTTTAAAGACTCCGTTCAGTATCTGAACTCAGCTGACCATTCTATTTACCGAAGAACATGGAAAAGCAATTCCGGAGAAAATACATTTCTAAAAACAGAACATAACGGGATCCTGTTTAAAGCCGGATCTGTCATTTATCTTATCTCACTACCTGATGGTCAATTATTTGTCGAATCTGAATCCGGATTTGAGAAAGTCAGCGAAATGCCGTTCTCGGGTTTTATAAAGCATTCAGAAGATCCGCTGATGCTAACTCTTTCTAAGACTTTGTTTAGTTTAAATGGCAATTATCAGGTTCAGGATTCTATTGAAACCGATATCGAGATCTTCAAGGGCATTCAATATGAAAATGATTATTTCCTCTTCGACCGGTTTGGAAATGGCCGGAGAGTAAAAAATACATCCATTCAGACCGTTGACATTGAGACCCCTTCCTCCGACAGAATTGCCATCAGTGATCTGGTCGTCATCAACGGGAAATTATTTCTTACGGCGGAGGGAGGCAGAAATATGGGGATCTATGAGTTTATTCCGGAAAAGAACACGTTCATTAAATCACCCTTTTTCCGGAACATCGACAAAGATCTAACCGAGAAACAGGTTCTGACCATTGAGCAATGCGGAAACGGAGATATCTGGGTGAATAATAATATGTTTACAAAAAGAATTTACCGTTCCGGGGAAGAGTACCGGGTAGAAAGAGCCAGATATAATTTAATAGGGGAAGGCGAAGCCATACATTCCATTAAATGCGACAGGGATGGGGTATGGTTTGGAGGTACCAAGGGGTTGTATCAGTTAACAGATCCGGAATGGGAGTATCCCTATGAATTCAGATCAAATATAACGGGAGTATATGTTCATAACGATTCATTGATCTACGGAGGATTCGGTGAACCCGACAAACCGATCGTTCTGTCTTACAAGGATAATGAGCTGCGATTTACATTTTCAGCGGCGAGCTATATTGCTCCTGAAAGAAATGAATTCTCAGTAAAACTGGATGGATTTGATGCCAACTGGAGTAACTGGACCACTGAACCTCAGAAAGATTATACCAATATTCCCGAAGGAGCATATACCTTCCTCGTAAAAAGCCGGAATGTATTTGAAATGGAAGGTAGTATCGACAGATTCAGTTTTCGTGTATTACCGCCATGGTATCGTACATGGTGGGCGTACATGATCTATGCTGTGTTGATCTTCAGTATATTATATGCCATCTATAAGATCCGGGTTGCTCAGTTATTAAAAGTAGAACGTATGCGCACTAAAATTGCCTCAGACCTGCATGACGAGGTCAGCGCTACGTTAACCGGCATCAGCTTTTTTGCTGAAGCTGTGGAAAGAGATTCGGATGAGGAAAGAAAGAAGCATTTTGTGGATTTGATCAAAGAATCAGCCGGGGATGCCAAAGAAAAGATCACGGATATCGTCTGGTCTATCAATCCTGATAACGATAACTGGATTCAATTTCTCGCTAAATGCCGGAGATATGCCTCAGATCTGCTCGAAAGTAGCGGGCTCGAGTATACACTCAAAATTGATGAAGTGATCCCGGGAAAGTTAACTATGGAAGTACGTCAACACCTGTGGATGATCTATAAAGAAATGCTCACAAATGTGGTGCGACATTCCAATGCAAAGCGGGTAGATGTGATCCTCGGGTTCAGAAAGTCCAGATTGATGCTGGTGGTTCAGGATAACGGCAACGGAATGATGGAGGAACAAAAGAGCTCTGGAAACGGGGTCAATAACATCAGAAAACGAGCAAAAGCACTACATGCTGAACTGGATCTTCAGTCCGATCAGGGCTCGGGAACCCGCTGGACGCTCATAATTAATCCCCAGAACCACATATCTATGTAGTTTTTAAAACATCCATTTAATGTATTCTGTAGAAGTCCTTCTAAACTCACAGAGATGACTAATAATGATATGACTCAGATCCCTGATCGGATTTGAGTTTTTTTCCAATACTATAGAATATGTTCAATGGCTTAACTCACGCAGGATGTAATACGCTTGTAACTAAATTATTTGAGGATTCAACATTGATCACAGTTGGCATTATCGAAGACAATAAATATATGCGTGAAGGTTGGCAGACCTTTATCGATTATGATGACGACTTGTGTGTGATATCCACCTTTGAATCCTGCGAATCCGCGTTAGCATCCGATGAGATCCCCAAGATCGATGTGTTGATCCTGGATATCGGGTTACCGGGTATGACAGGAATCGAAGGTATTCGCTTATTCAAAGAACTGAATCCTGAGATCAACATTATCATGGCTACGGTATTTGATGATGATGATCATATTTTTGATGCACTGAAAGCCGGAGCTGTGGGTTATTTGATGAAGAAAGTGACGCCGGATGAACTCGTGGCTGCGATTAAAGATGCTCATGATGGCGGATCACCGATCACTCCAAATATTGCCCGAAAGGTTATCCAAACCCTACACCTACCCGATATACCTGAGCAAGAAAAGTTGAACAAGCGGGAACTACAGATCCTGAAAGAATTATCCACCGGTAAATCATATAAAGCGATCGGAAAATCCATCTTTCTCTCAGTAGACGGAGTCCGGCATCATATCAGAAATATCTACCAAAAATTACAGGTTAACAGCCGCAGTGAAGCAGTATCAAAGGGGATAGCCCGAAAGTTAATCGATCCCGATCAGGGCGTTTAGCGATCAAGAGATTCGGGCTTTTTTGGGGTAACAAAGGAAGCCACAGAATAACAACTGTGGCTTCTTTTTAAAAAGCTGCTTTCCCTTCTTGTATTAATCTAAGTAAATCTGTTTATTTTCATCCATAAGTTAATAATTATCAATTATGTGAATAATTATTAACCGATTGTTTATTACAGGGATTTTACTAAGCATATTTAAATAGATGGTAAGACTTAACAGGCAGCATCAAAGAGTGTTAGCGTTTAAACGACTAAAGCTTATACGGGCATTTCAATTAATGATCCTTGTACTATTAATTGGGGTGGATTTTGCTAATGCTCAGTCCCCGGCCCGAAACAGACCTCCTATGGACCCGGAAGCTCTGAAACAATCCTTTTATGAACGGGTAAGTACGGTGAAGGATACCGATTCCCTATTGCTCCTTTATCTGGATTACGGAAGTACACAGGCCAGAATGGCACCTCAGATAACACTGGACCTATCCGAAGAAGTGTTACAGTTAGAGGGCATTCCGGAGTTGAAACGGATGGCATTCAGTAATGCCCTGAAAGGCAGATATTGGTTCTATTCTCAACCTGATTCCTCCAACCATCATTATATAATAGCTCAGCGTCAATTCAGCGAATTAGAAGACAGAGATCAGGAATTATCCACGATCATCTTTCAGGCCCGACTGCTTTCCCGAATGAATGATTACCTGGGATCAGAGGATAAATATTTTGAAGCCCTTGAACATATCGATGAATTTGGAGCCTCCGCTGATCAGGAATTTGCATTACTGAGTGAACTCAGTTCCCTGTACATAAGGGTGGGAGCCATAGATATCGCACTCGAACGGTATAAGAATCAGTTAGAAATTGAGACCGGTTCTATTTCTGATCAGTGTAGAGTTCACCTTAACATCAGCAATGCATATAAGCGGAATCAACAGCTGGATCTGGCTTACGATGAACTACTGAACTGTGCCGAGGCAGAGCTAAACGATCCTTATCTGGAGGTTGCGATCTATAAAAGTTTGAGTGATCTGGAGAAACTAAATGGTAACACGTTAGAAAGAATTAAATGGGCGGAGCGGGCAGTGGAAGCACAGAATGCCCTCCACCGAAAAGATTACTCCTCGTATTTATTTCTTGCAGAGGCGTATTTCGAACATGGTGATTTTGATGAATCGGAATCATTATTTCCCGTACTTGATAACTTCGATCCACGACTTGTTCAACCCCCGGTAAAGATCAATTATTTACTGTTGAAGGGTAAAAATTCGCTTAGAAAAAATAACCCTGATCAGGCTTTATCCATTGCAGACGAGGGATTAGCTATTGTTCGCCGGATGCCGGAAACGCCACTTTTGATCGACCTGCAAAAGCTTAAAGCAGAGGCATTAAGCGAAAAAGGGGAATTATCTGAGGCAAACAGGATACTGGCGTCTCTGTTAGAAACAAAAGATCTGATCGAAAAACGAGGCCGCATCAAAGAAGAAGAATTAAATAAAGTGCGGTTTCAGATGAGATCAAAGAACAGGGAGATCGCAGAGATCCATTCGGAACTTGGTACAGTAAAAGTAAGAAATGCCTTGTTGATCCTGTTTTTGATCCTGGCCGGGGGGTATGTATTCTATCGGTTCCGCGTTTCTCAACTGCTCAGAGAAGAAAGAACGAGAAACCGCATTGCAAGAGATCTGCATGATGACCTGAGTGCAACATTGAGTAGCATCAGCTTTTTTACAGAGGCCGTGAAACGACAAAATGAAGAGAATGCTGAGAATGAATTTCTGAACAGGATCGAGGAAAGTGCCGAAGAAGCCAAAGACAAGATCAACGACATTATATGGGCCATTGATCCTGAAAATGATGATTGGGTAACTTTTTCGACCAAGTGTAAGCGCTATGCCATCGAGATCTTTGAAGGGGCGGATATAGAATATGAAATGGACATCGACACTTCGTTAACTATAGATCTGGAACTTGAAACAAAACAGGATCTGTGGCTGATCTTTAAAGAGGCTATTTCTAATCTGGCCCGGCATTCGAAAGCGAATAAAGCACACATCACCTTAAAGAATGAAGGGAGAGTGATTCTTCTCAGTGTTCAGGATGATGGGATCGGGTTTAAAGAATCTGAGTTGAAGAGAGTGAACGGGATTAAAAATATCAAATTCCGGGCCGACCGAATGGGGGCACTCATCATGCTGGACTCCGAGCCGGGCAAGGGTTGTAAATGGGAAATTAAGGTACCAACTTAGTACTGCCTGTTCAGGTAGTTTAATTCTCCAATTTATGCAGTTTCTTATAGCATGATCAAAGTTGCAATTATAGAAGACAATGAGTTTATGAGGGATGGGTGGAAGACCATTCTGGATTTCGATCCGGATATTGTGGTCACAAACACCTATCAAAGCTGTGAAGATGCTTTTTCGGCCAAAGATTTCGGAAATAACGATCTTATACTGCTGGATATTGAACTGCCCGGTATGCATGGCACCGAAGGGGTTAAAGTGATCCGGGAGCAATATCCGCATCTGCTCGTACTTATGGTGACCATTCACGATGAGAATGAAAAGATCTTCAAGGCACTTCGCAATGGTGCGGTTGGTTATCTGCTAAAAAAAGTAAGTCCTAAAGAACTCACTGAAGCTGTAAAAAATGCAGTGGATGGTGGCTCACCCATGAGTCCGAATATTGCGCGTAAGGTCATCACTTCTTTCCAGAACAAAGAAGATGATGCGGTCACACTAAGTGAAAAAGAAACAGAAGTGCTTTCGGCTTTATCGGATGGACTTTCGTACAAAGCGGTGGCCGAAAAAGTATTCCTTTCAGTGGATGGCGTTCGGTATCACATCCGCAATATCTATCAAAAGCTGGAAGCCCGGAACAGGGCCGAAGCAGTTGCCAAGGGAATCCGGTACAATCTCATCTCAAATCCGGGCAATTCCTGAAAACCACCTTTTTATGTAGTTCCATTGTGCAGGGCAGCGGTTATTTTCACTCCGTATTTTAGGAAATGTGTGTGTGAACCGTTGGGAACTCACTCCGGTATGTCTTGAAATACGCTTTAATCATTTCTGAATGGTGTTATAACCTGTCAGGGTACATGATGAATGTATGGGGAAAGCAAAAACCGACCTCAAATCAGTAATTCAATCACTATATAAAATGAAGCGTTTACTTCTACTATTCTCTTTTCTAATCATTTTTTCTACCTCAACTCTTGCGCAAACCTCGGTATCAGATACCTTGTCTGCGAATACAACCTGGACGGTGGCAAACAGTCCGTATACCGTAACCGGAGACCTGACAATTGCTTCGGGGGCAACTCTGACCATTGATGCAGGTGTAACTGTACAGTTTGATGCAGGAACATCCATGTATGTGGATGGAGCCCTGGTGGCAGATGGTGACTCAGGTTCTGAGATCACGTTCACTTCCAGTTCTGTTTCAAAAGCAGCGGGTGACTGGGGAACCATTCGTTTCAATAACACCAGTAATGTGGGGTCTGTGCTGGATTATGTGATCATTGAATATGGTGGGGGAGCTTCTACCGGCGCATTGATCACCTACAAAACAGGTGCTTTCGGAGTAAATCTGACCAATTCCGAGTTACGATTCAGTTCCGGTCACGGTATTGATCTGCGAGCTTCCAGTCCGGTGATCGAAGCAACCACCCTGCGCGACAACAGTGGATACGGGGTGTATTCAGATCTGGCACTGAACTTTGAAGTACAGTCATCAACTATTATCAGAAACACCGGCGGTGGAGTACGTGTTCCTATTAACGCAACTCCGGTTATCTACGATAGTCAGATCGATACCAACGGAGTAGGTATTTATCTGGATAACGGATCATCACCTGAGATCACTTTTAACCAGATCAGAGCTAATACAACCGGTATCAGAGTGATCGAGGTTGGATCGCCTCTTATTGAGGATAATGAGATCAGCGGTAACAGCAGTTACGGATTGAATAATGAAGGAGTTGGCGAAGTTACCGCAGAATATAACTACTGGGGTGATAAATCAGGTCCGCAGGTAGCAACCAATCCGACCGGTGCCGGAGACAAGATCACAATGAATATTGACTATACACCATGGAGTTTTGGTGCGACCTTACCGGTGAAAGAGATCACAGCTATGACCGGAAATTCAGTTACCTGGCATGCCGATACTGTATATGTGGTAAAAAAATCCATGTCGGTTGGTAGTGCTCAGTCTCTGACCGTGGAACCCGGAACCATTGTAAAATTTGAAACCGGAGTTGAGTTTAATGTATACGGAACTTTGAATGCTACAGGAACAGCCGGCGATCTGATCTATTTCACTTCTGTAAAAGATGATGCTGCCGGTGGCGACAGTAACGGCGATGCAAGAAATACACAACCTGCCAAAGGGGACTGGAGTCGTATATATATCAGAGATACCGGATCTCTCACCATGGAATACAGTGTGGTTCGGTATGCAGGTTACAATAGCTGGTACGCTGCATTGTATGTAGACGGCCTGAATCCGGTGATCAATCACAACTTCGTTTCCAATAACCTGAACCGAGGTATTCAGTTGTTGAAACAGCCCACTTCATTAACCGGGAACGTAACGAATTACAACGGTACAGACGGTCTGGTTCTTAGCGGAGTAGAAGCAGTGATCGAGGATCATACCTCTCAGTATAACAGCTCTCTGGGCATTTACCTTGAGCGAAATGGTGAGACCAACCGCCCGGTAGTTATTAAGGACAGCGATATTAGCTACAATAATCACGGTATTTATGTACGGGATTATGCCTATGCGACCGATCAGGGTATGTATGTGGATTCTCTGATCAATTCTGTGATCAATGGTAATAATGAGAACGGATTATATGTAACCGAAGGTAATCCGAATGAGAGCTATATCTATAACAACGAATTCAGTGATAACGGAACCTCCGGGATCTCGATCTGGAGTTCAGCGTCTACCACAACGATCAAAGGAAATACCTTCACCGGAAATGGTAAATATGGAATTTTATCAACCCGGGCTAATATTTACGATAACAGCTTTACCGAAAACCTGACCGGTATCGCCCAATGGGGTAGATTGGAATTCTCGTATGCAGAGCCGGGTTTCTCAGACCTGAATACCTTTACAGATAACACATACAATAATGCGTTAGGACTGGTTGGCCGCGAACTAAGAGATACTTTGAGTATATCTTTCCCAACTTCCATCACTACCGGCGTGTATATGTTTGAAGACGGGGGAGAAACCGTGGTTGCCGGTGATACCCTGGTGATCGATGCCGGTGTGATCATTAAATCCGGTGCTTTTGGTTCTTATTCCTATACCCAGCGATTCAATGTGGGAGATGGTATGCTCGTAGCAAGCGGAACCGCTGAAGCTCCTGTCGTATTTACTTCTTATCGCGATCACACGTATGGTGGAAAGACCAATGCGGCAAGCGACACAACCTCAGCAGCACCCGGGGACTGGTATCACCTTTCATTAGCTGATGGAAGTAATGATAACATCACCAAAAACAGTGTGCTGGAGCATGTGGTTATTCGTTATGGATATTATGAGAACCTGTATCTGGCATTAGATGGCGGAACACTGTTAAACGATCTGGATCACCTTACACTGGAATACAGTATGCAGGAAGGTCTTCGTGCAAATTCAACAGGTTTCACCCTGCTGAATTCCGAAGTTAAATACAATGCCGCAAGCGGAAACTATTGTGCGATCGTTAATGAAAATTACTACGGTAATACGCCGATCGGTTCCATTATCCGAAATACTACGGTAAGTGATAATAACTATATAGGTATTTGTGGTAACAATTATGCCGGCGGAAGTTATACCTCCAATTTTTACCAGAATATCTCCAATTCCACGATCAGTAATAATGGTCACATTGGGATCTATATTCAGAATCTGGAAAATGCCATGACCGTTCTTGGGAATACGGTATCAGGAAACGGAAATGACGGGATCAATATCTATTCAAAAGATGTAGATGAAACCGATCTGTTCTATACCGGAAATACCGTTACCGATAATGGCCGTTACGGGATACTGAGTTCTTCTGCCAGCTTTATTGATAATGCGTTTGAAGGAAATCAGGTTGGTATCAGTATGTGGGGAAAACTGGGTAACCGCTACGTGGATGAAAACGGATTCGACGGCAATACCTTCACAGATAATACCTACAATAATGTATTGGGATTAGTGGGACGTAACCTCAGTGATACACTCAGCATAACCTTCCCGGATGAGATCACCTCTTCGGTGTATCAGTTTCTGGATGAAGGAACTACTGTCGCTGCCGGTGATACCCTCGTGATCGATCCGGGTGTTACCATCAAATTGGGAGCTATGACCAATTATTCATACAATGAACAATTCAATGTAGTGGATGGTATGCTGGTAGCAAGCGGTTCGGCCGAATTCCCGATCGTCTTCACTTCTTACCGTGACCATGATTACGGTGGAAAGACCAATGCCCTGGATGATACTACATCCGCAGCCCCTGGTGATTGGTATCACCTGGCATTAACGGATGCCGGGAATGATAATATCACCAAGAACAGTGTGCTGGAGCATGTAGTGATTCGCTATGGCTATTACGAAAACCTGTACCTGGCGTTAGATTCAGGTAGCTTTCTGAATGATTTTGATAATCTTACCATTCAATACGCAAATCAGGAAGGGATCCGGGCAGCCTCAGCAGGATTCACATTGACCAACTCACTGGTGGAAGAAAATGCAACCGGTGGAAATTACTGTGCGATCAATCACCAGAATTACTACAGCAATACGCCGGTAGCAGCGACCATTCGCAATTCCGTGATACGTAATAATAATTATATCGGGGTTTGCGGTACCAATTATGCCGGAGGCAGCTATGTGTCGAATCATTTCAGAGAGATATCAAACTCTGTGATCGAGAATAATGGTAATTCCGGTATCTACATCACAAATGTAGGAAGTCCGATGACCTTTCAGCAGAATACCATTACCGGAAACGTGTATCATGGTATCGATGCAACTGTTCGTAATGCGGCAACAGATACGGTACTTACCATTTCCGGCAATAAGATCAGCATGAATGGATATTCCGGTATTAAAAGTTCGCGGGCAATTATTGTAGATGATACCCTCACCGGTAACGGCTGGCCCATTGAGGTGACCGGAGAACTATCCAAAGCCGGAACAGTGAACGATCGTGGTAATTTCTACAGTGGAAATGTGATCTATGACAACGAATTTGATAGTCTTACTGCGGTAAGCGGTACTATAAAAGGTTGGTTAGGTGGTACGAAGCCGGCAGGCTTTAATGAAAATCTGTGGTTAGCTAACTCTACAGTTACCCTGGATGCTGCGGATTCCCTCTTCATCAATAAAGGAACCGTGTTTAAGAGTAAATATGGTGTAAGCTTTAATCTGAACGGATATTTCGAAGCCTTAGGTTCGGTAGATGAAAAGATCGTATTCACCTCGTTCCAGGACGATACCTACGCCGGAAATACCAATAAAGATACGACCGGTGTACAACCGGGAATGACCAACTGGGAAGGTCTCCGGATCTCCGGAGCTGCTGCCGACAGTAGTTATATGAAAAATGTGATCTCCAGATATGCCCGCTATGCGGCGCAGATCAACTCAGATATGCGGGTGGATTCTTCCTTCTTCTCATATTCGGAGCAGGGAGTAAGAATCTCTACCGATGCCTATCCTGCCATCCGTTATTCTGATTTCCACAGTAATAATTCCGGTATGCACCTATGGTACGGAGCGAACCCGACCATTCAGTTCAGTAATTTCTACAACAATAATCACTACAGCATTTTCCAGAGTGCAGGAACAGATGTTGTTGCGATCAATAACTATTGGGGAGATCCGACCGGTCCATTTGTAAATCAGGGCAGCGATCAGAACCTTCAGGGACTGGGTGACAGGATCTACATTAGCAGTGGTACCGTAAGCTACCGGCCGTTCCTCACCGGACGAAATGGAATACTTCTGGGTGATGTGACCGAAAACGGCGGTATTTCAGCGTTTGATGCTTCCAAGATCCTGCTTCACGTAGTTGGCAGCGAGTTATTATCAGGCACTGCATTAGCTGCCGGGGATGTAAGTGGTAACGGAAGTGTTTCTGCCATGGATGCATCCTATGTATTACAATATGTAGTAGGTATGATCTCCGGCTTCCCGGGTCAGGGTAAGCAGGTGGGTGTGGACTTCACTCAGGCACTCGCACTTAACATCGGAAAAGAGTCCGGCGCGATGGAAATGGAACTGCAGAACAATGGACTTACCGCTTTGTATGGTACCGAATTTGATATCGTACTTCCGGGACATACGGTTAATAAAGTGGAGCTGGTGAACTCACCATTCAAAGACAACCTCACCATGATATCCCGAATTGAAGGCGATACCATTCGTGTAGCCATAGCTTCTGACTCTCCGCTTACAGAAAAAGGATTGATCGGAGCGATCAGATTCTCGGAAGAATCACCTTCAGAATATACTCTGGGTGATAATGTATCCTTCGACCGCTTTGTAGTGAACGAAGCTGAGATAACCACGCAGTTCAACGAAGTGTATGCCACATCGGTAGAAGATGAATCGGCGGTGCCTTCCGAGTTTGCGCTGAATCAGAATTATCCGAATCCGTTTAACCCGACCACTAATATTTCGTACGATCTTCCGGTGAACGGGGATGTGCAGGTAAGCGTGTATAACATGCTGGGTCAGTTGGTGCATACGCTGGTACAGGAACGACAGAAAGCAGGTCGCTACACCATGCAGTGGGATGCCTCACGCTATAGCAGTGGTACCTATTTATTACGAATTGAAGTTCACGGAGATGATGGGGAAGGATTCTCCAGAGTTCGGAAAATGATGCTCATCAAATAAGCACAATCCGAACCCACTAAACGGAGACATCCATGAAATTCATAAGAAACCTTAGAAGATTATTCTTTGCTGTGGGATTGTTACTGGCCATTGTGCCGGTAACAACTTCCCGGGCACAGAGTATCCATCTTTCGATCCCTGATACGTCTGAGATCAAGGGAAATACCTTAAAACTTCCGATCCTCACCACCGATATCGCCAAAGACAGTGCGGTGGTGGCCGGATCGTTCACCTTTGGCCTGAATGAAGATATCTTCAGGATCACAGGCTTTGATAAGACCGGAACCTTACTCGAAAGCGTATCGAATGTGGTGTATAACACCGGAACAAATACGCTCGCGTTTGCAGGTACCGATACGCTGGAAGGGAGTGGAGTACTGGTGTACCTCACCCTTCAGATCGAACCCGGTGCGAATTATTTCAATTATACAGATCTGACTTTTTCGTCTGCATCCCTGAATGAAGGGATACCTTCGGTAACTACCGAGGGGGGAAGACTTACGGTGAAGGGGATCAGTATTTCCCCGCGGTCGGGAATACAACCGCTGGAAGGAGATTCCATCCAATTTTCGGTAACCGGTTACGGAGTAGGTCCTTATTCCTGGTCCGTAACTGATCCAACGATCGCAAGTATCGATACAACCGGATTGTTCAGAGCGATCAAGCCGGGATTGGTGCAGGTAAAAGCTTTTGATTCGCAGGGCCTTCGGGATTCCACCCAGTATTTCCGGGTGCAACCGATCACCTTGCAGGAGCTGGCGATTACCATACCGGATACCTCAGTACGTCAGACCAAGAGCTTTTTGCTCCCGGTACTGGCCTCTGATCTGACCGGATTGCAGGTGCTTTCAGCTGAAATAAATCTGCAATACGATGAAAATGATCTCACGTTCAACGGGGTTACCGCAGCAAATGCACTTACTGAAGCCTGGGGAGAACCAACCGTTAATATTGTGAACGGAACCATTGAGATCGCCTCGGCCGGAACGGATACCCTCGCAGGTAGCGGAGCTCTCTTTTATGTGAATTTTACAGTGAAAGAGAATGCCGGCGGGTCATCGAATATCAATATTTCCCATGCCGCTTTGAATGAAGAGCTGGAAGCAGAATTATTCAATGGCCGATTTACAGTACTGGCAGCTCCGGATATTCTGGTAAATATTGCGGATACTGCAGTGAGTATCGGGGACGAACTATCCTTTGCTGTTACCGGTGGAAACGGAGAGGCACCCTATCATTGGATCACCAGCGATGAAACCATCGCCACCATCGATTCTCTCACCGGACAATTTGAAGCATTGAGCAGGGGAGATGTGATCATAAATGCCGTGGATGTGGACGGTTTCCGTTCTGTGGATGTCAACGTACGTGTGAATGATTTTGATGCGTACATCGATACTCAAACAGTGAGCTATCCCGATACAATCACCGTTGCGATTAAGACCACGGATCTGAGTCCGTATAATTTGCTTTCTTTTCAGAGTTCGGTGAAATACGATACCACCCGGCTAGAATATCTGGGATATAGCACAGACGGTACCATGAGCAGCGGATCCAGTGTGGAAGTACTCGATTCTCTGGATTATCTGAATATCGCATCCGCCGGAACCAGCTTTTTAGGTGGATCGGAAGAAGTGCTTAAACTTCGCTTCCATCAAAAAGAAGCAGTGATGCACCGCGATACCATGATGTTCGATCTGAGTTATCTCACCTTTGATGAACCCGGTCCGTCGGTGCCAACTACTACTGCCCAACCGGGCTATGTGGATGTGATCCGAATCAATCCACCGGTAACTCCGGTAAGTCTGAATCCTCTTGATGATGAAGTGGATCAGGATACAAGTTTAACCCTTTCATGGGCGGCATCTGAGAATGCCGGGAGTTACACTCTCAGCCTGAGTACCGATTCGTTATTTGCCTCCATAATAGTGGATAGTTCGCTTACCGGTACGGAAATGTTAGTGAGTGGATTAGACTATCTCACCGAGTATTACTGGAGAGTGAAAGCGGAGAATCTGGGTGGGACCTCTGACTGGAGCGATACCCTGAGTTTCAAAACCATCATAGAAAAACCTGCACTTCCGGAATTACTGAGTCCTATGGACAGCCTGGTCGGGACGGATACAACGATGACCTTTATGTGGACTGCTTCTGACCGGGCTGATCAGTATCTGTTGCAGCTTTCCGGGGATGAGACCTTTACCACTGTTGATCGTGAAGAGCCATTGGCAGACACTATGGCAATCTTACACAGTCTGGATTTCTCCACCGATTATTACTGGCGGGTGAAAGCAGAAAACACGGGAGGGGAGAGTGGCTTTACTGCATCCCGAACCTTCCGAACCAAAGCGATCCCGGCAGGAATTCCGATACTGACCTCTCCGCTCGACGGATTGACCGGTACGGATACGACGCTGGTTCTGAACTGGGAAACAGCAGAAGGAGCCCTGAACTATGAATACCGGGTCTCTACCGATTCAACCTTCCAGACAGTAAGCTATTCGGATACTACAGGAAGTACGACCGAAGCCCCATTGACCGGACTGGATTTCCTTACCGAATATCACTGGCAGGTACGAGCTTTCGGAGCGGAAGATACCTCTGCATGGAGTGAACCTTTTAGTTTTACGACAAAAATTGAAGCACCGGAAACTCCAATGTTAGTTTCACCGGCCGACAGTGTGACGGAACAACCGGTTACGCTGGAATTGAGCTGGAATGAGGCGGCACGTGCGGAAAGCTATATCGTGGAAGTTTCCACCGATAGCGCATTCGCTTCGTTCCATATTCAGGACATGGTTTCCGATACGAGTTTTATCGCAACCGGACTGGATTATCTCACCGATTATTACTGGCGGGTGAGATCCACAAACTCCACCGGTGAAAGTGACTATTCCGAACGCAGAACATTTGAGACTAAAGCGCTGGATGCTTCTGTTCCGGTTCCGCTCGAACCGGCATTCGGTGCCGCTGACCTTGATACTGCAGTAGTACTTCGCTGGAGCATGGCTTTGGGTACAATAAACTATGAGCTTCAGGTAGATACTACTGCGGTTTTTGATGCTCCGGCTATTACTGCGAATACCCCTGATACGCTGTATGCGATCGAGGCGCTCAGCTACGAAACGCAATATTTCTGGCGGGTACGAGGAATAGGTGCTCAGGATACCTCCGATTGGAGTGCGATCTACGAATTCGCCACTAAACCCGGTGCACCCGAATCTCCTGTACTCATTTCACCGGCCGATAGTGCCAAACAGCAATTAACCACGCTGGACCTGATCTGGGGAATGGTTCCACATGCGGAGTCATACACCATTCAGGTGGCCACCGACGAGGGATTCAGCAGCCTGATCGCGGATGATTCTGTGGCGGATACCTCTTTTACCATATCAGGACTGGATTACTTCACCGATTATTACTGGAGAGTGAAAGCGGCGAACGGTACCGGGGAAAGTGATTTCTCGGAACCGGCCACGTTCAGAACAAAAGCACTGGATGCTTCAGTACCGGTATTACTATCGCCATTAAACGGTCAGATCAACGCCGATACTACGGTAAGCTTAGTATGGTCGGCTACAGATGGTGCGGTGAACTATGAATACGCCGTATCCAAAGAAATGGCGTTCGGTACGTTACTTGCCGGAGATGTGATCACCGATACCTCTGTGGTAGTGAACGGACTGGAGTTTCATACCGAATATTTCTGGAAAGTCCGGTCCATTGGATTGGAAAGTGATACTACCGACTGGTCATCTACCTTCACCTTCACCACGAAGTTTGATGAACTTCCGGCCCCGGTATTACTGGAACCTGCTGATGAAACGGAACTCGCTTCAGACTCAGCTTCCTTCAAGTGGAGCAGGGTGGATGAAGCCGTTGAGTATACCTTCAGACTGTATTCTGACACCACTTCAACTCCTGATGTGGAAGAAATGGGCATTGATACGATGCTTACTGTGAACGGACTCATGTATGAGACCAAATACTACTGGCGGGTTCAGTCTGCGGATACTGCAAATAGCAGAACCTCGGTCTGGTCCGGTTGGAACAGCTTCAGTACTCCGGTTGCGCCTGATGAGGCTCCGATCGTAGCTTCTGCATTGATGGATGTGGAACTGGATGAAGATTTCGGTATCGATACAGTGGCCGTACTGAGTGATCATTTCGAAGATCCGGAAGGAGAGAGCCTTAGTTTCGATATTGTAAGCAGTCCGGGCTTCCTGCTGATAGAACTGCAATCAGATACACTGATCTTTCATTCAAAACAGGACAGCAGCGGAACCGGAGAGATCGTTCTCAGAGCCACCGATCCGGGCGGACAATCCGTAACGGATACGATGATGGTGACAGTGAATCCGGTGAATGACGCTCCGTTTATCATTCAGATCCCGGATACCCTCGAATTCACCACGAACGATACCTTATCACTCGTGCTTGATTCCTCCTTTGCGGATATAGAAGATGCACTCAGTGCCCTCGATGTTCAGGTAGTGGTAGATCCGTCGGATGTGATCCTCACCTTTGATCCGAATACGCTTGAGATCACGCTGAGTTCACCCGCTTATACCGGTTTAGGTTCGGTGACGCTAACGGTGACAGACACCGAAGGAGCTTCGGTACAGGTGATCCTGATACTGAATATTAAGCTCGGAACATCAAGTGAATTAAATGATGAGGTTCCCGGTGAATTCAGCCTGAATCAGAATTATCCGAATCCGTTCAACCCGACTTCCACCATCAGTTTCGGAATTCCGAAAGCAGGGGAGGTTCGATTGGAAGTATACAATATGCTGGGGCAGAAGGTCTCCACTCTGGTAGATCAGAAGATGCAGGCAGGATGGCATTCGGTGCAGTTCGATGCCTCCGGATTATCCTCCGGGACTTATATCTATCGCATTCAGTCAGGGTCCTTCGTTCAGACAAAGAAAATGATGCTGATTAAGTAACAACACACACGACGAACGTTAAGAGAGTACTAAGAGCCGGGCAGTAATGTCCGGCTTTTTTTTTGAAAATAGGTGCCCACCACGAGGTTCCGGGGAATCGGACCGAAGAGTCTGACATCATGATTAACGACCTCTCCCTCGTTCCCTCACCTGCAGTAGGAGAGGGAGGCTCCTTTTTTAAGAATGCAGGTAAATCATTGAATCATTCTTAATTAACCAGTCATTGCGAGCGGAGCGAAGCAAACTCCAAGATTATGTTCGAACCATGGAGATCGCCACGGGATATTCATCCCTCGCGATGACCTCCATTGAACATTGAATTATTCTTAATTCTACATTGAAAAGTCACTCAGAGCGCCAGCGAAGAGTCCGCCAAGTAAAAGAACCAGTTAGATCCACGTTGGGCAGATCCTTCAGTCGTCGCGTTCGCTCCTCCTTCCGGATGACTTGTCCAATAGTAAGTGAAAGGGCTCCCGTCTGACCGCTGGGGCCGGTCTGACGGATTTGAATGTGAGGCTGTTCATCCATCAGACGGGATATCCGTCAGATGGAGATAAGTTCCTGTTCACCTTCCGTAACTCAGGATCATTGAATCATTTTTAATTCTACATTGATCAGTCACTCAGAATACTATGACTTT
>DLCN01000026.1:0-38125 GCA_002480645.1 Balneolaceae bacterium UBA7797
AAATAGTTATTACTAGAGATTGAAAAGTAAGACAAGTTACAAACTAACAGCTGATAACTTATTGCTTTCTAAATGCCAAGTACAAAATCACCTGATCCTGAACTATCAGTGTTACTTATTCATTTAAAATTCTCAGAAGAATGTTGAATAATGCTTATCCTTGAGTTCTGTCTTACCCAACCGTCAGACCGTTCACAGCGGTCAGACGGAAACCCCGGATTGAAATTCGGAGATCACTTCGCTTCGCTCGTGAATGCAGCTGGTTCTCTGTTTTTGAATATGAAAAAGCATCCATCTACGATCCGCCAAGCGGCGGAGAAGCAGTCTCAGGTTCTTTGGCTATAATTCTGAGGTCACTTCGCTTCGCTCGTGAATGGGAATAATAAACTGTAGATGGATACAGATAGCAATCAGGCGTAATGTTGCCTACCCCTGCTTAAACTTGAAGAGGTTTTCGGCACCAACTTTTTCTTCAGCCTGATTCAGAGCATACATCGAATCAAACAATACAATCGGATTTTCCTCAATGTCTTTGGTCACGTGGGTTGAATAGCTTTTTTCCAGTTTTTCGATCACATCATCCCGGTCGTTCGGTAACCAGCGGGCTGAATGATAGGCAACCGGGGTTTTGATGAGCTCCACGTTGTATTCTTCTTTCATACGATGCTCCACCACTTCGAACTGAAGCACACCAACCGTTCCCAGTAATAACTCGTTTCCAACGCCATTCGGTACTTCAAACACATGAACCACCCCTTCTTCGGATAATTGCTGTAACCCTTCTCTCAGCTGTTTTCTTTTAAAAGGATCCTTGGTCGCCACTTTCTGGAAATGCTCGGGAGTAAAGAGAGGAATTACATCAAACCGAACCGGAATTTTTTCATAGATCGTGGTTCCTATCCTGAAATCTCCGGGATTGAAAATAGATACGATATCACCGGGATAAGCTTCTTCCATAAGTTGGCGCTCATCACCCATCAGCGTATGCGGAGTTGCCATTTTAATTTTCCTTCCGGTACTGCTCACCACCACTTCCTGCCCGCGTTCGAACTTACCCGATGCCACACGAATAAAGGCTGCGCAGTCTCTGTGGCCCGGATTCATGTTGGCCTGCATTTTAAAGATAAACCCGGAAAACGGTTCATTAAGATCCCGGTCTGTCCCTTCAGAATGTTCATATCCCTGTGGGGGCGGGGCCAATTCATGAAAGTAATTCAGGAACACATCGAGGCCGAAGTTATTGAGAGCAGAACCAAAAAATACCGGGGTTACTTTACCTGAATTATACAGTTCCCGATCCATATTCGGGTACATATCCTCGATGAGCATGAGTTCTTCACGAAAAGCATCCTTTTCTGTTTCCGACAAATTGCTTTGTGCCAATGCGTCTTCCACATCCAGCACCTCTGTGACTGCTTTCTTTGCTCCATGATCACTTTTTTCATATACATGCACTTTCTTGCCAAGCACATCGTAGATCCCTTGAAATTTTTGTCCGTACCCCATCGGCCAGGCTGCAGGCAGCGCCTCAATTCCCAGTTTATTTTCCACATTACTAAGAACTTCCAGCGGGTCCATACCAGGCCGGTCGCACTTATTAACGAATGTGATAACCGGTACTTCTCGCAGTTTACACACTTCGAATAATTTCTCGGTCTGTTCCTCCACCCCTTTCGCCACGTCTATCACCATCAACCCGGAGTCGGCCGCCACGAGTGTTCTCAAAGTATCCTCCGAGAAATCCTTGTGGCCCGGAGTATCCAGCAGGTTATATTTGATGCCGTCTTTCTCGAACCGCATAACAGAGGATGTCACTGAAATACCGCGCTCTTTCTCGATAGCCATCCAGTCGGAAGCGGCATGATGGGCGGCTTTTCGGGCACGAACGGATCCCGCTTCATGAATCGCTCCACCATATAACAAAAGCTTCTCGGTAAGAGTGGTCTTTCCGGCATCGGGGTGAGAGATAATGGCAAAGGTGCGTCTCTTCTTCGCTTCTTTAGTAATGATGGAATCGGCTTCGGCCGTTTTACTCATAGGTGCGTTAATTAGTCGTGAATCGTACAGAGCCTTAAAAATACGAGGTTTTTTGCTCTTTTGTGTTTCCAATATTCTGCAAAAATTCTTTCTTTTGCTTACTAACCTATAGTTATTGATCGGGTTACTTTTATTATGAAATTTTTTCAACCATTCTGCTACTGTCTGGGCCTCATGCTTGCCATGGGGTTGCCTGTCTCCGCTCAGCAATCTGATCAGATCGTTCAACTGCCACCCGGCGACATCAAGTTTGCAAAAGGAAAGATCATCGTTGAGCTGGCTGATACCGTAACCTCCGGTTTTGTGGAATATCAATTCAAGCGCCTGGGGTATGAGATCCTTGAATTAAAAATTGCCCCGCTTTACGGCCGCATCCCTCAAAAACTCAGTAATAAACAACTTACCGATCTGCTCTATCATCCATATATCCAACACATTGAGCATCTGCAAAGAACATTTGATGAGGAACGATTTCTGGCCTCGGTGAAAGAAAAGAATATGAATCCCGATGATTCGTTACGGTACAGAAATTTTCTGATCCGGATAGCTGAAAACGCCGGCTATGTGGTCACTTTTGAGGAGGATGTTACTACCGAAATGGCTGAGACTTTCAGTGCTACTCAACCTGAGCTAACTTTGAATGTACTACAAAGACCACCGAATATGGTGGTTGTAAAAACAGAGCCCGGTAAAGAAAAAGAGGTGATGGATGATCTGGAATTGTTAGTTTATGTTACAAACACCGCTATGATAACCCTTCAAAATCAGGATTAAGCCTGTTATGAAAACCTTTCTGTTCGCACTTTTTTTACTTTCCGCTCCAATCGTTCAGGCTCAGACTATTGGGGATGAAGCTCTTCGCCGCGCACAGCAAGGGGAAGTTTCTTTTCTGGAAGGGGAATTTATTGCGTATCTGGCAGATACTGTTTCTCCGGGATATGCAGAGCGGGAAATGAATCGCCAAGGATTTGTGATCACTTCGAATGAGATCAAGCCCATAAAGATCCAGCTTCTTTCTGCCCTGTCCGACAGTACGTTGCATCAACTCCGGGCGCATCCACAGATCAGATCCGTCGAATATGTGGAATCAAGCGTCGATTCTGTCTCTGTTCGTAATTCACTAACCCGGGAAGGCATGACCGAAGAACAGTTCAATACCATGGCTGACCGAATCATTGAATCTATGACTGAAGCCCGGCTTATCCTCACATTTCGCTATTCGGTGGATGAGAAAACTATGAAATCAATAATGGGCCTTTACAGAAATACCGCTTACCGGGTCATCCAGAACTACCCGAGAACGGTGAACATTAAAGCAGAACCCGGAAAGGAACCTGAATTAATGCAAAAGGTTGAACAACTGCCTTTTGTTACTTCAACAGCTATGATCGCGGTATTGGAAAACTGAAACGGGAACATGTCAGCTCTTGTTAAGTAAGTAATTATGGAACAATAAAATTAATTACTTAAAGTATTATGTCTGACACTAAAGAAACTCCCGTTAACAGTACTCATTTAAGTGAAAAGGAAATTCAGCATTTTAAAGAACGCCTGCTCGACGAACAAACTGAAGCTGAACAAAAGATCCGAACCCTTCAGGAATCCATTGATGAGATAGAAAGTAAAATGGATGATAACGCCTCCGGCACTGCCCATCATCAGGGAGATCTGGGATCAGGAGAAGAGATCAGAGAAACGAATTATACGCTGATCGAAAAGCAGAATGAAAAGCTGGAAAAAATAACAGCGGCATTAGGTCGCATCGAAACCGGAAACTACGGCATCTGCCTTACCACCGGTAAACCCATTCAAAAGGAGAGATTAGAAGCTATTCCATATGCCACACAAAGTGTAGACGCCAAACAAGGAAAGATCTCTCCGGAGCAAAAAGAACGTCTCTCAGTAAATCAGGCGATCTGATTTAGAATAATCCCAATTGCTGTTCCCGTTTCACCGGCCACTGAGGCAGTGGTTCGATCGGGATCAGCTCGGATAATAACTTATGAAAATGTGTGGCCATATTCGGCTGCGAGATCCGGTCGGGTGTATGGATAAATACGTATGGATGTAACCCTTCTTTGATCCAGTCGGCTACCACTATGGCCCATTCTTTAAGATAGGCCTCATTGTTCAGGATATCGTTGGTCCCCACATACCTCACGAAAGGGCGGGAACCTATAGCATCAAACCGAACAGGAACTTTGGGTTTCTTCTGTTGTGCTTCGCGGATGGACCTCACATCGGTTTTGGTGGCAAATAATTTACGTGTGTCAAAGATCACCCGATCCACGGAAAAACTGCTCAATAATGTATTCAGACTATGTTCGTTTTTGCCATGATCGAAAAAATCGGGGTGACGAACTTCCACGGCATAGCTCAGATTTTTAGGAAGGTAACTTAGCACTTCCTCCAGCCGGAATAATTCATCCGGCCCAAAGGTATCCGGAAACTGAATAAAGAACGGCCCCAGCTTTTCCCTGATGCTTTCAAACACATCCAAAAATAGTAGAACGTCGTGTTTTACGTTGTGTAATCGCCTGATATGCGTGAATTCCTTGGGAAACTTAAAACAAAACTTGAAATCAGGCGGGGTCTTCTCTCCCCATTGTTTAACCAGTTCCCGACTGGGAGTATTATAAAAGGTCGTATTCCCTTCTACAGTATTGAACACACTCGCATATTGTGGAAGAAAATCTGCGGGTTTTGTTTGCTCCCTGAAAAATGTACCCACCCATTCCGGCAGGCTCCAGCCGGTTAATCCAAGGTGATATTTAGTGAGATTTGAAATGAGAAATTAGAAAATAGGAATTAAGTTGATAGCCCCGGCTATCTGACTGAACAATATAGATTTTATTCCTACAAAAACTACTGCAAACACACTCCACTCAATCCGGGCAGCATGTAAAATATTCTTTAGAAACTGAGACAGGACAAATGACTTACAGCAAGCCTTGAGATTCAGTGTACTGCGATCACTCGTAGGCTTCCGCGATGGAGAGTAATTCCTTGAGATGTTCGATGCGGTCCGGTTTCTCCTGCCGTTCGTAACTGTGGATGAGATTACGGATACAGCGGGTCACGATCTCCAGATCAGAAGCGATCTTAAAATGCTCCGGCCGGGGTTCGATATTGTTCTTTTTGAGAAAGAAATAACACTGATCATACGTAACAACAGCGCCATTATCATAAGGGTCGATAAGTACTTCTTCTTTGTCACCCACATAATTAAGCATGAAATGGATCGGCATGTTTACCCCGAAGAACGGCATTTCGAGTCGGCGGGCCAGAAACATAACAACCATACTTAGTGTGATAGGCAATCCTTTCCGGCGATTGATCACCTGATCCAGAAAACAATTAGCGGGATTGTGGTAATCTTCGGTATCACCGCTGAAATTCAGATCCTCAAAAACAAATTTGACCAGCTGCTTCATCTTGCGGCGTTCATCTAGCCGATAGCGAATGGTTGGCTCGACCATTTCCGCATAATGATCCAGTTTTTTGGTGATCTGTGAGCTCCGCAGGGTCGGGTTTCCAAATCGCGACAGGATAAGCATGGCTTCTTCCAGCATCTTCCGGTTCTTAACCCCCTGTTCCAGAAGATCCGAAAAATCAGCTTTTAGCGTTTCGAAGGTAAGACGGTGCATGATATTTCCTGCTCGTTCTTTTTCCTCCGGATCGGAAGTGTCAGCCCGCAATTCATCCAGCAGAGGAACGGCATTCTCCCCGAGTTCATTGAACCGGGAGTTCACACTTTCCTGAATGAACGGATCGGGATCGTCGAGTAAAACTAAAAGGGATTCTATTTCGGAGCGTGTTGCCATACTTTATTTATCGACCAAAAATATAGGTATTAAGAGATACAATTACTTTTTAATTATGGGCTGAGATAACCCTATATTTAGCTTGTAGTCACCAAAAACCAGCATATGGACATAAACGTTTCTTCAGAGATCGGTCATTTACAAGGAGTAATTGTGCACACACCGGGGCACGAAGTGTCTCTGGTGAACCCGGAATTAAAAGACGAACTACTCTTCGATGATATCATTTTTGAGGAGGATGCCAGGGGCGAACACCTCGATATGCTCGACATCTTTAAGACAGCCATGCCCGAAAACGGCAAGGTGTTCGAGATCGTAGACCTGTTCCGGGAAACGATCTCCAGTTCCGATGCCCGGGCTTATTATATTGAGCAGTTATTGCGGGAATTTCCCGAGTACAACCTCTCTGCCATTGAGCAGGAACTGCTTTCGCTGAATGCCGACGATCTGCTCACGTTCAGCATACAGGGCACCCTGAAAGGCTCTAAAGAATTCAATTTATTACCTACGCCAAATCTGTTGTTCACCCGGGATCTGGCCGCTGTGGTTGGCGACAGCATTCTCGTTTCGCGGGCAGCTACCGATACCCGATTGCGGGAATCTTTACTGATGGAAACTCTGGTTGAATACCATCCATTATTCAGTGATGTGAAAAAGAATGCGATCCGTATCTCCGGGCATCAGTCTATTGAAGGCGGAGATGTACTGGTAGAATCTGATAAACTGGTGCTGATTGGAATGAGTGAGCGCACTTCCTTTACCGGACTTATGAAAGCTGCAGAAGGGTTACTCAGCCACGGAGTGGAAACCGTGTTGGCTGTTGATATTCCCAAACAGCGATCTTCCATGCACCTCGATACCATTTTCACTTTTGCCAGCGCCTCCGAGTGTATCGCTTTTCCGCCGGCTATCATGGAACAAAAAGACAATGTGGTGGCTTTACAAAAAGACGGAGACCGGATCGTGGCTGAACATCGTTCGGATCTGCAAAAAGCACTGAAGGAGTTTTCCGGCAGAGACTACACCTTTATAAAGTGTGGCGGAGAGGACCGAACCAGTCAGTTCCGCGAGCAGTGGACCGACGGTGCCAATGTTTTTGCCCTGGCGCCGGGTGTAATTGTGGGTTACGAAAGAAATACCAAAACATTCAATGCACTCATAGATCATGGCTACTCATTTATGAACCAATTTGAGTTTGTGGAAGAATACAGCCGTAATCCGCTCGTTCTCTCCGAAGAGAACAAGATCGCCATCAGTTTTCAAGGCCATGAACTGTGCAGGGGCCGGGGTGGCGCACGATGTATGACCATGCCTGTTTCGAGAGCTAAATAACGAATTATTAGTAAGTAAAAGATATTGGATAATAACTATCAGGAATTTTTAAAAGAATCAGTCACTAAAGAAGAGAAATCACCTGTTAACACTGAGCCAAAGAATAAGCCGACCTTAAAAACGATCGGGTTCCATTTACTGCTGTTTGTACTCACCTTCGCATCGGTGTCGGTGGTGAGCACTTTTTTAGTGGGCCGGGATATTCAGACATTCATGCTTGGTGGCATCCCGATTCCCTATCCTTCGGGAGGAGATCTGCTTACGGGAGCCCTGTTTGCCGCCCTCTTGCTCTCTTTTTTAACGTTTCATGAATTCGGGCACTACTTCGCTGCCGTCTATCATAAAGTGAGGGTTACGTTACCCTATTATATCCCCATGCCGGTCGGGATCGGTACGCTGGGAGCGGTGATCCGCATCAAAGAACAGATTCACGATACGCGTAAGTTGTTCGATATCGGCGTGGCCGGACCTCTGGCCGGATTTGTGGTTTCACTGATCGTGTTGCTTATCGGATTTTCGAACCTGCCCCCGGCCGAATTTCTCAATAATTTCGGCGATCACAGTTCGGTGGTAAATTTCTACAATGCCAATGGCCATTACCCTGACGAACCTTTTCTGGAGGAAGGACTCACTGCTTTTTTATTCGGTAAAACCCCGCTTTACAGTTTTCTTTCTTCCTTTTTTGATGCTGCCCCACCCATGTGGGAGATCATGCACTATCCGTTCTTACTGGCAGGTTGGTTCGGACTCTTTTTTACGGCATTAAATCTGATGCCGGTGGGACAACTTGATGGCGGACACATCCTTTATTCATTGATCGGCTATAAAAAGCATAAGATCGTTGCCCGGTTATTCTTCACCTTTATAACCATTCTCGCCGGAATTGAAGCCGTGCCGATGATCTACAACTGGGTTTCCGATTTTGACCACCCATTTGGGATGCTTTCCTGGCTGATCTGGGCAGCGGTGCTCATCCTTATCATGAGTAAGGCATTTAACCGCGATCAATACTGGATCTCCGCCCTGTTTCCGCTTTCCCTGATCAGTTCAGCGGTTTACTTATATGTGATAAAAAGCGGTGTGAATTCAGACTCTTCCGCGATCTGGCTGTTCTGGACTTTTTTCATCGCCTTTATCGTTAAGGTCGAACACCCACCGGTACTCATAGAAAAGCCGCTTACCCCCACACGAAAAGTGCTTGGCTGGCTAAGTATGATTATCTTTGTGCTATCAATCAGTTTAAATCCATTATCAATCATTACCCCCTGATTTATGAAATATCTTGTACTCTCTGTTTCTCTATTGATCGGTCTCACCGCCTGTGGACAGAATAAATCCAACACCCAAACACTGGAGGCTCAGGTTGATCAGATGCTGGAACAGGATCAGTATGTGGAAGCCCTGCAACTGCTCGACGGACAAACCGAATCTGCCGAGGTCCTTCAACTAAAAGAGAAAACGCATCTCAATTATGGTCTTTTCTTAGAATACCGCGACTCTCAGGTAACCGACATGAAAGAAAAGATGAATGCGGCGCTGAGACAGTATGTTAAAGTACTGGAGATCAATAAGAATAATGAAAAAGCCATCTCTGAGATCGAGCAGATCCTGGGAATTTACGCCACTTTCGGCGATCGTAAGCCCGCGGATGATGTTCTGGCCGATCTTCGGAAAATGGGCTGGAACGTCTAACTATACCTTGTTCAGTTCCGGACTGATCCGGGACTTCAAACCAATAGATTATGAGCGACAAAAAGACCACCCCAACCATCAGTAATAAAAAAGCCTACCACGATTATCATATCGAGGAGACGTTCGAAGCCGGACTGGTTCTTCAGGGAACTGAGGTGAAGTCGCTACGTGCCGGAAAAGCCAGTTTTACTGATGCATTCGCCTTTATTCGTGATGGCGAGGTCTTTTTACGCGAACTGTACATAAAGCCTTATGAGCAAGGTTCCTACTACAATCATGATCCCCGCCGCCCCCGAAAATTACTTCTCAATAAAAAAGAGATCCAATCTTTGGAAAAAGGTATTCAACAGAAAGGAAATACGCTGATTCCTCTCAAGATCTACTTTAAAGGCGGTTACGCAAAAGTACTGATCGGCTTAGCCCGCGGTAAAAAGCAATACGACAAGCGGGACAGCATTAAAGAAAAAGATGTAAAACGGCAGATCGACCGCAATGTGAAGGGAAGTTTTAAGGTGAACTTATAACTCAACCGACCCAACCATCCGGAATTCATTAAAAAAACAAAACCCCGTCCTTTCAGACGGGGTTTTCATGTTTAGTGGAAAAGCCTGTAAGCCGGATTCTGTTCCCCATGCCGGGCATGGTTCGGTAATCATTTATCTGGTGCACTCCACCCGATGGCGTTGCGACAAGCGGCACATACCATCTGCATGAGCTTGCACCCCGCGAGGTTTACCTAGCCCCCGACATCGCTGTACGGGGCGGTGAGCTCTTACCTCACCTTTTCACCCTTACCCCGACGAATCGGGGCGGTTTATTTTCTGTTGCACTCTCTGTCCCGGTCAGGTCGCCCCGGCCGGTCCTCAGCTTCGCCCGAAGGATCGCTGAGCGCGGTACTTGTTGGTGTCCGGACTTTCCTCCCTGCATATACATGCAGAGCGATTACCCGGCTTTTCCGTTAGCAATATAGGCATTAAAAAACTGATTTGATCAACCCCTGAAAATGTGAACGAGTACTGCCAAAGGTGAGTGCTCCCTTTCAGACAATGAGGGATCGTTTTCATCACACAAAAAAAGGGAAGAGTTCTTAACCCTTCCCTCTTACGTGCTGATCGCGATCTATATTTTTCAGATCGTCAGTTGTTCTTTTGCTTTATCGAAGAACGACTGATCTACCACAATGCGTCCGCTGTTTTCATCAAAAATGATCTTATTCATGCGGCGTACCTCTACCTGAACTTGTGGTGGCAGTGCCATACCAAGAGCAGCGCCCCGGTCCATAGCTACTACAGCCATGCCGTTCTGGAGTCCGTCACGCAGGCGATTGTAATTACGCAGGTAACGGGCATCGATGCCTTCTTCAACCTCTTTGCGTTTATCCAGCAGAAGATTCTCTTCCTCTTCGGTGGACTTCATTACCTCTTTTAAACTATTCTGTTTTTGAGCGTGCAGCTCCTGGGTATGGGCTAGATTTTCACGGGCTTCCTCTATTTCCGGCCCGATCGCTTCTTTTCTCTTTTTAATTTCTTCGATGCGGGCTTTCGACTTTTCGATCACCTGCTTCTGCACTTCGATCTCTTTGGTTAGTGCATCATATTCGCGATTGTTCCGAACGCTGAGTTGCTGATCTTCGTATTTCTTCACTTTATCGATGGAACTCTCAACTTCAAGTTCCAGGCTGTTCAGTTCAACACTAAGATCTTTTTCTTCTTGTTCAAGACGCGCTAATTTTGCTTCATTGCGTGCGATATCAGTTTCAATATCCAGAATGTCTTCCGGCAGATCACCTCTCAGTTGTTTGATCTCATCGATTCGGCTGTCGATGTATTGTAGATTCGCTAGCTTTTGCAGTACTTCTTTCATGGATGTTATTCAGCTTGGATGGATAGATTTGATTCAGGATCAGAAACGTAGATTTTCATCGGGTTACTCACCGTTTCGGTAACGGTAACCTGCAGCCCTTCAAAAGCATCACTTAATTCATTTTTCAATGCTTCGGCAATAGGAAACTCACTTTCATAGTGGCCTACATCAACCAGTAAAAAGTCGTCCTTTTCGGTAAAATAATCGTGGTATTTGATGTCGGCGGTTACAAAGGCCTGAACTCCGGCAGCAATGGCCTTTTGTTTCAGGGAAACTCCCGCACCACCGCAAACGGCCACTTTTTTGATTCGGCCAACTTCGCCGGAATAGCGAACAGCACGTACATTCAGTGCTTTCGATACAAGGTGTAAAAACTCATTTTGGCCAACCCCTTCTTCAGGGTACTCCCCGATCACGCCCATACCGTAATTCTGAGATGGGGATTCCAGCTCTGTTACCTGAAATGTGCCGGCTTTCAATAAGCCCTCTTTAGCCAAACCGCCTTTCAGGGTCGGTAAAAGATGTTTATCGATGATGGCTTCGAAGCAGATCAGATTATGCTCCCGGTTCTCCACATGAAAATAATGTGCTTCTTCGGCAGAATAATAATTGAGAAGCTTCATAATG
Organism: Balneolaceae bacterium UBA7797; assembly: GCA_002480645.1. Lineage (GTDB taxonomy): Bacteria > Bacteroidota > Rhodothermia > Balneolales > Balneolaceae > UBA7797. The sequence continues at coordinate 11,376 of DLCN01000026.1, forward strand.
GCTTCCGGATCATCATGAGCAGTCACCAGCCGGATCTTATGACTCACATTATAGCTTTTATCTAAAAAGCGTAGGTCATCAAGTCCCAGAATATTCGCCAAAACAAAGGAAACGCCGTCTAATGCGGCATCGAGATTGGTATGAGCAACCAGTAAACCGATATCATTCTTTATAAGCTTATAGATAATGCGGCCCTGCTCGTCGGTGGGGTTTATGGACCCGATCTTATTAAAAATGAGCGGGTGATGAGCAACGATGAGTTCACAATTCTTGTTGATAGCTTCAGCAACAATTTCGTCGGTAATATCGAGGCAGGTGAGTACGGAGTTAACCTCGGCGTCGGGGTCTCCTACTAGTAATCCAACATTATCGTAATCCAGTTTGATGCTCGGTGGAGCCCATTGATTCAAAAAGGTGGATATGTGCCGGATTCTTACTGCCACTTTAGTTCCCCTTTATTGCTTTAGGGTATTGTAAGCAGCCCGGCGAATGGACGATATAAGTGCAGTATTTCAGAACCAAAAATGTGATTTTGTTACGTCTCATTTGAGCTACCAAAAATAACACTAATCCCCGACTAAAAAAACTATATTCCACGTAAACATCATAAATTAGAGAAAAAGACCTGTCTCCCATGTCAAATAATGAAATAAAAGAGAATCTGGAACTCATCAGAACGTCGATAAAGGAAGTTTGTGAGCAATGCGGTAGAGACCCGAAGGAAGTAACGCTGGTTGCGGTAAGTAAGACCAAACCCAACGAAATGATCGAAGAAGCACTACGTTGGGATCAGCTTCATTTCGGTGAGAACCGTATGCAGGAGCTGCAATCAAAAATGGACGAGATCGAACATGCCGGTATCCAATGGCACATGATCGGCACCATGCAGTCTAATAAAATCAAATACATTGCAGAAAAAGTGCACTGGATTCACTCTGTACCTAAAGCCAAATATCTGAATGAGATCGAAAAACGAGCCAAAGATGCTGGACGAACCATCAATGTGCTCATTCAGGTAAATATCAGCGGGGAGGATCAGAAAAGTGGCTGCGAACCGTCTCAACTGGCCTCCATTCTTGAACACGCCAAAACGCTGGATCACGTTCGGGTTCGGGGCCTGATGGGTATGGCCACCAATGTGGATGATCCGGAGGAAGTCCGCCCGGAATTTGCCTTACTTAAGCAGGTCCTGGAGGATCACACCCACCTGAACGGCAAAAATGTTGCGCTTACTGAGCTTTCGATGGGTATGACAAACGATTATAAAGTTGCCATCGAAGAAGGGGCCACCATGGTTAGGATCGGCAGTGCGATCTTTGGTTCGCGAAACTATGCTTGATTAATTGCGTAGCTGTGAACACTTTAACAAAAACTAAAAAGTTACGGGCATTATGTTATTTGGATTACCGTGGTATGCGATCATACCAATAGTTGCTATTGTGGGAGGTATTTATGCGGGCCTCAGAGAAAAAGAAATGAAACTTGAGGAAAAAAGACTCGCCCACGCAAAGGAATCGAACGAGCTCCGCAAAATGATCATGAATCTGAAAGGGCGCATTGAAAACCTGGAAGCCATTATTGTTGAGAAAGACTCCGAAAAGAAAAATATCACCATTGATGATATTGAGATCAAAGATGAGGGCTCTTCCGGTAAAGGACGTGTGAGGAATTAACCCATGCCTGAAGAATTATTTATAATTGCATTAACAGCTATTGTTTTCGGCACAGGTTTTCTGGCCTTTCTCTTCTGGAATATCTTCAGCCTCATCCGGCGTAAAATTGATAAAGACGCCGCAAAGAATCAGGCCGTCGATCCGCAGTTCTTTAAAGCACTGGGTGAATGGAAACGTAGTACCGAAAAAAGACTTACCAACCTGGAAGCGATCGTAACTGATGAAGAAGTCGAGGACATTAAGATCGGCTCTACCTCCGCAACCGGAGAGATCGAAATTGAAGATGAAACCGTTCGCAAAAAAGAGGATACAAAAGGCGGGAATCTCAGGAACATGTTAAATGAATAAATGTTACTTTAATTAAGCTTGGCACTATAAAAAGTAACTATTCGGTTCTATGAAAATCACTCCTTTAGAAATTAAACAACAACAATTCGAAAAGTCTTTGAGAGGCTATGATGTCGCAGACGTTCAGGCCTTTCTTACGTTGGTATCTACAGAGTTTGAATATCTCATTACAAAGAATAAGGAACTTGAGGATCAGATCGACAAGTTATCTGACCGGGTTAAACATTACGAACGTGTAGAAGAAGCCTTGCACGAGACCTTGCAAACCACTAAAGAATCGGTGGCTCAGAAAATGGATAATGCCCGTTCTGAGGCAAAAAATACCGTAACCAAAGCGCAGATGGATGCCGAAGCGATCGTTCAGGAAGCGAATCAGGAGCGTATGAAGATCCGGCAAAGCATCCTGCGATTACTGGATAAGCGTGAAGAGATCATCGCCGGCATCACTTCGTATCTGGATAATGCCAAAGCGCAGGTGGATAAGTTTTCCAGAGACGACATGAAGATATTTGATGTGCCCGAAGAAGCGACCACCGACTCCTCCGTTTCTGATATGGAGGAGACCGAAGTGACGGACGAGAAGAAAAAAGAACCTACAGAGACTGCTGCAAGCAGCCGTTTCGCCTTTGATGACGAATCTTTGGAAACAGAATCGGATGATATCATCGATGAAGACGACAGCGCCTTTCCTCCCGGCACCGATCGCCTGAATGACATTCTGGATGAAATAGATTAATTTCACCCGTCCATTTTACAACGAATTATCAGCATGGATACAGTACAGGAATTTCGTAGAAAACGCGAAGAAGCGGGCGCTTACATCCGCTCCAAAACAGATTTTAAACCCGAATACCTTTTAATTCTGGGAACCGGTCTCGGTCAGTTAGCCGAAGAGATCGACGAAGTTATTACCATTAATTACGATGAGATCCCTCACTTTCCGGTGTCAACAGTTGAAAGTCATGCCGGAAAACTGATCTTTGGTGAATTGGGTGGTAAACCGGTCGTAGCCATGCAAGGGCGTTTTCACTACTACGAAGGGTATACCATGCAGCAGATCGTGTTTCCATTACGGGTGGCAAAGTCGCTGGGAGCACAAACGCTCATCGTTAGCAATGCCTGCGGGGGATTGAATCCGAATTTCCGCCGGGGCGACATCATGCTCATCAACGATCACATCAACTTTCTGGCCGACAATCCGCTGATCGGCCCCAATGATGACGAACTTGGTCCGCGCTTTCCGGATATGAGTGAGCCTTATACCGCAAGACTGGTTGAAACTGCCGAAAACGTAGCCCTTGAACTGGGCATTAAAATGCATGAAGGCGTGTATCTTGCCGTAAGCGGTCCCATGATGGAAACCAAAGCAGAATATCGCTACATGCGTAATTTAGGTGCCGACGTGGTGGGAATGAGCACTGTTCCGGAGGTTATAGCCGCAGTGCACATGGGAATGGATGTACTCGGGATCTCTGTGATCACCGACGAATGTTTCCCTGACTCTCTGATGCCGGTGGAACTTGAAGATGTATTGGCAGCCGCAGCTATGGCAGAACCTAAAATGACTCAGGTCATCATCGGAGTGCTCGAGAAGCTCTGATCGGCGTACTACTTTCCGTTCATTTTATAAGCATCAGTTTTCTGGTTAGCACAGCCTCACCGGCTTTTAGTCTGTACAGATACACTCCTGACGGAAGTTCTGAGGCGTTCAAAACTTCTCTATAGCTCCCGCCAGCTTTAAATCCGGAAACCAGCGTCATCACTTTTCTTCCATGAACAGTGAATAAACTCAGGTCAATATATCCTGGTTTTTCTATTTCATAGGTAATGGTGGTTGCCGGATTGAATGGATTCGGATAATTCTGATCCAGCTTAATTTTATAGGTCCTGCCCGATTCCTCTTCAATATTAACTGCGGTCAGATCAAAAGTTTCACAGGAAGACCATTTATAGGCAAATGTAGTGTCGGAAGCTCCCAGAAAATATCCACGGTCGGCATTATAATAACCCACACACGCTGAAGGTACCGTCTCCCGATATCCCCAGTCGTTCCTGTTCAGGAAATACCAACCACCTTCTGCTCCGGTATCCACTTTTGTTTCATAGGTATAGATATTTCCGGTCAGGTTCTGCATTTCCATGATGCTCCAGTCGCTGCCGTTCACCCGCGTAAAATCGCCGGTTACATATACTCCGTTCGAGGTATTAACGCCGGACATATCTACTGCAAATGTTACCGTGATCTCCGGATCTTGTGGCTGAATCACAGAAATGGAGGTACAACTTGCCCACTCAAACTCAAATGAGTAAATATCGCCGGTGGTATCATACGTTCTGTTCGAACCTCCTTCTGAGGCGCATTCAACGGGAATAGTTTCCCGAACACCCGGCTCATCGCCATTCATGAAATAATACTCACCATTACTTCCCGGCTCCATATATCTGGTGATTGAATACCGGTTTCTACCCTCATCAAACATTGGGGAGACCTCTTCTTCTCCGTCACCGTCAAAATCACTAACCAGGTACACGCCATCGCTGACCTCCTCTGATTTCATATCAACTCTGAAAGTAACCAGTTCCGGATCGTCCAATGCATAAATGTAGGGCTCCATCCACTGTCCGGCGCCGGAAGGAATGAAATCGTACGTATCGGAACGGAAAAAAGCTACGTGATCGTGAGAAGAGCCCTCGCTCCAGGCTGTGCTGCATCCGGTAGAAACCCAGGCTGATTCCCAGAAAATAACTCCATCTCCGCCGTTGTTCTTCACTGCATTGGTTAGATCTACCATGTAGCGCAATTGATTTGCGGGATTCAACGGTAAATATCCGGTTACTCCGTCGCTCACAATATTGGGATTTCCGTCGAAATTGGCGCTCGTCCAGGGATAGGCCGTTTCCAGGATCATGATCTTTTTATCGGGGTACTCATTCCGTAACCGTGCAACCTGCGTTCCGATCCCGGAGATCGTGCTACCGTGATAATTTTCGTAGTATGAAAAGCCGATCACATCAAAATCAGTGATTCCGTTATTTACCGCATTCTGGTACCACCATTCCAGCCCGCTGCCAACCCCGGCATAATGCAAGGCGATATCGATATGAGTATCCGCACTATCTGCCACGGCTCTCGCTGCACTAATGCCGGCATTAAAAAGTTTAGCATGGCGCGACCAGCTATCACTTAAAAATTCTACTCCCTCATAATTCACATTCATACTCCGATGGCGCATTATTCCGCTGTTCGTCTCATTACCAACCTGAATCATCTCGGGCAGTAACCCTTCCTCGTTCAGGTCGCTCAACACTTTATGGGTATAATTATACACGGAGTCGGCCAGTGCGTCTTCTCTCGGTCCCACGAAATACCAATTCTGAGTGAGGATCTGCCGACCGGGATCGGCCCAGAAATCAGAATAATGAAAATCGAGTAACACATTCATTCCTGCAGCTTTTGAACGTTGTATTGCTTCCTTGACGTCGTCATAGTCGCTGTACATTTCCTTCACCCCATCGGGTTGATCAATGCTTCGTTGCCAGGTAGGTTTGATCCAAAGGCGCAGACGAACCAGATTATTTCCATGATCTGCATAGATCTGATACACATCTTTAACTTTGCCGTCTTCTTTAAAGTCGGCCCCGCAATCTTCCATTTGATTAGCGTAGGAAAGGTCGTTTCCAAAATAAAAAGCTTCTTGTGCCGCAACAGGTTTCGCGATCGTCGCAGCTAGTATGACGATCCATAAGATCTCAACCCGGAATCTTGTGTTATTCCACATCTGTTTGGTACTTGGTTCGTTAGAATGTTATCGATAACATTTTGACTTAAACTAGCTAATCCTGATCAATAAAACACGAACGTAAAATTCATTAATCCCATAGCTATTGAGACGAAAAATGGCGATTTTTACAGAGTTGCCGAATAAGTTAATTATCCACAAAAATCATTATTTTTCCACGGCATCTTGCAATAGAACTTATAAATTCGTTTCTATAAACAACTTATAACCATCGCAATAATAACGTATGCAATCAGATGGATTTGATGGTGAGCTTTGGGATGAACACCGCTGGGAAGCTCACTTAAATGAGGTAGAGAAAAAGAGTGATCAATTGAGGAAGTTCATTTCTTCTGATCCTAAAGGTAACATACCCCGATGGCTCACCTTATTAAAAGAAAGTATAAATGAAGACGACGCATTCGAAGCGTATGTAGAGGAAGAACTTTTACTTGATGAAGCCTATTTCCCTGAAGATGAGGACTGGGAAGATGATGAGGACGACGAATTTGACGGCGAAGACTTTCTCTTCGGTGAGTTTGATGAGTTCCCTGATCTGGACGATGAAGCGGATGAGTTTGAATCCGGAGAAGAATGGAAAGCACTGAGTGATGAATTCGCAGACTCTGATTACGGCTCGCTCGATAACCTGATCATTTATACGGTTGCTAAAGATCTGGCTGTTGATGTGTTAAAATGGGCAGAATCTGTTCCGGCCAAAGCACACACAAAGAACTTCCAGGAGTTTGTTGGCGATTCACTTAAGATCGGAGCAAAATTAGCCGGCGGCTATTCTTTTGGATTTGAACCGGAGTATTTAGGAGCAAATATCGCCTACACCAAAAAAGCTTTAGCTTGCGCGAATCAATGTCTTTCTCTGATGACAAGCTTAAAAAGTGCCGATTATTTCACCAAAGCAGCATATGGCGATTTGAATTCCCGATTATTCGAACTTCGTAATGATATCGGTGTGTACGTGCAGGAATTACGGGATCGTTTCCGCTTCGGGATCGATTGATCAATCCACCCAGATCCCTACTTCTTTTAACCCCTCCGAATCCCGGGCCGCCCGGAACATGGAGCCTGTATTTGTACGCATGGATATGTTTCCATATTTATCCACCGCGATAAATCCGGCTTCTTTTGGATTAAGAAGTTCATCCACCAGATAATACATCGATTCCTGAAGACTGCTATCTGTAAACTGCATGTACATAGCCAGAGCATGGGCACTTACATTAAGCATGATGCGTTCTCCCCAACCCGTTGCTGAAACCGCAACCAACTCATTGGCATATGTGCCCGAACCAATGATCGGAACATCGCCAACCCGGCCAAACTTCTTGTTGGTCATTCCTCCGGTTGAGGTACCGGCCACCAGATTACCTTCGCTATCCAAAGCCACGCACCCCACGGTTCCCATCTTCCAGCTATTGTCTTCCAGCAATTCTAAATTTCCGCCGGTTCCGGCATTCGCGCGTTTCCAGGCCTCGTATCTTCTTTGAACTTTAAAGTATTCCGGATCAACCCGCTCTACCGTGGTCTGATCTGCAAACTTCTCGGCCCCATCCCCCGCAAAAAACACATGGTTTGATTCTTCCATCACTTTTCGGGCCAGAGAAATAGGATTCTTCACGGTAGTTACACCGGTAATGGCCCCGGCATTCTTTTGATTCCCAAACATAATGGCAGCATCGAGTTCATTTTTCCCCTCTGCGGTGAACACGGCTCCACGCCCGGCATTAAATAGTTCATTATCCTCCAGATAATTGATCGTTTGTTCCACTGCATCCAATGCCGACCCCCCGTTTTCAAGAATTTCAGCTCCAATACTTACCGCTTCGTTCAGCGCATTTATGTAGGCTTCCTGTCGGTCCTTTGGCATATCTTTAGGAACATTTCCTGCCCCGCCATGAATGGCGATCGCCCATTTCTTTGGTTCAGCCTTTTGTGCGTACAGAGTTCCTGTTATACAAAAGACCGCAATGAACGTGAGTGTAAGTAGCTTTTTCATAATCAGCATTTGGTTTAATTGAAGCCGGATCGATTCTCTGAAAATCTACATGAAAAACTATTTTCTATGCAAATCCGCTTCATTTTTTACATTTTATTCCTGAATTAATAGAAACAGGTTTAGTTATTTAGGCTTTTAATCAATAAAGCCTAAAAGGAATTAATATTTCTTCTATTTGATTTTATACCATAGTTTTATCACCATTACAGGCTTAAATATAGAGGTAGTACATTTAACCTGATAAACCAAGGCATTTATTTCATTATCTATGACTAAAGAGAGAATTGGATTCATCTCTACACGATTTTCAGGAACGGACGGGGTTTCGCTGGAGGCAGCTAAATGGGCCAAAGTGATGGAAGAGGACGGCCATGATATTTTCTGGTATGCCGGCCGTATTAACCGACCCAAAGAGATAAGTATGTGTGTTCCGGAAGCCCATTTCGAGCATCCTGAAATTACCTGGATCAATAAACGGATCTGGGGTTCTACCAAGCGCTCCAAATTTGTGACCGACCGGATCCGCAATTTATCCTATTACCTTAAAGACACCCTGCATCAGTTTATCGAAAAGTACGACATAACGCTGATCGTGCTCGAAAATGCAGTGACCATTCCCATGAATTTACCTCTGGGTGTGGCTTTAGCCGAATTTTTACTGGAGATTGATATTCCGGCGATCGCTCATCACCATGATTTTTACTGGGAACGCTCTCGATTTTCTGTAAATGCGGTGAATGATTATCTGGAAATGGCCTTCCCGCCGAAAGACCCGGAACTCTATCATACCGTCATCAACAAAAACGCCGCTGATGACCTGGCCTGGCGCAAAGGCTGTTCATCTACCCTGGTGCCAAATGTGATCGACTTTAAGGAAGACGATCCGAACATACATGTAGATGCCGCAGAAATGAAGCGTGAACTGGGATTTGAAGAGGACGATATCATATTTCTTCAACCCACCCGGGTAGTTCCCCGAAAAGGAATTGAACATGCCATTCAGCTAATAAGTATGCTGGGCAACGACAAGATCAAACTATGTATTTCTCACGATTCGGGCGATGAAGGGTATGATTACGAATCGATGCTTCGGGAAATGGCTGCACGCGAAAATGTGGATATGCGCTTTGTAAATGCCCGAGTTAGTGAAGAACGAAAAACATCGCCAACCGGTGAAAAGATCTATTCGCTTTGGGATGTCTACGCGATCGCCGATCTGGTGACCTACACAAGTTTATACGAAGGGTTTGGAAACGCCTTTCTGGAAGCCATCTATCACCGTAAACCATTACTGGTTAACCGGTACGATATCTTTATGCGCGATATTGAACCCAAAGGATTTCAAACCATCACCATTGATGGCTATGTGACCAACTATACGGTCAATCAGGTTCAGAAACTGCTGGACGATAAGGAACTACAAAAGAAAATGACCGACACTAATTACGATCTCGGTAAAAAATATTACAGCTACGAAGTTTTGAGGCACAAACTAAGACTGGTATTAAGCTCAATCCGCGGGGAGGTGTATCATGACTAATGTAAGTCCCGCAACATTTCTTGGAAGTATAAAGCACCGTCTGGAATTTCTGTATGGGGATGAGGCTGAACAGTGTATAAAACGCCTTCATATGTTATTTGGTCGATATGAAGTGCTTCCGATCGAAGAAAAACCGGCTCCTCACTGGACTGAAAAAGATTCAATTCTCATCACTTATGGCGATACGATCAAAAAAGAAGGAGAACATCCGTTACAATCGCTACACACATTTGCGAAAGAACGGATCGGTGATGCCGTAAGCGGTATCCATATTCTTCCATTCTTTCCCTACTCGTCGGATGACGGCTTTTCGGTGATCGATTATCGCAAAGTGCGCGAAGATCTGGGTGGTTGGTGGCAGATCACCGATATTTCGAAGGATTACCGACTGATGGCTGATCTTGTAATTAATCACGTATCCCAAAAAAGTATCTGGTTCAAAGATTATACCAAAGGCATCGCTCCCTATTCCGATTTCTTTATTGAAGAAGATCCTGAAACGGACCTGAGTGGCGTTACCCGACCCAGAACATCACCTTTACTCACCAAAGTACAGACCGAGACAGATGACCGGTACGTGTGGTGTACATTCAGTGCCGATCAGGTAGATGTTGATTTTTCAAATCCTGATGTACTTTTCGAATACCTCGACATCATCATGTTCTACATTTCGAAAGGGATCACTGTAATCAGATTGGATGCCATTGCCTATCTGTGGAAGCGTGTGGGCACGAATTGTATCCATCTTCCGGAGACGCATGAAGTCGTAAAACTGATCCGGGATATTTTTGATGTGGTTGCTCCTCATGTGACCATCATCACCGAAACCAATGTGCCGCACGATGAGAATGTGTCGTATTTCGGGATGGGTGATGAAGCACACATGATCTATCAGTTCAGTTTGCCTCCATTGCTGTTGTATACCTTGTTATTTCAAAACGCAACCTATCTCACACGATGGGCCAAGAACCTGGAATCACCACCGGCCAATTGTTACTATTTTAACTTTCTGGCTTCGCATGATGGCGTTGGTGTCCGGCCGCTTGAAGGTCTGGTTCCGGATGAAGACTTTAAAGCTCTGGTCGATTCCATCCCCGAGCAAGGCGGTCTCGTTTCAAAAAAGGCCAATGCTGATGGAAGTGAGAGTCCTTATGAATTGAATATCACCTATTTTTCTGCCCTGGCTGATTCTGAGCTCGTAAAAGAGAAATATCAGATCCAGCGCTTCCTGTGCGCGCACACTATCATGCTCACTTTACAAGGTGTTCCGGGCATTTATATTCATTCAATGTTAGCTACCTCAAACGATCACGAAGGCGTAAAGACCAAGAAATACAATCGTGCCATTAACAGAAGGCAGTGGGAATACGACGAGTTAAACTCCTTGCTGGATGATGAAAACACCGAACATGCTCAGGTTTTTGAGGCGCTGAAAGAGCGGTTGAAGATCCGTTCACAGCAACCGGCCTTTCACCCGGAAGCTCCGCAGAAGATCTATTCCGTAGATCCTGCATTCTTCACCGTCATACGCCGGTCTCACGACAATACGCAAACCATCCTGTCGGTGAGTAACGTAACCAATGAGCCACAGACTCTGGAAAAGGAAAAGTATGCTTTACCACTTAACCGATATGATTCCTATGAAAACCTGTTAGGCGAGGACATCACGGCAAGTAAAGAACCGATCATTCTGCAACCCTTTGAATCGATCTGGCTGGTAATAAAATGAGCCTGATCCGATCGTGATCAGATTTTGTGCTTTCTCAGATACATTGCAGTATCTGCGTTAAATGTGTGATGGTTATGTCCGGCGTGAGGTTCTCACAGCGGGCATCTCCCTCACGGAGTCTGAGCGAGCGCTTATCACCCGCAAAAAAGGCGGTTTTAAAACCTACCTGCTGCGCCGGATACATATCATTCAACAGGTCATTTCCTACAAACAAAAATTCCGACGGATCGCCATTGAGTGTATTTCTGATATGGTCTGCTGCAATTTCATAAAATGCGACAGAAGGTTTAGCTATATCTTCTGCAAAAGACCAAAAGCAATTCTCTTCCGGAAAACCCATCTCCTCCAGAGATCTTCCTGACAATGCTTCTAAGGTAGGTGGTGTATAGAATGACGAATTAGAAATGATGCCCGTGATCATGTCTTTGTCTTTCAATCCGGCCATAAGTTCTTCCAGTCCCGGCATTAACCAGGGATCATCGTACCTGATCACAAAATCTGTAATAAAATCCGGGGCAATCTCAGTGTCAAAACCGTCGATGAGTTTACTCTCTTCAAGTTCTTTCATTATTCTGATCCAAATTGGTATGATCTCTACTTCGGGATAATCAACTCCCTCCGCTTTCTTTATAGCGTGTTCTTCATCTATGTACGCGTGTAATAATTCGATCGCTTTTGAAACAGCCTCTTCCCTGTACTGAATGCCAAAATCATTAAAGGTCTTTGTGAGCAAATTGATCTCTCTGCTTCCATCTCTTCGAAGCATGGGCTCTGTTCCGGAGATCATGATGGTTCCATACACATCAACAAACACTCCTTTTATATCTTGTAATTTTTTAAGGTTTGGTTGTAATTCTGTAGGAATGGGTTCTTTTGGTGTACTTAATCGGGAAATACGCTCTATTAATGCTTTTTTCTTCTCTTCTGTAAGTTCTACACTCATGTTAACTTCTTAATAATGAAAATTGTGCGGGTGATAAAAATTGCTCCAGTATAACTGATTGATCCAGATAATCAATCCTGCCGGGCTTCCTGTTTGAAAGATCTGAGTATACGTTAAATATCATTTCCCCATATTCCTTTAGCCCGTACTTCCCGGCAACTACTTCCCTGTTCCTGTTTATCACTTCCGTATCCGGAATGTTTCTTTTCAGTGACGGTATCTCCTTTTTCAGTTCCGGGTTTTTCATAATCACATGGATCAAAGATCGTTGCATTTGGGAGTTTAACTTTCCGAAATCTATACGGTCATTTTGAATGATCTTATCTTTCCATTCACTTAGTAAAATGGAATTGACTTCATCACCATACTGACGGATCATTGTTGAGATCGCTTTATCCAACGTTTTATGCAGTTCCTTTCGATCTAACCAATCCAACGGAATATCGATACCGGTATACATGCCCGGAAATTCAATACCAGCCGATTTAAAATCCCTGGTGATCTCGGGTAATAGTCTTCCAAATAACGGCTTATTCATTAGCCACGATTCCAGATAAACCAAACCAAAGCCTTCAGCAATACTTGTTGTTATGATCCCGTCTGCCCGTTGTAATAGTTCCGGATAGTTAAGGTTCCACTTCTTACCGGCCTCAAACGTAAGGGGTAATTGATGCTGAGCTACAAATTCCACCCATTTTGAATAAAAGCTCTTATACTTCGGGTTCTTTGGTGCCAGTGTAACTGCAAAATGTTCATTCTCTTCCGCTAACAAAGCCCAAAGTGCTACCTCCCCGATATTCTTTCTGGGAATGACTCTGACCGGATATAAATAGATCTTCTTACCGGGTAGCGGATCCCTGATCACCTGATCTTCTTCCACATTTTTAGATTCTGCGACCACAGGATTAGACCAAACATGGATCTTTGTATCCTCTGAACCTGCTTTTTTCAGGATGTCATGATCCCGGTCATTCAATACTCCATAAATAATATGATCACCTACCGGATACAACTTGCCCTGATCTGAGATCTCTGTATTCAGGTATTTATAGTTTGAAGGACGATTATCTTCCGCAAAATCATGCAAATGATAACATACAGGATTCTTCTTTTTAGCCAGCATCAGGGCTACTTCGGTGTATTGTACATTCTTCCCCAATGTGTGATTATGGATATGCCAAACATCAGGCTCTCCGGATAACAACACCTGCGCCTTATTAATTACATTATCGTACAATACTGATGGGTCGATCATTGGGTTCTCGGGACCATACGATAGTCCGGGAATCACCCCGATCTTTACGCCCGGAAATATACCCGGATTTACCGGTTCTTCCCCCGAAATGATACAGATCTCCACCGGGTAAGATTGCAACGCCTCAATGGTACGCTGAATCACTCTTGTCACACCTCCGCCCCGAAGGTGGTGATGAACAATGGCTACCTTTAGCGGTTTCATCCCGGTATATTGAATTTTTCTCTGTATTCGGGGATTGTGATCATCGGAGGCCGTTCATCTTCTTTAATCTCTCTTTCCAGCAGATCATATTCATCGGCTCGCGCCTGAAATTGTCTTAAAATTGTAGAAAACTCTTCTTTCAATTCCAGTTTACCCTGATCTCCGGCTCTTCTTAAAAATGTTTGTAGTATGCCAAAGGCCATTTTGCCCAATGCCTGAGTAGACTGATTCCGGTGCACCCTTTTATCCAGATCTGTTTGCGCAAATGCCTCTAAACCGTATTTATTGTACACGTCGATCAAATGAGAGGTTTCTACTCCATATCCGATCGGGAATGGAATTTCCTGTAAAACTTCACGTCGTACGGCATATTCTCCGGAAAGCGGCTGAATGATCGCGGTAAGCTCCGGATAGAATAACGAAAAGATCGGACGTGTAAGAATTTCTGTAACTCGTCCACCACCCGAAACCCTAACATTTTCAGATACAGCCAATGGCCGGTCATAAAAGGCCTTCACATATTTAACTTCATCCCTGTAGATCAATGGTGCCACTAAGCCGTACACAAATCTGGGATGGATATTCTTTATGTCTGCATCCACATAAACGATCACATCACCTTCCAGCTGATAGATCGCTTTCCAGAGGTTTTCTCCTTTACCTTTCTTGGCTTCCAGGTTTGGGATGATGTCACTAGCCAGATAGGTATCGGCCCCGAAATTGGCTGCCACTTCCAGCGTCTTATCCTCTGAACCGGAATCAATGACTGCGATCTCATCCAATAACGGATAACGATTCATCAATTCAGATTTGAACAATACGATCTCTTTCGCAATGGTCTTCTCTTCATTCAGTGTGGGGATACAAAGCGAGATCTTTAAATTCTTTTTCTCTTTATGCTTTACCATCTGTTTCAGGTCCCAGAAATAGGAGTGATGGTAGGTGTTGTGTTCCAGCCAATGATTAATGTTCATCTGCATAGCCTCCGTCTATTGCGAGGATCAGGGTCACGAGTTGTGCTAATCCTCCAAATACCGGTTCAAGTTCAATTTGTTCGGTTTCCAGTTCCATTCGGGTTGAGTTTGTAAGCCCGATCGTAAGCGCCGGAATTCCGGAGTCGATCAATCCTGCCAGTTCTGAGGTGCTGGGCTCGTATCTTGGACTTACTTCCAGTTCTTCTAAAATGATGCGGGCACTTCGTACCAGCGGATGGGTAAAAGGAATGCCTCCGGGTTTTCTTTTCGCAAAGATATCCAGACTGATGTGATCCTTGGTTTTCGATTTAACTTCAGCAATGGCTTCTTCCAGTAAAAAACCGATCTCTTCCACGGCCTCCGCAGATTCAGACCGCACCTCAAATCCCAGTTTCGCCTTGATCGCCTTCTTATTGAATTCTGTACCTCCCTCGATCCTGCCGAGTACAATACTGGAGCGAGGTCTTCTTGGCACCGGTATTTCGTTGATCTTATTGATCACTTCATTTAGGGTCATGATGGCGCTTTCGTTACCAAAACCGGACCATTCCTTTTCCGACGGGATCTTTACCACGATCTCACCGCGAAGCATCCCCATTGAAACATGACTAACCCGGCCGAGTTCAATTCCTTCCACACATAATCCTGCCGAGATCGGGAGATCGTTATTTTCAAGGAAGAATTTTAGCCCCTCAATATTACCACGACCAAGACTACTTGCCGAGCTCATCAGGATGAGGTTATTCTTTAATTTGATATCCAACAGCTTAAAGATGTCAGGAAGTGTAGCAAGCGCTGCAACCCCGAGACTATTATCTGCAACTCCGGGGCCAACGATCTCCTGTGGTGAAATGGATAAGGCATGGTCTCTTTTTTCTGAGTAAACCGTATCAGAATGGGCAACCAGCAAAATATTCTGATCCCCCTGTGTTCCGGGTAAGATTCCAAATCCGTTATATTTTTCGTCAATGGAGGTATTGAGCAGACCCAGCTCGCTAAAACGGTTTATTAATGCCTGATTTCGGCGTTCTTCGTGGAAGGTCTCCGCCGGTATTTCACCAATTAATATCAGATTGGCCAATAACGTTTCTCTGATCGAACGAATGGCCTCCGTAAGCTCCGGTATGCGACTGCTTATATATTTCTCAATATTTTTAGCGCCCTTCTTTCTCTTAGTCATTTTCTCTTAGTTTGGCAGATTTTCGTTTTTAAATAAAAAATGTAATTAAAAACAAAATTAGACTAAAAAAATAAGGTAAAATATTCATTTATCCCAACTAAAAGTGTTATCAGGTCCCTAAAATAAAAAAAGGGAGCCGATTAGCTCCCTTTGCCCTAAAATATTTAAGTTTCTCAGGCTTTTACCATTTGAACATTAAGCATCAATTTTACATCATCTGCTACCACCAGGTTACCTGCCTCGGTCACAGCGCTCCACTTAAGCCCGAATTCTTTTCGGTTGATCGTTCCGTTTAGTTCAAAACCAGCCTTGGTTTGGCCATACGGATCTACAACAGTTCCACCTAATACTACCTCTAACTCAACTTCTTTAGTTATATCACGGATAGTAAGATCTCCGGTCAGCTTGAATTCATTATCACCGGTTTTCTTAAAAGAAGAAGACTCAAATTTCATTTTTGGATATTCCTCCGCATTGAAGAAATCATCGGATTTCAGGTGACCATCACGATCCGGGTTGTTGGTATCAACACTCGCGGTATCTGCTTCAAATGTGATGGATGCATTCTCGAAGTCATCCCCTTCGGTTTCCATGTTCGCATCAAATGTCTTGAAGCTACCGGTTACTGTAGATATTACCAGGTGTTTTACTTTGAATTGAATTTCTGAGTGAGTCGGATCGATGTTCCAGAGTGTCTTTGCCATTGTCTTGAAAGTTATTTTTATATTGAATTGTTTAATATTGAACTAAATATACTCACTCTCCTCAGACTCCTCCTAATAGATAAAAGCGATAATGCCGATCGTTTGATGTCTATCAGCGGCCAGATCAAAAAATTTTATACTTCTTCATAATAAATTCATACATGCTACTTAGTTAGTAAAGGCTTTAGGGTACATTGTTTTTTAAAGCTTTCAGTGCTAGACGGGAAGGTTTTGATGGGATAAAGATGGAATCAGACCTCCATTTCTCATCAAACCTTGCTGATTTTTTTATCTGAAGAAACCTCACAAGAAAGAGTCATTCGTACAGTCAAGACGCATGGTCCTGGTCTAGTCAAAACCAGGGCCATTTTTTTACTCCCAAACACCCATCTCTGCTCAATCAGATCCGCCTTCGTAATCAGAAATCTTAGAAAAGGGACCAAACTTAGCTTCTCCTGGTTAGAAGCATCAAAATCATGAACTAAACGAATTACTTATGAATGTTTCTAAAACCATACCCCATTTAATGGCGGTTCTCATTATCTCTCTTTTTACCATAACATCAGCTACCGCACAAGTTGATAAACCGGTTAAAGTGGGGATCACAGGCGGACTCAATCTTGCGAATTTCAACGATTCGAATGTGGAAACGGATATAAATACCGGATTGACTGCCGGTGTATTCTCGCGTTTCTATATCCCGGACTCCCCGGTAAGTATCCAGCCGGAGATCCTGTACAGCCAAAAGGGAGCCAGCGGAGATAATATTGATGCAAACCTGGATTATATTGAGATCCCCGTGTTGGCCCGTTTTGCCTTTGTGAACGACAGCGAAGTAACCCCGAATGTGTTTTTCGGGCCTTATGTCGGCTTTAATTTAAGTGCCGAAGGCACGAACGGTAACATCACCATCAATGCCGATGATGTGGTAAATAAAACCGATGCAGGTGTTGTTTTCGGAGCAGATATGGAGCTCAGTCAGTTCACTATTGGTGGAAGGTACAGTGCCGGGCTGATCGAAGTTTTCGATGACCCGGATGCAACCTCAAAAAACGGTGTATTCAGTATTATGGTTGGTGTATCGTTCTGATCGGACGTCTGCACTAACTACATATTCTTACAAAAGCCTCCGGTTGGAGGCTTTTACTTTATCTGTTTCATAATTAAGCTGAAGGCTTCTCTTTTTTCAGCTTTTTTCAATTTCTGAGGGTACTATCCGTCTTTCTTTTAACCGAAATGGGATCTGTAACTTAATTTTTATGAAACGACTACTGCTCTTCTCCATATTTCTCCTCCTTTCGCCTTCTCTGTTCAGTCAGGAATCTCTTGATTACTATTACCCTGAAGTAGATGGCGTTACTTTTGATGAATCTATTCCAACCCCTGAAGAAGTACTCGGCTTTCAGGTTGGTGAGTGGCACGTTCGCCCCGACCTCCTGGTAAATTACATGTATGCCGTAGCGGAAGCTTCCGACCGGGTAACCATTCAGGAATATGCCAGAACCTATGAGCAACGCCCGAATGTGATCCTTACCATCACTTCTCCGGAGAATCAGGCAAATATTGATCAGATCAGAAAAGAGCATGTTCAGTTAACCGATCCGGCCACATCCGGAGATCTAGATCCGGCATCCATGCCTATCATTTTTCAAATGAGTTACAGTGTGCATGGTAATGAACCTAGCGGATCGAATGCATCGTTGGCAGTGGTCTATTATCTGGCAGCCGCCCAAGGTCCTGAGATCGATGAATGGCTGCAAAACGCCGTAATCCTCATCGATCCGAGTATTAACCCGGATGGATTAGGTCGTTTCGCGCACTGGGCCAATATGCATAAAAGTACGGGTGGAAATCTGGTAACCGATCCAAACAGCCGGGAATACAACGAAGTATGGCCACGTGGTAGAACCAACCATTATTGGTTTGATCTGAACCGCGACTGGATGTTGGTTCAACATCCGGAAAGCAAAGGACGCATTGAGATGTTCCACAAATGGAAGCCTACTGTTTTAACCGATCACCACGAGATGGGCACCAACTCCACCTTCTTCTTTCAACCGGGCGTTCAGAGTCGAACACATCCGCTTACACCGTCAAGTAATCAGACGTTAACAGCGGAGATCGCTGAGTACCATGCCGATGAATTGGATAACATTCAGTCGCTGTATTATTCAAAAGAAGGCTTTGATGATTATTATTACGGAAAGGGATCTACCTATCCTGATGTTCAGGGCGCCATCGGAATTTTATTTGAACAGGCAAGTTCGCGGGGTCATGCTCAGGAAAGTATTCATGGGGTCCTCACTTTTCCGTTTACCGTTCGGAATCATGTAACGGCTTCATTCTCTACCATAAAAGCGGCTATCGGACTTCGCGAAGAATTACTCGAACATCAACGAACCTTCTACAAGAATGCGAAGCAGGAAGCAGAAAAAGCCTCCATCAAAGCCTATGTTTTCGGTGAGACAGACGATCAGGCCCGGACCTTCCACCTGGCCGAGATGCTCAGTCGCCATCAGATCGAAGTGTACCAACTAAACAAAGACCTGAAAGCGAATGGAGAAACCTTCAAGGCAGGAAAAGCATATGTGGTACCAACCAATCAGCCACAATACAAATTGTTAACCGCCATGATGGAAGTACGCAACACCTTCACCGACAGTTTATTCTATGATGTATCTGCGTGGACTATGCCTTATGCGTTCAACCTCCCTTATGCTGAGTTGAGTGGCCGGCAGTTCAACAGTAATTTATTGGGAGATGCTTTTAACGGCTCCTGGAACCCGGCCGGAAAACTTGTTGGCGGAATGGCCCGATACGCTTACGCCTTTGAGTGGGATGAATATTACGCACCCAGAGCACTTTACCGCCTGCAGGATGCCGGAATCAAAACAAAAGTAGCTTCGAAAACCTTTTCTTCTGTAACCGCGGATGGCAACAAAGCCTTCGATTATGGCACTATTCTCATCCCGATGGGCATTCAGTCTGATCAGGAAAAAGTTCACCGGATCATCAAAACCATCACCGAAGAAGATGGTATCACTGTATATAATTTGTCCACCGGTTTTTCTTCTGCGGGAATTGATCTGGGTAGCAGTAGTTTTGAAAACCTTGAGAAACCCAGTGTTGCCATAATCGGTGGTAGCGGCACCAATTCCTCCGAGGTGGGAGAAGCCTGGCACCTGATGGATACCCGCTACCACATGCCGCTTTCCATCATTGATAAAAGCGATCTCTCCGGAGCTGATCTCGATCGTTATAATGTGCTGGTAATGCCCGGCTACTATTACGGCGATATGAGCGAAAGTACCGTAAACAATATTAAAAGCTGGGTTCGTAATGGCGGTGTGTTGGTAGCTTATAAACAAGGCCTCAACTGGGCTAAGCAACAAGGTCTCGCAGATATTGAATACGTTTCCGCAGAAAGTGATGAAGATGAAGCTGTGACTCGTCCATACGTAATGCAACGCAATGATCGTGGTGCTCAGGTGATCGGTGGAGCGATTTTTAATACCAAGCTCGACCTGACGCACCCTATGGCTTATGGTTTCAATGATGATGACCTCACTGTTTTCAGAAACAGTAATACCTTTATAAAAATGGGCGAGAACCCCTACTCAACACCGGTGTATTATACCGACGAACCCCTGGCGAGTGGCTATATTTCTGATGAAAATATAGAGTTGCTTGCGAATTCTGCAGCTGTTGTGATCAGTCGCTATGGTGGCGGAAAGGTTATTACCATGACCGACAATCCGAATTTCAGAGCATTCTGGTATGGCACCAACAAGCTGTTCGCCAATGCCATCTTCTTCGGACAAACTATCAGCGGCAGCACTGCAAACTGATGGAATAACTGAACCTGAGCAGGGAATAACCGGCATCGATCATCCCTTTTTTCGAAAGTTTGTGTTCTTTCTTGTTCAGGATTCTTTGGGCGGTAAACCAAGCAGGTGCCGCATATCAAACTTTTCGGGCATTGTTTTCAGATTATTGATCAGCATGATCGCCCGGTCGATCTTTTTCTGACTGCTTTTTACCCCATTCACATGGTTGATTATATACCGCTGAGTACCTGCCGGAAGTTGTTCAAACAATTCCGCACCATGTCGGTCCTGTTCCAAAAGGGCTTCAAATTCTTCGGGGACCGGAACCCCGTATTTAGACCGGTCTTCTTCTATGGTAACCAGTAGCTCTTCATTTTCTTCCAGTTTCCATTTTTTGATGCGGGCCTTATTCACTGTGATGTATGCCGTTCCTCCGCCTTTAGCCACCATCCCGCAGTGGAACTTCGGGTTTCCATTGATGGAGCATAACAACCGAACACCGGGCCCTCCTGTTCTTTCCACAATTTCTGCGGGAACAGTGATGTGCGTCAGCTTTAATTTAGGCAGGTAGTCGAGATATGAAGTAAAAGTGATCGGCGTTTCTTTCATTAATTATTTTTGATGGAAATAGCAGAAAACCACGCTACAATTCAACTTTTAGTTATCGATTTACGGTTTTGCTGAACCAGGCGGGGATTCGCTTTGTCATGTTCAGGCAATAGCGTACACAGATCAAACAAAAACGGGAATGAATGATCATTCCCGTTCCTTTGAAGTGTCTTAAAAATGCCCTAAAAGATCAGAGTAATCCCTGTTCCCGCATACGGCTGAAATAATCCCGGGCTGCATCCATCACTTTGGGAGACAGGATCAATGCCGCGGTCATCGTCGGGATCGCCATCAGAGCAAACATTCCATCTGTAAAATTCAGTACGGCATTGATGGTCGCCACCGAACCAAATACGATTGCTGCCGCATAGAAATAGTTGAAGTATTTCTGTTTATCTGCACCGATCAGAAATCCAAGACATTTGGTGCTGTAGTACGAATAGGTAAAGAGAGAGCTGAACCCGAATATCAACACACTAAAGATAAGCAGGTAGGCACCAAATGGTCCTAAAGCTTCCTGAAATGCGCTCGCTGTTAATGAAATTCCGTTATCATCTCCGGTCTTCCAGACATCGGTTACCAGAATTGCCATGGCGGTCATTGTACACACTATGATCGTATCGATAAAGGGTCCCATCATTGCTACCAGGCCTTCGCGAACCGGTTCTTTGGTTTTGGCAGCACCATGAGCCAGGGTTGCCGTACCGATTCCGGCTTCGTTAGAGAATGCGGCTCTTTTAGTCCCATGAACGATCAAGCTACCCAGTACACCACCAAAAGCTGCATCCCCATTAAAATATTGCCCGGTAAAAGCATCAGTGACGATAAGAATCAAATAATGTCCCAATACATCGATATGAATCCCGAGGATCACAAGTACGCAGCCGACATAGATCACTACCATAGCCGGCACCATTTTCGAAGCTACCTTCCCAACCCGCTTGATCCCGCCAAAGATCACAATAGAAACAATTCCCAGAATTACTAATCCGCTGATGAGGTCACTTGTAAAATGGTTGTTCGGATCTGTAAATCCATTAGGCACTAATACAAAGTCTCTAACGATCTGGGTAACCTGATTGGCCTGAAAGATAGGCAAAGGGCCAAAAAGCCCGGCAACAGCAAACAATACCGCCAGCGGCTTCCATTTTTTTCCAAGGCCTTCCACGATCATGTACATGGTGCCCCCCTGAATATTTCCATCGGTATCGTACCCGCGATACATCAGTGCGAGGGTATTTGTGAAGAATTTGGTAGCCATTCCCACAAAAGCGCTCACCCACATCCAGAATACTGCCCCGGGTCCGCCGATAGCGATAGCCACAGCCACCCCGCTGATATTTCCTAATCCAACGGTAGCAGCAAGAGCGCTGGCCAGCGCTTCAAAATGACTGATATCCCCGGGATCGTCCGGGTCATCGTATTTTCCCCGAAGAATATTTATTGAATGGAAAAAATATCGGTAAGGAATGAACCTGGAATAAAGGAGAAAATATAACCCTCCGCCTACCAGTAGAATTACAAGAGGCGTGCCCCACATGAAGGACGAAAAAGCAGCAAGAATACGATCAATAGTTTCCAGAACGACGGGATTTAGTGATTGGGAGTCATTTAAACTGCAAAACTAATAAAACTTCGTTCAACTCCTAAAGTTTTCGCTTAAAAAATATGTAACCAAAGCAATCGGGCTATTTTGCCGGATCACATTCCAATCTGGAAGAATTTGGCGATTCCGTTGATCACAAATTGTACACCAATAGCCAGAGCAATGAAACCCATCATCCGTGTTATCACCGTCATCCCGGATTTCCCGATCACTTTACTGAGCCATGGAGCCACTCTGAGTATACCATAAGCTAATAAGGCCGTAAGAAATACCGCTACGCCGTGTACGATAAAATCAATAATGCCGGAAGCCTGAGATCCGAATCCGATCACTACCGCTATACTTCCGGGTCCGGACAGCAAGGGCATTGCGAGCGGACTAAACGAAACATCTTCTTTTTCCATGGCCGCTTCCTGATCTTCGGTAGACAGCTTTCGCCCGCCTGTTTCCGGGTTCATCATCGAGAAACCGGCCCTTACGATCACCAAACCGCCGGCAATCCTGATCCCGGGAAGACTGATCCCGAAAAAGGACAGGATGTAGGAACCCACCAGGAGAAATGTGATGAGCACAAAGAACATATATACACTGGCTTTTCGCGCGGTTTGAGCTTTCTCCGCATCAGAATCGCTTTCTGTGAGCGACATAAACACCGGCATGGCTGTTATCGGGTTCACTACAGAGAACAAAGAGGTAAAACTGGCCAGCAATAACGCCCCCGTCCCCATTACATCGGTTGTGAAAGTAAGTAATTCTTTAAATAATTCGCCCATGACCAAAGATAAGGAGCTTTTCGGGATTCTCGTAATCTCCCTTATTTCCTTTTAGCAAAGCTTAACTTTATTTACCCGTCTATTCTTATATTTTGGAAACTCATTCAAAAAGAGAATTATGACTACCACCCAAACTATTGCGCTAAAAGAACGACTGATCCCCGAAGTAGAAGAGATATTAAACCGGGAAGTTACCCGGCATGAGAAATTATTTGCTGTATGCGAATTGCTGGCTGATGAAGTAAGTACCTTTAATTGGGTGGGATTTTATGTGGCGGATGAAAGTGGTAAAGAGGAGTTGGTGCTGGGCCCCTTTGTCGGCGCTTCTACCGATCATACCCGGATCCCTTTCGGGCGCGGCATCTGCGGACAGGTTGCTGTTTCTCACGAAACCTTTGTGAGCCAGGATGTGCACTCGGAAGACAACTATCTGGCCTGTAGTATGGATGTACAATCAGAAATTGTTGTACCCATCATGAAAAACAATGAATTTGTTGCTCAATTAGATATTGATTCTCATACTAAAGGGTCGATAACTCCCGAACAACGGGAAGCGCTGGAAGAGATCTGCGTGCTTCTCTCAGAGGAGTTTTGAATTTAATTTAATCACTGAAAAGCTATGAGTACATACGCCCTGACCGACGAAACCGCTATTGATGTCCTGATCTTCTGGATCGAAAGTACCAACGGTTCCATCTCTTTTGAGGAACAGGAAGCTGTTAAACGCGTGCTCTCAGATATGAAGTATAAGATGAAAACCTACCATCAGACGGTAAGTCATATCGGGGCCATGAGTACCGAACATTTAAAGGAAGTGATCGAAGAGGCCATTGCCTATGTGCGGTCTAATTTCAGTGATGACGGCAAAAAACTCACGTACAGCCTGCTCGATAGTGTCGCTCACAGTGATGGTGATCTGACATCCGATCAAAAAGAGAAATTCGAGCGACTCAAAAAAGAATTCGGTATCTGACCGCCCTTTATTGATGAGGTTCGTACCTCAGAAAATACAGATCACTTAACCGAAAGCTCACTTCTTCGTCTGCAATATCCGACGAATAATCGATATTGATCGTGTTGGGATATCCTTTTTCCTGATCGTATGAAACTTCCAGCATTTCGGCCCGGGATGTAGCGTCCTCAATGATCTCAAATAACTGATCAACGGTCTTAAATGTATCCGGGATCTCATCCAGCACGTACGTTTGCTCCTCCCCATGCTCCAGATACATCAATCCTCCTCCATCCGGATTAAGAATGTAGAGCACGGAGTCCGAATCTGCCTGCATCCATACTTCTTCGGTAAAATAGCAGAAACACAGGCGTTGATACCGAACCTGATAGCCTTCACTGTAATCGGCCGATACTTTTTCCCAAAGGTCACGGGCCTCATTCAATTCCGTGATCTGTTGCTGCTCATTATTAAACGGATCACATCCGGTAAAAGCAGCAAGTAGTACCACCATAAGCAGGCTGGTTCTCATCATACCGTGCAGATCTCAATTCCTTGCTTCAGTGAAGCAAAAACGTCTTCATTTTTGGGGATGAATTCCTGTGCAACAAATCCGGTAAATCCGATTTCAGAAATAGCCTCCATGATGGCCTTGTAATTCAGTTCCTGCGTTTCGTCGATCTCATTCCTGCCGGGAACGCCACCGGTATGAAAATGCCCGATATAATCCTGATACTTCCGGATGGTGGCGATCACATCTCCCTCCATGATCTGCATGTGATAGATGTCGTACAACAACTTGAAGTTATCCAGCCCCATTTTCTCACATAGGGCCACGCCCCATTCTGTATGGTCGCATTGGTAATCCTTGTGATCCACTTTGGAATTCAGCAACTCCATCTGAATGGTGATGTCATATTCGGCCGCTTTTTTTACCACCGGTTCCAGTCCCACGGCACAATGCTCTAATCCGCCTTCATCGCTCATCCCATACCGGTTTCCTGAGAAACAGATGATATTCTTAATACCCAGATCCGCGATCTTTGGTATCAGCTCAAAATAATCAGCCTGTAATTTTTTATGCAGATCCGGATTATTGAACCCTTCGGTTAAACTGATGGGGACCTGATTTGCCATGGCGCAGGTCAATCCATATTTCTGCACCACCTCAATTTCATCCGGATTCAGTAATTCTATGGACTCAATACCCAGATCAACGGCCGTTTCGCATAATTCTTCCAGAGATTTTGATCCATACGGCCAGCGACACACAGAGTGTTTAAATGTCTGCTTTCTGCTTTTTTTACCTTTTTCAGTAAATGATGGAGCAGAATCAGAACCTGGCAACAGGGCTCCGATCGAAACCCCGGCTATACTTTTGATGGCGTCTTTTCTGGAAATATTCATGGTTGATTGATTAAGTCGTAATTGAACAGTTGGGATAAAATACTTGGTTTTGGGGAGAGCACAAGGTAAAAGTTCTGCCCCTTTAGTTCATTTGCCCTTCATATTAACTGAATACTTATAGTATGCTGGGTGTGGAATACATATTACACAGGCAGTTTTACAGAAACTAACCGAGTGGGGGCTGTTATGGCAAAGCGAGTTTCAAAAATGATCGAAGAGCAGGTTCAATTCTGGGCGTTAAAAAACAGTGGAGCATCTCTAAATGCCGGCCATGATAAGTTACCGGTGATCACCATTTCCAGGGAATTCGGAGCGAAAGGTGCCGCTCTGGCAGAAATGCTGGGCGAACGACTTGGTTTCAAGGTATGGGATAAGGAATTACTGGATATCATCAGTAAAAAGCTGGGTACCAATCAGGATTTCACTTCCTCCTTAGATGAGAATCGGAGAAACATGGTAGAAGACGCCATCTTCGGTTTTATGAATCACAAAGGAACCAACCTCAATTATCTGATCTATCTGGTACGCGCTGTGCATGCCATAGAGCGACTTGGCAATAGTATTATTGTTGGTCGCGGTGCGAACTATATCTGCCAGAATCCCGATACACTGAATGTTCGGGTCGTTGCTCCGATCAAGGATCGCATTGCTGATTATGCCGCCAATAACGACCTGACTAAAGAACAGGCGCTTATCATTGTTAAACAAAAGGACACCGAGCGCGCTAATTTCAGTGGTTACAACTTTAACCGGGATATCACCAATGCCAGCGATTACGATCTGTTGTTGAATTCATCGGTTTTCTCCATTGAGCACATGGCGGAACTGGTGATCGCTGCGTATAAACAAAAGACGGGAAAAAGCATCCGGATCGCAGAGGTTAGCATTTGAGCGAGTCGCGTCGCGGAATTAAGAATTGGGGATAGCTTCGCAGTGTTGAGTGATGAGTGATGAGTGATGAGTGATGAGTTTTGAGTTTTGAGTTTTGAGTGGGATTTCGAAGTTGTACAATAGTCATAAACCATTGCTCAGGTCTTGCTTGTTCATCATTTGGAAGATCCATCGTTGTACTCTGGATGACAGATTTGTTGGTTTTTTGATATTCGGTACATTCAATGAACAACCTCCAGAAAAAAGCTTCCGGGAGAAATGCGGGACTATGTATGGTGATGATTTCTGCAATGAACTCCACCCTAAAAAACCGGCTTGGGATTTGTGAAGGAATAGCGATTC
>DLCN01000026.1:38552-47790 GCA_002480645.1 Balneolaceae bacterium UBA7797
GTTCTTTTGGCGGTCCAAAAGGACGAGACAATCTTAACTATGGGTATAATCCACGAGATTGCCGCGGGTTGTGTTCGCTTCGCGAAATTAAGAATTGGGGATAGCTTCGCAGTGTTGAGTGATGAGTGTTAAGTTTTGAGTGGGTAAATGAGCTTGAAATCTACTCATTCCCCGTATGAAACATCCCCCGCATGCAGTGCAGATGGTCTGCGCTGCATGAACCCCCTTCGAAGGGGGACTTTTGATGGGCATTTATAACAACTAACGAGCTCCAAAATAAACCTCCGGGAGAAATGCGGGACTAATGGGTTAATGGGGTGGAGTAGTTCAGAGCAGGAAAAGACATCAATGAATGGTTATAATGCCATCTCCATTTCTTCCGGCGACTTTTGCGCCACTTTTGGTCGCTCAAAAGTGGTAAGCAGATCGTTGTATGGAGCAGAGCTCCAATGCGGGTCCGTTTTCAATTTTTATATTCATCATGTACAACCCGTCGGGCAATACTTCATTTTCACTACTATTTGATCGCCAGTTCAAATTATATATACCCGGATTAAGTAAAGAATCTATTCTGTTAACCAATTGATCTGTCGTATCATATACTGCCAATTGAACCCGGCTTTTTTCTGATAAACCAATCTGAAAATCATATGCCCTACCGAATGGAGTCACCTCTTTTATAATCACCGTTTTTTCCGGGGCGATAGGTGTTAAATTTGATATCCAAAAATATTGACCGAATGACGGCTGAAAGTTCAAAAGCACTAGCATGAATACAATCCACTTCATATTGACCCTAAATTTTTAGATTCATTGCACATCTCATTTCAGGTTTCGATTATAGAATAACCTCAGCCCCAAAATCTTGCGTTTTGATTTCGCTGAGTGACAGCGAAGTTACTCCTGTTTACCCCCTACAACCAATCCACGATATCGTCTTTGGGCTCTACCTGAACATATTTCTGGAAGATCTCGTGCAGGCTGGAATCTTTCTGTAGTTCTTTGCGGGAAACGGAATCGAGATAGGCTTTGATCTTCCCTTCATGTAAAATAGCGATGTCATCACACAGATTTTCCACTACTTCCAGAATGTGGCTTGTAACCATAATAGTTACTCCTTTCGCTTTCAGCTTCCGGATAATGGTTTTCATCCGCTCGATGGAGATCACATCCACCGCCTCAAAAGGTTCATCCAACAACAAAAGTCTGGGATTTACCAATACTGCGGTGACAAAGGCCAGCTTTTTACGACTCCCGGAACTCAGCTTATTAACTTTGATCTTGGCAAAGTCTTTGATCTCAAAAAAATCCATCAGGGAATAGGCTTTTTCGATCAATCCCTCCCGGTCCACTTCGTAAATATCACATACATATTCTATGAACTCGAGGCTCGTGAATTGCTCGAATAATAACGGAGGCTGTAGCACCGACGACAACTCTCTCTTGATCTCCAGCTCATTCTCCGAATTCAGCACCAATCCGTTAATTTCGATCTCGCCTCCCTCATAACCCAATAAGCCGGTAAGTACACCAATAAGCGTACTTTTTCCGGCCCCGTTCGGTCCGATCAACCCAAAGATGGTTCCGGCGGGAACTTCGAGCGAAAGATTTTTAAGAACCTCTTTATCCTCGTAATTCTTTACAAGATCCCGAATAAATAACGCCTTATCCATGGGCTTTTTGTTTGTTATAGAAGCGAATTGCGTAGAAGATGGTAAATAGTCCGTAGCCCAGCAGCGCAATCTGCAGATTGGTCATATTTGCGAAGGCGATAAACTCACGGTCCCCCCGGATAAATTCCAGAGCAAAGCGCAGCAATGCATATCCTCCGGTATGGATGAAGAAGATCAACGGCGATCTTTTATTGTTTTCCCAGATCTTATTAAACACCCAAAGTACGATCCCCATCAGAATAAGATCTCCGGCCATTTCATAGAGCTGTGTTGGATGTAAAGCTGCGCTTACAGAAGAAGCGGCATCTACCAGACCATGCTGGTATGACCACTGCCATGCCGGACTTGAAATGCTGTAATCCGTTTCAAATCCCGGAACCATGGTGCCGTATCTCGGAAAGTGAACTCCTAAAAATGAATTCGTGGCCACCCCGTGTGCATCCCCATTCAAAAAACATCCTACCCGACCAACGGCCTGAGCGAATAAGATGGCCGGTGAAAGCAGCGAAAAATATTCGAAATAATTGATCTTATGTTTACGGGTGAATAGCAGTCCGCCCACCATACCGCCGACCAGGCCACCGGTAATGCTGTTTCCCGCGCCGGAAAGGCTAAATAAAACACCGGGATTCTGAAGCAACAGATCCAGATTCCAGAACAGGTAATGAGAAAGACGCGCCCCGATCAATGCCCCGATGATGGACCAGGTGATGAGTCCGTCGTACAGCTCAACCTTTCCCCCGTATTTCTTAAATCTCTTGTAACCGATATAGGCCCCGATCACGATCGAAATAAGAAAGTAGAGCCCTTCGTAGAAGTATATTTGATTGAATCCCAGGTCGAGATGAATTGGAAACATAAAAAAACAGGTACTAGTTAAAACGTTAGCCGTGGAAGGTACTAATTATAGTTCACTCCAGATGCGTGCAAGTATTTTCTTTTTAAAAAGATTTACCAACACATCCATATGACGCCACAGGTAGATACCACTCACCAGGATTACCGTACTCATAATGGTGATGCGATACCATTCCAGCCCGTTAAGTGGCACAAAGACCAGATATCCGCTGGCAAAAATAGTAAACGAGATCGCCATGGTAACTTTCTGCGAGATGATCGGGTGCTTGTAACTGAACGAAGAATAGGTTGCTTTCTGATATTGATAGTACGAACTCCAGATGAACAGGATCATAAATATGAGAAACATGAAGGTGTTCGCCACAAAGATCTTCAACACGTCCCCGATCTCCGGGATCACCAGCAATTCAAACACGGTAATTCCATAAAACACCAACAGCGGCAGGATCAATACCCCCAGAAAACGCTCCTTCAATTGTTGTTCCAGCTTTACCGGAAACTGAAGGTGCATTAAAAATTCCCGGTTTTCATAACCATACATATTCGCCATACCCATAGCTAAAAGCGCGACCGGAATACCTGCAAGAATCGTTGGAATAGCAATGGTTTGGGCTATATCATACTTCAGGTTCATCAGTAATGGCACGTACACGATCGGAATGATGGCCAGCGTGAGCACCTGTAGTTTGTTGTAAGGATGGATCATCACGTAGTAATAATACTTACCGGCATTCCTGCCCAACACTTTGCGAAGTACCTTCCATAATGTTGATGAGGCCTCTTCCACCTTTTTGAGCGCCGGACGATGCAACCCTTCACACGTTTTGTTAAAATGATCTTTGATGATGAGCACAATCAGAATACTCATGAACAGGAACATCACACCGGCATTCATCATCCCGTATTCAACAGTAACTGACTGAATCAGCATCCCTCCCGGCAACCACGACAGATAGTAGATGATGGTTTCGATACGCGGAATGAGTTCAAACAGGAAATCGCTCTTACCTTCCGAGATCAGGGTTACGATCTGGAAGAGGGAAAATACCAGGATCAAAAACGCCACCACCACCGTAATGAAACGGCGTTCCACTATTTGCAGAAACCGGTGTTTGATGGAATAAATGAGCACGTAGTTCAGAATCACTCCGGCTACCGCCACCGGGATCTGATACACGAAATCGATCTGAATAAGCAGAAATACCAGCCAGGTGAAGTTATATATGATATTTACCGGATGCAGAAACCCGATGATCATCATGTATTTAGCCAGTCGTTTTAGCGGAAAGCCATATCCCAGTAATTTTCTGTTTTCCTCGATGTGCAACAACCGGAGATTGGTAAAGGCAAAATGCATTACCCAGTACGTATTCGCAAAGACCAACAAAATGAACGAATATACTTTGGGTGTAAGCCAGGGCATCTGAGTCTGCATCCACGGATCCGAATCGAGCAGGACCACTACTATGGCTGTTCCGATCAGATTCACTAACATGATCCCCAAAAAGATGATGTATGCAATCATCATCAACAGCTGAAATCGATTCAGATTGGATATAAAGATCCGCCAGTTCAATGTGAGTAATCGGGAAAACATGTCCTCAAAATAATAGTTCTGAGCTTGGAAACAGTTTATAAAGCCTTAATAGTTTCGGTGGCCGGATTATCTTTTTTGACCCTGAATCTCAACCTGTCTTTCAGCGGTCTTTGTGTGGATTGAAGTGAGCGAAGCGAACACAACCCTCGCAATCTCGTGATCTGCAAAGCTCCGACCTCCCCTTCGAAAGGGGAGGAGCTCAAACACCTTGTTCCGTAGCTCCGCTGCGGAATACTCTCATTGGAGCTCTGCTCCATACAACCATCTGCTAACCACTTTTGAGCGACCAAAAGTGGCGCAAAAGTCTCCGGAAGAAATGGAGATGGCGTTTATACCATACGTTGATCCCCTTCCCTGCTCTGAACTACTCCTGCCGGTAACCCATCAGTCCCGCATTTCTCCCAGAGGTTTATTTTGAAGCTCGTTAGTTGTTATAAATGCCCATCAAAAGTCCCCTCTTGAGAGGGGATTTAGGGGTGTGTAACATTCAAGCTCACTCTCCCACTCAAAGCTTGTAATGATACTCCGGGTTTTTCGACCTCTCCCGACCTCCCCTTCGCAAGGGGAGGGGCTCATTTACGACTAATTTTCCCTTTAAATACTCCTCCAGATCCGTCATCCAGAGTGCAACGATGGATCTGCCAAACGTTGAACTGGCAAGAACAGACCAACGATTGATGACTATTCTATAACTTAGAAATCCAACTCAAAACTCAACACTAATCACTCAAATCTGCGCAGCACGCATTCTTAATTCCATAAAGCGAATGGGTTTACCGTACTTTTGTGTGGACAAAAGTACCAAAAACCACCACCTGCGAATTCCGGGCGGGAGTCCTCCTGCGTTCACTCCATAAATCCGAAGGTCCATGGACGATCCCCAACCATGTATACTTTTCATCCGGAGCGGATTTATGGGTCCGCTTCGCCGGGACACGCTCCCTTCTTCAGACTCTTTCTCCGCCCGTAATTCTAAGGGTGGAATTTTTCAGGAAGGCGTGATCCTAGTTTCCAGTCCTTTATTTATAAGTCTACCAGATCCGTCGGCTGACGGAGAAGGACCTCTAGGAAGACTCAGAAATACGATGGACCGATGTGCGAAAAACCGATTGATCGATCTGGTCCCCAACTCAAAACTCAACACTCAAAACTGCGAAGCTATCTCCAATTCTTAATTCATAATTTTGAATTTTTAATTCCGCGAAGCGAACGCGAAGCACGCATTCTTATTTCCGCGGAGCGGCATCGCCCAGATAGTCCTTAAGGAATGTACCCGTATAACTCTCTTTCTCTTTCATGATATCTTCCGGCGTTCCTTCCGCTACGATCTGTCCGCCGCCAAAACCACCTTCAGGACCTACATCTATGATCCAGTCCGCACTTTTGATCACATCCAGATTATGTTCGATAATGATCACCGAATGACCCGAATTCACCAGCTCATTGAACGCATCCAGCAATTTAGCGACATCCTCGAAATGGAGTCCGGTAGTAGGTTCATCAAAAAAGTAAACCGTGTGCTCGGTATTTGTTTTACTCAGAAACCGGGCCAGTTTCACCCGTTGCGCCTCCCCCCCGGATAAGGTGGTGGCACTTTGACCCAATTTCAGATAGCCCAGTCCCACATCTTCCAGTGGTTGTAATTTATTAATGATGGAAGTTTCATCCACAAAAAACTCAATGGCTTCGGAAACCGGCATTTCCAGCACATCATGGATACTCTTTCCCCGGTATTTCACATTCAGGATATCGCGCCGGAACCGTGTTCCGTTACATACTTCGCAAACCAGTTCAATATCGGCCATGAACTGCATTTCAATTTTCTGAACGCCTTCACCCTGACAGGTTTCGCATCTACCGCCCGGCACATTAAATGAAAAATGTCCGGGAGTATAGCCCATGATCTTAGCTTGCCGCGTATTTGCAAATACATCACGGATCCCATCAAATGCCTTCGTGTAAGTAGCCGGGTTTGAACGTGATGAACGTCCGATCGGACTCTGATCCACCATTTCCACGTTGTGAATACTGCTCATTCCGGAGATATCACGGAATCGTCCAACTTTCTGATTGTATGAACCGATATGCTTCATGATGCCGCCATACAATGTATCATGCACCAAAGTAGATTTCCCCGAACCTGAAACTCCGGTAACCACCAGCATCATCCCAAGAGGGAACTCCACATCCACATTCTTCAGATTATGCTCGCTTGCTCCTTCCAGGCGAATCACTTTTCCGTTTCCTTTTCTGCGCTTTTCCGGGATCGGGATCTCTTTACGGCCGCTCAGGAATTTCCCGGTAAGAGTATCTGCTTTCAGGATCTCATCGTACGGACCGTGAAATACTACTTCTCCGCCATGTACACCGGCAAAGGGCCCAATATCGATGATATTATCTGCCGCTTTCATCATTTCGGGATCATGTTCCACCACTAACACGGTGTTCCCGATGTCCCGCAACGATTCCAATATTTTGATCAACCGGTCATTGTCTCGGGGATGTAAACCGATCGTGGGTTCATCCAGCACATATAAACTTCCAATCAGTGAGCTGCCCAGGGCGTTAGCCAGACTGATGCGCTGTGATTCTCCCCCACTCAGTGTGTTGGCAAGCCGGTCTAGCGTCAGATAATCCAGGCCGACCTCATCCAGATATTTCAGCCGCTTCTGTATTTCATACAGGATCTGTCCAGCTACATTTTGTTCAAACTCCGAAAGCTCCAGCTTATCGAAGTATTCCCTTGCGTGCCCGATAGTTAACTCACTCACTTCGCCAAGATGCATATCACCCACTTTCACATATTGTGCATCTTTTCGGATCCGATATCCTTCACATTCGGGGCAGCGACTATATCCCCGGTAGCGGGAATAAAGCACCCGCATATGCACTTTGTAATTCTGTGATTTCACCTCGTCAAAAAATCCCCAGATACCGATATACTCATCTTTTCCTTTCCAGATGATGTTCTTAACCTCTTTGGGGAGTTCGGAATAGGGCGTATCGATCGGGAACTTCTCTCGTGCCGCCACCCGGATCAGATCTTTCAGATTAGAGCTGAATTTGGGGGAATCGAACGGAGCGATTGCGTTATTACGAATAGAACGACTCGGGTCCGGGATCACCAGATCTTCATCAATACCGGCTACTTTACCAAAACCCTCACATTTCGGACAGGCTCCAAAGGGATTGTTGAACGAAAACATCTGTGGGGTCGGCTCGGTGAATTCCATGCCGTCTAATTCGAATCGTTCACTGAACAGTAATTCTTCACCATTCCTCATTTTGATGGAACAGCGGCCCGCACCCTCACGAAAGGCTGTTTCCAGTGAATCTGCGATCCTCGAGATCACTCCTTCATCGTCTTTGAGAACCAGCCGGTCAACCAACACACGATAAGCATCGGCCTTGAACTTCTTCAGCTCCGGCATTCCATCAGTAAGGTCGATCATTTCCTCTGTTGCGATATTCAGCAAGCGCGGAAATCCTTTTTCTTTCAAGACCCGTAATTCGTCGCCGACCTTCTTTTTATCATGATGCGGGATAGGAAACAACACATAGAACCGGTCACCTTCCTGTTGTGTGTCGTACAACTCTTTGATGGCCGTGCGCGGGGAATCTTTCTTTACAATTCTGCCTGATTTCGGGGAATAGGTCTTACCGATCCGGGCAAATAACAACCTCAGATAATCGAAGATCTCGGTTGTGGTCCCCACCGTCGAACGCGGATTGTTACTCGTAGTCTTCTGCTGAATGGCCATCGCCGGGGAAATACCCTGCATAAAATCCACTTCCGGCTTATCCATGCGCTCCAGGAACTGCCGTGCATAACTCGACAGACTCTCCACGTACCTGCGCTGACCTTCGGCGTAAATGGTATCGAACGCCAGGCTCGATTTTCCTGATCCGGATACACCGGTAACCACCGTGAGTTGATTCCGCGGGATATCAACGTCGATATTCTTCAGATTGTGGGTTCGCGCCCCTTTTATGATGATGGGGCGTTCTTTCTCCTGTTCTTCAACTTGTCTGGTGGCGGTGGTTTTCTTCGTGGGCATCAATGAGTGTGTGGAATGTTCCAAATGTGGAATATAAAGCTTCTCCGGCAGCATGCCGAGATGTTTCCGTTAAAAAAATAGCGGTCGTTTTCGTTCCACCGATCGATCTGGTCTCCCACTCAAAACTGTCCGCGAATTACGTGACATCTACAATTGCGAAGGTTGACGTGAGCGAAGCGAACACAACCCGCGGCAATCTCATAATAATTACCCAAAAACAGGTCTTACCACTTTTGAGCGACCAAAAGTGGCGCAAAAGTCGCCGGAAGAAATGGAGATGGCGTTATAACCATTCGTTGATCGCCTATCCTGCTTTGAATTACTTCACCCCATTAATCCAGTAGTCCCGCATTTCTCCCGGAGGTTTATTTTGTAGCTCGTTAATTATTATAAGTGCCCATCAAAAGTCCCCTCTTGAGAGGGGATTTAGGGGTGTGTAACATACAGGCTCATTCACCCAAACAACGTAGCTTATAACCATACTAGGTTTTCGACCTCCTCTGTCTCCTCCTTCTCAAGGAGGAGGACTTTTTCCACAAGTTCAGATTCAATTATACGTACTCCAGAACTATCAGATAATGGAGAAGGACCTGCGGATTGATGTACTAACAAGAACTGTACAGTGGTTAATGACTATTGTACAACTTAGAAATCCAACTCAAAACTCAACACTAATCACTCAAAACTGCGCAGCACGCATTCTTAATTCCGCGAAGCGAATGGGTTTAGTACTTTTGTGTGGACAAAAGTACCAAAAACCACCACCTGTGAATTCCTGGCGGGAGTCCTCCTGCGTTCGCTCCATAAATCCGAAGGTCCATGGACGATCCCCTACAGCGTATACTTTTCATCCGGAGCGGATTTATGGGTCCGCTTCACCGGGACACGCTCCCTTCTTCGGACTCTTTCCCCGTCCGTAATTCTAAGGGTGGGAATATTGTGGGAGTCCGTGAATCTGGTTTCCAGCCCTTTCTTTATAATTCATCCAAATCCGTCATCCAGATCCGTCGGCTGACGGAGAAGGATCCGCCAAACGTTGAACCAGCACGAAT
>DLCN01000001.1 GCA_002480645.1 Balneolaceae bacterium UBA7797
GTCAACCTATTTCAGGACAAGACACCTATTTAAAAAAAGGCACAAGGTGGTACCACTTTGTGCCTTTTTAATGGTTCATGCATACCAGAATAAAAGATCAGGCTGTTGCATTCGATTTAACGTTGGCACTTACTTCTTTGTAGAACTGCTCATATTGTTCTACCACCAACTCCTGATTGAATGTTTCCGCTCTTTTGCGGGCCTTCGCTGATAATTCTGTGTGCAGGGCGTCATTGGTAAGTATATTCACTGCATGTTTTGCCATACAATCGGTATCGTCCAGCGCACATAAATATCCGGTTTCGCCTTCCACATTCACTTCCGGTAATCCTCCGATATCTGAACTGATAACCGGAACCGAACAACTCATCGCTTCAAGTGCAGCCAAACCAAAGGTTTCTGATCCTGAAGGAATCAAAAACAGATCAGCAATAGAAAGTACTTCTTCTACTTCATCCAGTTTTCCCAAAAAACGTACATGATCACACATATGTAACTCTCTGCACATCATCTCTGCTTTCTGGCGATCCGGACCATCCCCAACAAGCAGTAACTTCGCTTCAATTCCGCTTTCAAGAATCTTAGAGAATACTTTAACTACTTCAGGCACACGTTTCACTTTTCTGAAATTTGAAACGTGAACCACTACTTTTTCCCCGTTAGGGCAGATCGCTTTTTTAAAATGACTTTTATTTGATTTCTGAAACCTTTCAAGATCGATAAAGTTCGGTATCACTTTAATGTCTTTACTGATCTCAAAATTATTGTACGTCTCTCTTTTCAGGTAATCAGAAACAGCCGTTACGCCATCAGATTGGTCGATCGAAAATTCTACAACATGTTTGTAGCTGGGATCGCGCCCAACCAGCGTTATATCAGTTCCGTGCAGAGTGGTTATAATGGGAACAGTGATTCCTCTGGCAGCCATGATCTGTTTGGCAAGATACGCGCTGGTCGCGTGTGGCAATGCATAGTGTACGTGTAACAGGTCCAGATCTTCGAATTCGATCAGATTCACCATTTGTGAGGCCAATGCAAGTGCATATGGCGGATATTCAAATAATGGGTACGAATTGATGGATACCTCGTGGTACATTATGTTTGATTCAATAGCGTCGAGGCGGGCGGGTCGGGCATAACTTAAAATGTGAATTTTATGCCCCATCTTGGATAATACTTTCGCCAGTTCTGTGGCTACTACACCACTACCA
Source organism: Balneolaceae bacterium UBA7797 (assembly GCA_002480645.1). Taxonomy (GTDB): domain Bacteria; phylum Bacteroidota; class Rhodothermia; order Balneolales; family Balneolaceae; genus UBA7797. Next base: position 1,212 of record DLCN01000001.1, read on the forward strand.
CCAAAAGTTGGATAGCAAACAATGCCAATATTCATATGTAATAACTCCTGAGTTTCAGATCCTGAAAAATACTTAATTCGCTACAGTATGACTATGTGCAATACAAGCTTTAACACCGGTGTTTATCATAATATTTCGAAGCGCAGAACAATTCTTTATATTCCTGAGCTGTAACTCTGATTTGTGTAATAATTTGCACCTTTAAAGCCAAACAGGTGCCAAATCGTTCAATCACATTCTGAGTTTTTGTAAAATTTGAGGTCAGAAATTACGTTGTCATCAACGCTTAATGTTGATAGAAAGGTTAAATCATTCATCATAACGAAAAGAAATAGTTCCATAATGAGGGTACCATCATACCTGCTTTTTTTACTGATTCTGATTGCTTCCGGCAAAGGCGATGCAAAAAAAGGAAATGATGCCTATAACAATCAGGAATATGCCAAAGCGGAAGCTTTCTACCGAACGGCGCTCGAAGCTGAACCTGAACGCTCCGAGATCTATTTTAATCTGGGCAATACGCTGGCTAAGCAAGGGAAAACAGAAGAAGCCATACAAACTTTTATGGAATATCTCCCTTTGGCAGAAAATCCGGCCGATAAGGCGAAAGCACAATATAATATTGGAACTATTCTGGCTAGTGGAGAACAGTGGGAACCGGCGGCCATGCACCTAAGAAATTCGCTGATGCTTAATCCTGACGATACTGAAGCCAGGCATAATTATGAAAAAGTATTGGCTGAACTCGATAAAAAGGAACAGGAAGAAGAACAAGAGCAGCAACAAGATAATAAACCACAGGATCCACCAACCGCTTATGCACTAGAGATGAAAAAGAATGCGGAGCAATTGGTTAAAGAACGAAAGTACAAGGAGGCATTTGATCTGATGCAAAATGCCCTCCAGATTGATAAAACCGTATCTAATTTTAACGACTTTATACAACGAATTGGAGATGTGGATGAAATTGATTCATAAAACACCGGTTTTTGCTGCAGGAGTTTTTTTGCTCTCACTACTTACGATGGATAGTATTTACGCACAACAAAATGCTGAGGATTATTTCCATAGCGGAGCAAATTCATTCATCAATAATGACCTGCCCACGGCTATAAATGAAGTTAATACAGGCCTGAGTAAGTACCCGAATGATCCAAAACTAAATGCTCTGCTGGAAAAACTTAAGGAAGAGCAGCAAAAACAACAGCAACAACAGAACCAGCAGCAGGATCAACAGCAACAGAATCAAGATCAAAACCAGCAGCAACAGGATCAGAACCAGCAAGATCAGGAACAGGAAAACGAACAACAGCAGGAACAGAATGATCAGCAAAATGAAGATCAACAGGATCCTCAGGATCAACAGCAGCAACCTGTTCAACCAAAGGAAGTAAGTAAAGAGGAAGCGCAAAAGATCTTACAGGCGCTGGCTCAGAAAGAGAAAGAATTACTCAAAGAATTTAAAAAGCAAAAACCACAGGGAAGTGCCACCCATGACAAGGACTGGTAAGCTGAATTGGTTAACCGGCTTAATTTTTAGTTTATTTTTTGTCAGTTCAACTGTTTTCGGGCAGGATGTAAGTGTATCATCCTCGCTATCAGAAACAAACATTTATTCGGGCGAATCGGTAACCATGACCATCAGTGTTTCCGGTCAGAGCATCAATAATATCGAGCGCCCCCAGATGCCGCCTGTTGATGGTTTACGCTGGCTCAGTGGCAGTACATCAACCAGCCAGCGCATAGAATTGATCAATGGACGTCCGACCGTCTCCTACTCTTATGGATATTCATTCATAGCACAACGTCCCGGCACCTACACTTTCCCGGAATTAACCATTGGTGTAGACGGAAAAGGCTACACCACCAAACCTATTTCATTTAATGTACTTGATCCCGGCTCCATCGATAATGACCAAAGCGCACGATTGCCGGATATTTATGTGCGCCTTGAACCAAGCACCACCCAGCCGGTGGTGGGTGAAATGGTGATTGCAGATATTGTTCTCTATTTCAAAAACACGGTGGAAGTTAGATCGTACCAACCTACACCCGGCTGGAAAGCCGAAGGGTTCTGGAAAGAGATCCTTGAAAACCGACTTCAAACCAAAGCTACGTCTACGCTGATTAACGGGGTGCGATTTCAACGGGCACGATTGCTGCAATATGCATTATTCCCAACCAAATCAGGGGAATTGACCATTAGTCCTTTTGAATTAAGTGTACAGATCCAGCAAAGAAATCGCCGTCGCGATATTTTCAGTTTTGGATTGGGACAGGAAAGGAAAGATCTGCAGACGTTACCGGTCACATTAACGGTGAGATCATTACCGGACATAGACAATGCCACCTTTACCGGAGGAGTAGGAGATTTCAAGATAACCCGAACTATTGAACCCGCTGAAGCTTTTGTAGGGGAGAGTATCGAGGTTACTACTACCATTTCCGGGTCGGGTAATCTTCCTCTATTAAATAAACCGATATACGAATATCCCGAAACTCTGGAGATCTACAATCCCTCTGAAAGCAGTAACATAAACCGGAATAATCGTGAGATATCGGGCTCCAAAACTTTTACGGATATTCTTATTGCCCGTAATGCCGGGGAATTTACCATTCCTGAAACCAATGTCGCTTTCTATGACCCGGACAACGATCGTTACCGTACCATTTCCCTGCCTGCGCTTACATTAAAAGCTACCCGGGACCCTCGTTCGGTAAATGGTTCCGAAGATATGCTTCGCCTGAATGTTGAACCAATCACTGGTCTCGCCCAATGGATCACCCCGGATAATGCCCCGTTAACTTCCCGTAGCTGGATCTGGGGATTATTACTTTCTCCTGTGGTCATTCTGGGACTGGCATTTTGGGTAAAATCATACCGCGATAAAATGAATACGGATACCGCTTTTGCCCGGGCTCAAAAGGCAAAGAAACTAGCAACCGAGGAATTAGAGAAAGCCGCAGCATCTACAGAATTAAAGAATGGCTATTATCATATTTACCGGGCCATTAGCTTATTCATCGCTGATAAATTAGATCTCCCGAAAGCAGGTAATACTACTTCGGAACTGGTACAAGCTGTTGAAGACAGCAGCTCCTCGAAACTTGCCATTGAAGTAAAAAGATTACTTACAAAATGTGATACCATAGCGTATGCTCCCGGTGCTTCACAAGCAGGGATGGCCCGTGATGTTGAGTTCGCCCAAACGTTAATTAATGAGTTGAACAAAGCACTATGATGAGATCTCTTTCTATACTTATTGTGATGTTGATCAGCTCCTTTACGCTACCTGCCCAGACGGCACAGACTCTTTTTGATGAGGCAAATGATCAGCTAACCGCCGGAAATTATGAAGAGGCGCTTACTGCCTATCAGGCTATCGAACAAACCGGAGAAGTTTCCGGAGCGTTATATCTGAACATGGGGATTGTTGCAACCCAAATTGATTCGCTGGGACTGGCCAAATATTATTTTATAAAAGCATCCGAGTTTAACACAACACAAGCACGGGCTGCGGAAGCTTTAGAATACACAGAATCACAATTTAGCCGTCAATCGGCAATGTTACCCAAATTGCCCTGGGAAAAAGCCGTAGAATGGCTACTGGAAGGTCCCGGTGTACTCACGATTTTCCTGACCGGATTCTCCTTCATCCTGATCGGGGTTTTACTGATCTTGTTGAAATGGTTCACATCTTTTTCATTTCAAAAGTTTAATCATACACTTTCAACGGTATTTACCACCGGTATCCTCATACTGCTTCTTTCATTTTATATTGATTATGTGAACGAACGCTATTCAGGAGCCGTGATAATTGCTGATGAAACTCAGGTTAGGAATACCGCAAGTGAAACGGCCGATATTGTAAGTCTGGCTTATGAAGGATATTCTGTAACCATAGACATCAAAAAAAGTGCGGAACACAAAAACTGGGTCTATATCCGACTTGGTAACGGTCAGTTCGGATGGATGAAGCCCGAAGCATTGAAAATATTATAAAACTAACCTACAAATCGAGATTATGAGCGAGTCACAAGCCTATATTGAAGCAAATAAAGAAAAATTTCTGAAAGAATTATTTGATCTGTTACGGATCCCAAGTATCAGTACCGATTCAACCAAGAAAAGCGAGATCCATCAGGCAGCGAATTTCCTGATCCATCAGCTTAATGAATTAGATCTCAGCCGGGTTGAGTTATTTGATACTCCCGGCAACCCGATCGTTTACGGAGAGCATTGCCCCTATGATGATCGCCCAACTGTGTTGGTTTATGGTCATTACGATGTACAACCATCCGATCCGGACGACCTCTGGGATACTCCACCTTTCGAACCGACTATTAAAGACGGATTGATCTACGCCCGCGGTTCAAGCGATGATAAAGGTCAGGCTTTCACTCATATCAAAGCTCTGGAGAGTTTTGTGAAATCCGGCAACAAAATCCCTGTAAATGTGAAAGTGATCCTTGAAGGGGAAGAAGAGATCGGATCTCCTAATCTGGTGCCTTTTATTGAATCTCACAAAGAGATGCTGGAATGTGATATGGTGTTGATTTCTGACACAGCCATGTTTGGTAAAGACCAACCATCCATAACTTATGGCCTCCGCGGACTAGCATATATGGAAGTAGAAGTAGTTGGTCCAAACCGTGATCTCCACTCCGGGGTATATGGTGGTGCCGTTGAGAATCCATTGAATGTGCTTTGCGAGATGATCGCAAAATTGAAAGATGAAGACGGTGTGATCCAGATCCCGGGATTCTATGATTCTGTGATACCTCTAACAGAAGCTGACCGGGAAGCCATGGCAGCATTACCATTTGATGAAGAGGCGTACAAAAAATCTTTGGATATTGATGCCGTTCACGGTGAAAAAGGCTACACCACACTGGAAAGAGCTTCTGCACGACCTACACTGGATGTAAATGGAATCTGGGGAGGATATCAGGGAGAAGGCGCTAAGACTGTGCTTCCATCCAAAGCCGGGGCAAAGATCAGTATGCGACTGGTTCCCGATCAAAACCCAAAAGAGATCGCGCAGCTGTTCAAGAAGTATTTCGAGTCGCTGGCTCCCGATACTGTGAAAGTGAAAGTTGAAGAACACCACGGTGGGTTTGCATCCGTCACCGATCTTGATTTCTATGGCCTGAAAGCCGGTGCAAAGGCGTTTGAAGAGATCTACGACAAAGAAGTACTCTTTTCACGCGAAGGCGGCTCTATTCCAATTGTAGCTGATTTTAAACGTGTACTTGGAGTAGAATCTATTCTGATGGGATTCGGACTTACCAGCAATGCTATTCACTCTCCTAACGAAAATTTCTCCCTGGAAGATTTCTACCGGGGAATTAAAACCTCAGCTAAGTTTTTCGAGATCCTTCCGGACTTTAAAGAGTGATGGACATCTAACTCATTAAAAATAAAAAAGGGCAATCACTACGTGGTTGCCCTTTTTTTGTACTGATCTGAGATCTACTAAAAATCGGTGGTATAAATGATCGGAGCATCTTGTTCGAAATCATACAATGTCAGCCGTCTGAGATTATAATAGCCCGTCCAGTAATCTCTCAACGACGAAATATATCCACGTCGGGAGCTGTCTTTCTGATTCTGAGCGATGAACAGGTCGGTGATGGTAATACTACCGATAAGATATCGGTTCTTGGCCACATCATACCGTTGCACAGCAATATCATCCGAGACTCTTGCCAGCTCTACCTGATCTCGCAACTGCGGAAATTCCCTGACCGTACTTTTCACATTCAATTCAAATTGTAACCGCTGGTAGGCAATGGTATTGGCCGTCTCCATTTGTGTATTTCTGGCTGATTTGATCTCAGCCTGATTCTTACCCCAATTGAAGATCGGAATATCGAACCCAACACTAAAGAATTGTCGGTTTTGTGGGTCTTCATATAGCTGATCAAGATCTCTTGACGTTTGATTCAATCCAAAACTAGCGTTTAGAGTAGCCGAAAAACCCGTGCTTTTTTTAGCTTGGTCATATGATTGATCAGCTAATAAATCGTTCAACTCAAATTGCAGCGATGTACTGTTATTCTGCCGGGCCAAAGTCAGAGCCTGCTCCACATCAATTTCCATTTCGGGGGCCACATCCGGTAAAATGATCTCAATTTCCGTATCGTCATCGATCCCTAATAACGCTTTGAAACTTTCCTCAGCGCGTTCATAGTCAAGTCGTGCAGTGGTTAACGAAGCTCTCGCATTTCGGAATTCAAGCTCACTTTGTAATAACTCGTTTTGAGCAATACTGCCAACCTGAAAACGTCCTTTTGAAATGTTATAGATCGAATCATTCACCGTCACATTAAATTCAGCAACTTCCACATTAACTTTAGCTAAAAGAAAGTTGAAAAAGCTTTGTGTTACCGTAAACGAAAGATCTTCCATGTCTTCAACATACTGCTTTTGCGCGATCTCATATCGTAATGGTTCGGTCTTATTTCTCCACTTCAGACTGTTGAATTGAAACAACGGTTGAGACAGACCTACGACCAAAGGGGTACTTTGCCATAAATAGGTGTTTTCACCGGTAAAAATACCCAACCTTGTAATGCCGGATGAAAGCGAAAGGCGGCCACCTGTTGGCATAATGTTCTGATCAATGGAAACTGCTGCAGACGCTTCTGATTGTGTACGGGAAGAAAAAGTAACCGTACCATCATCCAGTACATTGGAAAAAATGGATTTATTATAATTCGGCGCATCACCGGATAAAGCCAGACTTGGCAAAAGATCCGCTCTGAATGATTTATATCTCCATTTAGCAGACATCAAAGAAAATCGCGCCGCTCTGGAAAGCGGACTGTTATTTTTCGCGAATTCGATGCTGCTTTCCAAAGTTAACGTCTGAACTTGTGCTTTACTTAATTGCGGCGATACTACGGCAATCAGCAGTACAAAAAATGATGTTCTTAGAATTTTATTCATGTCGTAATGCGTGTACAGGATCTTGTTGAGCAGCGCGCCGGGCCGGGAAAAATCCAAACACAACTCCAATGAGCAGAGCTACTCCGAATGAAATTAAAATGGAAATCGGGGTCACGATGGTTGCGATCCCCGCACTGAGTTCGATCGCCACACTGAATCCCATCCCAAGCATGATGCCGATCACCCCACCGGTAATACTGATGGCCAGCGCTTCGGTGAGAAACTGTAATTCAATGTCATGTTTCTGAGCTCCTACTGCGAGTCGTAACCCGATCTCTTTATAGCGTTCTACCACAGAGGCCAGCATGATGTTCATGATGCCTATACCACCCACGATAAGTGAAATGGACGCAATGGAGGACAGCACAATATTGAAGATCCGTTTGGTCCGTTGCTCCTGCTGCAGTAATTGTTCCGGAACTATGATCTCGTAATCCACAACTCCGTTATGGCGTCGTTGCAGCATGCGGGAAACTACTTCTGCGATGGATACACTGAATTTAGAATCTGAAACCCGGACAATGAGTTTATCCAGCTGGTGATAATTCTCTGTGGTCTCTTCTTCCTCTTCATCAGAGCCTCCTATGATGATCATGCGTCCGCCAAAACCACCCGCTGACTTATCAATATCATCTTCAGTAACCAATCCACGATTTTTAAAACGAAGGGAAACAGTTGTTGCCGGTGAGAAGATATCCAGATTATAATTACGTATTCCCAGGCGCTCAATGTTCTCGGTACTCAGTTCTTTTTTGTTGAGAACACCGATTACCGTAAGCCATAAATTCCCGACTTTGATCCTTTTGCCTACCGGATTCTCACCGGCAAAGAATTTAGTTTTTACATCATATCCGATCACACAAACGGGATCAGAGTTCATGATCTGTATATTTGAAAAGTTGGCTCCTTCAACGATCTCAAAGTTATTTATATTGAAATATTCATCATTTACGCCAACTAATTTTCCGCTACGCATTCTGGCATTCCGGATAAAACTGGTTTCGAAGATGATCTCGGGGCTGATGTATTCAACCTGAGGAACCAGTTCTTTGATCGTCTGAAGATCTTTCAGGTTTAGACCCGGTGAATATTTAGAACCTTCATTCTGATTTCCATCTTCAGTGATCAAACCTTCCACTTGTTGAACGATGGGTTTAATGATCACATTATTGGTACCCAGCAATTGCATCTGGGCAAGCACTTCCTGCTGGGCTCCGGTTCCAATGGCCAGCATGGCGATCACAGAAGCCACCCCGAAGATGATACCAAGTGAAGTAAGAAAAGCCCTTAATTTATTCCGTTGAATTGCTTCTATTGCAATATCAAAGTTGTAGAGTATCTTTTGTAGCACAACTCACCCATCAATTTTGAGTGAGCATATCGCTCAACATGATCTTTTTAATTCCAACGGTGTCTTCCGGCATTGTGAGGTATAACTCATCCTCTTCTTCCACTCCCCGATGAATGATCACCTCGTTTTCGTTCATCAGACCTAATTCTACCTGGTGCATCACCGGCGATAGTCCATCTCTCTTAAACACAAAACTCAATGAATCCACACTATGTACCGATTCCAATGGAACCGACAATACATTATCTACTTCTTCAATAACAATCCGGTTACTGGTGGTCATGGCAGGTCGTAATAAACTATCTGATTCGTTCACTTCCACGATCACTTCAAAGACTTTTGAATCGTAATTTTTACGCTGTTCACCAATATTGGCTACATCTGTAACAACTCCGGAAAGTTTTTTGTCCGGCACTGCATCCAGTCCAATAAATACCTTTTGGCCCACTTCTACTTTCTGGATATCCACTTCGTTCACATATGTTCTGGATTCCATTACCGTAAAATCCGGTAACTCAGCAACTACCGGACTCCAGGCACTAACGGTCTCGCCTTCCGTGATTTTAGAGCCATCCCAGTTTCGCCGGTAGATCACCATTCCCTGATCCGGAGCATATACCGTAAACTGATTCATTAACTCCCTGATCTTGGTCATTTCATTTCTTTTTTTCTGAAGCTCGGTTTCAACTTCCTGTAATTTTGCTTCGGCCTGACGAACCTTAGTAAGGTAATTCTTAGTCTCCTGATCCAGCTGTCGTTTTGCCTTATCGAGTGCGATCACTGCCTGACGCTGAACAGCCGGAGATTCATATTGAGACTGATCCACTTCAATCTGTCGCTCTTCCAGGGCAAATTCCAGATTGATAAGATTATCTCTTGCCTGTGATAGTTCCAGGGTACTATCGAGTTGAGCCTGAGTTACCTGCGATTGTGCCGATTGCAGATCCAACTGTACATCCTGCAATTTTCCCATGATCTCAGATCGGTCAAGTTCTGCAACAAAATCACCTTCTTTTACAATGGTTCCTTCCGGAATAAGGCGCTGAATACGAATACTATTGATTCGAAAATCCCGAACTCCCTGAGGACCTTTGATCTCGGTAGATTGTTTGGCTCTTAGTTCTCCGGTAGTAGTTACATCAACTACAAACTCTCCGACTCTGGCTTTTGTGAATAGCTCAACGGTATCATCTTCTTCTGCCCTGGTTAAAAACCATGAAACCCCAACTACCATTACGATCAATACCGGAATTATTATTTTTTTCTGCATACGTGTTATCTGATTGGCGGTGTACCCGATTATAAAGTTCGAGTGATAACGGTAATACTATCGAAATAGTTTTAGAAAACTACTTAAATAAATGTTAAAACAACAATTATTTACAATTAGTCTTCAATCAAACCATTTTCGAGACCATACTTCGTTGCAGGCTGTGAATATTCCAGAATGGTCTTCGGGTCGTTGTTTTCGTCTACAACCACTACTTTGGGTTTATGCTCTCTTGCTTCTTCAGGGGTCATATCTGCATATGCGATCACAATAATACGATCGCCGACTTGAGTAAGTCTTGCCGCAGCTCCATTCAGGCAACAAACTCTGCTGCCTCTGTCGCCGGGAATGGTGTAGGTTTCCAAGCGATTTCCGTTTGTAATATTTAACACCTGCACTTTCTCGTAAGGCAGAATATTTGCCTCATCCAGAAGATCCTGATCAATGGTGATGCTTCCCTCGTACATGAGGTTCGCTTCGGTCACCATCATTTGGTGCAATTTAGATTTAAACATGGTAAGCTTCATCGCTCAGCTTTCGAATATGATATTATCGATTAGTCGGGTTTTACCCAGATATACGGCGCCGGCAAGTAAATACCTCTTACCTTTTTCAAGTGTTTGAACCGGAGCCATTTTCTCAAGTGAGAAGACTCCAAGGTAATCATTTTTAAAACCTTTTTCTGCCAACGCTTTCTGATGTTGCTTTAACATCTCTTCAGGTTCCAATAGCCCATTCTGGATATCATTCACCGCTTCCTTCATGCGTTGAAACATTTCGGGAGCCAGTGCGCGTTCCACTTCACTTAAATAGGCGTTTCTGCTACTCAAAGCCAATCCATCTTCAGCTCGCTCGATGGGCGCCATGATCAATTCCAGATCATGGTTGAACTCTTTCACCATCTGATGGATGATCTGAAATTGCTGATAATCTTTCTGTCCAAAAACGGCAACATCCGGTTGTACAATATTGAACAACTTATTAACCACCAATGCGATGCCCTGAAAATATCCGGGGCGACTTCCGCCATCCAGATAGGTATTCAGTTCATCAATTTCGATGCTCAGATATTTTTTTCCCGAACCATACATGATCTCATCATCCGGGGTAAACACTATGCCAACTTCCTCTTGTTCACAGAAAGCAAGATCCCGTTCCAATGTTCGGGGATAGCTCGAGAAATCCTCATTCGGGCCAAACTGCTCCGGGTTTACGTAGATCGACACCAAAACCACATCCGCATGTTTACGAGCTCTTCGGAAAAGCGACAAATGCCCTCCGTGTAACGCTCCCATCGTTGGAACAAATCCAACCGTTTTTCCTTCACGCTGCAATTCTTTTACAGCGTCTCTAACTTCGTCAATGGTCTTTACAATTTTCATGGAGTCATCATCAGGTATACAGCCCTGTTAAAGGCTTTTTTAGCAAGCCTCAAAGATACGGGTTTCTCTGATAAAGAGGCAGTAATTAAACGGCTCTGGATGAATCAAAATCTTCCAGGATCTCTTTTACCCGACTGATAAATGCTCCACCGTGGGCTCCGTCAATAATCCGGTGATCGTAACTCATCGACAGATACATCATATGACGGATCGCGATCACATCCCCTTCAGCAGTTTCCATCACCATTGGTCGTTTAACGATGGCCCCGGTTCCAACAATAGCTACCTGAGGCTGATTGATGATCGGTGTACCCATTAAATTACCAACACTTCCATAATTGGTGAGGGTAATGGTTCCTCCTACCAGATCGTCGGGGCTTAATTTTTTACTTCTGGCTTTCGTTGCCACTTCATTTACAGATTCGGCGAGTCCAACCAGATTTTTCTGCTGCGCCTTTTTGATCACAGGAACGATCAGCCCACCTTCACCACCGGTTCCAAGAGCAACGGCCAGCCCAAAATTAATATCTTTTTTAACGTGGATCTCGTCACCAACCACCGAGCTGTTGATCATTGGGAATTCCAGCATCGCTTTAATGATGGCCTCCACAAATAGCGGGGTAAAGGTAAGTTTGATCCCTGTTTTATTCTGGAAATCTACTTTATTCGCATTTCTCCATTTCACCAGATTGGTCACATCTACTTCAGCGAAGGTGGTAACATGTGCTGATGTTTGCTTTGATCGCACCATATGTTCAGCGATCATTTTTCTCATGCGATCCATTTTGATCACTTCAACCTCACCGGATGGCGATTTGGAAACATTCAGTTCTCCGGCATGAATAGAATCGTCGCCGGATGGTTTAGCAGCCGGCTTCGTGAGTGATGGTGCAGGAGAAGGGTTCGAGGCATTTTCCTTTTTTGTTGCCGATTTTCCGGAAGTTCGGTTCTTAACAAAGGCCATAATATCACTTTTGGTGACACGACCTCCCTGACCACTGCCTTCGATAGATTCCAGTTCTTCCTGTGAAACTCCTTCTTCTTTCGCGATGGAACGAACCAGCGGAGACAAAAATCTCCCGTCGCTTGTTTCTCTTTGAATGTCGGATGCAGAATCTGAATCAGATTTTTTAGCCAGATCTTCCGGCTTCATCTGCGCAACATCTTCTTTCGTCATGCCCGCTTTCGAAGTATCTTCATCTTTGGCAGGTGCAGGTGCGGCAGGAGCGTCGCCGGTGGCAATTACTGCGATCGTTTGCCCTACTTCAATAGTTTCATCCGCTTCCGCCAGGATCTCTACCAATGTACCGGAGACGGGAGCAGGCACTTCGCTGTCTACCTTATCCGTTGAGATCTCAAGCAGCATTTCATCTTCTTCCACTTTATCGCCCACCGATTTGGACCATTCGATGATGGTGGCTTCAACCACGGATTCACCCATCTGTGGCATTACCACTTCCACGCGCTCTCCGGATTCTCCACCAGCCGGCGCAGGAGCTGCTTCGACAGATTCCTCTTCCGGTTCTATCGTTTCAGACTCTTCGTTTGAGGTCGGCTCTGCTTCTTCCTCAGACCCTGATTCTTTTTCAGAGGAACCCACCTCTGCACCAGCATCTGTTTCAATTATGGCTATAGGTTTTCCAACTTCTACCGTGTCTCCCTCTTCAACCAGAATTTCAGCAAGAATACCGGCTTCCGGTGATGGTACTTCACTATCTACCTTATCGGTTGCGATCTCCAGTATCGTTTCATCAACCTCAACCGAATCACCTACTTTCTTTGTCCATTCGATAACGGTTCCTTCCATTACCGATTCACCCATCTGGGGCATTACAATTTCGACCTTAGCCATAGAATGTGATCTTTTTTTTAGCGCCTGAACGGCATTTTTATCCTGATTTAACGGAGTTAAAAGTTCCGCATTAATCCAATTACTTCAAAATGAAGAAAGTTCCCATACATCATAAAAAAGCGCTTTTAAAACTTACTAGTCAGTCAGTGTTGTGCTTAAGCTTGAAAAACTTATTAAGTAGTAAGTTTTATTCTGCTCCGAAATACTTTTTCAACTCCTGCTCCATCATTTCAGAGGAGCCCTTCATATCTTTGATCACTTTTCCTTTCTCCAGTAGTACAATTCTATCAGAAATTTCAGTTACATGATCCAGGTCGTGACTAGAAATAAGGAACGTACAGCTTTGATCTACCTTCGCTTGTTCAATAAGTTTCTTAAGCTTTATTTGTGAACTAGGATCCAGATTCTCAAAAGGTTCATCCAGTAAAATAACAGACGGATTTCCCAAAAAGGCCGCGGCGATCCCTACTTTTTTTACATTTCCCTTCGATAGATCCCGGATATATTTCTTAGTACCTCTGATCTCTCCGTTGAATAGTTCCTTGAATGGCTCCAGACGTACTTCAACATCCTCTGCAGAAAGATTATAGATCTTGGCAAGAGTTTCGAAATACTCATCCGGGGTTAAATAACTTAACAGCATATGTTCATCCAGATAAGCTCCGGTGAATTCTTTCCATTCTTCTGTCTTACTAACAATATGCCCTTCGTTGCGAACATGACCGGTAGTGGTTGGTATCAAGTCCAGGATAATCCGGAATAAGGTTGTTTTTCCGGCTCCGTTATTTCCAACCAGTCCAAAACATTGATTCCGTGGGATCTCCAGTTTTGGAATATCCAGAACGGTGGAGTCTACATATTTTTTTGTTACGCTGATGATTTCAATCATAATTCCTGCCTGAAACTTGATGCGATATCATATTTATTTTTTTGAATCTTGTTCACCGATATGTTCAGCAATGTATCTCTGAATATAAGTCCGGTTACTCCAACCAATGCCAATGCTCCCAATCCTGCATATGCGTTCATTAGTATCGAAAAGGGAAGGTACACGATCAACGGAACGATCATTAATGGAATTATAAGCAAGAACTGAGCGAGGCCGACTCCCTCATAATTGAATAACGCTCCCTTGGTGAGATCCATCGGTTTAGGCTTCCAAAGGGTGAAATAAATGAAAATATGGATGGTAATTCCCAGGTTGAATATGAGACACACGATGTTGATCAATAAGATCTCCCAGCCGTAATAGATATAGGGAACAGTAAGCAATAAGATTACAAAAGATATAAAGGATAGCAGTATGAATTTACCCTCTAACAATGCTTTTACTCCATATTTTCGGTTCATATAGAAATCGAAAAAGGAAGAATTCCAACTTAAAAACAACTGTCCGTATTGAATCAGAAAACTACCGGTAAGAAAGATTCCCGCGAACACCCGGAATCCATTCACCGGTCCTCCTCTATTTATTGCGGGATCATCATAGAACATGATGCCATACAACAAAAACAATAAACTGATAAAGAAATAATTCCGGCTTTTCTTATGCCTCATGATCAGTTTCCATTCAGCATTTGCCATTTCTCCGGCCAACCCAAATCTGGATAATATTCCCAGTGAATTATTTCTGAACTGAAACTTTCTACCTGAGCTCAGGCTTTCGATGTAAGAGTTCTTCTTATAATAAGTCAAAGCATTGTAGTAAAAAGCGGCCAATGCAATTAAACTTACAAGTGCCGGTATAAAACTTTGAGTAGCATATTCAAAAAATGGAGCGACAAGGATACCTATTTCGTAATAGCCATAATAGGCTGCACCGAAGGAGGCAAAAGAAAGGAGCGCAATGCCAAATATTCCCACAACGGCATCCCCAAATTTTTGTTTAAACCACAGCATCATTGCGTGCAGTACCATACTCATCGTGAATATGGTCATCAACCAGATTACCCCTGCCCATCCTCCTATAGTGATTATACTAAATGGGAGAAAGAGAATAAGCACGATCAGTGAGAGTGGAGAAATAAAGGATCTGATCAACAGATAATTGATCAATTGTGATCTCCGGATCGGTAGATGTAAATAGTGTTCCATTTCCAGTATGGGCATCCGCTGTATGAAGAACCGGTAGATAAATTCTATAAGGAAAAAGTAGATCAGTTTTGAATTCAGAAAACTGATCGGTGTTCCACTCTTCACATTCTCCTCAAGTATGAATGGGAGCCCGAAAGCAATGAGGAGAAGGTTTGCGAATATATACAGAATGAAAAAGGCAACCACTACCGACCAGATAAGGCTTCGACTGAACGCCACTGACCGAATGGATTTTTTCCACCACAAAGTGAATAATAATCTATTCATACCCTGAAATTTAGATGTGGAGGAATTTATACTTCCAAAGATAAATCCCAAAGAAAGTTCTGACTTATTTCAAGTCGCCTTTATTTATCCAGCGCCTGTTCTACATCAGCTATCAGATCATCGATATGTTCCAGACCTACACTAAAGCGGATCAGATCCTTTGGTGCTACCGATCGCTCACCCTCCGTAGATCTTCGATGCTCCCAAATACTTTCAATACCACCGAGACTGGTAGCCGCTGTCACAATTTTTGTACCATGCACGATCTTTAATGCATCAGCTTCATCGCCTTCAATCAGAAATGAGATCATACCACCAAATCCGCTCATCTGAGCTTTTGCGATCTCATGCCCGGGGTGGGACTCCAAACCCGGATAAAATACTTCTCTCACTTTTGGATGTTCATTCAGAAATGCGGCCATTTTACCTGCATTTTCGTTATGCACCCGCATCCTCAAAGGGAAGCTTCGAATACTTCGGGCAAGTAACCAACTATCGAATGAGGAGGGAACGGCTCCCTGAGTAATCTGAATTTTTCGGATCTTCTGAAAGAGTTCCTCGTTCTGTTTTACAATGACTGCCCCGCCTAAAATATCGGAATGTCCACCAAGATATTTAGTCGTGGAATGGATCACCACGTCTGCACCAAGACCAAATGGCTGCATGTTAAATGGAGTTGGCCAGGTATTATCCACGGCAACGATCGCTCCATGTTTTTTAGCGAGTGTACACATCTTTGCCACGTCTGTAATTTGTAACAAAGGGTTTGATGGAGTTTCAACCCAGATCATAGCAGTATTCGCTTTCAAGGCCTGCTCTACGGTGGAAGGGTTCGTCATATCCACAAAGTCGACTTCCAGCCCCCATCTTTCAGCAAAATCTAACACAAGCATCCGGGTTCCGAAATACACATCATCGGGTACCAGAATATGAGAGCCACTGTTCATAGCCTGAAAGACAGAAGTTATTGCTGCCACACCGGATGAAAATGCCGCTGCATTATCGCCTCCTTCTAAACTGGCCAATACCTTTTCAAGCTGACTCCGATTTGGATTCCCGGCTCTCGTGTACTTCCAATCCTCCTCACGAATACCGTCCGTTCGATGCTCATAAATGGTCGACAACTCAATTCCCGGCACAACCGGTTCATTGGGTGAAGGATTATCTTTCATGCTGCCATGAATGGCAATAGTTTCCAGATTTGTAGATTCGGTGGACATAGTATCTTTACTTTGATTTTAACGCTTCAATTCTCTGTAACACGGGCGGATGAGAATAGTTCAGAAATACGTAGAAAGGATGAGGAGTCAGATTGGAAAGATTGTCTTTCGATAATTTTTTCAGGGTTGAGATCATGTCTGCAGCATTCCCTGTTGTTTCCGCTGCATATGCATCTGCTTCGTACTCATGTTTACGTGACGACATCTGCATAAAAATGGAAAGGATCATTTCTATGGGGGCGTATAACATCCCAAAAAAGATCAAACCGGCATACACAGACATTTCCTGCATATAAAAGGCATCAAAAAGCCCTTCAGAATGTAAAAATATTGAAAGCAGAAAGAACAACACCCCGGTGTGAACGATGCTGATCAGCATTCCTTTAATGATGTGCTTCTTTTTATAATGACCGATCTCATGTGCAAGTACAGCTACCAATTCCGGGATGGTATGATTTTCGATCAATGTATCATACAGAGCCACTCGTTTATTTTTCCCGAAACCCGTAAAGAATGCGTTGGATTTACTTGAACGTTTTGAGCCATCTATCACAAACAACCCCTGCAACGGGAAATTCACTTTTGCTGTATAATCCTCAATCGCAGCACGTAATTCACCATCTTCAAGCGGGGTGAACGTATTGAATAATGGCATGATCCAGGTAGGGGCCACATATTGCATCACCAACGTGAAAAATGTGACTGCCAACCAGGCAAATAGCCAGGCCCATTCACCGGTAAACATAAAGAAGGCCAGAATTCCGGCCAATAAAGGTAAGCCAATCACAGCTCCGAGCAGCAATCCTTTTAACAGATCTGATATAAAGGTCTTTGGCGTGGTCTTATTGAATCCAAAACGCTCTTCAATCACAAAGGTTGAATAGATACTGAATGGAAGCGAAAGAATGGATTTTGCCAGCATCAAAAGCACAATAAACAGAAGTCCGGTAACCAATTCTCCAAAGCCCCAGCTTCGAACTAATTGATCCAGCCAGTTAAAACCACCGGAAAACCAAAATGTTAATAATACCACCAGATCAAAGATTGAAGTGATAAAACCAAACCGTGTTCTGATTTTGGTGTACTCCTGTGATCTGGAATAGGTCTCTTCGTCGTATACTCCCTCAAATTCTGAGGGCAACTGTTTTTTAAGTGCTTTCAGATTCAGAGATTCGGAGACCAGCTCCAGAATAAAATCCAGTGCAATGGCCGCAAGAATTATGATCGCATAAATATTCATAGGCAGTAAATTTTGGAAGAATATACCCCTTCAATAAACTCTAAACCTATTGATTTTACCTATGCTTACAATACCGCACTATTGATTTAGTACCTCGCGAACTTCCTTCACTTTGTATTTACACGATTGGCAGGCATGCTTTAGCACACCGTTTATTATTACCTCTTTCAACTCCACCAGAAAATTACCAACCGGTCTCATTTCACCTTCCCTGGCGTTGCAATAACTGCACGTCCTGTCTTTCATCATTTTGCCTTTGTCCTAATAACCCTTGTTTCGATCGAATATACACTATTATAAACGAACTAGACGTATACAATTTTTATTTGTGATACATACCATTGATGGGAATCATAGAGAACAAAATTTAGTTTAACATTAAACAATATTCTATCTTATGTTGAATTAATTAAGGAGCTAATATGTCACATTTTAAAGGGCTACATCACATTTCGGTGTTGGCAGGAGACCCAAAAGAAAATTTTGATTTCTATGTTAAGAAACTTGGTCTGCGCATGGTTAAGAAATCAGTCAATCAGGATGATCCCGGTACTTATCATCTTTTTTACGGAAATGAAGCAGCTACTCCCGGTTCCAGCATTACTTTCTTCCCATGGCCCAGAGCCCATAAAGGTTCAGCCGGAACTGGTGAAGCTGTAAATGTGGCATTTAGAGTCCCTCAAGATTCCCGGGAATTCTGGCTGGAACGGCTGAATGAGCATGGCATTTCCCACTCCGAACTATTTGATGTGTTTGGTAAAACCAGTTTGAGATTTCAAGATCCGGACGGACTGGAACTGGATCTTGTTTTTGACGGAGTTGCCAAAGAAAAAGTCAGCACGTATGATAGCACGGTTCCGCATCATAATTCCATTCAGGGTTTTGAATCCACCCGACTAAAACTGAGTGAGGGGATAGACGGGACCATAAAGGTTCTTACTGATGTTCTCGGTTTCAGCGAATCTGAATCTGAGGGTGATCTTACCTTGTTTTCTACCGATGCACCAATAGGAAGCAAACTCATTATAGAGCAGAATTCCGGGACTGAAGGAAAAGGAGGAAGAGGAATAGTACATCATGTGGCTTTTCGTGCAGAGAATGAAGCCGATCTTGCCAATATGAGGGAACAAGTGCTGGAAATGGGACTTCAACCCACCGGCATCATAGACCGGCACTGGTTCAAGTCGGTATACTTTCGGGTTCCCGGTGGCGTACTATTCGAAATGGCTACTGATGATCCCGGTTATGCTGTAGATGAGGATTTTGAGCATTTGGGAGAAAAACTCATCCTTCCACCCTGGCTTGAACCCCGTCGTCCGGCTATTGAGCAAATGCTACCAGAAATCAGCCTTTAAGATAAATTACCCCAATGGATTTATTTCAAATCACCTCTACTGACACTTTTCAAGGTCCTCATCAATCATTACCACCACTCGAAACCGGTGCATTGTCCTCTGAAGCACAGCTCGGAATGGTTATGATCCATGGTCGCGGTGCTTCTGCGCAAAGTATCCTGAGCTTGTCTGGTGAAATTGATGCCCGGGATAAGATCACGTTTATCGCACCACGTGCTCAGGGCCACACCTGGTATCCATATTCCTTTTTAGCACCAACACAGAAGAATCAACCCGGGTTAAATTCCGGTTTGCAAGCGGTTTATAACGCTGTGCATCAATTGGTGGAATCCGGCATTCCAAAGGATAAGATCATAATACTTGGGTTTTCGCAGGGGGCATGTCTAGCTTCAGAATTTGCTGCCCGTCATCCGGCAAAATACGGTGGCATCATTGCGCTTAGCGGAGGAGTCATCGGCGAAAAAGTTGAGGTGGAGAGTTATTCCGGCGACCTTAAGCAAACACCATATTTTGTGGGTTGCAGCGATATCGATCCACATATTCCCCTGGAGAGAGTGGAGGAATCAGCCCGTGTTTTTGAACACTTAAACGCAAAGGTTGAAAAACGTATCTACCCTGGAATGGGGCACACTGTAAATGAAGATGAGATCGCCTTTCTTAACGACCTCATTCATTCAATGATCGATTAGATCAGAAACCGATCTTCTTTTTGATAGCATCCGCTGCTTTATTTTTGGCCTCTTCCTCTAGTTCCTTTTTCTTTTTCTCGAGCTCAGCCTTTTTGTCTTCAATATATTTTAATCGTTCGTTTACCTGAGCTTCGAGCTCTTCATATTTGGCTCGAAGTTCGGCCTCCTTTTGGTCTACGAATTCTGTGACTTCTTCGCGCTTAGCCTCAACTTCGTTTTCAACTTTAGTACGGATCTGCGCTTTGGCCTTATTTACTTCTTCCGTCACAGTTCCTTTCAGAGCATCTAAAAACAGGTCGTCCAGATTAGATCGCACCTTCACTTTAAGTGGACCGTCAACATTATCGATCAGCGCCGCCGCATTGATCTTTTCAGTACCGGAGATCGCTCTTCGGATCAACGTTTGTATGCGATCGCCTGAATTTTCTGCTTGTCCGAAATCAAACTCCAGATCGTTTGCCACATAGCGGATCTCACTATCAATACGTTTACCGAGCACATTGATGGTTGCAGAAAGCTGTCCGGTTCCCTCACTCAGATCATAGGGCAGTAATTCTGAGGGTGACAATCTAGAGTTCTTCAGGGAAAATCCTGCATAGGTTGCTTTTACCGTTTCGCGAGGTTTTTCCTCCAGATAATTAAACTCACCATCCACTACCAGACTGATGGCGTTCGCATCCTCCCCGCTAACATTGAATACCGTTGGAACACCTGTTTTCATTTGATCTGAACTGATATTTGTTACCGCTCCTGCCAGTGAAATATCGGTATTGGTTTTTCCGGAGAGATTCACATTTTTTATCCACAGAGCGGGCCAGTCATATTTATCCGAAAATGAATAATTCTTTCCCTCATATCTTTCGGGTTTATCTTCTTCCTCTTCTGTACCGATCACTCTGCTACCGTATTTACGCGCAATGGCGATATACTCCAGATATACTGAGAAATCACCCAGCAGATCATTCCCAAATAGTGCGTTACCGATATTCTGCGCATTTATTTCGGGTAATTTAGCAACTGTTGCAGCCCGTTGAATATCACTTTGAATCCAGTTATCTATATTTGAAACTCCGGCTCGTGCCTGCGACAGATCGGTCTGAAAGTTACTCTTTATTGTTTCGATCTCTTTCTTCAACGAATCGGCTTCTTTTACGATCGTTTGAATTTTTTTCACTTGCTCTACCGCTTGCGGTACTGTTTTAATGGCTTTCAGATCAATGGATTCCGCCTGTTTTTTAATGGTGGCGGTACGATCTTCTATCGGATTATTATTAATGGTATCCTCCCATCTGCCGTAGGTTTGCTGAGAAGCTGTTTTTAAAGAATCCATCTTATCGACCGATTGAATATTTACCATCGCCAATAAGCTGTCTACATTGATGTCATTTTTTATGTCGGTGAATTCCATACGGGCATTCTCGGCAACTTTTCCGGTTACCTGTTTGGTGATCTCTGCGAAGAATGAAGGCTCCTCGGCTTTACCTTCTTCATCCAGCGGAATCTCGAAATATCCATCTGTTTCCCGCTCGGTATCCATTTCAAATCCGGTTAGCTGTACGTTATTAACGATCACTTTTTGCCAAAGAAGCGGCCAGAATTCCACATCAAATTCTGTTTTTCCGGTTTCGAAGGTATTCATCATGGTGTTATTGGGATTGGTTACCTGCAACCGGTCCCATCCCATATTCAGATCAAACAGATCGAATCGAAATCCATCGATCTCAACCAATGCCTCGTTAACTAAACTTGCCTGATATTCGATATTTGATTCCACCCGCTCATCGGTAACAAAATAACCGGTCAAAAATGCGATCACGGCCACGATCAATAAAAAAAGTATTCCTTTGATTCTCATATTAACCTCTCACCCTTTGTACCGTTTTATAGATCGAATAAAATTTCGTGCCTTTTAGCGCCTTTACGATCTTCAGTTTCTGGATCCGCTCGTTTATATGTGTCCGATACTGACTCACAATAAAGATCAACCCGGGGAAAACAGGAAGGATCAGGATCAGGGCGGAAACAAAACTCCCGATCACAACAGTGTTATAGAACCGGGTTGCCGCAATCCATTCTGTGTTATACATACTGGTCCACATTGCCTGCAAACTATCGTTCTCGAGTAACCAGATCCCAAAATTATGAAAAGCCGGGTCAGCCAGAAAGGCCACACCACTAAAGAGGATAAAGGCCAGCAGAGCCATGCCGATGTTCACTTTCAGAATAATAAGAAGGATCAAAATAAAGGCATTGTGCAGACTAAAGACCGGGGTCAACCCGATGATCATGCCAAGCACAAACCCTCCGGCCAACTGTACCGGCGAAGCTTCCGACGCAAGCGCCTTCAATAATTTTGCGATGTATTTGAGTAATAAAAACATAAAATGACTGTTTATTCGAGCACAAAAGTAACTAATTAGACATTAGATTAATAAAAAATCGAACCGTGATAATTGACATTTTACACTACATGCTTACCTTTACGGTATAATCGTGTTCCAAATCAATACATTCGATCTCTATTCTGAACACGTTCTGTTCGTTTCGATTTAATTATTTTCAAAAAATATGCTCAAGAAATCACTAATTATTCCGGCTCTTTTAGCCATTATGGTAGCGTCTGCCTGTAAAGATAAGACGGGAGTTATGTCGCTTTATGATCAACTTCCGGACGCAAATTTTCCCTGTACGAACGGGCTGGCTGCCGACCTGTACGAATGTAACAATGTTAGTTTATACGCGCATTTGACCCCCGAAGAACTGGGCGGTCAACAAGCCAATGATATCTGGGGTTGGCAGGATCCGCTCACCCAAAAAGAATATGCACTGGTTGGGCTGAATGATGGCGTTTCTTTTGTGGATATTACTGATCCGAATAACCCTGTGGTGGTTGGCAAACTGGCTGAATCGAATATGAAAGCGAAATACAAACCCATGGCACAAGATGATTTCCCGGCTTGTACCATTGGCGTTGGCGATTCTTATGCCGCTAAAGGCTTGATGATGGGTTCAACCTGGCGGGACATGAAAGTGTATGACAATCACATTTATGTGGTGAGTGACGGACAGATCCACGGAATGCAGGTATTCGATCTTACCAAATTACGTGACTATTCCGGTTCATTCATGAATTTTGAACAGGACGGATTGTACGAAGAGCTTGGAAACGCTCATAACATCGCGATCAATCAGGCGACCGGATTTGCCTATGTGGTAGGAGTTACGACTGCTGAACGTTGCGGGTCACGATCAGAAACAGGATTACATATGATCGATCTCAACGACCCTGCTAATCCTCAGTTTGCAGGTTGTTATTTTGATGCCGACACCGAAATTCCAAACTCCATCAATGTGGGAACCGGATATATCCACGATACAGAATGCATTGTTTATGATGGCCCTGATACCGAACATGCCGGAGAAGAGGTGTGTTTCAGTTCTGCTGAGGGAGCGGTGGTGATCACCGATGTAAGTGATAAGACCAATCCTGCAACTATTAGCGTGAGTGGCCACGAAGATATGCAGTATTCGCATCAGGGTTGGCTAACCGAAGACCGGGCTTATTTTTTGATGAATGACGAGTTGGATGAATGGAATCTGGGTCGTGAAACTAAAACGTATGTTTGGGATGTCAAAGATCTGGATAATCCTACCTTTGCCGGCTACTATACCCACAACACTCCCACGATAGATCACAACCTGTATATTCGTAATAATTTTGTGTTTCAAACCAATTACACGAGTGGGATCCGTATCCTCAAAACCGGTGATCTCAGTAAAGCAGAACTAAAACCAGCCGGATTTTTCGACACTCAACCGGAAAGTAACGAAGTGGAATTCGAGGGTACCTGGAGTAATTACCCTTATTTCGAAAGTGGTGTATTGATCGCCAGCGATATTTATGATGGGTTATTTATTTTGAAACCGGAAATTTAACCCCCTAACGGCTTCGCTTTACCTCTATTGAACCCCTGAGATACATACTAATCTCCGGGGTTTTTTATTTGATGGATAGTATTAGCATATCATTTAAAGCTCAGATTCTTCCATCATTAAGCGGTACGCACTAAGCATTTCCCGGTGTGTTTGAATAATGCCCATCTCCTGCAGATCTTTCTAAGCAGTTCAGGCATAAAGCTCTAGACTGATCCTCCCTGTTTTAATTTAAACGGGTATCCGACCGCCTTTTTAGTTGAATATATATTTGATTAACTTTACGCTTTCGTAGCCCTATGGGCTTAAATTAACTAACTAATTTATTACACACGTCTCTTCATGGATTTATTTGATAAGCTGGAAAATCGCCCCAGTCCGTTGGGCCCATTCACCTCAGAAGGTTATGGTTATTATACATTTCCAAAACTGGAAGGTCCGCTAGGCCCCGACATGAAATTTAACGGTAAAGACATGGTCGTTTGGAGTATTAACGACTATCTCGGTGTTGGAAGTAACGAAGAGATCAAAAAGATTGACGCCGAAGCTACCGCAAAATATTCTCTGAGTGCACCCATGGGTGCCCGTCTTATGACCGGTAACACCACTGAACATGAACTTCTGGAACAGGAACTCGCAGCCTTTGTTCATAAACCAGCCGCCCAGCTTTTAAACTTCGGTTATCAGGGGATTATGAGTGTGATCCACGCACTTACCGACCGAAATGATTACCTGATCTACGACGAACTCAGCCATGCCTGTATTGTTGATGGGAAACAGCTTTCCATGGCTAACAAATCGGTATTCAAGCACAACGATATCGAAAGCTTCAAGAAGCAGCTTTACCGGGCCGCTTCCATGAAGAAAGACAATTCTTCCATCCTCGTAATCACCGAAGGAGTATTCGGTATGACCGGGGACTTAGGTATTTTGCCGGAGATCATCAAACTGAAAGAAGAAGTGCCTTTCCGATTATTAGTGGATGATGCTCATGGTTTCGGAACCATGGGTAATGACGGTTCCGGAACAGGAACTCATCAGGGTATTCAGGATGGCATTGATATCTACTTTGGCACCTTTGCCAAAGCAGTAGCATTGATCGGTGCTTTTGTAGCTTCAGAGCCACGCGTAATAGAATTTCTGAAGGCAAATGTGAGAAGCCAGGTTTTTGCCAAATCACTTCCGCTGCCAATCGTTGTTACTGCCCGCGAGCGGCTGAAAATGATCCGCCAGCATCCGGAATGGAGAGAAAAACTCTGGAAAAACACCCTCCAATTACGTGAAGGTTTGAAGAAGATAGGATATAACGTATTGCCATCTGAAAGTCCGGTTACCCCGGTACTCACTCAGGGCAGTACAGATCTTGCCATGGATGTAATGCGTAAATTGCGTGAAGAGCACGGAGTATTCGTAAGTGGAGTTGCATACCCGGTTGTACCTAAAGGAATTGTATTGATCCGACTGATTCCTACTGCCGCTCATGAAGAGCATCACATTGAGAAAACGCTGGAAGCTTTCGAAGCTATCAAAGAATTTGTGATGGAAGCAGCAACTAAGCTGACTGCCTGATCAACGATCGTAATTGTCGATCATCTATGCGTATTTAAAAGCCCGCTTCTTGACGAAGCGGGCTTTACTTTTTACTTAACCCGGATTCTTTTCTTCTTTAGTTAGTTCAAAGTGTTACCTGAACTTTTTGAATGCCCACCCCATACCGGTGGTTACATAAAATCCTTCCAGGGGCCGTTTTCCCATTTCCAGCCTGAATATTGAATTACCAAAGAATCTGATCTTTCTTCCAAAATTCTCGGCTTTCGTGTAGGGCCTGAATACCCAGGTCAACCCCGTTCTCCAGCCCATGGTACCACTCACTTCAACCTGACCCGGATTCACTGTTTCTTTTGTAGGTAATACTAAAAGATCAAAAAACGGGCGAAACATCACTCCGGCTGCCGCCTTATCTCCCTCGCTGGTTTGAAAATTCAGATAATGTTTCCAGTTCATCCCTACACCTGCATAGAGCCCGGCATGAGTCAATGTACTCACATCGTAGTAGGTAAAGCCCTGAACATACTCGAAGGCACTTCGTCGCAGATATAAGCCCCCGCGGGCCGTTACTTCTCTTTTAACCTGTGTAGGAAGTGTCACTGTTTCCCAGGTTTGGGTTTCAGTGTTATCGAAGTAATTATCCTCAAAAGTAAAACTTAATAATACCGGGACATCACGTTCTTTATAATTACTCATAAAGGCGAATTCACCCCCGGCATTGAACAGAAAGGCGGCTCCCTGATTCTCAAGACTCAAAAGAGAATATAAAGCCAGAACTTCAGCACTGATCTTTTCATTGATCGGATACAGTCCTTCTGCACCAATACTCCAGACAGAAGCACCGCTCAAATTATTAAAACCGGCATCTACGGCAAGATAGTGCAGCCCCAGATAACCTTCATACGCCTGATCGGCATCTTTTAATATGGTACGGTACGTGGTTTGTGCAAATACTATTGACTGCGAGCACAGCACCATTAACAGTGTGATTGATAAGGTTGATCGTTTCATAATTGATACCTGTATTTTGGTTTCAATAAGAAACTATAGCACTGCCAAAGGAATTTCGATACCCCGAACGGAGTATTTCCTATTAGTTATTTGAAGTTGTAGTAAATGATCACAGGAAGATGATCTGAGGGCGTTCGCTGGTTTCTGGTATCAGCTATGACTCCGTATTTTTGCACACTTATCTGATCATCTGCAAAAATATAGTCGATACGATAATCGAGTGGGTGTGAAGTATCAAACCCGTTAAACGTGCCCTCCGGCCCAAATGGAGGATATTTTGAAATGGTTTTAGCATCGTTCATTACCGAAGTTAAAAAACTGATCGGAGGTGAATCCGGAGTGGCATTCAGATCACCCATCACCAATACCGGGATCTGTTCTTTGTTGATCTCAGTTACTTTCTGATGG
The DNA here is from genome assembly GCA_002480645.1 of Balneolaceae bacterium UBA7797. Classification (GTDB taxonomy): domain Bacteria; phylum Bacteroidota; class Rhodothermia; order Balneolales; family Balneolaceae; genus UBA7797. The sequence goes on from DLCN01000001.1 coordinate 27,784, forward strand.
ATCAACTTAACCGCATTTATCCTAGCTTCGGGTACTTCGTGATCTAAATGGGCATTAAATACAAAAAACTCTGCGCCGGTAAATCTATCCTTTAATTTAGCCCAGGTAGATATTCGTCTGAAATTCGCTCCCCACCCAAAAGACGGCACATCGGGTGTTTCTGACAACCAGAACGTGCCACTCGCCAGAACTTCATACAGATCATCCCGGTAAAATATGGCCGTATATTCGCCGGCTGCATCACCGTCATCCCGACCCACCCCTACATATGAATAATTAGTGAGCGCACTATCCAGATACATTACCTGTTCAACCTTTCCTTCCTGTGTACCCATTACACCCGGCTCGTAGAACCTGATGAGGTTGGCCACCCACGCCTTTCGGTTTTCCCACCAATTCACCCCATCATCCGGATTATTGAAACGAAGATTGTAGGTCATGGCAGAAGATTGAGCCAATACCGTTCCGGTTAGCAGTATGGTGAAGATGCAAACAGACAGTAACTTTTTCATAGAAGTTGGATTCGGGTGATTTCAAATCTCTTTGAATCTAAGAAATCCAGCTACATGAATTGAATAATCTTTTGGTAAGACCGGAGATCAAAGAACCACGCTTCCTTTTCCTTCACGGATCAACACAGGCTCTCCGCCATCCGATAAGTCAACAACTGTTGAGGCTTCATTTCCTCCATATCCTCCATCGATCACTATATCTACGAGATGTTTCCATTTTTCATGGATCAGCGACGGGTCGGTGGTGTATTCCAGGATCACGTCTTCATCCCTGATCGAAGTATTCGCCAATGGATTGCCCAGTTTTTCTACAATATTTAAGATGATCTGATTGTCAGGGATACGAATTCCCACCGTCTTTTTCTTTTTAAAGGCTGCCGGCAACGTATTACTGCCTGGCAGGATAAAAGTATAAGGTCCGGGCAGCGATCGTTTAAGGATCTTAAAGGTCTTAGTTTCTATCTGTGCCACGTGATCGGATAGATTACTCAGATCACGACAAATAAAAGAAAAATCTGCTTTATCTAACTTCACCCCTTTTATCTTCGCCAGTCGTTCAAGGGCTTTTTTGTTTTTCATATCGCAACCCAGCCCGTATACGGTATCGGTTGGGTAGATGACCAATCCCCCGTTTCTCAGTATTTCAACGATCTTATCAACTTTACTTTGTTCAATACCTTCTTCATATAACCTGATCAATTCGGCATCTGCCATAATCTACCTCCATAATATTCTCTTTTTATTTGTGATAATATTGTAATCAGAAAACCTAATGAATACAAAAAAAGCACCCCATATGAGGTGCTTTTTATAATTTGAAACATATAGATTATCAGCTGAATAGCTTTTTAACCCAGCCAATAACACCGGTGCTTTTTTCGCTATTATTGCCTTCGCGCCCACCTGATAACCCATCGTAGGTTGGCCGTGGTAATTCCAGCTCTTTTGGTTTCTTTCTCTTCGCGTTCTTTCTTCCGGAGCGATCATTTCTGTTATTCCGGGAAGAATTTCTGCGGTTATTATTTCGGTTGTTATTGTTCCGGGATTGCTTTTTCCGGTTGTCATTTTTACCGGATTTAGATTTACTCTGCTTTTTATCTTTTACTTCTACCGGCAGAGGTAATTCGGTTGGTGGAAACCCAACTTCTTTAGAGATACGGTCAATATCGTCCCGGTCCATTTTTGAGACCAGAGAAATGATGCGTGCCGCTTTTTTATTCCCAACCAGCTCAGCCCGGTAGCGGTACTCATCCACATCATCGGGCACATCGTAGTTGATCACTTCCTCTACCCGTTCGATCTCTACCTGATTAGCTTTTAACCCACCAACCAACAGTACTCTCATTTCTCCGGAAGTAAAACGGGCAAAACGTTCTTTGTAGGTATCTTCATCCAGCGATTCGCTGATACTCACCACGCCCCAGTTCTTTTTTCTGATGATGCGGAACAACCGGTCGGTCGTTCTTTTTGAAGCGGCAAAGACCATCACTTTTTTAGCCTTCGATTCTTCCAGATGTGCCATCAATGTTGAGATCTTCATTCTCGGAGGTACGTTGATGTACCCCTGCTCCAGTTCTTTAGCCACCGGGTCCGGAAGGTCTGCTTCTCCCTGAAGAATCGGGTTGGCCAGAACCGGCTCAACATCGTCCTTCTCTTGTTCTTCCGTTTGCTCAACGATATCTTTCTTGAGCACCACTTTGATGCTGGCTTTTTCCAGCTTCTGTTCTACCTCTTCAATATCAATATCGGCCGCAGTTATTTCTTCATCATCTGAAGTTGTTTCCCTGGATTCATGCTCTTTCGGGTCCTCTTGTTCAGAGGCAGAGATCTCTTCCTCGTTTTGCGGCTCCTCCTCAACTGATTCTTCCTTGGCTTCCGGATTCAGTACAACCTCAACTTCAGCTTCCTCCAGCTTTTCTTGTATTTCAGCTTTAGCATCATCTGCCGGCTCATCATTCGATGTGTTTTCTACCGCTTCTTCAGTATCAGAAGATTCGTCAGATGCCGGATTCAATACAACCTCAACCTTTGCATCTTCGAGCTTTTCTTTTACCTCTTCAATGTCAACATCTGAGGTTGCTTCTGGCGATTCCGAAGCTTTCTGTTTCATCTCTCCGTTAAACCCAATCGTTTGAGGGTCTTTGAGCGTTAATTCGGCAAGTGTTTTGGTAGCTTTATTGTGGCTTCCTGTAGTGATCATTACCTGTGGCTCACCCACTACAAAACGCATGATATCCTTTACCCGGTTAACCAGGTTAAAGTTTTCCATATTATGCGCTTCGTCAATCACAATCATTTTAAGATTGGGAAGCTGGAAACTGTTTTTTTCCAGTATTTCAATAAGTCGTCCGGGGTTCGCTATTACCACCGGTGCTCCATCCAGAACTGCTTTTTCCTGTTCCTGCTTATCTCCTTTCATGGCAATAAGCGCACTACTGATCTGTGCATGGTAGCCCATGGCCCAGACCAATTCGTCTAGTTCTTTCGCCCGCTCAATGGATGGTGTTAAAATTAAAACTTGTGTGCCAAATACCTCTCCGTTTCCACTACCGGCCAGTTGTTGCATGGCAGGTATCAAAAAAGTGCCGTATTCCCCTGCTTCAGTTTTTACAAGCATATGTTTGCCTTGTAATGCCGGGGGTAAAACTTCAGTTTGGAGAGGTGTTGGTTTTTCAAATCGTACATCGGCCAGCCCGCTTAAAAGTTCAGGGCTCAGGCCATATTCTTCAAAAGACAATGGGTACACCTCTTCTAAATTTTTGGCGTTATTAATTCAATTTTCAAAGATCGTTGCTCTGTTTCTTTTGGGTACAGAACGTTTAAATATACAAAACCTGAGCACCAAGCTCAGCCTTTATTGTTAAACATTGTAGAGATCAGCATAACTTTTCTCAAACCGGGTGTCCAGTTTCAGCTTTTCCTCGCCCCGATTTGTATACCATATAAAGAACAAAGAAATGAGTACTACCATTGTTAATCCCAGTAACCCGCCCTCGGGTCCAAAACTACCTCCAGTCCACCAGTCAGGACCGTGTTGCTGAATAGTAATGAGTGAATTGCGCACGGAAAGACCACTTACCCGAAATCCAAATATCGATCCCTGAAAGAAATTCCATGCAAAATGAAGTCCTACCGAAAATGATAGTCGCCCCGTTAACACAAAAGGAATGGCTAACATAATACCGGCAAATGTGATGTTTACAACTGAAACTACCGTTGCATTATCATTAAAAGCATGGGCGAGACCGAACAGTGCCGAGCTGAATACTACCGCAGTAATGGTGGCTTTTCCGGGAGTAAACCGGTCGCTACTGAACCCTTCCTTCAGGTTAACCAGTAAATAGCTTCGAAACATCCATTCCTCATAAAAGCCCACGCTTACCATTTGGATAAAACCGATCCCGATTGGAACCAACCAATGCACTTCCCCATAAAATTCCCATCCAAAACCACTGATCGTTATGGTACCCGTTAACCATTGAATGATAAAGATAACGGACATGGAAACCATACCTACTCCGGAACCTATTAAACATTCTTTTATCCATTGCAGATCTGATCCTAACCCAGCAATGGAAATATCAGGACGGTTGTCCATAAACCGCATGAACAGCCAGAGCACCCCAAATGAAAAGAGGATCGAGAATAAGTAACTAACTCCGGTCTCGAGAATAGACTGACCAATACCGACCGCCAAAAAACTAAAAAACAAAAAGACCGGGATTCGTAAACCGGCCCGTAGACGTCGCTCACTTTTATTAAAAACTGGGTTCATACTAAATCTGGAACATTTGAAGTTAAAAGACTATCTATTATACAAACATGGTACTTTAAAAATCTGATTTATGGAACGATACGTTTTCGATGCAAATGCTGAACAATTAAAGGAAATATTTGGGGTTGAGGTCACTTCTGAAGCAAAGACGGAGTCAAATTTTAACGCTGCTCCCGGTCATAATCTACCCATTATTATTCAGGGTGAAGGCGCTCCCTCACTGATCACTGCACAATGGGGCAGCGATATAGCCGGACAACGACCGGTATTTGTAGCGCAGGATGCATTCAATAACACGGATATCTTAGCACTGATCACCTCTTCTCCGTGCATCATTCCGATCAGTGGCTTTTATAAATGGAAACGATCCGTGGAAGATCCATACCCATTTTATATCCGTATTCATACCCGGGATGTATTGGGAATCGCCGGTTATTTCACTAAAGACGATAATGGAAAGACCGTGTTTACGGCATTGGTTACTGAAGCGAATGTGCTGGTAAAACCGCTTGATACCACCATGCCGGCTATCATTTCGCCGAACGATTATTCCGATTGGCTGAATGGAAACAGTGAGGCCGTGCTGAAGAAAGGGTTTGCGGATCATTCTATGCTACCCGAAATGACTACCGTTCGGGTACCTGAACTGGTAAATGATCTGAGTAATAATTCAAAAGCATTGATACAACCGATTCCGAAACTCAGAGACGACGATTGAGTTCCTTATAAAAGAAAAGCCCGTCACTCAAGAGAATGACGGGCTTTTGACAAAGGTTGGTTGCCCCGGCTTATTCGCCGCCTTCTAACTCATCGGCTCTGCGTTGGCGTTGCATCGGATTTTCTCCTCCGCCTCCCCAGCCACGGCCTTTATACAATTCAAATCTTGTAGGGATCACTCTGGCTGGCCAGTAGTTGTTTGACACATCAGTGTCAGCGATCTCTAAGAATGGATCAAGTGCCACTTCAACAACTTCTTTTTCGCTAAAGAATACTTTGGTCACTTCTTTGTCATTCATTTTCCAGATCTCGACCGGAATTTTATGTACTTCCGTAGATCCGTCTTTATAGGTAAACTGAACAATGATCGGCATCACTAATTCACCCACATTTTCGAAGGTGATCTCATAGTAGTTCATGCCGGAATTGAGTAATGCTTTTTCATCCTCATCTAAAGAAGAAACGAAGCGCTCGTAATCCTGCATATCCAGCAATGTTACTTTGTATGGATCAAAATTGTTGTAGAAATCTGCCGCAGCAGGGTCGCGCTCGAGCCAGGTTTCTTCCACGAGTTTTTCCTGATCGTCACGAATCGTACTGATATTTACCGGAGCACTTTCATCCTGTGCTTTCTGAAATGCTTTCTCTACTTCCGGATTTTGCGTATCGATCTGATACCATTTGATCTCTTTAATTCCCTGATCTACATGCCAGTTGGTGAAGAACCAACCTCTCCAGAACCAGTCCAGATCCACAGCCGAGGCATCTTCCATAGTACGGAACAGATCTGCCGGGGTCGGATGCTTGAACATCCAGCGTTGTGCATAGGTCTTGAATGCGTAATCAAATAATTCGCGTCCCATAACAGTTTCCCGAAGAATATTCAGTGCTGTTGCCGGTTTCCCGTATGCATTGTTACCAAATTGCCAAATTGACTCAGAGTTGGTCATAATGGGCGAGATTCGTTCTTTATCGCCTTTCATGTAATTAACGATGTATGGCGCCGGACCACGTCGTGAAGGGAAACCACGTTCCCATTCCTGCTCTGTAAGGTATTGCAGGAAGGTATTCAAACCTTCATCCATCCAGGTCCATTGCCGTTCATCACTATTTACGATCATCGGGAAGAAGTTGTGTCCTACTTCGTGAATGATCACACCGATCATTCCGTATTTTGTACGATCGCTGTATGTGCCATCTTCTTCAGTTCGTCCGAAATTGAAGCAGATCATCGGGTATTCCATTCCGATAGAAGCCGCATTGATCGACCATGCAACCGGATATGGATAATCAAACGTGAATTTTGAATAGGTTTCAACAGTGTGAGCTACCACCCGGGTTGAATATTGCTCCCAAAGCGGATTTCCTTCTTTCGGATACATAGACATAGCCATTACGGTCTTGCCACCTAATTTAACTCCCATGGCATCCCAGATGAATTTTCTGGAGCTTGCAAAACCGAAGTCACGTACGTTCTTTGCACTGAATTTCCAGGTCTTGGTATCGGTAGCTTTGGTTTTTTCGCGCTCAATGGCTTCATCCTGAGAATAGATAATTACCGGGGCATCAGCAGTTTTGGCATCTTCGAGTAATTTTCTTTTGGATGCAGGTAAAATGCTTTTTGCATTCTGCAGCTCGCCGGTTGCTGCCACCAGGTGATCGGAGGGAACAGTGATGTTCACATCAAAATCGCCAAAGGTTAGCGTGAACTCACCACGACCCAAGAATTGCTTATTTTGCCAGCCTTCCACATCGTTGTAAACAGCCATACGAGGATAGAACTGGGCGATCGTATACAGGAAGTTGTCGTCTTCTTCAAAGTACTCGGAACCGGAACGGCCACCGCCATCGGTTAAGCGGTTATTGATGTTATACCACCACTTGGTTTTGAAGGTAAAACTCTGTCCGGGCTTCAGTGGTTTATCCATGTCGATACGCATCATGGTCTTATTCACTGCTACATTCAGATCGTTATTACGGGAATCTTTTACGTAGTCGAGATGAAAACCACCATCAAATACATGGTGCATACGCTGAATCTGACCAAAGGTCATCCGGTCTCTCATGCTGCTGGTACTGATCTTGTAAGTGTCAGAATCAGGAGCACGAACATTTTGATCCAACTGAACCCAAAGGTATTCGAGCGGGTCCGGGGAGTTGTTGGTATAGGTTACCGTTGCTTCTCCATAGATCTTCTGATTCTCATCATCTAGAGTGATGTTCATCTTGTAATCCGCTTTCTGCTGATAGTATTCGTGCCCCGGAGCACCGGCTGCCGTACGATATACATTTGGAGTTGCAAGCTCTTCTTTAAGTTGCTTGAACTTATTATGATTATAGTTCTCGGTTTGTGCCCATGCCGAAGTTGATAGCATCAACATCAGCATAAATACGCCGAGGTGTGTGAGTGTTCTTTTCATAGGTATTACCAGAACCTGGTTTCGTTAATGAGAATGATCGCTATGCCAGCGGCGGCTCCGCTCAGGAAAAGCGCCCATTCCCGGTGTTTTATTTTTAAAAGCTTTTGTCCGATCACCATGGCCAGTAAAATGATCGCAACTATAAGTAATTGGCCTAATTCAAGCCCTATGTTAAAAGACAACAGAGGCATTACGATGCTGGTTTCTTTACCCAACAGTATTTGCAGGTAATTCGAAAATCCCATGCCATGGATCAGCCCAAAGAATAACGCCAATACGTAGCTTATTTTAAATCTCTTCTCAAAAGTGGATTCTTCTTTCCGGCTTACATTTACCAATGCTGTGACGAGAATGGTAACCGGTATCAAAAACTCGATGATCTCGGAGGGTACAATAATGATCTTAAGTGTGGCAAGGGCAAGACTCAACGAATGTCCGATCGTGAAGGAGGTAACCAACCACAATACTTTTTTGATCTCTTTGAGCCGGTATACCGCAGTTAGAGCCACAATAAAAACGATGTGGTCGTAGGCATTCACATCCGAAATGTGCTCATATCCAAGCTGGAGGTACGTAAGAAAATCGTTCAATGGTGTAGTACTAAATAATGGCAGCCAGCACTAAAACTGATCATAACATCCTGAAAACCATAAAATAATTGAGGCCTGTTGCGTTATCCCTTGGTCCGACCAATCATAGTTCTGAATAAATTCGCCCAAAAAAAGGCTATTTTTGGATAAATTGAAATACAGCCCCAAGTTATTTACAACGTTTTTACACACCCTATGCAGGCACTGATATTTATTTTCGCGATCAAACTGCTCTCTTTTCATCCGTATTATGTGAGTATTTTTGAAGTAAATCATAACCCGGATACAAAAACAGTACAGGTTGCAGCCCGCATCTTTATAGACGACCTGGAAAATGTGCTGATGGATGAAGGCCGTGAAAAACCATACATCGGTACCGAAAGAGAACTATCTGAGGCGGACGAATGGATCGCCGACTATCTGAACCGGCATTTTATGTTAACCGCTGATGGTGAGCGCATAGAATTAGATTTTATAGGTAAAGAATCTGAAACAGATGTGATCTGGTGCTATCTGGAGTCAAATCCCATTGACCGGATAGATACGCTTCATGTGAAAGCAGATTTACTGATCGATATGTTTCCCTTACAAAATAATCTGGTACACACCGAAGAACGAGGCATCAAAAAAAGTGTGATCCTGAAAAAGGGTAAGATAGAGGATGAGATCGTTTATGGTTCCTAACCCTATTCACTCTCCCGGATAACTCTTTCCCTCACTCTTATTGTCATAATAACGAATTGTTGGGTAGGCGAAGTCAATATTGTCGTTTTCACCAAAGGCTTCCAGAGTCCGTTCCCAGATGATCTCAGCCGTTCCTCTGCGACGACGCGGATCAGTGAGATACCGAACCGTGAGATTAATTCCGCTGTCTTTCACATCGGTGTACACGATTGGAGTGAGGTAGCGATACTCGATCAGATAAGATTTGGATGCTTTGTCAATTTGCTTTTTCGCGCCCTCAATAAAATCCTGAGAAACCTCACCGACTATGGTCTTCAGTATTTCCTTGGCCGATTTCCAGTCACTTTCGAAGGTTAGTAACACCTCGATCTCGTTCCAGATGAATTGGAAGTCGCTGGTGTAATTGGCTAATTGCTCATTGAACACCTGATGGTTAGGAATATGAATTACCCGGCCGGTACTCTGATCGGCATGTACCCAATTTCCGATCTCAAGAATGGTAAATTTGAAAGGACGGATATCAATCACATCTCCTTTTGAATTCCCGATCTGAATCCGGTCACCCACATCAAATGGTTTTCTCCAGATTATGAATAACCAGGCCGCCAGATCAGTTACCGGATCTTTTAACGCAATGGCTATACCGGCACTCAACAACCCTAGAAAAGTGGCCAGGGATTCCACCCCTGAAAACCAGATCTGCCCGATGACCAAAATCCCTATGGATGAACCGATATAGGTGAGATTCTTCCTCCATTTATATTGCAGTCTTTTATCGGTGGTTTGTCTGCCAACTATCCTGATCACTATGAATCGAATTAACCATATCAAAAGAATAATGGCTACCGATTCTATGATCCTTGCAGTGAGATCCGGAGAGCTTTGCAGATAATCGATAATTTTCCCGGAGAAATCGTTCATCAGAAATTAATAGGCTATTAGTGTTAATTGCTTGGGATAGTACCCAAATTTGGATATCTTTGTAACCTTTTTCAAAAGTTAAGACATTACTACAATGCTATACACAATAATTATTGTACTGATCACCATCATTTGTGCCTTGTTAACACTGGTTATATTGTTACAAAACGGCCAGGGCGAAGGATTATCCGGAATGGGTGGTGGAGCTGCAATGGGTGGCAGCGCCGGACTTGGTGCCCGCAGAACTGCAGATATTTTATCAAAATCTACCTCAATTCTTGGCGGTGCTTTTTTAGTTCTCTGTGTATTGGCAAACTTTTTCATCTCTCGTCCACAGCAATCCAACAGTGTACTTCAGCAAGGCGCTCCGGTAAATAATATCGATGTACCTTCACAAACACCGACTGCTGTACCGACCACTCCTGCTCCAACAACAAACGATGCAGGTTCTGATAACGGAGATTCAGAGAACTAATCGTTCACCCGATCAAATTTTAAAACCCCGGTCTTTATGTAGATCCGGGGTTTTTTTATGTCCGTAAATTACCACACTTCACAACATTTCTCCGGATCTGTCGTGTAATGGAGGTTCGAAACATTTTCGGGGTTTAATATCTGTATTTGTCATGCATACTTACATTGCCCTATATTAGACACCGATTGATTTTACAAAAACTACAACCTAATCCATATCTATGAAAAAGTTACTCTTAACACTTCTAATTGGGTTTATTGGAACCGGCGTTCTGTTTGCCCAGACCAAGCTGGTAGAAGAAGTAACCAAAGAGGGAGACGAACTTGTAATTCCTTATAAAAAATATGTGCTCGATAACGGGTTAACGCTAATCGTACACGAAGACCATTCAGATCCATTGGTTCATGTGGATGTTACCTACCATGTTGGTTCCGCTCGTGAGGAATTATACAAATCCGGATTTGCTCACTTTTTTGAGCATATGATGTTCCAGGGCTCTGAAAATGTGGCCGATGAAGAGCATTTTAAAATCGTAAGCGATGCAGGTGGAACACTGAATGGTACCACCAACCGTGATCGCACCAACTATTTTGAGACCATGCCAAGCAATCAGTTAGAGGTTGCTCTTTGGCTGGAAGCAGATCGCATGGGGTTCTTACTGGATGCTGTAACTCAGGAAAAATTTGAAGTTCAGCGTGCAACCGTTAAGAACGAAAAAGGTCAGAATTACGACAACCGTGCTTACGGGCAGTGGAGCGAAAAAACCGCCGAAGCCTTATATCCGTTCGGGCACCCATACAGCTGGTTGACCATTGGTAAACTCGAAGATCTTGATCGTGTGGATGTAACCGACCTTAAAAAATTCTTCCTGCGATGGTATGGACCGAACAACGCAACCTTAACCGTAGGTGGAGATGTAAACCCTGACGAAGTGGTTTCGCTGGTTGAGAAATATTTCGGTGTAATTCCTGCCGGACCGGAAGTTGAGGACATGAAACTCGACCCAGTAACCCTCGATGGCGACCGTTATACCTCTTATGTAGACAACAACATTCGCTTCCCGGCGGTTATGTTCACTTTTCCAACGGTTCCTCGTTTTCATGATGATGAAGCTCCTCTTGATTTCCTTGCTCAGATCCTGGGTTCAGGAAGAAGCTCTTATTTCTACAAGAAATTTGTACTCACGCAAAAAGCTATTCAGGCTTCAACCTTCCATCCAACCAGTGAACTGGCGGGTGAATTTACCATGTTCGTACTTCCATTCCCCGGACAAACACTTTCCGATTTCGAAATGGAAATGCGTGGAATTCTCGATCAATTTGCGGAAGAGGGGGTTAGTGACAATGACCTGACCAAGATCAAAGCGGAATATGAATCAAGCTTTATCAATGGGCTGACCAGTGTTAGCGGTAAAGTCTCTCAACTTGCCAGCTATGAGACCTTTGCCAACGATCCGGATTATATCAAAAAAGATCTGGAACGGTATAATGCGGTTACCAAAGATGACATCATGCGTGTTTTTAATAAATACATCTATCAAAAACCTGCGGTAATTCTAAGTGTGATCCCAAATGATGGCGGCGCGACACAACCTGCCAAACCGGATAATTTTACACCGGTTACTGAAGGGGAAAATCCTTTCCCAACCACCGATTATTCCGGGTTAGTCTATAACAAACCAACCGGAGACAACTTCGACCGAAGTGTAAAACCTACTCCCGGAACGGCTCCGTTAGTACAGGTTCCTGATTTCTGGAGAACTAATTTTGATAACGGTATTAAACTCATCGGAACTAATTCTGATGAAGTGCCAACAGTAAATATTCAGATCAGCATTAAGGGCGGCCAAAAAATGGATTATTACGATCCATCCAAAGCAGGCTTAGCCTCCTTAACTGCTTCGCTGATGAATGAATCTACCGAGAATTATACCTCCGAAGAGATTCAGGAAGAACTACGACTCATCGCAAGCTCCATCAATGTATTCTCCGGCAGCGGAGAAACCTCCGTTAACATCAGAACGCTGAAAAAGAATCTGGACCGTACGCTGGAACTCGCTGAAGAGATCCTGTTCCGTCCGGCATTTACTGAAGAAGATTTCAACCGGGTGAAGCAACAACAGATCGAAAGCATCCGCGCTTCGTATCAAAGTCCGGCTTCAATCGCCAATCAGGTGTACGACCGTCTTCTTTATGGCGATGAACACATCTATTCCGTTCCCGGCTCAGGGATCGAAGAAACGGTAGAACGTATCACCGTGGATGATGTGAAAGCATTCTACAATAACTATTACAGCCCGGACCTTACCGAAGTGGTTGTAGTTGGACAGATCACCGAAGACGAAGTGCTGCCGAAACTGGACTTCCTGAAAAGCTGGGAATCTACCGGTGCCGAGTTACCTGATCTGCCGGATCCATCACCAAGCGACTATACCAAAGTATATCTGGTGGATAAAGTGGGTGCGCCACAGTCTGAGATCCGGATCGGTTATATGACTGACCTGCCTTACGACGCAACCGGCGAGTACTTTAAAACCACCTTGATGAACTACACGTTAGGTGGTGCATTCAACAGCCGCATCAACCTGAATCTTCGTGAAGATAAAGGCTGGACCTATGGCGCCCGATCTTATTTCAGTTCAGGTTCGGAGCCCGGACCATTCACCGCTTCTGCCGGAATCAAAGCAGCTGCTACAGACAGTGCTGTATATGAATTTATGAAAGAGATCAACATGTTCCGTGAGGAAGGTATTAAGCCTGAGGAACTCAGTTTCATGAGAAATTCTATCGGTCAGCGTGATGCCCGCCGATACGAGACTCCGTTCCAGAAAGCCGGTTTCCTGGGTAACATCATCCGCTACGATCTGGATAAAACCTATGTGGATGAACAAGCAGAGATCATCAAAAATATCACTAAAGAAGAAATCGATGCTCTCGCAAAAAAATACCTGAACGTGGATGATGTATACATCTTAGTTGTAGGAGATGCTGCATCTCACCGTGAGAAGCTAAAAGAACTCGGCTACGAAGTAGTTGAAGTTACCGAGAAAGGCGACATCATCGAAAAAGTAGATGAAACCGAAGGCGAGGAATGATCCTTTTGTTTCAATTTTGATTGTAAAGCTCCTGTCTATGCCGGCAGGGGCTTTTTTTATGAATCTGAACAGGCTGATAGGCTCGGTTTATACACCTCATTCATTTTAAATAATGGAAATCCGGATCTTTTTAAGAGTATATTAGTTTAATATTAAACAATTATTTTAATCACTCAATCAAATAACTGTTATGGATTTTCACGAAGCACTTAATTGGCGATATGCCACAAAAAAAATGAACGGAGAGCAGGTTCCTCAGGAGAAAGTTGATAAAATACTGAACGCTATCCGATTAGCGCCGACCTCAATGGGAGCACAACCATTTTCTGTATTTCTGATCACAGATCAGGAGATCAAACAGCAGATCCTGCCAATCGCAAGTAATCAGACTCAGGTTAAGGATAGTTCTCACTTGCTTATTTTTGCTGCCTGGGAAACTATGACAGATGATCAGATTCAGGAGTATGTGGATCAGACTGCCGAGGAACGGGAATTGGATAAATCTGAACTCGATCCAATGAAAAAAGGTCTCAAAAATCTGGCTTCGAAATCTAAGGATGAGTTTTTCTCGTGGTCGGCACGACAAGCTTATATTGCTTTTGGTTTTGGTCTGGCGGCAGCAGCCGTGGAAAAAGTTGACGCTACGCCAATGGAAGGTTTTGATAATGAAGCGCTGGACAAATTACTCGGTCTGCGTGAACAAGGAATGCGAAGCGTAACTATGATGCCACTGGGTTACCGGGATGAAGAAAACGACTGGCTGGCACCCATGAAAAAAGTACGCCGCCCGAGCGAAAAATTATTTATTAAAAATGAAGTGCCGGAACTGACCTGATGTAATTCAGGACGTACTCTTTAAGGCTGATTTAAACGATCAGCCTTTTTTTAGTATCAAAAGTTGAAATCCAGAGCGATCAGCCAGTTTCCCGACTCTGTTCTTTCCCAAATGATCACGTAGATCCCACCTGAGCCTCGTCGGTCCGAACCGGTATAATAGCGACCTGTTTCAAAAACTATATCGGATTCGATCTGTACTAATTTGGTCGCAACAAGATCAACCTGATAATCCGGGTTTTCCATATAGAAATACCGATCCGCAATTTCTTCGTGACCTTCTGATAACTCTCCTGCTCCAAAATAGGTGGCATTCTCCCGATAAGTAGCACTTACATGAGCGAGTGGGTTATGCTGATTAGCGAGTTCTACCCACCGTTTCCGTGCATTATTCAACTCTGTTTCTAATTCGGTATCCGACTTTGTTACTTGCTCTGCCGGTAGTAAAATATCAATCGTTTTAAGCCAGTTTTCCTGCACTTTCATCCAACCGGTAGCCATATATACTTGCTTATCGGCGGTCTCAATTCTTCCGAGTGTCAAAAACCGGGTTTCATCATGTTTATACACTGCGCTTTCGTGATAAATCAGACTTTCCCCACGAATTGTTCCAAGTAATTTGGCTCCATATACGAAAGAACCATTCGTCACATAATACCCGACCTTACCCAAAGTTCGTGATTCGTCCAGCCATTGTTGCTGTATCTCAGAAAACTCCGGTTGTTGGGCAACTGCCAACACAGGCATTATGAACACCCATAGAATTCCGGCCCACCTCACGATCCTGACCTGGTTAGTTTTTCAAATGCTTCCTGTAATTTCGTGGTTACCGGACCTGCATCGGAACTGATCTGAATTTCTTTTCCGCTCAGAATCACTGATCCGATCCCTTGTATTTCCGATCCTGTTCCTGTAATGAAGGCTTCATCAACAGATTCAAAACCGGCAATGGGAAGTGCCTGTTCATGAACTTTTAAGTTCAACTCACGGCATAGTTCGAGCACCTTTCCCCGGGTAATTCCAGGCAAAATATGATGTCCGTTTGGATGGGTGAATAATTCGCCGTTTTTAACAAAAAAGAGATTAGAGTGAGAACCTTCCGTAAACTCACCATTGCGCACTAAGATCGTTTCATGCGCTCCGGCTTTCGCCCCTGCATTATTTGCACGCACATTCCCCATCAGCGAGGTGGTTTTCACATCACATCTGTGCCAGCGTTCATCCTCAGCCACAAACACTTTGATCATTTTGTGCTTATAGCTGCCAAACTCGAAATTGTACGCATATGTCATGATGGTCGGCGTGGCGTCCTCCGGGTATTGATGCATTCTTGGAGCCACACCCCGGGTTACCTGAAGGTAGACCAGGCAATCACTTGATGTGAGTCCGGCCCGCTTTACTGCTTCGTAAATGATCTCAGGGATTGTATTAAGATCTACATCCAGCTCAGCCACAGACAGAGAGTTCCGGAGCCTTTGGAGGTGTTCCTCCATCAGGAAAGGACGCCCGTCATAAAAAGAGATCACTTCATACACTCCATCCCCGAAAATAAAACCGCGGTCGAACACCGAGATCTTAGCCTGGTCGTGAGTGACCCATTCTCCATTTAAATATACGATCCCGGGATAGCTTTTTTTCATATCAATGCTTGTTAATAGAGCGCAATGATACAGAAAAATCTATTTAAGCTTCCAAAAAATGATCCTGAAAATCAGTTTTCGTCGATGGTAAGATAGACCATCGTTTGGTTGAGTAACTGGTACGCAACCTCACCAAAAGTAACCGGGCCCGTGAACCCGATCGTCTGTTTTCCTTCTAATTCGGCATACAGATAATTGAGGATGCAATTACAGGAAAAAAAGGTCTTCTCTCCCAGACCATCCGGCGTCATCTGCTCAAATTCCTGTACATAATCATTAAATGGCTTGGCAATCCTGTACGTGGTATCTGCAAAAACAGGTGCATAAAAGAATACTCTGTGTTCTTCCACCCGCTGAAAACTGGTATTCACCATCGTACCGTAGGTATCGGCTACCAGAGGAAGTTTGGTATCGATATTATTTTCCCGGATGTATTCCGCAAAATTTTTACGTTCTCCATTTACGATCACATCTTTGGCAAAAAAACCATCTACCGGAAAACGCAATTCGTCCCCATCGCCGGGCTCAAAGATATTTACGATGTCGATATCTACCACTTTTGATGGCGGTAAACCCACATGCATAACCACAGCTGAGTCTTCAAAACCCATCGGATCTACTCCGTCAAAGACTTTGGGCTCCTTCATTCCTACTTCATCAAGATCCGTACCTGCCACCCATCCCACTAACGGGCGTACTGCAAAATTCGGATACTTCGGACTATTCAAAGAAAAGCTATAGTGAATATCGCTGGAACCCGGTAAAATAATTACGCTGAACCCATTTGTATAAGCATCTTTGTACACATTCTGTAATTGCTCCTGATTGTACACCACAATATTGTATTCATAAATATAATCCGGCAGTACAGTGGCGTAGATCATTTCCTTACTGAATTTTCCACCATCTTTATCCATGAAATAGGGGATGGTCCCGGCGATCCAGTTACCTCTCGGGAGTTTTTTCAATACGGCCTCGTCACCGGCAAGTATAAGTTTCTTGCCCGATGTTATCAGCTTTTGAATGTGCTCTGTCTCGTACAATTGTGCATCCATACAAACAAACCTCTATGCTTTTATTATGCTTCTAAGGTCGGATAATACCTTTTTATTTGAGCTGTTCTCTTCGAAGAAAAATCTAAGCTTGATGATACATTCGCTCATCCGTTCTCTGGTAGGATATGCTTTGTATACATGCCTTAAATTTCGCAACAACATTTTTGTTGCCAGATATTTGAATTCCGGTTTTAACTCTCCGGTTATCACTGCCGCCCACTTTGGGTGACTCTCTGCCGGTAGCATCATACGTCTCTTTTTCTTTAATGAATATAGTCTTGAACCCATATTATCGGCTGAAAAAGTGACTTAGTTAAACAGAATATTTACTAATCATTGAAAACATCCCTGATCTGATATACAAGTCTTTCTGCCCGCTTTATCAGGCTGCGTCTGTTGATTAATTTAATTTTTGAGAAACTTTGAGAGAGTCACCTTCGTAGGGCAGTGCTGAATTAACAACATTGACCTTCTCATCATGGCGAAGAAAAAAAGCAAAAAACTACTCTGGACGATCGTATTTCTGGTAATCATCATCGGCGGTGGCGGATTCTATTATACATACAGCAATACACCGGATGAAGGTCCGGCAGAAGAACCGTTTGTAACCGCTGAAATTGGAACCGTGGTTAAAAAAGCATTAGCCGTAGGTACCATTGAGCCGGAAAATGAGATCGAAGTAAAATCCAAGATCTCCGGTGTGGTCAGTCGTTTATATGCTCAGGCCGGGGATTATGTTAAGAAAGGAGATCCGCTTATCGAAGTAAGTCCTGACCCTACCCCTCTTGAACTGGCTGAAGCTAAACGCAGCCTGGAGCGTACAAAGATCGAGGCCGATAATCTGAAGAAAGAACTGGATCGTATCAAACCACTGCTGGATAAGAATCTGGTATCTCAGCAGGAATATGATCAGGCACTGGAACGCTACGATGATGTGCAAGTTCGGGTACAGATCGCAAATGAACGGCTGCAATTACTGGAATCCGGTAAGATCACCATTGGTGAAACCACCATCGAATCGGTGATCCGCGCCCCCATCAGCGGTTATATTCTGGAAGAGTTGGTAGATGTGGGCGAGCCTGTTGTTCCACTTACGTCCTATCAGGCGGGAACCGCGTTAATGACCATGGCCGAAATGGAGAACCTGCTGTTTAAAGGTACGGTAGATGAAATTGACATCGGAAAGGTGGAACCGGGAATGCCGGTGCAGATCAAGATAGGTGCTCTACCGGCCGACACTATTCTGGGTGAGGTTTCGCATATCTCGTTAAAAGCTCAGGAGCAGGACAATGCCACCGTTTTCCCCATCGAAATTACAATCACCGATACAAAAGGTGCTGTACTACGTGCCGGATATTCTGCCAATGCAGACATCATCATTCAACGAATGCAAAATATCCTGACCATTCCTGAACGGGTTATTACCATGAAAGACGGGAAAGCTTTTGTAGACCTTCCGGGTGAGACTCCCGGTAGCCGGGTAGAGCAAGAGATCTCTGTTGGGTTAAGTGATGCGATCACCATTGCGGTAACAGACGGTCTTGAAGAAGGTCAGAAAGTACTGGAAAAACCGATCAAAACGCTGGAAGTACGCTAATCACTACTTTTACTTTTACCGATGTCATTCACAAACCTAATAAAAGAATTATTTCAGAGCCTCAACCAACAGCGGCTGCGTAGCTTCCTCACTATCTTCGGGATCATGTGGGGAACGGCCACCCTGATACTGTTGCTGGCTTTCGGAATTGGTTTTCGTGATCAAACAGTTTTGAATATGCGGGGAATGGGCGATCAGCTGGCTATCATGTTTCCCGGCCAGACCACTAAACCATACGAAGGCTATGGAATTGGTCGTCCGATCCGCTACAGGGAAGAAGATGTTCAGGTTTTGAAGGATAACATCCCCGAACTCAATGTCGTCACCCCGGAATATATGCGCAGCATGGTGATCGAATACGGCGAAAACCGCCGGAATTCTTCGGTTGGCGGCGTGTACCCCATTTATCAGGATCTGAGAAATACTTTTGAACGCCCCGGTGGACGATGGCTAAACGAATCGGATGTAAAAGAACGTCGCCGTGTAATATTCATTGGTAATCGTTTGGCTCAAAACCTTTTTGGTGATGAAGATCCTGTTGAAAAGACAGTGATGGTAAATAATATGCCTTTTACGGTTATTGGTGTGATGCAGGAAAAGATCCAGAATTCCTCCTATACCCAACAGGATCAGGATCGTTCATTTATACCTGCGCCCACATTTTCGGCCATGACAGGGACCGAGATCCTGAGCAATATTCTGTATACGCCAAAAGATCCCGGACAATCTGAAATGATTCAGGATAAGGTGTATGAAGTAATGGCCAAAAAGCATCGTTTCGATCCATCCGATCAGGATGCATTAGGCATTTGGGATACCAATGAATTCTGGTCATTCATCAATATTATGTTCCTGGGAATCAATGGATTTTTAGGGTTGATCGGATTCTTCACCCTTGCGGTTGGTGGTATTGGTGTTGCAAATATCATGTTTGTGGTAGTTCAGGAGCGAATGAAAGAAATCGGGATCCGAAGAGCTGCCGGAGCCCGCCGCCATCATATTATGATCCAGTTCTTCTTAGAAACATTTGCCATTATTGGGATAGGTGCATCTTTGGGATACATCATTGGCTGGCTGCTGGTGCAAAGCATGCAAAACATCCCCATTAAAGAATTTGTGGGCGTTCCCTATTTCTCCTCGGAAGTTGGAATCGTTGCCTTTGTTGTGTTAAGTATCGTGGGTTTTGCGGCCGGACTACTTCCCGCATGGCGTGCAGCCCGCCTCGACGTTGTTGAATGCCTTAGAAATTAATCTGAAACGTAGCTGAATCATGTGGCGAACTTTATTTTCTGAATTCTTTTCTGATATGGCCAAGCAAAAGCTCCGGTCGTTTCTAACACTTACTTCCATTGCCTGGGGTACCTTATCCGTGGTATTACTGCTGGCATTTGGTCGCGGGTTGGGAACCGGGATGAAATCCGGCTTACTGGGAGCCGGGAATCAGGTGATGATCATCTATGGCGGCCAGACTAGTATGAATTACGAAGGCATGGGTATTGGTCGCCGTATCAGCTTTAAAGAAGAAGATGTAACCCTCATCCGGAAAGCCGTGCCTGGAATTTCTCATGCCAGTCCCCAGTATGGGCGCTGGGGTGCTCAGCTTCGCACCGACGACATCACCACAAATACTTACATGGAAGGTGTAAATCCGGATTTCGAAATTATGAGGACAATGTATCCGGCTGCCGGCGGGCGCTTCATCAACGAAAAGGATGTGAAAGAAATGCGCCGGGTTCTCTTTTTAGGGGATGAGATCGCTGTTCGGATTTTCGGGGGCCAAAATCCGGTTGGGCAACAGGTCCTGCTGGATAATATGCCCTTTACCGTGGTCGGGGTTATGAAAGCAAAAATGCAGACCTCTATGAGTAATGGTCCCGATGCCGATCGTGCCATCATTCCTTATACTACATTCAGAAATATGTATGGGTATAACAATATCGGATCCATGCTTATCCGCCCGTCCGATCCCTCGATGCAGGAAGAGATCAAGGCCGGGATCACCAATATCCTGTCCAGAAAGTACGGCTTTGACCCGAAGGACGAGCAAGCCATTCCGATCTGGGATTTTATTGAACAGGAAGAGATGAACAATAAGATCTTTTTCGGGCTGGAAGTTTTTCTCTTTACCGTTGGGCTGTTCACATTGATGATCGCCGGAGTGGGGGTGGCTAATATCATGTTTGTGGTAGTGAAAGAGCGCACTCGGGAGATCGGACTTAAAATGGCTGTCGGTGCCCGCAGGATCCATATTATCGTTCAGTTCATTTTCGAATCACTGTTCATTTCCTTTTTGGGAGGCGGACTCGGAATTGCGATCTCTGCCGCCATCGTATTTGGGGTGCAATCAATGGACCTGCAAGGAGGTGCCGGTGATTTTCTGGGTCACCCGCAAATTGCACCGGTCGCTGTAGCGATCACAGTAGGTGTACTGGGCTTCATTGGTCTGATTGCCGGAATTTTTCCAGCTATAAAAGCCTCGAGAGTGGATCCGGTGGAATCGCTGAGGTATGAGTGATTGGCTATACTCAATCAAGAATTGACAATTAACAATGTGCAATAGCCAGTTATACTATTTTTTTAGCTTTTCTGGTTTCTTTGGCCTCCATCAGGATTAGAAACACTCCTAAATCCTCTCTCAAGTGGAGAATTTAAGCTTACCTCACTTACCAATACAAAAGCGGGAAAAAATACTATCGAGGATATCCTCGTTGGTGATCTCTCCTGTGATGGCTCCTAATTCCTGAAGTGCAGCCCGCAGATCGATGGAAAGGAAGTCACCGGTCATATTCATCTTAAGCCCGTTGATGGCCGCTTGTACATGTTCCAGTGTTTTTTGGAGAGAATCCCGGTGTCGGGTAGAAGTAACCAGCAAGCTTGAGGCATCGTAATGCTTGTTCTCAAGAGCGCGGTCTTTCAGTAGTTTTTTGAGGGTATCAATATTTTGCTGTTCGTGGGCAGAGATCTTCACATCAAATTCGGTGCGCCATTCCATATCGGCTTCTGCATCGGCTTTGGTTCCGATCAGAATAAACGGAGTATCGCCGGATCTCTTCTGAAAATGAGCAATTTCAACCCGCTCTTCTTCATTAAACGGATGGGACAGATCTTTGAGATACATGACCAGATCAGCTTGTTCAAATGCCTTTTGGGAACGGCGAACCCCTTCGGCTTCCACTACATCGTCTGTTTTCCGAAGACCGGCCGTGTCAATTAGCTTGAACAGCAATCCGTCGTAACTCCAGTCGGCATCAATAGTATCGCGGGTAGTTCCGGCAATTTCGGTTACGATGGCACGATCACTTCCTACCAGCGTATTCAGTAATGTGGATTTCCCGGCATTGGGACGACCAATGATCACCGTTTTCACCCCGTCTTTCACCAACCGTCCGGCTTCATACGTTTCCAGCAAACTTCGTATCTCTGTATCCAGATCTTCCAGCAGTTTTTGAAGCTGTTCTTTATTGGCGAATTCCACATCTTCTTCAATAAAATCGAGTTCAAGCTCGATCATCGCTGTGGCGTCAATGATCTGCTGTCGGAATTGTTTGATGTGCTCTCCGAGCCGGCCTTCCAGCTGCTGATGGGCGGCATCCACCGCTTTCAGACTTTTTGCATGAATAAGATCAGCAACGGCTTCGGCCTGATCCAGATCCAGTTTTCCATTCAGAAATGCGCGTTGGGTGAATTCTCCTGCTTCCGCTGCTTTCACTCCGGTCGCCAAAATAGTTTCAAGTACTTTTTGAGTGACTAACACTCCACCATGACAGGATATTTCCACCGTTTCTTCGCCGGTATAACTTTTCGGGGAATGGAAAAGAGTAACGAGGACTTCATCCACCGGAAAACCCTTCTTGTCAACGATCTTTCCAAAGTGTACCGTGTGTGAATCCTGTTTTGAAAGGTCTTTCCCTTTAAAGATTTCACTTACTTTCGAAATGGCATTCATCCCGGATATGCGAATGACTGCGATCCCGCCCTCTCCAACAGGAGTGGCGATTGCCGCAATGGGTGGTTTTTGATGGATTTCTGAATTCATAGATTGCAAGATACAAATGTTCGCACTTTTACTGATACTTTAACCAGATTTACCGGATGTTCTTCCCGGAAGCAATTCATCCGCGCACAGGCGGGGATCCAGAGCCATATAGAACTACCTGGAACCGGCATCCGCTTACCACCCGTTACCGAGTTCCACTCCGTAATGTCCACCCGCAGCGGAGCTACGGAACCAGGCGAAAGAATAGAGGAAGACCCTGTTATCCCGGACCATTTACTGAAAAATCAGTCGACATCTACGATCGAAACTTTGATGCCCCGGTTTTCCAGTTCCTGCACAATTTCTGTACTAACACCTCCATCAGTAATGATATGCTGAATCTGATCGAGATTACAGATCCGGCCAAAACCCCGTTTTCCAAACTTGCTGCTGTCGGCCAATACCACCGTTACCTGAGCCACTTCAATACATTTTTGGTTCAGGCTTGCTTCGCCAAGATTAGTGGTAGTGATCCCGAAATCCAGATCGATACCATCTACTCCCAGGAAATACATTCCGCAGGTAATATTATCGAGAAAAGACTCTGCGTAGGAGCCTACCACCGAGGTTGAACTATGCCGGAGATGACCACCTAATTGTAAAATTTCGATGTTTTCATGCTGTGCGAGTTCCATTGAAACATTGATAGCCGAAGTGATCACATTCAGTGGATGCTCCGGATCCAAACATCTTGCCATCGCCAGAATGCTTGTTCCTGAGCCTAATATTATGGAGTCGTTATCTCCGATCAGTTTTACGGCCTCTTTGGCAATGCTATTCTTTTCTGTAATGTTGACGAATTCCTTTTCTTGAACAGGCTTATCGCTGGTATAAGGATTCGTTTTTGTTGCCCCGCCATGCGTTCTAAACAACAATCCTTTATCTTCTAAAATGCGGAGGTCTTTTCGGATGGTTACTTCCGAAACATTGAGCGACTCGCTCAAGTCAGGCACTTCTACTTTACCCTTTTCATTCAGTTTAGCGAGAATTTTTTCGTGACGTTCAGTTATTGTCATTCCTTTTAACTCCTTTCATTTAAAGAAACGGTAGATAAATCTACTCATTTAAGTCTCATTTTAACAAAAACGAAACTTAATTACATAGAAATGAAACCATTTGAGACTTTTACTTCAAAATAAAAGCCCTTTTCTATTTCAATACGAAGCTAAAATTCATATTTGACTTTCGTTTTGTTTTTTTTAATTTCATTTAAACACTTTTACCTAACCAATCGCTGAGGAATAAAAGAAAATGAAAAGAGACGAATCGCTAGACCGAGTAAGATCTCAGCAACAACCATACGATGTTTTAGTAATTGGCGGTGGCGCTACCGGATTAGGTACCGCACTTGATGCCGCCTCAAGAGGTTTAACCGCATTACTTCTTGAACAACATGATTTTGCAAAAGGAACTTCAAGCCGTAGCACCAAATTAGTACATGGTGGTGTTCGATACCTTGCTCAAGGTGATATTGCGCTTGTAAGAGAAGCCTGCCGCGAACGAGGACTACTCCAAAAAAATGCACGGCACCTGGTTAAAAACGAAACCTTCGTAATTCCAGCTTACAAATGGTGGACAAAACCATTCTACACCATTGGCCTTACTATGTACGATGTACTTGCAGGCTCTTTAAGTTTAGGTCGCTCGTTGCCAGTTTCAAGAAAAGACACTATTCGTCGGCTGCCAACCGTAAAAAAGAACAAACTTAGTGGTGGCGTAAAATACCACGATGGTCAATTTGACGATTCTCGTTTGGCCATTAACGTTGCCCAAACAACGGAAGAACTAGGTGGCACAGTAATAAATTACATGAAAGTTACCGGCTTACTTAAAACCAATGGTAAAGTGAGCGGTGTAACGGCTGTTGATCAAGAGAGCGGTGAAGCGTTCACTATTAACGCAAAAACCGTAGTTAACGCCACAGGCGTATTCGTGGATGATATCTTATCCATGGATCAGCCTGAACATAAAAACATGGTGCGTCCAAGTCAGGGAGTCCATTTAGTCTTGGATAAGGAGTTTTTCCCGGGCGAGGACGCACTTATGATTCCTAAAACATCTGATGGTCGTGTACTTTTTGCCGTACCATGGCACGATAAAGTAGTGGTAGGAACCACAGATACTCCACTTGATGAGCACAGCCTCGAACCAAAGGCTCTGGAAGAAGAAATCGAGTTCATTCTGGCTACTGCTAAAGAATATTTGATTCAGGCCCCAACCCGCAAAGATGTTAAGAGTGTGTTTGCCGGCCTGAGACCTCTTGCAGCGCCACAAGGTGACTCCCAAAAAACAAAAGAAATTTCAAGAAGCCATAAGCTCCTTGTTTCTGAATCTGGCTTACTAACTATGACTGGTGGTAAATGGACTACCTTCCGCAAAATGGGAGAAGACACCATCGACAAAGCCATTAAAATCGGAGAACTTTCAGCCCAAAAATGCGGTACCGAGACGTTACCAATTCACGGAAGTGAACAAACTCATCCATTTTCTGATCCAATGTATTTTTACGGATCAGACAAGGACCGCATTCTGCAGTTAGGTAAGGAAAATGAGCGGTTTGGTGAAAAAATCCATGCTGATCATCCTTACTTGATTGCAGAAGTTGTTTGGGCAGTACGAAATGAAATGGCCCGTAACGTTGAAGATTTTCTTGCCCGAAGAACTCGGGTACTCTTCCTTGATGCACGCGCTGCAATAGATATGGCGCCGGTTGTAGCCGAAGTAATGGCTGCAGAATTAGGTAAAAACGATACCTGGATCAGCGAACAAATAGAAGACTTTGTTAAACTGGCAAACAGATATTTGTTGGAGGAATACAAACCTGTTTTAACTGAAAAAGAACATAACTAACCAACCCTAAACTCTATAACTATGGAACAATATATCCTAGCCCTTGATCAGGGCACAACAAGCTCTCGTGCTATAATTTTTGACAAAAAAGGTCAGATTTTATCCGTAGCACAGAAAGAGTTCAAACAAATCTTCCCAAAATCGGGATGGGTGGAACATGACCCAAATGAGATATGGTCATCTCAAGCAGGTGTAGCAGCAGAAGCAACCACCTCTTTTGGTATTAACGGAAAAAACATTGCAGCAATTGGTATCACTAACCAACGTGAAACTACTATTGTATGGGATCGAGAAACAGGACAACCTGTTTATAATGCGATTGTATGGCAAGACAGACGTACTTCTGAATACTGCGACAAAATAAAAGCAGCCGGACATACTGAAATGATTCAGGAAAAAACCGGTCTTATTATTGATGCTTATTTCTCTGCTTCTAAAATTAACTGGATTCTCGAAAACGTTGAAGGCGCTCGTGAAAAAGCTGAAGCTGGTAAACTTGCTTTCGGTACCGTTGACAGCTGGTTAGTTTGGAAATTAACTCAAGGCGAAACACACGTAACTGACGTTACCAACGCCAGCCGTACCATGTTGTTTAACATCCAAACCATGGAATGGGACAAAGAACTTCTTGAATTGTTCGACGTTCCTGCCAGTATGCTTCCTGAAGTAAAACAATCAAGTGAAGTGTATGGCAAAACTAAAACCACCATTTTTGCATCAAAAGTACCTATCTCTGGTATCGCTGGTGACCAACAATCTGCTCTTTTCGGCCAAATGTGTACTGAAAACGGCATGGTTAAAAACACTTATGGTACTGGTTGCTTCATGCTGATGAACATTGGTGAAGAATTCATCAAATCTAAAAACAACCTTCTTACTACTGTTGCCTGGAAAGTGAATGGCAAAGTTAATTATGCTTTCGAAGGTAGTGTATTCATTGCTGGTGCTGTTGTACAATGGTTACGTGATGGCCTTAAAATGATTGATTCTTCTTCTGAAGTGGAAGCGCTTGCGACCAAAGTTGAAGACACTGATGGCGTGTACTTAGTACCTGCTTTTGCTGGTCTTGGTGCTCCTTACTGGAATCAGGATGCTCGTGGTATCATCGTTGGTTTATCTCGTGGTACTACCGACAGTCACATTGCACGTGCAGCTCTGGAATCTATGGCATTCCAAACTATGGATGTTCTTAAAGCGATGGAAGCTGACTCTGGTCTCGAAATCAAACAACTTCGTGTTGATGGTGGCGCAACTGCCAATAACTTCATGATGCAGTTCCAATCTGACCTTCTACATTGCCAGGTAATTCGTCCAAAAACAGTAGAAACTACTGCTCTTGGTGCTGCTTACTTAGCCGGTTTAGCCGTTGGATACTGGGAAAGTACCGATGAAATTCAGGAGCTATGGCAAATCGATCGTGAATTCGATCCAGAAAGAAAACCTGAAGAAGTGGAAACTTCTATCAAAAACTGGAAACGCGCTATCGATACTGTTCAACACTGGACAAAAATATAGCTTCAACATCAATCTTAAAGGAATAAAAACATGTCAATTTTAGTAGCAGAAATTATTGGAACGTTTCTCCTTATCCTTTTGGGTAATGGTGTTGTAGCAAACGTTGTATTAAACGAAACCAAGGGTAAAGACAGCGGCTGGATCGTTATTACCACCGGATGGGCGCTTGCCGTATTCGTTGGGGTAGTTGTTGCCGGCCCTTATAGTGGCGCACACTTAAACCCTGCGGTTACTTTCGGTCTTGCTTTCGCAGGAAAGTTAGATCCATCTTTAATCCCAACCTATCTGGCTGGCGAATTTATCGGTGCTATGCTCGGTGCTTTTGCTGTGTGGTTAACCTACAAAGACCATTATGCAGCTACCGAAGATGGAGGTGCAAAACTGGCAACTTTCAGTACTGGTCCTGCTATCCGTAAACCTGTTAGCAACCTGATTACAGAGATCATCGGTACATTCGTACTAGTATTTGTAGTATTCTACATAACTGGTGCTGAAATCTCAACTGATGGAACTCCTATCGGATTAGGCTCTGTAGGCGCTATACCTGTTGCCTTCCTGGTATGGGTAATCGGTATCTCTTTAGGTGGACCTACCGGATACGCTATCAACCCAGCCCGTGACCTTGGCCCAAGAATCATGCACGCCATCCTGCCTATTCCTAACAAAGGAAGCAGTGACTGGGGCTACTCTTGGATTCCTGTTGTAGGTCCAATTATTGGAGCAGCTGTAGCAGCAGGTATTGCCGCACTTATCGTTTAATTTCAACCCTGACTATTCATTACAATGAAAACATCAAGAGTATTAGCACTAGTAGCACTAGTGGCAGCCTTCGCTTTACCAAACAACAGCGCGGCGCAAGAGACATACACCCCATTCAACGTTAATGCCTCTGTTAAAACCATGCACCTATGGCGGGGTTATAAAGTAACAGATGACTTTATGAGTGCGGTAAATGCTTACTACAAAACTGAAAGTGGAAAACTAACTGTTGGACTTTGGAACGGACAAAGCCTTGAAGGCGACTACACCGAGTTCGACTACTATTTCTCTTTAGTACTTACAGATGGCCTAAGCCTCTCTGTGTGGGATATCAACAACTTCTCCTCTTATCCAGGAGCTGATATCTTCAACTATACTAACGATGAAACCTCTCACTTTGTTGATGCAACACTAGCCTACCAGGTTAATGATGTATTGGGAGTAAGCTGGAGCACCATCCTTGCCGGTCGTGATTTCCATTACGATGACAATGGTGATGCTAAAAATTCATTCTCAAATTATATCGAAGCTAACTACACAGCATATACTAACGAAGATCTTTCCGTTGGTTTAAAACTGGGTGGAGCTTTCGCTTTTGCTAATGAAGCACACTTTTACGGAGATGATGCCTTCAACATTGTAAATATTGGAGCCAACGTTTCTAAAAAAGTAACTCTGTTCGGACAAACCCTTCCTATTGGCGCAACTGCCATGTGGAATCCTGAACAGAAATATGGAGCAATGGAACTTAGTTTCAGTCTCTTTTAATTGACCCTTTTACCTCCACAACGGATGCTCCTTCACTGGGGCGTCCGTTTTTTTTGACCTAAAGTTTGATAACTATGGAAAAGCTGATCACACTCGAAGAATATATTATTCATGCCCAAAACAAATTTCCGGGTGCAACCGGGGATTTGTCTCAACTTTTACGGGATATTTCTCTCGCAGCAAAAATCATTTCAAGAGAGGTAAATAAAGCCGGTATCACCAATATACTTGGGCTCGAAGGTTCCGAAAATGTGCATGGCGAATCCGTAAAAAAGCTCGACCTCTTTGCCAATGAGCAATGGATCAATGCCCTAAGCCGATCGAACATTACCTGCATGGTTATCTCCGAAGAAAATGAGGGGATCGTACGGCTGAGTGATAAATCCGGCAAATACATTGTGTATGTAGATCCACTCGATGGCTCCTCAAATATTGATATTAACGCTAGTATTGGCAGTATTTTCTCTATTTACATGCGTAAAGATGTAAGTAAACCACTTTCTGAGTCAGTGGCGCTTCAACCGGGCACCGAACAAGTTGCAGCCGGGTATGTACTTTACGGTTCCAGCACGGTTATGGCTTATACCACAGGTTTAGGAGTTCAACTGTTTACCCTCGATCCGAGTATAGGAGAATTCATTCTTCACGAAAAAAAAGTACGCATCCCCAAAGAAGGCAACATTTACAGTACCGACGAAGGCAGTTATCTGTTTTGGGATGAAGCCCTTAAAAAGTATGTCAAATACTGTCAGGAGCTGGATCCATCCACTAACCGACCATATAAAGCACGATATATTGGCTGTATGGCGGCCGACCTGCATCGAACTCTTCTTCAGGGTGGAATTTTTATGTATCCCGACAGCTCCCGTTATCCCAATGGTAAACTTCGATTGATGTACGAGTGTAATCCTTTAGCTTTTATTATCGAGCAGGCTGGTGGGAAAGCTACCGATGGCAAAAAACGCATCATGGAAATTGAACCTACCGAAATTCACGAATGCACGCCTGTTTATATCGGCTCAGAAGAAAACATGAAAAAGCTGGAATCTTTTTTTGAGGGATAATTTTTATGATCGTCTCAGTCGATATGACAGGTTATCCGTCAGGTACTGTGCGATCCTGCTGAAATCCGTAATCTTTCCCATCTCGTCAAATCTGTCAGACGGGTAATCCGTCAGACAGAAAACCTGTTGCGAGGACTCTGATTCGGTGGGTTCGACAAGCTTACCCACCTTGTTTTTCTCTTACCCTCGCTCCGATGGTCTCCGTCGTTGTTCTATAAGTAACCGTAAGGGCGGATGGCCATCCGCCCCAACTTGGATATAGATTCATTCGAACCAATCTGAAAGTTAAATCCGGAATTAGTCTTGATCTTTGTCCATCTAATAGCTCCAAATCCCCATCTTCGCAGAGATTACATATTTAGTATTCTGTTTTCAAAACAAATAGATATTTCTTTATAGCTTAGAATATTTATATTATTCCACTTAATCCTAAAGGAATACTATATCGATCATATTGTTACTAGCGCATTTAGTCACTGCTAACCTAATCTTATCAATATGAAATCAATATATATCTTATTCCTTAGCGTACTATTCTTTTCAACTACGCTTTTCGCACAAGAATTAACCGCTCCTGACAGACCAGGATTTGGCTTCTCTTCTTCAATTGTTAACAACGGTGTTTATCAAGCTGAAACTGGCTTTTTGTTGGGGGAAAACTTACAAGTCGCAGGACCTTTCAATTTTAGAACCGGCATTGCAAAAAACCTCGAATTAAGAGCCGGCTTAGGCTCAATTCAATCAGAGTCCCCGGCTGTAACCGTCCAATCTTTTGGCTTGAAATACTTACTAGCTTCTACAGATAATTTGGGTCTTGCTGTTTTGGGTCGAATGAACTTACCCTTTCTAAATAGCAATTATGGATATTACCGAACCCGATTTAGCCTACTTGGTGATTTCAAGATCAGTGATGCAATTAGTATTAACTCAAACTTGGGATATGGAGATTTTGTAGGTAAACCTGATTACAAAAATGGATCGGTTAACTTCTCCATCACGCCAAGCTATGCTCTAACGAAAAAAATGGCTGTTTATCTCAGTTCTGAATATGACAATATAGATGAGAAAATAGATATACTTGGCGGTCTTACTTATCTAATTTCAAGCTCCATCCAGGTTGATGCTGGAATTCAGACAGACCATGATTACGAATCTTATTCTATTGGAGCGGGCATCTCAGCCTCTTTCTAACAAACAATTTTTCTGAGTCTGTAAAAAGCCTCCTATTTGGAGGTTTTTTATAACTCAACTCAATTAACTAGTTTTTCTCCACAACCATTTTTACTCAATTATTTAAGGCAAACTCTTCATAATTGACTAAAAAAAGTTATCATCCCAGCTTAACCTATAAGTAACTAACGCTATGATAACCTATAAAAAAATCTCTTTAGGGATGGGGATGTTACTTGCCGGAATTGTATCAATTTCACATCCGGTAGTAGCACAGGAAACCATCAGTAATGTAAATAAACAAAAGGTAGTTGAAGCTGTAAATAATCATGCGGGGGAACTCATCTCTCTGAGTGATGAAATTTGGGAATATGCTGAAATCGCCTTCAAAGAATCCCAATCTGCCGACGCTCTGGTTGAATATGCCGAAGCTAACGGCTTTAAAGTAACCCGTGGGGTTGGTGAAATTCCTACGGCTTTTGTTGCCGAATATGGAAGTGGTGGACCAATCATCGGTATTATGGGCGAATTTGATGCCCTTCCCGGACTTTCTCAGGATGCCGTTCCCCATAAATCTCCGCTAATTGAAGGAAATCCGGGCCATGGAGCTGGCAGTTAAAGTGTTTTGATCGGTTATATACTGCAACAGTATATCCAACATAACAACACAAAAAGACCTCCCATGCCGGGGAGGTCTTTTTATTACCAACTTATCTGACCTATTATCTATCTAACAACAAAAAAGCGAAGGGGATACCTTCGCTTTTTTTATATAACTAAGAATGTACAGCTGACTGTTAATGTACATTACCCATTAATTTTCTAACCGGTTTGGAGATCAACAGTAGCAGCACTCCGGCTCCAACGGTGGTGTAAACGATCAACATGTACTGGCTTGGCATTTGTGCCAATGCTTCTTCCGTTCCACCGCTAAGATGTCCGGCAATCAGTCCGGCAAATAAGTTTCCTAAGGCTACGGCAAGGAACCACATTCCCATCATTTGCCCCACATACCGATGTGGAGACAATTTGGTTACCAGACTCAGACCTACCGGACTTAAGCTCAATTCACCAAAAGTGTGAAGCATGTACGTCATGATCAACCAGGTTGGTGCGGCGAGATCACCTGATGCCGCGATCTTTGCTGCGAAATACATCACCAAAAATCCCATTCCCAGAAGGATCAGCCCGAATGCGAACTTAAGCGGAGAACTTGGCTCCAGGTTTCGTTTGGCCAGCCACACCCACATAGCACCAAATACCGGTGCAAACATGATAATAAAGAACGAGTTGATGGACTGGAACATACCGGCAGGGATCTCCCATCCAAATACGGTTCTGTCTGTGAAACGCTCGGCAAATAAATTCAACGTGGAACCTGCCTGCTCAAATCCTGACCAGAATAAAGCACTAAAGATCAGTAACAGCCCGATCACACCCACTTTTCCTTTTTCTTCTCTGGTCAAGCCACCGAAAAGAAATACATATCCAAAATAAAGCAGTGCTGTAACAGCGATAATATATTTAGAGATGTTGGCAATACCCTGCGCATCGATCCGGATCACACCAAAGAAAAATAAGGCAACGATAAACACAGATACTGCACCTACAATTTTTGCGATATTCGCTGTTTTCTTCGCTTTTACCTGCTCTTCCGGTGTCTTGTAGACAGGAGCGTCTCCATAGCCTTCCAGATTTTTATCTGTCAGTTTATATTGGATCAGACCTAAAACCATACCCAAACCGGCGGCTCCGAATCCTAAATGCCAGTCAATATTCTCGGCAAGAAAACTGGTAATGATCGGAGCTAAAAGTGCCCCAACGTTGATCCCCATGTAGAAGATCGAAAATCCGGCGTCCCGTTTAGCGCTGTCTTCGTCTTTATCTCCACCGTAAAGTTCTCCAACAATACTACTTACATTGGGCTTCAGCATTCCTGTACCTACGACGATGAATACCAGACCCAGGAAAAAGGAATAAGTATCTAATGCTGTTACTCCGGCGTGTTCTGCACTGGAGAATAACCCAACAATACCGGGAATTCCCATGGTAAAGTGGCCGATCGCAATAACAATACCGCCATACCAAACCGACTTCTTCAGGCCGATTATATGATCTGCCAGCCAGCCTCCGGGTAAAGCCAGCAAATAAACACCCATGGTATATAAACCATAAATAGCGCCGGCGGTAAGATCGTCAAACCCAAGTCCGCCCTCGATCGCAGCGGTTGTCATAAAGAGAATGAGGAGCGCACGCATACCGTAATAACTGAATCGCTCCCACATTTCGGTAAAAAATAAAGTAGCTAAGCCTTTTGGATGCCCAAAGAAGGTGCCACCTGTACCAGTGGAATTTGCCATGTTGTTTAAACTCGTTTCTGTTTTATTAAATATCTAAAAGTGCGTTGATGATAGCTAAACCCTAAAACGACTGCAAGTTGTGTTTCTTAAATCGCTTTCTATTCCCATTCTAACCCACATTAAAAAAGCCTGCCGACTATTACACCGGCAGGCCTGATTGTTCTTAACTAATGTCTAACTAATATTCGCTGGTCATTATGAACAGCGGTTGCATCTCGAAACTGTTATAGAATGGACGGAGTCGTTCGGTGTTATAATGCCGGTTCACATTCACCAGTTTCTTCTTACTTGTTACAATATCGACAGGTACGTTATCGTAGCGACCATTTTTGAGCACTACCAAACGTCCGTGTACATTTTGCAGGATCAGATCGAGGGCCAGATTACCATATGCCATTGGCACGATGGAATCGATCGCATCGGGATCTCCGCCCCGCACCATATAGCCCAGTTTTTGATTGATCACATTCACGGTCTTTCCATTATTGAATTTTGGGGAAAGCCGTTTTACTTCCTCAGAAACCAGATCGCCGATTCCACCCAGTTTCTTATGGCCATATGCATCTGTGGTTGCATCCTGAAAGACCATTTCACCACCATCGAACATGGCACCTTCCGATACCAGCACCATGGAATAGTTACTTGGGTTTTTCTTGCGGTCGTAGTTCATGAGCTCTGCCAGATGCTCGATATTGAATTTATGCTCAGGAATTACGCAACGATTGGCGGCACCCGCCATCGTAGGCAACATGGCAGTAAAGCCTGCATACCGGCCGAATACTTCCATCACCAGAAAACGTTCGTGCGAACCGGCAGAAGTACGCAATGAATTTGCAAGCTGAATAGTTCGTGTAACGCATGTTGAGAACCCAATACAGTAATCGGTACCGGGCACATCGTTATCCATTGTTTTGGGTAGAGCTACCACCTTCACGCCTTCAGTATACAAGCGTACGCCATAGCTCAGAGTATCATCCCCACCTATAGGAATCAGATAGTCTACTCCTACAAATTCCAGGTTTTTCAACACTTCTGGTGTCAGGTCATTCACATCTTCCTGATAGGTATCTTTCAGATGCTCTGGCACCACTTCTTTCTTAACGTGACTTGGCCGTGTACGCGAGGTATGCAAGAAAGTACCACCGGTCCGTCCCGCTCTGTTTACAATTTCTTCGGTTAGTTCAATATAGTTGTAGGAGTTGTCTGCTTTTTTATCGCGTTTAATATCAATCAAGCCGGCCCATCCCCGTCTGAAGCCAACTACCCGATATCCTTCGCGTAGAGCGCGGATGGTTACCCCTCGGATCGCGGGGTTAAGCCCCGGTACGTCGCCGCCTCCGGTTAAAATTCCAATGGTTCCTTTATAATTCTTTTTAGTCATAATTACCCTCCAAGGTTTTACGACACTTTAAAGCCCGGATGTGAATAGTTTATGAAAAAAGCGCTTTTCTGAAGAATATTCACACAATCTTCAAGTTCCAGAGATAGAATATTCTACGACTTCAATAAATGTGGAGGTAACCATGAGGAAGAGAATCGTAATCGTAGGGTCCAGTTTTGCAGGGTATACAACCGCTCTTAGTCTGGCCAAATTGCTGGAGGATAAGCATGATATCACGGTGATTGACAAAACCGCTGAGTTCACTTTTTTACCCTCTCTTGTCTGGCACCCGTTCGGGTACAGAAATGAAGAAGATATTTCGTTTGATACACGACCTATCTATAAAGATCATAATATCGAGTTTATTGAGGAAACAGTGTATGGATTCGATCTGGAAGATCAGGTGATCTACACCCACAACAGTGACATAAGCTATGACTACCTGGTACTTGCTACCGGAACCAAGCCGAACTATGCCAGCGTTAAAGGGATGAGTCCCGGTGAAAACTGCTGGTCGGTTGCAACAATGAAAGAGACTGAAAAAACCCGGCTTGCCTGGAAAGATTTTCTGGACAACCCGGGACCAATGGTGGTGGGCGCCACCCAATGGGCCGGCTACTTCTTTGCCGCTTACGAATTTCTGATGAACGCCCTCTATCACTTAAAAGAACATCAGTTACTGGACAAAGTACCTATACACTTCATTACTCCCGAACCGTATCTCACTCATTTCGGCATAGGGGGTATCCATGATGATATCAAGGCCTGTGAACAGCTTTTCAATCATTACAACATCAAATGGCATACCAATACCGAGATCCGCGAGTTGAAGGATCGGAAGGTGATCCTCAAAAATGATGAAGTGCTGGAATCAGATTTCACCATGCTGATCCCACAATTTGTCGGAGTAGATGCGGTAAAAACCACCCGTGGATTATCGGATCGTCGCGGACTTATTGAAGTAACTGATGAATTCCGTCATAAGACCATTCCAAACATTTATGGAGCCGGTGGTTCTGTGTTCGTGGCTCAGAAAGATGATACTCCGATTCCTTGCGGAGTTCCCAGAACCCGGTATTCTACCGAGATCATGGCCAAAACCGTGGCTTACAATATTGCATCAGAACTGATCGGTGGCGGAAGAGTACAGGTATCTACTGATCGCATCTATGAATACTGTAAACAGGATATGGATCATCTGGGCAAAGTACTGTTCCGCAACGGAGCTGATCAGAATCATGATCTGGATTTCATCAAAAAAGGATCGCAGGACAAATGGGCGAATTATTCTATTGAAGAATACATTGAAGCCTCGTTTGATACCGGAGCTCTGAAGATCTGAGGATCATCAGAATGAAACTTATGAGAAGTATTTTCGTGAGCTGACAGAGTTAACTAACTTGTCGTTATGGAAATACTTCTTGTTGTTTTAGGGATCCTTTGTATGGTTGCAGGATTGATCGGGGCCTTTCTACCCGTTGTACCCGGGCTACCATTCAGTTATGTGGGACTACTGCTCCTGCAATGGGCGTACAGCCCGTTTACCGGTGGTTTTCTATTGATCTGGGCCGGCATCGTGGTCACCCTCATGATTTTGGATAATGCCATTCCTGCCTGGGGAACAAAGAAATTCGGTGGATCACAACTGGGAGTGACCGGCAGTATTTTTGGGATGATCGTCGGACTCTTTTTTCCACCGCTTGGCTTTATTTTTGGTCCGTTCATAGGAGCTTTTATCGGAGAGATCATTGCCGGGAATAAATCAGATAAAGCGTTTAAGTCTGCCCTTGGTTCTTTTATAGGTTTTATGGCTGCAACCGGTTTAAAGGTGATCGCTGCCGGCATGATGGGCTGGTACTTTTTTGTGAATGCCTTTTAGGATGCTTAGCAGGTTTGGTTTCTGTGTGACCGGTAGGTGATGTGCCGCTTAAACGACTTAATACTCTGCTTTCAGCTCATGAGTGACTAACAAATAAAGCACCCAAATCACTCAGAGCGCCTTTCGTTATTCCCCGGCCCTTTATGCAGGTTAAAAACTTGCCCCTTCCTGTTTTAAGTCATAGACTTAAAACTTCTTGTTGCGTCGCTAAAGCAGAACCTTCTTCATCTTTAAATATGACCATTACCTTTTTCACACTCTATGATACTACTATTCAAAGAGTTATAGAAATAGATAATGGCTTTACTCCTGGATTATTTTCACAGCTATCTGATACTTACCCAATATTTTTGAGTTTGTGACTTCTGCCAAAGGGAAAGTGACAGCTTACTTATATAAGCTGGAGGTTCAAGACTACATTACGAACGGGGACGTTCGTAACGAACGAAACAAGCTGCTAGGCAGCTTACCGACCAGCAGCTGCTCAAACTCTTCTCCGCTATCCAGGAACTCCCCGAAGAGGACAAGCTGACCCTCAAACGCTTAGAGAACCTCCCCAAACCTGACCGAGAGTCCCTCCTGCTAACAATTGACAATTTTATTAAAGCTACCAAACTTAAAACCATTCAGTAGCCTGTAAACAAAAAAGGTCCCAGCGAGACGCTGGAACCAGTTTTCTGTTTCAATTACATGCTTGGACTAGGTGGGGGAAGAATTATAATACTCATTCAGTTTTTGAAGACTTTTCTTTGTTTCTGGTAATGCATAGAGCAATGCTTTATTATAGATTTCAGGGCCATAAAAAACTATTCCTTCGCAAACAGAAACTTCCCCAGCATTAGAAATATATTCATCTTCATTTGTTACTAGATCTTCAACAAAAGCAAATACCTTTTCCAAAATTTTTTGTTCAGTCATAACATACAGGTGTTGCCTGATAAATGGATTCAAAACATCCCCTAAAATAATGTGCAAACCAGGAATACGACCACCTGAAACTTCCATTACTTCATTATAAGAATCTCTCAATTCTGGAAAAGTATTTAGCATAATACTGCTAACCCGTTCAAACTGTTCTTTCTTTGTAGTATCCAAATCTATTGTGCTATTTTTACAGCTTCTTTTAAATCCTGAAGTAATGCATTAGCAATCTCTTTTTCAACCTGTGTTAGGTTTTGCGTTTTTAAAATATCCTGCAGGTTAGCCATTCTTTCCTGTGCTTTAGAAAAATGGAATGCAGTACCTCCAGTTGCACCTTTTGCTACCTCATCTCTTAATGCACCAGCTGTACCTCCTGGAATTTTATCTGTACCTTGGAATAAAGCATCAATAGAATTTCTTAGAGCTTTATTTTTAACTAATGTCAAAATTTGAGCTTTTCCAAGTCCTAGTATATTCTGTAGTCTGCGAACTTTTTGTGAAACACTCATTGCTAACAAACTACCCTTCATTACCCCTTTAACACCTGCTGCTTGTGGCATCATCATATCGAGTGGATTAAACAGAAAGTGTAGATTTAGTATTGCAATATTTGTACTTGTTAAATGGTGTTCACTATAAACGCTTTGTTCTCCATCTTCCCAAGTAGCAACCGAACCACCAGCAACTGCTGATTCCCATACTAACCGTGCATACTCCCAATCATAGTTGAAGTATTCAACAACATCAGCAAAGGTATCTCCCACCTCTAAAATAACACCGCCTTTGCCATCTGACCTTACAGCATACGCCTGTGCACTCATCCCCGTTGGGTCGATCAAATTCATTGGATTGTTATGTACATAATGGTACGGTGTCCATCCTGGGTATATATCAGCCAACGGATCAATCTGCAGAAACCTACCAATGATGGGGTCGTAGTTTCGAG
Organism: Balneolaceae bacterium UBA7797; assembly: GCA_002480645.1. Taxonomy (GTDB): domain Bacteria; phylum Bacteroidota; class Rhodothermia; order Balneolales; family Balneolaceae; genus UBA7797. Next base: position 65,747 of record DLCN01000001.1, read on the forward strand.
CCATCATGTAATCTAAGGTGAGGTCGGGCTCGTCGTCTCTTTCATGTCCTGTAAATTTATAGTCGGCATTTGGATTAGAATTGTTATTACTCCTATCAGGCATGGCCAGCCCAAACGGGTAGTAATCATCGTATCCCAACACATTGCCATCCCGGTTTACCTTGGTTCGTACGCTCCCCAAATGGTCTTTTACA
>DLCN01000004.1:0-1752 GCA_002480645.1 Balneolaceae bacterium UBA7797
AACGCGGTTCGGGTCTTTAATTTTTAACCTCAGACTCGCCGCTTAAACGCCGGGTCGTTAGGCAACATGACAAAAAGCTTTTCTTTTAAATATGATGTTAAGAGCTCTGGGTGGGCAGACGGTGAAATTTCAAATGGCATCCAAAAAGTTGAGGTAACTGCATCTTACTTGCACGATACTCTTAGTGAGCTTTGTGAAATGACTTTGGATGTTTTGGATAGTGCTACTTCCGGTAAGGTTATTTTTATGAATGAGCCAGGAGAACACCATTTAATAGTTACTAAGTTGAACGAAACGGAGCTCTCTTATCAGCTTATTTGGTATGATGATTGGGAAAGTTGGGGAGAAATTTCATCTGATTTATACACTGAAGTAATTTCCGGTTCTTGTTCAATTTCTATATTTAAAGAACAAGTAGTTAACGCATTAAAAGAAATCTATACTACATTAGGTCCTGAAATTTATAAAAAGAGATGGATTGAACATGATTTTCCAGAAAACCTTTACAAGAAACTGCTTGTTGCCTAACAAGCGTTTCAAGCGGACTCGAACGCGGTTCGGGTCTATAATTTTAACTTCCAGACTCGCCGCTTAAACGCCGGGTCGTTAGCAGTATGAAAACCAAGTTGAGCTATAAATTTTTCTTCTTACTGATTTTCTCACCTCTTATTGTGTCTTGCGCTCAACAAAAACAAGAAATAGAAAAGAAACTAATTCCAGAGAAGCAAAAGTTTTCAGCTGAAGATAGTCTTAAAAAAGTTTACTCTGACCTTCACAAAGCATTATATGATTCGCTAAAAATAGAAGCTAAAAAAACGGATTCATTGTATCAGGTAGCAAAAAAAAGCTCAACTGGTCCTAATTGTTCAATGTTTTTGGAATCCATGCCAAAAGATTTCATCACTTTTTCAAACTACTATACTCTATTTGCAGCTGCCGATGGAAAATTAGTTAATGACTATGATTTTGAAGTAACACAATATGATTCGAATGACCCTGTAATTTCTCCGAATGAAGATGACTATTTTGTAATTGATCACGTCCAATTCATTGAAAAAAATCCATGTTTTAGTGAGGACCAAAGAGCCCAATGGTTAATTCAAGTATCACAAAAGGGAGAATGGGGTGCAGATAATTTAGGTGATCTATTGCGTTTTCAATCACAACATTTTAACAATCACTTAGATTTATACTGTAAAATTCTACAGTCTAAGAAATCCTCAACTTCATTCGACTATTTTTATACTTTACTAGATAATGTTCATATAGATGAAAAGGCTATATACAGATATAATAATACCAGAACAGAATTAGTGAATAATTGCTCTGGCTTAGTACCAATATTAGATGATGTATATGGGCAATTAATTCAAAAAAAACATTAGTAAATATACTGCTAACAAGCGTTTTAAGCGGACTCGAACACGGTTCGGGTCGTTAATTTTAAACTCCGGGCTCGCCGCTTAAACGCCGGGTCGTTAGCATGCTTTTAAAATGAGTGAGACCAAATACAAAAGTTTTGAAGCAATTATTGGCGACTCAAGGTTTGTGATTGAAGAAGATAAACCAGAAATCGGATGGTATTTATATGTGTATCAGAATGGAGTATGCACACATGACTACCTTCAAGATTCATTGGCTATTGCAAAGAAACAGGCTCAAGATCAGTTTTCTGTGCCTTTAGAAGAATGGAAAGAAATCTAAACCTTTATCAGGTCTCCACGCATGCTAACAAGCGTTTCAAGCGGACTC
>DLCN01000004.1:2079-3230 GCA_002480645.1 Balneolaceae bacterium UBA7797
GCGGTTCGGGTCTTTAATTTTAAAACCCAGGCTCGCCGCTTAAACGCCGGGTCGTTATACCACCTAAAATCTATCAGTTGAAAAATCGGACTGAAATATTGGAAATCATTTCAACCTATGAAGTATCAGAGGTGAATTCGAATTGGGAAGTCATAATCTCAAAAGCTTCAGGTTTTTACTTCCGACTTTTTATTCCGAAAGATATTAATGAATGGTTTGTTGGCCTTTTTAATAGTTCAAAAGATAAAATTTGGTCTGACTGGTCCGATTGGTATTTGGATGGAGAAATAAATAAAGGCAATGTCGAATATTGTTTTCAAAAAGACATTGAATATTTTATCGAGCGTATTGGTTTAGCCACTGATTTTAAAGTCGTTGAAGAATCAGGTTTTAAGTTACTTGGAAAGGAGTTTTCTAAGATTAAGAATTTGGAAGCATTCATCAACGAAAAGTGGGTTCAAATTGCACCAGGAGAACTTCCAGAAGACTTTGAAATACCTAAATCGGTGGTATAACAAGCGTTTCAAGTCGGACGCAGGTCGGGTTCGCACTTGCGTTTGTAAGCAATAAAATAAATCAGTTACTTCAACAAAAATCGAACACCTGCGCCGCTTAAACGCCGGGTCGTTAGGCGAATTAATAATATCAATGGAAGAAAAACCAAGCCGATATAAGCTTACCGAATTTTGGGGGCCAAGAGTTTTAATTGCTTGGTATACTGTATTTCTTTTAGTCGGCTTAATTTTCTTCGAATTACCTGACGGATTAATTATCCCAATTATGGGTAGCATTATGGCTGCGGTATCAATTCCAATGACTCAGCATGTACTTAAGTTTCAAAAAAAGAATTCTGGTCATATGAAAAGAGGACTCTATGATTCGGCGGTATTCTTTTTCTGGGCTTTTGGTTTTTTTGGGACTTCTTTTTTTCTAATTGGAGCAATTATCTCCATTTTCAATAGTAATGATGCTTTTGGAATATTCTTTTTTCTATCATCGTCTCTTTTTCCTTTGGGAATGGCGATTGGCGCCTCAAAGCAATGGGAAATGCGAGACGTATTCAAAACATAAACTTAGTACATTCGCCTAACAAGCGTTTTAAGCGGACTCGGATGCGGTTCGGATCCTTAATTTTAATAACCAGACTCGCC
>DLCN01000004.1:3558-196260 GCA_002480645.1 Balneolaceae bacterium UBA7797
TTAAACGCCGGGTCGTTATGCTACCATTTGATAAAGCTTGACAATGTGTACGGAATAGCGTACGTTATTTTATATGTCTAAAACCGTTAAGCCATGAAAACACTTACAGCTACTCAAGCTCGCAAAGATATTTATCGATTACTGGATGAAGCATCTGATACCCATAAACCGATTCAGATTACCGGGAAACGTTCCAATGCTGTATTGGTTAGTGAAGAAGATTGGCGGGCTATTCAGGAAACGCTTTATCTTTCTTCCATCCCAGGTATGCAGGAGTCTATTGTGGAAGGAATGAAAACCCCAATTGAAGAAACCGAGGAAGAACTTGACTGGTGAGTACCTATACACTCGTTTACACCAAACAGGCTAAAAAAGATGCCAGAAAAGCCGCTTCTTCTGGTTTAAAATCCAAGATTGAGGATCTACTAGAAATAATTAAAAATGATCCTTTTGAAGAGTACCCTCCCTATGAAAAATTGGTTGGTAATTTGGAGGGAGCTTATTCCCGCCGAATCAATATCCAGCACCGCTTAGTTTATCAGGTTTACGAAAAAGAGAAAGTAGTTAAAGTGATCAGAATGTGGACGCACTATGATTAACCGGTAGCATAACAAGCGTTTCTCCGAGGGTGTCTAAGTCAAGTCGACCGCAGGCAGGATTCGCCGGAAAGCTTGAGGGCAATAAAATAAATCCGTTACTTCAATTAAAAACGAAAACCTGCGCCGCTTAAACGCCGGGTCGTTAGGCATTTTAAAAACCATTATGGAAGTTCAAGGAATAGGACCAAATCAAAGCTCTGAAAGGCATGAGAGTGATATTTTTAGTGTTTCCGATTCTAAAGATGGTTTAACTATTCTTATTGATACTGTTGATGAAACTGGTATTAGACGGGATTTAAAGATTCATTTCAAATTTACTTATGCATATAGATATTTGGATGAAGGAGATTTAGCATACTATTGGGCAACAGATGCCTTTCGTGATAACAAACATGTATTTCGTATTTTTTCAGGTGGCTGGTCCAATGGGGAAACTTTGGAAAATGGTATTCTAACTATTAGTTCAGTAACTGAAATTCCTGAATGGTTTATTGCAACAACAAATGGTTGCTTGAATGTGCTAAGTTATAATGAACCCGAAATTCAATATTTACCAAATGCATAACATGCGTTTGAAGCGGATCGGATCCGCCGGTGGACGGACACGGCTCTTTCCACACGGTTCGGGTCGTTAATTTTAAACCCCAGACTCGCCGTCCTGTCACAATGTGGCTAAACCCCGGCTTAGTAGCCAACCTACCCTTAATTGGTTCCAATAATTTCTTTCGGTACATTAAAAGTGTTTTAAAAAACTTTATATGTACCTATGAATATTTCTATTTCTAACGACATTGAACCACTTTCCGAGTTTCGCAAGAAGTCAGCTGATTTTGTTAAGCGCTTAAAAAAAGAAAAACAACCGATCGTTTTAACACAACACGGGAAAAGTGCTGCTGTGCTCATGGATGTAACTGAGTTTGAACGCATTTCAAAGAAAATAGAAATGTTAGAAGATCTGCTTGAGGCGAAACAACAAGTGGAGCAGGGCAATACTTTTACTATGCAAGAAGCGAAAGCGCGCGTTGAAAAGCACCTTGCTAAATGGAAGTAATTTTTACAGATCGTTTTCTGACTCGTGTTGAAGAGTGTACCGATTACATTGCATTAGATAATGTTCATACAGCTATAAAATGGGCTGAAGGTGTTTTTAAGCATTGCGAACAGCTAAGTGCCCAACCGGAAAGTGGAAGAATGGTACCTGAATTTAACCGGGCAGAAATAATGGAATTAATCCATGGGAATTATCGATTGGTGTATGAGCTTAAATCTAACCGTATTGATATGCTTACAATCTGGCATGTTCGTCAATCTTTACCTCAAAAACCTCATTAACGGTTGGCAAACAAGTGTTACTCTTAATAGAGATGCTAAGTCTTTCTGTAATTCACCAATTCCGGGCGTACCCTACTCCTGGCGAAGGGCTTAAACGCCGGGGCGATATACGAATTCACAAAAATTGATGGAAGAAAAACCAAAACGATACATGATAACCGAACGTTGGGGCCCAAGATTTTTAATTGCTTGGTATACTCTTTTTCTATTACTCGGCATAATTTTTATTGGAGTACCAGATGGATTAATCACCCCTTTTATGGGGATATTTATGACTGTAATGTCCTTACTAATGATTCGCTTAGTTCTAAAATTTCAAAAACGTAATTCCAGTTTCATGAAAAGAGGACTATATGACTCAGCCGTATTTTTCTTTTGGGCGTTCAGCATCTTTGGAACAACTTCATTTCTAGTTATTTCATTAGTCTCAATTTTTGAAACAGAATCCTTTTCTGAGGCATTTTTCTTCATTTCTGTTGCGCCCTTTCCTCTGGGAATAAGCATCGGAGCAGCGAAACAATGGGAAATGCGAGATGTATTTAAAACAGAAGCTTAGTACATTCATCCAACAAGCTTTTCAAGCAGATCCGTCGGAGGACGGACACGGCTCTTTAATTTTAATCCCGCTGTCCTGCTACGATGTGGTTAAGCGCCGTTTCGTTAGCCATACTTAAATCCTACAATTGATGAAAAACACTTTCCGGGTTATTGCTGTAATAGAAATGCTTGGCGGAGCTTCACTTGCTTTTAGCTTATTTGGGCATATTCTTACATTTGCGACTAATGGCCAATACCTAAATCTTACTATAGGCTTAATTTTACTTATTCCTGCTGCCTCCCTCATTCTTGGCGGATGGTGGATGTTTAAATTTGAGAAAATAGGTTTTCTATTTTCAATAATTGGACAGGCTTTTCAAACAGTTGTGATCTCAACACCTTGGATCTCTTACTTAATTTACTCTCCACTAGCCTTTTTGATCAAGGTTAATACAAACGGGAATCTTACTACTTCTTTAGAGTTATCCACTGATTATGCCCTTTCTTTTAATAACACTGTTCAATTTTCTGAATTTGGATTAAACGTAATCACTATAGCCCTGCTTATATATCTACTTCGTCCATACCAGTTATTGAAAGAATATGGCAGGCTACCAAGAAGACTCAAATGTGAGAATTGTAATACAAACTATGGGTGGGATGCTGAGTATAAGGAGCAGGAAATTAAATGTGAGTTTTGCGGTGATGTCACAAAGTATGAAGAAGAACCGCACGGTTAACAAGTGTTACTCTCAGCTACGATGCCTGATTCACTTTCGGTGGAAATTCCTTTTTAAAAACCTTTGCACCATTTTTGGCTGAAACCTCTTATCCTCTCCCATTAATTGATCATCGCCAACTCTGTTTTATGAAACGCATATCGTTCTTTCTGATTCTTATCGCTCTGTGTATTGCACCGGCCATTACAGCTCAAACCCTGCTTGATACGTTGAGCCTCCAATCTATTTTTCACGAACCGTATATTCCGGGAGTGCGTCCCGGTTTTGCAGGATTCTCTCCGGATGATAAGCTCGTCTATTTTCGCTGGAATGAGGAGGGCCGGTCAGAAACTGAATTGTATCAGGTAGACCTGAAGGGCAAGGATCTGAAAAAAGCCCCGGAAGATCATCAGCGTTATTCGGAGATCAGTCCCGACGGCAAACATCTCGTCTACCAAAAAAAGGGAGATCTGTATCTCGCAGATCTCAATTTCGGGAATGAACGGCTGATCGTTTCTACCAAAGACTATGATTTTGGTCCGGCATTCAATAACGATGGCTCCCAACTGGCGTACGTGGCCGATGGTGAGGCATGGGTAACCGGCGTAACTAAGGCTTTCATCAAACAAGTGACAAAGAAAAAAGAGGATGATCCCGGCTTCAATATCACGGGATGGGCGGGCGATTCCACGCTGGTGCTGTCGCAATGGGATAATTCAGCCTACAAAGAATATTACTTCCCGGAATATGCCGGTAAATACGTAAAAACAGGCTCGTCGCGGCGTGGTGTGCCTACCACCATCCTGAGTGTGGCCAATACCAACACCGGTTCGGTAACCGAGCTAGCCAGAAATGAGGGTTGGTCGGGGTCAGATATTTCAGCGAATGGCCGGTATGTGCTGTTCGATGCGATGGACCCGGCGATGAAACACCGTACGCTTACCGTTTATGATCTTGCCGCAGATACCTCCTTCGTTGCTTTCGAGGATTCTACCACAGGCTGGTTGTATGGCACCAATTCGGCCTTTGCTCCCGAAGGTGATAAGATCATGTTCCAGAGTGAACGTGATGGATGGAATCATGTCTATACAATGAATCCGGACGGTAGTGGCAGGAAGCAACTTACTTCGGGTTCCTACGATATTCCGTATGCAAACTGGCTGGATGCCCGCACGTTACTCATTGCCACCTCCGAAAATGATCCGGGAGATATTCAGCTTTACAAACTCGATGTACAGTCCGGAAAGAAAACAGCGCTCACATCAGCAGAAGGTCATCGCCGGGGATTTCGACTCAGCAATAATCAACGGTATGTGGTGTATTCAAAAACTTATTTCAATGAACCGGCGGAACTGTATCTGGTGGATCTGAAGAAGCCGAAAGGGGAGATCAAACTTACCAATACAGTTCCCGATGGATTTGACGACATGGGCTGGCAGAAAGAGGATTATGTGAAGATCAAAAGCCGGGACGGAGAAACGATGTTGTCTGCCTCCATCCTGAAACCGGAAGTGCCGGACGAGGAAAACGGGAATCCGGTTGTGGTGTTTGTGCATGGAGCCGGCTCGTTGCAAAATGTGTTTAAAGGATGGAGTTTTAGTTACTGGCGTGAATATATGTTCAATCAGTTTCTCGCGAAGCAGGGATACTATGTGATCGAAGTGGATTACCGGCACAGTACGGGTTACGGGCGAACATTCCGCGAAGATGTGACCAACTGGATGGGAAAATATGAAACCGAGGATATCGAGGACGGGCTTGCCTACCTGGCCGAACATTATGCTTCGGCAGATACCTCCAATGTGGGCATTTACGGCGGTAGTTACGGTGGTTTTATGGCGCTGTATGCGGTTTCCGTTTCTCCGGAGCATTTTGATGCCGCCGCCGCCCTTCGTGCGGTAACCAACTGGGAAAATTATTATTACACCAATCCGTGGTATACCCTGCCGCGTCTGGGAACTCCGGAAGCCGATTCGGCCCATTACGCGCAAAGCTCTCCGATCACCTATGCCGATTCATTATCCCAACCGGTACTCATACTGCATGGATTGATCGACAATAATGTGGGATTTCAGGATGCGGCTCAGTATATCGAGCGGCTGGTGCAATCCGGTAACGAGGATTTTGATCTGATGATCTATCCGACCGAACGCCACGGTTTCCGCGATCCGGATGCCTGGTACGACGAATACCGCCGTATCTACGAGTTCTTTGAGGAGGAATTGAAGAGGTAGTAGAATAGGAATTCAGATTCTTAATTTTACGCATTACATTAAAAGGAACAATAAGTTTAACTGAGCGCTAATCATGAGATACTTATCCATTCTGTTCCTTTCGCTGATTCTGCTTCCATCCACTAACGCACAGATCGCAGCAGTAACAATTGAAAACTCTTTTATTGATGTGGTAGGAGAATCTAAAAAGGAGATCACCCCCGATCTTATCTATGTTTCCGTTATAATTAATGAGGATGAAGTAAAAGGGTCTATTGAGGAGAATGAGAAAAAGCTTTTTTCTTATTTAGAAGCGGGGAATTATGATATTGAAAACCGGGTCACTGTGTCAGATCTAAATTCCATGGTATTTCAGCATTGGTTAAAAAGAGATAAAAAGATCACAACCAAAGAATATGAACTCCTGGCAAAAACGGAACAGGAGCTAGAATTGATCTTTCTTTCCCTGCGAAAGGCAGAGATCTACAATGCGAACATTGACCGGCTTCAACTTTCTAACGAGGCTGAAATTCGAAACGAAACAGAGCTGGAGGCGATCAAACAGGCACAAATAAAAGCCCGGAATCTGGCAGGTACCATTGGGCAAAAGATCGGTAAGGCTATGATCGTTTTGGATGAAGAAAGTACATCCTTTCAAAATTCATACAGGAAATCAATGACCGCTTATACAACCAGTACGGTAGCTTTAAAAGGGTATAATTCTGTTGAAAGTTTTTCACTTGATATAAAGAAGATCACGATCTCCGCCAAGGTATATGTTCGCTTTGAATTGTTACCCGGAGAATGAGAGTTCTGCCCGGGGCTGATCAATCATTTAATCGTACATCATACAAATTCCAACATCCGTCCTCACACTCTCCTTCTATCAGATCAAACCGGTTAAATGACTGAGTATCCGGAACCGGTTCAAAATATAAGATCACATATAGATCAGAATCAGGGTCCATATTATAATTGCCAAACTTATTTATGTTAAATCCCTGCCATCCAAACTGACCTATCAGTTTATATTTCCTGCCATTTCTATCCCGGATGAAAAAGGCTTCCGGGTCTCCCGGCTCCCTTAGATAGGTTTGCATCAGATTGCTGCCGTTAACGAAGTGTAAAAGTAATTCTGTACTTTTTTCAGTAAATCGTACCTCTTCGATTTTGATCTCAAGTCCATCTGCAGCGGTTGAAGCAGATACTTTGATCTGATCTGAACTCACCATTCTTTCAGGTTTGAGCCGTAAATATCCCGCAGAAGTTGCTATCGCACAATCACCGAAAATAAAGCAATTATTCGTGTTCTTGGATGATTGTTTAAAAATCTTTGTTCCCGTGAACAAACCGAGAGCGTAATGTGGATTTCCCTGAGTGATCGCTATAAGGGAATAGGTGAAAATAGAGTCACCTACGGAGGCATTCATTGAAAAATTAAACCCCGAGTCTGAGAAATATGACCATTGCTTTTCAATCTTCCAATGGCTCAATTCGATACCCTCTATACTAAGTGCTTCGATCTTTTCTGATTTGGCATCACTACTAAACATACCAAGCCGGGACTCAGAATCGAATATATCGCTATATAAGATCCACTCATCGTCCATATTAACAGTTTGGGCAGATAAATGAACAGTAATAAATAAGAGAGATAGGTTTATGAATAATAATTTCATTGAGGGGCATGATTAGTAATTTTTCTGATGATACCTCTTCGCCCCATTTCAGTCAACTTGAGGATTTTATTTTTGTCAGAAGCATCCCTCCTTGATAATTGATTACAAGCCGGTAACCGTAGGGTCACTTTTTCATTGTATTTTGAAACATTAAGTTCGTTCCTTCGAAAAGGCGAGTCGAATTTAATTGGGTTCTTTAGGTGCAATCATTTTGATGTTTGAAAAATCTATAGCGGTACTTCCATTTCTGAATATGAGTTCAGATCCGGAAAATGAGTATTTCAGTGACGGGATCACCGAAGAGCTCATCAACAGCATTTCTCAGGTCAGCGGACTTAAAGTAACCGCCCGCACTTCCTCTTTTGTGTTTAAAGGCAAACAGATGGATGTTCGCCATATCGGCAATCAGCTCGGCGTTGCAACGGTGCTTGAAGGCAGTATCCGGAAAGCGGGCAATCGGGTTCGCATTTCGGCACAACTTATCAGAACCACGGATGGATTTCAGATCTGGTCGGAAAAATTTGACCGGGACCTTGTGGACATTTTTGAATTACAGGAAGAGATCAGTCAGGAGATCGTTGAACATATCCGCGAGAATTTCGGTCATCTTGAGATCCGGGATCAGCTCGTGGATGCCCCGACCGATAATGTAGAGGCGTACAATCTGTATCTGAAAGCCCGTTATTTTCACCTTCGCTGGGATGGAGAAGGCATCCGCAAGGCGATCGAGTTGTATTCTCAATGTATCGGTATGGCACCGGATTTTTCCTGGCCGTATTTCGGCATCGCCTTCTGTTTTGCTATGTCGGGATCGTGGGGCAATAAACCTGAATTTGTGACACTGGCTGAGGAATATCTGGAAAAAGGGTATTCACTAGATCCCGAATCGCCATTGGGGCATTTTGCAAAAGCCAGCACGGCGTTCTGGGGAAAATGGGATACCAACACCGGGTTGGAGTATTATAAAAAAGCGATCGGCTTAAACCCCTCTTATACTGAGGCGGAAGAAGGGCTGGCCGAATTATATACCGCACTCGGTAATTTCGATCAGGCCATGCATCACACAAAACATATGCTTTCCATCGATCCGCTTTCCTCCAATCATATCTACACCGAAGCGAATATTTACTATCTCACCGGACGATTTGAGGAAGCCATCCAAAGCCTGAAACGAGGCCTGGAGATCTCGCCAACTTTTACCCACAACATTGAAAAGATACAGCAGTGTTTTATCATGGCGGGTCGCCGGGAAGAACTGGACGCTTTTCTGGATGAAAATCCCCTGGCCGAAAATCCTGCAGGGAGCCGGTTACTGTTTAAGCTGGTCCATGGATTACCGTATGCTCCGCAGGAGGTACCGAAAGCATTTATGCAGGAGACCGCCGAGCATGTCACACTCCTGCCGTGGAACCTGTTGATCCATACGCATCTTGGCGAGAAGAATGAAGCTCTGGAAATGCTTGGCCGGAATGTGGAGAATAAACAAGGGCAGTATGTAAATTTTATGCATATGCCCATGCTGAGGCCGCTCCGGAATGAAGAATTATATCAGCAATTAGGGGCCCGGGCATTTCAGGCTCCGACAATTGAGCAAAAAGTGGTTGAAGATGTGAATACGGAATCGCCGGCGGTAAGGTCGCTCATGTCTTCAGAAGAGATCAAAGAGACCCGATTGCATCTGGATCAATTGATGAATGAAGAGCAGGTTTTTCTGGACGCCACCCTTTCACTTCGAGAGCTGTCTGACAAGTTGCAGATCCATCCCAACAAATTATCATGGTTGCTGAACGAGGTTTTTGATATGAATTTCAACGACTTTGTGAATTCCTACCGCCTTGAGGCTTTTCAGGAAAAAGCGCTGGATGCAAAGAATAAGAATTTCACCCTGCTGGGTCTTGCTTTCGAAAGCGGGTTCAATTCCAAATCAACCTTTAACGATTATTTCAAAAAAAAGACCGGACGCACTCCCCGAACCTGGCTGAAAGAATACGGAGGGTGATGGTAAAAAAGCTGACATAGGGTTGTCAGTGAAGGTGGGTATTATTGGGAATCTTGTATCACTAATCAGAAAAATTTATGGATGACGCCGTAAAACAAAAATTCGATCACTATCCCGATCATATCCGTCCAAAAATGGAGGCAATCCGTTCGTTGATCTATGAAGTTGCTGAAACAACCGAGGGCGTTGATCAGATCACAGAAACCCTGAAATGGAGTGAGCCGGCCTATCTGACTTCAAAACCCAAAAGCGGAACGACGATACGCATTGATTGGAAAGAACGGGCTCCGGATCAGATCGGAGTGTATGTGAATTGTAATACTTCGTTGGTGGAAACCTGGCGCACGATGTTTTCCGAAGAACTTGACTTTGAAGGAACCCGCGCAATGTTACTACCGGTAAACCAACCACTGCCGGAAAATCCGCTCAGGATCTGCATTCAAATGGCGCTTCGGTATCATTTGGATAAGTAATGATCCGGTTTCAGACAGGATACCCGGTCATATACAGTTGTTTCATTCTTCCGTCAGTGGTTCCTTTTTCCCAGACATAATTTTCAGAAGGAACCTGACGGAGTAATTCGTCCAGGTCGTTCAGGGTATAGGTGCGAACATTTGAGACGGCTCCGTCCCAGGCAAATACCAACGGGATTATTGGAATCAAATAAGTAAATACGATCTGTTGCCAGCTTACCGGCCGGACTTTCAGGGTCACAAAAAAACTCATAATAAAATTCGGTATAAGTGCGATCCACCAAAGGAAAACGGGAGGAGTGTTATCACTGATCTCATAGATACAGATGGCTTCACGGTGTTCTGCTGCGGATCTCAGAATAGAAATGGCCTGATCCGGTTTCATATGATGAAAGCTGCTAACCATAGTTCTGATGCCGGACAACGCTCCGGGATCCGTGGCATCTACAGGAGTTGTTTGATAATGAATATGATCTTTTTTCCCGTTGAATGAGCGGGCAGCTTCATCATCAGGAAATAAGTCTGTTAATGTAAGTGACAGGTCGGAAAAGGAAGGTTCATTTCTCAGAATATCTACCACTTCAGGCATAGGACCACCGCTACCTGAACAAAGATCGACGATCTTTTTCGAGGGATGCTTTTGAAGCAGATCGGCCAATACATTAGTAAGTGTTTTTCGGGTGCCCAAGAGATCGTGCATAACTATGATGAGTCGGGTAATTCTGATTCTCATCCATGTTGGAAACCAGGGCTGATCTTCGAATTCAAATAAGTGTATGCGTTTCATGAAGTGATATAAAAGGTGGCCGAATTGATGTCATGGTAATCCAAATTCTTGAACTTAACACGGGTTAATTGATCATAAGTTACACCGCCCCCAACCGGATCGCCGGGAACGGGTTTGATCATCTTTGAGGGGCAGGGTTTAGAAATTTATCCCGAAGTACAGGTTGGGTTCAAACAAAAAGTAATTTCTCCATTTATCGTCCAGCGCTTTAAACTCGTCGGGCGTATTGGTATCGAATACCCAAAACTGTGAGTGAATCTGAGGTTCAATAAAGAACTGTTTGTTCTTCCCGAATGGAATATTATATCCGATATGAAAGGAGTTATAAAGCTTAAAGCCATTACCCACTTTCTTATTGTCCAGATCCAGATAGGTTTTGTACTGCGGGAGCACTTCAACCGTGGTAAATAAGCCTTTCCATAGCATGCGTTGATAGGATATGCCAATACCGGACTCCCTTACATGGCCGGGATAGAATTCGCTTTCCGTTTCTATTTTATCCAACAACCCGTCCCACCAGACAATACCCATCGGCTGGAATAATCGCCAGGTAGCAAGCTTCACTCCGATGATATTCTTGTTATCCAGATTTCGTTTGATATGCAGCTCGAAGTGCTGGGTATGAGTTCGGTCATCCCAGGATGTTGTGGCCAGTTGCGGTAAGATAATAGTGGGCAGACTTATCCGATATTTGTTGGTTACCGGCGCTTCATTTCTGGTAGCACTCATGGTTTCCTGCGCGAATGCCGAAATGGTGCCGGTGATCAGGATCAATGCGATCAAATACATCAGGTACACGACCTTTCGTGATCGTTTCATGTAACTATTTTGGTAAGAATTCATAGCATTTGGAATTATGATTGTGATGTTGACGCTACAAACTTCCTGTTATTCGGACGGGGAATCGTCCGGTGTTACAAAACCGGATGTTTTTGGAAAAGAACCGGATGATCACGAAGTAAAAGGGTTGCAAATATAATTCTGTTTAGTGATTTAAAATCAGTGTGATAGGTTGCTTTAGGTTAGGGTCGAAACCCAGAACGTCCGAAATCTCATTGTAAACTCCGGGATAATAAAACCGGACGATTGGCGGAGGGATTCTTCTCATCTTGGGTTCAGAATTTCAATAAATGAGGAATTGCATCATGACCAACATTCTACTTGCCGGCTCTACCGGGTACTTAGGCCGGCACATTCTAAAGGAACTCAGAAACTGGCAGATACCGGTTAAAGCGGTGGCCAGAGAACCGGAAAAACTGAGAACTTTTGTTCAGAATGATCTGATCTCGGTAATAAAAGCTGAGGTCACAAAACCAGAATCACTCATCAATCTCTGCGACGGTATAGACACCGTGATCTCTACGGTTGGAATTACCCGCCAGAAGGATGGGCTGACCTATATGGATGTCGATTATCAGGCTAATATGAATCTGCTGAATGAGGCTCAACGTTCCGGGGTGCGGAAATTTATTTACGTGTCGGCCATTGATGGCGACAAACTCCGGCATCTTCACATTCTGGAGGCGAAAGAAAAGTTTGTGGATGCTCTGAAGGCAAGCGGCCTTGAGTATTCCATCATCCGTCCTAATGGATTCTATTCCGACATGCGCGATTTTCTGGATATGGCCAGATCTGGCAGGGTGTATTTATTTGGGGATGGGGAATATAAACTAAATCCGATCTACGGAGCAGACCTTGCCGAGGTGGTGGTTAAAGCGATCGCTCAGAAAGAGAAAGAGATCAGTGTTGGCGGGCCGGACCTGCTCACTCAGAATGAAATTGCTGAAATGGCGCTGAATGCATGGGGAAATAACATAAAGATCACTCATATCCCCGATTGGGTCCGTGTATTCATCGTACAGGCAGCCCGACTTTTCACCCCGATATCGACCTATGGTCCGCTCGAGTTTTTCTTAACACTCATGGCCCGGGATAACATTGCTCCGCGCTACGGCACCCATCATTTACAGGATTTCTACAAACGGGAAGTAACCAATCACCTTAACCTTTAATTTTATGAAAACATCGATCACTCTTCTATTGCTGGTATTTCTTTCGGTACAGGCAATGGCACAACATTCAAATCAACCGGAACGAAAAGGGTTTATGATCGGGGTTTCTGCCGGGATGGGATTCGCATCCATAACCGGAGATGCTCCCGAACTCGATAACACCTCAGATATAAACTTACCGAACCTCAAACTCGGATGGATGGTGAAACCTAATCTTGCTGTTCTGATCACCAATCCCGGAGCATCCTATCAAATAGTGGGAAAGGACCGCAGTTTTGATGGGATAATTCCATCACTTCAATACTGGACCCGGCCAGAATGGTGGGTGAGTGGTGGTTTCGGGCTAGGTATGGATGGTCCTGCATTTTATGAAACAGGAAATACAAAACTGGGCCCTGCGTGTCAATTCAGTACGGGGTATGAATTCTACCGAAAAGGCCGGTTTACCTTAGATATACAGGCAACATTGTTTGCCGGAAGTGTTGAGACAGACAATGGGAGTCGTGAGGCTGTTTCCCTGCTCACCGGAATCGGATTCAATTTTTACTGAGATCGCCATGAAGAACCGAAAAGAATCGATCGCCTGGCTGGTCGTAGTTATACTTGCTTTGAATGCCGGGATGAGCTGTCGGGCGCAGTTGACCACTCAATTTCAGCAGGATGCATACTTAAAAGGATTTTTCCCGAAACATACAATCAGCTTTGTACTAGGGGCTGAAAATGGGATGATCCGGGACGAGATGTTTTCACCACTGAATTACAGAAGTAACGGAGGGACTTTGGGGCTGGGGTATTCCGGTTCCACCCGTTATGGAGATCTGATCTCCGTAGATCTTGAACTAAGAACACTGGATCTGGAAACTCCGGTAAGTGACCAATTCCTGTCAGCACAATTTCAGCTGAATATGGAAGCGGCCTTTTTACGAAAAATAGCCACAGACCAAATACGGGGGCGCGAATTTTTTATAGGAGTGGATTTTCATTCGAATACAAATCTGATTGCCTACGAAGATGAATTTACCCTGAGCAGTTCTGATTCCTATGTATCTCATCGGGGACTGGGAGTTCAGGCCCTGAGCCGGAATCGATTCAAAAAAAATACGGTATCGGTTCAATTTTCCCTTCCGGTTTTGGGGATGATCTACCGGTCCCCATACAATCTCTTCAACAAAGAACAAGAGGGCGAACAGCTGTTATCGTATGTATTTTCAAATGGGAAGTTCGGAACCGTAAATCAATACTTTAATCCGTCGGCCTCCGCTTCGATCTCCCGACCTCTCTGGGGAATCTTTCACGTAATGGCCGGCTATGAATTCTCATATCTGAGAAGCACGGTAAATAAATCTGTAACAGATTATCAGGGTCGTCTGATCCTTGCCACCACCATCAATTTTTAGACCTTATGAAAGCCTTTTATTTTTTGATCTTACTACTATCCGTATCTACGAGCGGTTGCGGGGATCTTATCCTCGGGGGTGAAGAATCTAATGATCCGGAGCATAATTTCGAACTGTTGTGGAACGACTTCGATCAGCATTATGCCTTGTTTGAGGTAAAGAGCCTCGACTGGGATTCTTTGTATTCGGTCTATCGCCCTATGGTTACTGCCCGAACGACAGACGATGAATTATGGGCGGTCATCACTGAAATGCTGGATCATCTGAATGATGAACATGTAAAATTGCGCATCCCTGCTCATTCTCCCGAAGAGTATGTGGTGTACTCTTCCGGGAGCGACCAAAACCAACATGCTTTGGAGGAGTTCAGCATAGAATTGATCGCCTCCGATTATGTGGAGGTTTTGTATCAGAAATACGACTACTTCAGTTTTGGAAAACTGTACGACCACAATATCGGCTACATTCACCTTATTGCCATGCTTGGTGTTGAACCGTCAGTAGTTTATAAAGCGCTGGATGAACTTGGGGAGGTGGATGCGATCATCGTGGATGTGCGTAATAACATAGGCGGAGCGGATGAATATTCGATCGGTTTTGCGGAGGGGTTTTCGGATGGAGAGCACTTTCTGTATACCGTTCAAACACGAAACGGACCTGCACATTCAGATTTTGATCAACCGTTGAAGGTGCACTCCCGACCAAAGTCCCCGAAAAATTTTCAAAAACCGGTGGTAGTACTCACCGATGAATTTACGGTGAGTGCAGGAGAGATCTTTACCCTGAATATGCGCTCATTCGAACAGGTAACACATATTGGTGATACCACTGCCGGCGCACATTCTGATGTCGGGCCCGCTCGTTTTCTCCCAAACGGATGGACCTATGAATATTCCATCATGAAATACCTGTTACCTGATGGTAGCAGTTTAGAAGGTATGGGCATTGCACCCGACATCTATATCCAAAACACGATGCAGGATATCGGGAATGGTGAAGATAAAGTGCTGGAATATGCTATTGAATATCTGGAAAATGAGATCAATTAAGGAAGCCAACCCATGAAAAAGACAGCATCATTGCTTTGTTTTACGTTAGTCGTTATTTCGGTGTCAGCTCAACCGGATAATTTGTCGGGGTTTGAGCTGATCAGACCCGGTAAAGAAGCAGTTGCCACCCTGATTCTGTTCGGGGGATTTCCGGAAACCCCGGTTGATATTGAACGGGAATTCCGGATCAGGCCTATAGCCGGTGAATACGGAGTGAATTTGTTGCTGATGAAAGTGAATCAGCGGATTTTGCTGGAGGATTCCGAGATCATGATCCTGGCCAATACTATTGAAAAAGCTGTAGCAGAACATCAGCTAATCAAAGAAAACATCGTAATTGGTGGGTATTCAAGTGGTGGAAACCTGGCGATGTTGGTTGCGAATCAAATGATGATCTCAAAGAACATCAGCATAAAACCAAAAGGCATCTTTGTTGTAGATTCACCACTCGATCTTGTATGGTTGTATGAAGCCTCTGTGCGGGTTTCAAAACAAACCGTAGATGAGGAATATGCCCGAAATTATGGATATCAGGTTCAGTTGCTGGAACAACTCATTGGTAAGCCATCGGAAGTACGATCAAAGTACGAGCACTTTTCGCCCTTCAACTATCAAACCAAAATCATGAAGAATGTGGAGGGGTTGAAGGAGGTCGAGCTTCGGTTATACACCGAACCGGCGCCGGAATGGGCAACAGAGCATGGGTTGCACGAACAAGATATGAATGCATTTATATTGCAACGGTTTTATGAGTTGATGAAGGCGGAGTTACCGTCGTCTTCCATAGAATTGATAATCACAGAAAATAAAGGCTATGATTCCGGCGGAAAACGAAACCCACACCATTGGTCTGTCGTTGAGAAGCAGGAATTAATGGAGTGGATCGTTTCATTCTGATGAATGATCCGGTGATCGTTTTGTATTTCACTACCGATCGATCCTTGTTAAGACAATTAATGAAAATCATGCGTATGCACGGACCTGATAAAAACGAGGTGTTTCCTCTGCCTCACCACCATAAATTGTGTTTTTTAAAGAACATCATTACCACCCCGAATATTGAAGTAGGTGAGTATACCTATTATGATGATCTGGAAGATGTGCATAATTTTGAACGAAACGTGAAGTATCATTTCGAATTTACCGGCGATAAACTAAAGATCGGTAAGTTCTGCATGATCGCTTCCGGTGTTTCATTTATTATGAACGGAGCCAATCATTTAACCAAAAGCCTTTCTGCGTATCCATTTGCGATATTTGGGAATGGATGGGAACACGCCATGGATGGACGCGAGTATCCGGTTAAAGGAGATACGGTGATCGGAAATGATGTGTGGATAGGTCATAAAGCTACCATTATGCCCGGGATCACAATTGGAGACGGGGCCATTATTGCCGCTCATTCGGTTGTGATCAATAATGTAGAGCCTTATTCCATCGTGGGTGGTAATCCGGCAAAAGTGATCAGAAAACGGTTCGATGACGAGACGATCGATCATTTGCTCGAATTACGGTGGTGGGATTGGAGTGAGGAGCGTATTACCCGAAATCTGCACGTACTAACGGGTGGAAATTTGAACTTAATAGTACCCTGATGGAAAAATTCTGGAACAAGCGACGGGCTTCCGTCTCAACAAATCTGCTGGTTTCGTTACTTATCATATTTCATTTAAGTATTCTTACAGGACTCATTCCTTATGATATTGTGTGGGGAGGAAGGCTGAAGAATGATGCGCAGATGTATTCATTCGAGTCCTTTTCTATTCTGATGAATGCCTACTTTTTGATGATCCTGCTGATGAAGAATGGAACCGTTAAAAGGAGGCTGCCCCTAGGCCTTATCAACGGGAGCCTTTGGATGTTTCTGGTCCTGTTCGCAGTAAACACGATTGGTAATCTGCTTGCAGAAACACTGTTCGAAAAGTTCTTTGCACTGTTAACGATCCTTTTCACAATCAATATTTGGATCCTGCTGAAAAAAGATCCTTCAGAAAATAAAAAAACCTGACGGAGGGAGTATTCCGCCAGGTTTTCAACGATGAGATTTTTGTAAGATCTTAACTCACTTTTTCTTTATTTGCGAGCAGAGCTTCATCAAAATCGACCCCTTTTATCGGGACGAGTTTGTATTTCTCCGGATCCCAATCGATCCTACGACCTAATTTGTAGGACAATCCCGCCATATGCGAGGTGATCGCCTCTTCAAAACCGGCCTTTATATCGCAACTTGGGGTACCGCCATTTCTGATGCAGCTTAACCATTCACGCAGGTGAAGGTGAGTGGAATCTACCCGTTTTCCATCCCGATAGGTCCACAGCAGGCCTTTATCGGCAAAGTATTGAGTGGTGGCAGAACTAACACCGTCTACCTCACCATTTGCCGTTGGGTCGTAAGTGAATACAGGCACATTCGGATCCATAGTACCGTTTTGGATCTCCTCTTTGAATCGGGTTGAACCACGATCTACATAGATAGAAAGGCTGTTTCCCAGTTCCATGCTGGCATCGTGTCCCATCAGTACGGTCTGTCGCCCGAATGAATTCCCCAATGTAGCACTGTACACCAGCGTCATACCTTTTTCCTTTCCGGTTTCCTGACTGCCACCGGTTGAGAAATCAGGAAATTCCATGTTGGTCTGGAATACATCCGGTACATTTCTTCCATCACGGTGGGTGTAAATTCCACCTGAAGAACTCACAGATTTCGGGATTCCCATGTTGAGTACACAGTTGATACGATCATAATCGTGAGATAACAGATCGCCGGACAATCCGGAACCGTATGCCCACCATTTTCTCCAACGGAAGAAGTGTTCCAGATTGAAATCGGTCATAGGTGCATTCCCGATAAACTGTTTCCAGTCGATAGTATCAGGGCTGGCTTTTTCATGAATATGATATTGCCATGCGCCATTATCATCGTTACGGTTCGTATTTGCCTGAATAAGGGAAACATGCCCCAGAATATTTTTCTTCACCACATCCTGTGCAGTAAGGAAGCTTTGTGTCTGCCGGTGCTGGTGTCCCACGGCAAATACCTTATCCGTATTTTCAGCGATCTCTTTCAGTTTATATGTTTCGCTGATGTTGTGGGTCATTGGTTTTTCCACGTACACGTGTTTTCCCGCTTCTAATGCGGCCATTGCCATGGGGGCATGCCAGTGATCGGGAGTGGCGATCACAACTGCGTCCACATCCGGGTCTTCCAGTAACTTCTGGTAGGTCTTATACGCTTTTACTTTTACCTGATCGGTACTGAATGAATCAACGGCATCCTGAGCCCGCACATCAAACACATCACAAACAGCCACGATCTGCAGGTTCAGGTCTTCCTGTTCCAGAAAGCTTTTAAGACGGGTATTTTGCGGATCTTTTTTAGCCGCTTCGGCTTGTTCTTCCAGCCAGCTTTTTTGCGCAAAACCAAGAGCACGGCATAACTGCGGTCCCCGTATTCCGAATCCTATGATCCCCAGCCGGATCGGATCGCCAGCCATAGAACCCGACGGTGGTGGCGGAGATGCGGAAATATTCAGAGTATTTAATACACTCTCTTTGGATTGTGATTTAATGCTGGTCTTTTTTGCACCAGCCCACCAGACCGCTCCCGCGATCGGCGCTCCTACAATTCCTTTTATCAGGTCTCTTCTGGAAAATGTTCTTTTATTATTTGAAGCCATGATTATGCCCCCGCCTTTTTTAGAGAAGAATTAAAGAATACCTGTAATCCGAAATAGGTACCGGTTGGTATGATAGACAGTACCAGTAAAGCACCTGCTTCTATCAGGTTTTTATTCACGATCCAGTAATTCCCTTCTGCCCCAAGCTGAGCAGAATCCATGAAAGCCGGATGAGCAAAGTAATACAACAATAACATTACGATCCCTAACAGGGCGCCATACTTATCAAAGATCCCAAGGAGTAGTGTAAGCCCGACTACGATCAACACCACTATATTCAATCCATCCACGATTCCGATCAATGAATCACTTGCCAGCCACTGATATAAACCACTCATGGTTTCTGCGCTCAGCAAGTATGGCTTGGCCGACCATGCCGGGTTGTACAATTTCATAACACCCTCAAAAAGAAAATGCCAGCCGATCAAAATGCGCAATAAAGTAAGCGCAGGCAGGGCATTCTTAGGAAGAGAATTCCGCTCGTTCATAATTATTACTCCAACAAATATAGGTTTGGTTCGCCATTTATGGCCTTCGTTCAATGTTCCTGATTTAAATGAATATTGTATGAATCTTATGTGGAGGAAGCAGTTATGGGATTTCAATCAGAGTTGCATCAAACTCTTACATCCTTCCTGTTGAACGATTTTAATGGAATTCTGGCTAACAGATGCTAAAGGGACAATGCCTGCTTTTTAAGCGCTAATTGTTGATCTTTGCACCCAAATAAATTCATCATGTGGCAAAAGGTTTTTATGTCGATAGGAATAATTATCGCAGTTTTTTTTGGATTGGTTCTGTTACTTGGCTGGGGGTTGTCGGCCCCGGGATATAAAGGCCCCGAAACGGATCACTTCAACGGTTCTAAATTTGTGAACCGGGACGGCTATGAGGAAAA
Source organism: Balneolaceae bacterium UBA7797 (assembly GCA_002480645.1). GTDB lineage: Bacteria > Bacteroidota > Rhodothermia > Balneolales > Balneolaceae > UBA7797. Next base: position 22,930 of record DLCN01000004.1, read on the forward strand.
GGGATTCACCGATATGATAAAATGGATGACCAGCCGAAAGCCCGGAGAGTGGACTGGGTTAAGTGAGGAAGATATCGAATACGGACCCAAACCAGCGGGCCGTATCACCGATTCCACTCAGGTGATCACGTTCATCAACCATTCCACTTTTCTTATTCAGACCGATAGTTTGAATATTATCACCGATCCGGTGTACAGTAAGCGGGTCAGTCCTTTTACGTTTGCAGGACCAAAACGAATGCGCCCGCCGGGCATCCGCTATGAAGATCTGCCCGAAATTGATGTGGTTCTGTTGAGTCACAATCATTACGATCATCTGGATATCGGTACCCTGAAACGAATTAAAGAAGATTTTGACCCGCTGTTCGTAACTCCTTTGGGTGTGGATCTTTACCTGAATAAAGAGGGCATCTCAAAAACGGTTTCGCTGGATTGGTGGCAGGAGACCTCTCTTTCCGGCCGGGTAGAAGTGGCTGCTACCGAAGCACAGCATTTCTCCAGCCGCGGGATGTTCGACCGGGATAAAACACTCTGGGCCGGCTATGTGATCAAATCCCCGACGGGAAATATATATTTTGCCGGAGATACCGGGTACAACGACTTCTTTACGTTGATCGGAGAAAAATACGGGCCAATAAAAACTTCCCTCATCCCGATCGGAGCCTACGCTCCCCGTTGGTTTATGGCACCGGTACATATCGATCCCGAACAGGCTTTACAGGTTCACAAAGAAGTCGGTTCTGCGTTCAGTATCGGCATGCATTTTGGCACCTTTCCGCTGGCTGATGACGGACAGGAAGAACCCATCAACGATTTTAAAAAAGCCCTTAATGGCGAGCCTTTTGTCCTGTTAAAAGAGGGAGAGCATATTGTAATAAAGTAGGGATCTTTCGGGCTCCTTCTTTTTTTGTCCATATCTGATAATTTCTTACTAGATTCAGCTAAAGCTTTAGTTGTGATCCGGTAGGTTATAAACGGGTTTGTAGTACCGGGTTAAATTTATAAATCAATATCATCTTCAGGATTAAGTGTAACCGGTTATGATCAAGTCGAAGGAGTATCTCTTCTCTAACATTTTGGATTATGCCGGCACCTTTCCGCCGGAACAGCTTGAATTAAAAGAAGTATTTCAGCGCTATTCCAAAGCAAAACGTTCAAAGTATGGCTGGATCATGTCTCGTATCGTGGTGCCCGCACATTGGATGGACATCGCTACCACACTTAGCCTGTATACTCAGGAGCTTCCCAAGCCGATCGAACTAACGCTTTTGCTCCCTAAAACAGATACTTTCGATAATTTCAGAACCAGGATAAGTGCGCTGGAACGGCAATTACTGATCACACACAAAGATCATGGCGGTGAATTAAAAACGGATTTGCTTGAGGCTGTACTTCCGCCGGATGTGGTAAAGAATCCAAGCAGTGATCTGTTAGAAAAATGCATGCACTTTCTGGTAGAGCGCATGGCTGTGAATCGTGTTTTCCCCAATCATATATTTATAGAATTTCCCAAATCCACCTACGATCTTGAGTTGCTAAAACCATTTCTTAAGCGGATTGCCCGACAGAATTTATTGATCAGGAAAAAAGGACTAAAACATTTTGAGGAATTCGGGTACAAGATCCGCATTGTGCCGGAAGAAGGCTTCAGGCTTCCGACATCGCGGGAACTGGCATCGCTGCTGATTTTTTGCAGGGAGCTTCATCTTGAAGTAAAGTTTGCGTATTCGGGTTGTAAAGCGATCACCACAAAAGATGAGAACGGGGTGATTGATCACTTCGGTTTTTTAAATTTGTATGCCGCCGGCTTACTCAGCTATGGCTACGACTGCACTCTTGCAGAGATGGAAGAGATCCTTACAGAGACCAATCCCGGAGCATTCATATTTTCAGACAAGATGCTGAAATACAAACATATGATGATCCCGGTTGGAGAGCTGAAAATGTTACGGTCGGTTGCTTTTCATTCGTTTAACAGCAGTACTCTTATTCAAACCCTGGAAGAGATCATGAAAACCGAGGTCACCGAGCAATAAGGGCGGTCGTCAATAGCGGACTTCAAAGTTCTTAAACTCTCCGGCGCTGATCTCATTCTCCTCGATCTCGGCTACTTTACCATAAACCGGACCTTTAGCTATCCGCCGGATAAGTTCGACCACTTTTTCGCCTGAACCCTGGAACACCGCTTCTACCCGGCGGTCGGGCAGGTTCTTTACCCAGCCACACACGCCTAGTTCATTGGCATTTACCCGGGTAAAATGCCGGAACCCAACACCTTGTACTCGTCCGCTTATGATGAGATGCTTCGTGATTTTCATACAATAATTATCTGCCTCTATTTTGATTTCTAAAGGTACGAACTGTAAAAGGCAGAAATGGATAAAAAATTCCTGAATTCGACCAGTCTAATGAAAATTACCCGGCCATTTCTTGATTCCGCATTACTATCCGAGCCCATCATTTTGTACATTCCCCACATTAGAAAAAGCGATCACAACGCATGTCAGATACTTACCGCGCACTAACCCGAAAATACCGCCCAAACAGCTTCGATGATATCGTTTCTCAGGATCATGTGAGCAACACGCTCATGAATGCGATCAAGCAGAACCGACTATCTCATGCCTATATGTTTTGCGGCCCGCGAGGTGTGGGAAAAACTACTATGGCGCGTGTTTTAGCCCGGGTGATCAATCAGATCGATTCAAGTGTGGATGGTGAATCCCTGAATCAGACACTGAATATTATTGAGATGGATGCCGCTTCCAACAACAAAGTGGAAGATGTACATCATCTTCGGGAAAGTGTCCGCATCCCCCCGCAAAACGGGCGCTACAAAGTGTTTATCGTGGATGAGGTGCACATGCTGTCGAAAGCGGCCTTCAATGCCTTACTCAAAACGCTGGAAGAACCGCCGGAGCACGCCATTTTTATCTTTGCCACCACGGAACCGCATAAAGTACTCCCGACCATTCTATCCCGGGTGCAACGGTTCGATTTTAAACGTATTTCGGTGGATGAGATCGTACATCGCCTACGAAAGATCTCGCTCGATGAGAATATCTCTATTGATGAAGAATCATTGCATGTTATTGCAAAGAAAGCCGATGGCGCACTGCGTGATGCTCTTGGTTTGATGGATCAGGCGATTGCCTTTTGCGGGGATACCATCACCCACAATGAATTATTGCAGGCGTTGAATGTGGTGGGAACCGAGCGTTTGTTCCAGTTTATGAAGTGTGTGAAAGATCATGACGCAGATGCCGGTCTGGACCTGATCAATACTTTATTACAGGAAGGCTACGACATACAGGAGTTTTTGATCGGATTGACAGAGCACCTGCGAAATTTGTACATCGCCCATCACAGCCCGCAAATGTATTTGGTGGAGGCCTCGGAAGACACCAAGAACCGGTATAAAGAGACGGCCAACGATTTTTCGCGGGATGATCTGATGCGGATGCTTCATATTGTGAGCGAAGCCCAGATCAAGCTCAAAGATGCGAGTCAGCCACGTATTCAGTTTGAGATCACGTTGTTAAAACTGATCCACATGGAACGCACCGAAAGCCTTAAACAACTGCTTACAGAGCTGGATGAGTTAAAAAAAAACTTCGGTAACCAGGTAGCAAGCCTGAATTCTACCGTTCAATCAGCGGAAGAACGTGTTAAAGAAGAAGATTCGGGCCCGGTAAAAGAAGAGAAAAAGATCGCTGAAGAAGGGACGATTGCCGATCAAAACGCCGGTCAGCCTTTAAACGGAACTCCATCACAGGGATCTCTGGCAAGCGAAGCAGAAACACCTGCATCCGAATCACAGACCGTTACTGATCCGGTTCATACTTCTCCGGCACCGGAAGCTAACACCGAATTACCCCCGGAACCGGTACAGGAGCTCACTCCGGAGCCCGTGGATGATGAATACGATCTGGGTAGTCCGGCCATTGAGACCAGCATCACCAAAAAAGCACGGGTGCTGCACAATATACCCAATGGAGTTAGTACGGCACCAAAACCGGTCCAAACTTCTCAGGAAAGTAATATTGCCGCAGGTCCTAATAAGAAATTGAAGATCGAAGATGTGCAGGCTATCTGGCCAAAATATCTCGAATCGTTGGTGGACCGGATCCCAAAGATCCTGGAATTACAAGTGCAACGGGTAAAGCCGGTTCAGCTGAAAGGTCATGAACTCACCTTGCAGTGCGATAACCCGCTTTCTCAGCGTATGCTGGATGAACAGGCACTAGATCTCGCTAAACTTCTGAAGGAACACACCGGGGTGGTTTTTCGTTTTAAAACCCAGGTACTAAATACTCCCGAAACCCAGCAAAAAGCCAGAAATCCGTACGAACGGTTCAAAGAAATTCAGCAGAAAGATCCTATTCTCCGAGATCTGGTGGAGCGGTTCGGGGCAGAACTTGAATATTAAATAATTACGATACTATGGATTTTAACATGGCCGATATGTTCGGCAAAATTCAGGAAATGCAGGGCAAAGTTCAGGAAGCCCAATCTAAATTAGGCGAAGTGGTGGTTGAAGCCGAAGCCGGTGGCGGAATGGTTAAAGTGAAGGCCAATGGATTGCGAAAAGTGCTCTCTATCAATATTGATAAAGATGTGGTTGATCCGAACGACATGGAAATGCTGGAAGACCTGGTAGTGGCCGGGGTAAATAAAGCATTGGAAATGGCAGAAGAAGCCGCACAGAAGGAAATGCAGGAAGCCTACAAAGGCATGATGCCCGGCGGCGGACTTCCGGGAATGGACCTTTCAAAGTTTGGTTTATAACCGGATTAAATAGTTAGAATGAAAAATTAAGAATGACGTCTCCGTCGTTTCGAATGTCACAAAAGATGAGCCGGACCCTTATTACCGGCAAGCGGCAGTATTTTTCATTGTTAATTCTTCATTTTAAATGCCTACATGCAGTTAACCTCAGAATTTTTAGAACGAGCCATTGAACAGCTCTCTAAGTTGCCCGGAACGGGAAGAAAATCGGCACAGAGAATTGCCATTCACCTGTTGAAACAGAATGAAGAATATGCGCTAAAACTGGCAAACGCGATCATCGACCTCAAGCAAAAAGTGATCCGCTGTTCGGTCTGTGGCAATGTGAGTGATAATGATCCCTGTACAATTTGCTCGAACGTAAAAAGAGAAAACGGTCAGATCTGTGTGGTCGAAGAATTCAATGATGTCTATATCATCGAAAAGACCAATGAATTTCGAGGAAGATACCATGTGCTGGGCGGTGTGATCTCCCCCATGGATAACATCGGCCCTGATCAGTTGCGAATTCAGGAATTACTAAAGCGGGTTGGCGGTGAGGAGCAGATCAATGAAGTGATCCTGGCATTGAATCCCGATGCCGAAGGAGAAGCGACTTCCTACTACATCAACAAATTATTGTTACCCTACGAAGTTAAAGTTACCCGCATTGCTTATGGAATACCCATGGGTACAGAGCTGGAATTTATTGATGAAGCCACGCTCAGCCGGGCATTTACCAGTCGCAGTTCCTTTTAGCATATTCTGAGGTCGACCCACGTTTAGTTACTGCTTTGTACGGTGCGAATTGAAAAGAACTTTTACAATCACTCGTGCTGGCTATTTGTAATCTCTTACTCCCTTAAATCAAAATAACCTGTGGGCTCTTTGTGTCTACCATGGTTTAAAAAACTGATATGAAAAAACTCTTTTTATTTTTCTTTTTTCTGATCCTGAGCACCTTGCCTACTCAGGCACAACCGGCTCCCTATTATTGGCAGCAACATGTTGATTATACTATGGAGATCGACATGGATGTGGAAAATCATCAATTTGATGGAACACAAAAACTGGTTTACACAAACAATTCGCCGGATGAACTGACCCGCGTTTATTACCATCTCTATTTCAATGCATTTCAACCCGGCAGTATGATGGATGTCCGATCCAGAAATATTGTGGATCCTGATGGCCGGGTTCGTGATCGTATCTATCATCTGCCCGAAGACGAGATCGGTTATCAAAAGATCCTGTCTCTGAAGCAAAATGGCGAGCCTGTCGACTACACCGTTGAAGGCACCATTCTGGTTGTGGAGCTGAATAGCCCCATTAAACCGGGAACAAAAACAACGTTCGATATGGAATTTAAAGCGCAGGTTCCGCGGCAGATCCGTCGCTCGGGCTGGGCCAATTCTGAAGGCGTTGAGTTTTCAATGACTCAGTGGTACCCCAAGATCTCTGAATATGATGAGCGCGGCTGGAATCCTAATCCATATATCGGACGGGAATTTCATGGGGTTTTTGGTGATTTTGATGTAAAGATCACCATCCCAAATAATTATGTATTAGGTGGAACCGGGATCGTACAAAACCCGAATGAAGTGGGACATGGCTATGAGCAGGAGGGCAGAAATGTAACGTACAAGGGGGATGATCTAACATGGCATTTTAAAGCGGAAAATGTACTGGATTTCTTCTGGGCGGCTGACCCAGATTTTATTCACACCACAGCTCAGGTACCCGATGGAGCAAAACTTCATTTTTTGTATCAAAGTAAGCCGGATGTAAATGGCACTGACGAGGAAAATGCGGCGGCTATTAAAGCATGGGAAGAGATCCCGGAACTGGCAGTTAAAGCCATGGAATATGCAAACGAGCATTTTGGCAAATATCCATACCCGCAATTCTCTGTAATTCAGGGTGGTGATGGAGGAATGGAATATCCAATGGGTACCCTCATTAAAGGAACCGGAAGCAGTGTGCTTGGAGTAACGGTTCATGAAATGTTCCATAGCTGGTATCAGAATGTATTGGGAACCAACGAGTCTTTATATCCATGGATGGATGAGGGGTTCACATCCTATGCTACCTCAGAAACCATTGCTGCGATCACCGGCCGTGAAGGAAATCCACACACGAACTCGTATCGCGGGTACGCGTTTATGGTAAGTACCGGAAACGAAGAGCCGCTCACCACCCATGCGGACCATTATGTCACAAACAGGTCTTACGGGATCAATTCTTATTCAAAAGGTGCCGTATTTCTTAACCAGCTAAAATATGTGGTTGGGGAAGAAACCTTTAAAAAAGGAATGTTGAATTATCACAAAACCTGGCAGCTGAAACACCCTACCGATCTGGACTTCATCCGTTTGATGGAACGGGAATCTGGTATGGTTCTGGATTGGTATTATGAGTATTTCGTTCAATCTACCAAGTATATTGATTACGCGGTTGATTCAGTGGCCGCTTCAGGAAATATTACTTCAGTTACTCTGAAGCGGGTGGGACTCATGCCCATGCCACAGGATGTTTATGTAGAATACAACGATGGAACCACCGAAATTTTCTATATCCCACTAAGGATCATGCGGGGTGAAAAACCTGCTGAAAATGAATGGAAACGTACGGTTCTTGAAGACTGGCCCTGGGTATATCCTACCTATACGTTTGAAATTCCTGCAGCTTTAGAAACCATAAAATCCATTACCTTAGATCCTACTGCACGCATGGCGGATCTTAATGCGGATAATAATTCTTACACTGCTGAATAATCATTTTTTTAAGTACACTTAGGGCGCATCGATAAACAACGATGTGCCCTTTTTTATATCAAAATAATAGATGCCATGGCCGGAAAAGATTACGCAGCACTCTCAGTAGAAGCTCATAAAAAGTCTAAAGGTAAGATCAGTATAGAATCTAAAGTTCCGCTGGAGACAAAAGATGATCTGAGTATCGCATATACTCCGGGGGTAGCAGAACCATGTAATGAAATAGCAAAAGATCCGGAAAAGGTCTTTGACTATACTTCTAAAGGAAACCTGGTTGCAGTGATCAGTGATGGAACCGCAGTGCTCGGATTAGGGAATATTGGTCCGGAGGCTGCCCTTCCGGTTATGGAAGGTAAATCTGTTCTGTTTAAAAAATTTGCCGGGGTAGATGCGGTACCAATTGTACTCAGCACTCAGGATACGGAAGAAATTATCACCGCAGTGAAGGCAATTGCACCTACCTTTGGTGGTATAAATCTTGAAGATATCTCAGCCCCGAGGTGTTTCGAAATTGAACAACGCCTGAAAGATGAATTGCCTGTCCCTGTTTTTCATGACGACCAGCACGGAACGGCCATCGTTACGCTTGCCGGGATGTATAACGCCGCAAAATTAACCGGAAAAGTGTGTAAAGATCTTCATGTGGTGGTAAATGGATCGGGGGCAGCAGGAGTAGCTATTGTAAAGTTATTGTTTGCTGCAGGAGCAAAAGATATCATCATGTGCGATTCCAAGGGGGTGATCCATAATGGAAGAACCGATCTTAATCCGGTAAAAAAGGAAATGTCGAAGATCACAAATAAGAATCAGATCACCGGCGGACTTGAAGACGCTGTTAAAGGAGCCGACGTATTTATTGGGGTATCTGCTCCCGGAGTGCTCACCAAAGAAATGGTTCAGACCATGGATAAAGATCCGATCATTTTTGCTATGGCAAACCCCACTCCCGAGATAATGCCCGATGAAGCACTGGAAGCAGGGGCGCGTATTGTTGCTACTGGGCGGTCCGATTTTCCTAATCAGGTGAATAATGTCCTGGCCTTCCCGGGACTGTTCCGCGGGGCACTCGATGCCCGCATCTCAAAACTGACTACCGGAATGTTCGTGGAAGTAGCCAAGGCAATTGCCTCTTGTGTGGAAGACCCAACTCCGGAAATGATCATTCCCAGTCCGTTTGATGACAGAGTTCCGGGTAAAGTCGCCGATGCGGTTCGCAATTTCTCGTAGCGTTTGCTCAGTGTATTACCATCTGGTTTGACATACTCCAAGAGTATTCAAAGTATAATGAATTAGTGTTGCTTGCTACTTGATCGTATACTACTTTCTAACAAGGAGTTAACAAACAGGGAGAGAATGAGTTATAAGCATTCTAATTCGGGATTATGGATGGCGGGACTATTGATTCTGGTATCAACTATTGCCTGCTCTTCAACAGAAGAATCAAGATCAACCTGGTCGCAACAACAGGCCAATGAATGGTATAAGAATTATGATTGGATGGTGGGAGCTAATTTTAATCCCAGCACAGCCATCAATCAGCTGGAAACCTGGCAGGCCGAAACCTTCGACAGCGTTACCATAGATCGGGAACTCGGTTGGGCAGAAGATCTGGGAATGAATGTGATGCGGGTATATTTACACCATGTTGCATGGCAACAGGATCCGGATGGTTTTATAAGCAGGATGGATCAATACTTGAAAATTGCAGATAGCCACGGCATTAAAACCATGTTTGTGTTCTTTGATGATTGCTGGAATCCGGTTTATGAAGCCGGAAGCCAACCCGAACCAAAACCCGGAATCCATAACAGTGGCTGGGTGCAGGATCCCGGCAGGTTGATCCACGAGCAACCTGAACTGATCGACACCCTGGAAGTATATGTGAAAGATGTTCTTGTACATTTTGCAGATGATAACCGGATCGTAATGTGGGATCTGTACAATGAACCGGGAAATTCAGGGTACGGAAATAAAAGCATGCCTCTTTTAAAAGCTGTTTTCAGTTGGGGAAAAGAAGTGGATCCATCACAACCACTCACTGCCGGTGTATGGAATCCGGGTTTGTCTGATCTAAACAAGTTTCAGCTCAGCAATTCTGATGTAATAACGTATCATAATTATGAACCGAAAGAACATCACGCTGAAGTCGTCGATTCCTTAAAAGCGTACGGTAAACCCATCTTTTGTACGGAGTATATGGCGCGTACCAGAAAGAGTACCTTTCAGGATATCCTGCCCATATTGAAAAAGGACAAGATTTCGGCCATAAACTGGGGGCTCGTTTCAGGAAGATCGAATACCATCTATGCCTGGGATACGCCCATGCCATCCGGAGAAGAGCCGGAAGTCTGGTTTCACGATATATTCAGAAAAGACGGTTCGGTTTACAGCGAAGAGGAAATCGCCTTTATTAAAGCAATTACAGGTAAAGCCGGCAACTAGAACAAGCTCGTCTGCTCTTTATCTACTTTCTGGGCCTGCTCGATCTTTGGCTCCTCAGGTACCGGTTGATCATTGATCATTTCGGGAAGGAAACGTTTATCGTACATCCTGCGCGCGATGCCATGCAAAGCTTTTTCGCCGCGGGGAGTGATTGCCAGAAAACCACTGTCATCCTCCGAAAGAAATCCAAAAACGCGCAGATCATTTACGATCAGGTAGGCCAGCTTTTCAGTAACGCCGCAATTCTTTTCAACCTGTTCGCGATGGGGAGCCGTGTCTTCGCTCATATACACCAAGCCGAGTACGTTCAACTCAGCATCAGTCATAGGGAAACCCTCGCACCCTTTGGTAAGTAAAGCGTCCCAGGTTTTTTGGGAATAATACAATCCAAACCACCACTTTCCTTCTTTGAGTAATTCCTGGGTAATGGCACAGGAAAAATACTCGCCGGGGTTCGCTTTACGGGGCTCACCTCTGCTGCGAAACATATTCACCATCGTAGCGAGATCCAGCTCGTGGATGTTAGGCGGATATCGAAAATGAAAATCGCTTCGCTTATGCATGGCGTGATGATTTATTTAGATGGCTTTATCTGTAACCACCCGTTAAAAATACTTCCCGTAAGCGATGGTGTCAACCGCTTATCCTTTCGCGGCGATCAATTCCATGGCCTTATCCAGTGTTACTGATTCGGGTTCAGTACCTTTGGGTAACCCAATGTTTTTCTTGCCGTGTTTGATGTACGGTCCATAGCGACCATTCATCACTTTAATAGGCTGGTCCGTATCAGGATGTTTACCCAGATCTTTTAATTCAGAACTTGCCCGCGATTTTGTTTTCTGATTCAGTAATTCTACCGCACGATCCAGTTCAATAGTAAGAACATCATCTGTTTTAGGGATAGACTTGAACTTGCCGTCATGCACCACATACGGTCCATAACGCCCAACTCCGGCACGAACTACTTTATCATCTTCCGGATGTTTACCTAATAACCGCGGCAACTCGAGTAACTTTATGGCCAGGTCCAGATCCACGTCTTCCGGCTTCATTCCTCGCAGTAAAGAAACTCTCTTTGGTTTTTTATTTTCTTCGGTCACTTCTCCAAGCTGAACATAGGGTCCGTACCGGCCCGACAGTAAGAATACCGGCAACCCTTCTTCAGGATGGATCCCTATCGGCTTATCTTCTTCTTCCGATAATTTGATCAGTTGTTCCAGTTTCTCCACTGTAATATCACTCGGATCCATATCGTTGGGAAGGGAAGTAGAGATCTCTTCGCCTCCCTTTTCCATTTTGGCATAGGGACCGAATCTGCCCACGGCGACCTTAATTCCTTCTAAACCATCCAATGGCAGATCAAGCAATTTTGCTTTCTGTGGATCAATTTTGTCTTCCTGTGTATCCACTTTCGCCTTCAGGCCATTATCACCCTTGTAATAATCATCCAGATACTTCACCGGATCCACCGAACCGGTTGCCACGCCATCTAATTTATCCTCCAGGTTTGAAGTGAATTCACTATCCACCAGATCCGGGAAATGCTGTTCCAGTAAGCTGGTAACAGCAAAAGCGGTAAATGAAGGAACCAACGCTTTTCCGTCGAGCCGGGCATAACCACGATCCTGAATGGTTGAAATTACCGCTGCATACGTAGATGGGCGTCCCACCCCGCTTTTTTCCAATTCTTTTACCAGCGTAGCTTCTGTATATCTGGCCGGCGGTTTGGTTTCGTGCGAATTGAAATTCAGATCCTGAAGTTCCGTGGAATCACCTTCACTCATCTCAGGCATAAACTTTTCCTGATTTTCGAGTGCCGCTTCCGGATCATCACTGCCTTCCACATAGGCACGGAAGAAACCCGGGAATAAGATCTTTTTACCGCTCGCTCTGAAATCAGCAGATGTTCCATTGTTCTTTGCTGTGATGGTGGCGTTGGTAAATTCCAGTTCCGCCTCAGCCATCTGGGTAGCAATGGTACGCTTCCAGATCAGATCGTATAACTTAAATTCCCGGTCTTTGAGCCCAGACTTCTCCGGATGAACAAAGCGTGAACCCGAAGGACGAATTGCTTCGTGAGCTTCCTGCGCACTTTTCCCTTTGGCGGTATAATTCCGAACCCGTTCAAATAAATATTCTTCGCCATACTGATCTACGATACCTTCCCGGGCCGCTTCAATAGCCTGACCGGAGAGTCGGGTGGAATCGGTTCTCATATATGTGATAAAACCCTTTTCGTACAGTTTCTGAGCCACGCTCATCGCATCCCGTGCACTCATACCAAATTTTCGGTTGGCTTCCTGCTGCAAAGTTGAAGTGATGAACGGCGGTGCCGGACTCCGTTTCTGATTTTTTACCTCAACGTTTGTCACCGCCCAATTGGCTGCTTTAAGATCCTCTACCAGTGCACTTGCCTTATCTTCATCCAGCAACACCACTGAATCCGGTTTTTTCAGTTTACCGGTATTCTCATCAAAATCTTTTCCGCTGGCAACCCGTTTATCATTTACATGAGTGAGATCAGCTTTAAACTCGTCGTTCTCACCCGCTTTTTGAAGTACCGCCTGCAGATCGTAATAGGTTCCACTTCTGAACTTCATACGCTCACGTTCACGTTCTACCAGAAATTCAACGGCCACAGATTGTACACGACCGGCTGAAAGACCGGGAGAGATCTTTTTCCATAATAATGGAGACACCGTGTACCCGGCTAATCGGTCCAGAATACGTCGTGTTTCCTGAGCAAAAACCAGATTCATGTCAATATCGCGGGTGTTCTCAAGTGCATTCTGCACTGCTTCTTTGGTGATCTCACGAAATACCATGCGCTTCACAGGTACCTTAGGTTTTAAAACCTCCAGCAGGTGCCAGGAAATGGCTTCACCTTCACGGTCCTCATCCGTGGCTAGTATCAGTTCATCTGCCTCTTTGAGCTTGTCTTTGAGCCTTTTAACGATCTTCTTTTTGTCCGGCGGGGTTACATAAATGGCAAAATACCGGTCGTCCGGATTGATTCCCAGGTTCGACCATTCCTCTTTTTTGTATTTGGCTGGGATCTGTTTTGCAGAAGATGGAAGGTCACGAATATGACCCATCGAGGAGTCTACTTCATATCCTTTTGGAAGAAATTTCTTAATGGTTTTTGTCTTTGTAGGAGACTCTACGATTACAAGGCTCTTCATATAAATGCTATTATTTCAACTCGTTCACCAGAGCTTTCAACTCTTCGGCGTGTGCTTTTGTATCAATTTTTTCAATGGATGCCAAAATAGTACCATCTGAATCAATAACAAAGGCTGATCGTGACGGGGCTTCAAAAGTCTTTCCATACATTTTTTTCTCCACCACGCTGTCAGTGGCAGTCGCAAATTTGTATTCGGGATCGGAGGCCAATATAAAATCTATTCCCTGTTTATCGGCATAGCGTTTATGGCTTCCACAGGTATCTTTGCTGATTGCAACGATATTAAACCCGTTTTTTTGAAACCATTCGGATTCTTCTGCAAGGCTAAGTGTTTGCCGGTCGCAACTACTGGTGTTGTTTTTCATGTACACCGATACAATGGTGGGTTTATCCAAAAGGTCCGCAAAATTCACTTCCTTTTCTTCTCCGCCCTGCACAACTTTTAACGTAAAGTTGGGGTCCATCTTAGTTCCGGTCTCAATCATATTTCGTTGGGTTTTTGGATGTTAACCTTTGGTTCATGCTTTATTTCGAAATTGCAGGAATTTGCGATAAAACACATTTTATTTGCTTTGTGATGTAAGGAATCCAGTTTTTCGGCCATTCGTTCCTCTTTAACCGTGACTTCCGGTTTTAAGATCACCTCGCTGAAATATCCTCTTCCGCCTTTTTCTTCCATCATAATTCCTGCCGGCTCATCCCGATAACCCGTAATAATGATTCCTTCGACAGAACAAAGGTGCAAAAACCACAGCATATGGCAGGATGAAAGGGAGGCCAGAAAAAGCTCTTCGGGATTATATTTTTCCGGATCACCCCGAAAGGCCGGGTCTGAGGAGCAATCAATTACCGGCTTGTTTCCGGCCTGAATGGTATGGTTCCGTTCATAATCCCGATATCCTGAAGTCCCGGATCCTAAATTACCGGTCCATTCAATAGTAGCTTTATAGTGATGTTGGGTCATTTAAATTTCTGATTTTGAAATAAAACACTTTTAATTCTGATGCCAAGCTATCATATTTATGATATAAACCTATCCGCTATGAATCCAGACAAGAAAGTGATCGAATTGATGACCTCGATGGGCGCCGATATCTCTAAATCGAGACCGGTGTACTTCTATTTCTATTTCCCGGAGGAAGAGACGGCGTTGTTGTTTGCCCGGAGATTGAGAAGCATGCATTTTGAGACGGAAGTGAATCCTCCCGTAAAAAAAGACGGTGACTGGCTGTGCCTTGGTTCCAGAGATATGGTTCCGGATCTGGAAATACTGGATGGCCTCCGACGCTTGCTTACTCCTATGGCCGAAAGTCTGTTCGGTAATTATGATGGCTGGGAAACAGAGATGTTACTATGATCGATGAAAACCACATAGAATTACGAACTCTCTCTGAATACAACTATCAGGAATTGTTTGAACTCCTGCATAATATCGATCCATTTAAATATCCGGCAAGGATTGAATCCGTTCGGCATGAACTGGAGCTCCGTAAAGAAAGAAACGAAGTACCCGTTCGGCTTATCCCTGAAATAGATTGGGATCCTTTGAAATTCTGGAAGTGATCTAAGAGAAGGTATTTTCTCAACCCCGTTTACTTAGCTCAAACCAGCATATTTACTTAGCATGAACTTTGCCAAGGCTGCCACAACCAAAGAGTGACTCACTTCTCCGCTCCGAACCAGTTCCAGAAAATCATTCAGTGGTAACACGTGAACATTGATCCGTTCATTCCCATCCAGATCCTGTTCGGCGGTTTTTATACAATTTAAAGCAAGATAGGTGTGGGTATAATTAGTGAGCATAGCCGGGTTTGAACTCACTTTTCCCAAACTGATCCATTCCTCAGAACTGTAGCCGGTTTCTTCCATTAATTCGCGTTTTGAGGATTCAAAAGGAGTTTCACCGGGATCAGATACCCCGCCGGGTAACTCAAGTGTTGGTTCTTCGATCCCGTACCGATACTGTTCCACCAAAACAATATCCCGCTCGGGAGTAAGAGCCACTATATTGATCCAGTCAGGAGCCTCCAGAATAGAGAATTCCGCATAGTGATCTTCCGACTCGATCTTCATTCCCCGTTTCAACACCTTGAATATTTTAGTCGTATATTCCACGCTCTCATTCGTGGTAACCCACGGTTCAATAGAATAAGAAAAGGAGGTTCGGTTCATGACGGATACAATGATTTTAAGACATTCAGAATTCACTTCAGACGAAGCAATTGCTAAAGCTACGGAAAAAGCCTGCGATCTGATGGAGGAAATTTATTCGAATGGGATGTATCCTAAGATGATCGTACACCGTGCTTATTCCGATCACAATCCCACCATTAAAGGGGAAATGGCTCAACCCAGAGCTTTCCGATGGTACCTGCGACGCGAGATCAAGCGCCTGCTCGATAAGAATGCCGATATCGAGATCAAGGCTTCGCGGCCGGTGATCCCACTCAATGATCCTAAACTGATGGATCATACCGATGAGGAAGAATGGGACTTCACCAAGAAAAAGATGTTCCTGTTTTCGCCGGAACGGGTAGATATCTCTCTGGATCGTTTAAGTCATTATACCGGAACCGATCCGGCCGATTTTCAGCGGTATATCCTGTTCACCAATTATGATATGCATGTGGAGGTATTCAAAGAAAAATATCCCGATTGTGTGAAACCGGCCCGTGAAGGGGTACAGATGCCCGCATACCACTTAAAGCTCGAAAATAACTCCGGTATAACCCTCATAAACATCGGCGTTGGTCCCTCCAATGCAAAGACCATCACCGACCATGTGGCGGTTCTGCGTCCGGACGCTATGATAATGGTGGGGCATTGCGGTGGCCTGAGAAACCATCAGGAGATCGGGGATTTTGTATTGGCAAGCAGCTATTTCCGCGACGACAAAGTGCTGGACGAACTCTTCCCGATCGGCAATCCGGTGATACCGAATTATCTGCTCAATCTTTATCTCAAAGAAGCACTCTCAAGCCATGATCTGGAACATCGTATTGGTACGGTGTTCACTACAGCGAACAGAAACTGGGAATTTTCTGCCAAACAAACGGTTCAAAAGATCCACCAGAGCCGTAGCCTTGCGGTTGATATGGAATCTTCTACCGTTGCCACCAACGGCTTTCGCTATCGGATTCCACATGCGACACTGCTTTGTGTAAGTGATAAACCGCTCCATGGAAAACCAAAACTTTCGCAAGCGGCTCAAAGCTTTTATCAAAACTCGAAGGAGCTGCACCTTCAGATCGTGATCGATACCATCAAGCTGGTGAAAGCGAACTATCCGAACGGACTTCCAAACTCCAGCATCCGTGCCTTCAACGAACCATTGATGGAAAACAACGACTAAAACACGGACCCTTTCAAAGCGAATCTAGCAGGGTGAAGTTTATGTTCGGCGAAAAGTGTCATTCCTGCGAAAGGAGAATCTGATATTATTATGTCTGAATTTTCCGCTAGATAAAAATTATTTATTGTTATTCAATAAAATCTTGTTGCTTTTCAACATTTTGATAGCTTTCTTTGAAGTGAATTCGAATGAATCCTCTTGTTATGAAATTCAAAGAAGACTGGTCACTGGCCTATTTCCTGTACTATACTTTTCAGATTTCGGTGGGATTATTAGTTGGTACAGTACTAATTAGTTTAATTTTTAATACAATCCTTTTCTTTAAGGGGCAGCAATTGATCATGCTTGATGAAATACCGGTACTTATTCAGACCGAGTATTTCTCTGAAGTACGAGATATAAAAACAGAATCATTTCACGTGATGATTCCAGAAACAGTTAAGGCAAATATGCATTTGTCAGGAAATCCAAAAACTAATATTTGGTCTGTTTTGTACTACAGATTGATAAGTCTTATTCGTCACTTATCGGTGATTATAGCCCTGTTTTTTGGTATGAAACTATTTAAGAACATCGCTGAAGGTGAAAGCTTTAATCGGCAAAATCCTAAATATTTATTCATCATAGGTTGGACACTTTTCTTAACCTCTTGCCTATTTATTTTGTTATCCTATTTGCCAACACCACTAATTGGTAGTGTTCCGCTTGAGAATGGTATGAGAATAAAATCGATCTACTTTTCGGATAATAATTTCATGTTAGGCGGGATAATTAGCATTGTATTCGGATATGTGATCAAAGAAGCCAACCGCATCCACGAAGAACAAAAACTAACGGTTTGATCATGAATAATTTAAAAAACAGTAACGCTCTGCGATTCAGTTATTTCTTTGTGAATTTTGCCTGGTTTTCAGCTCTCGCCGGATTAATACTTATTCCTTTACTCACTGTTCTTAGTTTGACTATAGACTCTCAATTCATAGCTCAGGGAAAGATCACTTTTCCCATCAATACAGAAGTTATCCTGTTCAGTGCGCAAAACACCGAGCATTTTATGAACGTGGAATCGGCCATGGCTTCTGCCGACCTTAACTATGTGGCAGAACATTATACCGGGGCTTTTATCGGATTGTCGGTTTTGGTACTGTTGGCGATGGGAATCATATTCTACGCGGTGAATCTGCTCAGAAATATTCTTCGCCGGTTACGAATGGACCAGGTTTTTGTGTCGGAAAATATTATCGCTATAAAAAGGATCGCCATTTCCATTCTGTTACTCAGTCCGGCGGAATGGATCTATCATATGATCCTAAGCGGCCCTTTCAAAGACTACCTTCAGCAAAATCAGGTTTCGATTGAATTGGGATCCGCCGATTTCGGTTTTCTGGTAACCGGATTATTGATCTACACACTCAGCCTTATATTTGAACGGGGTTTCCAACATTACGAAGAACTTAAATTGACGGTATAGAAATGGCCATTATTGTTAATCTTGATGTGGTGCTGGCCAAACGGAAGATGAGCCTGACAGAACTTTCGGAAAGAGTGGGAGTAACGATGAGCAATCTTTCCATCCTTAAAACCGGAAAAGCCAAAGCCATTCGATTTTCCACGCTCGAAGCTATCTGTGAAGCACTCGATTGCCAGCCGGGAGATCTTTTAGAGTTTAGTGAAGACTAAGAAACGCTCAACATTCATCAAGGAACACTCCATATTCAGTATGGTGATCATTCTCAGATTCAAACCTTTTTTAAATGAATATTCCCTGTTGAGTGTTGAGTGTTGAATATTGAAAATAGTTTGTAAGGAGTAACCGCGGAAATCGTCTTACATGTAAAAAACATGTGTAAAACTATTCCGATATGAATACTGAAACGTTCTCCGCCGATGATTTCCTGAACAGATCCGTTAAAGACATGCGACCGGATGAGCAACCCCGTGAAAAGCTCATGAAATACGGCGCTGATTCTCTTTCTGATGCCGAACTCCTGGCTATTCTTCTCAGAACAGGAACCAAAAAATTGAATGTGATTGAAACGTCTCGTGCTCTGCTCGATCATTTCGGAGGATTGCATCAGCTTTTTCGCAAAGAGTGGAATGAATTGGGTGTGATTCCGGGCATCGCAAAAGTAAAAGCCATCACACTGGAAGCTGCTTTTGAGTTGGCCCGTCGCATTCAGGTTGCAGGATTGGGGGAAGAAATACAGATCACCTCTCCGGATAAAGCGGCTGCTTTTTTCGGACCTAAACTGCGTCATCTCACTAAAGAAAATTTCATTGTCGCTTTTCTGAATAATAAAAAAGTGCTCACGGGTTTCCAGAAAATTAGTCATGGAGGAAGCAATGCCACCATCGTTGAACCTGCTGAAGTATTACGTCAGGCGGTGCTCAATCAGGCCAATTCCATCATTCTGGTACATAATCATCCATCGGGAAGAGCAGAAGCATCCACGGCCGATATTCAGCTTACCAAACGAATTGCCGAATCCGGAAAGCTCCTAGGTATCCCCGTCGACGATCACATCATTATAGCAGGGTATGAGTTTGTTTCTCTTCGCAGTGAAAGGCTTTTTCAATAGTCAATATTCAACAAAGAACATTCAATATTCAAGTACAATGAAGAATAGAAACTTTGATTTACAGGATAGATTGATAAAATTTTCTCTGCTTATTATGAAGGTGGTTGATAACCTTCCAAAAACATATGCTGGTCAACATTTCGCCAAGCAGCTGGTCAGGAGCGGTACTTCACCTGCATTTCAATATGGAGAAGCGAAATCAGCAGAATCGAGAAAGGATTTTATACACAAAGTGAAAATAGGGAAGAAAGAATTAGGTGAAAGTTATATCTGCCTTCAAATAATTAAACAACATCCATTACTTGAATCAGAAATTTTGGATGGCGCTATAAATGAATGCGATGAACTATCTGCGATATTCCATAAAAGCATTGCTACCGCACGAAATAATCTAAATAAAAACAGTTGAGCTTTGAATGTTCTTTGTTGAATATTGAATGTTGATATTCACCTATTCCTAATTCGTAATTTCTTATCTTTAGTCGAATTTTGAAATTGCACTACGAATGAACGAATATCTCGAAAAGATCATCACCAGCTCGCTGGAACAATTTGAATTAGAAGAAACACCGGAAATCCACCTGGAAGCCCCCAAAGTGGAAAGTCACGGCGATGCCTCAACTAACATCGCAATGATGCTTGCCAAACCGCTTCGTAATAATCCGCGGGCCATCGCTCAGCAACTTGTGGATGGAATGGAATACGATGAGGCAAAAATTTCATCTGTGGAAATTGCCGGGCCGGGATTCATCAACTTCCGCTTTGCCGAAGATTATCTGTTTGATGAACTGGACTCCATCATCAAAGCCGGAGAAGAATACGGCAAAACCGATGCGCAGAAAGGGAAGAAAGTTCAGATCGAATTCGTAAGTGCCAATCCAACCGGCCCTCTCACTGTTGGACATGGACGAAATGCCGTACTGGGCGATACCGTTGCCCGACTCATGGAATGGACCGGCGCGGAAGTTGATCGCGAATATTACTTCAACAATGCAGGTCGACAAATGCGCGTACTGGGACAAAGCGTTCAGGCCCGATACCTCGAGATTCTTGGGAAAGACCATGAATTCCCCGAAGGCGGTTACGAAGGCGAATACATCCGGGATATCGCGCAGGAATTAGTGGACGAAAAAGGGGAAGAGCTGGCAGATGCCGATTGGACTCCCTTTAAGGAAAAAGCCGAGAAAGCCATTTTCGCTGACATTGACGGCACGCTGAAGCGCATGAAGATCCACATGGATAATCACTTCAACGAGCATAGTTTATACGAAAACGGTGATATTGATTCTGTGGTACAACGACTCCGAGATAAAGGTCTCGTGTACGAAGCGGATGGCGCCACCTGGTTTAAAACCACCGAGTTTGGCAAAGAAAAGGACACGGTTCTTATAAAAAGTACAGGCGAGCCAACCTACCGCCTGCCCGATATCGCCTATCATTCCAATAAATTAGATCGAGGTTACGATCTTTGTATCGATGTATTCGGTGCCGATCATATAGCCACCTATCCGGATGTGCTTTCCGGAATCTCAGCATTGGGTTACAACAAAGAAAAAGTGGATGTGATCATTTATCAGTTTGTAACTATTGTGAAAGACGGTCAGCCGTTTAAAATGAGTACACGAAAAGCGAATTTCGTTACGCTTGATGAATTGATGGACGAAGTAGGCGCTGATGTGACCCGTTTCTTCTTCCTGATGCGATCTCCTAATACGCACCTCGAATTTGATATCGCCCAGGCCAAGGAAGCCGGTGAGAAAAATCCGGTATTCTACCTGCAATATGCTCATGCTCGCATTCATAGTATACTGCGAAAAGCGGAAGAAGAGTATTCGTTCTCCGGAGATGTGAAACTGAATCTGCTAAAAGAAGACGCCGAGTCTTCACTCATCAAAACACTGTTCAAGTTTCCGGGAGCCATCCAAAGTGCTGCAGACGCCCGCGAGCCACACCGGCTCATTAACTTCCTGAATGATGTAGCCTCCGCTTTTACCACTTTCTATCACGATTGTCGCATAATCGGAGTAGATGAAGAGCTGGCTCAGGCCCGGATCGAGCTTGCTAAAGTCACTGCTCAGGTGTTGAATAACGGACTTAAAATATTGGGAATAACTGCTCCGGAAAGGATGTGATCAATGATCCATCCTTATTTCGCTGGGATTTAATCCTGTTTTAGATCGAACAAATTTGTTCAGGTGACTTTCATCGGTGAATCCGAATTCTGATGCGATCTGTTTCATGGAAAGCCGGCTGTATTTCAATCGTTTTTCGATCAGGTCGTATCGATAATCCTGTACAAAAGTACTTAACGATTTACCTGTTTTCTTTTTAAAGACGATCCCCATATGCCCCGCTGAATATTGGAAGTGTGTACCCATTGCATTCAACGTTAGTTTCTTAGGCTCATAGATATTTTGTTCGATGTAGCTCGTAAGGTCCTCTTTCCGAACGTCCTTTGCTTGTGACAGCTCCTCTGAATCAATGATCAATCCGGAATTTCTCCAAATCAATAAGATCAGGGACGTAAACAACTGGAAGATCACTTGTTGCCTTAATTTATGATCTCCTGAATACTCATTAACTATAGCCTGTAAAAGCTGAATAGCCAATGTTCGGTCACTTTGAATTTGAAGAAGACTGCCATTATTTCGGTCTGGCAGGGTAAGAAACCGATCCATCCATGTATTCCAGTTTTCCGGAAGGACAGTAAGTGGCTGCTTGCTCACATATGGTATTGTGAACCTGAGTCTTAAAAAATGGGTTGGCTCATATACTGTAAATGTATTCGAATCACCGGGTCTTGAAAAGAATAGATCTCCGGATTTAAAGGGAAGTTCAGCGCCTCGTGCCGTATGAATCCCTCGACCCTCACGGATTCCTATAATTTCGTAATAACCAGTCCTTTCATGTGATTTAGGCCAAACCGATACCCCGAATTCATCTGCAATAATGTCTTTATACTGCATTCTTATGCTTATCTTTTATACTTACAAGTAACGAAAGCAAAGATACAATAAATAGAAAAAGGAGGCTCAGTTATTCTAAATAGTTTAACTGGTTGACAGGTTTGTTTGATCAGGGTTCAAATACCGAAAAGTATATTCGTTCATGCTTAATCGGTGTTTACAGCATGTATACTAACATGTAATTATACAATGATGAGTTATAATAATACAACAGGTAAAAGTATCTGCTCTTGACGATTATCTAATTCGGAACCAGTTTGGTAAAACAGACAATTCCACGAACCAGTTGCTGCGATACTTTAAAACCGGCCTGCTCAAACAGTTTATTACTCTCTTTCACCGTCCAGAACTTAATGCCACCTAATCCAACCGATTCCTGAAGCAACCGCCCGTACCAGGCATCACTCTTGATCAGATGCATCATAAAAAAAGTGCCGTCCTGTTTAATTACCCTGCGTGCTTCATAAAGGACTTTCAATTCTTCTGAAAGTTCATTCAATGTTCCTCCCATCACAAGGCCATCAAAGGTTTTGCTGAAGAATGGAAGGTCCCGGCCATCTGCGCGAAGGAATACAAGATCTGTTTCATCTGCCTCAGCCTTTAGTCGGGCTTCTTCTAACATTTGGAAAGAAAAATCGAGAGCCACAATATTGGCTTCCTTCCGGGCGGCTTTCAATGCCCGGGCATATAGTGCAGTTGAGCAGCCAATATCCAGATATTTACCACCGGCTTTAGGAGCGGTCCACTCGATCAACAGTTCATGCTCCTTTTCAATAGGAAAATCCTCTCCGGATAACATGGATAGAGAGCGTTTTCTCCAAATATCTTCATAAAGGGAGGCGGTTAATTTCCAGTGATTTGAATAATTGGCAAGTGTGGTGAATTCGGGCTCTTCCCCCAGCAGATCAATAATATTATTCTTTACCGGGTATTCGTCCCCTTCTTCCGAACAAACAGAACCATTGAATGGCATGTTCAGATTGGCAATTTCGTCTGGGATGTGGATTCCGGCTCGTTCATTGACCGGTGATCTGAGTTCTAGTTTCATTGGCTTCTCTTTTGCGTTGGCACACGCGTACGCTTCAGGGTACTTAGTGTTTCGTTACTTCTGCAACACCAGCGATATCTGTGCACCTTTATCAACACTTAACATGCGGGCAGCATTTCCTTTGTTGATGCCAATTTCAAGCATTCCGGAGCTGCCAATAAAGGCGGCCGGCTCACCGGGCTCTACGTCACCGAACGTATTTACCATATGGTCAATAATGGTATTACCGATATAAACCCTCACTTTTCTTCTGCCGGCAGTTTCCTCCAGAAGACTTTCAGAAATATTGGTAATGAGATTTCCGAACCGATCGATATGAATGATCCATCCTTGTAAGCCATCTTTATCTCCGATAGGGACCGCCCAGTGGTAGGTTACAAGATCTGAGACCGGATCGCCCAGTTTTTCGGGTGCCACTCCCGTACTTAAATGTGCGGCAACCGGGGCAAAGATATCCCGTCCGTGAAAAGTACGGGACCTGATATCCCGCCAGTATTCAGGCTTATTCAGTTTAAAAGCTTTGTATGGGTACTGATCGTATAAAATGGAAAAGATCCCGTTATCAGGGCCTACAAAGTATTGCCCGTCCATTTCTACAACGATCGGGTTACGGTCTGTTCCCACTCCGGGGTCAACCACTACTAAGTGAACGGTGCCTTTAGGGTAAAGAAAGGCAGAATTCCGGATCACCCATGCTCCGGCCATGATATCCTGAGGCGGAATCTCATGAGATACATCCACGAAGCGGGCGTCGGGAGCAATACCCAACATCACCGCTTTCATGGCGCTTACATAGTGGTCCTGTTGGCCGAAATCAGTAGTAAGGGTGATTATTTGGCTCATTAAGCATAGCTGTTGAGCATCACCGGCATCACGAGCATCAGAATATCTTCGGTTTCATCTTCAGAAGATGGTTTTACAATACCGGCCCGGTTCGGTGAAGAGAATTCAAAACTAACTTCCTCATCGTCGATGTTACTTAGAACATCACCCAGGTATTTCGCATTGAAACCGATCTCCATAGCATCGCTGGAGTAATCGCATTCGATGGTTTCTTTGGCTTCGCTACTCATATCCAGATCCTCGGCGCGGATAGTAAGTTTATCCGTTTCAAGTTGAAGTCGGATCTGTCGTGTGGTTGTGCTGGAGAAAATAGACACCCGCTTAACAGTAGCCAGCATTTGATCTTTGCTGATCGTGAGGAATTTGTCGTTATCGCGCGGAATCACTGATTCATAGTTCGGATACTGCTCATTGATCAGGCGGGTAATAAGAATGGTATTCCCGCTTTTAAAACGGCTGTGATCCTGAGTTACAGTAACATCACAGTCATCGCCTGAGATTGTTTTTTGGATCAGGCTCAGTGCTTTATCCGGAATAATAAAGCTTACTTCCTTATCCGCTTTGATCGACCGGTTTGTGTAACGCACTAAACGGTGACCATCTGTTGCAACAAACTTACTCTCTTCGGTTCCGATCTGAAAGAAAACCCCCATCATTGCCGGGCGAAGATCATCGCTGGATACGGCAAACAGGGTCTTATTGATCGCTTTGTGAACCAATTCGGAGGTGGATGAGATATGGGTTCCTTCATCCAGATTGGGTACTTCCGGAAATTCTTCGGCTTCGTCTCCAACCAATTTGTAGGTACCTTTATCGGTTCTGAAATTGATGTTTTTACGATCATCTACATCAAAGAAAACCGTGATATTAGGCAACTGTCGCAGTGTTTCCAATAACCTGCGTGCCGGAATGGCTACGGCGCCTTCTTCTTCAATATCAGCTTCAATATATTCGATGATGGAGATCTCAAGATCGGTAGCAGTCAATTTCAGTTTCCCATCTTCGCTTTGGAAAAGAATGGTTTCAAGAATTGGTAACGTAGCTTTAGATGGTACCGCACCGATCACTGCGGAAAGACCTTTGTTCAGCTCACTACTGGATACAGAAAATTTCATGAATTCTTATTTTGGAATGTTTTAAGGACAATTTTTTACCCAATCTTGCCCTTTCAAAATGATGTGCTTATACTAAGAAATACTTGCTCTCTCTGCAACCAGCTAGAGCCCAAAAAAACCACTCAATTAAGCCTGTTTACACACGTTAAAGCGCTACTATTTTTCTCATAAATTAATCTCCCTTTCGGATGAAATCGTTATCCAGAGCGCTTTTGATTCTCCTTCTTTTTAGTGGACTTTCGCAGGCACAATCTACCCTTGCCAAGTATGGGAACGACTTCCTGAGCGTAGGCGCGGGAGCCCGTGCCTTAGGAATGGGCAGCGCGTATTCTGCGGTTGATGGAGATGTAACCTCTGCATACTGGAATGTGGCCGGATTAGCTGCTGTCGATACTCCTGAAGGCATATATATGCATTCTGAAAGATTTGGCGGAGTTGTCGGATACGATTACGGGGCAGTTGCTTTACCTCTCAAACAAACGGATGGTGTTCTGTCACTTAGTTTTTTCCGGCAAGGAGTGGATAATATTGCCAATACCCTGAATGCCTGGGATAGTGAGCGTGGTACTGCCGGTGGCCCGAAAGCCGATGTTGAGAATTACATCACAAAATTCAGCGCCGCTGATCTGGCAATATTTCTTTCGTTCGCTAAAAATTATTCGGAAGATCTTTCGATGGGAGCGAGCGCCAAGATCATAAATCATCGGCTGGGACCCTTTGCCAATGCCTGGGGATACAGCCTCGACATTGGTGCCAGATACGAGACCGATCTTATTGATCTTTCAGCTTCAATTCTGGATGTAACCACCATGCAGAAAATGTGGAAGGTGAATGAAGAAGAGTTTGAAGGATTTCAGGAGACGTTCGGTGATTCAATTCCTTCCGGCCGGAATGAGTTTGTGCTGCCTTCTCTTCGTATTGGAGCTGCTAAAGCCTTTTCCATCGATGATTTCGAAATTCTTGCAGCGGCAGATCTGTATATGTTATTTGAGAATCGACGTGCATATTATGTGAATATTGGCGCGATGAGTATGGAGCCGCATATAGGAGCGGAGGTTACCTATAAAAATCGAATCTCATTTCGTACCGGACTTACTGACTTTATGAATGATCCTGAAGCTGGTTTCATGGTTTCTCCGACTCTGGGTATGGGGCTAAGGGTCTCCTCTTTCTATCTGGATTATGGCTTTGCGAGCTTTACAGGGTCAACCAGTAATTTGGGATACACGCATCGGATATCTTTACGATTCGATCTGTTAAAGCAATCAAAGTAGAAAGTGCAGCTTAGATCGTTAGCTTTCTTAAAGTTGAGGGTACCGATCAATCCATCATAGCCTCAGGAATACATATTTCCTACCTTTCAGTAAAAAATTACGCGTGCGCATTATAATTCTCGGTCCAACAGCATCCGGAAAAACGGAGCTTTCATTATTACTTGCTGACGCTTTAGATACGTCAATAATCTCAGCCGATTCCCGACAATGCTACAAATATATGGATATTGGAACGGCTAAACCGAGTGCGGATGAACTGGCTCGTGCAACTCATTTCAATATTTCTAATCTAGAACCATTCGAAGACGACAGCGCTGTAAAATTTCATGAGCGGGCAGCGGGATGGGAAAAGCAGATCCTTAAAGATTCTGACCATGTGATCTATGTGGGGGGGAGCACACTTCATCTTACCGGACTTATTCAACCCTTTGATAATATTCCGGATTCCAATCAGGATAATATCGATGAGTTGAACGCACGTATCCAAAAAGAGGGAATTGAGTCTCTCTATGAACAATTAAAAGAGGTTGATCCCGAATACATCCCCAAACTGGATGGGATGAATAAACATCGTATCATTCGGGCATTGGATGTTTGGATGCAAACCGGCAAACCGTTCAGTTCTTTTCACAATGAACTGGGGCCGGCCCCTGATGAACACACCTTGGTTTTTGGCCTGAAGTGGAATCGTCAGACTTTGTACGACCGGATTAATCGTCGGGTCGAACAAATGCTGGAGCAAGGTTTATTGAAAGAGGTACAAACCCTTCTCAATTCCGGATATTCCAAAGATCTTCAGTCCTTACAAACGGTTGGGTATCGGGAAGTGATCCTGTTTTTTGAAGGGGATTATACGCTCGAACAGATGAAAGAAAAGATAAAAACGAATACACGTAGATATGCCAAACGCCAATTAACCTGGTTCAGGCGCTGGGATTTTATAGATTGGCTGGATGCTGAGCATGCCGGACCTGAAAGGATGAGGGATCATATACTCTCAAAATTATAACTGCATTACTTTTGCAGGTCAGCAATTTAAAACATTCAAAAAATACCTTAAACGCTTTAGCAGCATTGAGCAATAAGCCTTAACTTCAAGTTTCACTTATAATCGAATTCCGGCCATGTATAAAGCAAAAGTTAATGTAACTTTACGTCCTTCCATTCTCGATCCAAAAGGTAAAGCTGCACATCATGCCTTACAGAATCTTGGACTTGATCAGGTTGAACAAGTTCGAATTGGTAAATTTATAGAGCTCGATGTTAACGCTGATTCTGAAGCTGCAGCAAAAGAGGTTGTTGAAGCAGCCTGTGCAAAATTGCTTGCAAATGAAGTAATGGAAGACTTCGAGATCACCATCGACTAAATCACTGAAAGAAATTCTCTTATGATGAAGCAGCTTCAGAACCAATACGACGACTGGATGTTATCCATTCCCGGTGGAGCTACCGAATCAGAAACAGAGGAAGAAGTAGAAGAGGTTTTGCAAGCTCCCTGGAAGCTGATCCTCTACGACGACGATATTCATACTTTCGATGAAGTTATTGAACAGCTTATGAAAGCCACCGGTTGCGGACTTTCTAAAGCGGAAGAACTTACCTGGAAAGTGCATAACGAAGGAAAAGCTATTGTGCATGAAGGCGAATTTGAAGAATGCCTGCGCATTGATAGTGTATTAAAAGAAATTCAACTCATCACCGAAATAAAAGGATAACCCGTGGCTAATTTTGGAGTAATCGTATTTCCCGGTTCAAATTGTGATCACGACGCATATCATGCGCTTAAACATGTAATGAATGCCGATGTTAAATTTCTCTGGCACAAGGACACGGATCTATCAGATATCGATTTTCTGATCGTGCCGGGTGGGTTTTCATATGGTGATTATTTGCGTTCCGGTGCAATTGCCCGGTTCTCCCCCATTATGCAGGAAGTGGTAAAATTTGCAGAGAAGGGAGGTCCTGTGATGGGTATTTGTAATGGTTTTCAGATCTTGCTCGAAGCAGGGCTAATTCCCGGAGCCATGATGCATAACAATAAGCTTCGTTTTGTATGCAAATCTGTAAATATCCGGGTTGAAAACACCGAGTCTATGTTCACCTCTCATCTTAAAAAGGGACAGGTTCTGAATATCCCGGTATCTCACGGTGAGGGAAATTATTTTATTGATGATGATGGTCTTAAGGCTCTGAATGATAACAACCAGGTGCTGTTCCGCTACACTGATGCCGAAGGCAATTTAACAGATGAAGCTAATTTTAATGGGTCCAGAGATAGTATTGCCGGCATTACAAATGTGGGTGGTAATGTACTCGGTATGATGCCGCATCCCGAGCGGGCCATGGAAAAAATATTAGGCTCGGAAGACGGAAAACCAATATTTGATTCTATTCTGAACTCCTTGTCCATAGCGTAAGATTTAGTACCTTATCTGCCATGAGCAGAGAAAGTGAAATCCCCTTAAAACTACATAGTAAAGGTCTGGTTAAGCGTTACCGAAAACGTACGGTAGTGGATGATGTGTCCATCAATGTTACGCAAGGTGAGATCGTTGGACTACTGGGACCCAACGGCGCAGGTAAAACCACCACTTTTTATATGATGGTTGGCCTTATCTCACCCAATGAAGGCGATATTTTTCTCAATGAAGAGAATATCACGAATACACCAATGTATCAGCGGGCAAGAAAAGGAGTAGGGTATCTTTCTCAGGAGGCCAGCGTATTCAGAAACCTTACGGTGCGCCAAAATCTGGAGTCTGTGCTTCAGTTTCTTCACTATTCCAAAAAAGAGATCAAAGAACGGTGTGATCAGCTAATAGAGGAATTCTCTCTGCAAAGAGTGGTGAATAGTAAAGGTTATAGCCTTTCAGGAGGAGAACGCCGGAGAACTGAAATTGCCCGCGCACTGGTAACCAATCCAAAATTTATTCTGCTGGACGAACCATTTGCCGGAGTAGACCCCATTGCCGTGGAAGATATTCAGGAAATCGTTTCGAAATTAAGACATCAGAATATTGGAATTCTTATCACTGATCATAATGTTCACGAGACATTAGCCATCACTGACCGGGCCTATCTTATGTTCGAAGGAAATATATTAATGGAAGGATCAGCTGATGTGCTGGCAAACGACGAAAAAGCTAAAAAACTATATCTGGGTCAAACGTTTAAGTTAGATCGCTATACACGTTAATCACTAAGTATTATGAAAGAAATCACTGTTAAGGAGCTCAAGAAAAAACTTGATGCTAATGAAGATGTGCAACTGATAGATGTTAGGGAAGACTTTGAATATCAGGTCTCAAATCTGGGTGGAAAGCATATCCCATTGGGAAGTCTACCTACTAAAATTGAAGAATTAAGCGGTTTAAAGGAAAAGGAGATCATCATGATCTGCCGATCTGGTGCACGTAGTGCCAATGCCACCTATTTCTTAACCCAGAATGGGTTTACAAACGTAGCTAACCTTAGCGGGGGCATGATGGCCTGGGCCGATGAGATCGACCCTGAATTACCGGTGGCCTGAACCGAATTAAACGAGTGCCGCGATCTGGTTTAACAGTTCCTGATTACTCTCCGTGTTCTTTAGCACTTTGAGTAAGCCAAGCATCGATTCTTTGGGCGACTTCTTCAGTAAATAGCGACGAACCATATTTCGCTCTTCCAGGGAATCTGTTATGAATTTATTCTCATTACGGGTTCCTGAAGCGGTGATATTTATGGCCGGGTAGATCCTGTCGTTCGCCAGTTCACGATCCAGCACAAGTTCCATGTTACCGGTTCCTTTAAATTCCTCAAATATGAGATCATCCATTCGGGAATTGGTTTCAACAAGGCAGGTTGCGATGATGGTTAACGAGCCTCCACCTTCGATCTTACGGGCAGAACCAAAGATCTTTTTTGGAATTTCCAATGCACGGATATCCAAACCACCGGAAAGAGTTCGGCCACTATTGGATTGTATGGCGTTGTATGCACGGCCTAATCGGGTTAATGAATCAATTAACAGAACGGCATCCTCACCCATTTCCGCTTTACGCTTAGCGTATCCCAGTGTCATTTCGGTGATTCGTACGTGGCTCTGAGTTTTTTTATCGTTTGAGGAAGCAAAAACTTCAGCATCTGTAGAGCGCATGAAGTCAGTTACTTCTTCAGGTCGCTCATCCACTAACAGCACGCTCAGATGAATGTCAGGATGGTTTTGCGAAATTGAATTAGCGATCTGCTTTAAGAGAACCGTTTTACCGGTTCGCGGTGGCGCTACGATAAGAGCCCGCTGACCTTTACCGATCGGCGCAACCAAATCGATTACTCTCATTTCGATATCTTCAGGATTATCACCCATTCGCATCCAGTCAACCGGCATGATAGGTGTTTGTCGCTCAAATTTAGCGCATCGTGTCCAGGCTTCAACCGGTTGGCGGTTAACATAATCTACAGAGAATACATGCTTATTACCCTGATTGTCCTCTTCGAATTCCCCTTCCAGAATAAGGCCTTGTCTCAGGTCCAGATGTTTGATCTCTTCGGGTTTCAGGAATGGATCTTTGGGGTTATAACTGAATTCATAGTCCAGTTTTCTGATGAATCCCCACCCCTTCTCATTTATTTCTAAAATACCGGCATATCGTCCGGCTACTCCCTGATTATTCTTCCAGTAGAATTTTGGTATAAAAACATTACCGCCTTTGTTCTTGTTGCGGTTTTTATTTCTGTTTTTATTGTTCTTATTACGGTTCTTATAGTTCTTTTTATTGTTCCGTGCCATTCAATTATACTATAGATTCTATCGTCTCCTATTCGGAAGTACCAAACAAATAAATAATGTAGAGGGTAAAAAAGGAGAGCGGAAAAATGAGGTGCTGGTTTTATTTTAACCAGCACCTTATCTGTGTTGAAGATGAGAAAAGATACAAATGTTTTGCCTTATAGCAAATTAACGAACAGTAGTAGTCTCGTTAATCCAGCTGTAACAACTTACCAGATCTCCATCCACTTTTACTTTTTGGCCATCTTCGAAGCCAAGAGTAAAGAATTTGTCTTCAGTACTTGGGGTAACCGCTTCGTATGTAGGAAGCTGATTAGATACTGTACTGCTTACAGATGGATCAACTCGTTTTGCTTTCTGTAAGTAATCTACTACTAGCCAGTATACCACTTTATCTTTCGCTTCCAGCTTACGGTTTTCGGTACATTTACTTACGGCCTGACCATAAAGTGTAGCCATTTTGATGTAAGCCAACCCATAATTGGAATCGATACTGATGGCAGCAGTTACATATTTCTTTGCGGTAGAAAGCTGCTCCATGCTCATGTACACATCAGCGAGATCAAGGTTCAGTTCTTTTTTGTCCAGATCAGATTCAGCTTTCTCAAGTGCTTCTTTATAATATTTAGCAGCTTCAGAATAGTTAGCGTCACCCTTCATGATATCACCT
The DNA here is from genome assembly GCA_002480645.1 of Balneolaceae bacterium UBA7797. Taxonomy (GTDB): domain Bacteria; phylum Bacteroidota; class Rhodothermia; order Balneolales; family Balneolaceae; genus UBA7797. Next base: position 54,715 of record DLCN01000004.1, read on the forward strand.
AATGACACAGCGCTTTCGAAAGTTGGTGCTAATTCATGGATCTTAAGCGTGGTTTCTCTTAATTCTGCAACCATACCAAGGTCATCCTGAGCTTCAGCTACACAACGCAGATCTTCAATAGATTCTGGGTTCTCTTCCAGTTTACCACCGCAGAATTCTAAACGCTCTTCCGGTGATTTAAAAAGTTTACCTAAGGTTTCATCAAAATAGGTAAGCAGATCAGGGGTTGCATATGGGGATGCTGTATCGATCATAGCAACGACTTCATCTTTTCTGTCCTGACGAACCATGTTGTCTACGGTGATCTGTACATAGTAGCCGTCACCTAATTCGGTAGTACGCTGAGGGTCCATTTCGAACATGGCCTCAAAATCAGCATAGGCTTTCTGTAAACCGTCTTCGATGTACTGGTAATTTTCCAGGAGATAGCGACCTCTGCGTTGACGAAGTTCATATTTATCCACTTCTTCATCTGTAAAGATGTCGAAACTTTCCTGATATAATGCCAGAGCGGTATCCAGATATGCTTCGCGTTCACTTGGATCATCCTTTGAAAGTCCGATCTCGGTGTAGATCTTGATCAGTTTTGGGTACTGACGGGACAGATCAAATTTTTTGTATCCCTCAATCTCTTTTGGTTTTGCACATACCATCCAACGACCATATCTCAGAGCAAATGGATAGTCTTTGTTCGTATAGTTTCCCTGAAAAATGGAATAAGCAGCCAATGCCTGCATTCCGTCAGGAGGAGTTGTATTAGAGCATTCAACCTGTGCCTGCACAAAAGATGTACTCGCAAATAAAATCCCTAAAATTGTAGCTAATACTTTCATTGCTTTCTTGTTTGTTTGTTAATACATGTAAATAAACTGTTCGACTCGCAGATTTATTACTTTAAAATTATCTAAGCTTTGGCCGGATGAACATAACCTCGGCTAAATTCACTGAAACCCCCAGCGACCAAATGCGCTCTTCAATAAGATTACTGTTTGTTGTACCTCTGAACCCGTAGCGTAAACTCAGATCAATTGAGGAAAGGCCTCTTGAGAGTATCCCCAGTCCGGTGTTGATCCAGAGTGTACTTATGTTTTCGTTCTGTACAACCAGATGACCGGTGTCGTAAGATAATCCAGCTGAGTATTTAAAACTCGAAAAAAATGTATCTAATCCTCTTTTATATGGATGATACTGTCCTCCAAATCCAAACCTGGTACGATCAGTAAGCTGATATCCTGAATCATCAACCAAAGCGTTAGAATAATTGCCCCACTGCTGAACCTGCATTTCTGCATTAAAATTTACATAGCGGGATGGTGCGTATCCAAGTCCGGCACCAAATTCCATGGGCATTTGCACATCACCACTTTCTGCATAGAGCTGTTCAGACAGGTCGATGGTTTCATTCGTACTGTTATAGGTCTTATCAGTTGTGAGTGTTGCATTCGTACCAATTTGATAGGGTAATGAATACGTAGCGCCAAAACTGATCTGATCGCCTCTTCGTAAAAAGCTTCTGAACTTTGCAGCAAGACCGAAACGTTGAGCAAAAGCGGCGCCACTATATTTGGTAACCTGAGAGTGGGAAGAAAACAGCCCGGATGTAAATGAAAAATTCTCGGTACTGGACAGTGATAAAAATGCCACTGACGGAGCATAACCAATAGAAATGTTATTAGTTAACCGGAAGCCAAGACCAGCCTCAAATTTGTTAACTCCACCATAACTGGTTAATTCGTTGGCATAAATGATCTCTTCCCCTTCAGCCTCAAATGTTCCTGTGTTTACAATATCAAATGATGATCGCGTAACCGGAAATAAGGCAAGGGACAATCCCAGTTTCCCATTCTTGATCGGAAACAGTACATGAAGTTTTGTTGCTTCGAAATTTGTGCTTCCACCATTTTGTGAGGTAGTCTGGGTTTTATACGTAGACAGATCAGCTCCACTAATTGCCTGGGTATATTGAACAAACCCCCACAAGCCGGGGTTCTGAAGACCAAACATTTCCTGGTTTACATTCGATAACCCAAATCCGCCATAGCCTTTAAAGGCTGAAGATTCGATGTCGACTGGCTGACCAACTCCAAAAAATGAATAAATAGACCCGCTTTTTGCTTCACTAAGCTGAGCTTTTGCCGATGATTGGAAGTTGATAACGGAGATAAATAAAACGGCCGGGATAAGTACTTTCTTAAGTTTCATTGCATTGACCTCTTATTCAATTCCGTAAATTACTAACCTTGGTGCCTTATCCGGATCGGTAGTAGACGTAGAATAAATACTGGTAAATCCTAAAACTCCGGATGGTGTATTGCCATAAACAAAGATATTATTCAATGGTTCATCGGCATATAAGCTGGCATTTACAATACCTGTGACATTGAATCTGAATTTGCCACTTAAGAAATAACCAACGATCTGATTATCAGAGAATCCAAATTCATAAGCTTTATCCTCGATCTCACCCTGAGTTAAGCCTAGTGAACTTACCCGGGAGCGTACTTCATTATCTCCAAGGCTGTTTTGCATAGCCAGAGTATCTTCAGAAAAAACCAATTCCGCACGGACGATGTTTTTGAGGTTCGAAGATCGAACCGCATCCGTGATATCCAGCTGAAGCACATTTTCGTACGTGCTTTGCAACGTGATCTCAGATCCATTTACCGGGATGTTCGTGCGGCTCACATCATGCCCCCAATCCAGCATGGTATATACTGTAGTATCTTCCCCGGCAATTTCAATACTGCTTGATCCCATTGTTGTATACAAAATTTTTGTATTTGAAGGATCAGGTACAATCGCCAGACCAAAATCATTGGCACGATAATCAGCATCTCTGGCTGAATCGTCTTCCATTTCAAAATACTGCTGATATGTAGTTCGCCACGAACCACCCAAATCTGCTCGCACAAAACCATTGGTATCCACATCTGCATCCGAGAAGCTCCCGATCAGTTCAGCATCGGTGGAGATATCGTCACTTAATTTATAGGTTGTTCCTCTCCAGCTACTGGTTACCCGATAGATATTATAGGTACCTTCACTGAGGGTATCACCATATACATAAGCGGTATTCACTTTCAATTTCAGACGAAGTACATCATCTGCAAAAAGTGTGTCTGTTGAAAGGCGGTCAACATCCGGTTTAAAAAAGGTGATCGTTTCAATATCACCAAACATTGGGTCGCTAAACTTACCTACCGGTGAACTGGACAATTTACCCATATAAGGATCGACCGAGGTTAACGGCATGCCTGACAGCAGAATGGTATCCACCTTTACTTCAGACTCGTCCACGAAAGTAGCGCCTACCGAACCGGGGTCTTCACAAGAGACCACAAAACCCAACAGGATTGCAGAAAAAGCAAGCTGCCAGAAACGGGCAGCTTTAGTTGTGCTATACATTAAATAATATCTTGAAGTTCTAACTCTTATTCGGTGATTACCTTGTAATAGTCAGCAAATTTATTGGAAACATCTTCGGGCGATCCCTGAATCTGTTTTGGTGTGATGCCTAATTCCTTAAACACCTCATCAAATTCATCTTTCAGGTAATTTCCGGTTACCACATGGTCACTGTGCATCAACCCGAGTTTCAATAAATCAACTTTACCATGATCGGTTAACTTATTGATGTCAACGTCGTCAGGTAATCCTAGTAATTCGAGGATCTTTGCGGTATCCGCAGTTCCCTCATTTTCAGGATGGTGCAGATTATACACGATCTGTGTGTTTTTGAAAATCGGCACGTCCTTGTATTTGGTTTTAACCAGGAGAGGAATCAATCCTGCCGGCCAGTCGTGGCAGTGAATGATATCGGGCTCCCAGCCGAGCTTCATAACTGTTTCGAGTACCCCTTTATTGTAGAACGCAAGTCGTTCCGCATTGTCCGGATAGAAATCATCCGTCTTGGGGTCTTTAAACATACCTTTTCGTTTAAAATAGGTATCGTTATCGAGGAAATAGACCTGTAGCTTAGCATTAGGAATACTAGCTACTTTAATTTTCATGCTCTCTTTAGTGTCACCAACTTCCACCTCAATACCAGACAAGCGGATTACCTCGTGCAATCGGTTTCTGCGGTCATTTATGGTTCCGTATTTTGGTAGTAAAATTCGAATTTCAAAACCTTTATCCTGTAAAGATGCAGGCAAAAACCGCAAAAGGTCGGCTGTGTAGGTCATTCTTGCAAAGGGCGAGATTTCAGCCGCTGCGTATAATATTTTCATAGAATAGATTTGATGTAATTACTCTTCGTTTGAGATTGAGTTCTCTTTAATAACCCGGTCAACTTCATGTTCTCCATCTAAGGAGTAGAAATCCAGCAAAGTATCACCACGCAGGCCAAGACGAAGTGTTTCCAGAGGTATAGCTTCATCGGGCTGAATGTTGCCAAGATTTACATTGCTTCCATATTTACGGATGAACCAAACCTGTTGTGCTTTTTTGGGAGCCTCAAAGATCAGCTTATCCTGAGATATTTGATCGGTAATTTCTTCGATCAATCCTGACCTTACTTCTCCGTTTGGCCGGAATACACCAACTGTACCGCTTTCTCTTGCCTCGCAAATAACTTTACTGGAACCGGCTTCTAATTCTTCCTGTATAACTTTCACCCACTTATAAGGAGGAATAATTTCGTTTGGATTCTTACTTCCTACCTCAGAATACACGGTAAAGTCGGCGCTAAGATCTTTAATGATCTTTTGCTTTTTCTCATCAGAGATCCAAATGGTTCCGTTGGAGACTTCAACGTGCTCAATATTGTACCGATTCAATAATTTAATGTAAGAATCGAGTTGATTTCTGAGAAGATATGCTTCAAAAAGCGTGCCTCCGAAATAAACAGGAATTCCTGCATTTTTATATACATCGAGTTTAGCTTCAAGATTTGGAGTAACATATGAAGTTCCCCATCCAAGCTTTACAACATCAACGTAATCAGCGCTTACTTCACAAAAATCTTCGGTTTGTCTAACACTGTAGCCTTTATCAAGAACGAGTGTGATACCTTTGTCTCTTGGCTTCTGTGACCGTTCCGGCAGGTTATTTAAAGAAAATGGCATAGTTGTTTCTTTCTGAATCGAAGCACCCAATATACTAAAAAGAGTGCGGTAATTAAAGGTTTGGTTTATCTCCGGGCTTTCTGTTCCCCATATCAATGAGTTCCCGTATTGCGTTTCGATCCACGGAATTCAGCATATCATGGGTATATCTCCATAACCAGTTACCGGATGAGGTCCCCGGAAAGTTCATTCGGTGTTCTCCTCCCAGATTCATAAAGTCCTGCAGCGGGAAGATGGCCTGGTCGGCTACAGATAGCATTCCCAGCCGGATAAAGTCCCAGTTGATAGAGTTTCCATCCGTTTTACAATAAACCCGTGCAAAGTGTTTTTCCTTTTCCGGAGCACTGTTATACCATCCGATAGAAGTATCATTATCGTGGGTTCCGGTGTAGGTAACACTGTTTTGCGGATAATTGTGTGGTAAAAAGCTATTGGTTGAGTCGGCATCCCAGGCAAATTGAATGATCTTCATTCCGGGAAAAGCGTATTTATCTCTTAATTTCTCAACTCCCTCCGTTACAAATCCCAGGTCTTCGGCGATAATTGGGAGTTCCCCACATTTATCAAGGATGGTATCAAAGAGTTTTTCTCCCGGTCCGTCTACCCAGCGCCCGTTTATAGCCGTAGTCTCTTTAGCGTCCACTTCCCAGTAGGCATCAAACCCGCGGAAATGGTCAACCCGGATGGCGTCGCAGGTGAGAAACATATGCTTGAAACGATCTACCCACCATGAAAAACCATCTTTTTCAAGCTCCTTCCAGTTATATTGAGGGTTTCCCCAAAGTTGCCCGGTCTCACTAAAATAATCGGGGGGCACGCCGGCTACAAGTTTGCGGTTTCCAAGCTCGTCCACTTCAAAGTATTTGGGATTGGCCCAAACATCCGAACTGTTGTGATCCACAAAAATCGGAATATCCCCGATCACCCGAATCCCTTTCTCGTTCGCATAATCTTTGAGTGCCATCCACTGGTTCAGGAATTCAAATTGTTTCCAATACTGCAGCTTTATCTGATCGCTGAACTTCTTCTTGAATTTCGTTATGGCTTTGGGTTGACGGGTGGCTATGTCCTTATCCCAGGTGTTCCAGGGTTGTTTTTCGAAATGCAGCGAGCAGGCCATAAAAAGCACATAGTCATCGAGCCAATGTTTATGTTCTTTTTTGAATTTTTTGAATTTCTTTTCGTCCTCACCACTTAAGGTGTCATAAAAACGAGCCGAAGCCAGTTCGTACAATTTATCTTTCTTTTCGAAAGCTTCTTCGTACAGCACTTCGGTGCCATTGGGTAATTCTGCGGCTTTTGCTTCATCAGGAGTGATCAGATTTTTTTCCAGTAGAATATCCGGACTGATGAGGTACGCATTCCCGGCAAAGGCAGAATAACTCGCATACGGGGAGTTTCCATAGCCGGTGGGGGTGAGGGGTAATACCTGCCAGATAGTTTGATCTGTATCTGCCAGAAAATTTATAAAAGTACGTGCTTCGTATCCAAAATCGCCGATCCCGTATTTTCCGGGAAATGATGTGGGGTGCACCAGTGTGCCGCCCGAGCGAGGAAATCTCATAAATTATTTCTTAGGTTTTAGTATGACTCCGGCTAAGGGCGGAATAGTAATTTTGAGGTTAGCAGGCTGATTTTGCCACTCTCCCCAGTTGGCATAGAGAGTTGCATCACCCACATTACTACCTCCGTAAAACTCTGAGTCGCTATTCATTAATATTTCGTATTCACCGGCTACCGGTGCTCCGATGGTGTATTCATGATGTACAGTTGGCGTGAAATTTAAGACAACTATCAGAAAATCTTCAGGATCTTTTGCTCTTCGTACAAAAGAAATGATACTATTGTCTGCATCATTAAAATCCAGCCATTCAAATCCTCTCCAGTCAAAGTCTACCTCATAGAGTGCCGGTTCTGCTTTAAGTAAAGCATTCAGATCTTTTACCAGACTTTGAACTCCCCGGTGATTTTCCCATTCCAGCAGGTGCCAGTCTAACGATCTAGCCTCACTCCATTCCTGCCACTGAGCGATCTCACCTCCCATGAACAACAGTTTTTTACCCGGATGGGCATACATGTACGTGTAGAGTAATCGCAGATTCGCAAATTTTTGCCAGTCATCGCCCGGCATTTTTGCTACCATCGATTGTTTCATGTGTACCACTTCATCATGAGAAAAAGGAAGGGTGAAATTCTCGGTAAATGCATAGATAAGAGAGAAGGTCAATTCCCCCTGATGGTACTTTCTGTATAGGGGATCTTTTTCGATGTAAGCGAGGGTGTCGTTCATCCAACCCATGTTCCATTTATAATCGAAACCAAGACCACCGGTTTCGGTTGGGCGCGAAACTCCTCCCCAGGAAGTAGACTCTTCTGCAAAGGTGATGGTGCCCGGGAAATGATGATGAAGTGAGTCGTTGAAATTACGCAGGAACTCAATCGCTTCGATATTTTCGCGGCCTCCGTACTTGTTTGGCACCCATTCCCCTTCCTCTCTGGAATAATCAAGATAAAGCATCGATGCCACGGCATCTACTCTTAAGCCGTCAATATGATATTTATCCACCCAAAAAAGAGCATTTGAAATAAGGAAATTCAGCACCTCATTACGGCCGAAATTAAATATGCAGGTTCCCCAGTCCTTATGTTCGCCCTGCCGCGAATCTTCATGTTCAAATAATCCCGTGCCATCGAATCGTCTTAAACCGTGTTCATCCTTGGCAAAGTGAGCGGGAACCCAATCCACAATAACGCCTATTCCAGATTTGTGGCATTCATTAACGAAATGCATAAGATCGTGAGGACTGCCAAAACGGCTTGTTGGTGCATAATAACCAGTCACCTGATATCCCCATGACGGATCGTACGGATGTTCTGCAATTGGGAGCAGTTCAATATGGGTATACCCCATCTCTTTTACATAAGGAATAAGATCGTCGGCCAGCTCGCGGTAACTTAAATAGCCCGGATCTTCCCCAACCTTTCTTTTCCATGAGCCGGCATGAACCTCATAAATCGACATCGGTGTTTCACGGGATTGCAACTCCTCACGGCTTTCCACCCACTCGGTATCTTCCCACTCAAAACCGGAAATATCGTAAACCTTAGAAGCCGTTCCGGGGCGCAATTCTGCTGAAAATGCGTACGGATCAGCTTTTTTCAGAGGTGGATCCTGAACCGGAGTTTTGATCTCAAATTTGTAGTAATCACCAATTCCAACCAGTGGAATAAAGATCTCAAACAGGCCCTGATCATGGTGTTTTCTCATACGATGAATGCGCCCGTCCCATTGGTTGAATGATCCAATCACACTTACCCGGGAGGCGGTAGGTGCTGAAACCACAAAATGTGTTCCTTTCACTCCACCAACTTCTTTAGGATGTGCTCCCATAAACGTATAGGCCTGCTTATGATTTCCCTCTCCCCAAAGTTGCAGATCAAACTCTGAGATCAGCGGCCCAAAGGAGTACGGATCCGAAATGATAAACTCATCCCCTTCATGCGGAGTGACTGTAAGTGTATAGGCATCCTTATTTTTTCTTCTCGCAAACACATGCTCAAACAATCCTTCTGAAGTAACTTTGTCTACTTCGATAGGCTTTCCCTTTCCTATATGCAGGGATATTTGTTTAGCATCCGGTCGGAATGCTCTGAATACCAGCTTTTCTTTACCACCAACAGTCTCCAAATGTAATCCCAGCACAGAAAAAGGATCTCCATGTGAACCATCTGTTATTGCTCCAATTACTTCGGCAGATAATGTAGATTTCATTACTTTTGAGATTCATTAAGAGGGGGCGGAAATATAGTAATTATGTTTAAAATCTCTTTATGCTAAATAAGGGATGCTTGCATCGGCTGTAATCTCTATTTTTGATGCATGAATAACACCGGTTTTATAGCAAAACGTTATCTGTTTTCGCGCAAGCATATTTCACTCATTTCTACCCTGACCTATATCAGCATAAGTGGGGTTACCATAGGTACAGCCTTGCTTATTGTAGTACTATCGGTGTTCAATGGTTTTTTTGATGTGATCAAAGGCTTGCTGCTTTCGTACGATCCGGACATTAGGATAGAATCTGCAACGACATCAGATTTTATCCCGGAAAAAGATCTCTTTTCGCAGATCAATGAGTGGCCCGAAGTTACACTTTACTCTCCGTATGTCGAAGGTAAAGCACTCATCACTTACGAAGATCGAGGCAATAAGGTGATCGATGTAAAGGGTATAGAGCCTGATAATTATTACAATACTGTGACCATGGATGAAAGCGTGACCTCGGGTGTGTTCAGCCTGGAAGTGCGGGATCGAAAGCCGGGTATTATGATCCATGAGGACCTTAGGTCTGAGTTGATGTTATCGCCCGGTGATGAAATTGCCTTACTCAGTGCTTCCGGAATGAAGCGTGCTCTTACTCAGATCACAGTTCCACGAACGTATCAGTTTGATGTTCGCGGATCCTACTTTATTCAACAGATCACCGATGGTCCCAAAGTATTCGTGGATATTGAGGCGGCCAGAAGATTATTCGGCACCCGAAAAGGAGTTTCCGGAATAGACCTTAAACTTACAGATCCCGAACAAGCCGATGTGGTAAAAGAGCGCCTCCAATCCTTATTGGGGGATAACTATACGGTTTCTACCTGGTACGATCTGCAAAAACCCTTGTATGATGTTATGTATCTGGAAAAATGGGGAGCTTACATCATATTAATGATCATCGTGGTAGTTGCCGTACTGAATATTGTTGGTTCATTAACCATGATCGTGATCCAGAAGCGACGCGATATCGGCATTCTTATCTCCATGGGGTACAGTAAAAAAGCGATCAAAGAGATCTTCAGAAAACAAGGATTATTTATCGGAATCATCGGTTCGGCCATCGGGGGAGCGCTTGGTTTACTACTTACCTGGCTGCAACATACATTTGGTTTGGTAAAGCTTTCGTCCGCCTTTATCATCGATGCCTATCCGGCCGATCTTCGGTTATTGGATGTGGTTATTATTCTGGGGGGAAGTCTGCTTCTTTGTGTAGCAGCCAGTTGGTTACCGGCCCAGAGAGCGTCTGAAATTCAACCGGCAGAAGCTGTACGGTACGAATAGAGGCCGTTCTTATTCATTATAGACATCCGGAAGATCATTTTCGTATAGAACCACATCTCCGGGTTTAGCGAAATTCTTAACGATCTCGTTAGCCTCAAATAAACTATTGACCACTTTTACATTCTGAGGAGCGTCAATCACTTCCAGAATACCTTCTTCGATAGGTCGGGCCCGTTCTTTTCCTACCAGGATCACCAGATCAAGCTTAGCCTCGGCAATTGCTTTCCCAAACTTCTTATTTTCTTCGAATTCGATCTCACCTAATTCCACCATGCCGGGAGTAATGATGATCCGGTTTCCTGAATTGAACTGACTCAGAATTTCCACCGCATTCTTAGCACCCACCGGATTGGAATTAAAAGCGTCATCGATCACAAATAATTCGCCTTGCTGTTTCAGCTCCAAGCGATGCTCAACCGGTTCAATGGTTTTGGCGGCAATAGCCATGGTTTTAGGACGAATACCCAGATGATGTGCTGCTCCAACTGCAAACAGCATATTCTGTACATTATGTGCTCCGAGTAAGCGGGTCTGAAATTGTTGCTTCTCTCCTCCCACACTTACATTGAAATGGGAACCTTCCGTATCGTATAAGATTCCTCCGGCCTGAATATCTCCCTGTTCCAGCCCAACCATGATGCGTGTGATCTCATCCCGACCTTCCCCCATTTTTGAAACGAGTGGATCATCCGCGTTTAAAATGGCAATTCCGCCATCAGTAAGATTATCCACCAGCGTTCCTTTTTCGCGGGCGATCACTTCTTTACTGCCAAATGTTTCGAGATGGGCAACACCAACATTGGTCACGATGGCTATGTCCGGCCGGGCAATGTCACATAATTCCTGAATATTCCCTTCGTAACGTGCTCCCATCTCAAGGATCAATATCTGATGGCTCGACTGCAGATCATTATTGATCACTTTACAGATACCCATTGGGGTGTTAAAGCTGCCGGGGGTGGCGCACACGCTGAACCGTTCTTTTAGAAGATCGCGAACCATGAATTTAGTGCTCGTCTTGCCATAACTGCCGGTAATAGCAATGACTTTGAGGTGGGGCATGGAAGCCAGTTTTTTTCGGGCCTGACTTTTAAAGCCTTCCTGAATTCCCTTCTCGATCGGTTTGGTGAAGTAGCTGGCGATCACCACCAAAAACGGGATAAAGATGGCTCCGAGTATCCATCCAAAAGCGAGCAGGATCACATCAAAAGAAAGCAGCCCGGATTCATAGGCCGGAGACCCCACCCAAAGAAAGGGAATCATTCCGGTATACGACCAAAACGTAAAAAATAAGGGAAAGAAGATCACTAAAAGAGTGAAGGGGGCTAATAATCGTTTTACCCGGTTGGTGACCACCAGGGGTTTCTTCACCTTTTCCTGCCGGAATTTTTTGGTGCTGCCAAACCAGAAAAAAGCCCAAATGAACAATACGACGGTAACTGCGGTATTGGTCACCTCAATATCCAGCCACTGAAAGCCAACGACGATCACAAACAGCATAATATTGAAGAAGGCGAGGTCGCCGGGGATCACTTTTTGTTCCCAATGCTCGCGCAGCCACTGCCAGTACTCGTTGTGTTTGTACCCCATTTGCTGGAAAACATGTACAAAGAATTTACTTCTGTACCAGAAGTAACGGGCCATGATCAGGCAAAAGATGAAAGACAGTACATCAAGAAATAGGTAATACAACGAATACGCTGGTTTAGGATGATGATTTATTCAAAAAACAGTTATGGCTGTTTGTGTCCGGCAAATATATGAAATTCATTGAGCCAATGGACAAAGCGAAACAACTAATGCGTAAACGATGATTGGGAGAGCGGGTTCCGGTTATTTAACAACCGTAATTACCCCTTTAAATTTATCGATGATGTAGTTGCTGATCCCGCCGGGTTTGTCGTCGTGGATATCCCATTTAAAATCAGCGCCACCGATCAGGATCTGATCGCAGTTATAATCACCGGCTGTTTCAATAATTACCTTGCCGGGCTCCCCGATGCGTACTTCCAGACGGGGTGTAAGCATCTGATCTGATTCTTCTTCGAACAGAAAGCGCGCCATTTCTACAATGCCGTAAGCGATCTCTTCAGTTTCTTTCTCGTTGGCAACAACCAGTAATGTAACATCCGGTTTTTCTTTCAGCGCTTTACTCAGGTGCGCAGCATGCTTAACAGCCTCGCTAGCAAACTTGCTGCCGTTAGTTGCAATCAACCACTTTGTCGGAAAATTCATACCCATCAATTATTATTTCCACTGATGGTACCACTAAATGACATTTTTTGAAATTAAAATTCACAACAAATATGAAAGCCTGATACAACATTCCTATCTTTCGTGGATATGAGATTAGACTACTCCATTCCGGATCATCATCAAAAAGTATTTGAAACCATAAGCGAGCAGGCCAGAAAACTGGGCCAGCCGGTGTATGTAGTGGGTGGATATGTAAGGGATTACTATCTGGAGCGCCTGAAAGAAGAGCCGGACATCGATCTGGTGACCATTGGTTCAGGGATAACCTTAGCCGAAAAATTGCACAAAACCCTTAAAGGATCAAGTTTAGCTGTATACAAACAGTTTGGAACAGCTCAGGTGAAATACCACGATCTGGAACTGGAATTTGTGGGGGCCCGGAAAGAAAGTTATCGCAGGGATTCCCGCAAACCGATTGTGGAAGACGGAACGCTTGAGGACGATCAGCTCCGGCGGGATCTCACCATTAATGCCTTGTCATGGTCGTTGAATGCGGAAAATTACGGGGAATTATTGGATCCTTTTGGAGGGATGGATGATCTGGATGCCAGGATCGTGCGCACCCCCATCGACCCGCACCAGACATTCAGCGACGACCCTTTGCGTATGATGCGGGCCATTCGGTTTGCCAGTCAGCTTCAATTCACCATCCATGAGGAAACCTTTCAGGCTATTACAGATATGGCGGAGAGGATCAATATTATCTCAAAAGAACGGATCCTTGAAGAACTGAATAAGATCATACTGGCTCCGGTTCCGTCTACCGGATTTGCCATGTTATTTAAATCCGGATTGCTGAAACAATTTTTCCACGAAATGCACAATCTGCATGGAGTTAAAGAGATCAACGGTCAGCGCCACAAAGATAATTTCTGGCATACCTTACAAGTACTCGACAATGTGGCTGAAAAAAGTGACGACCTCTGGCTGCGATGGGCGGCCATCATGCACGATATTGCCAAACCTCCCACTCAGCGTTTTGATGAAACTGTCGGGTGGACGTTCCACGGTCATGATGCCCTCGGCGCCAAATGGACTAAAAGTATCTTCCGCCGGTTAGGACTTCCGTTAGACGAACGAATGCGATATGTCTCAAAATTAGTGCGTTTGCACCTGCGACCGATTGCACTTGTTTCGGATGAAGTTAGTGACAGCGCCATTCGCCGCTTGATCTATGAAGCGGGAGATTATATTGATGATCTGATGGCGCTTTGCCGTGCCGACATCACCAGTAAGAATGAGTACAAGGTGAAGAAATTCCGCCAGAATTTTGCCCATGTGGAAGAAAAGATCAAAGAAGTGGAACAAAAAGACCGCATACGGAATTGGAAGAACCCGTTAAGTGGCGATGAGATCATGGAAGCGCTGGATCTGGAACCATGCAAAACGATCGGAGATGTTAAAAAAGCAGTTAAGGAAGCTATACTAAACGGAGATATTCCCAACGACCATGATGCCGCATACGGGTATATGATGGATCATAAGGATGAATTTCTAAATCAGCATTAAATGAACGAACTCTGGATCTCAAATTCTTACGCTAAGATCAACCTGGGACTGAATGTGCTGGAGCGCCTCCCTAACGGATACCATACCATCGAAACAGGATTCTGCTTTATTGAATGGAACGACCGTATCAATGTGCAACCGGCTGCAGCTATGGAGCTGGTGATGAGTGATGAAAAGATCCCTGTTGATGACTCAAACCTGATCGTAAAAGCCATTAAATTATTGCAGGAAAAAGCCGGCTTACGGGATCAGTACCGAATATATGTGGAGAAGAATATCCCGGCCGGAGCAGGATTAGGTGGGGGAAGCAGTAACGCGGCCACCATCCTGAGAATGGTCAATAAAATTGCGAATCTGGGGCTTTCGGTCGATGATCTCGCAAAAATGGGGAAAGAGCTGGGAGCCGATGTCCCTTTCTTTATTCATGGAAATCCGGGTTTTGGCACCGGTCTGGGTGATGAGATCGAGCCGCTGGATATTCAACCCGATGCCTACATCGTAACCGCGTTTCCGAATATTGAAAGTAAAACTCCTGAAGCCTACGAACATGTTTACCCGAATCCGGAGCCGGATTTTTCACTGAAGAATGTATTGCTGAACGACCCCATCGAAGACTGGTCGTTCCTGTTAAAGAATGATCTTGAAACTTCTGTGTTTCCACGGCATCAGTTAGTGGGAAATATGAAGGATCAATTCTATGATTTCGGGGCAAGTTACGCCAGTATGAGTGGAAGCGGTTCCAGTGTTTTCGGCATTTTTCAGCAGGATTTTGTTGCTATTGATGCCTACGAGTCGTTTCATAGGCTTGGTTATTTAGCCAATATCACACGACCGGGTTTTAAGCCCGATACAGGAGTTTACAGAAAAGAAATTTGATAGGGTTAATTCCCTGAATTCAACGATTTACACCAGACTAGCACCTTAAAAGAACTTTACGATTATGAGCAAATCCAAAAATGGAAAAGGAATCGCCGTGCGCTCCGGCCTGAACAAAGATTCCCTCCGCGAAGACATTAAATTACATTTGCGCCATACGCTGGCCAAAGATGAGTACTCCCGCACACACTGGGACGAATACCGTAGCGTGGTCCTCACACTGATGGATCGCCTGCATGATAAATGGATCGATACCCAGCAATATTATCACCACTCAGGTTCCAAAAGAGTGTATTATTTATCGATGGAATACCTGATCGGCCGCCTGCTCGATAACATGGTGGTAAACCTGGATGTACAACAGGAAATTGCTGATGCCTGTGCCGATCTGGGTCTCGATTACGACGAGATCCGTGAAGCGGAATGGGATGCAGGATTAGGTAATGGCGGGTTAGGTCGTCTTGCAGCCTGCTTTCTGGATTCAATGGCAACGTTAGGAATTCCGGCCATTGGATATGGTCTGCGATATGATTACGGGATCTTTTATCAAAAAATAGTGGATGGATTCCAGATTGAGAAACCGGACCTTTGGTTGCGATACGGAAATCCCTGGGATGTTGTACGTCCGAAAATTCAATATCCGGTTGAATTCTACGGCCATCAGGGTATGTATAAGAAAAAAACCGGTGAGATCGAGTACAAGTGGGAAGAAACCAAAAAAGTACTCGCCGTTGCCTACGATACTCCCATTCCCGGTTACGATAATAACATAGTAAATCAGCTTCGCCTCTGGAAAGCGGAATCGGATACCGCGATCGATCTTCAGAGCTTTAATCAGGGGCAGTATATCGATGCCGTTCGTGATAATCAGCTTGAGCAGAATATCACCCGGGTACTGTATCCAAACGATAAAATGTTTGTTGGACAGGAATTGCGCCTTAAACAGGAATATTTTCTTGTTTCCGCTTCAATGCAGGATATCATTCGACGATTTAAGAATCAGACCGACGATTGGACCAAATTCCCTGAAAAAGTAGCTATTCAGTGTAACGACACTCACCCGAATCTGGCGGTACCGGAGCTCATGCGAGTTCTTTTGGATGAAGTGGATATGACCTGGGAAAAAGCCTGGGATATTACCACCAAGACCATGGCATACACCAATCATACCTTACTGCCTGAAGCGCTGGAGAAATGGCCGGTATCATTGATGAGATCATTGTTGCCTCGTCACCTGAATATCATTTACGAGATCAATCGTCGCTTTATGGACGAGATCAATGTGAAGTTTGGCGACGACCGTAACCGAAAACGCCGCATGAGTATTGTGAGCGAGGGTGAAAATCCGGTTGTACATATGGCTCATCTCGGTATTGTTGGGTCTCATAAAGTAAATGGCGTAGCTGCATTGCATTCGCGTCTGCTTAAAGAGTCTATGTTCCGTGATTTTGATGAGATGTATCCCGACAAGTTCACCAACAAAACGAATGGAATTACTCCTCGTCGCTGGCTGAAACAATGTAATGTAGATTTATCTGCGTTGATCACAAAAAAAATTGGCGAAGGCTGGATCACCGATCTGGACGAACTGCAAAAACTGGTTCCATTGGCTGAAGATCCTGAGTTCCGTAATGAATTTGCCGCAATTAAGGTGAAGAACAAGCAGCGCCTGGCTGATTACATCAAGGAGAAGATGGATATTGATGTGGATCCGAATTCTATGTTCGATATTCAGATCAAGCGAATTCACGAGTACAAACGTCAGTTGATGGCAGCATTACACGTGATCACTCTTTACAACCGATTGAAAGAAAATCCTGATCTCGATATTGTACCGAGAACGGTCATCTTCGGGGGTAAAGCAGCACCGGGATATGCCATGGCGAAACAGCATATTAAGCTGATTAACGCTATTGGCAAGAAGATCAATAACGATCCGGATACCAGAGATAAACTGAAATGTATCTTTTTGGAAAACTACCGGGTAACGCTTGCCGAGATGATGATCCCGGCAGCCAACTTATCTGAACAGATCTCGACAGCAGGAATGGAAGCTTCCGGTACCGGAAACATGAAATTTGCTCTGAATGGTGCACTTACTATCGGTACGCTTGATGGGGCCAATGTAGAGATAAAAGAAGAAGTAGGTGATGATAACATCTTCATTTTCGGGCTTACGGTAGAGGAAGTGGATGAATTACGCCGTACCGGTTACAATCCGCACACCTACTACAACGAAAATCCTGAACTGAAACGGGCTCTTGATCAGATCCGGGATGGTTATTTCTCTCCGGAGAACAAGCATCTGTTTGATCCGATCATCAATGCGCTGTTAAATGAAGGCGATTATTTTATGGTGCTTGCTGATTACGAAGACTACGTCAAAGAACAGGAAAAAGTAGAAGAGGTCTTTAAAGATGAAGATGAATGGAATAAACGAGCCATCATCAATGTGGCGAAAGTTGGAAAATTCTCCAGCGATCGCACCATCAAAGACTATAATGATGAGATATGGAAAACGGTAGAGGTAAAAACACTACCGAAAGAGTAATTCCTGTTGTATTCTTAAGTAACTGAATTGAAAAGCCCCGGAGATCTTCTTCGGGGCTTTTTTCGTTCTATTATTGAGCGTATTGTCTTTTAAATGCCATGCTGAGCCACGTTGATAATGGAATACCTGTGAGAGCAGGATATGCGGAGTGATAAACAAGCAAGACCAGGGCGGGCTACGTTTTTAAACTGCTGAAGCAGCTCAAGCCTTTAATTCTTAATCCTGAATTTTTAACACCGATGAGCGTCCTGCTAAATATAAAATGGAGCCAACGGCAATGAATACAAGCGTCATCCATAAAGAAGTGAAACTAACCTGAAATAAGAGCCAGATACAAGCAATAATTCCCAACACCGGGATCACATACCCACCTTTCAGAATAAAAATGTCTTTCTCCTGGTACCGGGGACGAAGAACCGGAATGGATGCACAACTGATCAGATAAAGTAAAGCGCGGGAGAGTACAGTCATAGCGGCAAGAAAAGTAAAAGAGCCGAATACTGCTCCCAGAAAAGCAAACCCCCCGAAAAACAGAATTGAATTTGCCGGGGTAAGAAAAGCAGGGTGTACTTTTCCAAACCACGTTGGCAAGGCCTTTTCAATGGAAAGCGCGTAGGTGATGCGCGGTGTGGCGAATAAGTTACTCACTAAATTCCCGGTCACTGAAGCCACGATTCCCCCCATCAAAATAACAGAACCTACCTCGCCGAAAAGAACAGAAGCAGCTTCCAGTAACGGGGCTTCAGAGTCAGCCAGATCGGGGACTAATCCCTGGGCAACAGTCTGAATGAACATGTATAAAATAGTCACCGATACCAAGCCCAGTATGAAGGCTTTGGGCATGTTTCGATGTGGTTCTTTCGTCTCGCCCGCAGGAACGATCCCGCCCTCAAATCCAACAAATGCATAGATCAATAAAACCACTGCAGCACCGATATCACTTCCGGCTGGAATGGGTTGATCAAATGCCGGAATAACCGTTGTGCCCAGGTAAACAAATCCACCAATGACAAGGATCACAAGTACTCCAAATTTTAACAGGGTAAAAAGAGCGAGAGAACGGATCGATTCAACGGTGCCGAGGATGTTGATCAAGGTAAGTGACACGCAGATAATGGCCAGCGAAAGTATACGGCCGGCTCCTTCTGTTATCGGGTCAAAAAAATACCCGATACTATCAACCAACAACACGGAATTGGCTGAAAACGAGATCACCCGGGCCATGTAATACAACCATCCACTCTGGAAACCGACAAACGAACCAAATGCTTCGGTACCGTAGCGGATCGGTCCACCGGTACCCTGATAGTAGCTTCCCAGCTCTGCAAATGATAGGATGATCGGTAAGATCAGAATTGCTGCCACGGCATACATCAAAACACTGTATTCCCCGGCCAGTGCGGCAGCTCCACCCGGGAGACCAAAAATTCCTGCACCGATCAAACCGTTTACGACGAGCATCCACAATCCCCATAAACCAATTCTTCTGGGGAGCTTTTCTTTTTGCTCTTCGGATGTGGGCGATGTGATATTCAATGGGAGTCTGTTAGTTAGAATTTGCCTGTGGTAACATTAAAAAGATAAATATCACTGCTTGTCGATTCCGAACATTTCTACAGCATTGCCCCATAATATTGCTTCTTTATCTTCAGGAGAGAGATAATATGCATTCCGGATCGTTTCTACCGATCGGCCAATCACCTGAGGCCAGGCCATTTGCAGTGTTCCGAACAGGATCTTATCGCTGCCGGCGGTTTCTACTGATTCCCGGAGAAGCCGGTTAAATAGCTCTTCGTTGAGCAACCAAATAGCTACGGATGTCTCCATATATACATTTGGATAGGTTCCCAGCATATACAGCGCTTCGTCAAAGAACGGCCAGCCCATATGCATCATCACGATCTTGAGATCGGGAAAATCAATGATCACATCCTCGAGTAACAGGGGATCAGCGGTTTTGATCCGGAAGGCCGGACTCAGGACCTGTTGTGGATTCGGCCCGGAAAACCCGGTGTGTATTAAGATGGGGATATTGTACTTCTGAGCTACTTCATAATAGGGATACAAGGCTTTGGTATTTAATGGAATGCCTTCATAAATAAGCCCCAGTTCTCCAAGAGCCGCATATTTTCCATTCAGAATATCCTGTTCAAATATTTTCGCTGCTTCTGAGTGATCATCCAAGGAAAGGTCCGGCTCGAATGAACCCAGGAAGCGCTCCGGTTGGCGGTGCAGGAGTGATTCTTTATAAGCGCCATGACTAAGCATTGCCCTTTTGATGTTGAACGCATCCATTTGATCAAAGGTTTTTTGAAACAGATCAGAACTGTCTGCAGCCATTTCTCCATAGGTTTCGATACGATGAATTCCGTAGTCTACCCCTTCCATAGCCCGATGAAACCATGCTGGGTTTACCCCTTGCATAGCAATATCAAATACAGGCTGTTGATGAGATTCATTGGATTGCGGAGCACTGCATCCCGAGATCAGCAGCAAAGTCAGAACAAAGATCGAAGTGCGCATAAGGATTGATTTTTGGACAGTATAGAAGATTGGGTCAATACTTCCAAAACCGGCTTTTAGAGTGCCTCTGTACGGTATAGACCCTCACCACTAAAAAGCGAAGTTATCCCGATTTTTTAATTCTTAATTCACGCAAAGCAGTAATTGCGAGGGTTGAGGTGAGCAAAGCGAACCTAACCCGTGGCAATCTCATGGAATATAGCCGGAAACAGATCTCACCACTTTTGAGCGACCAAAAGTGGCGCAAAAGTCGCCGGAAGAAATGAAGATGGCGTTATAGCCATGCGTTGATATCCGTCCCTGCTTTGAACTACTAATTCCCCAAACCCATTAGTCCCGCATTTCTCCCGGATGCTATTTTGTAGCTCGTAAATTGAACTTCTTGTTTTTAATTATGTGATGGTCTGACAAGAACAGACCAACGATTGAGAACAGATGAACCACCACAGGTCTTCAATTTTTAATTCATAATTTTGAATTCTTAATTCCGCGCAGCGAATGCGAAGCTATTTCAACCTCACATCCAGATATACCGAATGATGACCATACGTCTCATAAAAGGGTTTAAACGTGATGCCATCAATCTCAAATACCAGTGTGTTTTTATCCCCACTAATTCCATCTCCGGGATCTTCTGCATTCAAAGTGATCCTGCGCCAATCTTTTCGGGCTTCGGTTTCCTGTGCGGCGAGTAATACCGGACCATAAAATAAACTCGCAATATTCTGCTGATCCATTACCGGCTCCAGATGAAAGGCAAACGGCATGGTGATGTCTACCTCATCCCCATCCAACCAGGACCGCGACAACGTTAAATAACTACCCGGAACAGCATCGACGGTTTCTTTTTTTCCGTTGATGCGAACCTCAATGCCATTGGTGGCCCATGTTGGTACACGGATCTTAAGGGCAAAAATTCCTTCCCCATTAATGATCAGCCGGGTGTGATCTTCATTCGGGAAGGAAGTAATCTGCCTGATCGTCACGTTGCGGTTGCTCCAATCCAGTGTGGATGGCACGAACAGATTCACATATACGGCCTCGTCATTCAGTTCCTTAAAGTAGATCGAGTTTTGCAGTTTGGTACTACTCTCAAGTGCCGTTCCATTACAACAGGTAAATCCACTCATATCCTCATTACTGAAATGCTTTATCGCGCCGGGTCGTAATGGTACATGGTAGGTGTTTGCCGGACTGTCTTTTGCAACCGAAGCCAGAATGTGGTTGTATAATCCGCGTTCGTAATAATCCATCAGTTGGGCATCCGGATTAAAGAGAAACAGATTACGGGTGAGCTTTAACATGTTATACGTTGCGCAGGTCTCATTCTGACCACCCGCCGAAAACCCATTCTCATACAATGTTGCTGGTTGAACGGTAAAACATTCGGCATTATTCGGAGTTCGTGCTCCGGCTACGCCCCCGATACTGTACATATAATCACCGGTGGCCTTATTCCAGAAATTGTCGGCAATGTTGTAATACTCAGGAGCTTCTGAATCGCGATAAATCTCCAGCGCACCCATGATCTGCGGGATATGTTGATTGGAATGTAAACCACGGATCATATCAACATTTTTTGCGAGTCCGTGAGAACGGTCTGCATCCCCATAGAACACGCGGATGTTATCGAAGAGTCGGGCTGTTTGCAGATATTTTGGTTCGCCGGTCATTCTGTATAATCGGGCCATGGCTTCATTCATCCCGCCAAATTCTCCCGCAATGTATCGGTTCCACATGCTCAGTAAGGTATCGGAAGGAAGATCTGTTAACCGGGTATGCACCCAATTTCCCATTCCTTTTACTGTTTCGAGTGCTTTTTTATTTCCACTTACTTCATACACATCCATCAATCCTGCAAGGATCTTGTGCAAAGTATAATAAGGCGCCCAGATCTTGCTCTCATCCGTTCCGTAAAAGGCCCCATGTTCGAGCATGATGAACTGATCAGGCGGATAGGCGCTGATGTACCCTTCCCCCCAGTTCCAGTAATCCGTGCGGATGCCTTCTTCGCTCAGATCGGAATTGTAATCTTCTTTGCCGGGACCCGGTGGAACTAATGCCGGATCTGCAACGTGATCACCGCCCGGATTTTTTGGCTTACCTGACAACTGAGACAGATCATACAGTATACTAACCATGTACTCCATCTTTTCTGAGAAGTTGGTTTGCAGGGTTTTATCGTAGCCCGTGCCTGCATAAGCCTGAGCTATGGCGGTTAAGTAATGGCCGGTGGCGTGACCCCGAAGCTTCGTTTCCTGACTGTCCCAGCCTCCCAACGGCTCAGCCTCCGCCGGTTGTGGTTGCCCAAAAGCATTCCGGAACATATACAGGAAATTATCAGGGTTGGTATTTGCAAGCCCCTCGATGAATTTGTCCCGGTTTTCGATGAATTTTGTCTTTTGGCCATGGGAATCTCTGTCTAATGTGACCTGATCAAGTGGAAAAGTTTCGAGAATACGCCCCGGTGTAGTTCCGGCTTTTTCAGCGTTGATGGTAACGATCGCTTTCGGTTCAATATTGGTGCCTGGTACTTTGCCGGTGATCGTATATGTGCCCGGGTCCTGAACCTGATCGTTATTTTCCGGGGCCGGCCATATAACCCGGACTGCAGGCCCGGAGATATCTTCTGCATAAATTCCCTTCACAAAACGGGGTAATCGGGGAAGTACACCAACGGTTGTTACCACCTCAATATCCGGAATGTGGGTGAGATACTGATTATACAGTTGAGGAGTGGATTCAGGAAATTCGGGTAACCTTTGTGCTTCTTCCTGCCGGCGCTGAGCTTCTGAACGGCCTTTTTCCAGTGCATTCAGATGAATCGTAGAAACCTGATCCGGGCTTAAGGGAATACGATAAAACCGTAGGTCATGCAGTTTTGCAGACAGCCCGGCAGCGTTGTGCGATAAAGATTGACCAATGATCACCCTGTTTGACTCAGCGTCTCCAAAAAGATCATCCGGTTCAAGATCTCCGGTTCCGGAAGATGCGGCTAAATTACCGTTCACATAAAGTCGGGTCATTTTTTCCGCCGCATCAAATGCCAATGCAAGATGCGTCCAGCGGTAAAGATCAAATTGCGGAGCTTGTACTGTTACGGGTTCTGGCTCCGTGTAAATCTTCGCTGTCCATCCATTATCATCAGAAAATATGGATAGGTGAGCCGTTGAAGAACGCCCTGCATCTACCAACACCTGATTATTATCTGTGGATGTGACCAATACCCAAACGGAAATGCTTAACGACTCATTTCCACGTAGAAATTCACCCGGAATTGTGAGATAGGAATCCGGTTCTCCGTTGAAATCGAGTACACGGTTAAAGAGGCGGTCATCGCTAAAACTCAGAGTACCATGAATTTTAGCATGTACATTATTACGGCTCCAATCTCTGGCGTCTTTCTCAAAGGTATAACGGGCAAGTAGCCCGGTTTCTCCAATCCCATCCAGGATCTGATCACCGGATTGTGCAAAAACTGAAAATGAGCCAAATAATAAGAAGAACAAAAACAGGCTGGAGAAATAGCGAAGCGTGTTCATAGGAAACGACCTTAAATTGAATAGCAATACGTGTATAAATGACGGTTAATATCCTCTTTGGGAGGGTACTAAAGAAATCGTTGAAGTGCCAGAGGAAGAAAGTAACGGACTGGATTCTAGGTCCAGTTTCTAAAAGCATTCCACCAAGTTGCGAGTTTCTTTCCGCCGATGAACATTAGAATCCCTGCAATCAATTGTATGAAGCCTCCAAAGATCATGGTGAATATCCTGTACCTCTGCATATCCGGATTATCCGGGTACATAATATTCATATTCACGATTGAGGCAATACTTTGAAAAAGATCCTGTATAGACCAATAGATGATGAGTAAGCCAACGGAGGAAAACAGAATCGCCGATAGCTTCTCATGATCATCCAACTTAAAGTCGGGTGCAACCGATTCAGGTGTGATAAATGAGGCGATATTTTCGGATGCATAGAATAATAACCCTGCCAGAAGTATATACAACCCAGGCAAAATTAATATATACCAGCTATCGGAAATTACAATGCTATCGTCCAGCACAATGGAAGGTACATACTCTAAAGAAAACAGCCCTCTAAGCAATACAAAAAGAGCGAAGAATCTAATTCCTAGAATGGTCAGGTTTTTCATGATATGAACTAACGAATAAAAGCGTCCTTAAAGTGAACATAAAGATTTCAATCGTGTGAGTTCACTGAGAGAACCACGTAATAAAGAAACTCAAAGCCGGATCCGGCGAAGCAAATCAATCGAACTGACACTATTCCTTCTAAAGGATCGCTAATCCGCCATCAGTGCTTCAATATCTTTGATCTCTTTTACCACACTGGTGAGGTTTTCGTGTCCATCTTCGGTTACTACAATGTTATCCTCTATGCGCACACCGCCAAAACCAATGAGAGACCGTACTTTATCCGGATTCAGGTACTTGTTCTGCTCAGCATTATCGAGTGCAGGCTCCAGAACAGCAGGTACGAAATAGATGCCGGGTTCGATAGTGATCACCATACCCGGTAATAATTCGCGGCGGGCTCGCAGGAATTTGATGCCCGGCCGGTCAATTCTATCCACGCCTTTCGGGTAACCACCCACATCATGCGTATCCAGTCCGAGAAAGTGTCCGAGGCCATGCGGAAAGAACAGGGCAAAGATGTCTTTTTCCATGATCTCGTCGATATCGCCACGAACCACATCCAACTTTTTAAGCCCTTCCATCATGGCTCTGGCAGCCATCATATGCAGATCTTCCATTTTAACACCGGGCTTAATGGCATCAATCACTTTATTCTGGGCATCAAGCACTGCCTGATAGATTCCGGCCTGTGTTTCTGTGAATGTTCCGTTTACCGGAAAGGTACGTGTGTAATCAGCTGCATAGCCGTTGCATTCAAAACCGGCATCCATCAAAAACAGATCGCCATCCTTACTTTGGCTGTTATTTTCTACATAATGAAGTACAGAGGCGTTATTTCCGGTTCCGAAGATCCCGTTATAGGCATCTTGAAGTAACCCGTTCTCCATTTGTACTTTAGTGAAGATGGCCTTTGCTTCATATTCATACATACCCGGTTTAAAGTTCTTCATCACGGCTTCGTAGGCCAGATCGTTTACCCGGCACGCCTCCCGCATCTGCTCCAGTTCCCAGTCTGTTTTAATCACCCGGCAGTAAGTTAGCGCATCAACCAGCGCTTCGGTTTCCACATTAAAGCCACGATTCAGATCTTCGATGTACTCAGCCTGCTCGTCGTTCAGGCAATACACGGTTTCCGGGCTCAGTTCATTCAAAATGTGGAGAATATCGTTCTGATAGTGCAAATGATCAGGTTGATACTCTTCCTGATACTGCTCCTTCGTTTTTACAAACCCATGCCAAACTGCGTATTGGGCGTCCCGTTCGGGTACAAAGAGGTGATACTCTTCCTTTTTGAGGTCCAGTACCAGTGCGCAATCGGCTTCGTTCACACCGGTCAGATACCAGAAATTAGATTCCTGTCGGAATGGAAATTCATAATCGGTTTTGTAGCGGTACATGGTTTCTGCACCCTGAATAAAAACGACCCCGTTCTGATCGTCGTCGAATAATGAAAAAAGCTTTTCGCGATGGAGATGATGCATGGCTGGTTGGTTTAAAATGGACAGTAACTCACTTAATTTCTATGCCTAAGGATAGGAAATGGCTACACCAATTACGAGAGGTAAGTTTTACTTAAATGGAATCAGATTGGGTAGTAATACCGAGAAAGTGATCAGTCTCTTTTGGTTTTATTGATCTTTTCTCCGGTGCCTACAAATACTCCGAGATATCCTTCATCAAACGTGATGAGTGCGTCTTCGTCGGTGATCTCGTTGGAGGATCCGTCCTGAATCCCCATAGCCAGCAGACTGTCGGTTAGTGGATACTTAACTCCTTTTGAGGTGAAACCGGAGATCGGTTTATTCATCTGGAAAAAGGAAATAATGGTTCCGACAGGCAGATCGGGTTTATAGGGCGAACGGGTTATGAAGGTGTCGCCGTAATCATCCCGGAAGATAAGGGATTCAAAATCATTCATGTATTGCATCAGCACCGAGATGTTCTTCATAGCATGATCGAAGCGTTTACCCAATGCCCCGAGAACGGTACAGGTGGTTGCCCCTTTTTCGATCGCGTAGGCCAGCGACTTTTCGAGATCGTTCGTTTCCTGATCAGGGTCATTCAGAATTTGTACCCCTTCATGATTGGTGTATTTAAAGCTATCCATGTCGCCAACCACAATGTCCGGGTAGAATCCATAGCCTAAAAAGGCGTATCCGCCGCTGTCTGCCCCTATTTTCAGATCAGCATTTCCAATCTCTTGTTCCAGTAATTTTTTAGATGGCGGGGTTCCGCCTGCTACGATCAATGCATGCATGCTGTGCCGTTTTTTTTGATCGGAAAGATAGGATTCTTTTGCCAGCATATCGAAACTGAATTCCCCGGTATACAAATGTTCGGGGCGATAAATCATTTTAAAAAACAGGTGTATTTGCTGATGAATTGACCTATTTTCGGGAAAATTATGGCCATGTTTAAAGAATTTATCACCGAAATCACAAAATACCGGAAGGTTGCGGTATTTTCCCATATCCGTCCCGACGGCGATTGCCTGGGCTCACAGATCGCACTGTGTCTGTGGCTCGAAAAAAATGGCATCGAAGCCTCGGCCTATAATGAGGATTCCATCCCCGATAACCTGATCTGGCTTACCGAATTCTTTCCGGTGGTTCATCCAACGGTGGAGCAGCTGAAGGAATACGAAGCGTTTGTGGTTGTTGATGGAAACGCGCTGCACCGGTTTGGCGCAGTGGCACAATCGTTGGATAAGCAGGGAAAACCGATCTTTATGATCGATCACCATCCCCAGCCGGATGATATTTATGAAGTAGGTATTTCCAGAGTGGATTATTCTTCAACCTGCGAGTTGATCTATGAGTTGTACACCGAACACGACAGCTTCCAGATCGATGAGGCTCCGGCAAAAGCCATGTACACCGGACTTGTTACCGATACTGGCTCCTTTCAGTTCGATAGTGTAGGACCCAATACCTTGCTGGCGGCTTCGGTTTTACTGGATAAAGGTGGGTTCAAACCCAATGAAGTGGTTGAGCGGATCTACAATAACCGAACCATCGATCAGTTACATTTGCTGAGCATGGCACTGGAAACCGTTTCTTTACATGCCGACCAACAAATTGCCATTATTTGCGTTACCCAGCAGATGTTTGAGCAAACCAATACCGGAAAAGAGGATACAGAAGGATTTGTGGCGTATCCGCTAAGCATTGCCGGCGTAAAAGCCTGTGTGTTATTCCGTGAAGAAGGCGACGGTCGCATCAAACTAAGTTTACGTTCCAGAAGTCATGTGGATGTAAACATGTGGGCACGGCAGTTACATGGTGGCGGACATAAAAAAGCCGCAGCGGGATTCTTTACCGGAACCATGGACGAAGCCATTGCTCACGTTATCAAGATCGGCGAAGAACAGTTATAAATTAAACGAAGGTGTATGAGTAAAACAGGTACTACGCTTATTTTCTCATTGTTAATCTTACTTACTATCAACTGCAAACAAAGCAGTGACTCTGATCCGGGGCCAGAAACCGTTTCTTATGAATCCACAGAACCGGCCCGGGTGGAAACTTTGGCCCGGGATAAGGAACCAACTACAGCGGACCTTAATGTTTCGGTGGATAACAGCCGCCGGAATGCCATTACAACAGCAGTGGAGAAAGCGAGTCCGGCCATTGTAAGTATCACCGTTACCGAGTTGCAGCAGGGATACACCCGCACCCGCGATCCTTTCTTTTCGTTTTTCTTCGACCGCCCGGTTCAGCGGGAAGTTCAAAGCATGGGATCTGGATTTATAATCAGTCCGGATGGTCTGGTGGTCACTAATCAGCATGTGGCGAGCGAAAGTGCCAAAACCATTATGGTTACGCTACCAGACGGAAGCAGTATGGAGGCAGAATTGCTTGGCTCAGACGAATTGGCCGATCTCGCTTTGCTGAAGATCAAATCTGATAAAAAAGACTTTCCTCATATCAAGTTTGCGGATTCAGACCGGGTGATGGTAGGAGAATGGGCCATTGCCATGGGGAATCCATTTGGGTTATTTGCTGATGGTCAGCCCACCGTAACCGTGGGAGTGGTCAGTGCCACGAAACGGGATTTTCGTCCCGACCCGCAGGAGCCACGGGTGTATGTGGATATGATTCAAACCGATGCCGCCATCAACCGGGGAAATTCCGGTGGACCATTAGTTAATAGCGAAGGCGAAGTGATCGGCGTAAACACGTTTATTTATACCGGAGGAACCAGTGGTGGTTTTGTTGGATTAGGATTTGCAATTCCCAGCGAGCGGGTGCAGAAGATCATTGGTCAGCTTAAGGAATCCGGTACCGTAACGCTCGATTTCGACCCCGGCCTCACCTTCACTCCGATGAATCAGAACATTGCCTATCAATACGGATTGCCAAATATTCTGGGGATTCTGGTGCTTAGCGTGAATAAAGACGGACCTGCTTTCGAGGGCGGAATTATGCCCGGCGATATCATTGTAAAGATCGGGGAAGAACGGGTGATCAGCGACATGCATGCGTGGGCTATTTTCAGGGAGCATGAAGAAGGTGATACGCTAAAGGTGCGCCTGATCCGTGAAGCCAAAGAATACGAAGCAGAGATCAAGTTGCGCCGGAAAGTAGCAGAAAACTAGTACATCGTTTTTTTGGCATCTATGCGAGTTTTGCACGCACACGTTCCAGTAAGGCTTTTGTTTTTTTGATGCCTTCAGCCGGTTCCAGAGAATCTCCCTCATATTCGATGCCAACGTAACCGTTATTCCAGCCGGATTTCTTGATGATGGTGAAAAGGCGCATGAAGTCGATATCCGGCTCATTTCCTTCTTCATCAAAATGGAAGGTTTTGGCACTCACACCTTTGGCGTAGGGCATCAGTTCTTCTACTCCCCGGTACAGGTCATATTTTTCAACACAAGGAGCTCCCCACATTTCACCGTTCTCTCTGGCTACACAGAAATTTCCGAAATCGGGCAGAGTGCCTACCCAAGAGCTGTTTACCTGCTTCATCACTTTAGCCAGCCGGGCCCCGTGTGATGAATGTCCGCCATGATTCTCCACGATAACATGGATCTTATGCTGAGCGCCGAATTCGGTGAGTTTGCCCAGCCCGTCAACCGATGCCGAAATCCAATCATCTACATGCTCGGCTCCAAACAGATTGATCCGTATAGCATGGCACCCCAGGAATTTAGCTGCTTCCACCCATTTATAATGGTTTTCAACGGCCTGATCCCGGACCTTCATATCGGTGGAAGAAATCGCTCCTTCATTATCTATCATGATGAGTACGTTCTGTACTCCGTTATCATCGGCTCGTTTCTTTAACTCTTTCAGGTACTTTTTATCGGTGGCTTTAACCGCGAAGAACTGATTCACATACTCAACGGCTGAAATATCATATCGCTGTTTCGCGATCACAGGAAAATCCAGATTCGTGAACTCACCCCCGAATATCTCTTTATGGTGACTCCACTCGGCCAGCGAGATCCTGAAGTCGAAGGTGTTAAGTTGAGGAACCATGTGTACTCCGGTGAAGCAGGCTCCGGTAAATAATCCGGATGTTTTTAAAAAATCTCTTCTATTCATAGTGAGGATTTAGCTACCTAAGATTCATTGTTATTCAGAAATAAATAAATACCCATTCAACCACAAGTCGATAATTTTTAAACTCATCTAAAATCTGAAGGTGATTAGCGCAAAAAACACCCCTAAGAATTTGTTGCGTTATAAGGATTTAGAACTGAATTTGATTATATTCGGTGCAAAATTTGCTCAACTTTATGGTACCTTGGGAATGAAAGTAACTTTAAAAGACATTTCGGATGCAACCGGTTTTTCCGTATCAACAATTTCAAGAGCGGTACGCGGAGAAGGAAGAATTTCTGACGAAAACAGAAGAAAGATTTTAGCCAGCGCACACAAGCTTGGTTATCCTCTGCCTACCAACGGCCGGTCGGTGCCGGAGAACCAGCCTCCCTATATAGCGTTGATTACCCGTTTCAGAGTGGGTGAATTCTACTCCTCCTTTTTGGTGGGATTTATGAATGCCTCAAAAAAGAAAGGGATCAATCTGAGTTTGTTCAGTCTCGAGAATGACAAGACTTCGGTTGAAACGCTGATCGATAATCTTCGCTCGCTGGGATACACCGCGGCAGTGATCTTTATACCTGAATTAAAAGAAGACGAATACCGGCATATTCTGCACTCAACGCCGGGCGATTTCCCGATTATTTCCTGCTCAAACATCGATAATTCGGTACTGGACACCGTCACCTTCGATGCTTACCAGGGAGCGACACTGGTGGCAAAACATTTTCATGAGCAAGGATATCGAAAACTGGGCATCATCGAGGGGCCGATGGAAATGCCGGAATCACGTTTCAGAACCAATGGTTTTAACGATTATGTAACGCATGTTTCGGATGAGGATATCATCTGGAGCTATCGCGGGAATTACAATCATGATTCCGGTGTGGCGGCATTCGAAGATTTTATGAAACAGGATGATAAGCCGGAAGCCGTGTTCGCTACTAACGATGCGATGGCGGTTGGGTTTATGGAGGCTGCCCGGAAAGCCGGGTACGAATTCCCGAAAGATATTGCACTGGCCGGGTACGATAATCTGCCTATTTGTGAGAATCATTATCCAAAGATCACCTCTGTAAATACTGATTACACCCGTTTAGCTTTAAATACAATCGAGAATCTGCTGGCCCGGGTAGATAATAAAAGCTCCCATCAGGGGATCGTAAGTATGGTTCCTGTAACGCTTGAGATCAGGGAATCCAGTCTGCGAAATCAATAGTTGAGAAAATTTGAGCAAATTTCCCCAAAAAAAGAGGAAAATTTGCTCATTGAAGGTTTCTTTTTTCTCCTCTTTTAAATATAATGTTCTTCACAAAGAATCAGTCTCAGACTATATTCGCCAAAAGGTAGTACTCAGTCAGTTATGCGGTATTCTTTGACTGGATCATGCGTAATGTTGGATTATTTTGCATGATTACGGTGGGAAATTTTCCCACCAATTGTATACAAATAGTAGAGCAAATTATGTTTTTAGGAGTCGATCTCGGAAGTTCGTCAATTAAATTATCGTTGTTCGATGCAGAGCAAGGTGCAGTAAAAGGTTCTGTTTCTTATCCCAAAGAAGAGTTAGCTATTGAAGCGAAACAACAGGGCTGGGCAGAACAGCATCCCGATCTTTGGTGGGAGAATTTTCTCACAGCGTATGATCTGCTGTTAAAAAAGACGGGGGCAGATCCCAAAACGATCAAAGCGATAGGTATCTCCTATCAGATGCACGGACTGGTGCTGGTAGACGAAGATCAACAGGTTTTAAGATCTTCCATTATCTGGTGCGATAGCCGGGCAGTTAACATTGGCAGTGAAGCTTTTGAAGCGCTTGGTAGCGACTACTGTTTGCCCAATTTATTGAACTCTCCCGGAAATTTTACGGCCTCTAAACTGGCCTGGGTGAAAGAATTTGAACCGGAAGTATTCAGCAGAGCGCACAAATTTATGTTGCCGGGAGATTTTCTGGCGATGAAGCTCTCAAAAAGGATCACCACTACCCAAACGGGATTGTCGGAGGGTGTTTTCTGGGATTTTAATGAACGCTCGGTTAGTAAAAAACTACTGGATGAGTTCGGCTTTGGCGAGGAATTGATCCCTGAGATTGTGCCGGCCATTGGCGCCGATATCACCATTGATAAAGAGGTTGCTCAGGAACTTGGTTTGCCGGAAGATGTAAAAATTACCTATCGAGGTGGAGATCAACCCAATAACGCTTTTTCGCTCAATGTATTAAAACCCGGGGAAATTGCCGCTACAGCGGGAACCAGTGGCGTGATCTATGCGGTAACAGAGAAGAATGCTTACGACAAGAAATCACGTATCAACACCTTCCTGCATGTAAATGACGAGGAAGCGGCCCCTAAAAACGGGATACTGATCTGTATAAATGGAACCGGAATTCTTTACAGCTGGCTGAAGAAGATCCTGAATACGGGACGGGGAAGTATTGATTATGAACAAATGAATGAGATGGTGGATTCAGTTCAGCCGGGATCGGAAGGATTACTCTGTCTGCCTTTTGGAAACGGTGCCGAACGGATCTTTGAGAATCAGCTGATCGGTTCTCACCTACTCAATATGGATTTTAACCGACACGAGAACCGGCATTTATTACGAGCCTCACTGGAGGGAATCGTGTATGCACTGAACCTGGGTTTCGAGATGTTATCGGATCTGGATGTGCCGCAGAATACGATCAGAGCGGGTAAGGCGAATCTGTTTTTAAGTAAATCCTTCCGCGAGATCTTTGTCAACGTGACCGGAACCAGGTTGGAATTATATGATACAGATGGTTCGGTGGGCGCAGCCCGTGGAGCGGCATTAGGTGTTGGGTTTTTCAGCACCGAGGAAGAAGCTTTTGCTTCACTCACCAAACTGGAAGAAATGGAACCAAATGCCGAGCTGACGGCGAAATATCAGGCATTGTATCAGGACTGGAAGCAGTCTATAGACAAACACGAGTTTTATAAATTTTGAACAGGGTAACTACCCGGAAAACACTAAACAACACGAATTATGAAACCATTAGTTGGAGATAAGGAATATTTCGAAGGAATTGGAAGTATTGCCTATGAAGGAAAAGAATCTGACAATCCACTGGCATTTAAATATTACGATGCGAATAAAGTAGTGGCCGGTAAGACCATGGCCGAACACTTTAAATTTGCGATCGCCTACTGGCATACGTTAACCGGAACCGGCGCTGATCCTTTTGGTGTGGGCCCCCGACCAATGCCATGGCTTTCTTCTGATGATCCGTATCAACAGGCTAAAGAAAAAATGGATGCGGCGTTTGAGTTTATTACAAAGATCGGTGCTCCCTATTTCTGTTTCCACGATTTCGACCTTATTGCAGAAGGCGATACCATTGCCGAGTCTGAAAAAAGACTGGCTTTCATCACCGATTACGCGAAAGAGAAAATGGAAGCAACCGGTGTAAAGTTGTTATGGGGAACAGCTAATGCCTTTAGTCACCCACGGTTTATGAATGGTGCAGCTACCAATCCTGATTTTAAAGTAGTGGCACGTGCCGGCGCTCAGGTTAAAAATGCACTGGATGCCACCATCAAACTAGACGGTGAAAATTATGTATTCTGGGGCGGTCGCGAAGGTTACATGTCGCTGCTGAATACCGACATGAAACGTGAGCAGGAGCATCTTGCAAAATTCCTGCATATGGCCAAAGATTATGCACGTGCTCAGGGGTTCAAAGGAAATTTCTTTATCGAACCAAAGCCGATGGAGCCAACCAAACATCAGTATGATTTCGATTCCGCTACCGTGATCGGGTTCCTTCGTGCATACGATCTGATGGATGATTTTAAACTGAATATCGAGGTGAACCACGCTACACTGGCCCAGCATACTTTCGAGCACGAATTACAGGTTGCTGCGGATGCCGGATTATTGGGATCTATCGATGCTAACCGTGGTGATTATCAGAATGGCTGGGATACCGATCAGTTCCCGGTAGATGTGTTCGAAGTTACACAGGCCATGCTTGTGATCCTGAGATCCGGTGGTTTACAAGGAGGCGGTATCAACTTTGATGCAAAAATACGCCGTAATTCTACCGATCTGGTGGATGTTTTCCACGCACATATTGGTGGTATGGATGTATTTGCACGGGCTCTTCTTGCGGCAGATAACATCATACAGAAATCAGACTTCAACAAATTAAGAACCGAACGCTACAGTTCTTTTGATTCAGGAACCGGTAAAGATTTCGAAGACGGTAAACTGAGCTTCGAAGATCTGTACAGCTATGCCGTAGAAAATCAGGATCTGGAACTGCAAAGCGGTAAACAGGAACTGTTCGAAAATATCGTAAACAAATACGTATAA
Source organism: Balneolaceae bacterium UBA7797 (assembly GCA_002480645.1). Classification (GTDB taxonomy): domain Bacteria; phylum Bacteroidota; class Rhodothermia; order Balneolales; family Balneolaceae; genus UBA7797. The sequence continues at coordinate 88,647 of DLCN01000004.1, forward strand.
GGTTCTAACCACGAATTATGTCTGATTCTCCATTTAATCTTTCCGGCAAACTGGCACTGATAACCGGAGGCGGTACAGGCTTAGGCTTTGGGATTTCCAAAGCCTACCTGAAGGCCGGCGCCAAAGTAGTTATCACCGGCCGGCGGGAGTCGGTATTAAAAGAAGCGGTTGAAAAACTTGGTCCGAATGCCAGCTATATGGTCAATGATGTAAGCAAATTGAGTTCATTGCCCGGCTTTGTGGATCAATTCGAAAAGATGTTTGGCCCGGTCGATATTCTGGTGAATAACGCCGGAATAAATTTGAAAAAACATCTTACGGAAGTTTCTGATGAGGAATTCCTCAACATAATTCAAACCAATGTAAACGGCTTATTCGCCCTCACTCGCGAAGTAGCAAAGAAGATGATCCCGAGAAAACAAGGCGTTGTTATCAATATTACTTCGATGGCCGCCTTGTACGGGATCCCTAATGTAACAGCCTATACATCATCAAAAACGGCTGTATTAGGCATGACCAAATCACTGGCTGTAGATCTTGCAAAAGACGGGATCCGTGTAAATGCGATCGCACCGGGATTCATCGACTCACCGATGCTTCGCAAAGCCTTTGATTCTGATCCGGCCCGTGAACGCCGGGTACTGGAGCGAACACCTATGAATGCACTTGGTGAAGCCGCTGATATTGGACTTGCTGCCGTATATCTGGCTTCCGAAGCAGCAAAATTTGTAACAGGTGTAAATCTGCCGGTTGATGGCGGAAATTCAATCGGTTTTTAAAAGGAGAACCTTTGAGACATTCATTATTCATTTTATCGGTATTTCTACTCCTCTTTTCATCCTGCTGTAAAAACTCTAAGGTGGAGGTAGAGCGTGTTGAAGATGGATACGATGCATGGTTGCGCTATGTACCGGTTACTGATCAGAAAGTGTTAAATGCCTATCAGAATGAGATCGACGCCGTAGCCATTTATGGTGATTCTCCCACGATGAATGCAATTTTTGACGAATTCTCGGAAGCGCTACCCAAACTATTGTCCAAGCGTGTGAGCGTACAAAAGGGTGCGATCGCCAAGGGAGAAGTAGTGGTGAGTACTCCTGCTAATTCTGAATGGGTAAGTGATAGTATAACCAAAGATGAGATGGATGCTATTGGCGATGAAGGTTATATCATCAAAAAAGTATCCGACAAGATCCTGATCACTGCAAACACAGATATTGGATTGCTGTATGGCTCGTTCGCCTTTTTAAGAGAAATTCAGACCGGACAGCCGATTGATAATATTGCGATTACTTCTGCTCCTAAAGTAAAACTGCGCATGTTAAATCACTGGGATAATCTGAATCGTGTTGTTGAACGGGGGTATGCAGGCCTATCTATCTGGGATTGGGGTCGGTTACCCGAATATAATGATCCCCGTTACACCGATTACGCACGACTCACGTCTTCTTTAGGGTTGAACGGGACCGTAGTTAATAACGTGAATGCAGATCCCAGAATGCTTTCTGATCAGTTTCTGAATAAACTGGTTACTATAGCCGGAGCGTTACGACCATACGGAATTAAAGTCTTCATATCGATCAATTATCAGGCACCGATCAGAATTGGAGGATTAAAAACAGCTGATCCCCTGAATGAAGAAGTGAAAGAATGGTGGGCCAAAAAGGCGGACGAGATCTATGCATTGATCCCGGATTTTGGGGGATTTTTGGTAAAAGCGGATTCTGAAGGTCAACCCGGCCCCTTTAAATATGGGCGCGATCATGCACAGGGTGCAAATGTATTAGCTGATGCACTGGCTCCACATGGTAGCATGGTGATCTGGAGAGCTTTTGTTTACAGCCCGGAACAGTACGACCGGTTTCGGGAAGCCTTCGATGAATTCACACCACTCGATGGTAAATTTCGTGATAATGTGTTGCTTCAGGTCAAAAATGGCCCGATCGATTTTCAGCCTAGAGAGCCATTTTCGCCCTTATTTGGCGCGATGAAACAGACCAACACGATGCTGGAATTACAGATCACACAGGAGTATTTCGGGTTTGCTAATCATTTGGCCTACATGGGTCCTTTATATGAAGAAGTGTTGGATACTGATACATACGCCGAAGGAGAAGGATCTACTGTGGGAAAAGTGATCTCCGGAGAAATTTTTGGTTACGATTACACCGGTATGGCCGGGGTGGTTAATCTGGGAACAGATAGAAACTGGACCGGCCATCCATTTGTACAATCTAGTTGGTATGCATTCGGGCGCCTGGCCTGGGATTATACCCTGCCCGCAGATGAGATCGCGGAAGAATGGATAAGAATGACCTTTTCCAACGATCAGGAATTTATTAGCACTGTAAAGGATATGATGATGAACTCCCGGGAGGCCGGAGTGAACTACAGGATGCCTCTGGGTCTGACTCATTTATATGCACAGGGACATCATTACGGGCCGGCGCCATGGACGGTAAATTTACCCCGGCCAGACTGGACCGCCGTTTACTATCACAAAGCAGATAAGGAAGGGATCGGCTTTGATCGAACAAAGACAGGTTCTAACGCTATCGAGCAGTACAACGAGCCCCTGAAAACTCAATTCAGTTCACCTGAGACTACACCTGAAGAACTGTTGCTCTGGTTCCATCACTTAAGCTGGGATCATGAGATGAACTCGGGAAATACATTGTGGGAAGAATTGGTACACAAATATTACGCCGGTGTGGATGAGATAAGAACCATGCAGAAACAGTGGGATTCTGTGAAGGATCATATGGATGAACGACGGTATCATTTCGTTAAGGCGTTGCTTGAAATTCAGGAAAGAGATGCGGTGAGATGGAGAAATTCGAGTGTATTGTATTTCCAGAGTTTCTCGAACCGTCCAATTCCTGATGGGTTGGAAAAACCCGAACACGATCTGAATTACTACATCGGATTAGAAAAAACAGAATATATCCCAGACCCATGGTACAATTAATGAATCAGACTAAACTCATACGATCGTTATTGGTAGTCGGTTTACTTACCATCGCTTCGGCATGTACCGGAAGTGATCAGAACGGGAATAAAAAAATAACTCTCAAAGATGCTTTTGAAGGAAAGTTCAGTATCGGTGTGGCATTAAGTACCGATCAGTATAAAGGGTTGGATGAACGAGCCACTCCCATCATAAAAAAGCAGTTCAATTCCATCACCCCCGAAAACGACATGAAATGGATGCACATTCATCCTGAATCGGACGTCTACTTTTTTGACGATGCGGACGACTTTGTAGAATTTGGTGAAGAGCATGATATGTTCATTATCGGGCACACACTCGTTTGGCACAGCCAAACTCCCCGTTGGGTTTTTGAAGATGAACATGGCGACCCGTTAACCCGTGATGCGTTACTCGCCCGAATGGAAGACCACATCAAAACAGTGATGGGCCGATACAAAGGCCGGGTTGATGGATGGGATGTGGTAAATGAAGCCCTGAATGATGACGGTACCATGAGGGAATCTCCCTGGTATACCATTATCGGAGAAGACTATCTGGCCAAAGCTTTTCAGTTTGCCAAAGAAGCCGATCCCGAGGCCGAATTGTATTACAACGATTATAACCTTCATCTCCCAGCCAAAGCCGATGCGGCAGTTGCACTGGTTCGTTCAATTCAGGAGCAAGGAATTGAGGTAACCGGTATCGGGATGCAGGGTCATTATGGAATGGATTATCCAACCGCAGAAGATTTTGATTCAAGCATCACCAAATTCAAAAAACTTGGCGTGGTTGCGATCACCGAACTTGATATTGATGTGTTACCCTCGCCTTGGGAACACATGGGAGCGGACGTAAATATGACCGCAGAATTACGGGATGAATTAAATCCCTTTACCAAAGGACTGCCAGACTCAGTGCTGGATGTACAGACCCGACAGTTTGAAATGTTGTTCAAAGTAATGCTTGAACATGCTGATGCCATCAACCGGGTAACACTTTGGGGGGTTACTGATGGCGATTCCTGGAAAAATGGTTGGCCGATGCCGGGTAGAACTAACTATCCGCTTCTATTCGATAGAAACGGAAAGCCAAAACCGGCGGTGCCAAAGATCGTGGAGTTAGCGAAGTAAACAGAGATAATTGATTATTAGAGTATGGAAAAAGTTAGTGTAGAAGTTGCCGAACAAGAAAGCGTGGAAAACGCCCTGTATAAAGACCCGACCGTTTCTGTAAAAGACCGGGTCGCAGATCTCATATCCCGGATGACCCTGGAAGAGAAAGCTGCGCAGATGATGTGTGTGTGGAACGATAAAAAAGAAACACTGATCGACGAAAGTGGAAATTTCGATCCCGAAAAGGCGAAAAGAAGCTATGCTCATGGTAACGGGATCGGGCAGGTTGGGCGACCAAGCGACGCCGGTAAAGATGAAGAGGCCAGCCACGAGGCAGGATTCAATGCCCGGCAGACCGTAAAACTCACTAACGATATTCAGAAGTTCTTTATCGAGAACTCACGCCTTGGAATACCGGTGATCTTTCACGAGGAATGCCTGCATGGACTCGCATCCAAACATGCTACGAGTTTTCCTCAGCCGATCGCTTTAGGAGGTACTTTTAATCCCGATCTTGTTGAAAAATTGTATGCCATGACAGCCGAAGAAACCCGTAAACGCGGGGGACATCAGGCGCTTACTCCTGTAGTGGATGTGGCTCGCGATCCGCGTTGGGGACGAGTGGAAGAAACATTCGGAGAAGATCCGTATCTGGTTTCACAACTGGGGGTAGCTGCGATCAAAGGATTTCAGGGTGATGCCTCCTTCGACAATAAAAAGCATGTGATCGCTACCCTTAAACACTTTGCCGCACACGGCGAACCCGAATCGGGCATGAACTGTGCTCCGGTGAATATGTCGGAACGTATGCTGCGTGATACGTTCCTGATGCCATTTAAAGAGGCCATCGACGAAGGTGGTGCGATCAGCGTGATGGCATCCTACAACGAAATTGACGGAGTTCCGTCTCACGCCAATCCATGGTTACTCAGAGATGTACTTCGTGATGAATGGGGATTTGAAGGTTTTGTGGTTTCTGATTATTACGCGATCTGGGAGTTATTCGACCGTCCGGATACGCACGGGCATCACCTGGCCGAAGATCGTAAAAAAGCGGCTGAACTGGCGATCAAAGCCGGTGTGAACATCGAATTTCCGGAGCCTGATTGCTACCTCAATATTAAAGAGCTTGTAGAAGAAGGCCGGCTGGAAGAAAGCATGCTCGACGATCTTATCGCACCGATGCTTTACTGGAAATTCAAAATGGGATTGTTCGAAGATCCTTACATGGATCCTGATGAGGCCGAAGCTGTATCTGGTTGTGATGCCAATAAAGCTCTGGCACTTAAAGCGGCAGAAGAGACCATCACGCTGTTGAAAAATGAAGCAGCTGTTCTTCCGCTTAAAAAAGAATCACTGAAAAAAGTAGCAGTAATTGGTCCGAATGCAAATTGCAGTCTTTTGGGCGGATATTCCGGTGCACCAAAAGAAACTGTTTCAGTTTTACAGGGAGTACAAAATTACCTGGGTGATTCTGTTGAGATCGTATACCACGAAGGTTGTAAGATCACCGTGGGCGGACGCTGGGAAGAAGATAAAGTGGTGATCCCGGATCCCGAAACAGAAAGAAGATCCATCAAAGAAGCAGTTGAAGCCGTTCAGGGTGCCGATGTGATTATTTTAGCCGTTGGTGGCAACGATCAGACTTCCCGCGAGGCGTGGTCAACCCACCATATGGGCGACCGTACCGACCTGAGTCTTTTTGGATTACAAGATGAATTAATTGATGCATTGGCCGAAACAGGGATACCTGTTGTTGCGGCATTGTATAACGGTCGTCCATTGAGTATCAAAAATTTGAGTGAAAAAGCAGATGCATTGCTCGAATGCTGGTACGGTGGACAGGAAGCCGGAAATGCATTGGCTAAAGTGTTGTTTGGTGAAGTAAACCCGGGAGGTAAATTACCGATCTCCTTCCCGAGATCAGTAGGACACCTTCCGGTTTACTACAACCATAAACCTTCCGATCGTCGTGGTTATTTATTGGATGATGTGAGTCCGTTATTCCATTTCGGATATGGCCTGAGTTATACTTCGTTCGAATTATCGAATGTGCGCTTAGAACAGAAAACTATAGAAGTGAATGGCAGCACAGTGGTATCGGTGGATGTGACCAATACCGGAGACGTTGAAGGAGCCGAAGTGGTACAAATGTACATCCGCGATCTGGTAAGTTCGGTAACCCGTCCGGTAAAAGAACTGAAAGGGTTTAAAAAGATCTGGCTGAAACCCGGCGAAACTAAAACAGTGAGTATCGACATCACCCCGAAATCGCTGGCCTTCCACAATATTGAAAAGAAATATGTAGTAGAGCCCGGTGAGTTTGAGATCATGGTGGGAAATTCATCCCGCGATCAGGATCTGACCAAAGTGGTGCTCGAAGTAACCAAGTAAAAGAACCTGACCAACCTTAACCTAATTATATCAAATAAGGCCCGAACATGAGTACAGAACACATTCGGCTGAGTATTAAAGAGAAGATCGGTTACGGTCTCGGCGACATGGCCGGGAACCTGTATTTCCAGATGTTTGTGGTCTTCCTACCCATATTTTACACCGATGTTTTCGGGATCCCGGCAGCGGCAATGGGAACCATGATGTTGGTTTCCCGGCTTTGGGATGCAGTAAACGACCCTATGATGGGGATGATCGCTGACCGCACCCAAACACGCTGGGGTAAATATCGACCGTATATTATTTCATTGGCTATTCCGATCGGTATTGCCGGTGTTTTCACATTCACCACGCCTGATCTGGGAGATACCGGTAAGCTGGTATATGCCTATATCACCTACATCATACTCATGATGTTATATACCGCCGTGAATGTGCCGTATGCTGCTTTGATGGGAGTATTAACTCCAAATTCTGCTGAGCGGGCATCTGCTTCTCAATTCCGTTTTGTGGAAGCGTTTATTGGTCAGCTTTTTGTCGGTGCAGCAACGTTGACCATGGTTAGTTATTTCGGCCAGGGGAATGATGCTCATGGTTGGCGTATGACCATGATCGTAATTGGCGGAATGGCTGCTATTTTGCTTGCAGGAACCTTCTTCTTAACAAAAGAAAGAATTTCTCCGGTTAAGGAAAAAACCAATAAGATCACGGATGATCTCTCCGACCTTGTGAAGAACAAGCCCTGGGTGTTGGTGGGAATTGCGACTTTCTTCCAGTTATCCTACATCGTTATGAGAGGATCGGCTACTCCGTATTACGTGAAGTATTTTACCGGAGATCCGGGTCTTACCTTTTTAGGGTTTAATATGGAATTTACCTCCCTGTTGGTTTCCGCAGGATCGGTGGCTACCCTGCTTGGGGCATTAACCACTGGAATCTTTAACAAGTATATTTCAAAGAAAAATGTGTATTCCTGGTTTTTGATCATCAGTTCTTTGTTCTCGGTAACCTTTTTCTTCCTGAATGCAGAAAATGTAATGATGATGATCGTAATTAATGCACTGGTCTCCTTTTTCTTTGGTTCAGTGTCGGTTGCGCAATGGGCCATTTATACCGATACGGCAGATTACGGCGAATGGAAATTCGGACGTCGAGCAACAGCCCTTATTATGGCGGCATCTCTGTTCCTTTTAAAACTGGGCCTCACGATCGGTGGCGCGTCTGTAGGTTGGATCCTTGAACTATACGATTTTGTTCCACTTGCCGACCAAAGTGAGTTTACCATGACAGGTATTCGTCTGTTGATGAGTGTATTCCCGGCTCTATTTGGCCTGATCGGCGGCTTTATCATGATCTTTTATCCGTTATCAGATGCTAAAATGATCGAGATCGAAAATGACCTGAATGCGAGAAAAGAAGCAAAAGAATCCGCTGAGTAAACATCATGAAGATCACAGAAGCCAGAGTTATTGTAACTTCCCCGGGACGTAATTTCGTAACCCTGAAACTCATCACCGATGAAGGGGTGTACGGGATCGGGGATGCCACCCTGAATGGAAGAGAAAAAGCCGTGGTGGCTTATCTTGAAGATCATGTGTGTCCTTGCCTGATCGGAAAAGATCCGGCCAATATTGAAGACATCTGGCAGTATCTGTACAAGGGAGCTTACTGGCGACGAGGACCGGTAACGATGTCGGCCATAGCCGCCGTTGATATGGCACTGTGGGATATCAAAGGAAAAGTGCTGAATACCCCGGTGTACAATCTTCTGGGAGGAAAATCCCGGGAGAAAATCATGGTGTATGCCCATGCCAACGGCAAAGATCTGGAACATACGGTAGACGAAGTGGGGCGGCATCTTGAAATGGGCTATAAAGCCGTGAGGGCGCAGAGCGGGATCCCCGGCATAGCAGCAACTTACGGAGTGGCAAAGGGAAAAGAAGAATATGAGCCTGCCGAAAAAGGACTTCCCAAAGAGACGTTCTGGTCTACCGAAAAATATCTGAACTTTTTACCGTCGCTTTTTAAACGTTTACGGGATGAATACGGCGATGATCCGAATTTACTGCACGATTGTCATCACAGGCTGACCCCGATCGAAGCGGCACGACTGGGAAAAGATCTGGAACCCTATCATTTGTTTTGGATCGAAGATGCAGTTACCGCCGAGCTTCAGGAAGGATTTCGGGTGGTGCGCCAACATACCACCACTCCATTAGCGGTGGGAGAAGTGTTCAACACTATATGGGATGCGCAGACCCTGATCTCGGAGCAACTCATCGATTACATCCGCACTTCACTGGCTCGTGGAGGTGGAATTTCACACATGAAGAAAGTCGCCAATTTTGCAGAATTGTATCATGTGCGAACAGGATTTCATGGCGCTACGGATCTTTCGCCGGTAACGATGGCGGCTGCACTTCATTTCGATCTGTCGGTCAATAACTTTGGCATTCAGGAGCATATGCCCCATCAGGAGATCCTGAACGAAGTGTTCAGCTATAATTACACGTTTGAAGACGGTTTCATGTATCCCGGCGATGCTCCCGGTTTAGGTGTGGATATTGACGAAGAAGCTGCTTCTAAATTCCCATACGACCCGGCCTATCTTCCGGTAAACCGCAAAGAAGACGGAACACTGTTTAACTGGTAGATAAGCTTCGCAGTTTTTAGTAAGATGGCCGCTGTATGAATTGAAGCCACTCCTTTTGTAGCTGGAGTCGCTCAATATATCGGGGGCGGAGATCAAATTTTTCCAGTGCCGATAACCATGAATGGGCGGCATCAAATTCTTTAAGGAAGATGAGTCGGTCGATGAGCGCCACATATACGTCAAACCAATCGGGATCGATGGGATTTTGAACTAGAATGGCAGAATATGCTGGCAGATCCTGAATAGTATGGAGTTCGATTGCCTTCTGTATCACCTGCATTTGATTTGCCAGATGATACATAGTGAACTCATCTGGTTTCGGGAGAGTAGAAGCATATCGTGTATTTAAAAAGTAATGCCACTGGGTGGAATCCTGACGGAAAGCCATCGACTGTTTGTACCGGCCGTTAAGCTCCGTACGGGATGGCAAAGCGGACCGGGCAGAATCCATTCTTCCCATCAAAGCAAACGCATCCCCTTTTAAAAAGGAAAACGCAGGCATTGAATCCACTAAAGCCAGATCTTGTATAACGGCCTCGGTTTCTCCGGCTTGCAATTTATACCCAGCCCAGCGTTGTTTGATGAGTAAATTCTGAGGGGCTCTTTCATGCAATTTTTCCAGATAAGAGAGCGCTTTGGAGGTGTCACCAACCGTTTCAAAATACCGGTATCTGTCCCAAAGTTCCATTTCCTCACTCACAGAGTGCGGACAGGTTTTCTGAAAAATAGACCGTTGACTGAACATGAGCTGAGATACTTCACGATCCACCGAATCGATCTTTTCTTCGGGAAGTGTTCTTCGCCACCCGACCACAAGTGAGTCAAAAGGTAACTGATAGGCTTCTTCAAAACGATTGGTTCGGTAAGCTTCTTTAAATTGCTGAACCGGATATTCGTCCAATAAATAGCTTACAAATGATCCTGCTGTTGTGTAACTCACGCCTGATGCACCCCCGTAAAACCCGGATAATGAAAGAGCATTCTGCATTTGCTCGCTGGTGGGATACGGTGGATTCGCTGCCAGGATCTGATCCAGCGTAGAACGGTTTGAGGCATCGCGGGCGATCCCCTCTGCCAACCCTTCAATTAACCCTATACTCCAACTAGCATGAAAGAGATCGTTGCCGAATTGTTTGGAGATCACATGTACCATTTCGTGCATCAACACACCATGAAGGTGTTCTTTGGCGATATGGAGCTGATCCTGTGTTAACCAAACCGGCACGTAACTGGTGAATTTTGCACCGACCAGCGCTTTTTTCTGCCAGGCGTTTCCGTAGAAATATGATTCGATCCTGTGACCTTCCGGCCAGTCAATTTCGAGCGCTTTTGTGATGTGGTCGAAATAAAACTCCTGTTTGGCAGCCCAGTATTCTAACTCTTGTTCATTGAATTGTTCGGGCGCGGCGTATATATCGAAATGTGCGGTATGGACTTCAGTATGGAGTTTTTTTTTCAGATAGGATCGGGGAGTAATGATCCCGGAACCGGCCAGATTCAAATACCCCATCAACATCCCGGCAATAAGAATTAATACGATGAACTTGACGTCGTGTGCTTTACGGAAGTCCGGAAGGAACCACAGGATCGCGATCCAGCCAATAGTGAGCATTCTGAAGACCAGATACGAAGTGGAGATGGTCACCGATTCATCATAGATCGGGCCGGGCCAGGCTCCCCATACGTGATTGAAATAGTAAACCTGAGGCAGGGTAAAGAATTCGATGCCTAACACTCCAACAGATACCCAGGACAAAAAAAGCAGGCCGAATAAGCGGGGTTTGGGGAATCCCGTTTTACGGAAAAACCGCCCGGCTGCCAGACCAAAGAACACAGAGGGAATGGGGGTGAGTATCCAAAAGCCAAAGGCATCGTTCGTAAAACACCCTGAGAACAGGGAGAATAAAAATAAAGGCAGGCTAAACACATACAGGTGCTGAACGATACCTGCAGCTGCCAGCAGTTCTTCTCCATCATGTTGTTGATCTGCGGCTTTCCATGCGGCCAGAAATGCGCCTGCAGTCCCGGCCAGGAGCGCAGATTCGAAGTGGAAATCACCAAGAACCGGAACGAATGAAACCAATAACCCTGCCGCCAGCGCTAAAAAATATGTGCCTTTATCTCGTATCATGTAAGTGTATGAGGTAGATACGGAAAGAGGGGGTTGGTAATCAAGCTGTTACAAAAAAGAATTACAGATTTTGATGAGTGATTACCGCTCCGTAATTGAGCAGATCATAACCCTGCGGAGACATATACCCAATAGATCAGCCAGAACTGAACGGGGAGTCTCCAGAAAGTGATCTGTGTTCTGAGCGAAAGAAAAGGTGCTCTTTTAACGGACTTCACAAACATGTCGATGTTGGCAGGAAATACCGCGATGAGCAGGGCGATCAGTCCCCAGGCAGAAAAAATTCTGCTGAACGGGATCATAATTCCTATTCCTCCCAACACTTCAAATACACCACTCCAGAATACCATGGCTTTGTGGTGAGGGATATAATCCGGCATGATCCGTTCAAATACCCGGGGTTTTACAAAGTGCATTACTCCGGTGAACATGAAGAGACCACCGATCAGATATAGATTGATACTGTTTTCGCTGAAGGTTTCCATGATCACACAAAGGATTTACGGTGAAAGGTAGTTCCGTTCAGAGATTTAAGATGGATCAATGTTAGGTAAATGATGATCGTTATTTTTTGAACATGGCAGTGAGCACAAAGAAGATATTCTCTTTGCGTTCCATCAGGCGGCGACTGAAATAAGGGAACCAATCGGTGCCAAAAGGCACATAAACACGCGTGCAGTAGCCAAGTTGGGTCAGGTTGACCATCGTTTCTTCGCGCAATCCATAGAGCATCTGGAACTCGAAGGCGTCTTTAGCCAAATTTTCGTTGGCAGCATAATCCCTTATCCAATTCACCAGTTCGTCATCATGGGTGCCGAAACGGGGAAAGGAAGTGTTTGCGAGCAACACCTTTGCGTATTCCTTAAATGCGGTACGGATCTCCGCCATGTTTTGTAAAGCTTTTTCAGCGGGCTCTTTGTAAGCCCCTTTTACTAAGCGAACATCTGCATTTAATTCAGCGAGTTCTGCAATGTCATCTTTGGTACGGTGCAGCATGGCCTGGATCACGATGCCGACGGTCTTATTTCCAAATTCTTTTAAAGCCTCTTTAAAAAGATCCAGTGTTACCTGCGTATAATCACTGCCTTCCATATCAATACGCACAAACTGACCATGATTCTTGGCCACTTCCAGTAATTTGAACAGATTGTCTTTGCAGTATTGCCGGTCGATATCGAGTCCCATCATGGTAAGCTTGATGGAGATACTGCTTATCAACCCTTGTTCTTTTATACCATCCAGTAATTTGATGTAATTCTCGACCGTCTCATCAGCTTTAGCCCGGTCAGAAACATTTTCACCCAACAAGTCGAGGGTGAGTTTCAGCTCTTTAGCGTTCAGATATTGTGCTTTTGGGATGGATTCAGTGAAGCTCTCGCCCGCCACAAAACGCTTTGCAAGTATAAAGGGTAATTTCATACAGTGTGATCTAAATTTTGGTAATGATACGCAAACCTTCAAATATCTTCACTACCTCCGGCCGGTAACCTTACAAATTTTGGTTCGTCTTATCATCATGTGCAACTAATTGCTGCCAAAGGCGTAATCAGCGTCAGTTGTATAATAAAAAATTATGGGTTCAATGATGACACACTTAAGAACAAAACTTGTAACCTTAGCCTCGTTTTTGGCTGTATTTGCTGTACTTGCAGTAAATATTCAGGCTCAGAAAGCCTATGTGACCGAAGAATTTGACGTATCAGATGATGTTCGGGTAGATGTACGTACTTCCGGCGGCTTTATTGAAGTATATGGAAAGAATACCGATGAGGTGAAAGTTGAAATGATCGTTCGCAAACGTGGCCGGCTGATGGATCGCGGGGATGTGGACCTGGATGACTGGGATATCGATATCAGCAGAACCGGAAATACAGTTACCGCATCAGCAAAACGCCGCGGACGTAGTTGGGGAAATAACAATGTGAGTATTTCTTTTAAAGTATACACACCGATTAGAGCCATCACAGACCTTAATACGTCGGGAGGCTCCATCACTTTGGAAAACTTGATGGGCGATCAGAAAGCCCGAACCAGCGGTGGTAGTTTAAGTGCTGCTTCCATCGATGGCGATCTTGACCTTAAAACCTCCGGTGGCTCCATCACCATAGAAGATGTGCAGGGGTTTGCAGATGTGAATACCAGCGGCGGACGGATCCGGGCGGAGAATGTAACCGGTGGGATCAAAGCCCGCACAAGTGGCGGAAGTATCACATTGGAAGAGGTGAACGGGAATGTTGAGGCAAGCACTTCCGGCGGGTCGATCAATGCAGAAATTCCGGAACCGGACGATTTTATAGAACTGAAAACCTCTGGCGGAAGCATCACCATCACGGTCCCAAAAGATCAGGGCTATGAAGTGGATCTTGACGGTAATCGTGTACGTGCCGACCTGAAGAATTTCAGCGGAAAGTACGAGAAGGATGAGATCAAAGGCACGTTGAACGGAGGCGGAACCCGTATTTTCGCCCGAACCAGTGGCGGTTCTGTGACTTTACGATATTTATAACTCAGTATTAGTTAGTTACAAGCGAGGGCGACGGGAGGATATCCCGCCGCCTTTTTTTGTGTATGATATTATCCTCAGCTTGAAACTCTATGTTAGCACGTACCGGCTATTTCAAATAGTAAATTCCTCAGAGACAGAACTAACGCCCAACGATCTCGAAGCGTTGTTCGAGGCGTTCACCGAATTCATCTACCAGAACCAGTGTGTGTTTACCGGGTTCAGGAGATAGGGAAAGCTGATGAATGCGGTTGGTCTCTCCCAGATATTGTTCATCCAGATGCCAGAAAACCCGGGTTGATGGCGTTCGGTGAGCCACTTCAAATACGGTCTTGCCGGTTTCTCCATTCAATTCTACAGGCACATAAATGCTGGAACGGGAAAAGGGATAGATCATTTTCATGGCTGTGAGTTCTTCCCTGCGGCAATCCGGATCGAAGGGGGGAAGTGATGCATATGCGGGATTTTTTTTCCGGTAATACCATTCCTGATCAGGTGGTAGTACAAACCATGATCGCGTGGTGATGTCTTTCAGATCAGCGCAGGAACTATTCAACTGCAGGGTTTCATCTGCATTAAGATGTACGGATCGGTGGTAAGGACAAACAGAGGTTTTTAGTCCGGGTTTGGGTACCCAGGTCGTATCCCGATCCTCGCAAAATTCACCTGCCCGGTGACCACTGACTGCGCACACCTCGATCTTATCCAGATCATAAACCGGTTCATAGAACCAGCTGGTTTCTGGCAATGTGTTAAAAACATCAAAAAGGATAGGGCCGGCTGTTTTCACGCCGGTCAACCCGGGGCGCCCCTCTCCGTCAGCATTTCCTGCCCAAACCCCGACCACATATTCCGGAGTAACTCCGATCGCCCAGCCATCCCGGTGACCAAAACTGGTTCCTGTTTTCCAGGCTACTTTTCGGGCACCATCAAACCGGCGCCAAAATACCTCGCCTTCAGGGCGGTTTACATTCACCATAGCTTCTAACGTGCTCCATAAAGCTCCTGCGCTTAAGTTAAATCCGGAAAGGTCATCAAGGTCGGCTTCCCCCGAAAAATCCACCCGTTTAAACAGCCTGCTTTTCTCCTCCCGGACGTCATAACGATTCATGAAATCAGCCAGCGATGCATACGCAGAGGAGATCTCCCATAACGTACATTCAGCACCGCCAAGAATAAGGGTAAGCCCGTAATGTTCAGGTGGGTTATTGATGGTGGTTAGCCCCAGCTGATGAAGATAATGCTGGAACTTAGGGACTCCGAACTCCTGCAATTCGTGTACAGCAGGGACATTCAGGGAGCGGGACAAAGCCTCAGAGGCCGGGACAGCTCCGGTATAAGTACGGGTGAAATTTCGAGGGGTATAATCAGAAAAGCGAGAGGGAACATCCGGGATCAACGTATTGGGCAGGATCTGCCCTTCATGTAATGTCAGCATATACAGAAAAGGTTTCAGGATGCTTCCGGTGCTGCGTGGAGCCTGAAGCACATCAACCTGTTCGTCATTTTCCGATCCTGAACGGGTATTTCCCACATAGGCCGCGATCTCATGATTTCTTACATCCAATACCACAACCGCGGCGTTATGAATGCCATTTGATGAGAGCTGCTCATGGTGATATCCTACAATATCAGTCACTTTCTGCTGAAGGTTCTGCCGGATCGATGAACTGATCCGTTCTCCGGAATTGGCCCCCAAATATTGGTTGGCAAGATAATGAGGGGCAAGTGACGGAAGTGGGCGTGGTTTATCCGGCAAGGGTTCTAACAAAGCCAGTTCGTAGGAAAGTGAATCAATGATGCCCTGTTCGAAAAGCCGGCCCAATAACCGGTCGCGTTTTGCTTCCAGCTCTGCCCTGTTTCTACCGGGATGGATCAACGCAGGGCTGTTTGGTAATACTGCCAGCATGGCGGATTCCGCCCAGGACAACTGCTCCGGTTTTCGACCAAAATATCGCCACGAAGCAGCCTCCAACCCCACTACATTCCCTCCAAAAGGGGCATGAGCCGCATACAGGGCGAGAATCTCCTTTTTAGAATGAGTGAGTTCCAGCCGGGTGGCCTGTACCATCTCTGTTAATTTTTCGGTGATGGTGCGCTCCGGGTTTTGCTTTGCGAGCCGGATGACCTGCATGGTGAGGGTACTTGCCCCGCTAACTACTTCACCGGCCCGGTAGTTTTGGATGATGGCCCGGCCTATGGCTACCGGATCCACCCCGGGATGTTTTTTGAAATTCCGATCCTCAAATTCGATGATGGCTTTTTCAAATTTTTCAGGCACATTCCCGGAGACCGGGAATCGCCATTGACCATCATCCGCGATCTTAGCCCCCAGCAATGCTCCGGATCTGCTTTCCAGTACGGTAGAATATGAAGCATCAAAAAGAGGTGCCGGCAAGGAGTCCCAGTAGAGAAAGGCAGCGATAAGCAGACTACTGATTATCCCAGCTTTTTTAACGGTGCGATATGTGTTCTTTTCTTTGATCGTTAGGTTGATGGAGGCTGTAGTTTTCTATTCTCCCGGTTCTGTCACCTTAACCCATTTACCCGGAGTCCGGGCACTTATGGTTTCGTCGTACATGGCTTCGGTTGAGACGGCCGGCAAGTAGAACTCACCCAGATAACTGGCATTCAGTTGCATCCGGAAAGTTTTGGAAGAATTAGGTCGCAGATCAAAATACGTGTATACCCGATCATCCCGGATGTCCTGATAATCGTAGTTAGAAACCGGCTCTTTGAACTCATCACTCTCCATGCGGGTGTTACGGATCTCCCAACCGGAGGGAAATATCTGAGTTAAAGCCAGTTCTTTGTAAGTTCCCCGCATTCCGGGATTAGAAACGGTGACTTCAACCACCAGATCGGAGCCTTGTGTGATCTCGGAAGGGTCGATCTCATCACCATTCAGAGTCATATATTTTACTTTCTGCCGAAGGCTGTTCGAAGCAGAAACATTATCACCGATCAATGGAGTGCCTTCCAAAATAAGCCGGGCAAAAAGGGTGCCCTCGCCGGTATTGTCCACCACCAACTCATTGCTGTTGAATTCATCCATGTTGATGGGAATCTGAACCACAAATGCCCCGGAATTCACGGAACCATTTCGGGATTGATTGAGGGTATAGTCAGCGCTCATTATTGCCGCCGCCTGATATTTCTCCAGAAATTTAGTGATGGCGATCAAACCATAGGCTGTGGTTTGAGTGCTGTGCCACGTTTGGGAACTCAGCGCTTTGGCGATGTCACGTGCCTGAATACTAGCCACCTCTTCCCAATCAAGCAGGGACAGTGTTTCGAGGATCATAGCCCGGTCGCGCAACGAAGAGCCGAAACTACCCGATAGTTCGCGGTAATCGGGTACAATGGTACTTGCACCCTGAACGATATCTTCAGCCGCTTCGGGCTGTCCGATCATCACATAGGCCGCAGCCAGTCGCCATCGGGCCTGAATGGAAAGATCCTCCCGCTCTCTGAAGCGATTCATAGCTCCCAGTTCAGGAGTTTTAGCCAGCGCCAGCGTATAAAGGCGGTAAGCCTGCATAAGATCGGAGCGGGTATACTCTGTTTCGCGCCAGTTTCGGGCTGAGTTGGTTTGGAAGCGATTGATCTTATTCAACAGATCGGAGGGAACATAATAGCCTTGTTTCTGGGCTTCGAGCAGGAAGTGATAGGCATAATTAGTCCCCCAGGAATTGGCGTCTTCATAACCGGGCCAGTAGCCGAGACCACCCGAAGGAGTCATAAATCGTGCGATTCTTCGGATACCTTCTTCAACATTTTTTTGAATGGTGGCTTTTCTTTCATCATTGATCTCCATCACTTTGTCCACATAGAGCTGGGCAAAAACGGAAGAAGTGGTCTGTTCGATGCAGCCATGTGGATAACGGATCAGATATCGGAGTCTTCGGCCAAAATCTACCGGTGGAATGCGGGACAATTCCAGTATAGCGGTATTGGTTCCGGCCATTCCCTGTGGTTCGAAAGGAATCGTCCACCGTTCTCCGGCCTCCATTACTTCTTCTTTAATGTCGGTGAATGGAGTATTTGGGTTTCGAACAGCGATCTCAATTTCATGATAGGCGGTCTCTGATCCACTTCTCGCTTCCACTTTTATCTTACCAACTCCCACTTTGGTCTTGGTCTTCAGTTTAAAAGTAACGAGCTCATCTCCGGCTTCATCAAACCGAACGGTCGAGGAGTGGTCGCCGATCACTTCAAAAATATCACTCGCTTCCATTTCTACCTGAATGCTTCTGATATCATCTTTCATCGCAAATACACTTACGGGAAGATCAACGGTTTCGGCCGGACCCAGAACCCGTGGCAGTGTTGCAAGTACCATCACCGGCTTACGAACAGGCGTGGTCTTTTCAGTTTCTCCATACGCTCCGTTCTGTCCTGCAATGACCATAGTTCGTACGGAGCCTACATAATTTGGCACTGAGATGGTATGTTGATTGGCCTCTCCTTCCTTCAGATAAAAAGGACCTGCAAACCGAACCATTGGCTCAAAACGATTGGCCTCATTCAGGGCATCAGCCGATAAGGCAGAACCGTCTCCTCCTACTGCCAGAATTCTGGATATATTTCCGGAAAAACCACTGGTTACGAATTCAAACATATCCCAGGTTTTAATTCCCAGTGCTTCGCGGGCATAGAAAACCGGATGCGGTTGAGGCGTATTAAAATTGGTGAGATCCAGCAGTCCTTCGTCCACCATCGCCAGGGTATAGGTTATTGCCTTTCCATTCTGTTCACGTACTCTGATGGTAGTATTGGTTTCGGGGCGAAGTTCATCTGCCATGGTGATCTCGGGAGCGAGTCGTGTTTCCGGGTCTTCCACCGAAATGGGAATTACTCCGTACATTCGGATCGGCAGATCGTTGTCGGTTTGGGCATGAGGCTGTATATGCATCACATGAGCATATACGTTTGGACTCATACGTCCATCAGCTCTAAATGTGTAGATCGTTTCATCTTTTTTCCCGTCCAGCCAAACTGTTTCCAGAATTTTTGATCCGGTTTCCAGACTCAGCAGGATCTTACTACCTTCGCTGCTTGGAATGGTGAGTTCTACATCATCTCCGGTTTGATAAGAATCCTTGTCGGAAGAAAAAGTGAGTTGAGCAGGACTTACCGAACTATTTCTGCCGCCATACCAGCTAACATAGACAACCGTACTGGTTGAATGATGACCTTTCGGGTCGCTGACTCTGACCAGGTAACGCCCCCCTTCTGCTCCATCAGGAACTCTGAGTTTTAACTCATTTGTACCATCTGACCTGGTTGTGAGTTTCCCTGAACTAATTTTGCGGACATTCTGTCGCTGGAAGTAACTGCTGAGGTTTTCTCTGCCCCGTTCCCACCACCATCTCCAACGAATGTGATATACTTCGTAGCGAAGTTCTTTAAAGCCAACCGGAACACCCTCGTTATTTAGGGTAACCACTTCGAAGCGGTGTTCTTCGTTCCGGCTTAGCCAGTTACCATAACGATCATCATCGGCCACAGGCGGTTTCACCCCAACGATGGTGCGGAATGGATAATAGGTTGTGGAGGTTCGCCCTACACTAAAATTGCCGGAAGGTTCAAAAACCCGGAGATTCAGATTAACACTCACCTTAGCCGGCCCTTCCGCTAATGGAGCGAAGGTATGGGTGAAATCCACGTTACCGGTTTCATCCAGCGTACCATCGAAGATCTGTTCCGGAGTGGAAGAAAAAGAAATGGTTTCGTCCGTGAAGCTGAAATCATCGTATCCATCAAAAGAAGGTTCGGCCGGGGAAAGGCTCATCTCAGCATCTGCCTTCAGGTTCCGGGCAGTTGCTCCGTGAAGCCATTGCGAATGGAGGGTCGCCTTCATTTTCCGATCCCGGGAAGTGATAAAGTCTTCCTCAAAATCTACCTCGACTTTCAGCCGGTTTGGTTTTACCGTTTCAATTTTAAGCACTTTGGTATACGATTGTCCCCCGGCTTTGGCAGTAAGACGCCAGTTCCCGGTTGGGGCCTGTTTTTCCGTTTTTCCCTCATACACGAAAAAGCCATTCAGCGATGCCCGGAAGGTTTGCCGGTCGGTGAGCTGACCGGAAGGATCTCGCAATTCAAACGTGACCGGGTGACCTTCAGGCAGTACCTGATTTTTGTCTTCGAGGATGAGAGTAACGAACAATGAATCTCCCGGGCGCCACACACCGCGTTCACCATATAGAAATCCTTTCAGGCCTTTTTGAACACGGGCTCCGGAAACATCAAAATCACTGAGCGATAAAGAAGACGCATCATCCACCCGCAAATAACCCTTTTGATCATCAATGGAAGCAATGATGTAGTGCGGTTCATGATCGGCCGGCAGAACAAGTTTACCATCGGCACCGCTTACTCCCGATGATAATTCCTGCTGTTGAAAATCAAATAATTGAACGGTTACACCGGCCTTTAGAGTAGCGTTGCGGATGTCGGTGATAAAAATGGTGACCTCTTTATCGGCCCCTCTTTTGGCAATGATACCAAGGTCTGAGGCGAGCACATTTCGTTTTATCCTGCGATTGTCGTTGTAATACGAAACGGTGCAGGGATTGTCCCGGTCACGCCAGGTATAGCCATCGGGATAATAATAATCCGAGTAATTATCCCAGTATTCGGCTTCTAATTCGGGGCTTAGTGTCCAGCTTTGATTCTCGGAAATGGTCGAACTCACCGGACTGTTCGCATCACAGGGATATATTGCCTGATGGGCACGGAACCCGATCTCAACCTGATAGATCGCTCCGGGTTCGGGTTCAATGAATTCTGAAAGATCCAATGCATAATTATTCCAATCGCCCACATCCACACTGCCGAGCGAAGAAAGCGGAATGACTCCGGAAAAAACGGGACGCCCCACTCTGCGCAGATTCCATGAACTCATTCCATCGAGTTCGTAATCCTGCAGCATCTGCCCGATATTATTCTCAAAGATGCGGGAAATTTGTACATCAACCGCTCCCAGACTAACGGCCTTGAACGGTACATACAGATTTTCTGAGCGCGGAATGATAACCCCCTTTCCCAGCAGTACCACCTGAGGTTTTGGTTGATAGAAACGAATGGTTCGGCGATAGCTGGTTCCCAGTTCTTTCCCCGAGGCACTCTTAATGTTTTCGTCTATGATCAGTACTTCATCTCCATTTCTTCGGTTTCTGGGATTTACCACCACCTTGTTTTCTGAAATGATGTAATTGAGTGGGATATCTTTCTCCAGGCGGATGAGGCCTTCCAGGTTTTGTTGGGCATCTAGTGGATCGGAGAAGGTGAGTTCAATACGTGGATTTTCATCCCGGAATACCCTGGTCTCCAGCAGCTCGAAATCTCCGATCGCAGAAACTTCCACTTCGCTGCTTCCTTTTGCATCGGCCCCGATGGGAGAACCATTCCAGCTGATCTTTACTTTTGAAAGTTCTTCTAAACGCTGAATACCACTTATCTGAAATCGAAAAGACTTAGTACCCGCATCCTTTTGCCAGTTAATTTCCAACGCTTCACCAATCTGAGTTGCTTTGATCACTTTTTTTATCCGGGTGGGATCGGCCACATCAGCCGTATAGATCGTGCCTTCAATACTCAGGGTGTTCTTATTTGCCGGGTCCGGTTCAATTCCGGCTAGTTCCACTTCCATATCCTGCTTAATAGTTGCGAACCTGAACACAAAAGGACTTTTACCCTTTGCTACATCCATCACCTTATCCAGATTGAATTGCACGGTATACTGTACATCGTTTTGTAAAGAAGATGCCGGTTTAAATACCACAGTACGATCATTTACCCATTTTGCTGAGCCTTTAACCGCCGGATCGATCACAAAAAGACCGCTTTCTAAACGCTTATTCTCCGGGATCTGATCAGCAAGAGTAACACCGATCTCCCCAAAGGCACTGATCTCTCCGGACGTAAATCCGGAAATATAGGCATCAAATTCTGAGGGTACGGTTATCTGAAGTTGTTCTTGTTTTGAGCATGAAAGTATGGAGACTAAAAGCAGGGCAATGATACCGGAAATACGTATTCTTGTCATTATGCAGGCAGGTTAAGGTTGTTCATTTAAGGGTCTTAAAATCGTAACCTCAGTTTTGCAAAAAAGTTCTGTGATGGCAAGAATTAAATATGAAGTTTATGAAAAATAAGTTCATACCATTACCTGAACTCTCTTAGCAGAATTTGTGGCATTGCAGATTAATAAAAGGAACTTCATTTTCCCTTTATCGCTTTACCTAATTACTTAAGCAATTTAACCGGGAGTACAACCCACTAGTTTATGAATATGATCTCAATATTGATGCAGGCCTCGAATGTGATGCAACCTGCTATGGCAGATTCCCTCACACCGGATTCTTCTATAATCGAAACAGACTCGACCTTTCAGATACCCAATCCCACCGATTACAGCATTTCCGAGATCTTTGTTTATGTGAAGGATTTTCTGAACGTGACATTATTTGAGATTCAGGACACCCCGGTAACCTTTATGTCATTGCTGGTTTTTTTGCTGTTCATTGTTGGGTTTTCGTTGCTGGCGTCTTTTCTAAAACGATTTCTGAACAAAAAGATACTTCCGCGGTTTATCCACGATAGTGGTCTTAGATACACCCTTTCCCGCATGTCGCAATATGTAGTGGTGATCATCGGGGTGTTTGTTTCTTTTCAGTTTTTAGGGATTGACCTCACCGGACTTGCCGTTATTTTCGGTTTTCTGTCTGTTGGTATTGGTTTTGGCCTGCAGAATATCACTTCTAATTTTATCTCAGGTTTGATCGTATTATTCGAACGCCCGATCAGCGTGGGCGACCGGGTGATGGTAAACGGAATTGAGGGAGATGTTCAGGAGATCAACATTCGCAGTACCATGGTAAAAACCCTGGATAACATATCCATCATTGTACCGAATTCGGAGTTTGTGAGTAAAGATGTTGTAAATTATTCGCACGGTGACCCAACCTATCGACTCTCCATTGATGTGGGTGTAGCTTACGGTTCGGATGTGGATACCGTAGTTAAAGCACTCGACGAAGTGGCAAAAGAAAGCGAAAGTGTGCTCGATCACCCCGAACATGACATTCACCTTCGGTCGTTTGGCGATTCTTCCTGGGATATGAAATTGCTGGCCTGGATCCCGGATGTAAAGAAAAAATATGTGATTCAGAATGAGCTGAATCAGGCGATCGTGCGCAAATTCCGCGAATATGATATCGAAATTCCATTTCCACAACGCGATATCAACTTCAGAAATGCGATACCGGGTGATTCAAAAAAAGAAAAAGAGAATAAAGAGGGGTCCGGCGAAGACTAACACACGGTTTCCCGCTTTCTTTTCTCGAAAAATCACTACCTTCGACATGCTGAATATCCAACAACAATCTGCATGCTTAAGAAAACACCATTTCACGCTATTCATCAGCGTATCGGAGGTAAACTCGTAGAATTCGCCGGCTTCGAAATGCCGGTTCAGTACAAAGGGATCAAAACAGAACATGCTGCCGTTCGTGAAGCGGTGGGCGTATTTGATGTCTCGCATATGGGAGAATTTTTTGTTTCCGGTCCCTATGCCCTGGATCTGGTACAGAAAGTTACAGTGAACGACGCCTCAAAATTGGTGCCCGGTAAGGCTCAATATTCTTGTATGTGCTATGAAGATGGCGGAATTGTTGACGATCTGATCGTATATAAACTCGCCGATGAACATTACATGCTGGTGGTAAATGGAGCTAATGTGGATAAGGATTTTGAATGGATCTCCTCTCAAAATTCTATGAATGCTGAGTTGGTGAATCGCTCCGATGATTACGCATTACTCGCAGTTCAGGGGCCAAAATCGGCCAACGCTCTTCAAAAACTTACCGATGTAGACCTGTCCGGAATTCCATTTTACGGATTCACTACGGGAACATTCGCCGGCGCCGATATGATCATCTCAGCTACCGGTTATACCGGCGAAAAAGGATTCGAGCTTTATTTTGACGTGAATACTACGGATGCAGAAGCTATCTGGAATGCGATCTTTGAAGCCGGAGATACGTTTGGAATGGAACCCTGCGGGCTTGGTGCACGAGATACGCTTCGTCTTGAAATGGGATATGCCTTGTATGGAAACGATATTACTGCGCAGACCAATCCACTGGAAGCACGGTTGGGCTGGATCACCAAATTTGATAAAGGTGAATTTGTCGGTAAAAATTCGCTTCTTAAAGTGAAAGAAGAAGGAAAAACCCGGCAGATGATCGGGTTTATAGTGGAAGATCAGCGATCAATTCCAAGAAACGGGTATGATATATTGAATGATAATGGTGATAAGATCGGGGTGGTAACCAGCGGAACAATGTCCATTACCTTAGGTAAAGGAATAGGTATGGGTTATGTTGAATTACCATATGCTGCTGATGGAACTACTATTCAGATCGCCATCCGCAAAAAGACTGCGGCGGCTACCGTTACCAAACCACCATTTATCAAGTAATTATTTTTAAAGAGAGGATACTATGCCGGATTTGAGTTATATAGACGTATTTTTTTCGGTTCAGGCGTTTAACGAAGAAGACCTTCGCGGCAAGACGGCTGTGATCATTGATGTGTTACGTGCCTCATCATCTATTGTAACGGCGATCAATAACGGAGCAAAAAAGATCATCCCGGTTGAAGATATGAGCGATGCCGTAAAAATTGCCCGCACTATGGATCAAAACGATTATATGTTATGTGGTGAAAAGAACGGCACCAAGATCGAGGGCTACCATTTGGGGAACTCTCCACAGGAATACACTCCCGATACGATCAAAGATGCCACCCTTATCTTTAATACCACCAATGGCACCAAGGCTATTAAAAAAGCTGCACTTGCAAACCGGATATATATTGGTACCTTCCTCAATCAGCAAAGTGTGCTGAATGCTTTGGCTCAGCATGATGATGAAATTGTATTGATCTGCTCCGGCTGGAGAGGACGTCTCTCTCTGGAAGATACCTTGTTTGCCGGATCACTGATTCATAAAATGTGCGACGGAAACTTGCCGGATGCAACTAAAGACGGCGCCAAAGTAGCTTTTGGACTGTACGAAAAATTTGGACATAATCTCGAAGAAACCATCAGTAAGAGTGATCACGCTTACCGGTTGCGTAATTTAGTGCCCGAAGGTGATATCGCTTTCTGTTGCCAGGTAGATCATTTTGATGTACTGCCTGGAATGAAAGATGGTCTTATAACCAATCTGAATGGCTAAGAAAAAACTGAATACAGCAAAAACAGGCCCGGTCGATTCGGCTCGTAAAGTCGAGATCACAGGGATTATACTCATTGCGATCGCTGTATTACTGGGGCTGAGTATTCTCTCTTATACTTCTGATGATTACCAGTACGCCCGTAGTCTAACCTTTACCGATCTGTTCAATCCGGATGCTTCATCCAGGTTGATCCAGAACTGGCTGGGACCGGTCGGGGCATACATCTCTCACTTTTTAGTATATGCATTATTTGGCTATACCAGTATAGTTCTGGCATTAATACTGGGATACAACGGATGGCATGTATTCCGGCATCGGCCGATCAAAGAAAATGGCTGGCTTACCATTCTTTCCATTTGGGGAATGATCCTTGCTTCGGCATTTATCGGGTGGTTAAATACAAATGCTGATTTTCCGGGAGATTCGGTCTGGAGTGGAGGTGCAGGTATTGCCATCTCTCAGATCCTGCAAAATATCACGGGAATTGGTTCCATTTTTATCCTTTCAGTATTAGTACTGGTCACCATACTACTCTTTATCGATCGTGATCTTCAGAAAACCATCGACAGCATAAAGATCTGGATGGATTCCATGAAAGAAAAACTGGAAGAATCGAGACAGGCCCGGGAAGAACGGAAAGCGGAGAAGCAGGCAGAACGCGAAGCCCGGATTGCCGCTAAAAAAGATGAGATCCGGCAAAAGAAAGAGGAGAAAGAAGAGGCGAAGAAAGAAAAAGAACGCCAGAAAAAAATTGAACAGCGTCAGAAAGCGGAAGCGAAGGCAAAAGAAGAAGCCAATGCTCCCTCAGAACCGACCCCGGCTCCGAAAAGTATTGATGAGATTGTAGAAAAATCGGAAGAGGAAGACCGGAAGCGGATTGAAGAAGAAAAAGCGGCGGTTCAGAATTTAGATACCCGTCCCCGGGCCATTCTCGAAAAGCCGGATAAGGATTCGGGGGATGACGACGATGATGTGGAAGTAGCCATTTACAAAGGTGAAGGTGATGAGGCGGCCGGCGAAAAAGATCTGGATAAGATCAATCAGGAACGGGCCAAAGAAGTACCGGTCATCAAGTACAAATTCCCGACCATCGATCTGTTAAATTCTCCACCGAATGAAGGGAATGAGGTGGATCTGGAAGAGATCAAGGAAAATAAACGTATCATTCTTGATAAGCTGAAGCGACATAAGATCGAAATTGTGGGTATCAACGCCATTGTTGGACCAACGGTTACCCTGTATGAACTGGAACCTGCTCCGGATGTAAAGATCAGTAAGATCGAAAGCTATGCAAACGACCTAAAGATGGCTACGGCATCGAAAGGATTAAGGATGCTGGCCCCTATTCCTGGTAAATCGGCGGTAGGGATCGAAGTGCCGAACACCACCCGCGAAACGGTGTACATCAAGCAGGTGATCAATACCAAAAAATTTGTAGAGACCAACATGACCCTTCCGGTGGCCTTTGGTAAGACCATCGAAAACGAAGTGTTTATGCAGGATCTCACCAAAATGCCCCATCTTTTGGTAGCAGGGGCAACCGGTTCCGGTAAATCGGTGGGGATCAATACCATCATTACCTGTTTGTTGTACAAATGCCATCCCGATGACCTGAAATTTGTAATGATCGATCCCAAGAAGATTGAACTTTCTCTCTACCGTAATATTCAGAATCACTTTTTGGCGATGTTACCTGATGCGGATGAACCGATCATCACGGATACATCAAAAGCGCTGGATACACTCAATAGCGTGACCAAAGAAATGGATGAGCGCTACGATCTGCTCAAAATGGCAATGGTTCGTGATATTAAAGCGTACAACCAGAAATTTAAAGACGGCGAACTGGAAGATGAATTGGGTCACCGCCACCTGCCCTATATCGTTGTGGTGATCGATGAGCTCGCCGATCTAATGATGACGGCCGGTAAACAAATTGAAGAACCGATCGCACGAATTGCTCAGCTCGCACGGGCTGTCGGTATCCATATGGTGGTGGCAACGCAGCGGCCTTCTGTAAATGTGATAACCGGTACTATTAAAGCAAACTTCCCGGCAAGGGTTGCCTATCAGGTGGCATCGAAAGTGGATTCCCGGACCATTCTGGATCAGGGCGGCGCCGATCAGCTGATCGGGATGGGAGATATGTTATTCCACAACGGCGCTTCCATGACCCGTATTCAGAATGCCTTTGTTTCAACCGAAGAAGTAGAGCGCATCAATTCTTTTGTGGGTTCTCAGGCGGGGTACAAACAGCCTTTCCATCTGCCAATTATTCAGGATGAAAATACCGGCATCCCCGATCCGTTAGAAGACATAGACGAAATGTTCGAGGCCGCGGCAAAAGTGGTGATTTTACACCAACAGGGCTCGGTTTCGTTATTACAACGGAAACTAAAAATTGGCTATAACCGCGCAGGACGCATCATCGATCAATTATTTAATGCCGGGATCGTTGGTCCGTATCAGGGTAGTACAGCCAGAGATGTATTGGTTCAGGATGAAGATGAACTTCAGGAAATTTTGGATGGGCTCGACAATTTATAAAAGATCGCTGCTATTGGCGTTTATCATGGCATATTTCTGTACACCGGTTTTTGCCCAGAACAGTATATTCGATCAATTGAGATCCACATTTGAAGCCGGTAAGGTTTTTAAGGCAGATTTTACCCACACCTATATTGATTCTTATACCGAAGAAGAAACAAAAACCAACGGTACGATCTGGATCAATAAAGACGGATACAGACTGGAAGCCGATGATCAGATCATTGTAGTGGATGGTGCGCTATCCACCGTTTATGATGCCGCGCGAAATCGGGTGATCATCAGTGAATATGATGCAGAAGAAGATGATTTTGCCCCTTCCCGCTTACTCAGCGGATTGGATGAGACCTATGTGCTGGCCGGAGAAGAAAGTTCAGGGGGGATCACTACGATCAACCTGGAAAGCAACGATGATTTTGCGGTATTTGTTGGTATCAGCATCGAAGTGGGAAGCGATCTGCATCCACAAAAGATCACGGCAACTGATTTTGCCGAAAATGTAATTATAACCGGTTTTTCGAACGGTGAGTTTTTATCTGATGCGGAGGGTATTTTTGAACTTTCGCCACCCGAGGATGCCGAAATTGTTGATATGAGGTATTAGTACCTGTGAAGAATACAATAAAGATTCTGGTAAGTGTGGCGATCGCCGCACTTTTTTTATGGCTTTCGTTCAGGAATGTAGCGTTTGATGAGATCCTGGAAGCCTCAAAAAATATGTCCTGGGGATGGGTGTTCCCCTTTGCGATAACACTTATTTTTGCTCACTTCATACGAGCAGAACGCTGGCGTATGCTTTTTCATGATGAGGATAAGATCCCTCATCGTTCCACCTTATTCTCGGGGGTGATGTTCGGATATCTCACGAACATCGCGCTGCCACGAGTAGGGGAAGTTGCGCGGCCGGTGTATGTGGCCAAGATCATTGGGGAAAGTAATTCAAAACTTATAGGTACCATCGTTCTCGAGCGTATCATCGATGTGGTAAGTATGCTTACTATCATGGTATTTGTGGGTGTTTTCCTGATCTCGGACCCTGAAATACTCCACAACTTATTTGGAATCGACTTTTCTGATCCGGCCGTATACAAGACCTTTTTGATCTGGGGAGCTGCTGCAACGATCGGATTTATACTGGGCAGCTGGATCCTGTATCGGATGGTGAAGACACTGAGCTCCGGGGAAGGTCGTGTAGCTGGATTCATTGAAAAGATCAGGATTACCGCTAAGAGCTTTTTTGAAGGAGTGATGTCCATCAGAAAGCTGAAGAACTGGCCTCTGTTTGTGCTTTATACTGCGTTGATTTGGGCAGCCTACGTGCTGATGATGTATTTCCCGTTATGGATGTTTGATCTCCATACCATCTACGATCTGTCTATTGCGGATGCTGTGGTACTTACCATGGTTTCGGCGGTAGGGATCTCAATTCCTACTCCCGGCGGTACCGGAAGTTATCACCTGTTCATCACTTACAGCTTGTTTGTATTGTACGCCATTCCTGAAGTTACCGGACTGGCATTTGCAACGATCACGCATGCCGCAACCATTTTGATGGTGCTTATTATTTCACCGATCATGCTGGCTGTCGAGAAGTATCTTTCCCTGAAACGTGAAGCGCAAGGCAAGTAACTGATCAAAGATCGGGAGTATTCCGGGCAGATTTTCAATCATACACCATTCCGCGGAACATGGCGTTGGTTTTACAGTACATCAATTTACACAGGCTTTGGCTTAAACCTTCCTTTAAAAATTAGTACATTCAGCAAATTCTATTCGCCGATGAAATCATTCTCTACCCTATTATTTACCGCTTTTTTATGCTTCAGTGGAAATGCCTTCGCACAGGACGGTAGCCCGGCACCCCAGAATTCACTGTTGCCGGAGATCAATCCGCAGGATATTGAGATCAGAAGTGAGTTCAGGGCACGTTTTCCGGGATTAAGAAGACAACCAATTTTAGGGTTTAACCCAAAGCCACGGGTCTTTCAGATCGATCCAAACAGAATGCCTTTCATGGAAAGCCGTGATCAGGCCGTAGCGAATATTTCGATCACCCAATTAGACCGCCCGGAACCACCCAAAAAATCAGTATTAGAGATCCCGTATCGCCATAGCGCTTTTGTAAAAGCAGGCTTCGGTAATTATATCAGTCCGGAATTTGACGGGTATTTTTTTAGTGATCTGAATGATCAAAGTTCAATAACCGGCTCGGTGAATTTTCAGAGTTCAGGTTCACATCTTGATGTCCCATCCGGGTTTCGTTATCTGAATGGCGATGTTCGATACAGAAATGAGCTAAAAGAAGATCTCACGCTAACTACTGACATCAATTTTACGAGCGATTTCAACCGGATGTTCGATCTCACAACACCTGTATCGCCCGGTATAACAGCTGCAATTCCCGAAAAGAACTATATGGGCTCGGGTGCCGAGCTCACATTGGTACAGACGAATAATTCGCTGGAAGGCTGGACCGCAACCGCCGGGGGTAATTTTTACAATACCGAACTTTCCGCCGAAACAGCAACATTGAACGGTGAAACCAAAGAAGTTACTTTCAATGCCGGTTTTTCAAATAAATGGGCCGGACAACGACTGTATGAGACCTTCTCAGTGAATGCTGACGTAGATGTCGGTTCTTATGATAACAGTGCCTCAGGAGCAGAGACCTGGATAATGGGAACCGGGGGATTCCAATACCGCAAAATGATCAATTTTAGTCTGCATCTGAATGCTGATGCCGGCGCGGCCTATGTAAAAGATGCATTCTCCAGCAGAATCTACTTCACTCCCGAAATAACATTGCGTTGGAATTTGCGTGATGCCATAACCATTACAGGTCGGGTAAGCGGAAAACCGGGAATGCTCACAGTTCAGGAACATCAGCAGGCTAATCGGTTTTTGTTCGGAGACATCGGATTGCGACATAACTATACGTCCGGCGCTTACGGTGAGATCGAGCTTCAGATCATAGAAGGAAACCGGATCTTCGGGGGCGTCAGCTACGAGATCATTAAAGATTACTCTTACTATACCCGCACGGCAGAAACCGGAGCCGGACAGACCTACTATACCTATTACGATCTGAATTTCGGCAAAGCGAATGTGTTCGAATTGTTTGGCGGAATAACCCAACAACTTGTTCCGGAAAAATTCTGGTTCGACGGACGGTTTTATGCCCGAAGTCCGAAACTCGATAATGGAAACACGATCCCCTATCACGAAAAACTCGGAGTAAACGGATCATTCTCATTTAAACCCGTCAAAGAACTTACACTTAATAGCTGGGCTCAATATGTTGGAAAGCGGGCTTCGGTATCAAACGGAGAAGATTTGAGTGCCTTTTTACTATTTAATGCCGGGGCTGAATACCGTATTAACAAGAAATTTGGTGTTTATGTGAAAGTATTGAATATTTTGGGGCAGAACTATGAATTGTGGGATGGATATCAGGAGCGCCCACTCCAGGTATTTGGAGGCATAACTTTAAACTTATAATCAGCTATGACCAAAGATTTCTTAAAAACGTTCGGGATTGTGATCAGAGATCAGATCATCATGAAGAATTCAGTTGAGATTGAAAAACTGGGAACTTTTAAATCGGTGCATCACAATCAAAAACAAGAAAAACGAGCTGATGGAACCACCGTTATGTTACCCCCGCGCGATGCCATCGAATTCACATCAGAAATAAAGGAGTGATCCCATGCATTTAAATCATTCTAAATTGGTGGAATTGCTTGCCGATGCGGCGGGGATGGATGTTGAAAAAGTTGAGAGTCAACTGGAGGAATTGACCACAGAGATCGCTCAGGCGATCAGTGAAGATGAAGCATACGAAATTGAAGGGTTCGGAATATTCAGTAGTATCGGTAACAGGGTGATGTTCATCCCTTCCAAAGAACTGGAAACGGAGATCAACTTTAAGTATGCCGGAATGGAACCCATCGAGATCGACGTGGATGAAGTAGAGCCGGAAGATGAGGTAATTGAAGAACCGGATGCAAGTTTCGACGATCCTTTTGAAGGAATAGGTATTAAAGAAGATGATGTTCCCGGAAAACGTGACCCATATTCGGGATTAGTGGTAGATCTTGATGAGGATGAGATACCGGCCAAACCAACCGCTGAAGAGGAAACTGAAAGTGAAGACCCGGATGATGTTTTGTTTGGCGGGGATGATACCACAGGTAAAGAAATTGATCTGGATGAACATGAAGACATTGACTTCGACTCACTAAGCGAAGGGACTTTAGAAGACGAGCTGGGATCGGCATTAGGTGAAATTGATGATGCTGAGGAAGAAGAACCCTTACCTACATCTGATGACTGGGGAATTGATGCACACCGTGAGGAGGATGAAAGTGCAAACCGGCTGCTTAGCAGCCTGATGGGTGATGAATTATCCGGCGATGAAGAGGATCTCGCGGAGGATGATCCGATAAACGATTTTTTCAGTATCGAAGAACAGGATCTTAACGAAGAGGATACGGATGATGTTACCGATGCTGAAGAAGAGCCGACTAAAGTACCTGAAAATGAATTGGAAGCAGGATTTACCGACGAACTGGGAGATCCGTTTGCTGAAGTTGGGGATGAGCCGGAAGAGGAACCTGAAGAAGAGGATCTGGAAAAAGATCTGGCTGCAAAGTTAAACCTGGATGCAGGTTTAGAAGATGAATTTGATGATCCGTTCAGCGAATTTGAAGAGGAAGAGAGCTTAGGAATAGAAGATGAGAACCGGGAAGAGATCATGCCGGTGATCACCAATATTTCTTCTGATCTGCCCGAAAAGAAACCGGAAGAAGAACCAAAGAAAAAGCCCAAAAAGGAGAAAAAGCCTAAAAAAGAAAAGAAAGAAGCTGAGCCGGCAAGTCCGCTTCTTTGGGTAGTTCTCATTCTTATTTTACTGTTAAGTGCAGTTTCTGCGCTGGCTTATTATAAAGTGGTTGAGATCCCGTTTGTATCAGAGTTGTTCCACGGTAAATCACAGCCAGCCGTTCAACCCATTCAGCAACCGGTACAAACTCCGCCGCCTGCACAGGAACAGGCTCAGGAAGCAGGAACCGATGAGCAGGCAACGGAAGAAATGGCCACCACTGAAACGCCGGAACCTGAGGAGACGGAATCCGCTCCTTCAACTATAGAAGAAACTGTTTCGGAACCTGAGCAGGAAACTGTTGTTCAACAATCTGCAACAATTTCAATGGGTGCCGGAGCCGAAGTCCCCGCCGATCAGCCCGAATACGGACTATACGGTACGGCTGATCCAACAGCGAATGACGGTTTTACGATCGTGATTTTTAGTCTGAGCAGTAAAGAGAATGCCGAGGCTGAACAACAGAAGCTAACGAGACAAGGATACCGGGCGCTGGTCGTGCCGATTCCAAGTACACAATATGGAACCTTATACCGTGTTAGTTTAGGGCAGTTTGCCACATTGAGAGATGCAGCTATTGCCTCAGACGAGCTCAAAGCCCCCTACAGCGAAAACTTTTTCATCAAAAAAATTACAAACTAGTCATCTACATGAACTTAACCTTACTATTTCTGCTCTTGCAGGATACAGCTGTTTCACCGGATTCTCTGGCCATGGCGCTGGAAGGAGAGACCATCACCTTCTTTGACCTTATGGTTGAAGGGGGAATTTTGATGATTCCGATCATCCTGTTATTTCTGATCTCGATTTATGTGATCGCTGAGCGATGGAGTGCACTTTCCCGGTCACATACCGACACCGCTCGGTTTCTAACAACCATTGAAGGAATGCTAAAATCCGGCAGACAGGGAGAAGCTGTTGCTTTCTGTGATGATGTGGATAAGCCGCTGGCCCGGATCATCAAATCCGGTATCAAACGTCTTGGTCGGCCACTTCGTGATATTGAGGATGCGATCGACAATGCCGGAAAAAAAGAGATCTTTTTTCTGGAGAAAAGAATGAACTGGCTGGCAACTATCGCCGGTGTTGCTCCGCTGATCGGATTTACCGGAACTGTAACCGGTATGATCACTGCGTTTATGGATATACAGTCGCTTCAGGGTAATGTAAATCCAAGTGATCTGGCTGGCGGTATCTGGGAAGCACTTATTACCACAGCCGCCGGGTTGATCGTAGGGTTGATCGCTTTTGGTTTCTACAACTTTTTATTGGGCAAGATCAATCGTTCGATCTTTGAACTGGAAAATGCCTCAGCCGATTTCATTGATCTTTTACAGTCTCCGGCACCTAAAAAACAAGGTTGATCATGGCATTAGACTTCAGACGTGGTGATAAACGCTTAGCTCCCCTGTCGTTATTTTCGCAGTCATCGCTGACGGATATCGTACTTCTTCTGCTCATTTTCTTTCTGCTTACCTCCTCTTTTGTAACCAACTTTGGAATTCAGGTAAATATCCCGAAAGCCGAAAGCGGAGCGGTAACCAATGATCAGTATATATCGGTGGCGGTCACAAAAGAAGGACAGTTTTATGTGGATGGAAATTTAACTGCAAGAGGGTCGCTGGCATCTGCGATACGAGAGGTTAGAAATACTAAACCACAAAGCACGATCGTACTAAGAGCAGATAAAGACGCAAAAGTGGATGATGCTGTCCGGGTAATGAATATTGGCAAATCTCTGAATCTTAAACTGGTAATGGCCACCGAGCAAGGCTCACTCTAGAATACATGGAACCACAATTCACCAAAGATGATGGCCGTGCGCTGGCGGTAACTTTGGGGCTTGCAGTAATAATGCTGGCCTTCTCGCTCTGGTACACCATCGACATGGGGCGAAGTTTGCGACCATCATTTATTGAGGTGGAATTTGGTGAATTCCAGACCGGTCGGCTTTCAGAATTCTCCGAAGTTCAGAACGAAGAAGTAGCCACGCGGCAAAATCCATCAGAAACGGAAACAGAACAACCCGTTGAAGAAGCTCCCGAACCTGAAGAAACTCCGCAGGACCCATCCGACGAAAACACGAAACCGGTGGATCTGCCTGATGAAGTGGAGGAGGTAGCAGAAGATCCGGTTCAAACCCCGGAAACGGAAGTAGTGGACCCAACGCAACAAAGCGAGCAGCAACAGGAAGAAGAGATCGAGGTGCCGCCACAAGCACAGAAAGATGAGCAAACCTCGGAAGGAGCCGATGAAAGCGGCGATCCGGACGGTGCCATCGGTGATAAGAATGCTGATCAGGGAGTGGAAACCGATGAAGAGAAGTCGGCCCCTTATGAGCTTAAATGGGAAGGAGATATTGAACGGGCACCCATGGTACAGCCACTGCCAACCAATATCGCAAATACAGAAGCGGTAATAACGGTGCGCTTCGAAGTGCGGCCTAACGGAACCGTTGGACGCATAATTCCGTTACGAAAAATGAATCCCGAATTAGAAACTGAGGTAATGAAAACCTTACGCACCTGGCGATTTTCCCGATTACCGGGCGGCGTTCCTCAACAAGCTCAATGGGGAACCATTACCTTCAGGTTCGTTTTTGATTAGTCCATAGGAGTATGAGAATCCAATTTCGACCCACCCTGCTATTATTACTTTTATCTGTTGTTACACTAAGTAATTGTGAAAAGGATCCGGCTTCCGGAGCTCAACAAAACGATGAATTTCTGGATGAAAATACCTGGATCAATGATCTGATGAGTTCCTACTATTACTGGAACAATAATGTGCCGGATGAGATCCCCGGCGATACCGATCCCGAGATCTATTTTGAAGGTATGCTCGAGTCTTCAGATATCTTTTCTTATATCCGCGATGATGCGGCCACCTATCTCGAGGAATTGAATGGTGTTTCGTATACAGCAGGCTATTCTCCTGCATTTGGGCGTTTTTCCGGTTCCGACGACGTATTTATTATCGTTGAATTTGTGTATCCGGGATCACCGGCCGATTCCGCCGGATTAGAACGGGGCGATATCATTCTGGAGATCAATAATTCGCCTCTCACCATATATAATTATCTGGATCTGTACTACGCATCCGGAACTTCAGTTCTAACACTGGGTCAGGCTAATTATAATACCGAAACCGGAGGTTATTCTATCGGCTTAACCGGTACACAGGTTAGTGTAGTTAAAGATGAGCTCACACTCGATCCGGTGGTTCATACGGCTACGGTAGATACGGCAGGACATAAGATCGGCTATTTATTCTATGCAAGATTTTTAGTCGGGGAAACCTCTGAGTTCATTACAAGCCTGAATAACGCCTTGGAATCGCTAAAAACGGAAGGAGTCACTGATCTGGTGGTTGATCTGAGATATAATCCCGGCGGAAGAGTAGATGCCGCCACAAGTTTTGCAAACATACTGGCTCCGGAAGAACAAACTCAGAACGAAGATGTATTTGTAAGCTATAAATATAATACGCTGTATCAGAATTATCTGATCGACCAATATGGATTGGATTCCGATTATTTGTACACCCGGTTTAGTACGCCTGAAGTAAGCATGGGACTGGATGCAGTATATTTTCTTACGACCAATAGTTCCGCTTCAGCAAGTGAGTTGCTTATCAACGGGTTAACTCCGTATATGGATGTGTATCAGATCGGTACCAATACCTACGGTAAGTTTTACGGTGCCTATGTCTTTAGTGGAACAGATGCTTCTCCCTCTCACAATTACCTGATCGCTCCTGTTTCGTTGAAATATGCCAACTCTATCGGAACTACTGATTTTGTGGATGGACTGGATCCGGATTTTGAGGTTGATGAAGATATTCTGTCTCCCGAACCCATCGGTGATGCTGCTGATCCACTATTTGCAACAGCGATCGAGCATATTCTAACTGGAAATGTGACCGCGAAAATGGCTAAAATCCGCAAGGCTGATAATCTGGAATTATTGCCCGATCATTATTCCTTACAGCGAGGGAATATTTTCGAAATAAAAAGGCATTGATCTAATTCACATCTTTTTACCGCTCTGTTGATTCTTACTGGCTACTTTCGGTAATTCAAAGCGCTCTTCAGCGAATTACTAACTAACAGGAGTACCATGAAAGGATCAGCCATCGCGTTGTTCATCGTCGTTCTTTGCACCCTTATCACCGTAGAGGCACCCGCACAGACTTTCGGGCATGGAAGTGATACAAACAATCCAACCTTTGAAGCTTCTCTTTTTAAAGATCTTTCGTTTCGGAATATTGGTCCGTACAGAGGTGGGCGATCGGTAGCCGTTGCCGGCCATGATGCCCAACCTTACACATTCTACGCCGGTTTTACCGGAGGAGGAGTGTTTAAGACCACGGATGGTGGCAATACATGGAAGAACATCACTGATGGATATTTCAAGACCGGATCGGTCGGAGCTATCGATATTGCAGATTCTGATCCTAATGTGATCTATGTTGGAATGGGTGAAACCGATATTCGCGGTAATATGAGCGCCGGGGATGGAATGTATCGTACAACCGACGCCGGAAAAACCTGGACCTGGCTGGGGATGGGTGAAAGTCAGTTTATCGGAGATATCGAAGTTCACCCGACGGATCCGGATGTGGTCTGGATCGCGGCCATGGGTAAACTGTTCGGAACGGATGGGAATGAAGAACGTGGTGTATTTAAAACTACGGATGGTGGAAAGACCTGGAAGAAAGTACTTTACAGAAATAAAATGACCGGTGCCGTGGATATAGCGGTAGATCCGAATAACCCCAGGATCTTATTTGCTGCGTTATGGGAGGCCTACAGAAATCCATGGGAAATGAGCAGTGGAGGAGAAGGCAGCGGGTTATTTAAAAGTACCGATGGTGGGGAAAGCTGGACCGAGATCACAAAAAACCCGGGAATGCCCAAAGGATTGATCGGTAAGATCGGGGTTTCTGTATCGCCGGTGAATTCTGACCGGGTATTCGCTATTGTAGAAAATGCGCGGGGTGGTGGACTATTCCGATCAGACGATGCGGGAGATACCTGGCAACGGGTTAGTGCAGATAGAAATTTGCGTCAGCGGGCCTGGTACTATTCTAAAGTGATCACAGATCCTGAAAATGCGGATGTCGTATATGTGTTGAATGTGGGGTTCTGGAAATCAAATGACGGAGGTAAGACCTTCGGCCGGATCCGGACTCCGCACGGCGATCATCACGATCTTTGGATCGCGTCGGATAATCCAAAGCGAATGATCATCGGGGATGACGGAGGCGGACAGGTAACTTATAACGGCGGGGAAGGCTGGTCTTCGATGGACGTATATCCCACTGCTCAGATCTATCAGGTAATTACCGACAATCAGTTTCCGTATCGTATTTATGGGGCGCAACAGGATAATTCAACCTTTGCAATAAAAAGCAGAACGGGTAGTGGCGGCATAACCGAAGAAGACTGGTGGCCCGTGGCAGGGGGCGAAAGCGGATATATCGCTCCGGATCCTGAAAATCCGAATGTAACTTTTGGAGGTAGTTATGGCGGGTATCTGAATCGTTATGATTCTGAACTGGACCTGAGTGACCGCATTGATGTTTGGCCCGATAACCCAATGGGAGCCGGCGCTAAGGACACGAAATACCGTTTTCAGTGGACCTTCCCGATCTATATTTCGCCGCATGATCCCGATGTACTGTATGCTACTTCTCAGCATGTACACCGTTCTACCGATGAAGGAATGAGCTGGGAAACGATCAGCCCGGATCTCACCAGAAACGATACCACCAAACAGGATGAATCCGGTGGACCGATCACCAAAGATGACACCTCGGTGGAGTATTATAACACTATCTTTAGTCTGATTGAGTCACCAGTACAGCAAGGAGTACTTTGGGCCGGAGCCGATGACGGGTTGATTCACGTAAGCCGTGATAATGGAAAATCCTGGAAAAATGTGACACCTAAAGGAATGCCGGAAGCAATGATCAGTATTATTGATGCTTCTCATCACAACGCAGGAACAGCCTATGTAGCTGCAACGCGCTACAAATTCGGTGACTTTCAACCCATGCTGTATAAAACAACCGATTTTGGTAAATCGTGGAAAAAGATCACGAATGGAATCCCGAATATGGATTTCACCCGTGCCATCAGAGAAGACCCGAATAAACAAGGGCTGCTGTATGCGGGAACAGAAACCGGTTTATACGTTTCCTTTAATGACGGGGAAAAATGGCAGCCATTACAGTTAAATCTTCCCGCGGTGCCGATCACTGATCTGGCTGTCCATAAACGGGATAAAGATCTGATCGTGGCCACTCAGGGCCGATCATTCTGGATCCTGGATGATCTGCCGGTACTTCATCAGTTGAGTGATGAGATCGCTTCATCCGATCATTATTTACTCGATCCGGAGGATCCGTACCTGTTTGGGGGCGGATGGGGTGGAAATAGTCCAACCGCCGGTAAAAACCCCGATCGTGGTGCCGTAGTGTATTACTATCTCGGAGATGATGTGGACGAGGAATTGAAAATGGAATTCATCGATATGCGCGGACAAACCATCCGAACGTATTCGAGTAAAGAGGATATCAGGGGAAGGGCCGTTAAAGAATCGACTACCTTTTACGAGGATCCCGAGCGGAAACGTCCATCTGTACTTTCTGATAAAGCCGGACTCAATAAATTTGTTTGGGATCTGGAATATCCGGGAGTAACCAACCTCGATGGCCGGCAGATCCTTTGGGCTGGAAATACTTCCGGACCTGATGCCATTCCGGGCATGTATACGGTTCGTTTATATCTTGGTGATGAATTGGTTGGTGAGCAGGAATTTGAACTCAAAAAAGATCCTCGACTTACAAAGATCACACAAGAAGACTTCGTGGCCCAATTTGAATTGGTTCAAACGATCAATGCCAAACTTGATACCACTCATATTTCTATTAACAGGATTCGGGAAACCCGAAAAGAACTCAACGACATGATGTCTGAAATGGAAGGTGATGCTGAATGGAAAGAGCGGGCAAAGGCCATGCTTAAAGCGATGGCTGAGATCGAAGGAGAACTGGTGCAAACCAAGGCAGAAGCGGGTCAGGATCTGCTCAACTTTCCTATAAAGCTGAATAACAAGCTTGCAGCATTGAAAGGAACGGTTGCTACCGGTTATGGCCGTCCAACAGCGCAGCAATATGCTGTGTACGAAGATCTTGCTGCAAAAGTAGATGTTCAGCTTAATAAGCTAAATGAGATTTGGAATGGGGAATATGAGAACATCATGGAAGAGACCGAAAACCCCTCCATCCCCATAGAAAATTAGGAGACGAAGTACGCTTCGTTAATCATATCGGCCCGGTACCATTTAGTTGGCCGGGCTTTTTTTTGTGAATTACAGGAATGGTTTGGGGATCATTTTGGTATGTGAATAGCGCATATAAAGGCCAAATTATGATACTTACCCGCTCCGATATCGACGCTCTTCCCTCCCGCAAACGTGCTCACTTTGTAAACAGCTGTGTGGGATACAAATCCGCCAATCTGATTGGGACCAAAGACGAGCACGGGGTGAGTAATCTGGCGGTATTCAGCTCTGTAATCCATCTCGGAAGCAATCCACCGCTACTCGGTTTTATTCTGCGTCCGAGAACGGTTATCCGGAATACGTACGATAATTTAAGATCATCAGGAGTATTTACAGTAAACCACATCAGTGAAGAAAATTACAAACAAGCGCATCAGACTTCGGCCAAATATGCACCGGAAGTTTCTGAATTTGAATCTGCCGGTCTTACCGAGGAATACCTAAACGATTTCGATGCTCCTTTTGCGAAAGAAAGTCCCATAAAAATCGGATGTCGGTACATCAACGAATATTATCTGGAAGAAAACGAGTGTACGCTGATCATTGGCGGAATTGAATTCGTTCAATTTGATGAAAGCATCCTGAATGATGATGGCTGGCTGAATCTGGAAAAATCCGGTACGGCTGTCGTAAGTGGTTTGGATGCCTACAGCATTCCTGCGTTACTTGACCGGTTGAGTTATGCCGAACCGGGTTCCGAACCGAAATCTATTCTTTGATTGATCCGTGTTTCAGTACCATTTTTTTTTATGATCGTGAATAACGGAATGGAATTTCGCTCATTATAACAATGTTTATCCTAGCCAATATCTGTGTATCTTTGACCACTTTTTAATTTCAGAATTTTCGAACATGTCGATCAATAAAGAACAAGTTAAAACGGCACTGTCTCATGTGCTTCATCCGGTAGAAAAAAATGATCTGGTAGCACTGGGAATGATCCAGGATCTTATCGTTCAGGAAAAGTACATCACCTTTACACTGGAA
Organism: Balneolaceae bacterium UBA7797; assembly: GCA_002480645.1. Classification (GTDB taxonomy): domain Bacteria; phylum Bacteroidota; class Rhodothermia; order Balneolales; family Balneolaceae; genus UBA7797. The sequence continues at coordinate 129,420 of DLCN01000004.1, forward strand.
ATGCCCGAACAGAATGATGAACTAGCAAACGATCTGAAAAAGAAGTGCGAGGGAGCTGTTCATAAATTCATCGATCGTGAAGCGATTGTGGATATTCAGGTAGGGTTAAATATTTCGAAGAACAACGGTCAGCAGAAAAAAACACCGGTACAACCGGTAGACGGTGGCCTGCTATCGGGCGTTAAGCATATTATTGCGGTAGCCTCGGGTAAAGGTGGGGTAGGGAAATCCACCGTTGCCGTAAATCTGGCTGCGGCGCTGGCCCGTACGGGTGCCAAGGTTGGTTTGATGGATACCGATATCTATGGACCAAGCATACCAACGATGTTCGATCTTTTTGAGGCACCGAACATTACTACCCAGAAAAAGCTGATTCCGCTGGAGAAGCATGGCATCAAAATGGTAAGCATGGGTTTTCTGGTTGATGCGAATCAGGCCATGGTTTGGCGCGGAGCAATGGTTACGAGTGCTGTGCAGCAATTTATGAAAGATGTGGAATGGGGAGAATTAGACTATATGGTGATGGATCTGCCTCCGGGAACCGGCGATATTCAGCTAACTATCGTACAGACCGTTCCGTTAAGTGGTGCAGTAATTGTTTCTACTCCTCAGAATGTAGCTCTTGACGATGTTCGACGTGGCGTGGCTATGTTTAACAAAGTAAATGTACCGGTTTTAGGTGTGGTGGAAAATATGGCGTATTTCACACCACCGGACATGCCGGATAAGAAGTATCATATCTTTGGAGAAGGCGGAGCGGTTAAGCTGGCCGAAGAGATGAATATTCCGGTATTAGGAGAGATCCCATTGGAAATGCCGATCCGTGAATCGGGAGATAAAGGAACTCCGATCGTAATAGCGGATGAGCATTCGAATGCTGCCAAAGCCTTCATCGCCACTAAGGATAAAGTGGTAACCGAACTTGGCAAACTGAGTGGTAAAGCCCCTAAAGTAGAGATCAAGTTTAAGTGATCCTGGTTCCCGGTCTTTCCTAATTGGTCATCACGAGCGGAGCGAAGGGATCTCCTTTTTGTACCTCGGTTCAGCAGATTGCTTCGTCGTATTCACTACTTGCAATGACTTGAAAGGGTATGGGGCTTAGAAATTTCGCGGTCTGACGGCTTAAGTCCGTCTGACTGATTTATATCATATCAGCCCCAAAAATAAAAAAGGCGCCAATCACAGCGCCTTTTCTTCATGTATTAACTAACACTTTTATGGGAATATTCCCATTTGTTCGTACATAATTCCGATTTTGTTGATCGCACTGATGAATGCGGCAGTTCGCAGATCATCCAGATCATGCTCATCACGGATCTCACGGATCTGCTGATACGCATTGATCATGGTTTCTTCCAATCCTGAATCAACAAGATCATATTCTTCAGCTCCATGCGTGAGGTTTTTGAGCTCCTCGTCGGTAAACTTTTTACCGGAAATAGATTCGATCTCCCGGGCAATCTTCATGAAACTGGATTCATCGAATCGCTTATTCATCCGTCCGTAACGAACATGCTGAATATCTTTCAGCCATTCGAAATAGGAAACGATCACACCACCGGCATTCAGATAACTATCCGGAATGATAAGCGCCCCACGATCTTTTAACACATCGTGCGCATGCGAAGTAGTAGGTCCGTTCGCTGCCTCCGCAATGATCTTAGCTTTAATGTCGTTGGCGTTTTCGTCGGTGATCTGACTTTCCAGCGCTGCCGGTATCAGGATATCACACTCCACCGTAAAAATATCTGAACTGTCGTTCAAGTCGGTTGAAGTGCCAAATCCGAGAATGGACCCGGTATCCTGTCGGTACTCCATCAATTTGTTAAGATCGATGCCGTTCGGATCGTAGATAGCCCCTTCAATTTCAGCTACCCCAACCAGTTTGGCTCCGGCTTCGGTCATGTATTTTGAGGCATGAAAACCCACATTACCAAGCCCCTGCACTACAAAGGTCTTGCCTTCCACGCCGGTGCTTAGTCCAAGTTTTTCCATGTCTTCCTTTACGTTGCACGCTTCACGGATGCCAAAGTATACACCGCGACCGGTAGCTTCTTTACGCCCCTGAATACCGCCCTGCTGAATAGGTTTACCGGTTACACAGGCTTCAGCATTAATATCGTTATTGATCTGACGGTAGGTATCCAGTATCCAGCCCATTTCGCGAGCGCCGGTGCCGTAATCGGGTGCCGGAACATCCACTGCAGGACCAATAAATCCTTTTTTAATGAGTTCGAAGGTATATCGGCGGGTGATCTTTTCAAGTTCACGATCGGAATAATCGCGGGTACTGATCTTAATACCACCTTTTGCACCACCAAATGGCACATCAACAATGGCACATTTGTAGGTCATGAGAGCGGCAAGGGCCATGGTCTCATCTTCATCCACTTTATGGCTGTACCGGATACCGCCTTTGGTGGGCATTTTATGATGGCTGTGTTCCACTCTCCATCCTTCAATTACCTCTATTCGGCCGTCGTCTTTCTCGATGGGAAAAGTAACATGGTAGACCGTATTACAAACTTTGATCTGATTCAGCAGGCCCTTGTCAAAGCGGGTGTATTTTGCCGCTTTATCGAAGTTCTTGTTTACCTGCTCGTAAAATTTATAGGTAGACATGTATGTAGTTAAGTTGTCGTTATTTTGCGCTTTCAATGGTCGGAATATTATTATTCAGAAACAACAAAAAAGCGCTTTTCTTAACCTAATTTAATGGCAGCGCCACATGCAGGTGATCTGCTGTTCCTACATGTCTTATTGTCTGAAATCCCATGGTTTTCAATGAGATCTCCAGCAGTTTGTTCCTGAATTCCGAATGACCAATAGTACGCAAATCAATGGCGTGTACAAATCCTGTTTTCTGAGGATAATGAAGAGATGTTTGCCGGGGATTTAAGCCCATGGCACGGTAGTCTTCGGGAGAGCGTTTTATGTCGGTAATGATGAGATCTTTATCGGCCAGAGTGGTTGTGGCCACTGCAACCCGAAGTACCGGATGAAGTGAGCGATACACCTGCCGTACGTTTTCGGTTTTAGCATTCACTCCGGAGAGATACATTAATCCGTACATACAGAATCCGAACACCATCATACTCAACGATCCTATCCCGATCTTATACACGATTTTTTTGTGTTTAGCCCGCCGGAAGATGATCACAAATAAGAACCAAAGAAAGAGAATAGTAACCACACTGCCCGCCACTAAGGCTACCCAACCGTTCCATTGTTCCGTCCTGATCAGATAGACAGAAGTGCGAATAAGTAGAAAGAAAGGAAAGATCAGACCGAGCACCCCTGATAAAAGTAAAAGAAAGATCTTGGTCGGGCTTCTTTTTGGAGATGCAGACCGGCGTTGAACCTCAGGGCCGGATTCAATTCCCATTCGGAAGGAATCATTTGGCTGAAGCAGCCAGTCCAGTTCTTTTTGCGAAAGTTTTTCCATGTTCGCTTACACGAACACTCAGAGCCGGTGTTACAGAGTTTTTATGAGGCTAGTGCTGGCGGGATGCCTTTCTGATCAAAAACGGCATGCTTTGCAGTACAACGATCACCAGAAGAACCAGCGGAATACTGTGATAGGGATTTCGGTTCAGAATTCCGCCAAGTTCAGTTAGGGCGTAGCTCATAACAAGACCTGAAGTAAATAATGAGAGGCCATGTGCCCAAGAAACCCGGGTCCATAAAAAAAGCGAAGTGATCAATGAAAGAATCCCTCCGATAAATCCGGCAGCCAGTGTAAATATCGGGATGGAACCATTATACGATTCAAAGATACCTTCAGGCCAAAGTTCGGCATTCAGTTTCCAGATATTTAATCCGGCCAGATAAAGTCCGGCTATCAGATAGAATAACTGTAGAAAGATCTGGATTTGTCGGTCGCGTTTATTCATTCATTCAGGAGGTGATTGGTGACAGGCTTTACCCTTGCTTATACCAATCAACCGGATTTTGTTCCCTCATTTAAATGCTTTCTCCGATCCTGGTATTTTTTCCGGATAATCTTCGGTTTTTACACCAAAAAACCCGTTCTTTAAGGCAGCTTTAGGGAGGGATATCGATAACGTTGAACTCGATTAACCCTCAATACTCCATGAAATTTACGTCTGTACTACTCATTCTTTTAGCGATCACTGCCTGTGATCCATCTCCTTCAAAAAACCAAACCAACGTACCGGATAAATCAGATTTCAGTACCTACTGTAATCCGGTTGATATCGACTACTCGTACATGTCGCACTATGCTTTCCGAAAGGTGGCCTATCGTTCAGGAGCGGATCCTGCAGTAATAAATTTTAAAGGAAAGTACTACATGTTCGTTACCCGTTCGCATGGGTATTGGGTGTCTGATGATATGAGTGACTGGCAATTTATCCGTCCTCAGAACTGGTACTTTAATGGGAGTAATGCTCCGGCTGCTGCTGTGTTGAATGAGGAAGTGATCGTTCTCGGAGATCCGTCCGGTCACGGTGCTGTTATTAAAACGGATGACCCGGATCTTGGGGATTGGGAGACTACATTCAGTGTCATCCCGATTGCCATTCAGGATCCCGACCTTTTTGTAGATGACGACGGCAGGGTGTATCTGTATGAAGAATCTTCAAATTTGTTTCCCATTCGTGGGATCGAGCTTGATGCCGATCAGTACTTCATCCCGATAGGAGAAGAAAAGGATCTGTTTAAATTACACCCGGACGATCATGGCTGGGAACGTTTCGGGCAGGATCACAGATCAGATATTGACCCTTTTATTGAAGGACCATGGATGAGTAAACACAACGGAACGTATTATCTGGAATACAGCGCACCGGGAACACAATGGAATGTGTATGGTGACGGAGTTTACACGAGCGAGCATCCGCTGGGGCCCTTCGAATATGCCCCCTACAACCCGATATCATATAAGCCGGGCGGATTTCTGAATGGCGCAGGCCATGGTAGCACCGTTGAAGATAATAACGGAAATTTCTGGCACTATGCGACCATGGCTATTTCAGTAAATTATAAATTTGAACGCCGGATCGGGATGTATCCGGCCGGATTTGAAGATGACGGGCAAATGTATGTAAACACCGCATACGGTGATTATCCGCATTATTTACCGGAGGCAGAGGTTGACGAGCATAAAGAGCGTTTTACCGGATGGATGCTCCTCTCCTACCAAAAACCGGTAACTACTAATTCCACATTAAATAATGTGGAAATAAATGTGGTGGATGAAAGTGACAGCGGCTATATGCTGGAGCAGGAAGATAAGGTCGCTGAAATCAGCCTGATCAACGATGAGAATATTCGCACCTATTGGGTAGCTGAGAATAACAGCGATTCCATTTTTGTGGAAGTAGATCTTACAGAGGCTATGAATGTGAAAGCCATACAGATCAACTTTCAGGATTATAATGCCGAGATCTTTGGTCGTCCCGACACCCTGAAGCAGCAATTTGTGATCGAAGGTTCGCTGGATGGAGAGCAATGGGAAATGATCGCAGATTATTCAGAAAATGAACGCGACCAGCCTCATGCATATCTTGAGCTCATCAAGCCAGTAAAGGCACGGTATGTGCGGTATCGAAATGTGTATTTCCCCAACAAATATCTGGCTATTTCAGAATTCAGAGTATTCGGTAATGGAGAAGGTCCTGTGCCTGCACAACCCGCTGATTTTGAGGTTGAAAGACAAAAAGACCGCAGAAATGCCGATCTGAGTTGGAATGAGGTTGCGGACGCCACCGGATATGTGATCTATTGGGGCATCCGAAAAGACCGGTTGAATAACTCGGCACTCATGTATGGTCAAAACTCTTACGAGTTAAGAGCATTAAATGTCGATCAACCTTATTTCTATCAGGTTGAAGCCTTCAACGAGAATGGGATCTCGGAACGAAGTGAGATACTGAGTACGGAATAATAAGCTTTGCTTACTGGTAGGATCAAAGCTCTGATTCTACCAGATCCCCTTCTACCCGTTCACTGTATACATCAAAAATAAATAAGGTCATTACAGCACTGAAAACACTGATCAGGCCGGACATCTCAAAACCACTTACTTCAGCAATTAACCCACCAATAAAGGCACTTAAACTACCGATCATAACACCGGGGGCTAATTTTACGCCCTCATCTTTCATCACAAGATAATTAAGCGTTCCGAGTACTGCTCCAATTGTTAAAACTCCTAAAACAAATAGTAAAGTCATGTTATTATATGATTATGAATTTGTATTCATTGTTAATAAACAATTTAAAGGAGTATTTGTTCCGTGTTTTAAGAAGAGTTCCGTTTGAAATGTCTTCGTTCTTACTATTTTTGCCGCTTAACAATTAAATAATCGGATTTATGAAACGTCTTGCTCTTTTTGCCCTCACCCTTATGCTCATGAATTGTTCTCAGCCCACTCAGCAAGAGAAAGCCCGGGAAATTCACGATAAAGTGATCACTCTTGACACCCACATCGATATCAACACTTCAAATTTCACTGAAGAAAAGAATTACACACAGGACCTGCCTGTACAGGTCACCCTGCCAAAAATGGAAGCCGGCGGGTTGGATGTTGCCTGGTTTGTAGTGTATACCGGACAGGATACGCTTTCTGAAGAAGGTTATGACAAAGCATACGCAAATGCCGTTGATAAATTTGAAGCGATCCACCGACTTACCGAAGAATATGCCCCTGACAGAATTGAACTTGCCCTGACCTCAGATGATGTTCGCAGAATTATTGCTTCAGGAAAAAAAGTGGCGATGATCGGAGTGGAGAATGGCTATCCGGTGGGGACGGATATCAGCCGGGTAAAAGAGTTTTATGATCGTGGCGCACGGTATATGTCGCTGGCGCATAACGGGCATTCTCAACTAAGTGATTCGAACACCGGCGAGCGGGATGATGTATGGTTACATAATGGTGTGAGCGAACTCGGAAAACAGGTGATCGAAGAAATGAACAAATGGGGGATCATGATCGACTTGTCTCACCCATCCAAAGAGGCCAATATGCAGATGATGGAATTGTCGCGGGCCCCGGTAATCGCGTCACACTCTTCGGCCCGTGCGGTGAATGATGTAAGCCGGAACTTAAGTGATGAAGAATTACTGGCGCTCAAAGAAAATGGCGGAGTGGTACAAACCGTGGCTTTCAGAAGCTATGTAGATTCTGACAAACAAGAAGCCTATCAGAAGGCGGCGGGAGAAGTATTTAACATTGTTGCTGAAGAAGAAGGATTTGAACGCAAAGAATGGGGTGAAGTACGCGCGATGAATCAGGCAGAGCAGGAAGCGTACATTGCGAAATACCGGGAAGTTCAGGCGAAAGCAAAACCCAGAATTGAAGCAGAAGTAACAGTCCCCCCGGTGGATGTATCCGATTTTATTGATCATCTGGATTATATGGTTGAGCTGATCGGTATCGATCACGTAGGGATCAGTTCTGATTTTGATGGCGGTGGCGGGGTATCCGGCTGGGACGATGCCTCAGAAACATTCAATATCACATTGGAACTGGTTAAACGCGGCTATACCGAAGAGGAGATCGAAAAACTTTGGAGTGGAAATTTACTGAGAGTATTGGATGAAGTGCAGGCTGTAGCCCAACAGATTCAATCTGAAGAATCCTGATCACCTAACATTTTGTCCATCAACCTGTGGATGGTTTTCGTCCACAGGTTGACAATCTTGTCTGTTTGTTCCTTTCTTAGTGATCAATCACCTTATTCAATACCATTATGAGAAAGCTTTTTCTTTTACTCACCGGGATTCTGATCACTACAGCCGTAAAGGCTCAGGATTCTACCACGACGGCACAGCCCGAAACCTTTGACTATGTATGGGAGGGCACGCCGGTTACCATGCAGAAATATTTTATTGTGTTCCTGAAATCAGGTCCGAACAGAAGCCAAAGTGAGGAGGAAGCCGCGGAATTGCAACGTCAACACCTTGCATATCTTGGAGGGTTATTTAAAGAAGGGATCATCAACATGAATGGTCCAACCGATGGTGGAAACAGTGAAATTCGGGGATTCTCGCTTTACAATGTTGCGACCAAAGAACAGGCTCTGGAATATGCCTCCAACGACCCGATGGTGAAAGCAGGAAGGCTGGTTGTGGAAGTTCATCCATGGTGGCTGGCCAAAGGATCGGGAGTGAAATAAAGCATGGGAAAAAGTGAGGGATTCATCCCATTGAATTTTACTGAGTACTCGCCGGATGAAATGCAGCAAAAAGCGCATGAATTCTATCAAACCATAAAAAGGAGAAGAACTGTCCGTGAATTTTCTGATCGTCCAATTCCGGAAGGGGTGATCGAGAATTGTATCAAAGCGGCCGGGACAGCTCCTAACGGGGCAAATAAACAACCCTGGCATTTTGTGGTTGTTAAAGATCCGGAGATCAAACACAAGATCAGAATAGCCGCAGAAGAAGAAGAGCAGGAGTTTTATAATCGTCGCGCACCGGATGACTGGCTCGAAGATCTGGAGCCATTTGGAACGGATGAACACAAACCCTTTCTGGAAAAAGCACCATGTCTGATCGGAATATTTGCGCAACCATACCATTTGGATGAACACGGCAAGAAAGAGAAACATTATTATGTTAAAGAATCGGTAGGTATCGCCACTGGAATGCTGATCACAGCGTTACATCAGTCTGGCCTGGCAACCTTAACACACACGCCTTCTCCGATGGGGTTTTTAAATAAGATCATGAAGCGCCCTTCTCATGAAAAAGCATTTCTGTTATTAGTGGTCGGATATCCGAAGCAAGGAACCGAAGTGCCGGATATTGCCAAAAAAAGCCTGTCTGAGATTACAACCTTCTTATAATTAAAATACTCTAACCATTTTAACCCTTATTTATTAAGGCTTGCTAACTATTAATAAATTATAAGTTAGCGCAAAATAACGGTAATTAATGTTAGGTCTCCTGATTATTGCACTGCCCAAAAAGAGGGCTTCACATGCAACCTAACATTACTTATTACATGGTATATAGAATAAAGGCTGCGTTGCTTATGGTTATGGTATTATTTTCTACAGCAGCGTTGGCACAAACAAAAGATAATCCGACCTGGTTGTCGGTTTCAGTGGGTCATCATGAATACAATGGTGACTACAGCAACGAAATGTTTCATTTCGACATCCCAAAAGATATGACTGCCGGTATCGGCCTTCATCATTACATTAACTCAAATTTTGATTTCCTGTACACACTTAATCTGGGAAGTCTGGATACCGATTACGGAACCCGGTTCAAGAAATTTTTCTGGAATAATAACTTCCAGTTCAAATATAAGTTGGCAAATGGTTCCCTACTGTCCGAAGAGAGTAAAGTAAAGCCATTCCTTACTCTTGGTGCAGGATTAACTGCTTTCACCGGCAAAGATGAAGCTATTGATAACAACGTAAGTGTTATAGTTCCACTCGGAATCGGATTCGATATCCCACTTTCTAAAGATCTGGATTTCGTGATCAGCAGCACCTATAACCGTTCTTTTAACGATTACATTGATGGTAAGGCCGGAATGAATGATTGGAAACATGATGATTTTATGGTGCATACCGTAGGTCTGAAATTCAATCTCTTCAAAAATCGTGATGCTGATGCAGATGGCGTAAGCGACAGTAAAGACCTGTGCCCGACAGAGGCCGGAAGTGAGCTGACTAATGGTTGCCCGGATACCGATATGGATGGTGTGGCTGATAAAGATGACCGATGTCCGGAATTAGCCGGACTCACCGAGTTCAACGGATGTCCGGATTCGGATGGTGATGGAATTGAAGATGCAGAAGATGCATGCCCTAAGATCGCAGGTCCAGAATCATTAAATGGATGTGCTGATACTGATAATGATGGTATTGCAGATCCGGAAGATGCTTGCCCGAACGTAGCCGGTAAAATGGAAACAGAAGGCTGCCCTGATTCAGACGGTGATATGATCATTGATAGTAAGGATGCTTGCCCGCAAGCTGCAGGAACTGCCGAAAACGGAGGTTGTCCGGATACTGATAATGACGGTGTTATAGACAAAGATGACGAGTGCCCGACCGAAGCTGGTGCAGCAGGTAATAATGGATGCCCAGGGGTGAGTGAAGAAGTTCAGGCACAGCTGGATGTAATTTTCCAGAATCTCTTATTCGGAAATAACAGTTCAGTGATCGATGCCTCTTCATTAGATGATCTTGATACGCTGGCCGGCATCATGCAGAAAGATGATACGCTGAAACTCAGCATCGAAGGTCATACCGACAGCCGTGGTAATGCCGAGTATAATATGTCACTTTCTCAAAGCAGAGCAGATGCAGTAAAACAATATCTGATCGAGAAAGGAATCTCAGACAGCCGTATTACAGCGATCGGCTATGGGGAAACCCAACCGGTAGCTACAAACGATACGGCAGAAGGAAGAAATAAAAACAGAAGAGTAGAACTAGAACTTTTCTATGACTAAGTAACAAACCCTAATAACCTATCTAAAAGCCACGTTCTGATCAGCGTGGCTTTTTTTGTTAGAATACTTCTGCTTGTTATATACAGTGTATGATAGCGCTGTAAAATCACTATTTTCTCTACATGTCAGAAGCAGAAAGCACCCCTAAAAAACAAAAAAGCAGAAAACGAGACCTCATTGAGTGGGGGCTGATCATCGTTATTGCAATTACCCTGTATACCACCGGGTACCACACCGAAGTGATCGGAACCATTCAGCGCGGATTACTGCTTACCGGGATCATCCGTCCCGATACCACTCCAGAAGCTGAAGATATTCGGGAGGCATCATTCAACTTTCCGTTGATCACTATTGATGGAGAACAAACTTCTCTGAAAGAATTTGAAGGAAAAACGATCTTTTTAAATTTTTGGGCAACCTGGTGCCCTCCGTGCATTGCAGAAATGCCCAATATTCAGGATCTGTATGATGACCTGAAAGATAACGACGATGTAGTTTTTGTGATGCTTAGTCTGGATGAGGATCCGGATGTAGCCAAAGCCTTTCTCGAGAGAAAAGAATTCACCTTACCGGTTTACTTTCGGGCGGGCCGACAACCCGGAGTGTATAACAGTACCGTGGTGCCCACAACCTATATTATTTCGCCGGAGGGTAACATCGTTTCGGAAAAAAGAGGAATGGCAAAATATAACACCTCTTCATTTAAGGAATTCCTGACCGGTCTGTAAGATTACCCTCAAAAACTGAGAAATCCTTTATATCTTAAGCCGGAATTTAATTAAAAGGCATCGATGGAAAAGGTAATCTCAGGCATACAGCAAATTGGAATCGGCAACCCGAATGTGGTGGAAGCCACCGAATGGTATCGTAAATATTTTGGGATGGACATCAAGGTATTTGATGATGAAGCCACCGCCAATCTGATGTTGCCCTATACCGGAGGAAAACCGCACGACCGAAGAGCTGTTCTTACACTTAGCATGCGTGGAGGAGGCGGATTCGAGATCTGGCAATATACCAGCCGGACTCCTGTCGCACCTGACTTTGAGATCAAACTCGGAGATCTTGGTATCAATGCAGCAAAGATCAAATCCATTGATGTGAAAGAGACTTACGAACAGTTCAATATGGCCGGATTGAATGTGTTAACTTCACTAAGTGAAAATCCGGCGGGTGACCTGCACTTTTTTGTGGAAGATCTGAACGGAAATATTTTTGAGGTGGTGAAAGGGCTCGATTTCTTCAAAAAGAAAGAACCTAAAACTACGGGTGGCGTTTCCGGCGCGTTGATCGGGTCAACCGATATCGAGAAATCCCGAACGCTCTATTCAGATATTCTGGGATATGATGAAGTAGTGTACGATGAGTCTGGAAATTTCGACGACCTGATTGGTTTACCGGGTGGAGAAGTAAAATATCGTAGGGTATTATTACGCCATAGTACGGTTCGGGAAGGGGCTTTTGCCAAACTATTTGGCCCTACCGAGATCGAACTGATTCAGGTGTTAGACAAACGCAGAAATCCTAAGAACATCTTCGAAAACCGGTATTGGGGAGATCTGGGTTTTATCCATTTATGTTTTGATGTACAGGGAATGGATGCATTAAAAGAAGAATGCGAAGCAGCTGGTTTTCCATTTACGGTAGATAGTGCCGACAGCTTTGACATGGGCGAAGCAGCGGGCAGGTTCACCTACATTGAAGATCCTGACGGAACCTGGATCGAATTTGTGGAGACCCATAAAGTGCCCATCGCTAAAAAGTTTGGTCTTTTCATTGATATGAAAAAAAGGGACCCTAAAAAATCATTGCCAACGTGGATGCTACGTACTTTTGCAGTGAATCGAATGAAAGGGGAATTCAAAGGATAAAAAAAGCCGGAGAGCTTCATTCCCCCCGGCCTTAAGGACTAACATAAGTTTCTTATTTGATCAGGGTCATTTTTTTGGTCATGATCTGATTACCACTGCTAAGTCTATACAGGTAAACCCCGCTGGAGAGCTGACTTGCATCGAAGTTTATAGTGTGGCTGCCTGCTGTTAGCTTTTCGGAGACCAATGTGGCTACTTTCTGCCCCAGGAGGTTATACACCGTCAAATTTACCTCTGCACTCGAAGGAATTGAGAACTGAATACTGGTGGTCGGGTTAAACGGGTTTGGATAGTTCTGATGTAGCCCGAAGTAAGCAGAAACCTCGCTATCCATTTCGGAATTTGCTGTTCCCACATCTCCGGTTGAATACACATACAGCGTTCGACGGTACGGATCGTTCAATTCCCTGTATCCAAATGCGGCAGTTGAGTTGGCTTTCAATTGATGCATCCGGTTCTCATCTTCAACTCCATCAAAATGAGTGGTGGTATTTACATACCCCTGATCAGATAATTCTCTGTCTACGGCAACTACCCGGTTCCCTCCGGTTTGTACTCCGTCGGTAACCACGATCATTAGCTTCTCGCCAACTAACGCTAATTCTTTATAGTCGCCGGATTCCTCAGGATCTCCCAGCTCTGCCTTTGTTTTGTATGTCCAGGTATCACCAAAATCGTCGGAGTATGCGATCTTGATCAGATCATCATCGGTACCTGATACAAACGGGTTGTCCCAAAGAGCGATGATCCGGTTGTTATTTTCATCAAAAACCACATCTTCATCCAAAATGTATCCGTTATCATCCAGCACATTGGTGGAATCTCCTAAAAAGGTCCAGTTAGTATCATCTGAATGCATCCGATAAAGCCCTTTAGCTGCGGTATTTTCAGAGTTAACGCCCTGAGCAAAGAAGTAATCCCCAAAGGCGTACAAATTTCTGATATTTTCGAGCGATTCCGTTTCACTGATCGATATAGCCGGATTCCATGTTAACCCGCCATCTTTTGAAATAATGGGGTCGGAACTTCTCCCTGCCATCATTAGCACTCCATTGGTGTGAACAAAGAATTCAAAAATTCCGGCTACGCCACTTTCGATGGTGATGGTTTCCCAGGATTCTCCCAGATCTACACTTTTGGCGATACCCAGAGTGAAATTGGTATTGAATCCATAAACAAAGAGTGTGTCGTTCTGCTGTTTTGAGAACAGTGCCGGAAAGAAAACGCTGGTATTTAAGCCGGAATCGTTCCATGTAGCCCCCTGATCATCTGTATATAGCATCTTAGAAAAATTCCCGCCTTGCGTTACTGTCATGAAGAGACGTTCGTCTACTACGAAGATCTGATTAAGAAAGGTTGCCGTTCCGGTATATCCAAGGTCTTCATAACCCTGACTGGCGATCCAGGTATTTTCCTGTGCAATGAGTGTGTTCGATAGGGGTGCAAAAAGATAGATGATGAATAGTATTAGGTATGTTTTGCGCATTTTGATTCTGTAAGGTTTAAAAAAATCCCCAACCAATACTGGTTGAGGATCCTGAAGTTGTTATATGAAAATGGAAGGAGGCTACTTGATCAGCGTCATCTTTTTGGTCATAACCTGATTACCGCTATTTAGTCTGTACAGGTAGATCCCGCTGGAGAGCTGACTCGCATCGAAGTTGACGGTGTGGCTGCCAGCTGAAAGTTTTTCAGAGATCAGCGTGGCAACCTTTTGTCCCAGCAGATTATACACTGTAAGATTTACCTCCCCACTCGACGGGATGGAAAACTGAATATTTGTTGCCGGGTTAAATGGGTTTGGATAATTCTGAGACAAGTCGAAAGCAACCGGAGCGTCTTCCACTTCAGTATCTACTGCAAATTGTTCAGAAACGAATTCAACTTCAGTAGTCACGAATTTATCACCTCGAATTGCTTTATAAGTCATAGGTGATGGTGAGGCTTCATCAACGATCCAGTAGAATTCATTCGTTTCGGGATCGAAGGTAGCCGAAGTTGGCATATCGGTAACTTCAATGTCGGGGATACTCATGTCCGGATTTCGTGCACTTACCGTTAAACGGACGGTATCTCCCAAAGCTGCAAATACAGGACCGTCGTTAAAGATACCGGGATAGCTGCTATAGCTATTCATGCTGCGGTTAACCCCGATCTGATCTCCATCAATATTGTAACTCAGCGTCATACTTTGATTGAACCGGTTTCCATTATCTCCGGTAGTCTGGCGGCCGTAAATACGTACACTTCTGAGATATAAATTTTTGTTGTTGTAATCCCACTCCATGCGTAATTCACCGGTGCTGCCATCTAACAGCGTTCTGCGTTCGATTATATAAGCATTGGTTGTATCGCCGGATGGATTAAACCAAACCTGCTTATATCCCAGAAATTCACCTTCGGGTCCGTAGTTCGTTACATAATCATTGTAGAAATACAGGTCTCCGGTGAGGTAATCCCGGGTATAGGTTTTGGTAGCAACAATGGTGCTGTATCCGTTGATCTTTTTGTATTCCCGGATGGTTTTACTGGCAAGTTCCAGTGAATCGTCGTAATTCACAAAATTGCGAACCTCGATCTGATTGCCATCCTCATCGTAATCCATTTCCGTGCGTTGATACACATTACCCAGTGTACGCTCCATCGACTCAGGATCGGTATCTATATCATAGATCATGATGGAATCAACGAGGTAGGAATCATTAAATGGTTGTTGGAAACTAACGCGGTACTGATCCCAGATATATAGCGAGTCATCCCAAAAATAATAATCCTGTTCGATCTTGCTGTTATCAGGCGCATAAGTGAAATGGGTGCTGTCCTCATTCTGCAGCATCATTGTCATGGTTCCCCAGGTTTTGGTGGTTTGGTACAAGTAGGCTCCACCATCCCCCAGCTTGGTATAACTGCGATTCCAGGCTGAGATCTCACCGTTATACCACGATTTGTTTTCCTGCAGCATATATTCGGAAGTATTCTCGGTTAAGCTGGAACTGCTTGGTTCCCCTTTAATAAAATAATCGTACCTGTAATACGAGTAATTGTCCTCATAAGAATATCGGCTCCGGTTCTCATAGCTAAGGTAGAACTGCATATCCTCGCCGTCGTAGGAATACTGCCGGGTAAGTGTATCGCTACCCTGTTCATTTCTAAAATACAGGTACCGGTACTGTGGCATCCATCCTGTTTCAGGACCCCAGTTATCCAGCGAATATTCGTAATCTGCGCCCTCAGATGGTTCCTCCGGATATAGATTTCTGGCACCGTAATACGGATCAGATTCTCCGTATCTGAAATAATAGGATACGGTGCTGTCGCTACTCTTATCGGTATAATAAGTGGTTTGTAACTGGTTTGGAGTCCATTTAGAGCTATCGGCATACCAGTTATAGGAATTGTAGTAAACATTATAATCGGAAGTATCTCCGATCACGAAATAATGGGTGTAAGAACCGGGCACAAAAACACTGTCCCATTCCGATTTATTTTCTGAATATCCCCACGAAGTGTCCGGGTTAAAGGTGGTGATCTTTGCCGGTTTTTTTGCAAGTTCTTTGTAGAAGTCGGAATAGGTTTGAAGGGTAAAATCATCAGCGGCTTTAAGCTGAGGAGAAACGGCATACATGAAATCCTGAATGGACTTACTTACATACTGCTTATCGATCTTTTCCTGTATCGCTTTTGTATCCTGAGCGAACACCGATCCACTCACCCCGAAAATTAAACACACTAGTAGTAACGCTTTCTTTTTCATACTGCTCAATTAAAGTGAAAATTTAGGTGAGCGGGCTGTGATTGATACCTGTACCTAACTCACCATACAAAAATTGAGCATTTTCAAGTCGCTAATAAATCACCCGAACGGGGTATTATTGATCGTGATCGAAGACGGAAGTGGTTCGCGCCTTAAACGATATTTCGTTTCAGTGCCAGCCGTACAGCTGCGGCCCGGGAATTCACATGCATTTTTTTGTAGATATTTTTGATGTGGGTCTTAACCGTCCACGGGCTTAGAAACACATCCTCAGCGATCTCCTTATTCGATTTTCCATCGATCACATGTTCAAGGATGTTGAGTTCTGCCGGGGATAGATCGAAAGGAACTTCTTTTCGTTCGGCCGCAGGTTTATCCGGTGTGTTTCCGCTCTTTACCATGGTAAGTAGTTTTCGCGCTATGGCCGGTGAAATAGGTGAGCCCCCTTCCCTGATCTCTTTGATGGAATTCACCACATCGTCGATGGGAGTGTCTTTTAACAGGTAACCGGCGGCACCAACCTGAATAGATTCAAAGATGCGTTCATCATCTTCGAAAACGGTAAACATGATGATATCCACCTCAGGATGTTTTTCTTTCAATTGAAAGGTGGCTTCAATACCGGAGGCTCCGGGTAATTCAATATCCATCAGTATAACCTGCGGGAAATTGTCTTCAGCTGTTCGTCCCAGTTTTTCAAAAAATTGTTCCGCTGAATTGGCAACCAACACCACTTTAAGGTGTTTGTAAAAGTGTAGTAGTTCTGTTAGTCGCTTTCTGAAGATGTCATGATCCTCAACTATGCTAACCCTGATAATTTCATTTTCCTCTGTATTCATACTCCGAAATATGTTTTCGGCAACTTGCCATTAAATTCTCAAAAGCCCAATACCCCGAATTTGGTAATTTTGCTTTTAATTATTGGCAGAAACTTCTAAAGAGAGCGTGATGGTTGTGCCATTATCGGTGAATACCCGGAGATCTGCACCTATTTCTTCCGCTCTTTTTTTCATGTTTAACATTCCATAGCCGCTGTTGAACGTTTTGGCATCTCCCTTAAAGGTTCCATCGTCTGAAATGGAAAGCCGTAATTCGCCGTTTTGGCGTTTAAAATGAATATCAAGATGTTCCGCCCCGGCATATTTCAGGGTATTCTGGCTGGCCTCCTGAATGATCCTGAACAGGTTCAGCGCCTGTGTGGATGAGAGCACAGTGTTCTCGTTATCAGAGATAGTGCATTGAATCTTTATGAGCTCGCTAAGGGCACTCTGCGATTTAAAATAATTACCCAGATGATCCGCAAATTGCTGTACGGTCAACTCATTTTGATTTAGTGCCCAAATGGTATCCCGAAGTTGTTTTATCGTAACCTCAGCATCTCCTTTCAGGGATTTCATCAATTCGGTCGACTTCTCGATCTGGTTGAATTCCGTGTATTTATCGACCAGGCTTAATCCTGATATGATATTTGCCAGTTGGGCCCCAACATGATCATGGAGGTCGCGCGAAATACGTTCGCGTTCATTTCTCAGTCGGTTCTCGATCTCCATACGGCGCACCTGTTTCCGCAAATTCCGCTGGGAGAAATATCGGATCGAACCGGCAAAGGCGATTAATAAGAGTGAACCGGCCATTGCCCGGAACCAGATGGTTTGCCACCAGGGCGGTGAAATAGTGATGGATAATTGAGCTTCGGGAGAATCCCATTCACCATAACTGTTAGCAGCTTTTACTGCGAAAGTATAGTTGCCGGGCGCTAAATTTGGATAACTCGCAAAAGCCCGGTTACCGGCGCGCACCCATGACTCATCTACGCCATCCATTCTATAACTGTAACTAATTTCAGAAGGAGCGCTAAGCTCAAGTGCGGCAAATTCAAAGGAGAGGAAATTCTGGGTGTAGTTCAGCTTCAGATGTTTTTTGAATATAGCGGTTGAATCTGATTCTATGGGGGTGTCGAAAAGTCGGATCTCAGTTAAGTATACTGCCGGTGCATCATGTGGTACCGCAAGTTTCTCCGGATCAATGATATTGAACCCGTTTACACCTCCAAATACTAAAGAGCTGTCTTGTGTTTTGTAATACGCACCGGTATTGAATTCATTATTTTGTAATCCATCCGAGATCGTAAAATTAGTGAACTGCAGAGTTTTGGTGTTCAGGCGGGATAACCCATTATTAGTACTTACCCACATCAACTTCGGATCGCTATCCGGCAGAATTCCATACGTACTGTTATTTGCAAGCCCCTGAACGGTGGTAAAATTTGTAATAGAATCGGAGGTTGAGATCCAGCGATGAATTCCTCCACCATAGGTGCCAAGCCAGAAGGTGCTGTCGTTTTGCTGATATATGGACCGGGCGTCGTTATGAGAAAGCTGTCGGCCGGATTTACCCTGAGTGTTAAAGGCGGACAATAAGCGGAACCCTTGATCATCAGCCCGTAAACGGTAAAATCCCAGGTCGTTGGTTGCGACCCACATAGCACCGGAGGCATCTTCTGTGATCTTACGGATATTATTACTCCCTAATCCACTCTCTTCAGTTTCTGTAGTTAAAGAAGTAATATTTGCAGGCTCACCGTTTAAAAGATCAGAGGGGTTTTTGACGACTTGAATTCCTGCACCCTCATACCCAAGCCAAAGCCAGCCTCGGCTATCCAGAAAAACCTGATGCACGTTATTCCTGCTTAAGAAACTGTTTGATGTAGTGTATTGCTGATATGCAGGAGCTGATTTTCCCAATTCAGAGTCTTGAATAAAGATCAATCCATGGTTTCTGGTGGCCAGCCATAATCCTTCTTGGTCTCGGAATTGCGACCAGATGCTGATCTCTTTTTGATGAAAGTAGACCGTTTGGATCTTACCCGATGCTTTATCCATCATAGCCAGTCCCTGCGCCGTTCCGATCCAGAGTCGGTCGGAGTCGTCAGCAAAGGAAAGCATGAAGTTTGATGGTAATGCAAAATCAGTGTTAATGCGGTTAAAGAGTGAGATTCCCTCCTTTTTCTTCAGCAAATATAATCCACCTCCCCAGCTTCCATACCAGATCTGACCGGCTGTATCTCTGAACACTTTTGCTCCGCTTGCTTCATTCTCCAGTGAGGCAATTCGCTGTTCAACCGATTCTCCCGTTATCTTGTTGATCATCTTGAGCGTCCCTTTTTCATGCCCATGCAGAATGAATCCATCCTCTTCAATGATCATTTCATCTTGCCGGGGTACCGTTCCACTCTGCATACTTTCCTTCATGGCGGTTGGAATATTGACCGGATCTAATCGTGTAACACCACCCGGTAGTACATATACCCACATGTTTCCGTTCGAATCTAAAAATGAATAAATACTATTGGGTGATGGCTGCGAAACCGTATAAATCACAGGCCGTACTTGTATGGTCGAACCAGGTTCAGGAGAGTCCCGAAAAGCACGGACCTCGGTGGCGGGGATGTAATAAAGCCCGTTATAGGATGAGATGAAAAAGCTGCCATCTCCGAACTCCAGGATGGAATTTACCGATTCCACATGTTCCCCGGTGATGGAATTTTGCAGAATTACCGGGGTAAAATATCCGGTTTTCCGATCCAGGTGACCTAACTGACTATAAAAAAATGCAGCCCATAAAAAGCCGGATGCATCTTTATAGAGTAGGTTTACCGGGGTTTCGGGTATGGGGAGAGTATCGTTGGTGGAATGAGTAAGGTGTCGGATCTGATCAGTTACGGGATCCATGATACTAAACCCGCCATTTCTCGTCGCTATCCATAAAGAACCATCATCAAACTCAGTAACAGCATGGATAAAACTGTCTGACAGGGTAGTACTATCACCCGGAACATGGCGCCAGATCTTATTACGTTTTCCATCATAACGATTCAGACCATCCATGGTGCTGATCCACAGAAATCCGCGGGAGTCCCGCATGACATTGGTGACGGTTTGGTGGGATAGCCCGATATTTTCAGATACATGAGTTACCTGAAACTGAGGTGCTTGAGCTAACGCATCAGGGGTTGACAGATATACTGCCAGCACAAAGTAAAACAAACCAACGATCTTAAATCTGTCCATACCAACCTAAAGCACATTAATTGGGCAGTATATAGTAAAAAAGTAAAGGTTATGCGAGCTTCTGAACCGGGATTTGATAAAATACCGGAAAGTTGGTCTTAATTTGAAGAAACAAGATCCAGCAGTTCTTCGGGAACATCAATGTCGAGGCGAAGAAGTTGAGATGCGTGAGTCTTTCCCTGAGCATCCAGCTTTAATGAAACAGTTCCTCCACCGCCCAGACTTTCGTGCAGTAAAAAATTTAATGCGCCAAGATTAGGCAATTCAAAACGCTCTACCTCCCCTTTACAAACATGTTTCATATGTTCTTTCACCACAGCGGGAGTAAGTTTTTCCTTTAAAAAAGGGTAGATCTCCGGGTGTCGGGCTATAATGCCGACATTACTTCCGTTTCCTTTATCCCCGCTGCGACCATGGGCAATTTCTAATAATTTTACTACAGGCATTCCGTCTCCTTTTTCACTAAGATAGTTTATTATTAGCTTTCATCGCAATTAACACTAAAGGGATGTACGATTCCAGCTTTCTTATTCATTTAGTTCAGGCTAAAATGCCGTTTGGTAAATACGAGGGACATTACATTACAGAGCTCCCGGTGCATTATCTGGAGTGGTTCAGCCGGGAGGGATTTCCGGACGGTCAGCTTGGACAGTATCTCTCCACCATGTACGAAGTAAAGATAAACGGACTGGAGGACATCCTGAAACCGATTAAGAAAGAGTTCCGAAGACATTACTGCCCCTGAGCCTAGCCAAATAAATAGCCCAGCGATTCGGGTTGATGCAATAGCCAGCCGGTAAGGCTGTATCTTGGAACCTGAGTTGTTAATACCTCATGCTCGATCACATCACTTTTAAAAACGAGTAATCGTTTAGCGATCGGTTCAACGATGATATCACCGGAATCTGTATAGATCACCAGTTCGCCACCATCACCTTTTTTCCAATGCTTGTTCAGGTATAGTAGAATAGTGATCTGCCGGTTACTTCGAGCTCCGAATTGATCAAGGTGGCGATCATAATGACTCCCTTCCGGGTATTTTGCCAAATGAAATTCAGAGCCGGATAAACTGAGAAAGCAAAATCTTCTGAGCAGATACATAAACTCATCCCGAAATTCGAAGAAAGGAGCAAGTTCTGTGTCCCGGGCCTCATCCAGCCAGTAAATGAAATCGCCCCGAACAGAGGCTTTTACCTGAAGCTCACCACCGGCGCCGATACCTGCTTTTTTAAGCTCATTATCCTGCTCCAGTTTATGGAAATAGTTCATGATCTGATCGTAAAACTCATCGGTGATAAAATCATCAGCTATGAAATAATCATTCTCCGAGAGCTCATCCAGATAGGAAAGCCAGAGATCCTCGGTTGTAGTATGCATGTGTTTGAGAAAAATTGAAGTATGACCAACGGAAGGTGAATGGCCACATCCTTTTTAGGGGAGCACGATAAAATTACGAGTTCGTACCATTCAAAAGAATAGATCGGTTCAGTTTTTTGATAGATAATTCTATTGCGCGTGATAGATTTCATTCTATTATGAAACACTACTTGTCATATCAGTAATAGTGTATTATTCTTCAAAGGCACTTCGTAACCCATTCTACTATACATGGATGATCCTAAGAAACTTCTATCGAAACTTGGTTATGACTCCTCGCTGGATGATATTCTTGCCGAAAATGGCTGGCAGGATTTTGTGGTTGCTCGTGTGATCACTGAACATAAAGAACGGTATGTTGTTCAGTCTGCAGGGGGGATCTACGATGCAGAAATAACCGGAAATTTACGTTTTACCGCAGCATCGAGAGAAGATTTTCCCGCAGTTGGCGATTGGGTGACTATTCAGATTTATGACGAGAATATGGCGATCATCCATAAAATTCTGCCCAGAAGATCCGTCATTAAACGTCAGGCAGTGGGTGCATCAGGAACTGTTCAGATCATTGCGACAAATATTGACGTAGCTTTTCTGGTTCAGGCCGTTGACCGTGATTTTAATATGAACCGGCTCGAGCGTTACCTCACAATTTCATATTCCTCCAGAGTGAAGCCGGTGATCATATTGACCAAGACTGACCTTGCCGAGCCCAAGTATGTAGATGAGTTGAGAACTCTCCTGGAAAAACGAATTTCTGAGGTACCGGTATATACCGTCAGTAATGAGACCGGAACAGGATTAGAGGAAGTTCGGACACTGCTTAAAGAAGGGAAAACATATTGTTTGCTTGGATCATCCGGTGTGGGAAAATCCAGTCTGTTAAATAATTTAGCCGGGAAAAGCCGGATGAGAACGGATGCAGTGAGTTCGAGTAATAACAAAGGCAGGCATGTTACCACCCATCGTGAATTGATCCTTTTAGATGATGGGGGCGTGCTCATAGATAATCCGGGAATGAGAGAAGTAGGTATTGCTGATACCGAAAGCGGAATTGAAGCAACTTTCGATCAGATAATGTCCCTCTCCGGTAAGTGTAAATACAAGGATTGCACTCATACCGTAGAACACGATTGCGCTGTTCTGAAGGCGCTGGAAACGGGAGAACTTGATGAAGCGGTGTATCAGAATTATCTTAAAATGCAGAAAGAAAGAGCGCATTTCGAGACCTCCGCTCAGGAAAAAAAGCGACATGATAAATCACTGGGTAAGCTCATAAAGAATTATTACAAGCAGGATTTTAAAGGACGACGCTGATGGAAGAACAAACAAATACGTGTCTGAATTGCGGATCAGCAGAGGTGCAGAACTACTGCCCCGTATGTGGCCAAAAAGCGCAGCCTACCCGACTCCCATTGAAGTTGTTTTTCCATGATGCCATCGAGTCGTTGTTCAATATTGACAATCGCTGGCTAAAAACTCTACGGGATCTGTTCATTAAGCCCGGTAAAGTTACCCGGGAATATATTGAAGGGAAAAGGGCCCGGTATTTACCTCCCCTTCGTATTTATATTTCGATCAGTATCATTTATTTCCTTGCTGTTCAGTTTTACGATTCCTCACAGGTATTTTTTATCAGCTTTAATGCTGCGGATCAAAAAATTGAAGGGGTCGGAACTGTTGTTCAGTATTCACTTTTTTTTCTGGTGCCCCTGTTTGGACTCATCCTCAAGCTGTTTTACCTCAAGCGAAAAGCCTACTATGTAGAATATCTTATCATGGCATTACATATACATACCATCTGGTTTGTACTGCTGCTGTTCGATATTTTTGCTGAATGGATGGGGGGATTATCCGATCATCTGGTGATAAAAATAATAGCTACCATAATCACCATCCCGACAACACTCGGAGTATTTGTATATCCGGCGATTTATCAAAAAAGAACGTTTAATGATAGCTGGCTTAAGGTTATATTTAAATCCTTTGGCCAGATTCTGTTGTATGTTACAGCGTTAATTTCAATTGTCGGCCTCTACTATTACGTAATTTTTGATTTAATAAAATGATAAGAGAATTTTTGGGGAAAACACCCCACATCCATGAGACAGCGTTTGTCGTGGATAGTGCAGAGATCATCGGAGATGTAACCATGGCAGAAGAAAGCAGTGCCTGGTTTAATGTTACCATTCGTGGTGATGTGAATAAGATCACCATTGGTAAACGGAGTAACGTTCAGGACAATGTGTGTATTCATGTGATGCACCAAACAGGTCCAACTTTTATCGGGGATGAAGTCACTATTGGCCATGGAGCAGTGGTACATGGGTGTACCATTAAAGACAGAGTATTGGTAGGTATGAATGCGGTTATTCTGGATAAAGTGATCGTTGAGCCGGATGTGATCATTGCCGCAGGTTCATTAGTTGCTCCAAATAAAACACTGGAAAGCGGATACATGTATATGGGGTCTCCGGCTAAGCCTGTTCGAAAATTGACGGAAGACGAAATTGCTTCAATCCCTAAATATTCACAGAACTACGTGAAATATTCCAGGGCCTACACCGGCAAAGATCAGTACGACGAAAACCCATTCTACCCACAGGAAGATTAATTCAACATCCACCATTCAATAGTGAATATTCAATTTTCAATGATGCTTGCAGATTGAATGTTGATTATTGAATTTTGAGTTATGTCCGGCCTCTATCTACATATCCCGTTTTGTAAACAGGCATGCTCGTATTGTGATTTCTATTTCGTAACGAGACATAAGAGAAAAGATGAGTTTGTCGAACAACTAATCAACGAGATAGAAAGCCACAGGAACAGTCGCTTCACTCAGGAACCTGTTCAAACCATTTATTTCGGTGGTGGAACGCCAAGTCTGCTTTCTCCGGCACAGGTCGGCCGCATTTTAGAAACCATTGCAGATGTTTTTTCTCTCGATCTGAAAGAAGTGACGCTGGAAATGAACCCGGACGATGTAAATGCTGAGTATCTGAGAGGATTGAGGTCGGCAGGAATAACGCGTGCAAGCATGGGTGTACAAAGTTTTGACGAAGAACTGTTGAAATTCATGCACAGAGCCCATAACAGTACAGAAGCCAGATCGTGTATGGAAGCACTCGCTGAAACAGGATTTGATAGCTATACGGTGGATCTTATTTATGGAAATCCCGGGCAGACTTCCGAAATGCTTCAGAAAGATCTGGATATTTTAAGCTCGTACGATCCACCACATGTATCCGCCTATACCCTTACGATCGAACCAAAAACGCGGTTAGGTAAACAATTAGAATTAGGAAGATTATTACCTGCCGAAGATGAAGTCGTCGCCGCTCAGTTCTCGCAAGTGGAAGAAGCTCTGCTACGAACAGGGATCAATAGATACGAGGTAAGCAATTTTGCTAAACCCGGTGCAGAAGCGGTTCATAATTCGGCCTATTGGTCACATGAGAATTATCTGGGCTTAGGTCCGGGCGCGCATTCTTTTTGGTGGGAGGAGGATGGCACCTCCGCCAGACGATGGTCGAATAAACCGGATCTTTCTGATTATTTAAATAATAAAACGGAATTCAAAAAATATGATGAGGATCTGCTGGATCTGAGAACTCTTGCCGAAGAACGGATCATGTTGGGTTTACGCACAGTGGCAGGAATTGACTTTAAGACCTTACTGGAAAAATATAGCTGGAAGCCTAACGAAAAGACCGAAACATATCTCCACAATCTTCAAAAAAACGGTAAAGCACGGGTGGAAGATGGTGGAATCAGGCTGACCGGGGAGGGACTCAAGATTTCAGATGCGATCATTTTAGATCTGATTACCCTGAACGAGTGAGTGGCTAAAATGGAAGGAGATCAAGCAAAGATTCTGCTAATCCCGGGAAAAGACTGATTATAAATCCACTTAGCACGATCAGAAAGAAAAATCCCACAACGATGATCCAGAACCGGGTCTTTTTTCGCTCTTTTTCAACATAGCCGAATAAGGGCTCAACTTGTACAGGGATGTATTCTTCTTCCGGTTCCGGCTCATGCTGCAAACCGGAATCGTACCATTCATCTGTTTCATCAGGTTCTTTAAGATCTTCCGGCTTGGTTGACTCCGTGCCAGCGAGAGTTTCTGCAAGCATGGCAAATTCTTTGTTTACACGCTCCTCAACGCCCTTGGTAGGCTGAAAGGTGAGACGTCGCTGTGGCGGTCTTGTAATTCTCTGGCCGGTCCGGGGATCAATGGTTTGGCGTTCCGGAGTCTCAATTACTTTAAAGTCGCCAAAATTTGGCAGACTGGTCTCATTATTCTGTTCGGCATCTACTGAAAGCTGATCGAACAGAGAAGCCAGAAAAGTATGCACCGTATGTTCAGGTTGTCCTGATTTTTCGATCAGTTTATCAACGATCTCACTAAATGGAATCTTATTTTCAGGAGCCATAAGGTGTTATTCTCCTGATGGTTTAAGAAGAATGGAATTGAACTGAACCACTTTTTTCTTAGGCATGATCACCATGCGCTTTTGTTGCGGATTATATGAACGGTACGATTCCCGCACTTTAGTATGAAAGCGCCCCAAGCCAGGTAAATTAAATTCTACATCATGTTCGAGGTTTGAAATAAGGATCTCCAAAAAATCATCGTACAGATTTAGAGTATCTGCCTTCGATAAATCAAGCTCCTTACTAAGCCCTTCAATCAAATCAACTAAATTCATCCCAGAGAAATTATTTAATGCATAATAATAAATAAAACCTTTTAATAGTCAACTCTAAGCTTTTTTGAGAAATACCCGATAACATTTCGTAAATTCAGACCTGTCATTTTACAGGGATATACAAGAGATTAATGAACGACTCGCTTCGATTATTACTTACCGATTCCATGGATTACACGGGGATTCTGTCTCCGGAAGAGCCCTCTTTAAGGGAGGCTTTGAGAGCGTACGTTGATTTTTTAAACTCAGATAAAGGCTGGATGATGTCGAGGTTTGTGATCCCTCATAATATGATGCATCAGCTTGGTCAGTTCTCAGACCGTAAACACTTGATCGACGGACCGCTGAATTTATGTATTGCCGGCCCGAAAGTGGAGACACTGCATCAATTCAAAAATGCAGTAAATAGTATAGAGAAAGAGATCATCTCCGCACATTCGGGATATCCCGGGGAAGCTCGCACCAGTATTTTGGAATTACAGCTTCCGGTTGAAAGTGTGGTTAATTTAAAACCGGAAGAATTGGTTCGCGCGCTGGAAGCGGTGGTTAGCAGTGCAGCAGAATCAAGAATACTACCTCACCGTGTATATTTTGAACTACCGGTTGAAGCCCGAAATGAAGAGACAACCAAAAAGATCATAAAAGTGATCTCGGTTCATAACCGGTCTATCCTAAAACGAAAGATCAAGAACTATCTGTTCTCTGGCATTAAGATCAATTGCGGAAGCCTGGATGTGAAACGCCCGCCGACGGCACACTATTTATCAGAGGTGATGTTATTTGCCCGGGATGCCAACGTTGCCGTAAAGATATCCGGTGATATTAACTCTGCCTTTCCAACGTATAATTACGAACATCAAAAGAATGTCCACGGGTTTATCAATGTGGTATTGGGGGGATTGCTTGGTTACACGCAGGATCTTTTGGTAGATGAGTTAAAAGAAGTGATCCAGGAGAAATTACCCGAACGTTTTTCCTTTAAAAATGAATACCTGGCCTGGCAGGATCTGGCCGCTCCGCAAGCAGAGGTAAAGATGCTGCGCATGCTTTCACTAACCAGTTTTAATACGCTCGATCCTAAGTTTATCCTCGACCAGCTGGAAGAACTTCACTTATTATAACGGTTAAGACCACCTATTTGATCAGCATCATTTTCTTGGTGAACACACCTTCTTCACTGATCAAACGATAGAAATAAGTACCGGAAGCTAATCGCGAACCATCCACAAAGAAGTTGTGATAACCACGATTTAACGTTCCATTGAACAGGCTCATTACTTTTCGGCCCATATAATCGTACACAGCCAGTGAAACCTGCTGCGGACTTATCATTTCAATGCCGATAGTGGTTGTAGGATTGAATGGATTCGGATAATTCTGGGATAGTTTAATTCGCTTGCCGATCTCAATGGTGTCGTTACTGTTGATAAAATAATCGGTGTAAGTAAAAGCGAATTTTTCGGAACTGTTGGCGTTGGTGTTAACAATAACGAGCCCAACTACATCCGTATCAGAAAATTTCCATTCAAAGTCATAATCTGCCCAGTTATTGGGGACCGGCGCTGTGATGTAATACGGCGAGATCAGGTGGGTTACTTTATCGTATACCAATAAACCTGCTTCAACATCCGGGGAAGAGGCGGAAAAGCCGAACTTAAAATAACCGTCTGATTCTATGCCGGGGTTAAGTAAGTAATACTGAGCAGAGGTAGCTCTGATCACGGTAGTATCTTCTGCCACAGGCAGGAAATCAGTAAAAGTATCTTTAATTACCGGGCTGGGATAGTAGGCGCTTTCATCGAAGCCAAAGGTTGCGTCTGAGAAAGTTTCGCCGGAAGCAAAGTGCCACATATACGCCTCGAGCATGGCTGAGTGAAAGTTACTGCCATAATCGGGAAGGGTCTGAGCAACAGCATCAAGGAATTTAAGGGAACCATTACTCTCAACTTTTTCCCAAACATCAGTCCAGAAACTTTGTCCGAATCGTTCGTGAAAGTACAGGGCAAAGGTGATGTCTTCATAAGATCCGGCAGAGAGTGTCAGATCAGCACTGGAAAACAGGTCAGAAGAGAAATCGACGATATAGTTGTAATAATCATTCACATTATCGTATACCACTTCTTCCATTAAGGTAGCGTCCATTTCAGCCCACCGGTCAGAGTCTCCGAACCAGTTGTTTTGCACATATTGGATGGCGTGTTTAAACTCGTGAGCCACAGTTACTTTCAATGCTCCACGCTGGTCACCTTCGGGATCCGTATTGGGCGGAAAGCCAACAAAATCATTTTCTACGTAAATGGTTGTGGTTGGAGACGGGGTATCATCGGTATATCCATAGGCTCCGATACTATCCAGGTCTTCTAAATAAATATGATAAGTCTGGCCGTTTGGGATGGGGTCAGGAAAGCCGAGGGTAATAATTTCATGATTATACGACGAATCTGCTGCTTCTGCGGTCCATTCTACATAATCAGGTACGCCGTTGCTGTTGGCATCAGCCAAAGGTACAGCATCGGTACCTGTAGTATCGAAATGAATTGTGAATTTGCCCGATGCGGATAAATAAGTTTGTTGTGTGGTTTTAGCTTTTGTGCCAAATGTTTTGGCAACCAGTGCCTTTGTTTTTACGGATAATTCTTGGTCATGAGACCGGATCATTGATATAACCGGTGTGACACATTTTGAAAACTGATGGGCATCATCTATAGTGCCGGGACGCTCTCTTTCGGAAGTCAGTAAACCGATCTGTTCTGAGATCGCAGTATTGATATCTATCTTCCCTTCGTAAAACTGGGTTCGGATGTCACTCAATTCAGCATAACGTTGCGCAACGGCCTTATTACCGCCAGCAAAAATCACCAGAAGAGCTAAAAATAATATATGGGCGAAATACTTCACTATTCGGGGCTTTATGAATGTTTTCGTATCTTTGTGACCGCTTACCGAACGTCTGGAGAAAGAATATAGTCTGAATAAAATCAATCACGAAGAATGTACGAAGTTATACTTTATTACAATTTCAGTCCAATAGAAGATGCTGATCATTTTTGTAAGCAACACAAAAAGAAGTGTAAAGAGATCGGGTTAAAAGGACGAATTTATATTTCGGAAGAAGGCATTAACGGCACCGCCGGTGGCACCAAAGAACAAGTGGAAGAATATAAAGAGTATCTGCGGTCGCTGGAGGG
Source organism: Balneolaceae bacterium UBA7797 (assembly GCA_002480645.1). Lineage (GTDB taxonomy): Bacteria > Bacteroidota > Rhodothermia > Balneolales > Balneolaceae > UBA7797. Next base: position 158,834 of record DLCN01000004.1, read on the forward strand.
ATTTGAAAACACAGAATTTAAGCAGGATTCCAGTGAGTATGTGCCTTTCGCCAAGTTGATCTGTAAGGTTCGCAGGGAGATCGTTTCGCTGCATATGGATGGAGTGGACCCGAATAACGGAGGCACCCACTTGCAGCCCGATCAATGGCGGAATGTGATGGAATCAGGCGAGGATTATGTAATGATCGATGTGCGTAATAATTATGAATCGAAAGTGGGTCACTTCGAAGGTGCGCTGAAACCTGACCTGGAGAATTTCTATGATTTCCCCCAATGGCTGGAAGAAGCCAACATCCCGAAAGACAAAAAGGTGTTGATGTATTGCACCGGCGGTATCCGATGCGAAAAGTTTTCAGTATTGATGAAAGACGCCGGCTGGGAAGATGTGAACCAATTGCACGGCGGGATCCTGAATTACGCTAAAAAAGAAGGTGGAAAACACTTTAAAGGAAAGTGCTTTGTATTTGATGATCGCCTTGTGGTGCCGGTGAATGCCGAAGACCTGGAACCGATCGCTCTGTGTGAGATCAGTGGTCAACCGGCCGATACGTACATCAATTGTGCGAATATGGAGTGTAATAAGCTATTTGTTTGCTGTGAACAGGCAGCGATAAAAATGGAAGGGTGTTGCAGTAAAGAATGTATGGAAAGTGAATACCGCCGGCCTTTTGATCCGGAGAACGCCTTTAAACCATTCAGGAAGTGGTACAATTATTTTGATGACGATTTCAAAGACCGGGCTATTCAACAGCCTTCCGGTTGCGCATAGAAAAGTACGGATCACGAAGCCTTATCCCATCACCTATCGGTTTAAGGCCGAGACTGAGTTTGTTGGAAAAGATATTCTGACTCTGCTCAAAACTAAATTCCCGTTTAATACAGAACAGGTTTGGAAAGAGCGGATCGCTTCGGGTCGTATTCTGATAAATGACGTGGTTCCGGATGAACACCGAATGTTAAAAAGTGGGGATCAGATCCTGCACTTTAATCCGCATGTTGTAGAACCATCCGTTCCGGATGAAGTGGAAATACTTGAGATCACAGATGATTATGCTGCGGTTTTTAAACCGGCTCCTCTTCCCATGCATCCCGGCGGGAGATACAACAGAAATACATTGGTGGAAATGCTGAAAGATGATGGGTTCCGGGACCTGCTTATTGTACACCGGCTGGATGCTGTAACTTCGGGGCTGGTGCTGTTTGCCCGGAATAAAGAGTTCGCCCGCAAGGCCATGGATTGTTTTGCTGCTGGCGGAGTTAAAAAAACGTACTTCGCTCATGTTGCCGGAGTACCGGCCGACCTTGAGGTCAGGATAAGTGCACCAATTCGGAGAAAAGGTGGGTTTGTTTTTGAGAGCGGGGAAGCTCTTTCTAATGCAAAAGATGCCGTTACTCATTTCGAGGTTGTGGAAACCCGGGATAACAGTTCCATCATCAAATGTACACCCGTAACCGGGCGAACCCATCAGATCCGTTTACATCTGAAACACTGGGGCTTTCCTATCATCGATGATCCGATCTATGGCCCGAATGGCGACCTGAGCAGCAAAAGCCCGCAAAAAGTTGGTATAAGTCTGATCAGTTCCGGACTCGAGATCCCCGATCTTGGAATAAAGCTTTCGTTGGTCAGCTCAGAAGAAGTATAAAAATTCGGGGGTAACTTACTCAGCCTTTATAGAAGGCTTCGGCGATCGAGGCGAATTGCTTGGGTTTATCGAGGAAAGCATAATGTCCGGCATCTTCGATCACTACCAATGCACTATTCGAGAGACCCGCATCAATACGTTCGCCCTGATAAACAGGAGTAGCATCGTCATTTCTACCCCAAAGAAGAAGTGTTTCATGCGGAATAAGTGGGAGGCGGTCCTCCAGATATTCACTCACCGATTTTACGAATGTCTCACGCATTACACCACTCAGTTTAGAATAATCACTGGATCCCAGACTTTTCCACAGATCGGTACTTCGGAGCCAGTTCAATGCTTTTGAACGAAGTGGTTCCGGTAAGATCACAAAGGGAGCTTTGAGGGTTTTGGCGGTATATTTTTTAAAATAATATTTCCAGGAGCGTCGGGGTTTCATTCCAGCCCCACCGGTTATGAGAACTTTTTCGATGATCTTTTTGCCTTTTTCCCGGGCGAGTAATTTCAAGGCAATACGTCCACCAAAGGAATGCACCAACAGATCGACGCGGTCATCCGGTAGCTTTTCAATAAAAGCGAGAACGGCATCGGCATAATCATCAATAGTCCATGCAGTAACAGGTTCATTGGAATCTCCAAAACCGGGAAGATCCAGTACATAGGAGGATCTGAGGTGAGCGAGTTGCCTGGCTATCGGCATCATCACACGGCGGCTACTGCCCCAGCCATGAAGTATCACCAGAGCTTTCCCCTTACCTGTTACTTCGTACGCGATCTGCTGTTCGTTATATGTAAAATGGAATACGTTGCTCATAATTTGATTCAGCAAACATCACACTTCGACAAAATGAAAACAAGTTGATTTGGTATAAAAATTTCAGCTAATTACTTACTGCAAATTCATTAGTTATGGATAACATCAAGTTAAAACGTTTTTTCTTTTTCTGGATCGATAAGCTGGAGATCACCCGAAGAGAGCGAATCACCTTAGCGGTAACCTGCATTGCGATCGTACTTGTAGTCGGCGCCAGGATAATAGTTTCCGGAAAAAGTGTGAAAGCTCCTTCGAATCATGAGGCAATCGAAGAGCTTTTTAAACAGCGAAGTGCACAGATTGCAAAAGAAAGAGCGGAAGAGCTGAAAAAATATGATCCACCGATGATATCGGAGTCTTCCGGTACCACATCTGAAATAGTCGAGACCGAAATGGGAGCGGATGAACCGGTTATGGGTGAGACGGAACAAACCAAAGAACGAGAACCACAAAAAGAGTCAGCAGATCAACATATTGTACATTTAAATACAGCAACTCTTACAGAGCTGATGGAATTACCCGGAATTGGTCAAACTTATGGGTTAAGGATCATAGAGTTCCGGGAGAATAATGGAGCATTTACTTCCGTTGAGCAACTCATGCAAGTGAAAGGTATAGGCCCAAAGACTCTGGAGAAACTTAAACCTTATCTGGAATTATAAAGAACCGATCATTTTGACAGATTTTGTTTCGGTTAATTACGATCTTGAAAGTGAAGATAGGATCAATATCAGTGTTTTCAGGGGTACTGATCGTGACTGTACCAATAATAATTTTTGTTCTATGGCTGAATGCTACCATCTGTAAAGCGTAAACATTAATACATATTCAAACGATGCCAAACATATTATGGGCTGACGACGAGATCGATCAGCTTCAGTCACACATCATATTTCTGGAGAAAAAGGGATTTACTATTGAACCGGTCTCAAATGGCGAAGATGCCGTAGCCATGATCAGGGAAAAGCCCTTTGATATCGTTTTTCTGGATGAGCAGATGCCCGGAATGGGCGGACTGGATACATTGGAAAAGATCAAATCCATGAACCCGTTGCTACCGGTGGTAATGATCACCAAAAGTGAGGAAGAGTCGATCATGGAAGATGCTATCGGGTCCAAGATCTCGGATTATCTGATAAAACCGGTGAACCCGAATCAGATCCTGCTTACCACTAAGCGGATCCTGGAGCGTTCGCGTTTACAGAACGAAAAATCAGCTCAGACATATTTACGCGGATTTGGAGCTATTTCTTCAAAGATCCATCCGGGTACTGGCTGGCAGGAATGGATCGATATCTACCGCGAGCTTACTAAGTGGCATATAGATCTGGGTGAAGGAGATGAAGCGCTGAAACAGGTATTGGACGACCAATTTGAGGAAGCCAATCGTGAGTTTGGCAAATTCATTGAGCGTGAATATGTGGAATGGATGCAGAACGAAGACAGTGCTCCTCTGCTTTCTCCCGATATCTTTAAGCAATATGTAGTGCCTCATCTGGAAGGCGATAAAAAGGTGATGTTTTTCCTAATCGATTGCATGCGGTACGATCAATGGCTGGTGTTTGAGCCCTACCTCGCCCGTATGTACGATATTAAAACGGATTTTTACTACTCCATTCTTCCAACGGCCACTCCCTATTCCCGCAATGCGATATTTGCAGGATTGAGCCCGATGGAGATCGAAAAAATGTACCCTGAATTATGGGCGCAGGGTCAGGACGAGACATCGCTGAATCGCCACGAAGAGGAATTGCTTCATAAACAGCTGGATCGTTTTGGAGTAGATATCAACTTTAAATACGAAAAGATCCTTTCTGCGGAAGATGGGAAGCAGGTTTCGGGCAAAATGAGAAATTACTCTCAATCGAAGCTGGCGGCATTCGTATATAATTTCGTGGATACGCTGGTACATTCACGCAGTGATTCGGATGTGATCAAAGAATTAGCACCCGATGTACCGGCTTTCCGCTCCATTACAGAAGCATGGTTCCAGCACTCCAGCTTATTACAAATGTTCAAAGAGCTTGCTGATGAGGATGTAACCATTGTGGTTACTACCGATCACGGTTCGGTTCGGTCGTTGAAAGACACCAAGGTATTTGGAGATAAGGATACTGCAACGAGTTTGAGATATAAATACGGACGCAATCTGAATGCCGAGAATGCTAATTCTGTGATCCACATCAGAGATGCGAAAAAATTCAAACTTCCGGAGCTGGGTAAAGCCAGTGATTATCTGATCGCCCGCGAAGATTACTATTTTGTGTATCCAACCAATTATCATAAATATCAGAACCGGTACAGAGATACCTTTCAGCATGGAGGAGCTTCAATGGAAGAAATGATCCTCCCTGTAGCAACACTCACTCCTAAGAAATAACTATTCATCAACCAATGGGAACAGAAACGTTTACAAGTTCATCAGTTTCAGAGACCATCGAGCGGGGAAGGATCTTTGCTTCTTCGCTGGAGGCCGGTGATATTGTGTGTTTACAAGGTGACCTTGGTGCCGGAAAAACACATTTTGTTAAGGGTATCGCGTCCCGGTTTGGTGTAGAAGAAAATACGGTGAGTTCGCCAACATTTACATTGATCAATGAATATCCCGGAGCTACACCGATCTTTCATTTTGATTGTTACAGATTGGAAACGGAGCAGGAAGCACTTGAAATCGGTGCAGAAGAGTATTTATTTGGAGAAGGTATTTCGGTTGTGGAATGGCCTGAAAAAATAGGAAATTTATTGCCTGTTGATTCTGTTTGGGTAACCATCACCCACAAGGGAGAAACTGAAAGAGAAATCATTATAAAACGTCCTGACTAAACATGTCCCTGAAAGGGAAACGAAGACTGTCATATCGATTGGATCTGCTACCCGTGATCTTACCCTACCACCGAAGGGCAAATAACGACCTGAAACCGGGCGATCTGGTATACTATGGTCCCAGTCCGGAATATTATGGTATTGGCGAAGTGGTACAAAAAGAGGAAAAAGTATGTGTGGTGGATTTCCGGGGAACCGGATTACTGGGTATCCATAAAGATGAAATGCTGTCGAGCTATTTAATTCCCATCCATAAAATGAATCTCACCGGGGTACTGAAGGGACGGTGAAAGGTCTTAGATTAGTCTCTTTAGTACTGGTAATCTTTTTTATTACATTTTTGATTCTATTTATTGCCAATCAAAATTTCAATCCTTTACCTCAGGGTGTTAAAGCAACTCATCTGGTTGTGGAGAAAGCGGACAGAAAGCTCAATCTGATACAGGACGGGCAGGTGGTTAAATCCTATCCTGTCTCATTCGGTGCTCAACCAAAAGGTGATAAAATCCGGGAAGGTGATGAAAGAACTCCTGAAGGCACATACATCATTGACTGGAGAAATGAGAACAGCAGTTTCTATTTGTCGATGCACATTTCCTATCCCGACTCAAATGATAGAAAGCAGGCGCAGTTAACAGGAAATGATCCGGGCGGAATGATCATGATACACGGCATGAGAAATGGTCTGGGTTGGTTGGGGAAAATTCATCGCATGGTAAACTGGACGGATGGTTGCATTGCATTGACCAATTACGAAATGGATGAATTGTGGAGAGCTGTTGATGACGGTACCAAAATTGAAATACGACCTTGATCTACTATTATATTACAATCGCTGCGTGGAGTTCTGGAAATCTGTTCAAACGAAGAGCTAACCTCTCTGATAATCTCAGTATAACAAAGAGTCGTATTTAAAGAGATTGACACAGGGTAAGAAGGTTCAAGTTTGCTATCTTCCGCCCACATTTAATTCATCACAGATATGCAGCCAATTTTTGAAGCATTTGTTGAAGGTGTCAGATTAACTTCAACATTGGAATGGATCGCGGTTATCACCGGAATTTTGAGTGTCTGGTATTCCATGAAAGAGAATATTCTCGTGTATCCTACGGGAATCGTAAGTGTGTTGATCTATGTGTACATCGCCTTTAATTATCGCTTATATGCCGATATGGGAGTTAATTTCTATTACTTTGTGATGAGTGTGTATGGTTGGTATCACTGGACAAATACCAACGATGAAGCCAAAGATCAGATCCCTGTAACCAGAAATTCCGCAAAAGAATGGATGTGGACACTTGCACTGATGGTCGCATCGTTCGGGATCCTGGTGTTTGTACTCTTCAATTTTACGGATAGTGATGTGCCCGTTTGGGATGCCACAACCACCAGCTTTGCGATAACGGGAATGTGGCTGATGGCCCGCAAGAAGATCGAGAACTGGTATGCGTGGATACTAACCGATCTGATCTCAATCCCACTGTATTTCTACAAAGGATTGGTATTGACGAGTGTGCAATTTACGGTATTTACCGTTTTAGCTACCGCCGGATATTTTGCGTGGAAAAAATCACTCGATCAGTCCCGAAGCATAACATCCGTAAATGCCTGAATAAAATGTGTGAGAGGACGTTCGCAATTAAAATCGATCTCCTTTCGGATATTTAGAAATTGCGTTCCGGCCTGAGATTGAAGCGTCGTATTTTCAGGATTCAGATCCATGAGCTTATCCAGATCTACAGAAAGCAGCGCTACATTTTCGTTGGTTCGGTTAAGGATCAGATTCAATAGTGTTGATCCTTTGGGGGATGCAGATAAAGCCACGGCGAGTCGATGCGCACTGTCAACATCAAAAATACGATAGTAATTAGACAGTACCATTTCGGGTGGAGTCCCGTCAAAATTGATGTAGATCGGCGGGGAATGCTTTGGATTGTGATATAATTTCTGAGCGGTTTGCGTGATCCAGTCCACTGCTTTCTGGTTAGTATCCTGAGAAGCAAATCCCCGGCTCACCCAATACATAAAATCTCTGTAAACATCATCTCTGGAACTGAATTCCTCCGGGGTCTCATCCAGTGTGATGAGTGATTCTGCCCGGTGACGAAACCAGTAATCGACCCGGCCATTGGTTACCATGAGATAATGGGCTTTTACTTCCTGATTATAACGACCTATCTGAAGAGCAACTTTTTCATCCAGCTTCACATCCTGCCGTTTCACCTCTGCAAGAAGTAGTGGGCGGAAATCCTTGTCGTAGCAAATAAGATCTGTTCTTGAGCTGGATTTATCACGCGGAAGGGAGACGGGGGACTCGAAGGTGATCCTGTTTCTGGAAAAACCCGCCTCTAAAATGAGATACTCAACCATACGCAGACGAATCCTCTCTTCGGGCAAATTTTTATACGCCTTCTTTAATACCGGATTCCAAAGGTATTTCTCGCCCGTAACAAAAGTCGTTCGGGGGTAATGAAATAAGGATTTACTCAGCACTTCTGCACCATAAATTATAGACCGAATATAACTATTTCGATCATTTGGCCAACATTATCACAGAGAGGGATTATCGTGAAGAAGATTGAAAACTTTAGGGGTGACTCAGACTCGGATCACCCCTTTTAGACTCGCCTACTTTGTGGTTTCCAGAGCTGCTTTATGCGTATTTCTGTTGATGTACATCTGCTGCGCGATCGACAGAATATTGAATACCAGATAATACAAACTCAATCCTGATGCGAAATTGTTAAAAATGAACAACATCATTATTGGCAGGAAGTACTGCATGATCTTCATCTGTTGAGCCATGGCATTATTCGCACCACCACTGCTGGCTCCTCCGGTTAGTTTACTTTGCAACGCCATGGATGCAGCCATAAAGATCACAAAACCGGCAATATCAGAACCGATGATCGGGATAGAGAATGGCAGGTGAATAATGAAATCAGGAGCAGAAAGGTCATTCGCCCATAAAAACGATTCCTGTCTTAATAGAATCGAATTCTGGAAGAATCGCCATAATGTTACCAGGATCGGGAACTGGAGTAACATTGGCAAACAGCCGCCTAACGGATTTACTTTGTTCTTACGATACAGATCCATTGTTGCCTGCTGCTGTTTCTGTGGATTGTCAGCATACTTTTCCTGGATCTCTTTCATCTGAGGCGAGAGTTCCCGCATGGCCGCCATACTTTTGTAACTCTTAAATGTTAGCGGAGAAAGGATCAGCTTCACAGTAGCTGCAAAGATGATGATCAAAATTCCGTAATTCGAAATAAAACCACTGAAGAAGGTGAAGAACGGGATTACAATAAATCGTATAAAGGGATTTGAGAACCAACGCAGCCATGCATATCCAACTTCGACCATGTCAAAGGCATGCTCATCATATTGTTTGATGTCGCTGTATTTCATCGGTCCGATGTACAGCTCGTAGTTCAACTCGTTATTGTCGGGAATGTCGCTGGTAATGAGCGATGAGTATAAATGGCGGGTTTGTTGTTCTTTAACGTCGCCGGTGATCCGACCGGATAAGCCGGCACCTTCAGTTGGTTCTACCGGCTTAATAAGCTGAGAGAAGAACTTGGTTTTGGTGGCAACCCAGCGTACCTGCCCGTTTACATTGAAGTCGGCAGAGCCATTATTTTCCTCAAAATCGGTCACTTTAAGTTGTTCCAGTTCTCCACCGGAAAATAAGTAAGCCGAAGTAGCCTGAGCTTCCTGAACGTGATCTTTTTCTGTGAATTTAAGCGGAGAGGTCCAGCCGAAATCAACGTTACGATTCACGATCATGTTAGAGATTCCGATGAACCGAACCTGAAGATCTATCTCGTATTTATCTCCGTAGAAAGTGTAGGTATATTGAATTTTCTGACCGTTGCTCAATGGTAATTCATAGACCAACTGTTCATTAGCGCCTTCACCAACCCGCATGATATTACCCAGAGAAACCTGCTTAAAGAGTAAATTCTGCGTTTCAACATTGTAATTCTCTGAGGTAAGGAACCCAAGATTGTAGGCAGACTCTGTAGTATCAGCGATCATTTGCACCGGTTGGCCGGCCCAGGTATCGTGAGTCTTTAGAATAAATTTGGACGGGCCTGCACCTTTATTGGTAAATACAGCCGTATAAAGTGGCGTTTCAACGGTAAATTCCGTTTTAACAGAATCCTGATTTTCTCCGAATACTCCACTAAACGATGGTCGCTCGGTATCCCGATCGGTAAGAGAATGTCCTATGGCTTCGGTTTCTTCTACCATTTCTTCAGCCGGTGCTGCTTCTTCCCGGTAGGTCTGCTCTATTTGCGCCAGACTATCCTGTATGGCCTGATCGCGTCGTTGTTGTGCTAACTCTTCTTCACTAGGCATGGTGAAATAAAACCAGCCGATCATTAAGAAGAAGATGAGTGTGAATCCGATTACCGTATTTTTATCCAATGGTCAGGGTTGTTTTAAATGTGTTCAGAAGGTGAAAGGAGGCGGGTACGTAGTTTACCCAGCAGGGTTACCACCTCATTTTCCACCGAATCAAAATTGTTGAGTGCTTTGCGGGCTATAAAGGCAAAATGCACGTCATTTTCGAGTTGACTCATAGTATCAGTCAATTCAAATTGATGCAAACGATATGCCTCACGCATCAACCGCTTGGTTCGGTTGCGTTGTACAGCGGTGCCCGTACGTTTGGGAGCTATAAAACTAACTTGAATTCCTTCGCCCTTATCAGGACAGGCATAGCGAAGGTTCACAGAATGTGATTTTAAAAGATCTGAGCTGGTAAAAAGCCTCTGGTAATTTCGCCTGCCCCTAAGAATATGAGATTTAGGAAGAGTAAATCTTCGCGAGGAAGGAGCAACTAAATTACTTTGCTCCTTTTTTCTCATCACTTACAGTAAGCTTATGACGTCCCTTAGCGCGACGACCGGCAATTACTTTTTGTCCGTTTTTTGATGACATACGCGAGCGGAAACCATGCTTGTTCTTGCGCTTGCGGTTACTTGGTTGAAATGTGCGTTTCATGAATCAGGATATTTTGCGTTCAATTTCGAAATCCAAAAAGGCCCTAAATATAAGGAGAAATTAGTACAAAACTAATATTAAAAACTGCTTTTCTATTCATAATTCCTGAATTAAGGCAATTAATCCAAAAAAAGGCAATCTGGTGTGGCGTAAGGTTCGTAGAAACAGACAAACAAGAATAAAAATTAAACATCAAGATAATGAAAACGCTAAATAAACTACTTGTAATTATGCTGGCTACGGTGTTTACCGTTACTGCATGTGATGATAATGCCGCTAATCAGGACGAGATGACCATGCCTGAGATCATAGTGAGCGATCAGGGAACGATGAATGGTAATATGGTCACTATTTCTAATGTAACTGCAACACAGGACGGCTGGATCGTAATTCACAGATCAGCCAACTCAGGAAGTGGTCCGATGGTACCCGACATCATTGGTAAAGCCATGGTAAACGAAGGGGAAAATCAAAACGTAACCATCCAGTTAACCGAGGGAGTTTCGAACGACGAGACGTTATGGGCCATGCTACATATTGATGACGGAACCATCGGTGAATATGAATTTAATGGTGAAAATGGATTAGATACCCCCGAAACATTTGGTCAGGATATTGTTATGGAGTCATTCATGATCATGCAAACCGACCCAATGGTTATGGCCAATGATCAGATCAATAAAGGCGGGATATTTACGGTTGATGTAAACGCTGCCGAGGATGGATGGATCGTGATTCATGCTTCCAACGCCACGAACGATGGTCCGCAGGTTCCTGAGATCATAGGTAAGGCACCTGTTATGGCCGGAATGAATGAAGATGTACAGGTGATGCTGAATGAAGGTGAAACTACACAAGCCGGCGACATTCTATATCCAATGCTGCATTTCGATACGGGAACGATCGGAGAATATGAATTTGACGGTAACAATGGATTTGACGGACCTGCACTCAGTGGATCCGATATTGTACTAGCCTCATTTACTGTGCAGGAGAATACATCTACACTAACAGCAAATAATCAGGATGTTGATAACAACTCTATTACTGTTGATGTTGAATCAGATACAGACGGCTGGGTGGTTGTACATAAATCGAACGCCACGAACGACGGACCAATGGTTCCGGAGATCATAGGTAAAGCAGCGATCTCAACCGGTATGAACAATGACGTTACCATCATGTTCGAGGATAGTGTAGCACTTGAAGATGGAGAAACTATCTGGCCAATGGTGCATTACGACACCGGCATTATGGGAGAATATGAATTCGACGGTGTATCCGGTTATGATAACCCGGTAATTGTGGATGGAAATATTCTCATGACCTCCATCGTAGTTGGTGGATCAATTCAGCCTTCAGTTACCGCAGCCGATCAGACAGTAGAGAACAATATGGTAACCATCGAAGATGTAAATACTCAGCAAACCGGTTTCGTTGTGCTGCATATGGATAATGGCGAAGATGCTCCGGTAGTACCGGCCAGTATCGGTCATGCTTCGGTTCAGTTAGGTACAACGGATGGATTGCAGATCATGCTGGATGATGGTGTATCTCTTTCAAGCGGAGACAAGGTTTGGGCCATGCTACATACCGATACCGGAACCATTGGAAGTTATGAGTTTGATGGTTCTGCCGATTCTAACGATCCACCCGTATTCGATGTATTTGATAACATCGTAATGGTACAATTTACGATCCAGTAACTGAGAATTTGAGTTATCTGAAAACCCTGCAGGTGTAAACTTGTGGGGTTTTTTATTGATTGACAGTTTTTTCTAAGGTTGAGGACTTCAACAGAGTAAATATCTGTTCTCCGAATTAAGCATTTAACACAGAATGTTCGATTCCAGCTATCTGGTTAGGGTGATTACTACCTGATTTTCCTGTAAAACCTACCACTGAAAACTTCTGGCTTTATTTACTTTAGACATTTGATACCACAAAAAATGTGGTCAGTCACCTTCTTTCTTTTTATCCCGGTTGATGAATGGAGTGCGGAACATCCCTTTCACCGATTGGTCTTCGTCGGTATCGAATTCATCCAGTCCCAATTGGATAGATGATAATGGATTGTGCAGACGAAAGGTGCCTAGAAACCGATCCCACCAGGAAAAAATGGTACTATAGTTAGAATCAGTTTCGGGTTGCCAGCGGGAGTGGTGAACTTTATGCATATGCGGAGTAACAATGACAAGTCTTAAATAATGATCGAGTTTTCCGGGCAGATCGATATTAGCATGGTGAAGTTGAACCACAATTACTACCAGGATCTCGTAGATAAAGAGTTCCCATAATTCCATGCCGAGTATTAGTATAACGCCAATGCGAAGAACAGAGGACAACAGGATCTCTCCGGTATGAAAACGGGTAGCCGTGGAAACGTCCATATGAGGATCGGAATGATGTACCCGATGAAATCGCCATAACAGCGGGATCTCATGATTCATGCGGTGCCAGATATACATCCATAAATCAAAGAGTACCAAGGCAAGAACTACACGTACCCATTCAGGAATGGAAGGCGCGAACACCATGAGCCAGTTTAGCAGGCCGAACGAGTGATCGTTAGCCCAGGTAGCTGCCCACAGCCATAATCCCACAAACAAGAACGCATTCATAAACGCATTCAACAGACCCAGGCTCATATTTCGTAAAAAATGGGAGCCCCGATCTTTCAGCGAACCTTCAAAAAAATCAAAAAAAGGATGAACAGACTCATACAAGGTAAGGGCGATCAATCCGATAAAAGCGATGATGACCTGAGTTTGTTCAAGTGCGTTTAATAGTTCCTGCATAGTGTTCATAAATTAAAAGGACGCTCTGAAAACATACAAAATTGATACCGGGTTCCGGTACCTGTCATGAGAAGTGGCGATCTGTGCAAGTTCTGAATCTTATACTATACCATTGAAGGATGACGGAGATGAACGATAAAATTAGATTAGTGGAACAAACCGGGTCGATATCCGTTCTTTTGTCAGCATTTTAGCCTTGGCGTAATATTTGTTTAAACACCGTTGTTAAAAGTTGAACGACCTTTGTTGAAAGGTTAACTTCAACCCGCTAAAAATTAAATTGACTCCCCGCGAGATTATGATTGATAAAGTAGGAAAGCTCATTACCAAGATATTCGGTTCAAAAAGCGAAAAGGATATCAAAAAAATTCAGCCAATTGTAGATAAAATCAACAGCATATACCCCACTTTGGAAAAGCTGAGTGATGATGAGCTGAAAGCAAAAACGGATGGTTTCAGAAAGCAGATTCAGGATGCAACCGCCGAAACCAGAGCCGGAATTGCCGATTTAAAGAAGAAACTGGATAGTCTGGATGATGTGACCGCCGGGGAACATCGCAGAATGGCAGAAGAGCTGGAGAAGCTGGAGAAAGAAGAATTAGAGATCATAGAGTCGGTACTGAATGACATTTTGCCCGAAGCTTATGCGGTGCTTAAAGATACCTGCCGTCGTTTTGTCGGTAAATCGTGGAAAGTAGCGGGAGATGAAACTACCTGGAATATGATTCCTTATGATGTTCAGTTGATTGGCGGGATCGCGCTGCATCAGGGGATGGTTACAGAAATGAAGACGGGTGAAGGTAAAACACTGGTGGCGATCTTCCCGGCTTTCCTGAATGCTCTTGCCGGAAAAGGCGTACACGTTATCACAGTGAACGATTATCTCTCGAAACGGGATGCTGAATGGAATGAACCGATCTTCAACTTTCACGGTATTGAAGTAGATTGTATCGATCGTTACCAGCCCAACTCCGATCAACGCCGGAAAGCGTATCGGGCCGATATTACCTATGGTACCAATAATGAATTCGGTTTCGATTATCTGCGTGATAATATGGTGATCGATAAGCAACAATTGGTACAGCGCGAACATCACTACACCATTATTGATGAGGTGGATTCTATCTTAATTGACGAAGCGCGTACTCCACTCATTATTTCAGGTCCCGTACCGCACGATAATAAATCGGATAAATACATTGAGATGAAGCCCCGCGTTGAATCGCTGGTGGAAGCACAGAAAAAACTGGTGGCTCATCTGGTGCAGGAAGCACAGCAATTACTGGACGAGGGCAAGACGGATGAAGCCGGGTTGGCTTTGTTTCGTGTACAGAGAGGATTCCCGAAAAATACCCGTTTCCGAAAAATGCTGCAGGAACCAAGCATTCAGAAATTGATTCAGAAAACGGAGTCAGTCTATCTGCAGGATAATGCCAAGAATATGCCTTTCGTAGATGAGTATCTCTACTATGCGGTGGATATGAAACTGAATTCCATTGAGATGACCGAGAAAGGCCGGGAATTCATCACCAAAAAAGGAGAAGACGAAGACTTTTTTGTGATCCCTGATCTGGGTACCGAAACTTCCATCATTGAAAAGAAGATCGAAGAGCTTGAAAAAGAGAAGATCGATGAGATCAGAAACAACGATGATTTTAGTGAGGAGTACAAAGAGAAGAAGATCAAAGAGGTAAAGGCGGATATCCAGCACGAGCGTGAATTACAGTTTGCGGATCTGCACCGCTTATTTGCCGAACGTGGGGATCGTATTCACACCGTTAATCAATTATTGAAAGCGTATACCAATTTTGCCCGTGAAGAGGAATACATCGTGCAGGATGGTAAAGTGAATATCGTGGATGAGCATACCGGCCGTGTGCTATCCGGTCGTCGTTATTCGGATGGTTTACATCAGGCGATCGAAGCTAAAGAAAATGTGAAAGTGGAGGCGTCTACTCAGACCTATGCCACCATCACCCTGCAAAATTATTTCCGAATGTACCACAAACTCGCCGGTATGACCGGTACTGCGGAAACTGAAGAAGGTGAATTCAACGAGATCTATGATCTGGATGTGATGGTGATCCCGACCAACCGCCCGATCCAGCGAATCGACCGTGAAGACCTGGTCTTTAAGACCAAACGCGAAAAATTTAAAGCAGCGATCAATAAGATCGAAGAATACCATAAAAAAGGTCAGCCGGTACTGGTGGGTACCACCAGTGTGGATGTTTCGGAAACAATGAGCCGGATGCTGCAGCGAGCCGGAATACCACATAATGTATTGAATGCGAAGCAACATGCCCGTGAAAGTGAGATCGTGAAGCAGGCAGGCCAACCCGGAGCGGTTACCGTGGCTACCAACATGGCGGGTCGTGGTACTGATATTAAACTGGCACCCGGTGTTAAAGAAAAAGGCGGCTTGGCCATTTTAGGAACCGAGCGCCATGAATCCCGACGCATCGATCTGCAGTTGAGAGGTCGTTCCGGTCGTCAGGGTGATCCGGGTGAATCGCAGTTCTTTGTATCGCTGGAAGATAAATTGATGGCGTTATTTATGAGCGACCGGGTAGCCGGGATCATGGATAAACTGAGTTTTGAGGAAGGGGAAGTGATCACCCACCCGTGGATCACCAAATCTCTGGAGCGTGCTCAGGGCAAAGTGGAGCAGAATAACTTCAGTATTAGAAAGCGACAGCTGGAATATGATGATGTGCTCAACAATCAGCGAAATGTAGTATATGCCAGAAGAAAGCATGCGCTACTCGGTGATCAGCTGCGTACCGACATCATGGGTATGCTCGAAGAATTGGTAGAAGATATGGTTGCTGATCATGTGGCAGCCGGCGACTACGAAGGTTTACACCGTGAGATCCTGAGAACTCTGGCTGTAGATGTGGAATTCGACGAACAGGGCTGGCGCGATATGGGTGAGGATGATCTGATCGATAAGATCCTGGACCGCGCCCTTGAAGTGTACAAGCGAAAAGAAGACATGATCGCAAAGCCACTGTACGAAGTGATGAAACGCATCTCTGAGTCGGAAGCAGAACGTCGTCCTGATAAAGTTCAGGTGGTGTTTACCGATGGTATGCGTCGTATGCGTGTGGTTGTAGATGTAGATGCCGCTCTGGAGAATGAAGGTCGCGAAGTGGCTCGGGCCATGGAGCGCAGTGCGGTACTTTCTGTGATCGACGACAAATGGATGCAGCATTTACGTGAACTCGATTCCGTGAAAGAAGGTATCGGACTTCGATCCTTCGCGCAGAAAGATCCACTGTTGGAATACAAGCGCGAAGCATTCGACATGTTCAAGCAATTGATCGATATGATCAACAGAGAGGCAATTTCGCTGATCTGGAAATCTATTCCGGAAGCTCAGGCCGCCGGTAGTGAAGTACAACAGGCGCAACAGCAGAAATCCCGCTATGACACAAGTCGTATGCAAACTCAACACGCCGATTCTACCGGTATGGGATTACAAGCCGGAGCTGAAGGTGGTGGAAACCAACAGCGACCACAGGGACCGAATGTAAAACAAAAACCGGTTGAGGTTGAAGCTGAGCCGGGTAGAAACGATACGGTTTCCATTCAGAATATGAATACCGGAGAAACACAGTCCATAAAATGGAAGCACGCCAAGAAATTGGTGGAAGAACAAGGCTGGGTGCTGGTAGAGAAATAAGTTCACCGGTACGGTGAAATACTTTGATTTGAAAAGGCAGCTTCGGCTGCCTTTTTTAGTTCGTTGATCGGTGGGACATGATGAGTAAAATTACCATCTCGTAAAGCATTATTCTCATAGATCGGGTTTTGAAAAAATGTTCAATGCCGGAAGATTTAACATTGCATTACGGGTTCAGTTTCTTATGTTTGGAACCCATGTTAAGAAATCATTAACGATTGGAAGTTTTAGGCATTGATATTGGCAGTTACGGGATTAAAGGCGCCATCGTGGATACGGAGAAGGGGGAAATTATATCCGATAAGAAGTCCACGGATAAAATAAAAGACACCCGACCTCATAAACTTATCTCCCAACTGCATAAAGTAGTAAAGAAATTTGACTGGAAAGGCCCGATCGGTTGTGCTTTTCCGGCAGCTACCACGCGGGGAAGAATATTAGCCACCGATCGTATTCATGAAGCCTGGATCGATGCCGATGCCGAGCAGCTATTTTCAGAGATCACCGGGTGCAAAGTGTCGGTGATCAATGACACGGATGCGACCGGACTGGCTGAAATGAGCTTTGGAGTGGGTAAAGGACATACCGGCACGGTGATCGTACTGGCGGTTGGTACCGGGATCGGATCTTCTCTATTTGTGAATAAAACGCTGGTTCCGAATACCGAATTAGGTCAGTTGGAGATCAAAGGAATTACGGTAGAAGAGCGAGCATCGAACAGGGCCAGAAAAGAGGAAGGAATACAAAAGAAGACCTGGGCAAAACGCCTGCAATTTGTTCTGGAACACTACGAGCGGGTTTTTCATCCCGATCTGTTCATATTAGGCGGTCAGCTCAGCAAAAAGGCCAACAAGACCTTCCCCTATATTAAGATCAATACCAAATTTAAAGCGGCTGAATTTCAGAATGAGGCTAGTATTGTAGGCGCAGCGTTATATGCAGCCAGCAAACACAAAGCATAAATTCTATTTTAGTCTCTCCAGTGCACGTTGCAGATTTTCCTGAGCAATGCTCAAGGTGTCATTTACAGAAAGTTGCTTTCTGGAAATATCCGCGGCATTTTGAAACTGTTCACTTCCGAAATAATAGTTATAAAGCTCAAAGTAAGGAGCCATAAGTTCGGGGTGTTCTTTAATGGCAGTGGCATAATTCTGAAACCAATTTTCGAATTCTTTTTCATAAGAATAGATCCTGCCCCAGGCCAGATAGCCCTCCTCAATATCCCGGTTCATGATTTCGGTCGCCTCTTTTTCGGCATTATCGCGGCCCCCGCCTAAAAATCCCGGAGCCTGTAAATAGTAATCGATCAGATATTTGCGGGCTGTAAGATTATTTGGATCGAGTTCAATGGCTTTTTGATAGCTGTTTCGACATTTACGCGCATAACCGGCTTGTCGTAGTACCGAGGCGTTTTGTGCAAGTCGTCCATTCGCATGTCCCATCCACATGTGATAGAGCGAGCTCCCGGGTTCCTTATCCAGCACTTCTTCAAACCAATCGGCTGCATCCCCGTACTCTTTTCGCTCAAACTCGATCCGACCCATATAAAACATAGCCTGCGTATTCTTTTTATCCTGTTTAAGGATATTTCTGAAGGTGGATTCAGCCTGAGATAACTGATCATTTTCGAATTGAACAACACCCTGTTCAATGGTTTGGGCATGGACTGAAGCTACTGTGAACACAATGAATAGCAGGAAAATATTAGCGGATCTTAGAGTCATTGGTAGTGAATTTTTTAAATAAAAAAGCGAAATATCCGATCTGGAATCAAAAGTTAAAATTACTATGCGTCTGAATGTAACGCCACCCGGTTTCCTTCTGTGTCGACGAATACAGCCATGAATCCCCGGCCGGGACCAATACCTCTTTTCGGGATCGTTACCGATCCTCCGGCTTCCTCAATGCGGTTTTGGACGATCTCCAGATCGGGATTAGCATTCAGGTGAAGGAGGGGACCGTGAGTATGGCTGCTTTTATAAAAAGCTTCGTTGTAGACCAATGCACCACCAACCACCGATTGTCCGCCCGGAAATACAGCCATTTTGAATTGCTCACCCAGATCGAGTAACTCCATTTCCATGTCAAAGATGGTTTCATAAAATCTTTTTGCCCGTTGGATATCGTTCACGGGTAATTCAAACCAACTTATCACAGGTTGTTCATGTTTCATCATACCTCCATTTTTAAAATATAGTAGATGAAGTGACGGAGACTAGCAAATCTGAAAGTTGATCAGGAGTTTTTAAGTAGTTCTTCAACGCGATGTAACAGCGGATTCCGGCTTTCTTCCTTCCATACTGCTGATAGTGTGGTTCGTTGCGGGATCATGTCCAGTTCTATGAATTTGATCTTCAGATCATACCCGTGTTTTAAAGAACTGGGTACGATCCCGATCCCGAGTCCGTTTTCCACCAGCCTGAAGATGGTATTTGAATGGACCGACTCGTGAGCTACTTTCGGGCTGAACCCCTGATCCTCAAAAATACTCATGATCTTTTCGAAATAGCCATGACTGTACTGACTCGAAAACAAAATGAAGGGTTCATTTTCCAGATCTTTCACAGAGTTAAAGCTATTCGGATTCAGCGGATGACTCTCCGGTAGCACCAGACAGAAAGACTCTTCAAATACATCCGCTTTTTTAAGTCCGGACGGTAAGCGCATGGTGCGTATAAATCCGATGTCGAGTTCATCATTGCGAATTCGATCGATCTGATCCTGATTGGGTAGCTCGGTTAACACTGTATGAATACCCGGTGAACGTTCATTGATCTGTTTAAGTAATCCGGGAATCACAGAATGCATGGCAGACCCCACAAAACCGATCCTTAATTCTCCTTCCTCCCCATCACTGACCCTTCTGATGTTTTGCTTTACAAATGCCAGATGATTGAACAGAAAAGTAGCTTCTTCAAGAAAATATTCACCGGTCTTGGTTAGAGAAACGTTTCTTTTATCACGCTTAAATAGTTGAGCGCCCAAATATTCCTCAAGCTGACGTATCTGTCTGCTTAACGCAGGTTGGGTGATAAATAATTTTTCTGCGGCCCGACTAAAATGTAATTCTTCCGCAACAGTTAGAAAATACCGGATATGACGGTGTTCGATTTCATTACTCATAAACATGAATATATACTTATTAAGTATTACAAAACATAAGTCAGAGAAGGTATTTTCATTTATTAGTCATCCACAGCGAGGCGAAGATGGGTAAAATTATCCCGGAATCGCCTCGCTTTCCGGTGAGTACTGTGTAAGGCGAACTTCTATTGAAATCCTGATTATGACTCCATTCCTATTTGGCATTGATACCCTTTCAGTTCAGGACCTGATCGATATTTGTACAGGTAACAGAACCGTTCAATTTGGGGATGAGGCCCGATCTAAAGTGCGAAAAAGTGCCGGATATGTTGAGGCGATCGTTGAAGAAGGAGAGGTAGTATACGGGATAAATACCGGTTTCGGGCCACTTTGCAACACGGTTATCTCCAAAGATAAAACCGCTCAGCTTCAGGATAATATTCTACGAAGTCATAGTGTGGGCGTGGGAAAACCGATCGCACCGGAAATTGCCAAAGCTATGATGGTACTGAAAGTGCACAACCTGAGTATGGGGTTTTCCGGTATTCAGGAATCGACCTTAGATCGTATCATATTTTTTATTGAGAATGATATCATACCGGTGGTACCCGAGCAGGGATCGGTGGGCGCATCAGGCGACCTGGCTCCTTTGGCACATCTGTTTTTGCCATTAATTGGGTTAGGTGAGGTATTTTTTGAAGGTAAACGAAAGGAAACGGCGGAGGTTTATCAACGATTTGGATTAGAGCCGATTCAGCTGAAAGCAAAAGAAGGATTGGCTCTGATCAATGGAACTCAATTTATCGCAGCACATCTGGCCTGGGGAGTGTATCGGGCTCATCACTTATTGAATACGGCAGATATTATTGGTGCGATGAGTCTGGAAGGTGTGTTGGGTAGTGTGAGTCCTTTTGAGGAAGAGCTCCATAAAATTCGCCCATATGATGGCACCCGGTTCGTCGCCCGCAGGATGAGAGAACTCCTCAAAGATTCTGAAATGGTGCAGTCGCATGCCAACTGTGGGCGGGTTCAGGACCCGTATTCCATTCGTTGTATGCCTCAGGTGCACGGGAGTTCACGGAATGCCTGGCTGCATGTAAAACAGATGGTGGATGTGGAGATCAATTCGGTGACAGACAATCCGATCATTCTCTCTGAAAATGAAGCCATCAGCGGGGGGAATTTTCACGGTCAGCCCCTGGCACTTCCTGCGGATTATCTGACACTGGCTGCACACGAAGTTGGAAATATTTCCGACCGAAGAATTTATTTATTACTGGAAGGCGGCCATCCCGGACTACCGAAATTATTAATGGATGATATTGGGCTGAATTCAGGATTCATGATCCCTCAGTACACGTCTGCCGCATTGGTTAGTGAAAATAAAGCGCTGTGTTTCCCTGCTTCGGCCGACAGCATTCCAACTTCGCTCGGGCAGGAAGATCACGTGAGTATGGGTTCCATCAGCTCAAGGAAATTGAATCAGGTGATCTCGAATCTGGAACAAATTCTGGCCATCGAATTGGTGTCGGCAGCTCAGGCGTTTGATTTCCGTCGCCCAATGAGATCCGGGCCGGTTCTTGAAGCTTGCCATGAGCTCATCCGCAGTCATATTGACCATGCAGATGCCGACCGGGTTTTTGCAGAAGATATTGGTAAGGCTCATGAACTGATCAAATCGTATCAACTAACACAACTGGCCGACAAAACCGCAATTAAATTCAACATAGACCTGAACGGAGAATTCGATGAACTATTCCGACTTTCTTAAAACCTACGCATCTCATCCGCATTATAAAGCTCCGACCGGTTCGGAATTGAATACGAAAAGCTGGCAGACTGAAGCTCCGTTGCGTATGTTGCTCAACAATCTGAATGAAGATGTGGCCGAAAATCCGGATGAATTCATCGTGTATGGTGGAAATGGTCAGGCTGTGAGAAACCGGGAAGCGCTTGAGAAAATCATCAAAAATCTGATGGAGCTGGATGAATACCACAGTTTGTTGGTTCAGTCTGGAAAGCCGGTCGGGATTGTTCGAACGCATCCTGAAGCGCCACGAGTGTTGATTGCGAATTCCAATCTGGTACCGGAATGGGCGAATTGGGATCACTTCAACGACCTGAAAGAAAAGGGTTTGATGATGTACGGACAGATGACCGCCGGTTCGTGGATCTATATCGGGACACAGGGCATTTTGCAAGGGACGTATGAGACCTTTGTGGCGTGCGGGCAGAAGCATTTTGGTGGAGATTTACGCGGAAAACTTTTGGTGACCGGTGGAATAGGTGGAATGGGAGGTGCTCAGCCGTTGGCGGCAACTATGGCCGGCGCTACGTTTCTTGGGGTTGATATCGATCCCGAGCGCATCAAAAAACGTATCAAAACCCGCTACATTGATAAAATGACGGATTCGTACGAGGAAGCCATTCAATGGGTGATGGAAGCCAAAGAAGGAAAAGAGAATCTGTCGGTCGGATTGGTGGGCGATATCGGCGATGTGCTGGAGCGATTAATTGAAGATGGAATCACACCCGACGTTTTGACCGACCAAACTTCGGCGCACGATCCGTTGAATGGCTATGTGCCTCACGGAATTTCATTGGAAGAAGCACTCAAACTCCGAAAGTCTGATCCCAAAGAATACGAGCGTCGATCTATTGAAAGTATGGCGCGTCACGTTCGCCACATGCTTACGCTGAAGGATCGTGGTGCCATCACTTTTGATTATGGAAACAACCTCCGTGCTTACGCTCAACAAGGAGGTGTGGAAAACGCTTTCGATTTTCCGGGATTTGTACCGGCATATATCCGTCCGTTATTTTGTGAAGGAAAAGGCCCTTTCCGCTGGGCAGCTTTGTCAGGTGATCCTGAAGATATTTATGTAACCGATCAGGCGTTGATTGAAGCCTTCCCAGAAAACAAACACATGATCAATTGGCTGCAGGAAGCGCAGAAGAAGGTGGCGTTTCAGGGATTACCGACCCGTATTTGCTGGCTGGGCTTGGGCGAGCGCGAAAAAGCCGGACTCATTTTCAACGATCTGGTGAAATCGGGCAAAGTGAAAGCACCGATTGTGATCGGGCGGGATCATCTGGATTGTGGATCGGTGGCTTCACCAAACCGCGAGACCGAAGGCATGAAAGACGGATCCGATGCCGTAAGCGACTGGCCGCTGCTCAACCTGATGAGCAACACGGCAGGTGGAGCAACCTGGGTGAGTTTTCATCATGGTGGCGGTGTTGGAATGGGATTCAGTCAACATGCCGGAATGGTAGTGTTGGCGGATGGAACCGAGCGAGCCGAGCGTTGCCTGAAACGGGTGCTGCACAACGATCCCGCAATGGGAATTTACCGCCACCACGATGCGGGCTATGAAATTGCAACGGATGTCGGAAACGAATTCGAGATAATAATATAAAATATTGACCCTACCCCGTCCCTTCCCTTTGATAAGGAGAGGGGGCTTATTTATTGAAATAGATATTAATCAAAGAGCATCCCCTCTTGAGAGGGTATTGAGGGGTGTGTCAGAATTAAATAAAACCACGAAGAATATTCCGACCTCCTCTGTCTCCTCCTTCTCAAGGAGGAGGACTTTTTAAATAGTTTTGGATATATATCAACGAGTCCTTCCCCTTACTAAGGGGAAGACAGATGGGGTCAAAACAGTATGAGTTTTAAAAATCCTAGAAATACAAAAACACTTCGCCAGCAATATCGAAGAGAAATGACATCTGCAGAAGAATTGCTTTGGGATCGAGTTCGAGGAAAAAAGCTTCAAGGATTGCGATTCAAAAGGCAATATGGTTTAGGGCCATATATTTTGGATTTTTATGTTCCTCAGGTCAAGCTTTGTATTGAAGTGGATGGAGGAATTCACAATTTGAAAGAAGTGAAGGAAAAGGATAAGAACCGAGATGCTTTTATGAAGGAAAACGGGATAAAAGTAGTAAGATTCAGAAATGACTAAATTGAAAATGATATAGAAGGAGTGATTAACTTTATAGAACATGAGATTTAAAAAAATGCAAAATAATACCGACCTCCTCTGTCTCCTCCTTCTCAAGGAGGAGGACTTTAGAAAAGAGCTTGAGTCATTTTAAAAAGTCTCCCTCTCCTTGCGAAGGAGAAGGAAAAAGGGTGAGGTCAAAACCAGATCAAACAAAATTATGTCTTCAATAACCCTCTACGGACCATTCACACAACTGCTAACCATGGAAGGGTTACCCCTTCATGGACCGATTTCAGATGCGCAACTTCCGGTTTCAGAACATCAGGGAGTGTTGGTGGAGGATGGGATCGTTGCTGAGACCGGAGACTTTGAATCACTGGCGAAATCCTATCCGGAGGCAAAGCAGCCTTTGGATGGAAACGAAAATTTAGTGGCTCTTCCGGGATTTGTGGATTGTCACACACACATTTGTTGGGGTGGGACTCGTGTGAATGATTATGCCATGCGTGTTGCCGGAAAAAGCTACCTCGAAATAGCAGCAGCCGGAGGTGGAATTTCAGATTCTGTTAATGGAACCCGGGAAGCTTCCGAAGTAGAATTGATCGAGGGAATTCTGGAACGGGCGGATCAGCATTTAAGACGAGGAATCACCACAATTGAAGTAAAATCGGGCTACGGACTTTCTTTGGATGCTGAGTTGAAAATGCTGCGTTGCATCAAAAAAGCGAATGAGCAAACACCGGCGAATCTGATCCCAACCTTTCTTGGAGCACACATCAAACCAAAGGATTTCAAAGGTTCGCACAGAGAATATTTGGACTTCCTGATCCGAGAAGTGGTGCCAGTCGTTCAGCAAGAAGGCTTAGCAAAGCGGGCAGATATTTTTGTGGAAGAAGGAGCGTTTGGTCTGGAAGAATCCAGAGAATATGTCCTCAAAATGAGGGCGTTGGGATTTGAAATGACTATGCATGTGGATCAATTTCATCCCGGGGGTTCAAAAATGGCTGTAGAAGTGGGAAGTGTTTCTGCCGATCACCTCGAGTTTTGTGATGAAGAAGGAATCAACGCTTTTTCAAATTCCGAAACGGTTGCGGTCGCCTTGCCCGGCGCTTCGCTGGGACTGGGAATGAAATTCACACCGGCAAGACAGATTCTGGATCAGAATGGATGTCTGGCTATAGCCACGGATTGGAATCCCGGTTCGGCACCGATGGGTGATCTGATCACACAGGCTTCCATTTTGGGAGCTTCCGAGAAACTGAGTATTGCGGAAACGTTAGCGGGAATTACTACCCGGGCAGCTCGGGCAATTCGTATTGAGGCGGGTACCATCACAAAGGGAAAAAAAGCCACATTAACCATTTTTGAAACCGATGATTTTCGGAATATCTTCTATCATCAAGGGCAACTTCGTCCTACTCACACCATCATAGAAGACGTTCTCATCAAGCATGAATAAACCACTATACACTCCCGGTAATACGGAACTCTGGGAAGGAAGAATAGATTCAGAAACAGATCCCGATCAATTCAGATACCATCAGGTAGTACATTGTGTGGATCTTAATTCCATTGATTCCAAACGGGAATTTGCCTTATTGGGATTTGCAAGTGATGTTGGGGTGAAACGTAATCATGGGCGTACCGGTGCTGCTCAGGGACCTGATTATTTCCGTAAAGCCGTTGGTTCACTATGCTGGCATCGGGGGCCTTCAGGGTTTCTTGATGCGGGTAACATCACTCCGGATGGTGATGATCTGGAATCGGCTCAGGAGCAGTTGGGGGAATCCGTTTATCACCTCCTTTCAAACAATAAGAAACCGTTTATCATTGGTGGCGGACACGAAACAGCATTCGGTCATTATCTTGGAGTTGCCAAATATCTGAAGGAAGTGGAGCCGGAGGCCAAACTTGGAATTCTCAATATTGATGCTCATTTCGATCTCAGGTCTTACGATAAAGCACATTCGGGATCCCCTTTTCTGCAAGCTCATGAACATGCGGAAGCCAACGATCTGGACTTGAAGTATTTTGTGTATGGCATCAACCCTATGAATAATACCACGCACCTGTTTAATAAAGCCGGGGATCTCGGAGCGGGTTATTGTACCAATCAGGAGATCTTTACCCATGAGCTCGATGCCCTTCAAAAGCTGCGTTATTTCTTAGCCAGCCGCACTCATATTTACCTCACTGTATGCCTGGATGTTTTCCATTCGGCGATGGCTCCGGGGGTGAGTGCTCCGGCATGGAATGGCATACGGTTAAGTCATGCCCAAAAAGTATTTGAGTTTATTCGCCGATCAGGAATGCTGGTTTCGATGGATGTCTGTGAACTGAACCCACTTTATGACGAACACGAAAAAACAGCCAAAGTAGCAGGAACCTTATTCAGTGAGCTGGTCGGGTAGATTTTTTTCCAGTGTTTGTACCGGAACTTCCATTTCCTGAACACGCGGAAAGGAAGTCTTTGGTTTGGGCCGGGACAATGCAATGATATTTCCTGCAAGTATCAACACAGATCCGGCCAGACTGTAGAAACTCCAGGTATAATCTTCGAAGATGGTGGACAGGAGCAGTGCAATAACCGGGGCAATTACACTAACGTAAGCAGCTTTACCGGCTCCAATATTTCCGATCAATGTTAAATACGCGCCAAAAGCGACCACCGAGCCCAGAATAGCCAGATAAAACAGGGAACCGATATAGGATGGATTCATTTCGAAGGTGATAGGTTTTCCACTCACAACAGCGATCAGGAACATAGCCAGCGCTCCGTAACTCATGCCATAAGCATTTGAAGGAATCACAGGGATACCTCGCTGTTGATTTGCAGCCGAGGTAATATTCCCCAAAGATGCTACAAAAGTGCCTGAAACGGCAAACATCACTCCAATAACCCGGTCGTCGGAAAATGAAAACTGAGAAAGATCCTTGTGAAAGATCAGACCGGTACCGATCAAACCAAACAGAGCTCCCAGTACGACCCGGTATTCAAAGGCTGTTTTCAGGAATATCCTTCCATTCAGGATGTTCAAAAAAACGAGCAAGGAAAAGAGAAGGCCGACCAGACCACTGGTTAAGTATAATTCTGAGATATAGATCAGCCAGTAGTTGAATCCAAACAGAAAAAGACCCTGAAGTAAGATGTACCCGTGTTCTTTCAGGGTAAAATTCATCTTCAGTTTCCATAATCGTGAAACGGCCAGCATCAGAACACCGGCGATACCGAAGCGGTAGGCTACCGAATACATAGCGTCTACATTTCCGACCTGAAATTTGATCACAAACCAGGTGGAGCCCCATATCAGAGTAGGAGTAAGAAAGAGAAGTATATTTTTCATAATGGAAAATTCACAGCAAAAGTAATGCAACGAACGATGGGAGTAAATGCCATGTCCAAACTCTGTAACATTGATCTTATGGGGGAAAGGTTTAAACAAAATCTAATACAAATATTAGATTTTCAGGCAGGCGTATTAAGTAATTGAATTCATAGTCCGATAAAGGCAAAGCGTAATCTTAACTAATAGAGTATAATACAATGGGTCTACGAAATAAATTCATGGTGCCAACCCTTGTCCTGACGGTTATTGGCTTTGGGTTGACCATCTTTATAGCAAATAATAAAGCTAGAGAGGCGGTAGAAACACAGATCAAAGAAGAGTTGAATCAGGTTGTAAAAATGACGGAAATACAGCTTGTGAACTGGGTAGAAAATGTGGAAGGCGAATTACAGTATTGGGGAAACCTGCCCGAGCTTACCAGACTTTTGGAAACGAATGAGCCATCATCGTATGTAAACGACATGCTCGCCCGGTATGCATCTAAATTCGATTATCTGGAAACGATCGCTCTGATCGATGACGGTGGAAAAGTGCTTGCTTCAGCCCAATTTGATCAGGATAAGGATATGGATATGAATGTATTCCCGTCTTATAAGCAGGCACTGGAGCAAGGCAGTTCTTATTCTGAAATAATGCTGAGTCCGGTAAGTGGGAATTCAATTTTTACGCTAAACAAGAAAATAACCGTGAATGGTAAGGTTGGAATAATTATGGCAGTGCTGGATCTTTCCAGTTTTACGTCAACCTATATAGAACCGATTAAAGTGGGTGAAAACGGGTATGCCTATGTGTTGGATGATGACGGAACCTTCATTGCCCATCCGGATAATTCACTGATCCTGAAAAGTAATGTGGTTAGAGATTATGAATTCGGTAAAAAGCTTTATGAAAACGAAAAAGGGGTATTTACATATACTTTTGAGGGAGAAGAAAAAGTATGTGCTTACATCCAATCTCCCAAGACCCATTGGGTGATCGCAGCCGGAGCCTATATGGACGAAATGTTTGCACCGGTTAAAAGTTTATTCACCACGATCCTGTTGGTTGGCCTGTTAAGTATGGTCGTGATCGGGGCGATTATATATTACATCTCTGAGTCGGTGGCTAAGCCGATAAAAGGGATCATCAATAACATGGGAAAAGGATTTGAGGAGATAAACAGCGCCTCTTCCGGAGTTTCTGAGTCGAGTCAGAGTCTGGCAAATGGAGCCGCTAAACAGGCAGCTTCCATGGAAGAAACAACCTCCAGTCTGGAAGAGATCTCTATCATGGTGAAGCAAAATGCACAACACACCAAAGAAGTAGATAATCTCATTAAAACGGACCTGAAAGGGAGTTTCACATCAATGAATGAGCAGATCGTGAATTCCAGAAAGGTATTGAGTGCCGCGGTAGATGCAAGTAACGAAACTGCTAAAGTGATCAAAGATATAGATGACATTGCGTTCCAAACCAACTTACTGGCCTTGAATGCAGCAGTGGAAGCTGCCCGGGCTGGGGATGCCGGAAAAGGATTCGCTGTGGTAGCGAATGAAGTGAGAAATTTAGCGCAAAGAGCGGCTGATGCCGCTCAGCAAACCGCAGAACTGATCGAGAATTCAAATCACCAGATCCTTGAATCCACTTCGTATAGTGAACAGATCTCTGACGCGATGACTCTGAACATGGATATTGTAGAAAAAGCATCACAATTGGTGGCCGAAATATCACAGGCATCATCAGAACAGACCGATGGAATTGAGCAGATCAATAATGCGATAAATCAGATCGATCAGGTTACGCAATCAGTGGCCTCTGGTGCAGAAGAATCTGCTGCAGCAGCCGAAGAGATGGACGCTCAGGTTCAAACCATGACCCGGGCACTAAGATCACTATTCGAAGTGATAGAAGGGCAAAATGAGGTTAAGAAATCAGGTATCTCAATTGGTGATAATCCCGTTGAAGGTAAGGTGAATAAGAAAATGAAAAACAAAGAGTTTGAACACGAACTTGTAGGTTTCTGACTTTGTAAACCCCTATTTATATAAGGTTGTATAAAGTATTTTACAAGAATCTGTCTCACAGCTATTAAGAGATTAGCTCCAATTCCCGATAAAAAAAGTATTCTTTTAAAAAGGAGGGACAGTGAGATTTAATCTAAGAAACAGATTTATGGTACCCACTCTGGTACTTACGGTACTTGGGTTTGGTATAACTATATTTATCGCACAAAGACAAGCATCTTCAGCTGTTGAGAAACAAATCTATTCAGAGTTGGAGCAGGTTATCAGCTTAACCGAGGTTCAGCTTGAGACCTGGCTGGAGCGTGTGGAGAAAGATCTGCGGTATTGGGAGAAACAACCGGCAGTAACAGATCTGATGGTCAATAATTCTGATCCCGAAATGGTCAATGCGATGATCAAAGAATATGTTGGCCTGTTCCATTTCTTTGAGACCATTGTTCTCGGTTTAGATGACGGACTGGTGCTCGCATCTGCGCAGTTTGAAACCGATCATGGGATCAATATGCTTCAGTATCCTTTTTATGAGGAAGCCATAAAGAACGGGCGTTCTGTTTCTCCGGTACTACGAAGTCCGGTAACCAATAATCCGATCGTGGCCATTAATATCAGGATCAGTCACGGGGAAAAGATCGGGGTAATATCAGCCATTGTAGATCTAAAACACTTTGCAGATATCTATATCGACCCGATCAAAATCGGGGAAAGTGGATATGCGTATGTGATCGACGGACAAGGGGTGGTTATCGCGCACCCTGATAAAAGCATTATTCTGGAAACCAATCTGGTTACCGATTACGATTTTGGAAAAAATCTTATTGCCTCAGAACACGGTGCATTTGAGTATAACTGGCAGGGTGAAGATAAGATCGTTGCCTATTCTCAGATCCCGTATACCGGCTGGGTGGTTGCTGCCGGCGCCCTGAAAGATGAGTTAATGGGAGAGGTGAATTCAATGTTGTTCATTATTTCACTGGTAGGTTTCATTACGATGGTGATTGTTGGTATTACTGTGTTCTACATATCAAACTCAGTATCAAGGCCGATACAATCGATTATTACTGAGATGAGTAAAGGTTTTGATGAGATCAGTAGTGCAACTCATGAGGTTACGGCATCCAGTCAGGAGCTGGCAGAAGGTTCTACCCGTCAGGCGGCATCTATGGAAGAGACAAGTTCGAGTCTGGAAGAGATCTCCATTATGGTTCGGCAGAATGCCTCGAATACCAAAGAGGTAAACCGATTGATGGATACCGAGCTGGAAGCGAATTTCAAAGATATGAACGAGCGTATCCGAAATACGAAGAACAAGCTTCAGTTGGCAGTTAATGCCAGTAACGAGACGGCAAAGGTGATCCAGAATATTGATGATATTGCTTTTCAAACGAACCTGCTGGCGTTAAATGCTGCGGTTGAAGCGGCCAGGGCGGGAGAAGCCGGTAAGGGTTTTGCGGTGGTAGCCAACGAAGTTCGGAATCTGGCTCAACGAGCGGCTGAAGCTGCGCAGCAAACCGCAGAGTTGATAGAACACTCAAATCATGAGATCCTCGAATCTACGATGTATAGCGAGCAGCTTACAGAGGCGATGGAAATAAATATCAATATTGTAGATAAAGCTTCTTTATTGATCGCTGATATATCATCGGCATCGGGTGAACAGACCGAAGGGATCGAGCAGATCAATATGGCGGTGACCAGCATTGATCAGGTGACCCAGACAGTGGCCTCA
This sequence comes from Balneolaceae bacterium UBA7797, assembly GCA_002480645.1. GTDB lineage: Bacteria > Bacteroidota > Rhodothermia > Balneolales > Balneolaceae > UBA7797. Next base: position 189,723 of record DLCN01000004.1, read on the forward strand.
AGCGCGGAAGAATCAGCTGCTGCGGCCGAAGAACTAGACGCTCAGGTTGAGACCATGCTCCGTTCGCTCCGTAACCTCAGAGCAATTGTGGAAGGTGCGGATAGATCAACGCCCGCTAAGAGTACAATCACAATGAGTAGCGCAGGCAGTCGGACCAATAAGAACGGAACTAATAAGTCGACGTACGGAAGTGTTAATGATCGATTCTCCTATTCCAATGAATTCGAGATCGACGAAGACCTTCCGGTACTAAGTTAAGATCGGTTAACCAGCCCTTTATCCTGAAGGGCTGGTACTGGTTTTATCTGTTTTCTTTGGCAGCCAGAGCGGCACCGATAATTCCGGCATGATTGCGGTTCTCGGCAGGTACGATCGGAGTCTTTAGCTTCAGAAATTCCCGGTACTCCGGAAAATATTTACTGACCCCGCCTCCAAAAATGATCAGGTCCGGCCAGAACAGGAATTCGATCAGCTGTAGATATTTACTTACTCTCTTCCCCCATTTTTTCCAGCTTAACTCCTCCTTTTTTCGCACGGAATTAGCAGCATACTTTTCAGCAACGGTGCCTTTAAATGGGATATGTCCTAATTCTGTATTCGGTAATAACTGTTGCTTGTGAAAAATGGCGGTACCGATCCCGGTTCCGAAAGCAGCAATGATCACGGTTCCGTTCTTTCCTTTTCCGGCTCCGAATTTCATTTCGGCAAATCCCGCAGCATCCACATCGTTCACCAGATGTGTCGGGCAGCCGGTATGTTTTTCGATCTGGGCAGAAGCATTCACCCCGATCCAGCTTTTATCAATGTTGGAAGCCGTCATCACAATTTCATTCACTACGGCAGCCGGGAATCCACACCCCACCGGACCTTTCCAGTCAAAATTCTTGATGATCGCTTCTATGGTTTCGATCACAGCCTCAGGAGTGGCCGGTTGAGGAGTCGGTATTCGGTATCGTTCGGTTAGTAATTCACCTTTTTCAGTGTCAACAATGGCTCCTTTAATTCCGGAACCTCCAACGTCTATCCCTAAAATATTCATGCGATCACCTGTGTATAAAAATAGATTATGCCGCTAAAGTAGTGAAAAAGTGTTAGAAGCGTTAGCTGTAAATCAGCGCCCGGAGCATTGTACACAGCGGGTTGTGTAAGGCATGAATTCAAGCCGGCCGAAGGGAATGGCTGCTCCGCATCTCTGGCAGACACCAAACTCTTTGGTCTGGCTGCGTTCCAGTGCTGTTTCCAGACGTTGAAGTACTTTTTTCTTCTCTCTCAACGAAGCTTCGTTAATGGATTTATTGTTGATGGCATCCATGCGTGAAACCCTGCCGATGGCACAATCAGGAGCGATCGGTTTTGTTAATTCTATAAGTTCGGTGATCTCCTCCCGGTGAGCAGCGATCTGTTGTTCAATGATCTCAACCAGGCTTTTCTTTTCACTGTCAGTCATATTCTTTACTGATTTAGTCAGGAATGGAATATCAGTAATTCATTTGAAATACTCATGAATCCGGTTTAAATGTCCACCGGAATAAAATTCACAATAACTAACCCTTAAACAAGCCTGCCCGGGAATGAACATTAATCGGGTAGCTTGTGAAAAATGGGTCCGGGAATAAGGAAATTTTCCGAAAAAATGATACGTTCAGGTAACCGTACAAATTAAATGTTAACCTAACCTTAAAGTTTCATGAAACATAATTATTGGAAGAACGGATGGTTGAGTGTGTTGATGGTAATGGCGCTAAGTATGTCAGCCTTTGCACAAGCCGGACTCACCCCCATCCAGTTGTCTAAAATTGAAAGTGTTGGATCAGTCTATATGTCGGAAGATGGGATGACTGCTGCTTATACCGTAACCAAACCGGCCGATCCCTTTAAAGAAAACGCCCTTCCAACTTCACATCTCTATCTGTATGATGTGAAAACCGGAGACACCAAGCCCTTTATTACCGGTATGAGTGTGAGTGGAATTGCTTTCCGTCCAAAACACAACAGCATCACCTTTTTAGCCAAAAAGGACGGAGATGCCACCCGCAGTATTTACGAGATACAACTGAATGGCGGAGAAGCACAAAAACTGTATGCTTTTAAAACGAATATCTCAGGATATTCGTGGGGTAGCGATGGCGACCATCTGGTATTCCGTGCAACAGAACCCATGCAAAAAGAAGAATCTCCTCTTCCCTATCAGCCGGAAGTGTATGAAGAAAACCTGTCCGGAACAGTTGCCTACATGCAGAATGTGGCTGTTAAAGGGCATATGCCACATAGAATTCCCGTAGATGGCGTTGTGTATTCGGCGCACTGGAGCCCGGATATGGAAAAAGTGGCATTGGGAGTAGCACCATCTCCATTTGTAGACGATTACTACATGAGCCAAAAGCTGGTGGTAATCAGCCATGAAAAGCGGGAAGTGATCGCTGAAATCGATCATGAAGGAAAACTCGGGGAATACCATTGGAGCCCGGACAGCAAACATATTGCTATGATCGCGGCTGCAACCCTGAATGACCCGATCGATGGCCGATTAAAGATCGCAGATGCATCCACCGGAAAAACCACCATGCTGCAGGAAGAGTTTAAAGGCAAGTTCGATCAGATAGAATGGAAGGATAATAAAACGTTGTACTACCTCGCGAGTAAAGGCGTGTGGTCGGAATTTGGCACCATTAAAACCGATGGAAAAATGAGTCCTGTCGTAAAAACCGGTGGACCTATCCTGAACGCTTTTGCGGGAGGAAACGGGAATTTTGTATTTGATGCCGAAACCCCTGAACATCCCGACGAATTATATGTGATGAAGAAAGGAGATAAAGCTCCCAAACGGGTAACAAACAGTAACCCATGGCTGGATGAAGTTCCCAAAGGCAAGCAGGAAGTAGTTGTGTACACCACCAAAGACGGAATGATGATCGAAGGAATTCTGACCTATCCGGTTGGCTATGAAAAAGGCGAACGCTATCCGGTGATCACTGTAGTTCACGGCGGACCGGAAGCACATTACGATAATGGATGGCTTACCGCTTATTCTATGGCCGGGCAAGTAGGCGCAGGACAGGGTTTTGCCGTTTTCTACCCGAACTATCGTGGAAGCACCGGGCGAGGACTCGAATTCGCGATGAGCAGTCAGGCTGATATGGCCGGCGCTGAATTTGATGATGTGGTGGAAGGTGTCGATTACCTCATCGCCGAAGGAATTGCAGACAAAGACAAGATCGGTGTGACCGGTGGTTCGTACGGTGGATATGCCACAGCATGGATGAGCACGTACTACAGCGATCGTTTTGCTGCGGGAGTGATGTTTGTAGGAATCTCGAACAACATCTCTAAATGGGGAACCAGCGATATACCGGAAGAATTATTTCAGGTGCATTCCAGAGAGCGCATCTGGGATAACTATGAGGATTTCCTGAAACGCAGCCCGATCTATTATGTGGACAGAGCCGAGACTCCTTTATTGATCATGCATGGTAAAAATGATACCCGGGTAGATCCGGGTCAATCTTATGAGCTGTATCGGCACATAAAAACAAGAACCGATACTCCGGTGCGGCTGGTACTGTATCCGGGCGAAGGTCATGGTAACCGGCATGCTACCGCTCAGTTCGATTACAACCTGCGAATGCTTCGCTGGTTCAACGAATATCTGAAAGGGGATAAAGAACAACCCGGAACCGAACTGGAAATGGACGAAATGTCGATCGAGAAATAAGCAGAGATTCTGTTACGCTTAATATTGAAAGCCCCGGCGCAGTAGTGTCGGGGCTTTTTAGTTGGAGCACGGAGTTGAATAGCAGTCCTGCCGGTTTGCAACCTGCATAGTGGACAAAAAGCAGGGACAGGATGTGAATGCAGCCTGTTATGTAATATTGGTAGGTGATGGAAGTCCGGAGACTTCCGGAGTTGGTACTGTTTCCAAAGGAATCCATTTGGGACAAGATTTAAACCTGAAAGATCAGGAGGATGAGTACCGTATCACAAGGGTTTTGCCCTTTATTAACTATATAGCAAGTATATAGACTATATATAGTTGCTATATAGTTATACCGGATATATCCTGAACGAATGGCAGAGAGATATGGCACGCATAGCCGGTTTTTTATTCCGTAGGTGTACGGCAATCTTGTTGGATAGGAGTAAACGTATTTATGGAGATCGCTTCGTCGATTGAATGTGAGCAGGTAATGCAGATGAGTCTCCTCGCGATGACGGGCGTTGTATTTTGGGTTGTGCGGTCATTGCGAGGAGTTTATTGCGAAAGTGGGGTTGAGGGAGAATTCGACGCGGCAATCTTGTTGGATAGGAGTAAGAGTAATCATGGAGATCGCTTCGTCGATTGAATGTGAGCAGGTAATGCAAATGAGTCTCCTCGCGATTGTAGAAGTTAGATAATTCGATGACGGGCGTTGTTTTTTGGTTTGTGTGGTCATTGTGAGGAGTTTAGAGCGAATGAGAAGCTGAGTAGATAATCGACTCCCTGTTTTAAGTCTGCGATTTAAAACTGAAAGATTTTATTGATTTGATGTATACTTTATCAGAATTAAGTGAAAGAACAGACACTTGGAATGGTAAAGAATGGGAGAAAAAAGAAAATGATGATTAAAAAAATTGTGTCTGGTGCTTTTAGTCTTATTGTATTGAGTCTCATTTCTTGTAGCGGAACACCTAAGAATTTTAAGAATTCAAATTCATTAGAATCGGGTAAATTTTTAAAAGAAATTTCTGAAATTGAGCCTGTTTTAAAAAAATATGTACTCACGTCCTCTATGGTACCAAAATGTCAAATAGAAGAAAGGAAAGAGCCAATTGATCTAGAAATTATCAATGCTTTTTTTGATGAATCTGGATCGAAAGTTGTGTTTTTAGTGGTAGAAACAATAGAAAATGATGAAAATTATCGGAAATTTGTAAATAAAGAGATGGGTGATTATCGATACTGCGGATTTTTCTTTAAAGGAGAACGGTTAAATAATGGAGAATGGAGTGTTGAATTTATTCATCAATTTGTAATGATAAATGCAAATTCAAAGGATTCTATCATTTCTTTTTTAAAGAAAGCATTTTTTAAACATTTATCGGAAGTTCGCTATTCAGATGGCAGTAAGAAGTTTAAATATAACATTGATGATAAGCGAATATTTGATGGTGTACTCTTCGAATGACCCAAAGTATTTTTTTAAGTCTGCAACTTAAAACAGGAAAGGGCGAGGTAGTAACTATTCTAGTGGATAAACCTTACAGGACTAACACATGGTAATGGAAGCCGGAGCCTCAGGATGGCATTCCCAACGAGGGGAAACGATTATTAAGGTATTAAGTACCTGAATCTGTGGATGTTAAATACCTGTTCTTGTGATATATTAATGGCTACAGTAAAACAAAAAAGACTATTCATGCAGCGTATGCGACGCATTCTTATCCTGATAACCATTTTAACATTTAATACATCCTGTATATTCTCTCAGAATGTAAACTATTCATTCACGGGGAAGTTATTGTATGTTGAAGGATCAGAATTAACATCCGGGACATTTGGAAATATCGTGATGATTGATTCCGAGAAAAAGGAAAAGCGGATGATCACGGCAGATTTTCACTTTGATGAAAGCCCGTTTTTAACCTCGGATCAGAAACGGGTTATATTTTTATCAAAGAGAAGAAAAGGGGACCGGGCTCATGGCTTAAGTAAGTGGAGTGATGTGTACAGTTATGAGCTTGAAACAGGAGAAATTAAAGAGTATGGAGGGGCGAAAACTAAGGGTATAATGACTCTGTTTGGGCTGGATTCGCTTGATAACCCCATAATTGAAGATGTGAATAAGGAGCTCAACAGAGAAATTACAATAACATCAAGTGATCAGTCATTTTACCCGGAACCTATAGGGAATAGCGCAATAAGGAGATTGTTTTTAGCAAGAGATAGTACATTGATAGTAGGTAACTATTTAAATAAGGGTGTTGTATATAACTTAAATGTATTTACCTATGATTACGAAAGAAAGATTTTCAGATCCTTATTGAAAGATAAGATAGAAGAGGAGACTAACACTAAGTTCACAGAAAAATTTAGTTGCCGGGCAGGTGGGTTTATGTCCGAAAATAAAGTTTTGATATTGTGTGAATTATATTCATCCAAAATATCAAAATTATACAGGTTTGATCTGAAAAATGGGGAATTGAGTATGATCAGGGATATTGGAAACCTATCTATATTTGATAGTCCGGTGACCAATGATGGGGGAAAACACATATTTTTTATTGCTGCACCATTTGATAATGAGAGGGATGAAGAAATATGGATGTATGAGGAGGCTACGGATGAGCTGGTAAAGATCACCGATAATAGATACAGGAAAACCGGATTAATGGTGTATTAACAACTTGCATATAGCGCAAGGAATTAATGAAAATCACCATTTGGTGGTGCATATAAATGAGTCAAAAGATCAGATATATCACATATAGAAACAAATACTAAGGATTTGCCATGAAAAAGAAATTATTGATCTTAATTGGATGGTTGATGCTGGCAGGTTCA
>DLCN01000022.1:0-2257 GCA_002480645.1 Balneolaceae bacterium UBA7797
TTTTGACTCATTTATATGCACCACTAAATGGTGATTTTCATTAATTCTTTCCCCACAATCCAATATGCAAACTTGCTGGCCTCCCTGTTTTAAGTCACTGACTTAAAATATCTTAGGAAAAGCTGGAACCAGTTTTTTAATTCTTACATGCTTGGACTAGTGGGGTAATCATTGATCACACATTACTTTTGATTGTGGATCAATCTGGAAATAATATCCGTAGTTTCTGTAGTTTCTGATGATTGTAAAATCAACTCCTTCAAAAACTCTTTTGCTCTTAATGTGTTCAATTACTTCATCTATAGTTTCGCCATTTTTACAATTCAGAAAACTAAATATTTCCATATTCCCACTGTCAATTACGGCAATATGGGAGAAAGATATCTCATACCTTAGTGGTGAAAAATGATAGATTCCATTCTTATTAATACCGATCGGCTCTTCAATAGGAAATTTATTATTACTAGTATCAGTTAAAGAGTAAATAAAAAAGTTTTTTGGAATCCCTTTATCAAAGTAAAATCCCTTAGAATCATAAGAAGTAGAATATTCAGGAATATGTTTGTTTAGTACATTCGCTATTTTTAACAAGTTACTGTCCACAGAACTAACCTCAATATCAGTCTTCTCAATTGATTTACAGCCCATGAATGCTGTAGCTATTATAAGATAAATCATCAAAAATATACTTTTCATCATTTTTGTTTTATCTCCTTTCTAACTTTTTCTCCTACTTGATAAGCTGCTTCTTCTACATTACGAATATTATCTTTTCCCTCACTTCTATCTAATATCCAGTGTATTTAAATTATGTTCATTTTCATGTGCATTTGTTACCACCATTTCTGTATTCTTATCGTTAGATAATAACCCAATTGTTCTTTCAAAAATAGTTATAGTCGCTTCTCTATAAATTAGATTGCCATCTGAATCTGTTGTAAAAGCTACATCCCCAGCAAAGGTCCCTGTTTTAGAATCCCAATCAAGTGCATTACCCTCTGCATCATGTGCTTGATGTAAACCCAAAAGTACACCTCCCGATTCGGTTTCAACAATCTCTTGTGATATTTTAAAATTAACTTTTGTTTCATTATTACCAACTGCAACAAATTGAGAAATTGCAGTAGAACTGCCACTTTCATTGATCAGTCTTGCCATTCTCTGCAAATCAGATGAAGCATTTTCTGATAAAACAATCTGTCCATCATCATTTAAAGTCGTCTCAACTCTATTGCCATCCGCATCAACATAATAACGTCCGTCAGGATCAATAAAATTCAATGGATTATTGTTCACATAGTTATAAGGACTTAGCCCTGGATACTCATGTGCCAACGGGTCAATCTGCAGGAACCTACCAATGATGGGGTCGTAGTTTCGAGCCATCATGTAGTCCAACATGAGGTCAGCCTCCTCATCCCGCTCATGCCCGGTGAATTTATAATCATCATTGGGGTTGGCGGTGTTGTTAGAGCGGTCAGGCATTGCCAGCCCAAACGGGTAGTAATCATCGTATCCCAACACATTGCCATCCCGGTTTACCGTGGTTCGTACGCTCCCCAAATGGTCTTTTACAAAGTACTTCCTTCCTTTATGCTCCTTGATGGTATAGGTTATGGTCTGTTCATCCCAGTATCCGTAATTACTTTGCACCATTAGCTTTATTTGCACCGTGGTCTGACCTTGATCCAGCTCATAGCAGTCTCCCTCCGGACTTCCGTACAAAGCAAAACAAACCGACATATTGTGGTAGTAAGATCCCTGAGTTTGGTACACTCCATCTATGTACCATTTGGTCTGTGTGATGTATCCATAGGTATGGGGTACATAACTCTCGTCAGCATCAAATACCACTTCCTCCAGATTATAAAACCAGCTTCTCCCTCGTTCCCAACGTCCACGTTGGGAATGCCGTCCTGAAGCTCCGGCTTCTATTGTCATGTGTTACTCCTGTAAGGTTTATCTATTAGAATAGTTAATTACTTGCCTGCAATGCAAGTTGTAAATCAGCTTATATTCTTTTATTAAATCACAGACTTAAAACATATATGGGGAAGCGATCTCCATAACAAAGCCTTAGCCCTCTCTACAAGATTGCCGCGTCGAGATCTTCCTCAACCCTACAATCTCACCAAGCTCCTCGCAATGACCACAAAATCCAAAAAACAACACCCGGTGGTAGGTCTTAACTACAAGCTTTATAACGACCTCACCCTCGTTCCCTCTCCTGAACCATGAGAGGGAGGTTTTTTATAAG
>DLCN01000022.1:2650-2870 GCA_002480645.1 Balneolaceae bacterium UBA7797
GGTCGAAAAAAGCGATCTCCATAATTAAGCCCCAGCTTATCCAACAAGATTGCCGCGTCGAGATCTTCCTCAACCCTACATTCGCACCAAACTCCTTGCAATGACCACAAAACCCAAAAAACAATGCCCGTCATAGTGAGGAGGCTTTTTTTTTATAAGCTTTGTATTGCCCCCTCCCTCGTTCCCTCTCCTGAATCATGAGAGGGAGGTTTTTTATAAG
>DLCN01000022.1:3254-111250 GCA_002480645.1 Balneolaceae bacterium UBA7797
GGTCGAAAAAAGCGATCTCCATAACATAGCCTTAGCCCTTTCTACAAGATTGCCGCGTCGAGATCTTCCTCAACCCTACATTCGCACCAAACTCCTCGCAATGAACACATAACCCAAAAAACAACGCCCGGTGGTGGGTCTTAACTACAAGCTTTATAACAACCTCACCCTCGTTCCCTATCCTGAATCATTAGAGGGAGGTTTTTATTAGATGTTTCAAGTCCATATCAACGCGTTCTTCTCCTTGAGAAGGAGAAGACAGAAGAGGTCGTAAAAAGCGCTCTCCATAACAAAGCCCCAGCTTATCCAACAAGTTTGCCTTACACCTACGGAATAAAAACCGGCTATGCGTGCCATATCTCTCTGCCATTCGTTCAGGATATATCCGGTATAACTATATAGCAACTATATATAGTCTATATACTTGCTATATAGTTAATAAAGAGCAAATCCCTTGTGATACGGTACTCATCCTCCTGATCTTTCAGGTTTAAATCTTGTCCCAAATGGATTCCTTTGGAAACAGCACCAACTCCGTCAGTCCCCGGACTTCCATCACTTACCTTTATTACATAACAGACTAAATTCCCGTCCTACCCTCCCAAAAAGAGTTCAAAAATTCGTACACTTGGGCATGATCTGGCTCCGTAACACTCTTTCTGTTTTTAATAAAGATATCCGCATCGAATTTCGTACACGATTCGGCATCAATATGGTGCTGGCCTTTGTGGCCGCATCGTTGCTGCTGATCATGTTTACACTTCGAGCTCATGAACTGGATCCAACCCCGAAAAGCGGATTGATCTGGATCATTATCCTGTTTGCTGCATTATCTGCTCTGGGACGTAGTTTTATTGCCGAAACGGATAAAAACACCTACGATCTGCTGCGCGTGTACAGTTCCGGTTCCAATGTGTATGCCGGGAAATTACTGTTCAATACCACCTTCACCCTGTTCATTAATGTAGTCACCTTTATCCTGTATTCTTTTTTGATGGATCTTTCCGTGGCTTCGGTCCCTGCCTTTTTTGTGATGCTGATCTTCGGCACGCTCGGACTTTCTGCAGTTTCCACGATGACCGCCGCCATTGTTTCTCAGGCCGACCGAAAAGGGGCTGTATTCTCTGTATTGTCTATTCCTTTATTTGTGCCACTTATCCTTTTGTTAACCAGGGTGACCAAAATGGCTTTTATTGACGGAATGAACTCTCTGCTCAATTCTGATGTGGCTGCTTTGATCGGGTTTGCAGGGGCCACGATCACGGCCGGCGTAATTTTGTTTGATTTTATTTGGGAGGACTGATGAATATTGATTTTGGAAACCGACGACTGATCGGTCAACAGCGTGCCAGGGAGCAGATCGGAAGAATGTTAGCTTCCGAAAGGATAGGGCATGCTTATTTGATCTCCGGTCCGAATGGAGTGGGAAAAACTGCCTTTGCTCTTGCATTGGCCGAAGCCATCAATGGCATTGATCATTTAAGTGATCTCGGAGAATACACCACTACCAAAAAATCGAGTTGGTTCACCCATCCCGATATTCATGTATTCATCCCTAAACCAACTTCTGCAAGTATTGATGAAGTGCGCCGGAGACTGGAACTTCTGGCCGATGATCCCTACGAGGTGATTAGCTTTGCACAACGTCCCTCTCTGGATAGCGACACGGCCGGTAAGAATCTGCAGGCCTTCTATCCGGTAGATTATTTCAGAGACGAGATTCGTCCGGTAGCACGGCTCCGCCCGAATGAGGGGAACCGGGTTGTCATTATCATGACGCAGGTGGAAACCATGCGTAAGGAAACGGCCAATGCTTTTCTGAAGATCCTGGAAGAACCTTCCGATCGCCTCATGTTCATCCTCACCACTGAAAGTTACGAGAGCCTCCTCCCTACCATCACTTCCCGCTGCCAGCATATTCCACTGGGAATTCTTCGTCCCGATGAAGTGGAACGGGGGCTGATCGAGATCGACGGACTGAATGCACAGGATGCGCAGTATCTGGCCCGGGTATCAGCCGGGAATTATGCTAAAACCCGCTTTTTCGATATCAATCGTTTAAAGGCGGACCGGGAATCTATGGTGGATTATCTTCGCCTTGCATACACGCAGGATGCTCAGGGACTTTCTACCATTGCTCAGGATTGGCAAAGTTCGTTCAATATTGAGGGACTGCTGTCCTTAACGAATCTGATGGAAGTATATATCCGGGATCTGATGGTGTATCGGGAAACCGGGAACGAACGACTCATCACCAATATCGATCAGGCTGATTCTATCAAAAAGTTTGTGAAGGCTTTAGGAGAGGCAAAACTGGAAGAGATGATCGGAGAGATCGAAGAAACCCGCGTCCTTCTCAGACAAAATGTTTCCCCGAAACTCGTATTTACGGTGATGGCTCTACGGTTCTCCAGCCTGATGAGAGGCAGTGAGCCATTCATCCCCAACGACGAAAACTGGAAACACTTACCGGCATTCACATCATGAGCGAATTGAACTTTATAAAAATGGAAGGCGCCGGCAATGATTTTGTGGTCTTCGACAACCGCGATTACGGCTTTTCTCTGGATGAGATCGTAGAATTCACACCCGGCCTGTGCGACCGAAGATTCGGGATCGGCGCCGATGGGATCCTGGTCCTGGAATCCCCCACTGTAGAAGGCGTGGACTACACCATGATCTACCGGAATGCCGACGGAAGTGATGCGGGCATGTGCGGTAACGGAAGTCGTTGTCTGGCTTTATTTGCAGAATTTAAGGGCTTTGATACTCATCAAACCTTTAACGTGCACGACGCTGTCTATAAAGCCGAAGTGGATTCTGAGAACAACGAGGTCCGGGTTTATTTCCCTGATGTAACCGCTCCTAAGAAATTGCAGATCGGCAAAAAACGCTATCTGCAGGTTCACACGGGTACCGAACATGTAGTCACCTTTGAAGATCCCGATCGACTGGATGATGAAGAAAGTCTGGTGGATGAGGGCCGGACCATCCGGATGCATCCGGTCTTAAATCCCCCGGGGACCAATGTTAACTTTGTATGCCTGAATGACGATGACTCTATCGGTTTACAAACCTATGAACGCGGTGTGGAGGACCTTACCCTTGCCTGCGGTACCGGAGCAATGGCTTCAGCGATCGCCACCCATTTCGTTGAAGAGATTCCACGGGCTAAAGCCGATTATGACATTCACGTAAAAGGCGGATTGCTGAATGTGTCTTTTCGGTTCAATGAAGAGACCAATAACTATACTGATCTAATTTTAAGCGGACCCGCACATTTTGTATTTCAAGGCATCGTTCACGTTTAGCATTCTGTTTTTTCTTCTTTCCCTAGCTTTAATTTCATGTTCTACGGAATATGCAGCTACGGTAAAGGAGCAAAGAGCGGAGTTTAAGACCTACAGCTTATCAATGGTTCCGGGACAGGTACCCGTTCCGAACTCCATCAAAAGCCTGCAGTTTTATCCCGAGGGTTCCCCCTCTTCCTTACCCGTGCTGGAATTGGGTAAACCAAAGAATCTCATACTTTCTTTTGATGAGCTCACCTCTGTTTCGGGTCAGTTTCGCATAAGTTTTACTCATCATGAACAGAACTGGGAGGAAAGCAATATTCCTGATGCCTGGTATCTGGATGGTGTGAACGAGATCGTGGTGCAGGGCGGCGAGCGTAATGCACAGAACGATCCGGGTTATTTTCATTACTCGTTTACCATTCCCGGAAATAGGGTCAGATTCGCAATGAGCGGGAATTATCTGCTTCATGTGTATGATCAGCAATCGGGAATTGAATTATTCAGTCTGCCTTTTTTTGTTACCGAGGATGCGGGAGAGGTCTCCACAAACGTGGAAACGATCTATAACAGCGGGAATAGCGGGGCTGCTGTGGATCAGCTTTTCAGTGAATTCCGGTCACCTGATTTTGTTGAGTTGCCTCAATTCGATCTTTCTTTCAGTTTTGCCCAAAATCATTTGTTATCCACATTAAAAATCCCCTCAGAGGTGAGTAATGTTGTTCAGGGAGTGACAGAGTTTCATTTAAGTCGCTCTCAGGCTTACGAGGCAAATTTCGACTATTCGCGACTCGATCTGCATGAATTCACTACCCAAACCTATCAGATCTTTGATTACCAACCGGCCTCCATCCCACCTAAAGTAATATTACGCGAGGATTTTCTGAATTTCACGGCAACCCCCAATATTGACCACGACAACACTTTTGGTCGCCCGAACAGTGGCAGATATGCCCGATATGGTGAGGTCTTTTTTCGGTTCAATACCATGGGGCGTTTATTGAATTCCGACGGTATTTTTCTGATCGGTGACTTCAATCAATGGACCATATCGGACCGGTATAAATTACGGTATAACGAGGAGACCGAATTATTTGAGACCTCTGCCCTCATTAAAGAGGGAATTTACACCTACAAATATGTAACCATCACCAATGGTAAGATCGATCAGTTCACCCTGAGCGATACCATTACAAAGCAAACCCAGCGATACACGGTATTTGTGTATTTCCGTGATAATGAGTTTCAGTATGACCGGTTGCTAAAAGTGAAAGACTTTTAGAAATCGATCCCGATCGAGAAGTAGTGTACCGGCTCGCGAATGAATCCATCTCTGCCGTAGGGCCATGCCACATCATACCGGAAAGGTAATCCGAATACGATCGTTCTCAGACCAAATCCGGCACCGATCAGAATATCTCCATCAATGGTAGAATATTCATACAGCTGATTCGGATCTGTGTAGGTGGTCTTTTCTGCGATCCTGAAATCTAAACTGGCAGGGTTAACTACCTGTTCACCGGACTGATCGGCAAAACCATAATCAATGTTCTGTCCCCAGGCGGTTCCTACATCAATAAATGCCGCTCCGGTAATGTTATACAGCGGGAATAAGGGGATTGCTCCCGGCACCAGAGCTGCGAATAACGGAAATCGGAATTCTGCATTGATGAGACCATATTTATCACCATAAATGGCATTGTATTCATGTCCGCGAAGAGGCATGGCTGGAAGAGTAAAAAATGTATCAGCCAGTCGTTCAAATGGTATACTGTTGTTCGACCACCGGTAGTTGATCCACCCCATCATCCCGCCGAGAAAATAAGTCTGAGAATCTCTGCCCAATGAATATCCACCACTGGCACGTACGGCGATCGAATAGTTATACCCCAGATTGAAATAATGCCGGAAATCTGCCATAGCTGAAGCAAATTGAGGGGAATCAACCCCAAGTCCCGGACTTCCGGAGAAATTAATACTGTATCGGGTACCGCCTCTAGGTGTGATGAATCCCGGTAACGTTGCATCTTTGGTAAAACTCAACGTTGGATACAAAAAGGAGCTCTTCAGATTACTGGCGCTCACTTCGGTCGAATAATAGGAGAACAATCCATAGGTGGAATTGAATACATCGTAATCGCGGATGAGACCAATGTAGGTCATCCCGAAATCGATACGCCGGAATTTATCCAGCGGATACTGAAAGTTAACTCCTCCCCCATAGGTTCTGAAACGGAGCAGATCCCCACCAAAGGTCTGATACTGACGTGAATTGTGAAAATACGACGCAAAGAAATTGAGTCGGTTCTTCATATATCCGTATTGCAGGGTATAATCACTATTTCTCAGATCGGTCTGGAAATTGGTTCCGATCGCCAGTTGATGGTCTCCCAGCAGATCACTGATAATGAACTGAGTAAATGCATAGGTTCCGTAAGTAGAGGCAACCACAGACGGACTGTAGGCCACATCTGTTGTAAATTTCAACCGGTAGGGTCTTGGCACATATCGCCCGTCGTCGGTTACATTATCATCAGGTTCAAAAATATATTCATTCTCCAGAGTGATGGTGGTATCCTGAACTACTTCTTCCGAGAAAACATAATTTCTGAAATCCACTTCTCCGGTTTCTTCAAAGTCGGTACTTACGTAATCGGGCTGACTTTTACGCTCTTCCTCTTCTTTTTGCTCCCGCTCTTTTCCATTGATGATGCCACTCGCATACATCTCCTTGGCGATCTCGGTTGCTGGCACTCTTTCTGACTGAGGTTCGCGCAATCTGCGTTGCGCCCAGTAATTCAGGGTAAGTGGTTCGTCTTTCTTGCGGGCAAACGGAGTTTTCAACAGGAAAATATCCAGATATCCTTCGTTGATCGCACTAAAGGCAATGCGGCTACCATCGGCACTTACCGATAGCTGGGAAACACCTGCCTGAAAATTGGTGATCGGAGCAGATGTTCCGGTTTCGAAATCGTATTCATAAATATTCTGAATACCATTCTCGTCTGAATTAAAGATCAGATTTCCGGTTCTGGTATAACCCGGTTGTTTTTCGTTCCAGAGCGGTGTGGTTGTGATCCTTTCCAGTTTATTGCTGTTCAGATCCACACGGTAGATATCTGAAGTGTAAATGCTGGAATCACTAAGCAGTTGAAAATCGGTCTTGAAAGTATGCAGGTCCAGTTTATCCCCTCTGCTCGATGCAAAATAGATCACATCAGAGTTTTCACCCCATTCCGGTTGCTGATCGGTAAAGAAATCTCCGGTCACGTTGGTGAGTTCTTTTGAAACCAAATCATACACGAATATATCCTGATAAGGTCCGTCGTTACCGTCGAAAGCCAGTTTTCTTCCATCGGGTGACCAGGCCACAGAGCCAATGGCATCCAGCTTGTCAAATTTGATCTTCTCGATCTCTCCGGTTCGGTAATCGATGATCGCAATATCATCCCGGCCTTTCGATTTGGTGGAAAGTGCCAGCTTTTGGCCATCCGGCGACCAGGTCAGGTTGGGGTTCAGAATATTCAATTCCTCAAATGCCGGATCATCTTCCCCTCGAACCACGGTCTTTAATTTCCTGCCGTTCAAAGCACTGATCACGATCACATCAAAATATCCACGCTTGTTGGTAATAAAGGCAATGCGATCACCTTGTGGAGAAATCGAAGGACTGGTGTTATATGTTCCGTAATCCCCGCGTTTGGTCATTAAAGTTGCCAGCGTTTTTGCGTTTTCACGTTCGGCTACTTCCGGGAAATAACGTTCCTTCAAGGCTTGTTCCCAGCGATCATTCAATTCTTCGATGGTGAGTCCTAATGCTTCCTGAAATCCAAATTCCACACTTCGGGAGGTGCTGATCCGGTTCAGGATCTCAGCGATCTTTTCACGTCCGTATTCCTCGGCAATATAGTTCCAGACAGATTGCCCGCCACGATAGGCATAGTAACCGCTTAGTTGTGGTATGGGTGGTAAATATCCATTGATCACCGCATCTCTGATAAACATATCGGTGTTGGTATCCCAGCCGAGCGCCATGTATTCTGCCAGACCTTCTTCAAACCAAAGAGGAAATACCAGCTGAATGTTGTTACGGATGATGGATTGAATATTTCCACCGTAGAACATGTCGTTGAATACGGCATGCACCAATTCGTGGTGTAAGGTCCGGCGAAAATCACCATAATCACCATCGAAAGGAACCGTCATCCGGTTTTTCATTTTATCAGTCACACCCCCGATGCCCTCTGCACTTGTGGGAAGTGTAACCACATTGGTTTGGGAGAAGTCGTTGTGTGAGTCATAGATAATTAGTGGGATACGATGCACGATCTCATGATCGAAATCCTTTTCCAGTTGGCGGTAAGCCGATTCCACACTTTGAGCAGCAAATTCTGCCAGTTCGTAATTCTTTTCGCCATAGTAGTACACATCAAAATGCTTTGACTGAATGAAGCGCCAGTCAAAATCCTGATATTGTACCCGGTTCTTACCGAATGACATATTTTGAGCTTTCACACCGGTGCCGAATGCACCGAGCACAAGAAAAAATAACACGAACAATTTAAGGTTCTTCATAGCTGTATTATTTAAGCTGGAATAAAATCAATCTGCCTTTTAGCGTGGTTAACACTTTCTACAATTACTTTAATTTCATCACCAAGTTGAAATCTTTTTTTGCCGGATCTGCCTACTAAACTGTGACTGCGCTGATCATAATTGTAGTAATCGCCTTTCATATCGCTTACTCTGATCATGCCTTCACAGTGAATATTTTTCAGATCCACAAAAATTCCGCGTTCGGTAACACCACTGATCACGCCGTCAAAAGTATCACCAATATGATCGCTTAAAAATTCCACCTGCTTCAATTTAATTGAATCCCGTTCTGCATCCACTGCCACTTTTTCGCGTTCACTGCAATGTTCACCGTGATTTTGAAGAGTATCATAGGAATATGCCTGAGTCCCTGAAGTATAGCTTTTAAGCAATCTGTGCACAATAACGTCGGGGTAACGTCGAATAGGGCTTGTAAAGTGTGCGTAATGTGAAAAACCAAGACCAAAGTGGCCGAGATTATCCGGACTATACACCGCCTTCGACATAGCTCTTAAAGTGAGTTCATTTACAATGATCTCAACACTGGTTCCCTTCACATCATTTAAGAGTTTATTCACGTGTTTCGGAGTGATGTGATCCCCAACCTGAAAATCGATCCCGATCGGTTTCACCTGTTCCGCAACGGCCCGGAGTTTTTCCGAATCAGGTTTATCATGTACCCGGTAAAAGAACGGATATAAATGTTTGCTCTTGCGCTTCCCGGAATCCTGTTTCAGGTTGTCAATATGGATGGCCACCGTCTTATTTGCCATTAACATGCATTCCTCGATCAAACGATGGGCAAATAATCGTTTCTTAAGGATCACATCGATCGGTTTTCCTTTATCATCCAGTACAAAGCGTGGCTCCGGGGTGTCAAAGTCGATAGCTCCTTCTTTGAATCGCTTATCCATCAGGATCTTTGCCAGCATACCTGCGAGGTGGACTTCGCTTTTCAGTTTGTGATCTTTGCCATCCAGTATTTCCTGAGCTTCTTCGTAGGTGAATCGTTGTTTAGAATGGATCACGGTTTCTTCCACCGAATAATTCACCACTTTTCCCTGCTCATCAATTTCCATGAAGCAGCTGTAAGTGAGTTTATCTTCGTGAGGCCGTAAACTACAAACTCCATTACTGAGGCGTTCCGGTAACATAGGGATCACCCGGTCTACCAGGTAAATACTTGTTCCACGATCGTAGGCTTCTTTATCCAGAATTGTGTCGGGGCGTACGTAATGGGTTACATCTGCGATGTGTACACCCAAATAGAAATTCCCATTACTTAAACGTTCAATACTCAGCGCATCATCAAAATCTTTGGCATCGTGCGGGTCTATGGTAAATACCGTTTCATCCCGCATATCCCGCCGGCGATCGATCTCTTCCTGCGGGATCTCTTCCGGAATGGAAGCGGCGAATTTCTCAATTTCAGGGGGGAAATCAGCCTGTAATTCATTTTCTGCCAGAATGGATAGGATATTGGCATCGTTACTTCCCGATTTACCTAAACGGCTGATCACTTCTGCTTCGGGTAATGCCTTCATGTGTACCCATTTTTTTAGTCGGAAGGTGACCTTTTCATCCTTTTCTGCCCCATGCAGATTGTCGGGCAGCACATAAAAATTGGTATGTGCGGATTTATGATCTGGCTCAATGATCCAGGTGTTTGAACCTGTTTTATTTACCGTGCCCACATAAAAATCCTTACCGCGTTTAACGATCTCAACAACACGGCCCTTGGGTTGATTGCTTCTCCGGTCGCTGCCGGTGATCTTTACAGAAACAAGATCTCCGGGAAGTGCCATATTGGTATCCCTTGCTGAGATCCGTATATCATCATCCATGCCATCAACAATCACATAGCCGGTCCCGCGATTGGTGATCTGAATCTTTCCCTGAATAAGATCGTTACCCGATCTGTTCTTGTTCGATTTTTTTCCGGACCGGATGGTTACAAATTTACCATCCTTTCCTATCTCCCCTTTACTTGCCAATCGGTTTATGGATTTATCCAACCTTCGAAGTTCTTTTTTACTTCTTAGTTGCAGTACATCAATGATCGTGTCTTTTGGTAATCTCTTGTCCGGACTGTTCTTTATTAAGTCTAATATTATTTGTTCTAGTGAAGTTTGCCTCTGATTTCTGCTCATTAATTATTTATGATGGAATATTGTCATTCTTATTAGCCGCAACTTCTGTTTCTTTTTCCTTTATACCAAATAACTTTCTGAACGGAGTTGTTATTTTCCTTAAAAACTCGTTCCAGGTATTAAAACTCAATTCTGCTTCTAAACCTATACCATTAATGTCCTGGGATTGTGCTGCTTCGTCAGAACCTGTGATGGTTGAAAAAGTTGGATCCTGTCGGTGAAAAGCCGTTACCGATAATGTCTGATTTATGCGATAGGTTGCCCCGAGATCCCCGATATTTGATTGTGCTCCGGTGATCTGACCCTCCCGGCTTAAGATGATCCTGTCGTTATATAAACGCAGGGCAACTCCCAGATCTACGTTGTTGTATGTATTCAGGTTAAAGTCTATATCAAGGCTTCCTATATCACTGCGAAGTAATGAATTTATCTGGTTCGATAACAATGGACTGATCACCTGACTGGATAATAACGGGTTAAGCACCGCAGCACTACCCGACAGATTGTTGGTCAATGAGTTGGTGGCATCCGTATTTGCCGTTGCGGACGGGATAAAATCTCCCATAAGCAAAAAACTGGTTGCCTGTATCAACTTTTCATCTTCGTTTCGGTTCAGAGCATTGATCTGGGTCGCCAACGTGGAGTTTTGCTGAGTCTCGAAGGTATTAGGTAATCGGAAAAAGAAATTATTCTCAATACTTGAGAGCGATCCTCCGATATTAAGAACCAGTTCCACGGGTACCCGTTGCGATGTTTCGCTGTCTATATCCGCTCTGGCTCTGGTAAGGGTGTTAATATCAGGCCGTGCCTGATATACTGCTTCCAGGTTTAAGCGCGCATCGGTTGGGGAGCCTTCCCAAACGATAGAGCCACCCGGTGAAAGGTTAAACCTTCGGGCAAAAATATCGCCACTTACAAAGTTATAACTACCACCCGAGATATCGAAGCGGCCGTACATGGTTACCTGTTCGTCTTCCAGTCTGATCCTCAGGCGGCCAGAACCATCGGCCTCAATTACATCACCGGTGATCGGATCGAAGATCAAACGCACTTTCATCGGTACGTTCGACACAAACTGAAGATCCAGAGTGAATCGTTCAATAAAGGTGAGATCAGAAAGGTCCTGCTCCTGTTCTGTAACTGCAAAACCATTCGCTTCACTTCCGGAGCCATTCGGGGATTGCACTTCCTCAAAACTATCCACAAAGCGAATGAATTTGTTGTCTTCATCAAATTCAGTCTCTTCCAGTAAAGGAATACCGATATTCGAATAATCTGAGATCATTACCGGCGTAATGGTAGAAAGTACCGGAGCATAATTAGTCCCGGTCAGCCTTAGTTTACTGCTACCATAAGCTTTGCCGAAAAATGGCACGTCAGGATCGAATGCATTATTCAGGAATTGAAATTCGTCCATATCCAATTCCAGATCGATGAGATGGGTGTCCTGGAAATCATTCAGATTGTACGTCCCGTTCAATGATGCCATACCACCCGAAGGATCGATGATGAACAGGTCATTAAAGATCAATCCTTCAGATCTTGTAAAACCGACTGTTCCCTGTCCATAGTAGAAAGTTTCGAGGAATCGCGGTTTAAAGTACACAGCGTCGTCCATACCCACATCGTAACGCAGATCAAAATCATAGGTATCAGCATTTCCCCATACTTTTCCATGACCACTGGCTCTACCCGACATTTCGGTAAAAACCTTTGGAGCGATGAATGGAATGATCCACAGGTCCACCGATTCAAAATCGAGATCAAAATTATAGAGTGAATCCACCTCAGGAAACTGCCCGTTTTCCGGAGCAAGTACATACCCTGATAGTTGTATATTCTGCCCTTCCCGCTGGTTTCTGATAAAATATTCGGGATATTTTAATGAATCTGTAACGATCGAGATATTGGTATCGAAGCGATTCAGCTCCCGGTTAAACTGACTTTCCAGATCGATGTCTCCCACCACCTGATCATCGATCGCCAGCCTGGATATACTCAGATCACCCTGAATGGTAGGAACTCTGGTTAAGGAGCGGGTAGTAAAGAATCCATCCAGTGTACCGGAAAAATTGATCCTTCCGTTGATGATATCGGAGATGCGTTCCAGATTTACACTTCGAATCACATAGTTTACCGAATCTTCAGGCTCATCACTGAAAACACCATCGAAGCTGAGATATTCATTCAGATTCTCGAAAGTAAATTCATCGAATACCAATCGTTCGTCGTTGGTGTAGGTAAGTGATGGGATTCCCTGATTCTTCCAATTGTATAAATTATTACCCAGCTCAAAATTATAGATGTCCATATCCACCGTGGAATCGGTCAGTGTCGCCCTTCCATTTACATCAAACGTTGAACCATCGGCAATGTCTTCTATCGAATGATCAAAAGTGATGGAATCCTCATCCATTTCAAAATTCATGGAAATTCCGGAGCCTGATATCAGCTCCGAACGAATTGCTCCGATCTCGGATTGAATCTGAAGGCCGGAAAAGGATTTAAGGGTTTCCTGATGACGGAAACTACCTGTTAGCTGCATCACCAGAGAATCAGCTTCCAGTGTATTTAATCGAAATTCATCATCCCGTAACGAAGCATTAAATAGTAACCGGTCAGCATTTACATTTACATCCGAATCAACCTGCATATTGGTTTTGATCTGAGGAAGTCCGGGGAAATAGGCTTTGATCAGCTCCATATTTTTAAAAGTCAGACTCGCCTCAAAATTCTGATCCAGGAAACTCCGGGGAGAAGGTGCTGGCAGATCGGTATACCTGAAAAGTATTTCTTTATTCAGTCGATCATTAAGGTAAGCTGCCCAATAGGCACCGATTGACGGCAATTTGGTAGGCTGAAATTTTCCGGTGAGTGTGCCGTCGATAGCCGTTGATGTAATGCGTAATGTGCGTTCATCATTGATCTGAGGCTCAGAAAAATCGGCGTAAAACTGATGTGGTGGCAGAGTATCTCCCCCAACCACCGAGAATGGTATATCCAGGCTGAACTGTCCGTAAAGATTCTCCCTGGTGTTACCGGTAAGAAAGAATTCATAGTTTACGTCCACAAAGGAAGTATCAAGGGCGTTGAATCCGGATAGTGCCTTC
The DNA here is from genome assembly GCA_002480645.1 of Balneolaceae bacterium UBA7797. Lineage (GTDB taxonomy): Bacteria > Bacteroidota > Rhodothermia > Balneolales > Balneolaceae > UBA7797. The sequence continues at coordinate 16,404 of DLCN01000022.1, forward strand.
ACATCAATATTTGTACCGTCGCCGGTAAACTCGATGACCGGGATCTCATTTCTGTAATCCACTGTTCCACGGCCATTTACCTGAGCTTCTGATGAACTAAGCAGATAAGCCGGATATGCAAGTCCGTTTTCCCAATACCCGTTTACTCCCAGGGTATCGAAGGTGAAATCATTGATCACCCCTTTCGACAGTTTAAGTTCTGCATCGCCTACCCCATTCCTCAGGTCCAGAGAACTCAATCTAAACTCAAGTTCGCCATTGAATGAGGTCTTACTGATCACCGGATTGATCAGATTCCCGAGATCAACCTCATCCAGATAAAGTATACCTGCATAGAGTTCAGCTTCTCTGTTTGAATTCATGTCCAGCCGTAGGCTTCCCTTTCTGGATCGAATTGCTGCTTTTATCTCCACTTCATCGGCTGTTCCTTTTACGGAACCATCATACCCGGCACTGCTTAATAACAAAGCATGATCATCCCGGATAGTTGGCAGGATCACATCGATCAATTCTTCCTCTATTGCCATTTGTTCGATATTAGCCGAATAGCTAATCCTGTCTTTATCCAGCAAGTTACTAAGTGAACCATATCCGGCAACTGCCGACTCGCCCAATGCCAGGCTCACATCATCAAAGGTGAGCGAATCCAGCGTACCTTCACCGTTCAAACTCAGATACAGACTTTCATCTAGTTCTTTGAGACTCGGTTCGAGTAACGCCACAATATTTGGTGATACAACCAATTCTTTTAAAAAAAGGTCGATCTCTGCGCTTCTGAATTGGTCAGCAATGTTCCCCTTTGCAAGATCGATCCCATCAGCTTCACCACTAAAAGTGAGCAATGACCCCGCAGTTCTTATGTTGAATGAATTGAATTCCAGAAATCGATCATCATTAAATACCTGCCCGAATGCCTGAACCTGATCAGCACCTATTTCCGGTATGCTTACGATCAGTTGTTCGATGTCCAGATATTTTTGACGATCGCTGTAATCCAGAAACATATCCAGATACAAATGATCGAGTGTCAGAGTATCAGTTTTGAAAAAACGATTATCAGCTTCAACACCGGTTATAATTATCTTACCATCAACAAACCGGATGATCGGAGCCAGAACACTAAACGTGGATGCTTCCACATCACTACTATCTTCAACATTGTCCTTTTGGGTACTTCTGAGTGCATGGATCAATCCATTTCCTTTACTCAGATCCATTTTTAACCCGGGATTATTCACCGTCGCATAATTCACCTGAATATTTCCGGACAGGAGTTCAAGAAAATCTACTCCGGCCTCCACTTTAGCCGTATGCAGAGCGGTATCGGTACGGGTTGAATCAGAGTAAACGATCACATGATCAAAACCGGCATCAAATGGAAGTGTTCCGGTTAGGGTGCCAAGTTCCAGACTGCCGTTAAATCGTTCATCGAACCGTTGTTCGATCTTATTCGCGATCAAAGATTTGGTAACAGGAAGCTGTAGCGCCCCCAGCGATAATAATCCTGTTAGTAAAACTACCAGAACTGTTACCCCGAGTATGGTCCAAAATAAAGACCAGGTTCGGTATAGCCAGCGTATGGGCATTTTAGTTGAATACGTTTATTACTTGGTGCCAGGATTCCTTGATCAGACCGGCCTCTTCAAATGATTGAACAAATGGAGCTCCGGTTTGTTTCAATAAAACCAGCCGGATAGTAGAATTTTTAACTTTTTTATCACGAAGCATCAGTTCAATAAAGTGTTGAGTATCCTCTCCCAACTGCTTCAGATCAAAAGTATAAAGGTTTTTAAATCTCATCAGTAACTGTGGGTCGATCTTCGCTCCTACTTTATTCGACATGTGTAAAGCAGCAATCATTCCTGCAAAAACTGCTTCACCATGACTATACGTCTTGTAATTACCCATCTTTTCGATCACATGAGCAAACGTATGGCCGAAGTTCAGAAACTCTCGCACACCGGATTCTTTCACATCCCGGGATACCACATCCGTTTTGATACCTGCACTTTTGGTAATTACAGGAATCCAATCTTCAGGAGATCCAAAATCTCCACCGGAAGTTAATGCATACAGGGTTTCCAGTATCTCAGGATCTTCGATCATTCCATACTTGAGAATTTCACTTAGTCCATTAACCCACTCCTTCTTTTCCAGAGTACTGAGCAGGCGAACATCAGCAAATACTGCTTCAGGTTGGTAGAATGCGCCGATCAGGTTTTTTCCGGTCTGATGATTGATCCCTGTCTTCCCGCCAATTGAACTATCAACCATGGCCAGAAGTGTTGTTGGGATATGGATTAAGGGAACACCACGCAGAGCAGATGCAGCCACATAACCGACAAGATCGCCAACCACCCCTCCTCCGATAGCAACGATCGGCGTTGAGCGCTCTACTCCTTCTTTGAGTACCATATCGAGTATACTCGAAAACTGTTCAAAGCTTTTACTTTCTTCACCGCTTGGAACAATGTACTTGATGATACGCTTGAATGAGGCCCCTATCTTACTCTCAAGTACATTCCCATGGTGTTTGTGCACTTTTTCATCAACCACCATAAATACTTTCTGATGATTAAAGCGTTCTGCCATAAATACTGAAGCCTGATCAAGTACATCAGCCCCGATGGTGATGGAGTATGAATCGGTAGTTGTAGTAGATACCGGAATGGTGTTAAACATACCTTGATAATCTTTCTAAGAGTTTGGCGGTAAACGTGTCCTTATTCTCGTGGCCATTACTTTGTATAACCACCTGAGCCTGTTGATACATATTTATACGGGCGGAATATAAGGCTTTAAGTTCTGTTAACAGCATTTCCCGGGATTTTATTTTCCCCTCCGCGTCTAATACAATCGGGCGACGTTTATTCCTTAATACCCGGTCAACGATCACTTCCAACGGGGTTTCGATAAATATCAAAAGTCCGTGAACTTTAAGATGGTCTACTACATGTTGATTGTGAAGCGCTCCCCCTCCTAATGCGAGTACCCCTTTAAAGGATTTTGTTTGTTCCGATAGATACTCCCATTCTTTTTCTCTGAAATAAGATTCCCCTTCTGATTCAAAGATCTCCTTTATCGAGCGACCTTCCTTTTCTTCGATCACTTTATCCAGATCGGCGAATGGTCTTTCCAGACGGTCGGCAAGTCTTCTTCCAATTGTTGATTTTCCGGTACCCATAAAACCGGTTATAAAAAAACTGTCGGGATAATTTTTCAGGCGATATTCGTTCATATTTCTGGCTTTTCCGGAATCACTAATTCAACTTCTTCTTTCTGCACAATCACTGCACCGGCTGCAGCTCCTTTAGGCTTTCGAACATACTTTAATTTTGTAACAATTACGGGTACTAATCCTGCCCCCCTCGCTTTAGAATTGTATGCTGCATAAGATGCTACTTTTTTTACTAACTCTTTATCCGGCATACCCTTATTGTTGTTCATACGGATCAAAACATGCGAGCCCGGTACCCCACGTGCGTGCATCCAAACATCCTCTTTATGACCTGACTGTACCAGTTTGTCATTACTGAATGCATTTTTTCCGATCCACACTTCTACATCTTTCACCTTAAGCTGGTGAAAAGGTAACGACTGTGTACTTTGATTTTTTTTACCGGGAAGCAACTCATCTACAATTTCAGCGTGTTCCTTCTTCCAATCCAGTAATTCCCAAATATTTTGAATAGATCCGATCTCTTCTTTTAGTGATTCCAGCTCCTTCTTCCGGGCTTCCAGTTTCGGGATCATCTCGGTAGCCTCTTCATATGAACGCTCCGAATTTTTGGCTCGTTTATAATAATGCTCAGCATTTTCAGCCAGACTTAAGCTCGGGTCGATCGGGATAGTAATCAGATTCCCCTCGTTATACAGATCATCAGTTTCGAAATTGGAATCACCATCATGATTTAAATGAGCATTTGCCATCAACAGGTGACCATATTTTTCATATTCTTCTGCTCTTTCAAGCCCTTTATCTGCCTGATACAGATTATTAAGTGAAGATCGATTCCTTTTGATCTGTCTGTTAATGGCTTTTGTTAATTCACCCCGCTGCTGCTTTAATCGTTGTCGGTTTGAATAATTCTTATACCTGTAACTGATCAGTTCATTTACGTCAGAAAAAGATCTTTCGGTTTGTAGAGACAGTGTTTTTTCGTCAAATAAGGTCGTTGATCCATCCGCCAACAATCTAAATGCTGCATTGTTGCTTAATACTGCTTCCTGACTTCTCACCCACCCGGTAAGTTCTTCATCTGATAATTTCTGTAAGTGATGAATATTGATCAACTCATCCAGATGATCTCTGGGGAATGCAGGATTTAATTTAAGTACCATTTGCTTAACCGACAGATCTTCAGTACCTGCGATTTCAACATTTCCCGGTTCTTTTGGTTTAGGTGCCGGTTTTCCAATCTCATCCTGAGTTTTAAAGGTCTCAACGATAGTATCATTTCTGGTCAGAAGGGCATTTGCCTTGTTACTAAACAATCGAAACCAGATAATGTCACTTTCTTCAAATTCAAGACCTAACAATCTGTCTTTTCCGGGAAGGATGATCTCTTTGATCCTTTGCCCGTAACAATCCTCAAAAAAATCTACCGTGTTCGATTTCTTCCCCGGCCGGTACGTATCAGTAAACAACGCAATATTCCCGGGCGCCGTACTGAATAATAATCTGCAACTTTTCTCGTCATTATCGATAAAAAGCTCCAACATATTCCGGTAAGGAGATATAGCCTGCTCAAGAACACCATTCGTTAATTTGTTTTTGAGCTCGTTCTTTAAATATATTAATTCGTAATAGTTCATCTTCACAAAGAGCGTGAAGTTACAGATTCTGAGTATGTACTATCCAATTTTTAATTCCATCGTTAATACAGTAAACGCACAACTGGATAAACGGGGAATAAGTTCAAAAAAATTTAAAACCTGGCAAGACGAACGCATCAATGCTACTGGGCTGGAATTAATGATCGAACTGGGGGAAAATTCCAGCTTTATCGATGCACTATCAATTAATTTTGATTGGGATAGTTTTCGTGAGGCCTGCGTAGCCCGTAATCTTTCTGGCATGGAAGAACACCCCCTTTTAAAGGTCGATAAACTGATCGAATGCCGGGTAGAGCCTACCATTGATGTTGAAATGACCTGGCTGTTCGACATTGAGCGATGTCAGCCGGAAATTCCCGGAAAACAAGGAAACTACCGGGTTGAACAAGCCAGCAAATGGATGGAATCGATCAGCCGGCAAATGAACACCCTGCTGAAATCTGATAACATCATAACCCGCTGGCACATTGAGATTGAAGGGGATGAACAGGGACGCTATTTATCCGCCATTAACCTGATCTCCTATTTTCAATATGAGATCTCCGGGGCAAAAAACCTGAATGAAGTGCAGACCATGGTAAGTCGCCGCTTGCAGGAACTTCTTTTAAAAGGTAACCGGGTTATCTATTTAAGTGAACAGATCCTGAAAGATTCTATGGCCGCCTGAAATGGCTAAACCGGTCGTCATTAAGACCTTCTTCAATCCTAACGATGCCTACGCGGCAAAGTGTTTATTGGAAGATGCCGGAATTCCTGCCTTTCTGTACGATCAATATGCGGTTTCTACGGTTCCCATACCGTTTACCGGAGTTAAAGTTGCCGTACCGGATACCGATCAAAATCAAGCTCTGGAAATTTTAAATGAGGTATTTATTGATTCCGAGCCGGAACTACCTGCTCCGCCTGATCAGAATAAACCGGTTAAGGAACCGTTAAAATGCCCCAAATGTAGGTCGACCTATATTTATGATGATCCGGATTTTGTACCCCTCCTCTTCCGTATCCTGAAATTTCTTTCCCTCTTCATCATTGTGATCAATTCCACAGCTCCTAAAAAAAATGGTACAAATGCCGCGAATGAAGGCATGTGTGGCGGGGTTACCGGAAATAAAAAAGGCTTCGGTAAACCGAAGCCTGAAAATTACTTTTTCTTCTTATGCCTGTTTTTTCTCAGGCGCTTTTTACGCTTATGCTTTGCAATTTTTGCGCGCTTTCTTTTTTTACCGCTTGGCATAAATACTCACCTAGTTTCTAATTATTATATTTCTGTTCGAACAGACCAGTAAAATAAGATTTTTTTCTAAGGTTTTCTAAATCAATTTTTACTCATCATTGCTTCATTCACCGACTCTTTAAAATCCTTGGAAACTTTAAGAACCGGAGCATATTGCTCGGGTACAATTACTTCTTGGTTGGTCTTTGGATTACGGGCTACCCTCTGTGCCCTTTTTACTACTTTAAAACTCCCGAAACCTCGTAATTCAATAGTATCCCCTCTTTTCAGGGAGTCGATCACAGTTTCCATAAAACCATTCACTACGGCTTCTGTTTCCACTTTCGTTAAACCAACTGATGATGATATAATATCTACAATGTCTGCTTTAGTCATAATAAAATGATATGGTTATCTGTCTTAAAATATTCTTTTGTTGCCCAACAATTTAAAGAAATGAAATCGTTCATTTCCAGCCCCGATTATTTCACACTAATTAATATCAGTCAATTCTTATTATTTCCTAAATGTTTTTTACTTTGTGCCGACTTAAAATTAGAAATTAAAATTAAATAAGTGCATGGAAACATTTGAAAATATTGTAGGCTCCTTAAACGAACTGGTATGGAGTACCCCTGCAAACTTTCCTTTCATGGTCGCAGTACTGTTGAGTTTTGGAATCTTCATTACTCTCAGACTAGGTTTTGTACAGATCAGGAAGTTTAAACACGGCGTTCTTTCGGTAATGGGTAAATTCGATCACCCTGATGCTGTTGGCGATGTAAATCATTTCCAGGCACTTACTACAGCTCTTTCAGCAACAGTGGGTATAGGTAATATTGCCGGTGTAGCCATCGCTATTCATTATGGCGGTCCGGGTGCCCTGTTTTGGATGTGGGTTACTGCCTTTTTCGGGATGGCGGTAAAATACACTGAATGTACGCTCGCTGTTAAGTACAGGATCCAAAATGCCGACGGCTCTGTTTCTGGTGGCCCCATGTACTACATCGAAAAAGGGCTTGGTGAAAATTGGAAATGGCTTGCCGTATTTTTCGCAGCAATGGCAGTGATCTGCTCATTCCTTACAGGTAATGCAGTTCAGGCCAATACAGTGGCTGATACGCTGAAAAGTACCTTTTTAATTCCCGGCTGGATCACCGGATTAGTAACGGCATCACTTGTTGGATTTGTGATCATCGGCGGTATCAAAAGAATTGGTAAAGTTACTGCCAGCTTAATGCCATTAATGGCTATTATTTATGTGTTAGGAGCACTCATCATTCTGTTGATGAATGCAAGTGAAGTAATACCCGCCTTCAAAACTATTTTAAGCTACGCCTTTACTCCTAAAGCCGGAGCTTTTGGTATCGGTTCTGGATTATTCCTAACCACCCTCGTTTGGGGTATTAAGCGTGGTTTATTCTCGAATGAAGCCGGTCAGGGTTCTGCCCCGATCGCCCACGGTGCAGCCCGGACAAAAGAACCGGTTCGTGAAGGAGTAGTTGCTCTTCTCGAACCTTTCATTGATACCCTGGTGGTTTGTACAATGACCGGATTAGTGATCGTAAGCACCGGAGTATGGCAGGAAAAGCATGATGTACCATTTTCTACCAATGCTCTGGAAACGGAGATCACTGTAGAAGATTCCGGTAGCATCCTGACTTTCGTCGAAGGTGAACCGGTTAACGGAAGCATCATAAGAAACGATTTTGATATGGGGATCTTTTATCTCGACGAAGATAAGACCCAGCCCTTCAACGGAACGATCGAAGTGTTAGAAAATTCAACGGTTAAGATCACTCATGAGGATGGTTCAAACCTGGAAGTGGTCCATTCCAGCATTGTAGAAAATGGGGCACCATTGACCGCCATGGCATTCGAGAAAGGTCTCGCCCCACTCTTTCCCGGGGGGAAATATATTGTAACCCTGTGTGTGATCCTCTTCGGTGTCTCTACAGCAATTAGCTGGAGTTACTATGGAGACCGTTCCATTCAGTACCTTGCCGGCGACAGATCCATCATTTATTACAAGATCGTTTACTTAGGGATGCATTTCTTAGGTGCGGTCATCGCCCTGGAAACCGTTTGGGCGATCGGTGATATCGCATTGGGTCTAATGACCTTCCCTAATATAATTGCTCTGTTTGCGTTGTCCGGTGTGGTTGCGACGGCAACTAAAAAATACTTCGAGAAAATGAAAGATTTTAAACCTGGTGCACAATAGGATCTATGGTTGAAGTTATAGAACATCCCATTATTGACCGCTATCTCACTTTTTTAAGAGATAAGAATACGAACACCGCCCTCTTCAGGAGGGCGATGTCAAATATCGGTATCGTACTGGCTTATCATGCATTGCAGGACCTTCCTTTAAAGGAAACACAGATCGAAACGCCCATACAGCCTGCAAAAGGATTTGTACCTGCTTCTGAGGTTGTTGTTATCCCGATACTCAGAGCCGGACTTAGTCTTGTGGATGGGATCATCAATTTTATGCCCGAAGCTAAAGTTGGTCATGTTGGGGTTTACAGGGATGAAACCACTCATAAACCCGTTAATTATTATGACAACCTCCCTGACGGGATCGAAAAAGCATTCAATCTGGTAGTTGACCCTATGCTTGCAACGGGTGGCAGTGGTAGTCACGCCATTAAATTCCTGAAAGAAAACGGGGCTGAAACGATCAAGTTTGTATGTCTGATCGCTGCTCCTGAAGGAATTGAACGACTACAGAACGATCATCCGGATGTACCCATAATAACCGCAGCTGTGGATGAAAAGCTAAACGAGAACGCTTTTATTGTTCCCGGTTTAGGTGATGCAGGTGATCGTTATTTTGGCACCATCTAACACATATCTGGCACTATTATTTGTTCTTGGAACGTTCCTGTCCGGTTGTAGTGAACTCTCTGAGTATGACAACCGGATGATCCGGGAAGCATTGGGGGATTCGCTATTAAATTCCACTGAAACCTGGGGAATGCAAATGGAGATCGTAGACGAAGGAAATAAAGTACTGAGATTGGAAGGGTCCTACTCGGAAACTTTCCGTGGTGTAGAACGCACTGAGACAAAGATCTCCGGACCGGTTACCATATACATCACCCCGGCAGAAGGCAAAGAAAACAGTACAGTATATTGTGATAGTGCTCTGTATCTGCCCGACAAAGGTATCTTTGAAATGTATGGAAATGTGAAAGTGTTTACTGAAAGCGGAAAGAAACTTAGATCCGATTATTTACAATGGAAGCGACTTGAAGACCAGTTGTATACGCCGGAATTCGTCATCTTTATAAATCCTCCGGATAGCATCGCCGCCAACGGCTTTAAAGGAAATACAGATTTTACAAGCTACACTTTAAACGAAGGCGGCGGGCAGGTGGTCATAGATTGAGATCCGTAGCTAAATATCTGCTTCTTGCGTTTATACTGACCGGAGCTTTTTCTCAAAGAGTTCATTCACAAAGTATCATCGAACTACTGCGTTTCGAACGGGCTATTCGTACCGAAGTTCAGGGAGAAGCAGTTCAAAAGTTGTATAATGCGCGTCTTAAAACAAAAGATGCTACTCTGGTTTGCGATAGTGCCTACCAATATGTGAATCGGGATGAACTGCGGGCCTTCGGAAATATTCAGATCGATACAGAATCTGAGAATATCTGGGCTGACTCTTTAGTTTATTACACCAGGAATGAGTTGAGTAAATTACGAGGCAGAGTGATCATTAAACAAGACAGCTCTACCCTCTTCGGAAACGTGGTGGATTACAATTTCGCAACCAAGATCGCCTATTTCAGAGATGGGATCAGATTGGAAGATAAAGATGGTACTTTACGTGCTGAAAACGGAACCTATTTTCAGGAGCAGGATAGTGCCATTTTTAAGAATAATGTTCAGATCCAGGATTCAGCTCAATATGCCGAAGGAGATTCATTGTTCATCAATCGAAGTAAAGAGCATTTCCAACTGCATTCCCGGGTTTTTGTAACCGACAGCTCCGGAACTAATTTAATAACCGGCAATTATCTGGAAGCCGATTCAACAGGCAGAAGGTTTTTATCCGGGAATGGATATTTGCGAAGAATTGAGGGAGACTCACTTTCGGCCGACACCACTCATATACATGCTGCAAGGATCTTAATGCTGGAGAGCGACTCCACCTCTCAGATCGAGGCCTATGAACAGGTAAATGTCTGGAGCGAGAATTTTGCATCCCTTTCCGATACCCTTTTTTATGATTCTTCAACCGAATTATTCAGATTACGGGGAACGCCTAAAGCCTGGCACAAACGCATCCAGTTAAATGGTCGCGATATCAATGTACAATTAGACAGCAGTGATGTTGAAAAATTGACCGCATTTCCTGCTGCATTTGCCGTTCAGGAAGACAGTGTAACCGGGCGGTTCAATCAACTAAAGGGAGATACTTTGATCGCTTACTTCGATAGTGGTGCTGTATCGCTTATTCTACTCCGCCCAAACAGTAAGATCTTATATCACACCACAGATGATGCCGGCGAGCCTGACGGAGCCATTGAGAATGCTTCACCGGAAACCCGTTTATTTTTTGAAGATGGTGATCTTATTCAGGCAAAAATGGGTCAGAATCAGGGTTTATTCCTGCCTGAACATGCGGCATTGCCCGATCGAAGATTAGATGGCTTTGCCTGGGACCCGGATCTCCGGCCTCAGAAACCGGTTACCACTCCACAACCACGTTTTTCTCCGGTCCCAGAAACTCCACCATTTTTGTTACCTGACAGATATCTGAAATTCATTGAATCGCAGATAGCTGATGATAAAAAAAACTGATTATTCCACTTCCTGTTTAACCAGTTTCATCTCATGAACCACCTCATCCTGAGTAATGGTTATGGTGATGGTACCATCTTCATTCAATACTCCCTCATGCGGAATGGATATGGGGCCAAAAACTGCATCAAAAGTAAATGAGTCTCCATCAATTACCCCGTTGCTGATCTCCATGGTTTCATCGTTATTCTGCAATGTTCCGGTGAGAGAGTCTCCGTCTACGGTAAAATTAAAGGTCAGTTCTACTGAGCCACCTCTTTCGGCATAGGTACCGATCCAGGTACCTTCAATTGCTTCATTAAAGTAATTGGCTGCAGTAAAGATGATTAATAAGGACAGTAAAAAAGGTAATTTGCGTATCATAACGAATCCATTTTTTTGATAATGTACAAACTTGTACCCTTTTTATTGTTTAAAAGTCTCCAACATCTTGTTTAAATCGATCGCATGTTTTACCCTTCGATCTAACCAAATCATTAAATTGGCAACTATGACTTTCAGATCCTATCTATCAACTCTTTTCTTTGTATTACTGCTATTAGTTAGTGCCTGTAGCAAATCAGAACCGCAAACTACTGAACCTACCGATGGATGGATCACTTTATTTGATGGAGAATCTTTTGATGGGTGGAAGCAATACAATGCTGACGAGATCGGCCCCAAGTGGATCATTGAAGACGGGTTACTGATCGTTTCGAAAGATGGTGATGCTATTGATAAAAATACCGGTTTCGGAGCTTCTCTGATAACCATTGAGGAATTTGACGACTTTGAATTTGAACTTGAATACAGGATGTCTCCCGGCGGAAACAGCGGTATCATGTTCAATGTACAGGAAGACTCAGCCTTTGGAACCGATTTCCTTACCGGCCCCGAGTTTCAGCTGCTGGATGATGTGGATTCACCTTCAGAATCAATGCCCAATAGAATGACAGCTTCCCTGTATGATATGTTTCCGGCCTCTGAGAAAACCCTGCATCCCGCTGATGAATGGAACAAAGTAAAATTAGTGATCAAAGGTAATGATGTGGAGCATTGGCTTAATGGTGAAAAGGTTTTGGAATATACCATTGCAAGTGAGGCCTGGAATAAAGCCAAAGCTGACAGTAAGTGGAGAAATAATGCAGATTGGGGATCATTTGACAAAGGTCATATCAGCCTGCAGGATCATGGCGATATGGTTGCTTTCCGTAATATCAGAGTTCGGAAACTGTAGCTGCAAAATTTTTAAAAAATCAATTAGGGGTACCCGGTGGGTTAGGTGTATTAAGTATGAAACACGATAACCCAACTCAAACATATACAGAGGTAATCCTATGTTTATTCTTCTAAAACACCGAAACCTGTTACTGCTTCTTACGGTTATGGCAGTTACGTTTTCTGCCTGTTCATCCGTAAATAATGATGTAGAATCAATTTCTGAGGAAGATCTTACCATGGCAGCTGAAGTAGTCGCTACTTCTCTGGCTGATGATGAATCAGGATTGATTTCAAGCATGTACGATGCCGTTTCTACCGTGGACAATTCCAGTATCACGTATGGAAATGATGTCGCTTTTAAAAGCACCGACCCTTTCACTAACGGGCGTGGAACAGAGCGAAATTTCGTTCACGAATACGATTCTGTAACCGGTATCCATTCTATCAGTTTCGAACGAACGGTAAATAGTGGTCGCATTGACCGGTCCTTTTCTCTTGATCAGGAGATCATTTACACCGACATAGATGGCAATTTTGTAGCTCAGCCTAAAGAATACTGGGATACGATTGAATCTATCGATTTTAAATCTACTAAAACCGGTTATTCTGATGGCATCTATCGCGATCATGAATTTACCAAGATCGATACCATGTTGACCAGTGGACTACATTCCAGTAACTCAGTGGTAACACTGAATGGTGTACACCGTGGTTTTGGCAATGCTGAAGGAAGTCTGCCGGACAGTAGTACCACCTCCCGCGATTATGATATTTTCATCAAATACGAAAATGTAACACTGAATAAAGACACTTTAGAAGCCAATGGTGCCCTTGAAAATGCAGTAAGTGGAACTTTGACTTATAGTATAGTGATGAATAAAACCATAAATGGGGAAGCTGACAACACAGTTTTGGAAGGTACTATTGACCTTGAAACTGATGGCACTGCTTTACTGAAATTCAAAGGCCTCACTCAATTCTTCAGAATAGCATTAAGTGATGGTGAATTAAGAGAACGCCCAAGTCAAAGAAGAGGCAACTAACAAATCAATTGTATTTAAAACCGGCTGCTCCTGAGTAGCCGGTTCATTTAATTCAGAACCAAACCATCATGTCATCCTCAACCATCTTACCGGAAAACGATCGAGATCTGTTGCTCGCCCAAAAGCTCGGTGATTCCATCGACGCAGGTACTGATTTTTCTGCAATCGGGGATGATCTGATCGACTTACTAGCTGCTTATAAAGATCAGGAAACAGCTCAAATACATTCAATTCAACCGAATTCGGATTCGATCTGGGCCGCTATTTCGAAGCAAACACAGTCTAAGGCTCAGGCCAGTATTCATGTACTTACAAAACCGGCCGCTTATATACAGTGGGCTGCAGCTGCAGTGTTAGTGATCGCAGCATTTATCGGTTTATTCTATTACACATCGGGCAATCAACCCACAATTGTGGCACATTCGGGTTCAGAAAAAATCTCTGTTATTCTGGAAGACGGAACTAAAGTTACCCTCCGCCCAAATTCATCGTTGATAAAATTAACATCTGCAGAAAACGACCGCTCCTATTCACTAGAAGGGGAAGCATTTTTTGACGTAGTTTCCGATTCGGATCATCCTTTTTCTGTTGATGCCGGTGCGGGTACCATTACTGTTTTAGGAACTCGGTTTAATGCCAGTAACTGGGGTTCTGCAACGCAAGTATATCTGGAAGAAGGCCGGGTACGATTTACCGGACCAGATTCGCAAAGTGTGGAATTATCACCCGGAGAGGCTAGTTCTATTCAAGATGGAAAACTTGCACCACCCGAAAAAGTTACGGAAGAACGCTTCACCGATTGGCTAAATAATGTGATCATTTTTGATAATGATTCACCAGCAAGCGTGGTGGCAGAGATCGGACAGCATTTCAACATTCATATTAATATTCAAAATCTTGAAGACCGGTCTCCACTTAATGGTTCACTTCAGTTATCTTCCCCTGAACAAACTCTTGAAGATCTTGGTGTAGTACTGGGTGGAACTTTCCGGATGGAATCAGAAAACAGCTATACCTTTATTTCTATGGAATAACTACATGGTATTCTGGTCGGGTAAAAATTTTTATATACTTCTGATCCTGGTATTACTCCAAATCCCGGTTATTGCGCAGACTTTTACCTTCCACGACGAGCCATTGCTCGATATCATAACAGAAGTTGAAGATGTTACTCCTTTTCGTTTTTTGTATCGTGAAGCGTTAATTGCTGATATCAGGCTTAGTTTTTCTGCTGAAGAGTCAGAAGTCATGGAAAAACTCACTGAATCTCTGGCTTCCACTACCGTTGGGATCAAAGTAGATAAAGAACGCTACCAGGCACTCCTGTTCAAAGGATCGCAAGAAACCATTATTAGTACCATTCGCCTTAGTGGCTTTGTAATAGATGATGAAACCGGAGAGCGACTTCCCTTCTCCACCCTTTCATGGAGGGAGCATGGCCTTTTAAAAGGTATCGCCACCGATCAAAACGGAGTATTTTCAACCGAACTGAATGCTTCAGGAAAGGAATTGACTCTGCTGATCTCATATGTTGGATATAAAGCCCGGAAGATCACCCTCGATCTTGAAAACCCGGCTTCGTTAAATGAGCTTTCTATCCGACTCACTCCGGAATTATACGGAGGAAAAGAAATTGTGATCCAGGGAGTCAACTTCTACACCGCTTCCGACACGGTCATGGAAAGTTTACTCAAAGTAGGACAGTTCAATCCTTTAGGTGAAGATAATGCAGTTCGCTCGCTGCAAACGCTGCCTGCGGTCACCATGACTACCGCGGTTAGCGATGGTATAAATATCCGCGGCAGTTCCGCTGATGGTTTCAGAGTTCATCTTGATGGGCAAACCATTTATCATGAAAGTCATTTATTTGGTTTGATGGATGCGATGAACCCGGATGTTCTCAGATCCAGTGGGTTCTATTATAACATCACCCCTGCTCAATACAAGGCTCCTTTGGGTGGCACATTATCACTCATCACAAAATCCGGTTCCGTAAATCAAACAAAAGCTTCTGCTCATATTAGTAATTCAGCCGCTTCCATTACCGCCGAAGGTCCCATTATAAAAGGTAAAGCAAGCTGGTTGCTGTCGGGCAGGCATTCTTACTTAGATCAGGTAAACTGGCTGAATAACCAATCCCTGATCGAATTCGGGTTAGATGTGAATCGTCCTTCAACATTAGAGTTCCAGCGTCGACTTCCGGCTTTCATCAAAGAGGTAAAAACAACCGAACCTGTAATTTTGGATACCGAAGCCGGATTCTACGATCTACACGGTAAATTTCAATTTGAAACCAAAAATGGGGCTCAATTCTACCTTAGCGGTTATGCGGGTTATGATGATGCTTATCAAAAGTATATAAGGGATTTCGCTGAGCTGGAATTTGAATTTGAATCAAAAAATAAATGGGATAATAAAACCTTTGCCAGTGGTTTTTCTACACAGATCAATCCACGGTTACTCTCCCAGACCAGAGCTGGTTATAGCATGTATGATTCTGATTATCAAAAGGATGATTTTGAATATCAGTTACAACCGGCTCAATCCGGAAATGGCCGTGCTGACTCTTCCATTACTTCACCGTTGAATTTGAACAATGAGGTGTATGAATTCAATATCAGACAAAGTTTCAGCTTCTATAGTGACGTCCTAAACCTTGAATTCGGGGCAGAATACAGTGATTTTGACGTTCGGTATCAGGAATTAAGTCTGATCACCCGTTCTTTCAAAAGCCGAAGAACAAGCCAGTTGGCGGATCTGTTTGCACAGGCAGACTTAACCGATCTGGAAAACATTACGTTAAATCTCGGAAGCAGACTCCATTATTTCAGTAATGGTCAGTATATAAGATGGTCACCCCGATTAAAATTTTCATACCGTCCGACAGAATTTATTTCATGGAATGCGGGCTTCAGCAGAAATTATCAGTTCATTCATCGGCTCGAATTATATAATAACAGCAGTACCGATTTCTGGATCCTCAGTAATGAAGATCAACCTCCCTCCTCAGTCGATTACTTCACGGCCGGAATTCATTTTTTTGTTAATCCGACCCTCTACTTTCAGATCGAAGGGTATTATAAGCACTACGAAAATTTACGACTGCACGAACTGAATGCCGGTTTGATATCTACCAGTTTTACCAATTTCGAAAATCCGTGGTTTACCGATACACAGGGGCGTTCAAAAGGACTCGAATTGCTGCTTAAAAATCGTTTGGATCCCATCACCTTCACTACTGCATATACATTATCATCTGCTGAATTAAGTAATGACAGGATCAATAACGGAGCTTATTTCTATGCTAATTGGGATCGAAGGCATCAGCTATCTACCGCAGCGGATCTCTCAATCGCTAAAGGATTAAATATATATATTAGCTGGATGTATGGCACCGGAACTCCTAATCTTTTCGATGTTTCCCGGTTTGTAGATACTCCAAGACTTCCTGATTATTCCCGTGTGGATTTGAGCTTAAAATATACACGGGTCACCTCGCTGGGTTCGATCAAAGCGGCCATTTCTGTCTATAACATACTGAACAGGAATAACCCATGGTACGATGAGCTTCGCCCGGTTACATTAGTAAATGTACGTGATAACGAGATCAGAGCACGTGCAATGACTCACATTTACGATTTAGGAATTCAACCGTCTTTCAGTCTGGGATTTTATTTCTAACTGATACTTTCATCATCGGGACCTATATAATCCCCGACAAAGTACATATCCAGCTCACCCTGCCCTTCGGCATTTACCTTTCCCCGATATTCGCATTGAAAGTGGTCGCTAACCATATCGCAGGTTGTAGCCGAAATATTGATCTTCCCGATCTCCCCGACTTCTTCCATCCGGCTGGCCAGGATCACCGTTGAACCCCAGATATCGTAGGTAAACTTCTTTTTACCCACCACACCGGCGATTACACTCCCACTATGGATCCCTATCCTCATTTTCCACTTAACAGCTGCACGATCGTTTCTTTCATTGATGTATTCCTGCATTTCTCTGGCCGCCTGTACACAAAGAACCGCATGATCAGTTCGTTCAGCAGGTAAGCCGGAAACTGCCATATAAGCGTCACCGATAGTTTTGATCTTCTCGAGACCGTATTTCTCAACAATATTATCGAAAGCTGCAAAGATCTCATTCACTTCATCAACCAGTTTCTTTGCCGACATGGTTGCCGCCGTTGAAGTGAAGTTCTGAAAATCTGTAAATAGAACACTTACTTCTTCATACCTTCTCGGAGAAGCATTACCCTTTTCTTTGATCTCATCCGCGATCTCTTTAGGTAACATATTGTACAATAAGGCATCGCTCTTTTCCTTTTCGTTCTCGAGCAATAGCGTTCGTTCCTTCACAAGTGCTTCTAATTCTTCGTTCTGCTCTTCGATCTTTTCCTTTTTCTTGCGCTCTTTACTTATCTGGAAGTTCACAAAACCGACAAGCACAACCACTCCAAACAGAGAATAAATACTGTAAGCCCACCAGGTTTTCCATGGCGGAGGCAAGACTTTAACCCGCAAAGATATTCCCTCGTCGTTCCAGATTCCGTCCTTATTAGAAGCAATTACCCTAAATGTATACGTATTGCCTTCCGGTAGGTTAGTATAGGAAACATAGCGCCGATTTCCGGCCAACTGCCAGCCCGGATCGAACCCTTCCATCATATATTTATACTGATTTTCTTTAGGTGCGGCGAAGTGAAGTGCAGCAAATTGAAAAGAAAAGACTTTGTCCTGCCAATTCAGTTCAATCTCATCAGTTTCAGCTATTGATTTTTTTAGAGGACTTCCTTTGGGTGAAATTTGGACGTCCTCATTATAGATCTGAAAATCGGTGAGAACAACCGGCGGGATGTATGGATTATCACGAATACTATCGGGACTGAACACAACCATCCCGTTAATTCCCCCAAAAAACATGGTACCATCATGACCTTTATAAAAAGCACCAAACCGGTATTCATTACTTGGCAAACCATCGGCCTGATCATAGATCCTAACATCCCCCGAAACTGGGTCAAAATCAGCGATACCATTGTTTGTACTTAACCATAAATGCCCCCGGAAATCCTCTATAATTCCATAGATCACATTATTTGGCAAACCCTGTTCAGTTGTAAAATGCTCAAAAGTCTGGGTGCTTCGGTTAAACTTATTCAATCCGTTGATGGTACCTATCCAAAGATCACCTTTTGAATCCTGTGTGATCACATTTACAAAATTGTCACTTAAGCTGTTTTCATCATCCGGATCGTACACAAAGCGTTCAAACGTACCTCTTACCCGATCGTATTTATTCAGTCCATATCCGTGTGTACCCACCCAAAATACCCCACGATTATCTTCGAACATGGACCATATTTTGTTATGACTGATGGAATTTGAATTTCCGGGTGTATGAACAAACCGACGAAATTCCTCCTTCTCCCGATCATAGGCATTTAAACCATGATTAAGCGTTCCAAACCAGATAATGCCCCGGCTGTCTTCGTAGATGGTCGTAATGATATTTCCCGACAGCGTAGTTTCATCATCGGGATCATTGAAGTAATGAATGAACTTTTTTCCAACCGGATCATATTTGTTAAGACCATCCATGGTTCCGATCCAGATCGTTCCGTCACTATCTTCCAGGATCGCATTGATGAAATCATTACTCAGGGAATTCTCATTCGTTGGATCGCTTACATAGTTAGTAAATGTATTGGTCTTTTGGTCCAGATGATTGATCCCTCCACCCTGAGTACCGATCCAAACATGACCTTGATCATCTTCGGTTATTGCCCAGATGTTGTTATTACTGAGACTATTCTTATTAGACGGGTCATTCTGATATACGGTAAAGCTCTCTGAGGAAGAATGAATAAACTTATTCAGAGCTCCGTTTTGTGTACCAACCCAAATCACCCCAGAACGATCTTCATACAAAGCAGTGATCGAATTATTACTCAGATTGATAGGATAATTGAGTTCCATAAAATTCACAAACTCACCGTTTTCACGATCAAGGATATTCAATCCGTTAAGCGTACCTACCCAGAATGTTCCCCTGGAATCTTCGTACATGGAAAGCACCCAATTATTACTGATGCTTCGTCTATCTCCATTCCTGCTCTTATAAACTAAAAAGCTGTCCTTTATAGGATCGTATTTATTGAGCCCTCCATCCTGAGTTCCGATCCATAAGATACCATCCCGGTCTTCATACAGATCTACGATCCAATTATCGCTTATCGAGTTGCCATTATCGGTATAGGTATTATAAAGTTTGATCTCGCCGTTCTTTCTGTCGAAACGGTATAAGCCCTCCTCGGTTGTTCCGATCCAGATGAAATCGTTGCTATCTTTAAATAAAGTGGTAATATTTGCTTCCCGAAGTTCTGCATGTTTATCCATTTCAGAATAAACGTTAAACGCATTCGTGCGGGGATTCAGGATATTGAGTCCACCCTGGGTGCCCACCAGAATCACCCCGGCTTCATCCTGAAATAAAGCCGTTATATAATTATGACTGATCGATGTATTATCTGAATCATCGTGAGAAAATGTGGTAAATCGCTCGAGATCGCGATCAAATCTGTTTAAACCAGCCCCTTTGGTTCCGATCCAGATAGAACCATCGTCCGCTTCTAGTATACTTGATATCTGATTTCCTGATATTGAGAATGGATCATAGCTGTCATTCCTGTATACTTTGAATTCATAGCCATCATACCGGTTTAAGCCATCTTCAGTGGCAAACCAAAGAAATCCTCTACTGTCTTGTAATATATCATTGATCGTACTCTGAGATAACCCATCTTCCGTGGTTATTTGCTCAAATCGAATAGATAGATCCTGTGCTTTTAAACTGCCCGAAATAAAAAAAGCGAGAATGAATACTAGTAATCTTGTCTTCAAATTATTCCCGTTCTCCTAATATTAATTGATACACAAACTTAATTACACTTTTAACTAATCGTAGTTAGAGATTTTTAAAGCATAGTGAGTTAATGTGTCATTAAGCCCCATTAAATAAGTCTAATGTATTTTATTGAGAAATAGAATCGTAAAATATTGAGCGAAATTTGACCATAATTTGAGCAAATATTTTCAAATTATACTTATAAAATAATGCTTCATTTCTTACATTCAGTAAACCTGAAATCTTGAAATCCTAACCTGATCAATGAAGAAAGTAGTCACCTTCGGCGAGATCATGCTTCGCCTGTCACCTCCCGGCCACCTCCGATTCTCACAAACCAATTCTTTCGATGTAATTTATGGCGGAGGAGAATCTAATGTTGCTGTTTCACTGGCTAATTATGGAATTCCCGTACAATTTGTTACCCGACTACCTCAAAACGATATTGGTGATTGTGCACTGATGGAGTTAAGAAAACGAGGAGTTGGCACCGATTTTATTGAGCGCGGAGGAGAACGATTAGGTATTTATTTTCTGGAAACCGGTGCTGTTAGCCGTGGAAGTAAAGTAGTATACGACCGGGCCCATTCATCCATATCTACCATTGAAAAAGGTAGCATTGATTGGGAAGAGGTATTCAAAGATGCTGACTGGTTCCACTGGACAGGAATAACTCCTGCTCTTTCTCAGGGAGCTGCTGATGTGTGTCTTGAGGCCATTCAGGCTGCAAATGAATTAGGTGTCACTGTATCAACCGATCTGAATTACCGGGCTAAATTATGGAAATATGGTAAAGAACCCGGAGAGATCATGCCTGCGTTGGTTGAGGGTTGCGATATCATTCTTGGAAATGAAGAAGATGCAGAAAAGCATTTCGGTATTCATCCGGACTCAGTCGATATTACACAGGGCGATACGATGGATAGTCAGGCATACCTGTCTGTGTGTAAGAAATTGAAAGAACGGTTCCCAAGAGCTAAGAAGATCATAACAACACTACGCGGCTCCATCAGCGCCTCGCATAACACATGGTCAGGGGTGCTGTATAATGGAGATGAATTCCTTGAAGCTCCCACATATCAGATCACACACATTGTAGATCGTGTTGGTGGCGGCGATTCTTTTATGGGAGGTTTGATCTATGGATTACTCACCTATCCCGATGATGACCAGAATGCACTGAATTTTGCTGTTGCTGCTTCCTGCCTGAAACACACCATTTTCGGGGATGCAAACCTTGTAACCGTATCGGAAGTTGAAAAATTAATGGGCGGCGATGCTTCCGGCCGGGTAGCGCGCTAACTAATGGTCTTTGAATACACATGGCGCTGGTACGGTCCTCAGGACCCGGTCTCACTTTCTGATATACGTCAGACCGGAGCCACCGGTATAGTACATGCTTTGCATGAAATTCCGGTTGGTGAAGTTTGGTCTGCCAATCAGATCGCTGAGCGTAAAGCTCTGATAGAGTCTTTTGGATTGACCTGGTCGGTAGTTGAAAGTGTACCGGTTCATGAGAACATCAAAAAACGAAGTGGAAATTTTACGGAACTGATTGAAAATTATAATTCCACTCTCAGGAATTTGGGCAGTAATGGGATCAACACCGTTTGTTATAATTTTATGCCCATTCTGGATTGGACCCGAACTGATCTGGAATATGAACTCCCTGAGGGGATGAGTGCCTTACGTTTCGATCCGGTCGCATTCGCAGCATTCGAATTATTTCTGTTAAAGCTTGAATCTGCATTTGAGCGATATTCCGATAAAGAAATAGCAGCGGCCCGGAATTTTGAAAAGCAATTATCGGAAGCCTCCAAACAAACTCTCATTAAAACTATTATAGCCGGTCTTCCCGGCGGACATGAAGGGTATTCACTGGAATCATTTCGGGATCAACTCGAAAGTTATGCCTCCATCACACCGGAAGTTTTAAAAGAAAACCTCCGACTTTTTCTTCGTGATGTAATTCCTGTAGCGGAAGATGCAGGTGTAAAAATGGCGATACATCCCGACGATCCTCCCTTTTCGATCCTTGGTCTACCCAGAGTGGTAAGCACCAAAGAAGACCTGCAATATATTTTGGATGCGGTCGACTCACCCAGTAACGGCTTAACCTTTTGCAGTGGTTCGCTTGGTGCCAGATCCGATAATGATCTGGGTGAAATTGCTACCACATTTATTGACCGGATACATTTCCTGCACTTCAGAAGTGTGCAATTAATGGAAGATGGCAGCTTTTTTGAAGCCGATCATCTGGAAGGTAATGCGAACCTCGCAAAGCTAATGAATATATTTATTTCATCTTTATCGTTACCGGCTAACTTACAAATTCCTGTGCGACCCGATCACGGGCACAAAATGTTGGATGACCGGCATAAAACGACCAATCCCGGATATTCATGCATTGGAAGAATGAAAGGATTATCACAATTAAGAGGGCTGGAGAAAGGCCTCAGATTTAACAGCTTAACCTAATAGGATTACAGAACCAATGGCAAGATTTACCCGCATTCAAGTGGCACAAGTAATGGATGAAACCGGTATGGTTCCATTATTCTATCATAAAGATCCTGAAGTTTGCCAAAAAGTAATTACAGCCTGTTATAAAGGTGGTGCTCGTCTTCTGGAATTCACCAACAGGGGTGATTACGCACATGAAGTTTTCGGCGAGATCAACAAATTTGCTGAAAAAGAGTTACCTGAAATGATCCTTGGGGTTGGCTCCGTAACCGATGCGGGAACTGCTTCCTTATACATGCAGCTGGGTGCAAACTTTGTGGTTACCCCGGTATTCAGAGAGGATATCGCTAAAGTGTGTAACCGAAAAAAAGTGTTATGGTCGCCCGGTTGTGGTAGTTTGACTGAAATTGCAACTGCAGAAGAACATGGCTGTGAGATCGTTAAAATATTTCCGGGAAGTCAACTCGGCCCCGGTTTCGTTAAAGCCATCAAAGCTCCCTGCCCCTGGACCAGTGTAATGCCTACCGGTGGTGTTTCTACCGATCCCGAAAATCTGAAAGCATGGTTTGATGCAGGAGTAACCTGTGTTGGGATGGGGTCTAAATTGATCAGCAAAGAACTACTGGCGAACGAAGATTTTGAAGGATTGGAAAAACATGTAAGAAATACATTGAAATTGATCCGTGAATTAAAAAACGACTAATATCATGAATCGATCATGGATCACCCTCATTGCTCTATTTTTTGTACTAAGTGCCTGTAATCATAGCGATGATAAAAAAACCACTCTACACCTGGCTCACAGCCTGAATACTCAACATCCGGTTCACCTTGGAATGATTCGAATGGGTGAACTTCTGGATGAATATTCTAAAGGTAAAATGTCTTTGAAGATCTATCCTAATCAGCAGTTAGGATCTGAGCGGGAGGCCTTGGAATTAGTACAGATAGGAAGTATCGCAATGACCAAGGTTTCATCCGGTACCATCGAAAACTTTGTACCTGAATTGCGTGTGTATAACCTTCCTTATTTATTTCGGGATGATGAACATATCGATAAAGTATTAAATGGTGAGATCGGTAGAGAGTTATTGCTTGCCGGTGAAGATTATTTTCTTCGGGGCCTCACCTATTACGATGCCGGACAACGTAGTTTTTATACCAAAGACCGGCCTATTTTAACCCCGGATGATCTGAAAGGACTTAAGATTAGGGTCATGGAAAGTCAAATGGCGATGAATCTGGTACGAGGAATGGACGGCTCTCCAACTCCTATCTCGTGGGGTGAATTATATACAGCATTACAACAGGGCGTGGTGGATGGAGCCGAAAATAATCCTCCTTCCTACGAATCTTCAAGGCATTATGAAGTTGCTAAATATTATAGCTTAGATGAACACACTATGATCCCCGATATGTTGATCATTAGTACAATGCAATGGAATAAATTAAATACTCAACAGCAGGAATGGTTACAAATGGCTGCAGATTCTTCTGCACGTTACCAGCGGCAGATATGGGCTGAAGCAGAAGAAAAAGCACTGGAAGTGGTAAGAGCTGCCGGTGTTGAAGTCATTTACCCGGATAAACAGCCTTTTATCGATAAAACGGCCCCTATCTACGAGCAATACAAAGAATCCGACCCTGAATTTTACCAACTCATTCAGCGTATCAAAAACACCCACTGATCATGAAATTTCTTGAAAAAACACTCGAATACGTGTTGGCTTCTCTGATGGGAATCATGTTGATCACCGTTTGCTGGCAGGTTATCTCCCGTTATATACTGGCAGAACCCAGCTCCTTCACCGATGAACTAGCCCGGTTCCTGCTCATATGGATCGGAATGCTTGGATCGGCTTATGCATCAGGTCAACATATGCATCTGGCCATTGATCTGTTACCATCCAAACTGGAAGGGACTAAGAAATTCTGGCTCAACATGGTCATTTATTCAATGGTCATCTTATTTGTAACAGCAACGTTTGTGATCGGAGGATCCAGATTAGTTTACATGACCACTAAACTGGCTCAGACCTCAGCGGCCATGCAAATGCCCTTAGCCTACGTGTACAGTATACTACCGATCAGCGGGGTGATCATTTTGATCTACTGTGTGCGTGATATTTTTACGGAGATAAACACTCCGGCAATTTCAAATCAGGAGTCCTGATCATGGTTTTAACAGAAGTTTTGATCCTTGTTTTAAGTTTTGTCGTTCTGTTAGGGTTGGGAGTTCCAATTGCATGGAGTATCGGCATATCCGGACTTATCACCCTTCTTTTTAATGTGGATGCTATTCCGGCATTTACCACTATTGCTCAGCAAATGGCTACAGGACTGGATAGTTTTGCACTACTTGCCATTCCATTCTTTGTGCTGGCAGGTCAGCTGATCAATAAAGGAGGCCTCGCCCAACGGCTCATAAAATTAGCTAAGAATCTCATGGGCTCCCTACCGGGTGGCCTTGCTCACGTTAATATTGTAGCCGCAATGTTATTTGGAGCGATCGCTGGTTCTGCTGTTGCTGCAGCCACAGCCATTGGCTCAATCATTGGACCGAGAATGGAAAAAGAAGGGTACTCCAAAGAATTCGGAGCGGCCGTAAATATCACTTCTTCAACTACCGGATTACTGATCCCTCCTTCCAACATCCTGATCGTTTACTCACTTGCAAGCGGTGGCGTTTCCATTGCTGCATTGTTTCTTGCGGGGTATTTACCCGGAATTCTCACTGGTTTAATGCTGATGCTGGTAGCTGCCATCTGGGCTAAAAAGAAGAACTTCCCGGTCGGTGAACGTACTTCTTTCAAAGAGACTTTTACCAGTTTCTTAGATGCGATCCCCGCACTGTTTTTGTTGATCATTGTGATCGGTGGCATTATAGCAGGTATCTTTACCGCAACCGAAGCCTCTGCGATCGCGGTAGTCTATACCATGATATTGGGTTTCATCTACAAAGAACTAAAGATCAGTGAACTCCCTCAGATCTTTCTGAGTTCAGTAGCAACTACTTCTATTGTGATGTTACTGATCGCTACATCCATATCCATGTCGTGGGTAATGTCGTTTGAGGAGATCCCGCAAACCGTTACTGAAGTATTACTGGGAATGAGTGATAACAAGTTTGTAATACTGATCATGATCAATCTGATCCTGCTGTTTGTAGGTGTGTTCATGGACATGACTCCCGCTGTTCTTATTTTTACCCCGATCTTTTTACCAATTGTAATGGAACTGGGAATCGATCCTATACACTTTGGTATCATTATGATCCTGAACCTGAGTATCGGTCTGTGTACACCACCGGTTGGTTCCATACTATTTATTGGAGTCGGGGTGGCAAATACCACCATCACTAAAGTAATTAAGCCGTTGTTGCCGCTTTTCATTGCTATGATCGTGGCCTTACTTCTGATCACATTCTTCCCTCAGATCAGCCTGATTCTGCCTAAGTTATTTGGGGTTTGACAGGCTCAATGAGATGAAAAGGGGTTAAAAAACTTTAGCTTTCAATGATGTAAGTAATAAAAGCTGATCCTTAACATGAATCAGCTTTTATTAATTGGAGGTGCAGGGTGTCTCCCATTGGGATTCCTTCGGAAGAACCCCGGTTCGACATTGGTAGAAATAAAAAAGCCATCCCTGAACTCAGAGATGGCTGTAAATTTTGTGGAGGTGCGGGGATTTTAAACAAAATACCAAATAATGCCTTTAAGGCACTAGAATCAGCGATATTGAATCACAGATATTCATAGATTTTCAGGTATTTTCACGATTTTTGTCACGTTTTTGTCACGTTTTTGAGAGTGATTTGACCCAGTCTTGAATATCCTTAAACTGCCACCGGTTGCTGCCATCGATTTTCTTTGGACCAAGAACCTCCCCCTTCGACAATTTATTCTGGAATGTACCCAGAGGCATTTTTAAATAGTCAGAGAATTCCTGAGCCGTTAACATGTCAGAATCTTCGTATTCATGGACCCAATCAGCGAATGATTGTTTAAGTAGCATTACCCTTAAATTAAGATCTTCTGGTTGGGATTGCAGGTAATTTTGAATGCGCCTGCTCTTTACTTTCTTCCCTTGGATGTTCAAAACCTGACCTGCAAGCATATAAAAAGCGTAAATCACCTTAGAATGCTTATTTTGCGACGTATCAGTTAATAATATCAGCACCTGTATATTTCTATCTAACTGAACTAAATCATCTAAATTATACCCAGGCTCAATCTCGAATAATATAGCTGTATTGTTAGCTGCTGAGAATTGTAAACTAAAATGCCCGTTACTATCAAAAAAACCCTCTTTTTTTGCCTCTTCTATAATTTTTGATCCACCAGGGTCACCCCATAGGTTATTTACCTCTCCAAGCGTTACGCTGAGATCCTCATCTTCTGACTTTTCAATATGTAACCAGTGGATGTATTCTGAAAAATCTTTAATAGCTAATATATCTTTTATCTTAAATATCAAAATATAGTGCTACCAATTTTAGATATCTCTACTATTAAAGTCAGTATCGCTACGCTTAAGTACACTGACTAATATTTCGTCTGTAAGATTATTGGGCATGCTATGAGGTTATTTTCAGATTCATTGTAATAGGTTTAAAAAACATTATCAATTGATCCAGCTCATTTCCTGAAAGATTTGCCTCATTAAGCAAGCGATCTTTCATCGCCAATTCCACAGGTAAGTAGTTCTGAATACCTTTGCGAAAATTTTTTTCTACTCCGAGTTCGGAATGAATAGACAGAAATTCGTTACAATACTTTCCGATTTCTGAAGGAAGAATATCTGAATTCATCAGTCAATCTTTATTCAGACTATAAGTACTGCCTAAAGAATGTAAGAATTTGAACTTCGGATTATATAATCGGCCCAGGTGATAGATCTCGGAGACATAACCGTTCACCACTCCCAGGCTTTTTGCAAATTCTTGGTTATTGCAACCCACCAAATGATGGATGAGAATCACCTTCTTTTGAAGACAGATCGAAGGTCAGGTTAGTTTTTTTAAGTCAATTATTGTTGCCATGATATCTAATTGTTTTGTATTACTTTATTCTATTAATAATCTTCGATTTAGTCAAATTATTTGAACGTTTTTTGAAGATTCCCTTGACTAAGTTCGCCATAATGAATAGAGTATAAGTAAGCTATAAATTTATATTAGCCATTACACAAAAAGTTAAAAATGAATTACGAATTTTCACTCCATCCTAAACCCTTTTCTGAAAAACCTAGTGGCTCCTGAGCTGCTGAGATTAGTTGTAACCTTTGTACTGTAGAAGCGGATTCCCTTACCGATCTACTAAACGCTGTAGAGCAGGGGCAATCCTGGTCTCCCTCCGTTTTTAGAGGCTCCAGAAAAAATACCAACTGAGTTAAGCAGTCGATTTTAGCTTTAGATTTTGACAGCGGGATTACTCAGGATGATGCTATTCAGCGATTATTAAATTATGACATCACTCCAAACCTCTGGTATCCAACTTTTAGTGATACTATAAAAAAAAGGAAATTTAGACTCGCGCTCTTACTTGACAACGAACTTACTGATCTTCACACTCGAAGCTTTTTAATGAACGGGTTATTTGCGCTGTACCCAGAAGTGGACAAAGCCTGTAAAGACCCAGCTCGCTTATTTTATGGTACTAATAAGAAAGGGGAAATACTTAACCCTATCCCAATCTCCGTTGAACGCCTCGCCACCGTACTCGAGAGTGATAAGCTAAAAGGCGGGGCCCGGACACGAAAGATTAATCCGAAAACTCCTGGCGCAGTAGGAGCTCGAAAACATGGCTTTTCAGCGGCTTCCTATAGTATATATATAGAAGGCCGCTCAAAAGCCATTAGCCAGCAAAAGCTCGAATACTATGAGAAGCTTAAACGTAATAAAAAGAATAAATCAGTTGATTGAGAAAAACTGGCTTCCAGAACCAGGATCTTTTATAAGTTTCTTTATGGTCTTGAGCGATGTACATATTCAGAGCTTCTTGGAATCGCTCAGAACCTAGCATGAATGCAAGGCGGGCAGCAGCTTTACGAGGAGCGGCTGATGGAGTTCAATCGCCATCATAAAGGCACGAATCCTTACCCCAACGATGGACGGTTTGAGCTGATGAGGGTGATCAGTAAGTATAATGCTCAGGTAGAAACCGCTTACTTTCCTCAGCGCTTACTTCTGTTTTCACCATACCCAGAGGATCACCGCTACCATAATCTGCTCACTGCAGAGCGGGATATTATTCAAGGGGTGGAAGTCCTCAACCCTCCTGCTCCAATTTCTTTAACCAATGCTGAACAGCTTTTTGATTATGAGTTTAACAACGCCTTAGACTGCCTCAGTGATGACATCTTTATCTTTAAGCTTCCCACTGGTATTGGAAAGTCTCGGCGCATTAAAGAGCTGGATGAGGTCCTGCTTGCCTTTCCTACCAATGAGCTAAAGCTGGAGCAATTTCAGAGCAGAACCGAACATAACAATGCTCATTTTACTCCCCCGTTCCCGGTATTTCAGGATGCACAGCTTAATGAATCTTTAGAAAGGTTGTTAAAAGCTGGATTTATAAAACAGGTCCATCGCATACTTTGAGACCTAAATAATGGAGCCTGTGGTGGCGTGATAGATCAGCTAAGAGCCCAAGACTATGTCCGCAAGATCCAGCAGATCAAAAAGGAATATGAAACGGTATTTACAACCCATAGCCGGGCTATACATACTCAGTTTGAGCATGATACCGTGATCTTTGATGAGGACCCACTGGCCTTACTTATCGATGTGAAGACCCTAAAAATTGCTGACCTGAAGAAGATCGGCAATCAAAGCATTTCCAGCATGTTTGGTGATAAGTCAACCACATTGCTCACGCTTCAGCGTTATTTAGAGGGCGTTCCTGCAGGTCAGGTATATACCCTTCCAAGCACGTACCGAGTCGATATCTCATCGGAGGCGTACACTGTAATGCATACCGATGGGGTGGATAGTAATATCGTTAAGTTTCTGGAGTCCAACTATTTTTATAAAGATGAGAATAACCGTGATTTAATTCATTTTGTGAAGGCCGAAGACTTACCAGCTGAAAAAAAGGTCATTATTATGAGCGCAACGGTTCCAGTTGAGATCTATAAGAAATTATACGGGGACAGGGTTCAGGTTATTGACATTACCGAGGTGACTCATACAGGCAAAATTACCCAGCATACCAAGTATTCTTACTCTCGAAATTCTCTGGCTCGCCATACCGATGAATTAAATCAGAAGCTGCCTGCCTACCCTACCATTACATTTAAAAGCTTCAATAAACTGGTACAGGGAGCAGCACCTGACATGTGATTTGGGAACTGCTCGGGGTATAACCAGTACACTGGAAAATCAATTAATGTAGTAGGGACTCCTCACCGCCATAATGCCCAGTATTTATTGCTCGCTCAGGTCATGGGGATTGACATCAATCAGGTAGACAAGACCTTTACCAGGCAAACGGTAGAATGGAATGGATTCAGATTTAGCTTTAATACCTTCTCTGAGGAATCTCTTCGTGAGATTCAGTTAAGCTTAATCGAAAGTGATTTAATACAAGCTGCTGGTAGAGCTCGTGCACTGCGGGAAGATGTTGAAGTTCATATTTATTCTAACCTGCCTCTCAGAATCTCACAGCAGTTTAGCAATGATTAATCACAGGAATATCAAAAATTAATGCTTACTTCAAGCAAACAAATTTTTAACTAAAACAACAATTAATAGAGAAAACCATGCAAACTAAAATTATAAGATTTAAACCAATAACAAATAATACATTAAATATTACGCCCTACTATCGGGAACTTTTAGATCCGGATTATCTGAGTGTATTTGTTTATTCCTCACCTCAGTTACTGGATATAGGAGGAATTCATACTCCTACGCATTCATTTTACAGCTGATATCCAATCGCCAGTGATACCTACGATTTTAAAAACTATAAATCGTACTTACAGGAAAAGCTACCTTTAAATAATGATGGAAGAATAAAACGATGCATCAAAAAGCTGAATGATGCACATCTGAATAATGAGTATGTAACTGGAGAGTTTACTGACATCATTCATTGCAGCGGGCAGATTGTAGCTGTGGAAGCGTATATCGAGGACATAGGAGGTGTCGCTATGATCAATCAATCTCATAATCTCATTCGCACGTTTGCCGGTAACAGGTTATACAAACCATCTATTATAGGTCATGCCAGTAACGGCTGGTGCAGATTAAAAGATGCTCAGCATATGATCCATCAATTCACTGGTAGATAAATTATAAGCCCCAGTAATGGGGCTTATCAGTTCCATGCAAAATCTCACTCTGAATTCAATCTCCTTTCTTATGCTTGTGTGGCTTTAACGTCTTTGTATTACCTGGGGTCTTTATATTGTCACGTTGACGTCGATCGGGTTTTCCGGTTGATTTTGCTTTTCTTTTTGGTCTTGGTTTAATTCCCATAGCTATCTCCTTTAGTGGTTAACTAAATAGTAAGACCAGTGAGATCTACATTCCTTACAATTTTTTTTGGGGGGCAACTTATCTCAAAGATGAAGTATATATGGCCCTATTCAAGCTACACTGTGCAGATGTAAAGACAACTCAGAGCTATGCGGGTTTACTAAATATATATATCAGCGAACAGTTAAAAAAAGTTCTCAGAAATTAACCAGCAGTATTTTTTCGCCGAAGATTAATTTTAAATGGTCCAAATTCGGCTCCAATAAAATCATAATTCTTTAGTATCGCGAATATTAGCGTTATACCAATTGAACTTATTGCAATTAATAAACCCGCATTTTTAGCTCCAGTGCTCACACTTGCAAAGTAAGCTACAGGTGGGAAAAAAATCCCTACTCCTAAGGTGAAAACTGCTGCAGGAGCAAGATTTTTTAGTGTATAAAGATATTTTGCAACCTTCCCTTCGACTACAATTTCATCTTCTAAATTTGAGACTGCTTCTTTTAAATCATTAACCGATGTTACTGCTATCATTATAATATATTAGTTAGAATTCAATGACAGATATGCAAATTCCATACCGATAAATGGTCAATGAAATTCAATCAGCGCAATCAATAATAAACTAGTTAGTATTTTTGAATTAAGTCCATTATTTCATTCAATAACCTCAATTTTTGAATACAAGCCAGTCTGAAATTCTGACAGGCATTTAGTCATTATCGAAATTAACAAAAGGTAGCAGCTTCTGATATTGTTTTTCAATAAACAGTTAAACTGTTATTTATCTATTCAATGATATGCGGTTTTGTAAGGCTTGAATTTTATAATAGTCTATCGGGATAGAAGTATATTAATTAAGGTTCATCAGGTATTCATCTCTTTCCTGAATACCATATTCCTTATTCGATTCTTCCAGGTACTGGTTTAACTCCTCACAAGCTTCTTCGACCTTCTGATATGCCATTTTCCTATAGTCATCTCCAACAATCTGGGGGCTTGATAATGCTTCGGTAACGATCTCAGTAATCGACTTATTTAATGCTTCCTCTTCATTAATTAAATACCCTTGATGAGCCTGCCACATTTTTAATGCCTCGATGATCAATGGCCGTTGTAGCTTTTCTTCTGCGTTTCTATTTATCTCAGACAGAGGGATCTCCTCACTAATGTCGCGGGGCGCGTACGCTTCGACAAAAAGGAAAAGCTTTAATGAAACCGAGAGCTGATCGTGTAGATTTTTGCTCATTTAGACTGATTAAAGTAGACGATAATAAAGATTATCATCTTCTTTCAACCCACGTTGAACCACAGTTGTCACATTCATAAGAGTACTTACCGTTAGCTGATTTCTTTAACTGACCAACCCCCTCATCGCATTTTAAACAGGGACTAGTCTGAAGGGCTTTTTTTCTATTATCCAAATGAGGTGTAAGCAAACCTATTGAAGCAATTGTAATTCCAATCATAGTTGCAAAATACTTAAACATAGATTCTCCTTTTTCTGATAAATTTGCACAATTTATTGTGCTTAGTCAAGCTGAGAATAGCTGCATCATGCAGTATGAAAACAAAAGAGGAGATACAGAAGATTATTGGTCTTAATCTGAAGCGTGAAAGAAACAGCGCCGGGATCTCACAGTTTGATTTAGCTATCCAGGCAGATCTTCATCGGAACATGATCGACCTCATTGAACGCGGTAAAACTATGCCGACTGTTTACACGCTTCTAAAGATTGCTGACTCTTTGGAGATTGATGTAAGTGATTTACTTATTTCAATAAATTAAATACAAGCTATTTAAATACGACACTTAGTTTGTATATTTATATTTACCTACCCGATAAGAGTTTTAAGTATCTACCTTATGCTAGGTAAATCATATAGAGTGATTGATTCAGAAAATTCGTTTCGCGAAAAAATATTTATTCATTCTAATTGAACTTTTACTGCAAGTGAAAGTGATTGATTTATTTACGATGTTTGAATGAAATATTTCAATTACATGCTAACCCACGAACAAGCCCGTTACATTGCTTATCAACTTACTAAACGGACGACTTCCGAAAGTCCGGAAAAGTTTAGTGCTACCCTTTATGATGCACAGGTAGATTTAAATCCTCACCAAGTAGAGGCAGCCCTCTTTGCGTTCCGGAATCCATTATCTAAAGGAGCTATTCTTGCGGATGAAGTTGGTTTAGGCAAGACTATTGAAGCTGGTATCCTGCTTTCTCAGTTCTGGGCTCAGCAAAAGAAGAATCTACTCATCATCTGTCCTTCTTCTCTCAGAAAACAATGGCAACAGGAACTGGCAGATAAGTTCTTTCTGGACTCCATCATACTTGAAACTAAAGAGTTTAATAAGCGGATTAATGCCGGGAAGAGAAATCCGTTTGAGGATAATCGAATCGTGATCTGCTCTTATCATTTTGCCAAAAATAAAGAAGACTATGTACGACTCCGGAGCTGGGACCTTGTGGTGATTGATGAGGCACACCGGTTGCGTAATGTGTATAAGACCTCTAATAAGATTGGAACATCGATCAAAGAATCACTGGAGGATATACCAAAAGTACTACTTACAGCCACCCCTTTACAGAACAGTTTGATGGAATTGTTCGGGTTAGTTAGTCTGATCGACCAGCAAGTATTCGGAGATAAAAAGAGTTTCAGAAAGCAATTTGCACGACTGAATGAAGAAAGTGATGACTTCGACGACCTTAAGAACCGCATTAAACCTATTTGCAAGAGAAACCTGAGACGGCAGGTTCAGGAATATATCAGCTACACCAAGCGTATTCCTATCACTGTAAAGTTCGAGCCTACCGATGAAGAGCAGGCATTGTACGAAATGGTTACGGAGTACCTTCAACGAGAACTATTATATGCTTTGCCTTCCAGTCAGCGACATCTGATGACCTTGATTATGCGAAAACTACTGGCTTCATCTACCTACGCCATCTCCGGCACGCTCCGGGGCCTGGTTCGAAAACTGGAGAAAGCTGTGGATGAAAAAAAGATTGTGAATCTGGAAGAACAGGATGTTGATGGATTCGAAACGCTGGACGATTATGAAGATGAGTGGCCGGAAGAACTTCAGATCCAGCAGGAGTTTGTGCTTTCGGAAGAAGAGCGGGATGAGATCCGGGACGAAATTCGTGAGCTGCAAAGCTTTTACGAGCTGGCAGAGAGCATCGAGAACAATGCTAAGGGCGAGAAACTGATTCAAGCCTTGGAAGAGGCCTTTTCTAAAATGAGAGATCTCAACGCACCAGAAAAGGCGATCATTTTTACGGAGTCTACCCGAACGCAGGATTACCTGTTTCGCTTGCTGGAGAAAAGTAATTATTCCGGCAAAGTGGTTCTCTTCAATGGCTCGAATAACGGAGAGAAAGCTAAGCAGATCTATAATCACTGGAAGATTAAAAACGAAGGCACTGCAAAGGTGACCGGAAATAAAACGGTTGATATCAGGGCGGCACTTACTGAATACTTTAGAGACGAAGCCACAATTATGATCGCTACAGAGGCTGCTGCTGAAGGGATCAACCTTCAGTTCTGTTCAACTGTTGTTAATTATGATCTCCCCTGGAATCCTCAGCGTATTGAACAGCGCATAGGCCGGTGCCACCGGTACGGACAGAAGTATGACGTAGTAGTTGTGAACTTTGTGAATGTGAATAATGCAGCTGACCGGAGAGTGTTTGATTTACTGGATCAAAAGTTTCACCTGTTTAATGGCGTATTTGGTGCCAGTGATGAAGTCTTGGGTGCCATTGAAAGTGGCGTAGACTTTGAACGTCGTATCGGGGAGATTTATCAGTCTTGTCGGACAGAGGAAGAAATTCAGAACTCATTCGATGAGTTACAGACCGAGCTTGACGATCAGATACAATCTAAGCTTCAGACCACCCGGCAAAAGCTGTTGGAGAATTTTGACATTGAAGTAATTGAAAAGCTTAAAGTCACTCAGGAGCAAAGCAAGATTTACCTGAACCGGTACCAGAAATGGCTCTGGGACCTCGTTAAATTTACCCTGAAAGACATAGCCTCATTTGATGAGCAAGAAGCTTCTTTTCACCTACCAACTTCAGACTATACCAGCAAAGAAGTTCCTGTTGGGCGGTACAGAATCGCAAACAAAGTCGAAGACGCTTACAAACTGCGAATAGGTCACCCTCTCACTGAAAAGATCATTTCTGACTTAAAACAGGCTGAACAAACCACAAGGCATCTGCTTTTCGATCTTTCTGCTTACGAGGCGCAGGTTGCAGCACTTGAGCCATTTACAGGGAAATCCGGATGGCTTCATATCGAGCTGCTTACCGTTAGTTCGCTGGATACGGTCGATCAGATGATCTATGCTGGTTTTACCGATGAAGGTGAAACGTTGTCTTCCGAAATTGCTCAAAGGATCATCGACCTTCCAGTTACTTCGGCCAAAGAGAAGGAAGTATCAGATACGACCGGGAAACAGATTGATAATCTATCTGAAGCTAAACTGGATGAAGCCCTTGAAGAGATCAAGAAGTATAATCATACCTACTTCATGCAGGAAGTGGATAAGCTGAATAAATGGGCGGATGATAAAATTTTTGCAGCTGAGCAATCGATTCGGGATACTAAGAAACAGATCAAACAACTCAACCGCGAGGCCCGACAACTGAATAGCCCTGAAGCGGTGCTGAAAAACCAAAAGAAACTGCGCACTTTAAATAAAAAACTGCGACGTTTACGGCAGGAAATTTTTGATGTTGAAGACTCCATTGAAGAACAACGGGACGCCATGATCGAAGAGATTGAACATCGTTTAAAGCAAGAAATCACAAAAACCAACATACTTACAATACGATGGTCGATTCATTAAGTGTTAAAAATAAACCTGCAGGTTGATTTTTGGTGAAAGTTGTCGATATTATACCTATAATTGATGGATATCTATATTCAGTAAAGTATGACGATGAGTATGACTCGGAATTTGACCGTTTATTAGAATTATGGAATGATCCGGAATATGTGGATGAATACTTTGAGACTAACAAAAAGTTTTTATATACAGAGTTTTGGATGCAACGAGACGGACTAACCCTCAAGAACCGGATACCGGAACAAGCAGAACATTTTGAAAATAAAATTCTGGAATTTGAAGAAATCCTGAACCCAGATAATACCGATGAAGAACAGACCCTCGATGATTTATTTCAGCCTTTGGGAACGTTGGAGTATGAAAGAACAACCTATCAACCTTCAAAAGGGAAAAATGATGATTACCCTTTTTGCCTGAGATTGTATGCTGTGAGATTACATGCGCAGCAGTATGTGATAACCGGTGGAGCGATTAAGCTAACCCAAGAAATGAAAGATCACCCGGATACAAAACTGGAACTTCAGAAATTAAATATGGTGAAAGAATATCTGTTAGATCAGTTTGATCATGATTTCACCCCAGACCTTAGAGAATTATGAGTACACCTAAAGAAACCCGATTAGATATTGGAAAACTGTCGAAAGGCGGAAAATCCAATTGGAAAGAACGTGCAAAGCAGCGAAAAGCGGATAAACCGTGGTTGACAAAATCGCGTGCAATTGCTTTCCGCATCCTGGATGAATTAAAGGCTCCGGGCAAATCACAAGTCTGGCTGGCTGAACAACTTGGAGTGAGTCCACAACAAGTGAATAAATGGGTGAAAGGAAAAGAAAATTTTACCATCGAAACCATTTCAAAGCTGGAAGTAGCACTTGGTACGGATTTAATGCGAATTCCAAAGCAATATGGCACTACCTTACAAAAACAAGCTAAGCCTGATAGATTGAACTATTTTAGTTCCGGAAAGAGCATCCAGAAAGAAAGTGAATATTCGAGTTTACGGTTAGTTAAATCATACAAGAAATCAGCATGAGTAAAAAGCAACCAAAAGGGGTAGGATTCGCACTTCGTGGAATTAATACTGAGCAATTTGCTACTTTTCCGGATTTGTACGATGAAGATAAAGATGTTCTTTTCTGGCAGGGTTACGAATATGGGGCTGATCCTGATTCTCACTTTGTTGGGGTACTTACAGAATATCGTTTTGCCCATGGTGAAACCCCATTCCTAACCATAAAAATATCGTGTCATTTTGAAGTAATTATTGATGCCTGGAAAGAAATGCTGAGTGAAGA
The DNA here is from genome assembly GCA_002480645.1 of Balneolaceae bacterium UBA7797. Lineage (GTDB taxonomy): Bacteria > Bacteroidota > Rhodothermia > Balneolales > Balneolaceae > UBA7797. The sequence goes on from DLCN01000022.1 coordinate 53,524, forward strand.
TGAGCAAAGTATTACGCTAGATCCGGGGTTTCTTGGTCATCTATTGATGTTAACCATCGGTACTTGTCGCGGAGTATTACACGCCAAAACAGAGAATACTGAATTTAACCAATACCTGTTGCCTGCCATTAATGTAGCCGAGTTAATTACAGAGCCGCTTACTATTGAATTTAAAGGGGAACGTTCGGAATGAGTGAACACAATCAAGCCCATGATCGTCTAAAAAACATATTAAAAGAACTATTCCAGCTGGATCAGGCGGATCTGGACTTTGGTATTTACCGCATTATGAATCAGAAGCGGGATGAGATCACCGACTTTCTGGATAACCGGTTGATCACTCAGGTGGAGAGTACATTAAGTGCGCATGCAGGGCAGAATAAGGAACAGCTCGAAAAAGAAGTTAAAACTCTGGAAGAAACCTTACGGAGTGCCGGAGTAGATCCTGATAAAAATGAAAAGGTATTAGCACTCAGACAACAACTGTACAAAGCAGACACCACCGACCTTCAGAATACTACTTTCTCCCACCTAACCAATTTTTTTAAACGCTACTACGATGAAGGAGATTTCATTTCCCAACGCCGTTATAAAGACGATGTGTATGCCATCCCTTACCAAGGTGAGGAAGTAAAACTCCATTGGGCGAATCACGATCAGTATTATATTAAGACCAGCGAATATTTTAAGAACTACCGCTTTACTCTCCGAAACAAGAAGACGGTTAATTTTGAGTTGGTGGAAGCTTCTACCGAGCAAAACAATAACAAGACTCAGAATGGAGAACGTCGTTTTAAGCTGTATGCGGAAGATCCTTTTAAGGAAACAGAAAATGAATTAATTATTCATTTTACCTATGAGCCCCTGAACAAAAAGGTTGCTCAGGATAAGATCATGAAGGAGGCGTTTGATACGCTGAAAGAGGCATTACCTAATGCCTGGCTTATGGAGTTACTGCAACCCAAGCCGACAGAAAAGGATAAAAAACGTACCCTGCTGGAAAAGCATCTGAAAGAGTACACCGCCCGAAACACCTTTGACTATTTTATACATAAAGATCTCGGTGGATTCCTGAAACGGGAACTGGATTTCTATATTAAAAACGAGATCCTTCACATTGATGATATCGACCTCGATAAGGAAGAATCCTACAGGCAATCGCTACAGGTCATTAAAGCCTTTAAAAAAGTAGCCCTTAAAATTATTGAGTTTTTGGCGCAACTGGAGGAGTTCCAGAAGAAGCTGTGGCTGAAAAAAAAGTTTGTACTCCAAAGCGATTACTGCATAACCCTGGACCGGGTGGACGAAGAATTCTATGCTGACATTGCCTCCAATGAGGAACAACGCAAAGAATGGATTTCGCTGTATGCCATTGATGAGCTGGATGATTATTCCGAACCGCTTACGGTAGACTTTATTAAAGCCCATCCTTTCCTGATGATTGATACCCAGTTCTACCCGAGGGAATGGAAGTATAAGCTATTGGCTACTATTGATCACTTAGATGATCAAACCAATGGTTTGATCATTAATTCGGAGAACTTTCAGGCTTTAAAGCTAATTGAGAATAGGTACAAAGAGTCAGTTTCATCTATCTACATCGACCCTCCTTATAATACAGATGCCTCTTCAATTAATTATAAGAACAATTATAAAAGTTCTTCTTGGCTATCACTACTAAATGACAGAATAAATGTTAGTGCAAACCTATTAAATAATGCAGGAATACTGTGTGCTGCTATTGATGATGAAGAAGTTCAAGGATTAAGGTCTGTATTGCAGAATAATTTATTAAAAGAAGTTGGGATTGTCGTAGTTAGGTCAAACCCATCAGGACGTAAAACAAGCGGTAAATTCTCCCCAGCTCATGAATATGCTTTGTTCTTTGGTAAAAAGGATGCCCAACCTGGATCGCTTGAAGTAACAGAGAAAAAGAAAAAAAGATATCCAATCATTGATGAGATTGGACGTTTCGCTTGGGCAAATTTTCGTAGATCAGGAAGTGAAGATCGGCGAGAAGACAGACCAAAATCATATTATCCTATTGTAGTTGAAACAACTAATAATATTCGTGTTCCAAATATGGAATGGAATGAAGATAAAAATGAATATAACATACTGGAAAACATTGCAGATGATGAAATATTAGTTTACCCGATCCTAAGAACTGAAACTGGTATTATTGAAAAAAGGTGGCAACGGGGCCATGAAAGGGTAAAAACAGAATATGAAGAATATAGAGTGCGAAGAACTGACGACGGAGTTGAGATAGATTTTAAAACCAGAATGGATTCCGAATCAACACCCGTTAGTTGGTGGGATAAAAAGCAATATGCATCATCTAATTATGGTGCAATAGAAATGAAAGCACTTTACGGCAGCAAAAATGGTTTTGATTTTCCAAAAGCAAAGTTGCTTGTTGAGGATTCAATCAGAGCTTCTAATATCGAAAATGATGCTATTATTTTAGATTATTTTTCAGGGTCAGGAACTACCGCGCATGCTGTGATTGACTTGAACAGAAAAGATGAAAGTAATAGAAAGTACATTCTCGTTGAAATGGGAGAATATTTTAAGTCCGTGACAAAACCACGGATTCCAAAAGTAATTTTCAGTACTAATTGGAAAAATGGCAAACCTGTAAAGGAGGATGGAATACCTCACTGCTTCAAATATCTCCGATTAGAGAGTTATGAAGATGCATTAAACAACCTATCCCTTTCCCAATCAGACCAGCAGCAGCAACTTCTCAGTGATTCGGAGTTAAATGAAGAGTATATGCTCCGGTATATGCTGGAAGTGGAAAGCCGGGATAGGCTGATTAATACGGAGATGTTTCAGCGACCGTTTGGCTACACCATTCAGGCTACCGAACATAATGAACGGGTTGAGACCGAAGTAGATCTGGTGGAAACCTTCAATTACCTGATCGGGCTCACGGTGGAGAGCATACAGCTTATCCGGGGCTATGTAGTGGTGGTAGGTCACAATAATGACGGAGAGCGTATTTTGGTCATCTGGCGGGATGTAGAGAAGCATTCCAATGAAGAACTGGAAGCTTTCTGCGACACCATGGAGTTCAATCCCCACGACAATGAGTTTGATCTGATCTATGTAAACGGAGATAATAACCTCCAGAACCTAAGGAAAGACGAGGAGACCTGGAAAGTGCGGCTGATCGAAGAAGCATTCCACACCCTTATGTTCGAAAAAGAAGGACTGTAATGCCGAGACACGCTTCTTTTTCAAAGTCACTGGTCCTCAACCGATTCCTGCTCTCTCATTTTGGAGTGAACGGGTTTGAGCCGTTATCTGAGTTTCTTAAATCCTCTGCCAACGAAGGCCGGGATGAAAACAATGTCTCTAACTTCTACCATGAGCTGAAGCGCAGACTGTTCGCAACCTCGAATCTTACAGAAGATCAGCTGCTGGAATACGATCAAAATATTGTAAGTCACACCCTTCGGATCAACGAAAAGCGAACTGATCCCATTGAGTGGAAATACTTTCAGTATCTATCCCTACTCTTTACGGAAATCTATCTCGATAAATTCTTCCGGAGCCGCACCGGGCTACTGGCTGAGCTGAATGAATACCTGGATAAGTGGAATGATGTAAATGATGATTCCGTACCTAACCCCGAGGGGGTAATCTTCGAGCCTTTCCAGTATTCCGATATCAACAAACTGGCATTTTGGAATGCAACCGGTTCCGGTAAAACTCTGCTCATGCACGTCAATATCCTTCAATACGAATACTGGAGGAAACATCATAAGGTAGATGACTCAAATAAGATCCTGTTGGTCACACCAAATGAAGGACTAAGTAAACAGCATTTTAAAGAATTTAAAGACTCAGACATTCCCGCTAACTTCTTTTCAAAGAAAACCGGTGGAGCACTTTCAGGAACTGAAGTTGAAATCCTGGACATACATAAACTTGCAGATGAAGCGGGAGATAAAACAGTCAACTATGAATCGTTTGAAACAAATAATCTGGTGCTAATTGATGAAGGACACAAAGGATTAGCTGCGGAAGTATGGAAAAAGAGACGAGATTATTTGAGTGAAGATGGTTTTGCATTTGAGTACTCAGCTACTGTTGGCCAGGCAATTGCAGCTGCAAGTAGTTCAAAGCGAAAGTTTCTAACTAACGAATATGGTAAGTCTATCATCTTCGATTACAGTTATAAGTACTTCTACAAAGATGGGTATGGAAAAGATTATCACATCCTGAACTTAAAGGAAGACAATCAGGAGAATTTTGTCCGTAAGTATTTGACTGGTGCATTACTCTCCTTTTATCAGCAAAAGTTAGTGTTTCGGGAGCATCCCGGGGCAGTAAATCAGTTCATGCTGGCCAATCCTCTGTGGATCTTCGTGGGAGGTACAGTAACAAAGTCACTCAGTGTGTCCGATGCCGCAGACATACCCAAGATCCTTAAATTCTTTCAGTGGTTTATAGCCGAAGAAAAAGAAGCCACCAACTACCTTGAGCTTTTATTGGCAGGTACCGATGGTGTGATCGATCAAAAGAACCGATCCATCTTTAAACACTTCTTTCAGTACGTAAGAAAAAGAGACTTTACCCCAACCGATCTGTACAAAGACGTTTTGAAGAGCGTGTTCAATACTACCCTTTCCGGAGCCAACCTATACGTTGATAACCTGAATGGGATAGACGGTGAGCTTGGTATCCGGGTTGGAGACAGTGACTACTTCGGGGTTATAAATATTGGTGCAGATAGACAGCTCTATAAGACCTGTCAGGAAGAAGGTATACCGGGGCTGGATAAAGACTTTGGCGAATCCCTGTTCCATGGGATCCGCGATGAAAACAGTAAGATCAACGTACTGATCGGTGCTAAAAAATTTACAGAAGGCTGGAGCAGCTGGAGAGTAAGCACCATGGGTTTAATGAATGTTGGTCGGAGCGAAGGCCCTCAGATCATCCAGTTATTTGGTCGCGGTGTTCGACTCAAGGGGTATAACTGGACACTGAAGCGCTCGCGTGAGCTCGATGAATATGAACGTCCTCAATCAAAGATTCTGGACGTTATACGGTATCTGGAAACTCTGAACATCTTCGGAATCCGCAGTGATTATATGGAGCAGTTTAAAGAGTTTCTGGAGGAAGAAGGACTACCCACTAATGACTCGACCTATCAAACCATTAAGGTTCCGATTCTCCCACAGGTAAAACTGGATGACCGTCGTTTGAAGATACTTACCGTCAAAGAAGGGGTGGACTTTAAAAAAGATATCCGTCTTGACCTCGAAACCGTCCCTGCTGACCGGTTCCGCCCCGTAGTATTAGACTGGTACCCTAAAGTTCAGGTGTTACGACAGTCTAAGGGCTCTTCACAAAGCTTAGTAGAAGATAGTAATCGTTGTATGGTTACAGAAGAGCACATCGCATTTGTAGACTGGGATAAGATCTATTTTGAGCTTCAGAAGTTTAAGAATGAACGAAGCTGGTATAATATCTCCATCTCTAAAGAAGTACTTAAGGAAATCATCCTTCAATCCTGGTGGTATGAACTGTATGTCCCTGAGGATGAGACTAAAATCACCAGCTTTTCATTGGTTAACCTTTGGGAAGAGATCGTAGCTTCCCTTCTTAAAGCTTACATCGACCGGTTCTACAACCACTTTAAGTCTTCCTACCTAAGTAAACATATGAAGACGGAATGGCTTACCCCGGATCATCCTAACTTCGAGCAAGAGTACGAAGTGATGATAGAAGAAAGTCAGGAACGCATCATTGAGAATGTGGTCAGGCTTGCCGACGTGATGAAAAAAGGATCCTTCGAGGGTGACATAAAACTTGGTAACGAGTTCGAGGCATTCAACTTCCTCCGGCATCTGTATAAGCCCTTACTCTATATCAATCAATCGAACTACAATGATATAGTAAAGATCTCCCCTGTGGCGCTGGTAGAAAGCGAATGGAAATTTGTTAAACACCTTCGGCACTACTATACTAATCACCCGGAGCGGTTTGAAGACACACAGCTATGTTTACTTAGAAACCAATCCCGCAAAGGAGTTGGATTCTTTGAGGCACATGGTTTCTATCCGGATTTTATACTATGGCTTGTTCAGGGAGATACTCAACACATAGCGTTTATCGATCCCAAAGGTCTGCGACAGATCACTGGTTTTGAACATCCGAAGATTCGGTTCTACAAAACCATAAAAGAAGAGATCGAACCGCGCCTGGAAGACAAGAGTGTAAACCTGAGCTCTTTCATTATCACAAATACCAAGTATCATGAAGTGAAGCATTGGGACGGTGGGCATGATATCAATCAGTTCAATACCCACAATGTTTACTTCATGGAAGAGCAGCAGGGAGCTTACATAGAAACGATATTAGGGAAGATGGTAAATGAGCAATAAGAGGTCAACCTAAAAGAGAAGGCATGCCTCCTCTCCCGGAGACTAAGCTCCGTTAAGTGCAAACTCCTCTGGTTTTTTGTAATCCGGGCGTTCGATGACCCGTTGATATGTACCTGATTCATTGAGTTCGAAATAGGCAATTTTACCTTTCGCGCTTTTATAGGGTAGCACGGATTCGATATTGGCGTATACCTTTCCGTCCTCTACCTCATTATGAACTACTAGTATATTGCAACTCAAGCCAATGTACGTTTCCAAATCAACGCCTTCTGATAGTTCTGACTGAGTAAACTTTTGTCCTCGAAATCGTTCTAGATCCTTCCGAAGATTACTCTTCTCATGCAGGCTCCAGGTGTATCGCTTCACAAGTATGAAAGGTTTACCGTCTTCATCGTGCTGTTGAGTTTCAAAGCACAATGACAGCTTGTGTTTGGTGCCAAATTTCGATTCCTGTTCACCCAGATCCACAGCGTCGACTAGTACGGCTGCAAAGAGTCCTTCTGGACAAAGTGGGAAGTCTTGTGGTTCTTCTTTTACTATTAGTGGCATAAAAACCTCCTGGTTTTGGTTGGCGTTAAGTATTTCTTGTAGAGCAATGGGTGAGCACTTTTAAATGCTGTTGTATCCAGCCTATTTTGAGTGTTTGACTTCCATGATACTAGGCTTTTCCCACCAGCTACGATGCGTTCATGATGGCCAATCTTATTTTTAAGTTTGGTTTTTAGGTGCTCTTCCTGCTTGATGAAATCCTCTTTACGGCTTCGCACTTCTTTTAGCTCTTCATAGATATGGAGCTCATTTGGAGTAGCTTCAAGGACTTTGCCATCGCGTGAATTAGGGTACAGGATAAGCGTGTCCTCGCCGTTAATAGGCTCAGGCTGCTTACCCTCGATCATGTGAATCTGCCACCATTGGATGAGCTTGCTCATATTCTGGGCAATCAAGTCATCATCTCGCTGGATGAGTACGGGATCATGGAAGATGCAGGTGTCTCTTTCATAGCATTGAAGCCATGCTTTGGAAAAACCTGTAATTCCAAGGTAATGATAGGCTTGTAAAAGCCATTCCTGGGGGAGTTCGCCATCTAAGGCTTTAAGCCTGTGGCTTGTAGTAGTTTTAAGCTCCAATACAGCTGTGGATTCTAAGCCTTTCTTCGGATCGGAGAGTACCATCCTATCAATGTTAGCACGTAAGAATGAATGTTCTGGATGCTGGTAGGTTTTATTCACCTGCCGGGTTTTTAGCCCGGTCACATCTTCAAAGTGTTGGGCAAGGATCGGCTCGAAGAAATGCCCGAATCGTAGAATTGGGGAATCCTCAATGGGCGGGATTAATCCTTTTTTTCGGAGCCATAACTGAAGGGGCGTGGAATACGGATTCTCACCGAGAATGGTAGCTACATCGCTTCCTCCAATGTAATTAGCTCGCTCCTCTACCCAGTCTTGGGAGGGAAGCTGAGATTGTAGTGTTTGCATAGTGGGTTTGTTAGATAAAGTGTTAGAAATAAAAAAGCCCTCAGGAATCTGAAGGCTATCGTTTACGATTCTTTCTCTGGCGCTCTAACCACCATAGAAATATCAGTACTGCTGCTTCTTTTACAAGCTCACCGAACAGACTGATGAGCCGATCTATCTTAGCCATATCAGTTCAGGTACAGCCCCTTCGTGAGCTTGTGAAGTCTGCTGTGGCGCTGGATGATCTTATCTACCGGCGAGCTTTTCAGGACTTCAGTAGCACAGTTGTAACCTGCCCATAGCGTATCCATTTCGAACTCAGGATGAGAAGGTTTCCAAAGCTCTTTGAAGGCAGCAGTAGACTGTGTAGGAGAAAGAATACCCTCACCAGTGAGAAGCCCTATAAACTCATACTTCTCTTGCTGGTTCATGGCGCGTTCTTTCATGGCTTGCACATCCTGGCTGATTTGATGAAAATTGTGCTGACTTCGATAAATGGCCGTTACTATCTGATCATGCAGATCCTCGTGCATGTCTTCGCCCTGATGCTTTCGCATAACTTTAATATCCCCGGAGAAGACCAGGTTATCGCAGACAAGTACAGAGCTTCCGATCACAAGCCCGGCAGACATACTTTTATCGTAAGAGTTACGCAGGCCAATGGCGACTTTGAGCTCTTCATCTGGCCCGGGATTGATCTTCCGGTAGGTGATCACACCAAACATTTTCTGCCCGTCGGATGATAGTGAATAGCTATCCCCGTCGAATCTGAAGCCTTTGAGAAGGTCCGAGGCAATGGTGAGGATATTCACGGCAAAATCGTAATGATTCAGTGGAGTATAGGATTTGGTTTTTGATGGCTCAGGAATGGTAAGTAGCTGTTCCATAGAACAGCGCTGGGAGCCACAGTGGGTTAAGAGTTGGGTTTTCATAGCATTGATTCTTAAGAATTAATGGGCTTAATTGCACCGTAATTCTTATACCTATTTAATGAAGCATGCTACAACTTGGTAAATCTAGTGTGGGTAGTTTTTACCAGCTACTCGGTTATAAAGAAGATGACCTTACATACGGGCTTGGTTACACTCTGAATAATTCTCGGCAAGCACTGAAATTACTGTATGATGCACTGAGCATAGATCTTCCTCAATTTGAACACTTCGATGTGTACCTACAACGGTATTCAGAAACTGATGGCGGATATACAGACATTGAGCTATGGCTGGATCAAGAAGTTAGTTTAATCATCGAAGCTAAAATTGGATGGGTATTACCAACTGCAGATCAGCTTAATAAATACCGACACCGGTTAAAGAAAAATAAGCAAACAAAGCTAGTCGCATTAAGTCAGTACACTCAGGAGTACGCCAGCTTACATCTTTCAAATGATGTTGGGTACCTGAGCTGGAAGAATATTATGGAAGTGTGCAAGAATGCATACACCAGTACTTCTGCACTTACTGAAAAATTTTACCTGAATGAATTCATCACCTATCTATCAAAATTTATAAGTATGGAAAGAGAATTAATGAATGTCGCTTATTGCGTTGTCCTTAGTAGTGACAAAGCTCCATATTCAGATATCTCCTTCATAGATGTCGTTGAGAAGCATAATGTGTATTTCTATCCGTATGAAAAGAATTGGCCGAATAAACCGCCTAATTATATGGCATTCAGGTACAACGGAGTACTTAAATCGATTCGAAAAGTTACTGATTATAGAATCATAGATTACCTACACGAAGCTATTCCCGGAGTCATCGGTAAATCTGAAATGAGGAAACACTTTCTTTTAGAACTGGGTCCTGAGATGAAACCACATCATCAGGTACGTAATGGTGGAATATACAATTCTCAAAGGCTTTGGTGTACAATTGATACACTTTTAACCTGCAATACAATCAAAGAAGCAAGAGATTTAACTGACAAAAGAATCGGTAAGGATTGGTGGTAATTTTGGCATAAGAACGGTGTGGTGAATAATCACCTAACTAATCTTAACCAACCCCACGAACATGCCTACCATTACCGAGGTGTCGCTGGCCTATAAAGCCTCCCAGCCAGTAGAAACCTTACCACAAATCGCATCGCCTGAGGAGGCAGCAGAGTACCTGCAATCTATCTGGGATCAGGGCACTTTGGAGCTTAGAGAAGAGTTCATTGTTGTCCTGCTGAACAACGCTAAGAAAGTGCTTGGCTGGAGTCGTATATCGTCAGGTGGAAGCACAGCTACCATTGTCGAGCCATCTGCAGTTTTTCAAACAGCCATGCTGGGTAAGGCAGATAGCATCATTGTTTCTCATAATCATCCTTCCGGGAGAAAACAGGCTAGCTCAGCTGATATTCAACTTACTAAGCGGCTGTCTGAGATTGGATCATTGATGGGTATACCTCTCGATGACCACATCATCTTAACTGCAACCGGCTATCTGTCACTTCGAGCTGAGAGGTTGTTTTAAAGAGGGCGCTGCTCTCTTTTTTTAGCATAAATACATGAATCAACTGGTGTGTGGACAGTAAGGACAGTAGTTTCTGACTCCTTATAAATGCTGAGAGATACTATATACCTTCTGTAATATACAAGAAGTTGGAAGTAACCGTCCCTACTGTCCAGAGTTTAATTTTACAAAATCACAAACCAATTCTATTCAGAGTCTCTGCATCATCCGAAGGACAAAGATGAGCATATATTCGGGTAGTCTCTTCTCTGCTATGTCCCAGATAAGTTCCAATATTATACAGAGGTAATCCTTTTTGAGCGCAGATAGAAGCAAAAGTATGCCTCAAAGCATGAATTGAGCCTTTATCATCAACTTTAGCAGAATCTCTTGCCTTTACAAATGGATTATAAACTGAATTTGGATGTAACTGAGATCCTTTTTTCGATATAAAAACAAACTTACTGTGCTTCCCTTTCTGCTTTAGAATGACCTCTTTTGCTTTGTCAGACAATGGTATTTTTCTGATTGAGCTTTTACTCTTTGGTTGCCAGACAACTTTTCCATTTTCAATTCTCTTATTAATAATTATCTGATTATTAGCAAAATCAACATTGTTCCATGTTAGATTAATTACTTCCCCCAATCTCAGACCCGTTGAAGCAATAAGCTTGTATATCGGAATATAAAATCGATCACACTTATCCCATATAAGGTTCAATTCATCTTGTGTATAATACTGATCGATTAATTTAGGCTCTGGTTTTGAAATCACGATGTCCTGGGAAAACTTCTTGTCTAAATACCCTTTTCTGATAGCAGTATTTTCAACCGCCTTTAAGAATGTCAGTGTATTATTAACAGTATGTGGGTTATCATACTTCTCGATGATCTTCTGCGCTAACAAATTAAACCGCCCTTCGGTTATGGTCCTTAGACTGTCGTAATTCTTGGCACCCAACTCATTAATTGCATTAATTATACGATCACGATAATTTTTGTAACTTGAGATTGTCTTTGGCCTTAGTTTTTTCTTTTTAAGATCGAAATGAATATCAACAGCCTCTTTTAACCCAATGTTTTTTACTGGAGTTGTAATGCCATTACTTCTCAACAATTCGTTTATCTTCTCCGCTCTTAACTGGTTTGCAGTATTATTATCGATTAAGCCTAGACTTCTTCGGACTCTTTTCCCATTTAAAGAGTATTCTATATGATATGTTTTTCCTTTAACTCCTTTTTTGGACCGCAGTATAACATTTGGAATTTTTTTAGTAATAATTGCCATAAATGTGAATCTCTGAATTGATATTAATAACGCAAATTTACGCATACAATTAATTCCAGTCAGCAATCGTGGCACGTTTTTGTCACGTTTTATATTTGATAAATAAAAATAGCCCCTGCAAAATACTTGTTTACAAGAACTTACAGAGGCTAATTATTTTTTTGTGGAGGTGCGGGGAGTCGAACCCCGGTCCGAAAAGGCAAACCTGCAAATATCTACATGTTTAGTTGCTAATTAACATTCGCAAGACGCCGAGCCTAGCAACCAAGCGACGCCTCACTATTCTGTAAAAGTTTCACGTATCAGAGACAGAAAACTCTGCTACGCTATCCTATCTGTTATGGCGTTCCTAACTGACGCTGACAGGCACGCTTTCAGCGGAACGGCTCAAGCAGTTTATGCTGCTAAGCGGTATGAATAATTGTTGTCAATTATTTTAATTTCCATAATGGGTGTTTTACGAGAACCATTGGACATCCTCGACATGCAACCTGCGGTGTTACTCATCCCGTCGAATCCAGTACACCCCCAGTAATTCAAAGAGCAGTCTTAAATATAAGTAATATTCTTCACTTTCTTTAACATCGCATAAACGAATCCGTTCCAAAAAAGATTACTCCATCTTTATACATTATCATACCATTAACAATAATAAACAGACAAACTTTTTACTCTGGCTTCCGTGTAAGTTGGCCAAATAATTAGTTTTCATTTACTACATGTCTTTAAATAAATTTCAAACCTTAGCCTTATTGCTGTTTCTTACATTTCCGGCAATGGCCCGGCAATCTGTTTCTGTTAGTGGTTATGTGAAAGATGCTTCAACCGGCGAAACTCTTATCTCAGCCAATGTGGCACTCCTTGAAAACAACCGGGGCTCTACCACAAATACACTGGGATATTATACCATTACCAATTTACAACCCGGAACTTATATTCTCGCCTGCTCCTACATCGGGTACGATCTGTATAAACAGGAAATCACTTTGAAAGAAGGTGATAACTTAAGAATTGAGATCTCATTAGAACCTCAGGTAATTATGAGTGAGGAGATCATCGTTCGGAGCGATCGTGAACAGGAAGAGTTAAAGAATATAGGTTCCGCCCAGGTTACAACGGAAACCATCAAAGCACTGCCGGCAATATTTGAAGCGGATGTATTTCGTTCTATTCAATTTCTACCCGGTGTAAAATCAGCTTCTGATTTTTCCAGTGGGCTGTATATTCGCGGAGGCGGTCCCGATCAAACCCTGATCCTGCTCGATCAAACCACGGTTTATAATCCCAGTCACTTTTTTGGGTTCTTTTCCACATTCAATCCAGATGCCATTAAAGATGTGCGTCTTTATAAAGGAGGTTATCCGGCGGAATTTGGTGGTCGCTTAGGTTCCGTTTTATCCATATATAATAAAGATGGTAACAGAAAAAGAGTATCGGGTACGGCCACTCTTGGCATGCTCGCTTCGAGAGCGGCTATCGAAGGTCCATGGAAAAAAGGATCCTATATGCTTGCAATCCGCAGATCTACTCTGGAACCATTGCTCGCAGCACTGAGGGCTCAAAGTGACAACATCCCATCCAAGTTCTACTTTTACGACATAAACGGGAAACTGAATTTTGATGCTTCCATGGATGATAAATTCTCGCTCGCCTTCTATTCAGGAACCGATAAAGTGGCCTTCCCTTTTGCCGATGATGCTCAGTTTGTACTTAATTATGGTAATCAAACCTTGAGCGGGAACTGGACACATATCTTCAATGAAAAACTCTTTTCAAATTTTGTATTAACCGGTTCTCGCTATTTCAATTTTCCCGAATTTGAAGCTGCGGGTACCCCCTTTCGTCGTGATAATAATATTTACGATTTTTCCCTGAAATCTGATCTGGAATATTTACCTAATGATAAACATCAGATCAAAACCGGATTATGGGCCGGAGTGTTTACCTTCCGCATTCAGGACAGATTTGATGGCGATCTTGGATTCACCAGCAGAATTCATGCTCAGTATGGCTCTTATTATGTACAGGATACATGGAGACCGGATGATCGGTGGAAAATTATCGGAGGACTTCGGGCAAGCTATTTTTCTGACGGGGATTATCTCCGGTTAGAACCCCGTTTATCTGCTGAGTTTAAGCTAACCGACCGCATTCGGTTACAGGGAGCCTATGGACGATATAATCAATTCTTTACGCTGGTTAGCAACGAAGCTTTCTCCGGATTTGACCTCTGGCTTACGGCAGAGGACGGCGTTAATCCATCCTTTGGCGATCAGTTTGTGTTAGGAGCAAAAACGATCCCTTTTAAAAATTACGGTCTGGATATTGAAGTGTATTACCGCACTATGAATGACCTTTTTGAGCTGGATCCTTTTTTACCGGATGTAGCCGGATTGTTATATGAAGAGTTGTTCCGCGTGGGAGAAGGCTATGCTTACGGGGCAGAATTCATGTTCGAAAAACAGGTGGGAAAACTCACCGGTTTCATTGGATATACACTGGGGTACACCTGGCGAAAATTCCCCGGGTATAACATCGCATTAGGAGATGAATCTAACACTGCACGATTCTACCCGCCGAAATATGATCGCCGAAATGATGTAAATCTCATCCTTAATTACCAGCTCAGCAAACGCTGGAAAATGACCGGCGCCTGGGTATATGCCACCGGCCAATCCTATACCCGGGTATTGGGCCGGTATGCTACCTACGACAGTCCGTTTTTAGGAGTGGACTATAACAACGCCTTTGTAGTTGGAAAGGTAAATGCTTCCCGACTTCCTAGTTATCATCGCCTGGATCTTTCCTTTGCCCGTACCGGTACATTTTTTGGCATGGGTGAAGCAGAATGGCAATTCCAGGTCATCAATGTGTATAATCGCCGAAATGTATGGTTCCAGAGTTTCGACTTTGATGAGAACCCTGTTAAACAAACAGATGTGACCTTATTACCGGTCATTCCAGCCATTTCCTATACTGTAAAATTCTGATCATCATGAGAAATTTCATCTTGTTTACAACACTTTCAGCGATCATGTTCACTTCCTGTGATAACTACCAGCAGGATACCTACGAGGAACAATATGTGGTGGAATCGTATTTATTTGCGAATGCGCCTTTACCTCAGGTTCGATTATCTAAGACCATCCCCGCCTTCGAATATTATAGTTTTGAAGATGCCGCAGTAAGCGGAGCTGAAGTCGAAGTCCGCCTGCTCTCAGTGGATGGCAATTCCATAGAGAATACTTTTGCCTTCGATCAAAACAGACCGGGAATTTATACTACGAACTCCACCCATCACGTACTTCCATTACGAACCTATGAATTAGCCATTAACATACCTGAAACTATGCATCAGATCACAGCTTCCACTGTGGTTCCTGATACCTTTGCTATTCAGAGTGGATTTCAGGATACCGTTTTGTATCAGGCAACCGAGCAATTTGAATTTACCCTTAGTAAAAGCACCTATCCCGGAAGGCAAAGTATATACATTTTCAGCACGTTGGTTGAAGATCCAAAGGTACAGAATCTGACCCCGTTTTATGCGGATGTGTATGAAGATGAAACCGACCTAATTCAATTCTCGAATAACAGTTCCGGGATCCTGAATTACGCAAATTTTGATGAAAATCCCGACGGAACGGTAACCTTGAAGTATCCATGGATCGGCATTACATTTTACGGTGAAACCAAGATGATCGCATCTACCATTGATGATAATCTTTACGATTATATACGAACCGAAGAAGTTCAACTGGGAGGCTCTACCCTGTCACCCGGGGAGATCCAAAATGTACTTACACACGTAAAAGGCGGTATAGGATTGTTTGCCTCCATTGCTTCCGATACTGTTGAAACGTACATTCGACGAGCTAATATTGGATTTTAAAATCTTTTGTAAGAATCGACCGACCTAATTTATGACCCAATTCAGACGAATCATACTTGTTGTACTTCTGATCATCACAGGCATTTCATTTTCGTCTGTAATTCATGCTCAATACAATGATTCATTT
The DNA here is from genome assembly GCA_002480645.1 of Balneolaceae bacterium UBA7797. Taxonomy (GTDB): domain Bacteria; phylum Bacteroidota; class Rhodothermia; order Balneolales; family Balneolaceae; genus UBA7797. The sequence goes on from DLCN01000022.1 coordinate 69,124, forward strand.
GAGATCGCACGCGTAAAATACAGAGGCGGCGGTGATTGGTATAATGATCCGTCATCACTCACAAATCTGATCGCATTCACCAAAGATCGTGTTCCCATCTCCATCAGCAATTCGTATAAAGATGTGGCCCTGGGAAGTACCGATATCTTCTCCTACCCTTTTTTGTATTTGACCGGGCACGGAACTATTACTGCAAATAATGTTGAGATCCGCAATTTGCGCACATATCTCGATCATGGCGGGTTTCTGTATGTGGATGATGATTATGGGCTGGATGAATCCATCCGTGAGCTTATGAAGGAAGTTTATCCCGATGAGGAAATGATCGAGCTTCCCTTCAATCACCCGATCTATGATCAGCTTTTCAGATTCAATAACGGGCTGCCTAAAATTCATGAACACGATAACAAACCACCACAGGGTTTCGGGATCTTCAGAAATGGAAGGCTCGTCTTTTTCTACACGTATGAAACCAATCTGGCTGATGGTTGGGCTGATGCAGAAGTGCATAATGACCCGCAGGACGTTCGCGAAAAAGCATTGCAAATGGGTGCAAATATTTTGATCTACGCTTTGACCCGCAGCTGATTTTTCAGATATTCTGCCGACTACTAATCATTTATTTGTTTTGTTATGAACTTAGTGCCCTATCTCTTCTTTCCCGGTCATTGTGAAGAAGCCCTTGAATTCTATAAGAAAGTGTTCAAAGGTGAGATCACATATCTCCAGCGTTTTGGTGATGCAAGTATGCCTGTTGATGAAGATTATCGGGATAAGATCATGCATGCCACACTCGATTGTGGCGATTTTACCATTCAGTTTTCAGACGGGCCTCCACATAAAGAGATCACAAATGGTGATAATATTCACCTTACCGTAAATTTTGACGACGAAACCAAAATGCGGTTAGTGTGGGGAAAACTCAGCAATGACGGACAAGTACATATGGACCTGCAGGATACTTTTTGGGGAGCCTTGTATGGTCAACTTGAAGATAAATTCGGAGTTCGCTGGATGTTCAACTACGAGAAAAAGTGATCCGGAGGTTAACGGGTTATTCTTCGCCCTTCATTTTATAGGTAAACACTTTTTCATTGATAATATCCTCTCCGGTTCCTTCCGGATCGGGATATAATTCATCCGAATCGGTCTTTTCACGTCGGGTGATCTTTGACTGTATGTCTGCCTGAACCTGAATGATCTTCTTCTTTTCTTCGGGAGTCGCAGTCTTAAATTTTTCAGCCATCTCCTCGCGTTTTCTTTTAAAAAAACTAAGTTCTAGCGTTTTGATCGTGCTCTTAGCTGTTAGATACGGATTCTTATCCTTCTCGTATTTCAGCCCTACCTTTTCATGATGTCGTTCACTGGCAGTGTGTTGCTCTAACAATACATCACCGGTCAATCTGGGAAACGGATCCTCTTTTCCGGTATAATGATTGATCGATATTTCTCCATCATTCTTGAACTGTTCAACAATATCTTTGTAGAACATGGTGAGTTCTTCATCTTCAAATAACTTTTCGTTGGTGAGCGAACAAATATACTCAACCATCGATTTGCCATAAGTGATCATCAACCGGATCAATTCCTTTTCATAATGGGGCTTCTTCCGGGACGGCTTGGCTTTCTCAGGCTCAAAAGACGAAGGCATACCACTATCATCCATTTCAAGAGGCATAAATTCGTCTTCCGGTAACGGAATATCATCTCCGAACGGCATGCCTGAGGGTTGACTCTGCTCATTTTGCCGTTGCTCCCGGAATTGACCCCTCCGTTTGGCTCTTTCTTCTTCTCTTTTTTTCTCCTGAAGCACGCGTTCCATCTCGTCAAATAATTCACGATCGGTACCGCGCCGGAATTTTTGCGTTCGCTGATGAAGATGTTGCACATACACCTGCCGTTGAATCGGTTCACGGATCTCTGCGATCGATCTCAGTATCTCATTGATCACTTTACCCTGATTTACCGGGCTCTCAAGTCGTCCTTCCTCTTCCGCTTTCAGCATCAGAAAATCCACGAAATCGCTGGCATCTTCTTTCTTCAGCTCATCAAAGGACTCCTTACCAAATTGCTTCACAAAGGAATCCGGATCTTCGCCATCGGGTAATTCCAATAATTGAACCTCCATTCCTTCACGCAATCCAATATCGATACCTCGCTTCATCGCATTCTGTCCGGCATTATCCGAATCATAGATCATCACAATTCGCTCACCATACCGGTGTAAGATCTTCATCTGCCCAGGAGTCAATGCCGTCCCCGAACTAGCCACCACATTCGAAATGCCATGTTGATTCAGCGTGATCACATCCGTATAACCTTCCACCAATATGACTTCCTGCTGCTTACGGATCTCATTTTTTGCGAAATTAACTCCATACACCACTTCACTTTTATTATACACTTTGGTCTGTGCAGAATTGATGTACTTTGCTGTTTTTTCATTACCCAGCACCCTACCGGCAAAAGCGATCACTTTTCCTGTGGGATTAAAGATGGGAAACATCAGCCTCCCCCGAAAAGTATCATAAAAGCCTTCTCCCCGATTACTTGGCTTGATCAGATCAGCTTCTACCATATACTCTTCATCAACACCGGCATTCAGTGCAGCTTTCCACAATTCACTTCCACCGGCTGGAGCATATCCTAACCCAAATTTCTTAATGATCTCCCGGTTATACCCACGTTTTTGCAGGTAGGAGATTGCTTTCTCAGCTTCCGGATTCTCAATCAGATTTCGATAGAAAAATAAACCGGCAAACTTTAAGGCATGGTAAATTCCCTCTTTCTGCTGGTGATGTTCCTTTTGTTCCGGCGTGGATTCTTCTTCGGGTATAAATACGCCGTAACGGTCAGCCAGTTGCCTGACGGCCTCGGTAAAACCAATTCCGTCCTGATCCATCACAAATTTAAACACATCACCCGATTCGCCACACCCAAAACATTTATATATTCCAAGCCTTGGTGTGACATGAAAAGAGGGTGTTTTTTCATTATGATATGGGCATAGTCCTATAAAGCCGCTTCCTGAGCGCTTTAATTTCACATAATCGGAAACAACCTCTACAATATCGGCTGCATCACGGACTTCTTCTTTTTTTGCCTCGCTGATCATACTTTAAGATAGAGGATATACAGAACCACTAAAATAATTTTTTCCATCTTTTTCCCGATTTTATCTTCAAATTTCTACTTGTGAGACCCAACGGATTTCTATTTTTATTACTCATGTTAACTCTGTGCAGCACACCATTGTTTGCTCAAAAGGAGTTTCAGTTTCATGTGGGGCCCTCCTTTTTTTATGCTAAAGATGAGATCGTTGCTCAATCTGTGTTTACAGGTTCAGCGCTTAGTATTTCTACCTCTTTCGGTATTGTAAAACCTCATCATATTACCCGGTTCCAAACCGGATTCACCGCCGGGGATCTATATTCGAAGTCGGGTGATCAATGGATCGTTCGAGCACCATCAGCACAATTTTCACATCTAAGATCACTTACATCCGGCCGAGTAAATCATTACATAGGTTTGGGTATAGATCTTCAAAGTCTGTTCATTGACTCCCAGTTCCGTACCCTACCTACCTTCTATGATGGCAGAAAAAGTGGCTTCCTCGATATTAATTTTTCCTTACTGTATGATCTCAGATACAAGATCTCTTCTTCAATAGATTTTTTTGGAGCCGTTGAACTTCCGGTGATCTCTTACTTGTTCAGGCCCGGGTATGCTGTTTTCGACCCGGATGAATTGATCGGCAAAGATGATTCATTTGCCAATGTGATAAGATCCGGTTCATGGACCAACGGAATTGAGTCCCCTTCATTCACCACTAATATCGGAGTACAGGAACACATCCGTAATGGTTTAAGTGTGGTGATCAACTACCAATATCAGTACAATCTGAATGGCAACTTTAAACGATACTTAGGCTTGCGACAAAGTATCTCTGTTGGGGTGAAGCGATCATGGTGAGAACAGAGTTCATCATATTCTACATAATTTTCCTATTCACTTTATCAGGATGCAGGGAAAACCTGGTTGGAATCGATCCCGCCAATACCTATAAGGATAATTATTTAAGTTTATGGAAGGGTTTTGATCAGAATTACTCGTATTTCTCTCATAAAAATATTGACTGGGATTCGCTTTATTTTGCATACGAACCCCGGTTGGATACTGTTAAAAGTGATCAGGGGCTCTTTAACGTTCTTTCCGGTTTAATCTCAAACCTCAGAGATAGTCATTCCGTGTTGATCTCACCCGATTCTACTTATGTATACAAAACAGAATACGATTCCAGCTATGATCCTATTCTGATCTATCTCCGCTATCTCGATACCAATTCCACCTCAAAAGATAATTCGCCATTTACATATGGAACCATCCGTTCTGAGTTCGGATATGTCCACATCAGATCTTTTGCAGGTAGCAAAAACTCATTTAAAGAAATAGATGAGATTTTAGAGCAATTCACTGATCACACAGGTATCATTTTAGACTTGAGAACCAATGGTGGCGGCAGTGATATAAATTCATACCTGATTGCTTCACGGTTTGCGGAAGAACCAACTCTTGCCAGAAAAATACGTTATAGAAACGGTCCTGGCCGCAACGACTTCTCTCCTGTTATTGAAAATTATATTGAACCAGCCGGAAAAACATACACTAAACCTGTAGCCATACTCACCGACCAAAGTATTTACAGCGCAGCTGAAGATTTTGTTCTGGCAATGCGACAATTTCCCAATGTAACTGTGTTTGGAACTCATACTGGCGGGGCTTCCGGAAACCCTGTTACCCTGAATTTACCCAATGGCTGGTTATACCGTGTTTCCCGCTGGCAGGTATTTCAGCCCGAAAATGACAGTTTATACGAAGGCTATGGTCTGGAACCGGATGAATTTGTAGTTCAGACACCCAGAGATTACGATAATCGTCAGGATGCGAGGATAGAGGCTGCATTGAGATGGATAAGATCGTTTGAATAGCTTCTTTTCCTTCAGAAAACAGTTTTTGAATTAATAAATCACTCTTCTTTCCCGGTTTAAACTTTTAACCAGATTTATACTATAACAACTTAGCTACTTTGTTGATGAGACCTTATATTCACAGCCTATTAAATCAAGAATCTAATTAACAAATAATGAGTGTATTAGTTGGAAAAGATACCCGCCTTGTAGTTCAGGGCTTCACCGGCAGTGAAGGGACCTTCCATGCCGGCCAAATGATTGAATACGGAACCAATGTAATCGGTGGTGTAACTCCGGGTAAAGGTGGTCAAACTCACCTTGATCGTCCCGTTTTTAATACAGTTGCCGATGCCGTAGCACAAGAAGGCGCTAATACCTCTGTAATTTTTGTACCACCTGCCTTTGCCGCTGATGCCATTACTGAAGCTGCATTTGCAGGCATCAAAGTGATCATTTGTATCACTGAAGGAATTCCGGTTAAAGATATGGTAGTTGCCAAGCAAGTTGTGAAAAGCCATGGTGCTACTCTGATCGGTCCAAATTGTCCGGGTGTGATCACACCGGGTGAAGCAAAAGTTGGAATCATGCCCGGATTTATTTTCAGCCCTGGTTCAGTGGGACTAATTTCACGATCCGGAACACTTACCTACGAAGCTGTAGATCAGCTAACTAAAGCCGGACTTGGCCAAAGTACTGCGATCGGTATTGGTGGTGACCCGGTAATTGGTACTACCCACCTTGATGCTGTAAAAATGCTTCAGGAAGATCCGGATACCGAATCTATTGTACTGATTGGTGAAATCGGTGGTTCTGCTGAAGAAGAAGCCGCTGCTTACATTAAAGAACATGTTACAAAACCTGTAGTTGCGTTTATTGCCGGTTCTACAGCGCCTCCGGGCCGACGAATGGGACATGCCGGTGCTATCATTTCCGGTGGTAAAGGAACCGCGCAGGATAAGAAAAAAGCATTAGCTGATGCTGGAATCACAGTTGTTGAAAGTCCTGCAGATATTGGTGATACGCTGAAAGGTGTACTGGCTTAAGAGATAAAAGCCTAGTTTTTTTAAAGCCTCGTTTTCAATGAAAGCGAGGTTTTTTTATTTCAAGGAATTTCATAATCTGATCTCACTAATCAATCACTATCGAATATGAAACTTTCCAATCGTACTTTAAAAGGGTTATTACTGTTTTTTTGCATTCTGCTCCTCTCAACTGCTGCAGCTTCCGCACAAACTATTTCCAACGAATACAAATTCAATACTACCGATACTTACCGGATCTTTTTAGCAGATGGATCTGAATTTGTCGGAAAATTTTTGGGTAAGACCGATACTGAAGTAACTATCTCAACCAATTCAATTCCAAAGATCGAGATCCCCTTCAGCAACATAAAAAAGATCGAGGTAGTGAATTCGAGTCATCTCAGAAGGGATGGTTCTTACTGGTTTCCAAATCCAAATCCTACCAGATATCTGTTCTCATCATCTGCAATTCCTTTAAATCGCAAAGAAGGATATTACCAGAATAGTTACCTGTTTCTTAACTCGGTAAATGTTGGAGTGACAAATAATATTTCGATGGGAGGCGGATTAGAAATTATAAGTACATTTTCGCCTGATGTGCGCCCGATTTTCTTCCTCACCCCTAAGGTTAGTGGTAAGATCGGAGAGAACTTCTATGCCGGCGGTGGAATGCTCTTCCTGAATGCTGATGAAACATCCTTAGGTATTACATATGGGGTAGCAACCTACGGGAATACTGATAATAATATTACAGCCGGAATGGGATGGGGATTCTATGAAGGGGAATTCTCCGGCAGACCTATTCTCACTGTTAGTGGCATGAAAAGATTCAAAAGAAGAGCCAGCTTTGTAAGCGAAAACTGGTTCGTTCCCTTTGATGAAGGCAGCTACTATGGATTATTTTCCTACGGAATCCGCTTTTTCAGTGAAAAGATCGCTGTGGATCTGGCCTTCATAAATAACCCCGATATTGCTGAAGGCATAATTATCGGTGTACCGTATGTAGATTTTGTGATCAAATTTTAAGACCAAAACTATTGCCGATCTAAGTTTGAAGTGTACAATAATTGGATATTTTGAGGAATGGATTATCTAACAGTACCCGTCTCAAATTCACTTAGATATTTAACAGTTCTGTTTCTTTTAGTGTCTTTGAACTGCAAGAAAACAGAAGTTGATTACACTATCTGGAATGAATATTTAGGTGGACCTGATCGTAATCATTATTCAGCTTTATCTCAGATCACCAAAGGAAATATATCTCAACTAGAGATCGCCTGGACCTATTCCCTACCGGATAGCGGTCAGATGCAGATGAATCCAATCATCGTAGATAGTGTAGTTTATGGGGTTTCACCCAGCTTACAAGCATTTGCAGTACATGCCGGGACAGGTAAAGAAATCTGGATATTCGGTGACCCCGAAAAAGTATGGCATAGTACAAGCCGAGGAGTAAGTTACTGGGAGTCAGGCAGTGACAAGCGGATCTTTTTTACTTCAGGTCCTTATCTGTACGCATTAAATGCACTAACAGGCACGCCTATCATTACTTTTGGAGATTCCGGCCGAGTACATCTGAATACCGGTTTAAAAGACTTTCAAAAAGATAAATTTGTTGTCTCAAATACTCCCGGAACGATCTATGAAGATATCATTATAATGCCAACCCGGCTACCGGAGGGTCCGGATGCTCCTCCCGGCGATATCAGAGCATTTAATGTACGTACGGGGGAATTGGAATGGGAATTCCATACAATTCCTCATCCCGGAGAATTCGGTTACGAAACCTGGCCAGAGGATGCGTGGGAAAACTCAGTGGTTGGAGCAGCTAATAACTGGGCTGGTATGGCTTTAGATATTGAAACTGGAATTCTGTACATCCCAACCGGTTCTGCTGCTCCCGATTTTTATGGCGGGCACAGAATTGGTGAGAATCTGTTTGCGAACTCGTTGATCGCACTAGATGCAAAAACCGGTAAGCGGATCTGGCATTATCAATTTACGCATCATGATATATGGGACAGGGATCTTCCTGCTCCGCCTAATCTTATTGTTGTCGAGAGAAATGGAGTAAAAATCAAAGCTGTGGCACAGATCACGAAGCAAGGGTATATCTTTCTATTTGACAGGTACAGCGGGAAACCACTTTTTGATATCATTGAAACTCCGGTCCCTTCTTCAAAATTAGATGGTGAACAAAGCTGGCCTACACAACCTATTCCGGTAAAGCCCAGACCATTTGCCAGAAATTCTGAGATGTTAACAGAAAGTGATATCAGCCGATTCGCCGAAAACAGAGAAGAATTGATCCAACAGTTCAGAACCTTTGATACACGATCTTACGCCCCACCTTCAACCTCTCCGGTCCTGCTATTTCCCGGTTACGATGGTGGTGCTGAATGGGGAGGTGCCGCAGCCGATCCCGACAGTGGCATCGTTTATGTAAACTCAAATGAAATGGCCTGGATATTGAAAATGGAAGAAACCGGATCAGGAAATTCCCCAATAACTAAAGCCGCAAATTTATATTCAACATACTGCCAAACTTGCCACGGAGCAGATTTCAATGGTAATGAACAGAGCGGGTACCCATCACTTACCGGAGTTACAAACCGGTTATCTACGGAGGAGATCACAGATATTGTTCAAAATGGTAAAGCAATGATGACCGGTATCCCTGCTCTAAATGAACAAGAAATAAAAGATATTTTATTCTTTATTGAAGGAAATGATAAGACAGAAGTCATTTCAGATCATACTGCCCCTTCCCTGCTTCCATATCGACATAGCGGTTATCAAAAATTTCTGGATAGTCAGGGTTTACCTGCAATTTCACCACCCTGGGGCACACTAAGTGCAATTGATCTGAATACAGGAGAATACAAATGGCGAATTCCTTTAGGAAGAGAACCACTACTTGAACATCTGGATCTACCGGATACAGGAACTGAAAATTATGGCGGGCCGCTAGTCACAGAGAACGGATTACTTTTTATCGCCGCAACCAAAGATGGCTATTTCCGTGCTTTCGATAAACATACCGGAAAAAAGATCTGGGAATTCAAGCTTCCTGCTGCATCTTTTGCAACGCCTTCAACCTATCAGCTAAACGGAAAACAATACATTGTTCTGGCTTGTGGTGGTGAGAAACTTGGAACCGTATCAGGAAATCAGATTCTGGCTTTTTCTTTACCGGAGAATAATTAGCTAACTAATTCTACCTTCTGAACCCAATTACTCAATGTTTCAATCAAACGATGTAATTCTACCGGTTTTGGAATAAAATCATTCATTCCTGCTTCAATACACAATTCTTTTTCGTGATCCAAAACACTTGCAGTAAATGCAATAATCGGAATTTGGGCATTGTGGGTGCCGTGTTTACTTCTGATCTCTCTGGTTGCTTCCATACCATCCATTTCCGGCATATGCACATCCATAAAGATGATATCATATTCCTTGTGATGTAGTATCTCTAAAGCCTCTAGTCCATTGGATGCAAGATCACACTTAAATCCTGCTTTATTAAGCGTTTTCTCAACCACTTTACGGTTTATTCTATTGTCTTCGACAACAAGAATCTGGTATGACTCCTTTTCAGAGGCAGATAAACTATTCCCTATCGATTCCAATCCTAACACTTTCCTGTCCTTTTACTCTTGACGTTAAAAAAACTCTCTCTTGACCTATTTAAAATCTCGCTCATAAAGAAATAAATCAGTCTTATACTATCTAATGCTCAATCTTATATCCTTAAGCTAAAACCAACACTTTGTTAATTATTTTTAATATTAAAATTTTTTAATAATTAATCAGGTGTATTCTCTCTTGCCCTTAGGGCTTACCTGAATTATCGGCCATCGGTAAAAAATACTTAAGGAATTTTCAGCATTTTTTTCAGACAAAAAAAAGCCCTCTGAAATCAGAGGGCTGAAAAGATCAGATTATTGTGCCTTCAGGAATAACCGTTCCCTTCTTAACAATGATTATTCCATCTCTTACATAATGGTATTTGTGATCAGAATCCTCTAGATGATCTCCCCCGACAATGCGGACATCATTTCCGATGCTTACGTTTTTATCAATAATACAATTACTGATATAGCACCGTTGCCCGATTCCCATTGCCGGTCTTTCACCGGAGCTTGTCTCTATGAATTCTCTGCTTTGAAAATAATCATTACCCATAATTATGGAGTTCTCGATCGTTGTCCCTTTACCGATCCTTGAACGAATACCAATTACAGAACGAACGATTCGGCTTGCCTCCACAATACACCCTTCTGCCATTAAACAGTGCTCCATGGTTGTTCCCATCACTTTCGAGGCAGGAAGCAATCGTGCTCTTGTATAAATGTAATTCTCATTATCGTACAAGTTGAATTCAGGTACGGTATCAGCTAAAGAGATATTAGCATCAAAGAATGATTTGATGGTTCCTATATCGGTCCAATATTTACCGAATTCATAGCTACCAACCTTAAAACCTTCAGTAAGAGCTTTTGGGATGATCTCTTTTCCAAAGTCAGTAGCTTCAGGATTCTCATTAAAGAGCTTAAGAATGAGTTCACGATTAAAAATGTAAATACCCATTGAAGCCAGATAATGCTTATTCTGACTTTTGTAGGGCTCAGGCACCGAACTTTTCCATTTTTCCAATTCATCCATTGATGGTTTTTCAACAAATGAATCTATCATTCCATCTTTATTGGTTTTCATAATGCCGAAACCGGTAGCATCCTCCGCAACCACCGGAATGGTTGCCACAGTAAGATCATTACAGTTTTCTTTGTGTCGGTCAAGCATCAGACGGTAATCCATCTGATACAATTGATCACCGGAAAGTACTAACACATGCTCATAATTGTGGTTCTCCATATGATGGATGGACTGACGAACCGCATCAGCTGTACCCTGGAACCATTCCGTATTCTGTGCAGTCTGTTCCGCAGCCAGTATATCCACAAAACCACTGCTGAATACATCAAAATTGTATGTATTCTTTATGTGTCTGTTTAAGGAAGCTGAATTAAACTGGGTTAGCACATAGATTTTTCTGATGTCTGAATTCAAACAATTCGAGATCGGTATATCCACCAATCGGTATTTTCCGCCTACCGGTACAGCTGGTTTTGACCGATGGTCGGTTAATGGGAATAATCTGGTTCCCCTTCCTCCGCCTAAGATGACTGCAATAACTGAATCCTTCATAAGTCTTATTTAATTATATCGTTATACATTTTAATATATTCTTTTGCTGAACTACCCCAGGAAAAATCTAATTTTACGATTCTTCTCATCACCTCTTTATGTGATTTGGAATCGCTATGAAGTGAAATAGCCCTACTCACTGCATTTTTCGCTGCTTCGAGAGTAAAGTCATCGAATCTGATTCCATATCCTTCCTCTTCAGACAGATCTTTCACAGTATCTTTAAGTCCCCCAACCGATCGTACAATTGGAATTGTACCATATCGCATTGCATACAGCTGATTTAACCCACAAGGCTCCACTCTGGAGGGCATGAGCATAAAATCAGCCCCTGCATACATCTGATGTGCCAGCTGTTCATTATACTCAAGGGTGGCATCAAAATATCCCACATGCTCGTTATCCATTTCCTCGAAAATAGCATGTAATGCCGGATCGCCAGTTCCAAGCAGTACAAAATTGACCTGTTCTTCTCCGTAAAGGAAAGAGCGGATCAAGTCCGGTAACAGATCAGCTCCTTTCTCTTTAACCAATCGCCCTATAAATGCGATGGTTGGAATATCCGGGTCCAGATCGAATTGTTTACAAAGAATTTCTTTATTGGCTCTCTTACCTTTAATCAGATCCCTCAGCCCATAATTCACGGAAACTAATGGGTCGGTCTTTGGATTCCATACTTCAGAGTCGATGCCATTGACGATACCCCGGGACTTCCCTTTTTCCAGTTCGAACATGAATTCAAGCCCATTACTGTTATAGGCCAATTCCCCCATATAACTCTGCGACACGGTCGAGATCTGCCAGGCACATTTTAGTCCGGCTGCCAGAGAATTTAATTTACCATTCCATTCCAGTAATCCTGTCTGAGAATGATCGTATTCAGGGAGTAGAAAACGTTTACCCATCTCATGTTCACCATGATACTCAGCATTATGTACCGTAATAACTGTTGGCACTTCTTTTAACGCAGAATATCTGTAACTCTGACTTGTCATAAACGGGATCAATCCGGTCTGATGATCATGACAATGGATCACATCGGGTATTCCCTCTCTTCCGTTAATATACTCAAGTGCAGCTATCTGAAATGAAAGAGAACGTTCAAATTCATCCCAATAGCCATGACCTGACCATGGATCAATATAAATTCCGGGACGGTCGAACCTGCCAGGTATCTCAACTACATACAGAGGAAAGCCAAGTATGTCATTCTTTTCTTTGAGAATCTTATAGTGGAAATAATCAGCTCCTAACGGTGCATTCGCTTCCCAAACTATGTCATACTCCTGACTGTCGATCCATTTCGTCTGATATTTTGGGATGATCACTTCACAGTGCTCTCCCATTTGATTCAGGTATTTTGGTAATGCTCCAACCACATCACCAAGTCCCCCCGCTTTTGCTGCCGGGTAACACTCCGCGCTTAAATGAATGATGTTCATAAAATCCTGAAACCCTTTTAATTGGTTCTCGTAGCTACGATTTCGTTTATTGGAAATAACGAAACTTTGAGCATCTTAAAAAGGGCATATACCAATCTCTTAAAGTTTTTACCTTAAATTAAAACCAGAACAAACAGGGTAATATGGGAATCATACAAGTCGACGCCATATCCAAATCTTTTGGCAAAACTAAGGCGGTCAATCAGGTTAGTTTTACAGTGGAAAAAGGCAGGATCTTTGGTCTGCTGGGTCCAAATGGGGCCGGTAAAACCACCACCATCCGAATGATAAATAATATTCTTGCGCCTGATGAAGGCTCCATCACCATAAATGGGGTAACTGCAAGTCCGGAAACTCAAAAAATGATCGGATACATGCCGGAAGAAAGAGGGCTGTACAAAAAAATGAAGGTAGGAGAACAACTGCTTTATCTTACCAAGCTGAAAGGAATGAATACAAAAGATGCGAATAAAGCGATCGATTTCTGGCTGGACCGATTCGGGGCCTCTGACTGGAAAAAGAAGGAAGTGGGTGAACTCTCAAAAGGGATGTCTCAAAAGATTCAGTTTATAGCCACCATTGCTCACGATCCCGATATCTATATTTTTGATGAGCCTTTCAGTGGACTTGATCCCATCAATAGTGAGACATTAAAAGAAGTGATCATAGATCTGAAGCAACAAGGTAAAACCATTTTATTTTCTACTCATCGTATGGAACAGGTTGAGCAGATGTGTGACGATATTTGCTTATTCAATAACGGAAAAGCTGTTCTTCAGGGAAATCTAAGACAGGTGAAACGTTCGTTTGGTAAAAATACCATCAATCTGGAATTTGAAGGCGACGGATCCTTTTTAGATGATCTTGAGCAAGTACGGATCAACAACCGATCCACAAACTTTGCCGAAATTCGAATTTTAGATGATCAGAATATGCAGGACATCCTGAGAACGGCTATGGAACATGCCGAGATCCATAAATTCGAACGGGTCGAACCCTCCTTAAACGAGATATTCATCTCAACCGTTGGGGACGACAACATCAAAAATATGGAGGCATAATCATGAATTTCAGTAAAGTACTTTTAGTATTACAACGTGAATATCTCACCCGGGTTCGAACCAAGTCATTTATACTTTCCACCATACTTACACCATTGGTGATCATTGGTTTTATGGCGGTGATGGTTTACATCACGGTTACCGATACCGAAGTGGAAAAGAAAGTAGGAATTGTTGATGAAACCGGAGTATTGTTTGAACGGTTAGTTGAACAAAATGAAGCCCGGTATATAGATGTGAGTGACATTTATGCCGACTCACTCCGAAAAGAGGTTTTGAACGGAAAACTGGATGGTTACATCACTCTTTCTAATGCAGTGATTGATAGTAATACCAGCCCAACCTTATTGTATGGCGGCAGTGGTGGTATCAGCTTTATTGAGTCCATCAGATCAGATATAAGAAGTGTGGTGCGGGAAGAACGTCTCGCACGGGCGAATGTATCTGACGATATCCGAAAGATCTTTGAACAGCGTCCCTCTTTAGAAGCAAAGAAGCTCACCGAAGAAGGTGAAGAACAGGATAATGCTGTGTTTGGCACCATTCTGGGTATCATCCTTGGCATTATGATCTTTGTAGGCTTATTTGGATACGGAGCGGTATTAATGCGTAGTGTGATCGAAGAAAAAACGAATCGTATCGTTGAAGTGATCGCCTCCTCGGTTAAACCGATCGAGTTAATGATCGGTAAATTATTCGGGGTGTGCCTGCTTGCACTCACTCAATTCGGGTTATGGATCGCCGTATATGCTGGCCTCTCTGTTGCGGCTGCACCTGTAGCCACCATGTTCATGAATCAACAACAGGCAAATTTACCACCCGAAGCTGCCGAGATAGCTGCTAATAATTTTGATCCAAGTCAGTTAGAGCAGTTTGTGATCGACCCCATGGTATTTGTTTACTTTTTCATTTTCTTTGTATTGGGCTTCCTGATCTACAGTGCTGTATTTGCAGCGATCGGTGCCGCAGTTGACTCTGAACAAGATACTCAGCAATTCATGATGCCGGTTATGTTACCGATCTTTGCCGGATATATGTTGAATTTCAAGATTGCTGAAAATCCTGATTCGTCTTTGGCCTTATTTGCCTCACTGTTCCCCCTTACTTCACCGATCAATATGATGACTCGAATAGTAAGTAGTAATGTACCTGTCTGGGAGGTCCTGTTATCCATAGCATTAATGGCAGGAACATTTGCCGGACTGATGTGGATGGCCGCCAAGATCTACAGAGTGGGAATTCTTATGTATGGAAAGAAACCTTCATACAAAGAACTTGTGAAGTGGATCAGACAAAGCTAGGAATAACCGGATAGTCTTAATTAAAAAGCACTCCGAATATGGAGTGCTTTTTTTATTCCGAGATGAGTTCTTTTAATTCCTCTGCTTTGGAATAGATTCTGATATCAAATTCGTTGCCAATGATCGTGTTCAGGTAAAGTAATGCCGCACTTTTACTTAACTTTGTAGCACCGTTTAAACTAACAAAGCGAATACGTGGGTCATTATCTTCTGAAAGATCGTTTAATCGTGTTTTCCACCTTTCCTCGGAGTAATCATTCTTAAGCAAAAAGGTTAACGCTTCTTCTCTGGTGGTATGAGGGAAATCATAGTCCAGATATGCTTCCCCGATTGGAATAAATTCCTCCGAATTTTCAGGGGTAATGACTTCACTCAGAATTCCCAATGTTTTTATACCGGTAGTATCATTTCTTCTGATTCTATCCACTAATGAAGTCAATGCTTCGGTGTCAGCAAGCTCCTTATAGGTTGAAAGAGCCGTTTTAAAAACCAGCTCAGATTCCGTATTCAGTATTTTTGAACGTACCGAAGAACTAACCCACTCATTTTCCGGAAACTTACGAAGCGCCGTTAGTGCCGCCACTTCAATATCTTCCGAACTATTTGATAATTCATTGATAAACAGCTCCTCGGTACCGATAGCGCCATTTGTTATCTGGGCTAATGCCAGTAAAAGTTCTGCTTTTACTTCGGGTACTTCCTCGTTAGCAAGAACATCGTTCAATGCAAGTTGCAGATCAGGATTATCCGCATTCTTTTGCAATAATATAGCGGCCTGTTTTCGATTCTCAGGATCCTCATTCCTCAATTCATTCAGTATGAAGTACAAGGGGAAATCGCCAAACTCAACATTTTCGGCGGGCAAAGTTACCGTTTGAATATTTACGAACTCGGTAGTTGGTGATATTTTCTTTCTCAGCGTATCAGATTCTCCGGTGAACAACAATTTATGACTGGCGGATTTGTCGAAGGTAAACACATTCAGTGTGGCTTCGTATAATTCGCTGCCATCTCCTTCCACCAATGTGAAGACCATCTCAATTTCCGAATTAGCCTCATCATAATAGGTATCCAAATGATAAACCGGATAGTCTCTCCTCTCTTTAGATCCTTCTTCCTTTATTGAAGGAACATCCAGTGAATTAAATGGAATACCCGTTTCCTGATACCAATATTCGATATAGTTATATACCTGATTCACACCCTGATCTTCTCTTATCAATATAGGTAATGATGAAGATACCGTTTGTTGTACCAATTCATTTTCACCGGGATACGCTTGCTGCCAGGCATTCCACTGATCGATCAGGAACATAGAATCGGGATTCTCTATTATGATCGGAGCCTCTTCCAGTTCAAAATGCAGTGCGGTTTGGGCGAAATCCATATAACCGCTCAGATCTACAAACTGCTCCACCCGGTGAAACTCACCAAACCATTGGGAATAAATACCTCTTTTCAACTGTGGACTAAAATCGCCCAGGTTTTCATACAAGTAAATGATGCCTGTACCATTTGTACGTTCTTCCCAAAAATTATCCGGTAGCATAACAATATTGAGACTCTCCCACGGGTATTCCCGGGATAGTTTCTCTTCCACTGATTTTTTTATCTCAGAAGCCTGCTTTACAAGAGTTGAACTTGCTTCATCCGATAAGAAATCTTCGGTGCTAAACAATCGAACCTTAGTAAATCCGGAAGTCACCTCGGTGATCTCAAAATCTCCAAAGGCGAAACCGAGTCCGGTAAAAGGGACTTCCGTTTCTGAGCTAAAGGTCACTTTCTTTGTTGTTTCTGATTGTGGAACCGAGCCCTCCAGATCTCCATTAAACATAACTTCAGTCTCAACGGGAATTATGAACGAGGCAGTAAATGAAAGCTCGTTTCTGGGATGATCGAACCCCGGCAACCAGTGCCGGTGGGCCAGTGGATTTTTGGAGGACCAAAAATTACCAAATGAATCTTTATATAGCCCGAATTCACTGTTCGATTGCCAGGTGACGGTTATGTCAAAGGGTTTTCCCCTTTGAGTGGTATCAGGTAATTGTACGACAAGTTTACCTTCCCTGATCTCATAATCGGTGGTCTTACCATTAACAGAAACTGCATCCACAGCAGATTCCTCAATATCCAGAGCAAGACTTGTGATCCCATCCTGTTTTGAGGATACCTGATAGGTAACCACACCCCGGGCCAGATGCTGTTCCGGCTCCAGAGTGAGAGTAAGATCCATGTGTTGGTAATCGAATGGCTGATCAGGCATATAGGCATAGTCATAGGGTTTTTGACTACTACATTCCTGATTCAGGCTGAAAATAATACTTAGAAAAAGAGAAAATACAGACAGTTTTTTACTGATCATTCTTCGCGTGTGACTCAAAAATAGCTTTTAATTTGGGGTATAGGGCTTTGTTTGTAGAAAATCCGTTACCGGAGTGGATGGTTTCAACTCCGGTTGTATCACTGAACACTCCACCGGATTCTTTAACTACAGGTAGTAACGCTGCAGCGTCCCAGATGTTGAGTATCGGATCGAACATGATCTCGGCCCGGCCGATCGCAACCATCATGTGGCCGTATGCATCGCCCCATGTTCGGTGTATCTTGGTTTTCTCAAGAAGTTCCTGAAACTGAGGCTGCATTCCACAATCCTGAAAACGTTTGATCTCAGTTACCAGAAGAGTAGAGTCCTTTAATTCACTCGTTTCTTTAACTTTACATGGCTTACCATTAAAAGTGGCTCCGAGGCCAATTCCTGCGGCACACATCTCATCTAAAGCCGGTGCGTAGATCACACCAACCTGAGGTTCATTATCAATCATGATACCGATCAACGTTGTGTAGAATGGTACCCCGTGAATAAATGATTTGGTACCGTCAATTGGGTCTAACACCCACTGGATGGAACTGTCTTCATTGGTTCTCCCGTATTCCTCTCCAATGATTCCATGATCCGGATATCGTTTAAGAATTTCCTCTCTGATGATCTGTTCGGTAGTTTTATCAGCGATGGTTACCGGAGAATCATCTGCCTTACTGATCACTTCAAAATCTTTCTGAAAATATTTTAAAGTATTTGCCCCTCCGATTCGGGCAATTTCTACCGCAGCGTCAAGTAACTCTTTGATGTCAGCCATGATTTAGTGTATTTTTAGTAGTGAGTATTAAATGAGAAAAAATGAGAGCTTCAAAAACCGTCTTGATCTTATCTGCCGGACTCCTATACAGCTTAGCAGTACCAAAAACTGCTACCGCCTGGCAAAACAGAGAATCAAACTCCATAATTCTAGAGAGTGGTAAGTTAAAAATTAATGGAACATCAAATGTAAATGATTTTGAATGTGTATATGATGAAGAGATCGAAGAAGATGAGACCAAACATTATGTAGACGTTCAGGAAGCAACCTATGAAATTTCAGGAGATGAACTAATCCTGGAAGTCGATTCTTTTGATTGTGGCAAAAAAGTAATAAACCGGGATTTCCGTAAGACCCTGAAAAGTGACAAATACCCGAACATTAATGTTGAACTGGTAAAAGTTTTCCGCGTTGACGGAGCACCTTCTCAGGCTGATGTGGCCATTACCATTGCTGAAGTTACCAACACCTATCGGGTAACCTTACATGATGTATCAATAGAAGAAGAATCCGCTGTGATAGGTGGCACTCAGATCGTAAAAATGACTGATTTTGCCCTTACCCCTCCTACTGCATTATTTGGTCTCATTAAAGTAAACGATGAACTGGAGATCAATTTTACTCTTCGCATCAAGCAATAAAAAAGGGCAACCCCTAACGGAGTCACCCTTTGATTAACATGAGGTCATCTATGTTTATCAGAAGCTGATCACTGCTTCTAGCATAAGTCCGCTGAATTCTGCACCCTCAAGTGCGCTTCCTGTAGTGTAGTCGCCACCGTAAGTCTGGCTAACATACTCAAGTTTTGTAAGTACATTGTCGGTTAGGAACCAACCACCACCTACGTTAATTCTGCTCACTTCGTAAGTAGGAGTTGCGTCGGTAAATTCTCCGGTTACAGAATTAAAACGACCACCCACATAAAAGTCTTCGTTATTTCCGAATCTGTAAAGTGCTTCTGCTCCGAGCTGTGTGAAAGATCCACCAACAGCGTCATCACCATTGCTTGCCATTTCAAACACACCGAAGAACTCTAACCCCTGGAATTTAACAAATGGGTTGATCTGGAAAGCTGTTTGATAAGCATATCCGGTATTGATTCTTGGAGAAAAATCGCCACGACCGTCATCGATACCGTAGTAACGTCCACCGGCACGATCACCATGGTACAGATAATCACGGGTACCTTTGTCAGTACTGTTATAGAAAGAACCAGTCAGACGAACTCTCAGATCTTCATTGATCTGTGAGTCGTAACCAACTTTACCATACAGGGCAATACCATCATCCGTTGCAGCAACACTTTGATTTAAGCGACCATTGGTTGCACCAAGAACAGCAATGATGCCATTATTTAGCATACTTACTTCCATGAAAGGCTCTGTAGAGAATGAGTCCATCAGGTAGTTTCCTACAAATGGGTTGTAAATAGCTGCAGCATTATCACTTCTTCTGAAGTGAGTATCGCCATAATTATATTCATCCATACCTACACGGATTCTCAGTACATCCATAAGATCTGATGCAAATCCTTCAGAAATGAAGTCTAATTTATCAATTTGCATGTATCCGCCTTTCACATATGCTTCAGAGTGGTGTCTTGAAGATAAATAAGTACGCAGGTGCATTCTCATACCATCGGCAAGTTGAACGTCGAAGTTCAGGTTTGCGGTTGGCAGGTTGAAATTTGGAGAGATCTCAGCGAGGCTGTCGCCGGAGTTAGTTTGAGTGAATCCCTGGAACTGGAGTGCAAAATCACCACCAACACGTACTTGCAAGCCGGTAAATTCTACATCTGTAGTTTTAGGTGCTTCGAATTGGTTTAGATTAGCCTTGCCAGGCTCGTTCATGTATTGGATTTGTGCTGTCTGAGCTGAAACACTTAAGGTGATCACAGACATAAGGATTAGTAAGCTTGTAAAAGCTTTAGCTAGAGTTTTCATTACTTTACTCCTCTATTATTAGGATTGGTTAGTTTTTAGTGTATAAGACGTTGTAGATCACGGTTACATCATCGCCGGTCTTCATGGTTCCCATCATGGCAGTTGGGGGATCAATATTATAATCTGTCATTTTGATGGGCTGAGAGCCGTTGATCGATATTGAACCATCAGGACCTATAGAATAAGCGGCATTCAGGATCACTTCATTGGTTTTGCCTGCTATATTCAAAGTTCCTTTAGCTGAAACACTATCTGCGGTAAGATTTTCGATAGTATCTAATTTAAAAATGATCTCTGGATTGGATTTTTCCTTCAATGCATCTTTAGTTTTACTGTCCATAATTCGTTTACCACTTTTTATAGACTTTACTTCAACTTTAAATGCAAGGCTGGATATATTTATTAATTCATTATCTGATAACTCAAGAACAGCCTCACCTGTTACTTTTTCAGCTTCACTTTCCCAATCATGGATTGTAGAAGTTCCTTCGATGGTTAAGGTGCTTTTCGAGTTATTTAAGGTGTAATTGGTTTGTGCTGAAAGTGAATTTCCAATGAACAGCAAAACCAGAGCGACTATTAACTTTTTCATTCTATTACCTCTATTGTATGGTTTTCTTCTATTCCCAAAGTCAAGATTGTAACCTTTGTTACTTAATTCGAGACCAAACTAACACCCTTTTGTGTAGATTTTATGAAGTGTTTTATCCGCTTAAAAAATTAAGGTCTCCGGTACTTATGTATTCGTTTAAAGCATTAATTTCGAATACATATTATATATTTTTGTCTATATAATATTATAAGTAAAATAAAAAAGGGCAAGCTTTTCACGGCCTACCCTTTGGTTAATAGAGGTATTTTTAGAAAGCGATCACAGCTTCTAAATCAACACCACTAGACTCTTATTTTTATCAGGATAAATAAATGAAATACTGTTCTCATTGTTGACTGGTGAAGCTTGAGCGAAGTATTCCCAAACAAAAAATCTTAGATTCGCTTCCTTTTTCGGTTCCTGAATGTTAATTACTTCTTCCACGACCAATTACTTCCTCTGGGTTCGTGATTATCATGAAGCGTTGCTTTCACCTCATAAGTATATGTCTGCTAGTAGCTTAATAATGCTAAATGAAGAATCTGTGAACTAGACGAAATTAATTTTCCCCGTTCAAATTTAGTTTTGGAAAAATTCAAGTGTTATGACATTGAAACTCTCCATATTTTTGTGCCCCGATTTTTAAAACTAACAAGATTATTTAATGACCAAATCTGCCATTATAGATCGTATTTCCAAGCAGTTATCCATCAGCAGCAGACAAATTGAAAGTGTAGCCGGCTTTCTTGATGAGGGGGCCACTATTCCGTTTTTAGCTCGTTACCGAAAAGAAGCTACCGGTGGACTTGATGAAGAACAATTACGGGATGTAAGAGATGCCCTTGAAGTTCAAACTACACTGGAAAACCGGAAAGAGGCTATTCTCAAATCTATCAAAGACCAGGAAAAGCTTACCCCGGAGTTGGAACAACAGATCATAAACTGCACAGATCTTACCACCCTCGAGGACATTTATCTGCCGTATAAACCCAAGCGAAAAACTCGGGGAGATAAAGCTAAAGAGAAAGGGTTGGAGCCATTGGCACAGCTTATATGGGATCAGGAGATCACTAAGGGCGATCCTGATGAGTATGCCAAAG
Source organism: Balneolaceae bacterium UBA7797 (assembly GCA_002480645.1). Taxonomy (GTDB): domain Bacteria; phylum Bacteroidota; class Rhodothermia; order Balneolales; family Balneolaceae; genus UBA7797. The sequence continues at coordinate 90,903 of DLCN01000022.1, forward strand.
AGTATCTCAATGAGGAATTAGAGGTAACCTCGTTAGTTGATGTTTGGTCAGGTGCCACCGATATCGTGGCTGAATGGATCAATGAAACTCTGGAAGTGCGGGAGCGTCTCCGTGATATTTTTCTTAACCATGCAAATATCACCACAAAGAAAAATCCAACAGTTGAGGGGCGGACTAATTTTGAGGACTATTATGAGTTCTCCTATAAAGCGGCAAAACTAAAACCTTACCAGATACTGGCCATAAACCGTGGCGAACGTGAAAATGTTCTATTTGTTAAAACAGAACTCTGGGAAGAGCGCACTTTAGAGACCATTGATGATATAGTAATTACCAATGACATGAGCATCTTTACAGAGAATCTTCAGGATGCCGTTGAAGAGGCCTATAAACGGTTATTATTCCCATCTCTGGAACGGGAACTCAGAAATTCTCTTACCGACCGTGCCGATCAGCACGCAATTGAAACCTTTGCTACGAATCTCGGGAATTTACTTATGCAACCCCCGATGCAGCATAAGATCATCATGGGAATTGACCCTGCATACCGAACCGGCTGTAAAGTGGCTGTGGTGGATGAGACCGGAAAATATCTGGATGGAACCACCATCTACCCTACTCCACCCCAGAAAAAAGTGGCAGAATCTGAAGTTACTCTCGACCGGCTGATCAATAAGTACAATATCAATTTGATCGCCATAGGAAACGGTACGGCGAGCAGAGAAACAGAGCAATTCATTGCTGATTTCATCCAAAAACGGGGCGAATATCAAAAAGATCAGGAGCTAAGCTACCTCATCGTAAATGAAGCCGGTGCTTCTGTGTATTCTGCATCAAAAGTGGCCCGGGAGGAATTCCCCGAGCTGGATGCCGCTCAACGTGGCAATATCTCCATTGCGCGTCGTGTGTTGGATCCGCTGGCAGAACTCGTAAAGATCGACCCGAAATCGATAGGTGTTGGCCTGTATCAGCACGATGTAAATCAGGTTCAACTTGCCGGTAAACTCGATGATGTGGTCGAAAGTTGTGTAAATCAGGTTGGAGTGAATCTGAATACGGCCAGTGCCCCTCTGCTTTCTCATATCTCAGGATTGAGTAAACGAGTAGCCGAGAATATTGTAAAACGGCGGGAAGACACCGGGATATTTACCTCAAGAGATCAGATCAAAGAGATAGAAGGAGTTGGTGAGTTCCGGTTTCAGCAGGCAGCCGGATTCATGAGAATTCCCGAAGCAACCAATCCACTCGATAACACGGCTATTCACCCCGAGAGCTATGAGGCTGCTGAAAAGCTTTGTAATCTATTCTCCATCGATGTAGATAAGCTGTCATCAAAGAAGAAGGAGATCGAGGCAAAGCTCAGTAATATAAATACCACTCAGGTTGCGGAGCAGATTGGAGTTGGAGTACCAACGTTAGAGCTTATCATCGAAAACCTGATGAAGCCGGGACGCGATCCACGTGAAGACCTTCAGAAACCTTTACTGAGAACCGATGTGATGACCATGGACGATCTGAAAGAAGGTCAAAAGCTGGAAGGAACCGTTCGTAATGTGGTAGATTTCGGTGCTTTTGTAGATATCGGCGTAAAACAGGACGGACTGCTGCATATTTCCAATATGGCCTTAGGCGGACGTAAAGTTGAAGATCCGCATGATGTAGTTGGTGTTGGAGATATTATTACTGTGGAGATCATCTCACTAGATCTTGAACGGGGACGGATCGGATTGCAGCTCCTGTGATTGTACTGAAATACCAAAAACAGTTTATCGGAACTCAATGTATAAATCGGTTTCAGAGTACCCCGTATCTAACATGAACAACGGGCCTTATCCACCTATGGAAATGACATATTTGCTAAGTATTCAGACTCGTACTTTTTAAATACAAGCATTACCAAATAAAAAAGGACGCGTCTCCGCGTCCTTTACTCACTCATTCACCAAAAAAATGGGTACAGATCTTATTTATCTGATGAGGTAGTTTCTGAAGTTTCCAGTATGGATTTTGAGATCGCATCCTGAATTAGTTGATGAGTGTCAAAACTTGGCATTTCTGAAAGGTACCGGTCTTCGATCACCACGATATCACCTTTAACCACCACTTTTGAAATGTTTGGTAAGGCGAATCCAAGTGCTGTGATCAGTGCTCCACGAACATATTTCTTATTAGCCATATCTACGATACCGATAGTAGGCATTATGATGGTACCGGCTGTTCCAACTACCGTGGTTGTGATCGCATTGGAACTGGTTTTAGCTCTGAAGTTAACCATTGCATTCCCACCTTTGGCTTTGATCGCTTCATTGATATCATCTGAAAGATCAAAATCTGTTTGGGTCAACGGAACTTTCCCATGAAATAACCCGGTCATATATCGGGTAAATTTAAACGATCCCACTTTACGGTATGCGGTTGGACCGATTTCTTCCAGGTTATCAGAGTATAATAACTCATTCATGGAAATCGGATATGCCGTCTCTTCCATGGCCAGTGTAGCCTCAAAACTGGTACAACCTTGTACAGCCCAGCCAACGATAAGTATTAGTAATAGATTTCTTGTCATTTTCATTTTAAAGATCCCCTATTAATTAGCTCTGAAATATGCATACACTCTTCTGTACTGATCATTGTAAGCGAGTCCAAAGAAATCCTGACTCAGCCAGATCCAGTCGATGATCATGATCGCATCATTCTCATCACATACCTGCCATGCGGGATAGATCCCGTCGCTGGATGTCATCGTACTTACCCGGTAGTTTCCAGAAACGGTAGAAGTTTCAGAATTGTCATCATCCAGATATTTTTCCAGAGCGAGAGGAATCTCACTCGCTTTCACATTTGGCGCCACATAGGCTCCGACCATCAACGGATGGTCAATGGGTGTTGATGTTTTGTCGAGTGTGGTACAGGCCGTACCCAAGAGCACCAGCCCCATAACCCCGAAAAACAATCGTTTAATTGTTGTCATTCTTGCCCCCAATAGTTTAGTTTGATAGATACATTGGATTTTATTGCATGTACCTGTACTTCACAATACCGCAATTGGGGTATATTTGAGTTGTTAATTCATCACATCTATTCCAAGCCTTTCAAATCATATTTACTATCTTCAGCAAAAAATCTTCTGAATTATGGATCAAGCACAGGAATTAGAGAAACAACATCACTTTCAAGTGTATAAGCGGTTCCCGGTCACGTTAGAAAGAGGACTAGGAGCCAGAGTGTGGGATACAAACGGAGTAGAATATATTGATGCACTGGCAGGTATTGCAGTCAATAATCTCGGCCATTCTCACCCTGCCATTGTAGAAGCGATCCGGGAACAGGCCGGAAAATTACTTCATGTATCTAACTTTTATTATACCGAGGCTCAAAGTGAATTTATTTCCCGTTTAACCTACCTGAGCGGACTCGAACGGGTATTTCTTTGTAACAGTGGTGCCGAAGCTATGGAAGGGAGCATTAAGCTGGCCAGAAAGTGGGGGCATCAACAGGGAAAAAGTGGAAATATCATTTCACTTAAACATGGATTTCATGGCCGGACCTTATCCACCATTACCATGAGTTCCGAGCATTATCAGGAGGGATTCTCTCCCCTGCCAACCGGTTTTGCAAAAGCTGAATTCAACGATCTTGAAGCACTTGAACAAGTTATAGACGACCAAACGGTGGCCATCGCGATGGAGCTAATTCAAGGGAACAGTGGTGTGCATGTGGCCAAACCAGAGTACGTAATAAAGATCCGGGAACTGTGTGACTCAAAGAATATCCTGCTCATTATCGATGAAGTGCAAACGGGTGTTGGAAGAACCGGGAAATTCTGGGCGTTTGAGCATTACGGTATCAAACCGGATATCATAGCTTCTGCAAAAGCATTGGCCGGAGGAATTCCCATCGGAGCCATCATGGCCAAAGAAGAGATCGCACAGGTACTTACTTTCGGAAATCATGGTACCACTTTCGGAGGTAACCCATTTGCTACCGCAGTGGGTAACGCCACTCTTAAAGCCATCGAAAAGGAAAATCTGATAGAGATGGCCGCTGAAAAAGGAGTTTATATGATGGAACAGATCCGGTCAAAGACCGCTCATCTTGATTCTGTTTCGGAAGTTCGTGGCAAAGGCCTGATGATCGGAGTTGAATTAACGATACCGGGCCGGCCTGTAGTTGAGAAAATGTTTGAACAACGAGTTTTGTCAAATGCAGCTGGCGGAAATGTACTCCGCATTGTCCCGCCACTCGTGATCAGTCAGCAGGAAATTGACTATGTTGTTGATGCCATCGTGAACAGTTTACCCTGAATACTATGAAAAAATACCTTATAGCCGGTTTTTTATTTCTGGCACTGCCTACCTTTATAAACGCACAGGATATTATCCCATTATATCCTGAAGGGATAAAAAATCATATTCAATCTGATGAAACGGAAGAGCAAAATTCTGATCAGATCCTTTGGATAAGCAAGGTACAGACTCCCACACTTGAGATCTATCTGCCACCAAAAGCTAGTGCAATTCAGAAAGCAATGATCGTATTGCCGGGGGGTGGTTATGAGGGACTGGCCTACGACTGGGAAGGTACTGAGATCGCCAAATGGCTGAATTCAAATGGAATAGCCGCTTTTGTGGTGAAATATCGAATGCCTAATTCAAGATCTGTTGAAACCGGAAGGCTGGCCCCTTTACAAGATGCACAACGGGCAATAAGAACTGTTCGTAAAAATGCCGGTGAATGGAATATTGATCCTCATCAAATAGGTGTGATTGGGTTCTCTGCCGGTGGACATCTCGCTTCTACGCTCGGCACCAAATTCGATTACAACGATGAACGATACTTTGATGATAAATCGATAGATACAGTAAGTGCGAGACCGGATTTCATGGCCCTGATCTATCCTGTAATAAGTATGGAAGCCTCCGTAACCCACATGGGCTCCCGAAACAGTTTATTAGGTGAAGATCCGGAGGAAAAAATGATCCGTCTGTATTCAAACGAATTACACGTTACTGATCAAACCCCACCTGCATTTCTGGTCCATTCCGGAGATGATGATGTAGTTCCAATTCAGAATAGTCTGCGTTTTTATGAGGCGTTGCAACAGCATGGGATCTATGCAGAAATGCATATTTATCCCACGGGCGGCCACGGATACAGTCTGGCGACTACCCGGGGAACTGAATATTTAAAAACCTGGCCGGATCGACTGATCGACTGGATCCTATCTCTACCCTAGCTATGGCTGCCATCAAACGAACAACCTCCTCTGATACCGATTTTATAGCATTGGTTGAAAAACTCGATTCATATCTGGCTGAAGTTGATGGAGATGACCATGATTTCTATGATCAGTTCAACGGAATTGACGATCTGAAACAGGTAGTTGTAGCATTTGATGATGGTTTACCTGTGGGATGTGGAGCGATCAAATCTTTTAACAGTTCCACCATGGAAATTAAAAGAATGTATGTATCTCCGGAATTCAGAGGTAGAGGAATAGCCACTGCCGTGTTAACTGAACTGGAACTCTGGGCAAAAGAGTCCGGGTACACAGAATGTATTCTGGAAACCGGCAAGCGTCAGAAGGATGCCATTCAGCTATATAAAAAAGCCGGCTATCAACAATTTCCCAACTATGGCCAATATCTGGGCATTGAGAATAGTATTTGTTTCAGGAAGAAGTTAATGTGAATTACATCCGGTTATACTAATTAAAAAGCTCTTTTATAACGCTCTTTACCTTATCCAACTGTTCATCCCCAACCTGAAAATGAAACGTGGCCCTGATGGTAGCCGGACCAAACTGAACCATTTGTATATCATGGGCTGCCAGTTTTTCTAATGCGGACGGAGCCGCTTCATTCAGGCAATCAAAGATCACAATATTCGTCTCTACAGATTCCAGATCTATACTCAGAGCGGCACATTCACTCACCGTTGCCGCAAATTCTTTAGCTCGTTGGTGGTCTTGGTTCAACAATGACCAATGGTGTTCCACAGCGTAATCTGCAGCGGCGGCCAGTAAGCCAACCTGACGCATTCCTCCACCCCACATCTTACGGTATCGGCGGGCTTTGGCTATCCGTTCTTTTGTTGAAAGTAACATGGAACCAACCGGTGCACCTAATCCCTTACTGAAGCACACAGAAATAGTATCAGACACACGACCAAAGAACTCCGGCTCAATTTCCGTAGCGATCATAGCATTCCAGATACGGGCTCCATCCAAATGCACAAAAAGCCCCTGTTCATCGGCAAATGCTTTCAGAGCAACCAATTCTTCTTTGGTATAACAAACGCCTCCTCCTTTGTTGGTGGAATTCTCCAGACATAACACTTTAGTTACCGGTTCCCAATCATAATTTCCACGCACTTTATGCCTGATATGATCAACCGAAAGTTTTCCGCTCTTTCCGGCTACCGGTGAGATCTGAATGCCTGAAAGAAAGGAAGCTGCACCGGTTTCATAATTGAACACATGACCTTTTTCATCAATCAGGATCTCATCTCCGGGTTCGGTCAGTACAGCGAGACCTAACTGATTACTCATAGTACCACTAGGCACAAATAATCCGGCCTCCATACCAAAAAGTGCAGCTATTTTATCCTGAAAGGCATTCACAGTGGCATCTTCCGCAAAGACGTCATCCCCCACTTCAGCTTCTAACATGGCATTCAGCATTCCCTGTACCGGTCGGGTTACCGTATCACTTCTAAGATCAATCATTTCGATTTTGCTTTGTCGTATTCTTGAAATATTATTCGGCTCATTCTTATCCTGATAATCAGGATAATTAGCACACCTTTCAATTTTTCTCTCATGCCCGATGTAAAAAAGTATGACATCATCATTGCCGGTGCCGGAATGTCGGGCTTAAGTCTGGCCTGGTATCTGGCAAAAGGCGGTTACAAGGGAAAAGTGCTGCTAACTGATAAGAGTTTTGCGCCTCATAACACGAAAACCTGGTGTTTCTGGACTAAAGATCAGCCTCCATTTTCAGAGATCATTTATCGTAAATGGAGAAAAAGTTATTTTTCGGGATTGGGCTTTGATTCCTACCTGTACATGAATGAGCATTGTTATTATTGTATCAGGGAAAATGATTTTAAGGAATACGTCTTATCCGAGCTCAGAAATCATAAAAACTTCACCTTACTGGAAGAGAGCATTCTGGATTTCTCCTCTAATAAAAGCAAGGCCGTATTAGTTACTAAAGACAGTCATACCTATCTGGCAGATTATATTTTTCAGTCTATCTTTTCTCCCTCAGAGCAGATCAGTTATTCAATCAAATATCCATTGATCCAGCACTTTTTAGGATATGAGATAAAAACGAATTCCCCGAAATTTGATGCGGAGACCTTCACGATCATGGATGTGGATACTTCCTTTAAAAAGGGATTTGCCTTCATGTATGTATTGCCCTTCAGAGATAATAAAGCGTTAGTAGAATTCACTGTTTTCTCGCCGGAACCAATGAAGAAAAAGAAGTACAAAAAGAAGATCCGAAAATTCCTGAAAAAGAAACTGGGGCTGGAAAAAGAGGATTATAAGATAATCAGAAAGGAGTACGGAGAAATTCCGATGAACGATCAACCGGCTATACCCTTTTATTCGTCGGAAAAAGTGATCAATCTGGGGACTATGGCCGGTTTAACCAAACCAAGTACCGGATATACCTTTAAGAGAGTTCAGGATTTTTCTAAACAACTGGCAGAATCCCTCATCCAAACCGGAAAACCAGAGAGCAGCGCCCCTTCTAAGTTCAGATATCGCTACTACGACCTGCTGTTGCTGCATATTCTGGCTAATTCAACCGAAGACAGTCAAAGGGTATTCAGAGATCTTTTTAAAAACAATTCCCTCGATCTTTTATTCGATTTCCTTTCCGAGGATACCAACTTCGGGCAGGACCTGAAAGTTATGAGTTCCGTTCCTTACGCCCCCTTCCTTAAAGCCATAAGTAAGAATCTTATTCCCTGAAATCTCCTGTTCTCAGGATTATACGTTCTGCTACATCATACCTTCATAATTTTATAGTAGATTTATTGAAAAATTATTAGAGGTCTTGCTGTATGAAAAACTTGATTCTTTACATGAGTCACCACGGTACAACAGCAAAAGTGGTGCACATGCTCAGTGGATTATTGGGGCACGAGCAAACGAAAACGGTAAATCTGCACGATACCAAACCCATTTCTTTAGAGGAATTTGATACCATCATAATTGGCGGTTCCATTCATGCGGGAAAAATTCAGCGGAAACTTCAACATTTTTGTGAAGATAATATCGATGAATTGCTTCATAAACATGTGGGGTTGTTCATCTGCCATATAGATGATGAACAGGCAAGTGAAGAGCTTAACCACGCCTACCCTACCCCATTGCTGGAGCATGCTAGTGCCAGAGGACTATTTGGCGGAGAATTGCTGGTAAGTAAAATGAATTTCATCGAAAAGATGATCACAAAGAAGATCAATGGTGTGACTGAAGATGTTTCGAATTTACATTATGAGGCCATTACAAAATTTGCTGATACCATAAAGAGCGTTGAAAAAGAGCCGGTTGAAGTTGAGGATTATTCGATCGATATGGCTCATTAAATTGACCTGTTGTTTGTTGGAGACCTCACATCTATCAGGTGTGAGGTTTTTTTATGTTTTAAAATCCGGCTGTTTTTGTATCCTGTACCTGAACACATCTATTCACTATGGCATACGATACCTATCTGGCTGACCGAATCTCTCAACATCTGAATTCAAAAGGTATTCCTTTTGAAGAAAAGAAAATGTTTGGCGGACTTGCTATCATGGTTAACAACAAAATGTGTACCGGCATCATTAAAGATGAACTTATGATCAGAATCGATCCCGATCGTACCGATGAAGTTCTGAGTAAGGATGGTTGCAGACCTATGGATTTTGCTAAACGCCCGATGAAAGGGTACTTCAATGTTTCGCCGGAATATCTGGATTCGGAAGACTCTCTGGAGTATTGGATCGGGCTGTGTCTGGAATTCAATCCAAAAGCGAGATCATCTAAAAAGAAGCAGTGATAAGATCGCGGTAACAGCTGTTTCAGCGCGGAGCCGGTTAGCCCCCAATGAGATCAACATGCCCCCCGAAGATTCCACCAAGTTAGTTTCCCGGGGTGAGAAGCCTCCTTCCGGTCCAACCAGCAATAAAAGGTCGGACTCTGCCGGGAATCCGGGTTCCTGTACTTTGGTCTTTTCATGGGCCATCACAGCCTGCAGATCAGCATACTCTGCAAGCACCTCTTCCAGCGAATCTTTCACCCGAAGATCCGGTAACCAAAATCTACCGCTCTGTTTAAACGCACTAATTATTTGCTGACGGGTGCGGTCTTCATTGATCCGGGTTCGTTCAGAGTGATCAGAATTGAACAAACAAAGTTCGGTTGCACCTAATTCTACCGCTTTCTCGATCGCAAACTCCAACCGGTCCCGTTTCTTGATACTTCCAAGGGCCAATACCTTTTTTCTGTCCGGAAGATCATGAGTAATCACCTCATCAATGGATGCGAAAACCTGTTGCTTTGTACTCATGGTGATGGTACAGGAATAATGACTACCGGCACCATCCGCCACGGATAATCTATCCCCGGTACGTTTTCTCAGTACTTTTGAACAATGGATGGCTTCCTGTCCGGTAAGGATAAGTTGTTTCCGATCTTCAGAGATATGCTCCGGTTCACAAAAAAACAGATTGTCCATGGTTAACCGGCTTTATTCCCAAGAAAAGCACCCGGCTTAAATTCTGTTTCTCCGGTTTCCATCATCAGTCGGATATAGGGATCGCACATGCGACATTTTGAACTGCATACTCCGGCATCCCGAAGTTCTTCCACATCCTGAACTCCATGCTCTTCAACGTACACTTTTATCTCCTTAAAAGTGATCTTCTTGCACACACATTTTGTAACGCGATACGGAGTCATTACTGTTTGAAGTGTTTTCCTAATTTCAGGTCTTGTCCCTGGTAATTACTGCTAATTTCTCTGCCGTAGATAAGTTCAGGAATTTCAGTGTTCGGTTCAAATTGCATGCTGAACAAAGTCTGCCCGTCCTCGATCATGAAAGGCACGTCGTGAGAACGGACTTCCAAAACGGCTCTGGCTCCTTTATCCTCTAAAGTACCTCCGAAACCACTGTCAAAAAATCCGGCGTAGTGAGTACGTAATTCACCGGAACCGGTATCATAGGCCATCATTTCGCAGGCCAGATGGGCCGGGACTCTGATCCGTTCTTTCGAAGCAAAGATATAAAAGGCCTCTGGTTCCAGGATGAACTGCTTATCCTTTCCTGCATAGATCGGCTCCCAGAATTCATCCACCTCATAATGATTGATATTATCCAGGTCGATATAATTACTGTGCTTCTTAGCTTTATAGCCTATGATCTCTCCTTTCTTTCCACTGAGATTCACACTCATGAATAATCCCTTATTCACTTTGATCTGTTCCATGCTTACCGGCTCAACACTTTCGTTGAACAATAATGGTTCGGAGGCATGGATGCGTAACAGATCCTGATCCGGAACCACTTCAAATCCATGGCGAATTCTAAGCTGATTCAATCGTTGGCCGGTTCTCACTTTAATGGAAAAGGACTTCGGAACTACTTCGAGATACAGATTGCCCTGATAACCGGGATTGATCTCCTCAAAACGATGGGAATGATCTGTGATCACTCGGGTAAACACATCCAGACGACCGGTCGAAGATTTTGGATTCGCTTTTGCTGAAAGATTCTCCAGCGAAAATAACTGCACACTTCCATCTTTAGCTGCTCCGTTCGTGTACCCTTGCTGAATGGAAAAATGTGATTTAGGAAGATTGAGTCTTTCCAGTAACGGAATGATATACACGCAATTTTCTTCCAGTACGGCACCATCCTTTAACGAAAAAGAATACTGCTCCAGCTTTTCCAGCTTCTGTTCCACCGTTTCATCTTCAGGTAAAAAGCTGCAACGCACCCGGTAGGCCATTTCACCCAGTCTCAGATCGAGCGAGTTAGGTTGAAACTGATCATCTCTGATCGGATAATCAGGATGAGAATCTAAGATGCCGAGATCACGCAGGATCTTCAGTTTCTGAACCGGCAATACGCCTTTGGTGCGTAAATGAACTTCTTTGGAAACGTCGGACATGAAATGCAGTTAATAATTTTCGTGGGAAGATAATTGGCATGAACTGTAAATACCAATTATTACTCAATGATATTTAAGTCAATTTTACTCAAGGTCTTTGCAATACTTCAGAAATAGTTTAAATCTGTTTCAATGGGCAGAACCGTTCTTCTCGCTCAACCCTGTTCACACTTTTTTTATTTCGAAAGAAACTATTGTGTAATTCTTCTGTATGATGTACTTTGTAATAAAAAGTACTTTGAATGAAGAAAGAACAAGATTACTTAAATGACCTGACCGAGATCCGCTCCATGATGGAACGGTCTTCCAAATTTTTGTCCCTGTCGGGCTGGGCAGGTGTGCTTGCCGGAATCTATGCCATTGCCGGTGCATGGGTTGCGAGAAGCATCCTCCATTTCGATCCCGATTCAATTCTTTACTATTATCAGGAATCATCAGCCCCGTTCGAGGGACTCAGTGGATTAGTATTTCTGGGTTTGGGAGTGCTGATGCTTTCTCTGGGTACCGCCGTCATCCTTTCCGTTGGTAATGCCAGAAAGAAGGGTGAAAAGGCATGGAACACCACCTCAAAACGAATGATGAGCGATGTGGCCATTATCCTGATAACCGGAGGCATGCTTTCCTTTATTTTCATCTTTAAAAGTATGTTGGGACTACTCCTTCCAACCACGCTTATCTTCTATGGTCTGGCTATTTATATGGCAGGCAACTATACCTTTAAGGATGTAAAAGTATTAGGTTTGATCGAGATCACACTCGGTCTGCTGTCTATCCTTTTTATTCAATATAGTCTGGCACTCTGGACAGTCGGATTCGGAGCACTCCATATTGTGTACGGAAGTTTCATTTATGCAAAATATGAGCGGTGATCAAAACTCATGAATGTATCCTTTAACGATCTTCATAAAGCATTCGAAAACAGGATCAGATTAGGCATAATGTCTGCACTGGCTGTGAATGATTCGCTCGATTTCAGCGCTTTGAAAGAACTACTGGATGTGACCGATGGCAATCTTGCCACTCATATCAAAACGCTGGAAAAACTGGATTTCGTTGGTGTAAAAAAGAGCTTTGTAGATCGTAAACCGAATACCAGCTACTTCATCACCGGGGAAGGGAAAAAAGCCTTTGAAAATCATTTAAAAGTATTGGAACAGATCATTAATGCTCAGAAATAAGAAACCAATGAAAGCCCGGGATTTTAAGATACATGCCTCTCTTTTTATCACTCTGCTCGGTGTTCTATTAATTATCATAAACATTGGAACCGAAAGTGAGCCGGGAGCTATACCTCTGTTGATCACAACGATCGGTATTATCTGGTTTTTCTTCCATCAACGTTCGTTGAAATCAAAACAAAACACCGACTAAAAAAATTTAACCTATAACTTTGTATTTCAAAGTACTTTTAAACCTAATATCTATCTTATGGAAACTGAACAAGCCAATTCTATCTTTGAGAACATATCTCGGAAATTCCGTCAGTCCGTAACTGTAAAGCTATTTTCGATACTTGTATTGATGCTGCTATTGCTCATCCCCTTAGCGTATGTTGATTCACTGATCACTGAGCGGAAGTATCTGAGTATACGTGCCGTAGATGAAGTAAGTCAGAAATGGGCCAATGATCAGCTCATTTACGGTCCGATCTTAACTGTGCCGGCGGGTGAGTGGGTACAGATCGGAGAACATGATCAATTAGTGAAACGGGACATCCATTTACTTCCCTCATCCCTGCAAATCGAAGGAAATATAGAACCTGAAACATTGAACCGTGGGATCTATGAAGTGGTAGTGTATGATTCAAAGGTATCGCTGAGCGGTGATTTCGATGAGTTTGGGAAATTTCAGGAAAGCCTTAAACGCTACGATGAGGTGTATTGGGACGATGCTTTTATCACCATCCATATTTCGGATCTGCGCGGCATCAAAGAAAAAGTACTATTGAACTGGAATGGTAACCCCAAATCAGTGAAACCGGGTTCTAGTATTCCAAAACTGATCGCTTCCGGGATCACTGTCGATGATCTGTTTGAAGGTAAACCGGATTCGGAATCACTGAAATTCTCCCTGGACCTGATGCTTCAGGGTAGTCAGAAACTCAGTTTCATCCCAATGGGTAAAGAGACGGATGTTCATCTGACTTCTTCCTGGAAGGATCCCAGCTTTACCGGCTCCTTCTTACCGGATGAACGTACCGTGACTGAGAACGGCTTTACCTCAACCTACAAGATCCTTGAACTGAACCGAAATTTTCCACAGTCCTGGACCGGCGACCGTAACACTGCTGCGATCATGGAAAGTGAGTTTGGTGTAGATCTTATCCTTCCGGTGAATAACTATACCAAGGCATCCAGATCATCTAAATATGCCTTATTAGCCATTTCTCTCACCTTTCTAACTTTCTTTTTAGTTGAGATATTCAATAATAAGAACCTCCATCCTTTCCAGTACATCCTGATCGGGTTTGCGCTGATATTATTCTATACCCTGCTGGTGTCCATATCTGAACAATCGAATTTCGATCTGGCTTACCTCATCTCGAGTGTAAGTGTCATCTCAATGATCGGCTTGTATTCTAAGTCCATTTTGAAAGATCTGAAGCAATCGCTGTTGCTGATATTCATCCTTACGCTAACCTATACCTTTGTGTACATCACCCTTCAGGTTCAGGATTATGCACTATTGATCGGCAGTATCGGTCTGACTTCCATTCTGGCGCTGACCATGTACATCACCCGGAATATTAACTGGTACGAACTCAATGTATCCGGCAAGAATCAAACTCCGGTTCAATCATGAGCTCAGTACCTGTCCGAAATCCTTCTCCCCGAAAACGATATCTCACCAAAAATATGAGGAGTGAGTTAGTACAGATCATCGGGTCCGTGTGTACTGATCCCATACTGATCATCCGGCATCTGATCCTGTTACGACTCATTTTGGACATAAAAAAGAAAAGATCATCCTTTAAATCCATACATTTATAATCATGACGCATCAAAAAAATCTATCCCGTTCCATCGCTGGTCTGGCAGGCATCACTGCCGGACTTCTGGCCATTCCCTTTATTGCCATGCAATTTACCGACGAAGTGCAATGGTCGCTCAACGATTTTGTACTAGCCGGAATACTCCTTTTCGGAACCGGATCAGCGTACATATTCATAAGAAGCAGATCCGATAACTATGCCTATCGCGCAGGTATTGGTTTACTGTTATTCACTTCTCTTTTCCTGATGTGGTCAAATCTGGCAGTCGGATTGGTAGGCAGTGAGAACGAGCCTTTTAATCTAAGTTATTTCGGAGTGATCCTGACCGGTATCATTGGCACTTTGTTATCCCGGTTTAAGCCAAATGCTATGAGTATTACGGCTTTTATTATGGCCGGAATGCATGTTCTGCTGGCTGCTATTGCCCTGGCAACCGGCATGCAGAATGTCCCCGGCAGTTCGGTAATGGAGATCATTGGGGTGAATGCCATGTTTATGATCCTCTTCAGTTTATCGGGCCTCCTCTTTCGGTATGCGGCCCAAAGTATCAACTACCGGATCTCTTCCGACTCTGAAAATACCACCCCGATCTGATCGTATATCAGTTCATGAAAAAGATTTCAATAAATGAGGGGATCGCTGTGATCTCCTCCTTTGGAATGACGGCCTGGCTGATCTCTGACTTTTTCGGAGGGATGTTTCTCTATGCGTTTGCCTTTATGATCGTAATTCTACCGGTATTATTACTATACCTGTACTCCGTGGCAGAGACGATCATTGCCATCATCAGAAAAAAGAAGCTTAAGATCCGGTTGGCAGCTCATGCTATGTACCTCTTTAGTGTAGCTTTTATTTCAATCTACCATGCTGAATTCTGGAGGTCTGACCCTATTCTAAAGGCTACGATGCCGGATGACTTTACGGCTTTTGAAATGATACTCAGGAAAGACGGTTCTTTTCAACACAACATCCATGGCATCTTTTTTTACTCCGATGTGTTTCGGGGTGAGTATGTGATAGATCAGGATACTCTGATCTTCCTTGATCCTGTGTATGATAATGATTTTATTCCTGATACCATGCTGATCTCAAAACAGGACAAAGCCTTGTTTATATCCCGGGATCAGTCCGGACATTTTGATACTGACCCCGAATGGCTGAATCATTTTAAGATCAGCTTTCACGATGAACAGTGATCGTTAGGAATTGCAATGAATAAGCCCGGGATCATAAATTACCTGAAAGGCTCACTTAATCAAGTCAAACATATAATCAACGAGTATGAAGGACCGAATCAAAAAAAATATCAAAGATCCCCGCTGGATAATTGAAGGAATTATCTGGGGGATGATCATGTGGGTTTTTGTGACATTGATCGTCCCTTTGTTCAAAGGATCGCCCATTACATCCGAAGACCTTATTGCGGGAGCCGTAACCTGGCTTATCGGTGGGCTATTTTTCGGCTTTGTGATGCATATCTGGCCCGGTATCTCTGCACGGAGATATGATTCCTGACTATTATTCACCTGAGGCATCTGTTGATCAGCCTTCCTTAACCTTTTTTTGGCAAACACTCCCAACTCTGTATTTATCCTTGTATTTTACAAGTCTGTAAATGAATTAAACGACCTAAACCAACTGTTTACTTATGGGTAGAATTTTTGAAGTTCGGAAAGCCGCAAAATTTGCTCGCTGGGATAAAATGGCGAAGCAGTTTTCGCGTATCGGAAAAGAGATCGTAATAGCTGTAAAAGATGGCGGACCCGATCCGGATTCTAACCCTGCATTACGCCGGGCCATTCAGAACGGTCGTGGAGTAAACATGCCAAAGGATCTCATCGAACGTGCTATTAAGCGTGCGATGGGGAAAGATGCCACTAACTACGACGAAGTATTATACGAAGGCTACGCTCCGCATGGTGTGGCGGTGTTGGTAGAAACAGCCACCGATAATACTACCCGGACTGTTGGGAATGTACGCCCGATCTTCACCAAGAACGGCGGAAATCTTGGAAACTCCGGTTCTGTTGCCTTTCAATTCACTCAGGTAGGTTCTTTTAAAATTAAACCCGGTGATTTCGACGAAGAAGAGCTCGAACTGGAACTTATCGATTACGGACTTACGGAAATGGGTGAATCAGAAAATGAAGAAGGGGAACGCATTCTGGTGATCCGTTGCGAGTTTCAGGAATTCGGGAATATGCAGCATGCATTAGAAGAAAAAGGGGTGGAAACCATCACCGCTGAAACCGATTGGATCCCACAATCCACCGTGTCTCTGGATGATGAGAAAGCGGAAGAAGTTCTGTCACTTATCGACAAACTGGAACAGGACGAAGACGTTCAGCGCGTCTTTCACAATTTGGTGTAAGCTACTCTTCTCAGGAACTTTCAAAGCCCCGGTATGTGTATCGGGGCTTTTTTTGATCTCCGGTTTCAAACATTTTAAACCCTTTTTAAAGAATCTCTAAGGCAGACTTTTGCAATGATCATTCAGAAATACATAATGAAAAAAATCCCCCTCCTCTTACTCGTTGTGTTCCTCGGAACGAATCAGCTGAGAGCACAGGATTCCGCTCAGATCATTTTGGGTTCTGAACATACAATATGGTCGGATGTTTTAAATGAAGAACGGGAATATTGGATCAGTCTTCCGGCTTCATACGAAGATGATATGTCGGCGTACAAAAATTATCCGGTGCTCATTGTACTGGATGGGAATACGCACTTCAAAGCCCTCTCTTCAATGGTTGACTACATGAGTGCTGACAGGTACAGGAGCCGGAAAATACCCGGGATGATCGTGGTAGGCATCCAGAATGTTGACCGGAGAAGAGACTTCACCCCGGATAAAGTCATTACTGTTCGGGAGAATAATACCGGTGGCGGTGACCTCTTTCTGAACTTTTTGGAAAATGAACTCCTGCCGGAACTGGATAAGAAGTACAGAACCTCCCCTTATCGCATACTATTCGGACATTCATTAGGTGGTTTGCTCGCCACACATGCGTATCTCAAAGACAAAACCGGATTTAATGCCTTTATTGCTGCAGACCCGAGCTTTGGAACCTGGGACGCAGAAACCATGGATAGGAAGGTGGATTCCATGTCTGAACATTCCTTTGATCGTTTTATTTATATAGCAACCGCAAACTGGGGGAAACGAAATATCAGAAACAGAGACCGGCATCTTCGGTTTTACGAGTTGTTGAACAGTAAAACTGATGGTGTTTTGCCCGCGAAAATAGAATATTTTGAAGATGAAAGTCACAGTTCAGTTTCACTTATTGCTTTTCATAATGGGATGAATACCATTTTTGAGGGCTATGGGATCTCTTACCGGGATATTGCCACAAAAGAACAATTAATACAGCATTTTCAGGGAATTTCTCAACGTCTTTCATGGGACATTCTTCCACCTGAGCGACTTGTGAATCAGATCGGATACCGTTTATTGCGTAGTTCAAACGAAGATGAGAGAAACAGAGCCTTAGAGTTCTTTCAACTAAATGTCGAGTATTATCCGGAATCCTCAAATGCCTTTGATAGCTTAGGGGAGGCCTATGAAGTTTATGCTGAAACACAAAAAGCGATTACCGCCTATCAGCGATCACTGGACCTGAATCCTGACAATGTTCACGCTTCACAGAAGATCAGGGAATTGTCGGGCCGTAATTAAGTGTAGGTACTCTTTTTACTTTGGTTTTTATATACTCTGACCAAACTCCAACTAAACGGATTATACGATATGGATTTCTTACTGGGCGCATTAACCGGCATTTCGATCTCAATGGCCATCATGCATTTATATTATAAGAAATGGTTCTCGTTCTCCGGATGGGTGGACAAAAAGAATAATCCGGGGAAATACTGGAGCCTTACCGTATTCTATTCAGTGTTCGGGTTATCCATGATCCTATTCATGTATTTTAAATGATCTTTAGATCATGAGGATATCATGAATGTACTCCAGATCAAAACTGATGTGAGTATATCTAAAATAGAGATAGCCTGATCTTTAACTTCTTTAATTGCTACTTACAATGTCTGACCATAAAATATGTGTGATAACCGGGGCTAACTCCGGTATCGGTAAACATACCGCCATTGAGCTGGCAAAATCAGGGTATGAAATTGTTATGCTTGTCAGAGACAGCGATAAATCAAGAGCTGCTTTGGAAGAGATAAAAAATAAGTCTGGTTCTGAATCCGTTCGTCTTCACTTTATCGATCTAAGCAGTTTAGCATCCATCAAAAAAACCGCAAATGAGTTAAAAAGAACCATTCCGAAGATAGATCTGCTAATAAATAATGCCGGATTAATTAAACGAAAGGAAGAGAAGTCCACGGATGGTTTCGAAATGACTATTGCCGTTAATTACATGGCTCCCTTTTATCTCACTAATTTATTACTTCCGCTGATCGAAAAAGCTGAACATGCGCGAATTATAAATCTGAGCTCTGAACTTTATAAAAACGGAAAAATATATTTAGACAATAGCTTTTCAAACAAAAAATTTGATGGTAACAAAGCATATGCCGATTCAAAGTTATTAGTGATCTATTTTTCCAGATATTTGGCAAAAAAAGTATCCAATAAAAATATTACCGTTAACGCATTGCATCCAGGAGTAGTGGGAACGGATGCTTTCAGGGAGTATCCGGCATGGTTTAGTAAACTGTTAAATATGTTTATCTCATCTCCTGAGACAGGAGCTCAACCTTCGGTTTTTTTAGCCACCTCCAGTGAAGTAAAGGACGTAACCGGAAAGTATTTTTACAAAACCAAGATGAAGGAAACCGCTACTGTTGCTAACGATGAAGGTCTTGCAGAGACTATTTGGGTTGCAACTGAAAAATTGATAAGTGGTTGTATTAATAAATGATATTCCGATTATTGATTAATAAGCTTAACCCTGCCATCCTGTTTGTTTATTAATTCGGTTTTATTCACTTTGCTCCGGCTGTTAATAGGCGTAAAATGAACATTACTTTGACTTGAAATAGGGATAAAGTGAACTAAGTTCACTTTACTCTGTTGTTCGCAACTAGCTTAAAATTCAATAAAATGAAAAATAAGAAACCTGAAAATGTTGAAGAGTATATTGAACAATTACCTGAAATTGCTCAACTGAAAATAACAGAATTGCGAACTATTTTAAAAAGTGTTGTTCCAGAAGCAAAGGAAGGATTAAAATGGGGAAAACCAGTATTCGAATCTGAAACCATACTTTTTGCATATTCCGGGCACAAATCTCATTTAAGTTTCATTCCAACTGGTCCAGCTTTAAAACCATTTGAAAAAGAACTGACTGAATTCACAACAAAAAAAGATTCCGTTCAATTTTTATATGAGCAACCTTTACCTGAAAATCTGATTCGTAGGATTGCTGAACATAGAAAAAAAGATGTTGAAGAAAGAGGAGCTAAATGGTATTACTGAAAAAGACAGTTGCCAACGTTTGCAATGTGTGAAATGAAATCTGTAACTAAATTGGAATAAAAATGAGTGGAAAAGTCGAATTTAAAAATGCGGACGAATATTTTGATGCTCAACCCGAAAACGCAAGAAGAACTCTTTTGGAACTAAAAGATTGCATTTTAAAAGCCGAGCCGAATGCAACGGAATTGCTGAACTACAACATTCCTGCTTATGCTTTAGTCGAAAATGGAAAAAGGGAACAACAGATTATGATTGCGGGCTATAAAAAACACGTTGGACTTTATCCACACCCAACCACTATGGAAAAATTTGATTCGGAATTAAGCGAATATAAGAGAGCAAAAGGTTCGGTTCAGTTTCCATTAGACAAACCATTACCAAAAGAACTGATTATCCGAATGATTAAATATCGGATTGAATTATTAAAAAAGTAAAAAAACACTACATACAACAATGGTTATTACAGGCTTATCCTGAAAATTCTTCTGAAATTTTCAGCTTGTTGAGTACTTGCAAAGTTAAATGCTAAACCACGCAACTACTCATAGCCGAGATCGTTAACCTCTCACTCCCTCCCAAACAAACGCTACTCCTGAGATGGCCTCATTGTTATATCCCGAAACCATACAGGCGTAACACGCCCAGGTACCGGATACCGGCAGCTCCGCTTCAGCCTTCGATGCATCAAACCAATAGACCTGAGCCTCCAGCCGTTCCGTGTTAATCAGCAGGAGTATTAATCTG
>DLCN01000017.1 GCA_002480645.1 Balneolaceae bacterium UBA7797
AATAATCTCAGAGTTAGAGAAGTCAGGTGATGATATACTCTTTTCGATTGCATTAGATTTAGGATTTGCAGATAACAACGCATTGTACAAGTTTGTTAAAAGGCATACCGGTAAAACTCCCAGCGAGATTCGAAAAGGGAGAGTGAAAAGGGAGAGTAATTTCATTTTTAAATTTAGGACATAATTTCAATAATGAAAGACCAACTTTAACCCTAAATTAAATAACTATGAACAAGAAAAGTATATTTTTTTCACTTGTGGTAGGAATGATATTAAGTATTGCTGTACCATTTCAGAATGAAGTAAGTGCAAGCATGGGAGAGTGTACATATCAATACTGTGCTAGTAACAAAAAATGTCGTACAAACCAGAATGCTACAGACTGTTACGGGCCCGGAGGTCAGGAACCATGTACTAGTTCCAAACCTTGCTTTAAACCTGAATAAATTAAATTAAGTCCAGGTTTAAACATCCTGGACTCATTCTATATTGTATGAAAAAAGCAATAACTGTTTTCTTGATTCTAATTATCGGATGTTCGGCTTCTAAAGAATCTGAAGAGTATCATCCAAAAGAAGAACTTTTCCCTTACCACTCATCAACAGTAAATGTGTATAGTATAGAAAGGAAGTTCAATGAAAAAATTAAAGAAAGTAAAATTGTAAGAGGGCAAAGCCTACTTGAAAAAGAGGCTTTTCGGACAACGTTCCAATATTCGTTAGTTGACTCAATACCTGAACCATTAGCTAGTTTAGAAGAAATCGAGATTGAAAGCAGTGAAGCCGGAAGAGTATTTGTTTTAGATGTTTTTCAAAACGAAGTTTTTGAATATTCTCTCGAAGAACAAGAGTGGCAAAAAATTGCAGGTCAGGGAAGGGGACCTGGTGAAATTATGTTTAGCAAAGACTTGGTATATGACAATAATAAACTATATGTAACAGCATCTGATACTAAAATCAGTGTTTTTGATTGTACATTTACACCTTGCGAATTTGAAAAAGTAATTAACACTAGTGAGATTTTTGCTTACTCATCTATAATTAAAGATGATACCTCAATAATAATGGGGCAATATTCAAAAAATTCGCAGATGAGCTCGAATATTGATGAGATTCAGACACTCTTTAAAATGGATAAGAATGGAAACATCTCTGAGCCGTTTGGGAGTTTTTATGACATCCGGAATCAATGGATGCTAATACAGCCATTTCAATCGGGAAAAGTACGAGCGGTAAATGATCAAAATGATAGTTTTATACAATACTATGACCTAATACCCGAGTTGTATTACTTTGAAAAAAATAAACTTAAAAAGAAATACCAAATTAATGGATTTAATATTTCAAAAAGAAAATACATTCCTGAAACACAAGAATTGTTCATTAATTTTGAGGACTGGAGCTTTATAGATGATATGAGTTATGTAAATGATAACCTTCAAATTCTGGTGATTAAACATTTGGGAAATCCAAGAGATACCAAATCAGGATTCGAATGGGATGAGTCAAAAGATTTCTATTTACTTGATACTAAGGCGAATAAGTCAACATTTTTAGGGCAAACATTTTTGAATGTTGAAGACCTTTGGTTTACGAGTCATAATATTATTCAAAAGGTTAACAATAAATTCTTCATTTATAACTATTCCATAGATAATGACATGTAGATTTTATTCAAATTTGGAATTTATTGTTTGTATAGTTTTATCAATATTTTTTCATAGAAATTATCATAATGAATGTGATTTTTTCTAATAGTGAATTTTCATTTATTAAAACAAACGTACGGATACTGTGTCATGAAAAAACACGTCTATATATTTTTTAATATCATAGTGATTTTTACTTCCTCAGTCATGGCACAGAAGACCTTAAAATTTAATAGGGAAGAATCTGAGTTCATAAGATTAACAAGGAATTTTGAACAAGACCTGAATAAACGATTAATAGAACCTTATTTTTGTGATGTGTCCGATACTATATTAGTAGTTACAGAGAATAAATTAGAAAACACCCAATTTAAATTCTTTTCAACAGTTAGTGGTAAATTTCTTGGGAGTTATGGGAAAAAAGGTGAAGGTCCGGGAGAAATAAGTTATTTACCGACAATGATTCATCAGGATTTTATAAAGAATGAAGGATTGATTTTTCTGGATTGGGGGAAGAAAAGAATTTCAAAAATTCGAGTAGAATCAATGTTGGAAAGGGTAGATTTCATTCCGCAACAATATTACGTATTGCACAGTGATTTAATTTTTGCGCAAAGGGTTATGTATTTAAATGATTCCACTGTAGTCGGATTTGGTGGTGTAAGACAAGGTAGACTGTATGTTTCAAATATCAGGACAGATGAAACAACATTTACGGAATTTATTCCAGATCCGGGTTTTACAGTATCCGAGAGAAATATTGGATATGCATATTTTGGGTATTTTTCGATTAGCAGTGCAAATAAAAGAATAGTTACTACATCGCGGTATTTTAATCAGCTTGAGATCTACGATTACAATTTGAATTTGCTTTCCGTAATAAGGAATGAGAATGAGTTTGAAATTCAAATTGATACAAAAGGCCTTGTAAATGAAAATTCAAGGGTTTATTACAATGATATAGATGTATCTGATAATTACATTTATGCACTTTATGTCAATGTCAATGTCAATGAAACATTAAACGAAATGTTGAATGATGATGAGGTAGAAGAAAGCGAAATTCATGTATTTGATTGGGATGGAAACTTTCTTATGAGATATATTTTAGAGGGGTATTATGAAAGTTTTACTATCGATGAGAGAAATAATAGATTTTATGCAGTAAACCCTTATGATATAAGTAAAAATATATATTCATTTGATATAAAATGATAGCATACAAATTAGACTTATAACATTAGATTAAATAAATTATATTACTTTGTAGCAAGTAACTAAAGTCATATAGTTTGCTTCTTCGTAAACCCATTGCTTCTGTAATACTCGTACTGGCAGTGCTTATCTTTGGCGGTGTTACATTATCACGCATGTCAATTGAGTTATTACCGGATGTGACTCAGCCTACCATTCTGGTCTCCACTGAGTACATCGGAGCGCCTGCGACAGAGGTGGAATATCGTGTGAATGAGCAGCTGGAAGGTATATTAGGATCAGTGTGGGGAGTGGAAGAGATCCGGGGCATTGCCCGTCAGGGACAGAGCCTTATTTTCCTCACTTTCGACTGGGGCAGTGATATGGATCTGGCCTTTCTGAATGTCCGGGAGAAACTGGATCAGGTGCGGTACCTGTTGCCGGAACAGGCGGGTCGGCCACAGATCATCTATTCCTCAGCTTCCGATGAACCGATAGCAACACTGGCACTCACACTCAAAAATATTTCCAGCCAAAGCTTTGATAACCGGCTGGAGATCAAACGCTGGGCAGAGCAGGTGTTTACCCGGCGGCTGGAACAGCAGGAAGGTATTGCACAGGCTATTCTGGTCGGAGCGGTGGAGCCGGAAGTGCAGATCAAATACGATCCGGCATTACTGGACAGGTATGGCATCACCCTGGCTCAGGTACAGCAGGTGGTGCGGGAAGCCAATGTGGTTTCTCCGACCGGAGAGCTTCGGGATGGCTGGTATCGTTATGCACTCAAGATCGAAAGTCGCATCGAATCGCTGGAGGATTTTCAGAATATCCCGGTCATATCGCTGGCAAACGGTCGGGTGTTGCTGCTCAGAGAACTGGCGGTTATCGAGATCGGGGAAGCGGATCCTACTTCTTTTTCCTTGTTAGATGATCAGGAGATCCTGAGTGTGCTGGTCAAAAAGGAATTCGGGGCAAATACAGTCACCGTTTTTGAAACACTCAGCAATACCGTGGATGAGATACGGAATGAAAATCCTGACATTGAGATCCGTGTCATAAAGGAAGACGCATCCTACATCGAGAATTCTATTTCCAATCTGCTGCAGACACTGATCATCGGGGGGATACTGGCGTTCTTTGTATTATTCTTTTTCCTGGATGATTTCCGCAGCCCATTCACCATCGGTATCTCCATTCCGGTAAGTATTTTCCTCACGTTCATCATCATGTATCTGTTTGATATTCAGCTGAATATCATCTCGCTCAGTGGACTCACGCTGGGGATCGGCCTTCTGCTTGATAATGCCATTGTGGTACTTGAAAATATCAACCGCTATCGCAAACAGGGGCTGGGGAAATTTGAAGCCGCTGCAACGGGGACCAAAGAGATCTCACTGGCGGTTTCGGCATCCACATTCACGACGATCTCGGTATTTCTGCCACTCATTTTTCTGGGTGGATTTGAAGGTGCTTTCTTCAGGGATCTGGCTGCTACGTTATCGATCAGTCTGGTGTCTTCACTGCTGATTGCACTGGTGATCCTGCCCGTGTTTGTAGCACACCTGAGTGGCAGGAACACCGGCGGATTTATGAGTCGTATTTCGGATCTGCTGGATTCAGTCATTGACAAATATGAGCAAAGTCTGCGAACAGCCATTAAAAAACCGGTTCTTGTCATTTCTGTGGCGGTGGTCCTGGTGACGCTTGCATTCCTGATGTTCATGCTCGTTCCCAAATCAGCTCTTCCCGAAAGTGAACCGGAACGGGTAGAGATGCTGGTCACCTTACCGGGGAATACTTCACTGCGATCTACCAAAGAGGCAGCCGGGGTGATCACCGGATACATTCAGTCTAAAACCGGCATGGACGATGTGCTGGCTATCGGAGGCTATACAGACAATATCAGTCTGCATGCTATTCAGAATGAAGGTTTGAATAAATTATCTATCTCTGTACCGGTGAGTTCACGTGAGGAGGAAAACTCCGTGAGACGATTATTTGATGAACTACGGTCGACCTATCAATCCTGGTTGCTTACCGAAACCGATAACTCAGGATTTGGAACCACAGCGAATGTGAATGCGGCTCCGCTTGAGTTCAGTATAGTTGGGACTGATCGCGGACTGAGTCGCAGAGTGGGAGAAGCGTTGCAGCGTAAACTAAGTGAAGATTTCCCGGAGATCACTTTGACAGAAAAGTATCCTCAGCGGGTGCAGGTGTTTGAACTCAGATTCAGATCCGAAGAACTGCTTTCGTTCGGTATTGATGAACAGGAAGTGATCCGGTATCTGGAATCACTGACACGGGGAAGCTGGATCACAGACTGGAACCGGCAGGATGAACAGGTGGCGGTTCGTTTACTCGGTAATAATAAACGGGCTCTGGATCCGACGGAGATCAGGCTGAATATTCAGGATAAGATCATACCGCTAACCACACTGGCAGATATCAATGTTAGGAATGAAGCCGAACAGATCGAACGGACAGCGCAATCAGCAATCCTGACATTCAATTCAGATCTGGATTTCCGGGACTGGTGGTGGAATGCAGGTGAGATCCGGGAGGATGTTCGTCAGTTCATGCGTCAGACGGGATATGAAGTCAGGATAGGAGGCTCAGCTCCACAACTCATCGACCTGTTAAGGGAGCTTGGGTTATTGCTGTCAGTCAGCGTGCTCATCATCTACCTGATCCTTGCCATCCAGTACGAAAACCTGGTTTATCCGCTGGTCATTATCCTTGCGATACCTTTTGCCTGGATCGGTTCGATCCTGATCCTGTTTGTGACGGGCGTCAGCCTGAATGCCCTATCTTTTATGGGGATTCTGATCCTGACCGGGATCGCGGTGAATGACTCCATCCTGAAAGTGGATTTTATGCGCCGATATTTTGATGAAACAGGTGACCTTGATGAAGCGATCAGTCAGGCGGGGATCAATCGGTTTCGCCCGGTAGTGATGACAAGTATGACCACGATCCTTGGATTGATCCCGATGCTCATTCCTTTCGGGGATGGATATGTTTTACGGCAATCACTTGCGATCGCGTTAATGGGAGGGATGATCACCAGTACCGTCCTTACACTGTATCTCATCCCGATGACCTTCAGGCTGATCAACAAAAGAAAATCTAAAACAATGACTTCTCAATCATGAAGAGATTCATCAATTTATTTCGAGCCCAAGTACGGTATACAAAAGCATGGGAGCTTCAAAGTAAGTCCCCTCTTGTGAGGGGATTCAGGGGTGTGTCAACAGTGAGGTGGTTATGGTATGTAATTCGAACAGGTAAAGCATTGTTATTTGGTATTTTGATCCTTGGAATTTCAAATTTGGCCTGTGTAGGTGAGAAAGAAGAAGTTGAACAGCCGGATCAGGACAGTATTGAGATCCTGCCCGAAGTAGTATTTACCGTGGCAGATGATGAACCGCTTCAGTTTTACATCGAAAGCCGGGGAGTGGTGGAACCCGTTCAGAAAATACAACTGACTCCAAGGATCGGCGGTTTTATCGAATCGCATCAGATCGAAGACGGTCGGTCAGTCCGGCAGAGTGATGTGATCCTGCAACTCAATCAGGATGAATGGGAATTCCGAAAACAGGAAGCATACAATCAAATGCAGAAAGCTAAAGCGGATTACAATATTGAGATGCGGCTCAGAGGCGGTGAGGGCACAAACGGCGAAGCAGAAGGATACCGGATCACTACCGGATTGGCCGATGCTGAACTCGCTTACGAAAGAGCAAAACTGGATCTGAGTTACACGACCTTAAAAGCTCCGTTCTCCGGTACAATTTCCACAAAAGAAGTGATCTCCGACGGAGCATATATAAGTGCAGGCAGAGAACTCGGTGCGCTCATCAACAGCAGTAAAGTGAAGATCCGGTTTGATGTGCTCGAGTCAGAAATTGTAAGTCTGGAACCGGGAATGGAGATTGATCTGGAAGATCCGGCAGGCAATACTCATCAGGGAACGATTGTGGCGGTTTCCCCGGAGATCGATCCGGAGACCAAAACCGGTCAGGTGATCGCGCAGGTGGATAATCAGAGCAAAGTGTTAAAGCCGGGAATGACCGTGGAAGGACGGATTCTCGTGCGTAGTGAATCCGGTAAAGTACGTATGCCGCGGGAAGCTTTGCTGGAAAGGGATGGTCGAACCCTCGTATTTCGTCTGAACTCCGGCGAGGTGGAATGGATCTATGTCACCCCGGATGCCATGAACACCGACTGGGTGATCATCAATCATCCGGAGATCAATCCCGGTGATACCCTGGCCGTGGATAAACATTTTAGTATAAGTCACCAACAAAGAGTGATCCCGTTGATCGCTGAGTAAGGTCCCTTTTGTGCCACAGGTATGCCTTCGGCAGTAAGGGATTTAGGGTGTGTTACCCAAACTCTTAAATAATTCAGTATTCAACTTACAACTTTAGTCTTACATAATTGTCCGAACTTTTTTCACGTAAATATCTCATTTCCTTCTTCTACATCATTGTATGTATTGTGGGGATCTCTGCGTGGCGTATGATCAATGTGGAACAGGCTCCGGAGTTGAATCTGCCTTCAATAACAGTGAGCTATTCCTGGAGCAGTACAGTCCCCGAGATCATGGAAAAGGAGATCACACGAAAAGTGGAGAGCGCTGCCAACCGGTTGCGGGATGTCTCTTCTATCCGGTCGGTGACTCAGGAAGGGCGTTCATCAGTCACCATCACTTTTGCAAAAAATGCACCGGTGGAATTCAGAGCCATCGAAATGCGGGAATATCTCAACCTGATGAAGCAGGATCTGCCCGCTACGGTTTCACCGGCAAATATCAGTCGTAGAGTACCTCAAGAGATCGAAGATCAGCAGACGTTTCTGGTGTACACGCTCGACGGAGATATGGAGTCCAATGAATTGCTCGAATTCGGCAAGAGTATCAGAAACCAGATGTTGGGCAAAGAAGGACTTGCAGATGTTCAGCTGCAGGGAGTTCAGGATCCGGCGCTGATGGTGGAATTTGACCGGCAGCAACTCGAGAAATACGGGTTATCTCCTCAGTATCTTATGAATCAGATCCGGGACCGGCTTTCCTGGAGAAGTGCTGGTTTTACCGAAAGCGGCGATTCAAGATTCGGATTGGTGATCCCTCCGGAGTTCGACCACACCGTGGATATCTCTAACATGCGTATCAACATTCCCGGGTCACTTAAACAACTGGTACTGGATGATTTTGCAACGGTACGTGTTTCGGATTATCCGGCAACCTCAAAACGAAGAGTGAACGGTAACCCGGCGCTGACCATCCGTTTTGAAAAGGAAGGTGGTGCGGATGCCATGAGTCTGGCCGAGGCGATCATCCTCGAAATGGATCAGATCAGAGAAACCCTGCCGGAAACCATGCAGCTTCGTTTACAGGTGGATTCCACCGAAGAACTTCGAAAACAATTTGATGAACTGGCCAGACAGGCGATGATCAGTGGGGTACTTGTGTTCATTGTGGTACTGTTGTTCATCCGGAAGATGAGAGCTCCGTTAGTGATCATGGGTAGTGTGTTGTTTTCGGTATTGATGAGTATCACAGTTCTGTATCTGTTTGAATATACGTTGAATGTCATCACACTGGCGGGCCTTACGATCTCTCTGGGTATGCTGATCGATAACGCGGTGGTGGTGTTTGAGCAGATCAACCCCAGGCTGCCGAAAGAGCGTAAAGACCGCATCCGGCATGTGACGGAACAACTCCCCAAATCTTTTGTGCCTGTGATGGGAAGTACGTTCACGACCATCGGGATCTTTGTCCCACTATTATTCGCCATGGAAGAACTCAGATTATTTCTCTTACCACTGGCCGTTGCTTTGACCATCACCCTGATCAGTTCGATCATAATTGCGTTTACATGGATCCCGTATTCCTTGATCTGGCTTTCGCCGGTGAGGGATAAAATGGGAGCAAGAGCAAAGAAAAAACGCTCATTTATCCGTTTTTCGCTCAAACTTCTATTGCTCCGAAGCAGCTTTCGCTGGATATTTCTTCTCATTTTGATCGGAGTGATTGGACTTCCGTTATTCCTCATTGAAGAACCGGACTGGGAGGAAAGCTCATGGCCTGAATTCACACAGGTCTACTTCGATAACCGCGACGATCTGGATCCCTGGATTGGCGGACTCACCTACCGTTTTGTGAATGATACTTATTTCGGAAGTCCCTGGAGACGAAATAATCAGGAGTTTATATCCGTCTACATCCGGTCACCGCAGGGAACCCCATTATCCGAGATCGATAAAATCGTTAAGAGTTATGAGGAGATCGTAAAGCCTTACGCTCATGCTTTTCTGTACTATGAAGCACAAATGTCGGAAGGATATGGTGCAAGGATGCAGTTTGCGGTTGATCCGGATTATTTGCTTGATCCGACTCCTTACTATTTTTTTGGTGAAGCAATGTACCTTGCAGCCCGAACCGGTAATGTTGGAATTTCCGTTGCCGGTTTAAATTTACAGGGTATAAGCACTGGGTTTGGGGGGCAGTCATCATCACATCGAATTCGTTTAAATGGTTATTCGTATATCGAACTCTATGATCTGGCGAATGAGATCAAACGCAGACTGGAAAAGAATCGTCGCGTTCGGGAAGTGGATATCAATTCCAGTACATATTACGCCAGGGATGATTTCCATCAGTTTAAACTGGTGTTTGACCGTGAAAAAGTAATTGCAATGGGACTTAATCGCAGAGAGATCATGCAAAGTATTGTGATGGATGTAAACCCACAAAACACCTTCGGAAAAGTTGAGTTTAAAGGGCAGGAAATGTTTTTGATCGGACGAAATGAAGCAGATCGGTTTTATGAAAGCGACCTTATGAATAGTGTAAGAAAAACGAACGGCCCCCGATTTAACCTCTCGAGTATAGCAGAAATACGGAAAGAGAAAGCAATGAACGAGATACGCCGGAATAATCAGTCCTACGAACGTGTGTTGACTTTAAATTTTCTTGGAAATTACCGGATGGGCAGTGAGTATATTGAAAGTGTGCTGGAACAAGTATCCGTGCCGATAGGGTCTTCAATAAGTTTTGGAAATAATTTTTTCAGTGTTAATGAGGATGATGAAAGCAGGAACCTGTGGCTGATCGGATTACTGAGTATCCTTAGTGTTTGGATGATCGTGTCCGCTTTGCTCGAAAGCTGGTCTGGGCCTTTATTCGTGATCATGGCCATTCCTTTTTGCGGGATCGGGATCATGCTGGGTACCATAGTCAATGATCTTGCTTTCGATCGTGGTGCCATTGCCGGAGCTTTACTTAGTATCGGAGTAGTGGTGAATAATGCCATATTGCTCGTACATCAGAAACAACTTTTACACCAAAAGGGAATAAAAGGATTAAGGTGCTGGTATTACATCTTTAAAAAGAAACTCAGAACTATACTCATTACTACAGCGACCACCATTGCGGGGTTAATGCCGATGCTGTTGCTGGGGACCAATGAATTCTGGGAATCACTGGCGGTGATCGTAGTTTGGGGATTACTCTTCAGTACAGGTATATTGTTACTTATGTCCGGAATTTGGGAGAGTAAAACCTGAGAATATTTGATTGTAAACCCAAAAATCAAAAGTCCTCAAACCGGTTATTTTTCTGTAAAGGTTGACTGGATAATGATTATTTAGATTGACCTTGCTTCGTCAACATATGAAACCGGGTATTATGCAATACGGCTGCCACGGTGAGGCCGGAGATCAGGCCTATCCATAAACCACCGGGTCCGTAATCCATTTTGATGCCCAGCGTGTATCCAACAGAGAAACCTATCACCCAATAAGAAATGAAATTGAATATCATTGGAACCCGTGTGTCTTTTAAGCCGCGTAAAGCAGCGAATCCGCCTACCTGAAGTCCGTCAGATATCTGAAATACAGCCGCATAGAAAACTAACGAAACAGCAAGTGCTTTAACCTGTGGGTCATCGGTATATATACCCACAAAAACCTCGGGGATGGTAAAAAGCAGTATTGCCGTGCCTGTCATGATCAGCGTACAAATACCGGTACCCAGAAAGCCGCGGAATCGTGCATTTACGATAATTCCTTGCCCCATGGCAACTCCAACCCGCTGTGAAATAGCCATAGAAAGTCCGAATGGGATCATAAAAACAGTAGCTGCGATATTGATGGCCACCTGATGAGCAGCAGATGCCTGTACACTAAGTGTTCCCATTAAAACCGAAACGGATGCAAATAGAAGAACTTCCATCGTGGAGCTTACTCCATTTGGAACTCCGACAGTGATCAACTCTTTAACATATTTCCAGTCCGGCCCTTTTGTTTTGGCAAAGATGTGGAATCGTTTGAAGGGTTTAAATCCTGCCGTAAAACTGATGATGGCAATAGCACCGGCTAGCTGTACCAGTGTAGTAGCATAACCGGTTCCAGTTGCTCCCATAACCGGAAGACCCAACTTCCCGTACATAAAAATATAATCCGCAGGGATGTTGAGCAGCATGATGAAGCCCGCGATGAACATTGGTGGTTTTGTAACTCCCAACCCCTCACTGAAATATCTGAATCCGGCGAGGATCAACAAAAACGGGATACCCCACGATACGGATTTCATGTATCCGGCTGCTCTGGGGATGATCTCTGCATCTACACCGATAAGGTTCATCAGGATATCCAGATTTCTAACCAGAAAGAAGGAAGGGATGCTTAAAAATAATACCATCCACAACATCTGCCGGGCACTTTTACCAATTTCATCAAACCGGCGGGCACCTAAATGGTGAGAAACAATAGGATTGATTGCTACCATCGTAGCCATTCCGAAAATAGTAACCGGGAGATATAATGCGTTACCCACGGCAACTCCGGCAAGATCAGCCGCAGAGAGATTACCGGCCATAATGGTGTCGGTTACACTGAGTCCCATTCCAAGTAACTGAGTACCTACGATTGGAAGCCCTATCTT
This sequence comes from Balneolaceae bacterium UBA7797, assembly GCA_002480645.1. GTDB lineage: Bacteria > Bacteroidota > Rhodothermia > Balneolales > Balneolaceae > UBA7797. Next base: position 11,793 of record DLCN01000017.1, read on the forward strand.
GAGTAACTTCCCGGTTTCGGTTTTTATGTCTTGTAGTGAGTGTTTCATGTCAGAGCCTGAAAGGTAAGGAAGTTCAGGTTGGCATCATGAATGATTTGTGAACAAAATAGGCTATCCGTTCATGGGTAAGCGGATGGTAAATGAAGTGCCTTGTCCGAGAGTAGAAATAAAGGTGATCTCTCCGTCGTGCTCTTCAATGATCTTTTTCGAAATGGCCAGACCAAGTCCGGTGCCACTGGTTTTAGTGGAAAAATTAGGAACAAAAATCCGTTCCTGATCTTCGAGAGGGATCCCATCACCATTATCAGTCACTTCGATGAATACGTGCTTTCGTTGTGGATCGGTAAAGGTGTGTAAGGAGATCCTGCCACCATCACCGGTAGCTTCTTGCGCGTTTTTAACCAGATTTACCAACACCCTGCGTAATTCCTCCTTAACACCTGACACATGCAGGGGCTCTTTATGGAGGTCTACATTGAGCGAAATACTATCATCCTGTAAATAGAATTCTGAAACTGATTCAACCAGTTCGTTGATCTCGATAGGATAAAAATCCTGCTCGATCGGTTTGGCAAATTTTGAGAAGTCTGAGGCGATCTTACTCAGGGCTTCGATCTGTTCGATCATACTGGAAGTGATCTTTGAAACTCTGCTTTTTAACTTTTCGGGATCGGTGTCAGAATTAGTCATCTGCCGGTCGAGATGCTGCAGATTCAGTTTCATGGGGGTGAGCGGATTTTTTATCTCATGGGCCACCTGTCGGGCCATTTCTTTCCATGCTTCTTCCCGTTCCGTTTCAGCCAGCTCATTCTGCACCTTCTTAAGGCGTTTTCCCATTTGATTATAAGCTTTGGTAAGGGTTCCGATCTCGTCGTTTCCACGAACAGGTAGAGTAGTTTCCAGGTCTCCATCCGAAATTCTCTTCAAACCTTCCCTCAGTTCTTCGAGTGGTGCCGTGAGGGAAGACGAGATAAAACCAACCGCAAGCATCAGGGCACCAAAGATCAATGTAAAGGCAGCGAGTAAATAACTGGTGGTAGATAAGATCCGCTCATAGAATTTTGGTGCCTTCAGGAATGTCGGGATCGCAACGATACCGGCGATCTCATTTTCGGAATTAAGCCATGGTTCGTATCCGATCATCATATCCTGTTTGTCCAGATTAATGATCCGGATCTCTTCACTGCTTTCTTTAGTGGTGATTCGGTGGTACACATCCCAGGGTAGGGTGCTCGGGATGAGATGCTGGGCAAAGATTTGTGAGGTTGTGCTATTCACAAGCTGACCATCCTCATACAGGGCGGCATCCACATCCAGAATAGAAGTAATTTGTTGAAGATTGGATGCGTTGGTCACATTCAGATCTCCGGTTGCCTGCAGATTATCCACAAGATTTCCCAGCCGATCGAATAATCGCTCACGTACATCATCCTGATTCTGGGCAGAAAGTACCGTATACGAAGCGCCGACCAGAGCCACCAGACAAACCAGACTGGCCAGAATAAAACGGTCGATCAGCCGGTCCCGGAAGCGGCGGGAGTAACCGAAAATGTGCCAGTTTTTTTTCCAGCTCACGGAGATCATAAACAAAACCCCGATTATAACGAGCAGGAAGAAAAAGCGCAGAAGCGCAAAGATATGCTGTGCCACCCCTATGTTGTTAGCTCCAACCCGTACAATGTTGGTTCCGTTTTGAAGTAAATACAACTCTTTAACTTTCTGATATCCGTAAGTAGATGTAGTACGGTACACGGAGTCTGCTTTGATGTGCATTCTTAGTTTTTCTGAAAGCAGACTGGGTGTTGGAATTTCCAGTGGAATACCTGTGATGGAACTTCTGATAGCTACCCCGTCGTGATATTCGGTAGTAACCAGTGTTTGCTCCCATTCAGAGCTTTCCGAGGCATTGATAACGGTTCTGAGTGGTCGGTCTAATTGCGGAAGTTCACGATAGACCGAGCAGAGTATCCACCCGCTGCGAACATCAGAACTATCATTTTCGAAGATCGGTATCCATCCTCTTCTAAAAGAGGAATAACTGGAATTAATGGTATTTATAGGGCGGTTTCGGATAATGGGGCGAAGATTCTCCCGTTGTATGCGTTCTTCTTCAAACGGGATCTCCAGTTCTGTAATGCGATACGCTGTGCTCCATTGTGGGGGAGAAAGACTGGTGGTGTAATCCGCAAAACGGTCGCCACTTTTATCTATTAATTGGATGGAAATGGTGTACCGCAACCATTCGGGTTCAATAATGGATTCCATCAGCCGTGCGAAAGGTACATCGTTAAACAACCGGTTCGGGTTTCCGTTTACATTCTGCTCAAGTTGCGATAGTATGGATTTGGTGATGTTCTCGATCTCATTTTCTTCGTCTTTACTAAACGATTCTGCCTCATTTAACATGCGTTCGTTCAGGCGGTGTACATTGCCATTAGACATCGGGATGTATGAAAAGCAAACGGTTAGATATCCCAGAAAGAGAAGTAATCTTAATTTTGAGGAGTAGAGAAATTGCGGATTTCGCTGAAATACGTACACAGAAAAAATCAGGATCACTGAAAATAATAATCCGTTGATCAGCAAGATCCAGGAATATTCGGCTCCATCGGGCATGATAAAACGGTAGAGCATATCGGTAAAGAGAAAACCGGTGATCAAACCGGCAATAGTGAACCAGAATGTGCGTGGAGTCTTAGTAAGGATGAACCAGATAAAGGTACCATTCACTAATGCAATGGATACAAAATATAAGCTGCCGGTGACGTATAAGATCAAAGTGGGTAAACTTGGTATGAGTTCCAGATCCATGATCTGCACATCAGAATGCACCATTAACTGAAAAGTCTGCATAAAGAAACCATGGAAGGAAATAGCACTGAGTGCGCTAACCGCAAGTCCGGCAATAAATAATTTACCCGGATCGGAGATCTTCATTTCTGACTTGTGATTGATGAGAAATGGGATGATAGAGATGGAGATGAGCGTGGCAAAGATCGCATTTACCGCGTATCTGATAAGTGTGATGTCCGGTAAGGAAGAAAAGTTTTGTGATCCCTCAATGATCGGATAAATCGTGCGAAGGAGAAACCAGACCGTTGTAAAAGCAACCAGTTGAAGCAGTACTCCTGTTATTCCCCCGATCGAGCGGGCCAGGATCAGAATAAACAATCCACCCAACACCAGAAAAGCGATATAAAACAGACCTCGTTTTAGTGCGTTTTGATAATCATATTTTGCGCGGAAACTCTCGTAACTGGTATCCAGTGCGTATATAGTGGCAATTGAATCGGAACTGCTGAGTGAGACAACCTCGGAATGGAGCACGTCGGTTTGATCAGGGGATTCACCGAAACTAAAAAAGACAGGGTATGATTTATCGGAACCGAATAGTAAGGCCGGATCCATCTCCAATTCTTTTCCTAATTCCAGAATATTATCCTGAGAGATCTTGGCCCGTGTATATACATCGTAACGGGCCAGCGCAGTATCGCCATCAGCAAAAAAAGGAAGAATATTGTAGAAATAGGTAACATTATTGTTCGTGCCGATTGAGATTCTGCTGAGGTCACTGTTTTGCGGGGAGTCCTCAGGGTAGGCATCAGGAACAAATCCATCCCAAAAAACGGTGGCTCCATCTTTATAAAGTACAACTCCCCAAAATGGAGAAGACGGACTCAATGCATTGTAGATCTCTTCCGGCATTTCACCTGCCTTGATGCGCGATTCGATCTCCCCGGTTAATTCTGCACTCTGATTGGTAAAGTCGAATAAGTAATCTCTGAAATTCTCTACGGCATTATTAACCGCATCCTCAGCTAGTGAATTTTTGTTTTCGGGGGTGGGCTTATTGGAATAGGTTGACCATTCAAAAACGGCATAACCACACAGCAATACACATAAAAGTATGAGTAGCGTAGTTAAACTGCGTTTATAAATGATTTCCATTTTGAGCCCATTTAATGAATGGCGATCAGCTCTTTGATGTCACCAAATTGGTAATATTTTTATCTGCCACACCTTGTAAAACCTGCTTAATTGCGGTAGCCGCCAGCATGCCGATGGCTTCCCGGGTTTCATGTGTTGCACTGGCTATGTGTGGCAGTAACGTACAGTTCGGTGCAGTGAGTAAGTCGGGGTGTACTTTTGGTTCGAATTCGTACACATCTAATCCGGCGCCTGCGATCTTTTTACTGTGCAATGCTTTTGCCAGAGCGGCTTCATCTACTACCGGTCCACGCGAAATATTGATCAGTATCGCATGTTCCTGCATCAGATCAAGGGTTTCTTCATCGATCAGATGATGCGTTTCATCAGTCAACGGACAATTCAGGCTTAATACATCGCTTTTGGATACGAGTTCCTTCAGATCATCAAAAAAATCAGCGCCAAGTTCATGTTCAATTTCCGGTGAGATCCGGTTTCTGTTGTGGTAGGCGATCTTCATACCAAATGCGCGGGCCCGGTGTGCGAATGCCTGTCCTATACGCCCCATACCCACTATTCCCAGGGTTTTTTCCCGAAGTTCCATACCGAGAAATCCCATGGGCTCCCAGCTTTTAAAGTGACCTTCACGTAAGTATTTTTCTGCTTCGTTAAAGCGGCGAGTGGTTGCCATCAATAATGCGAGTGCGAAATCTCCGCAGGCTTCGGTTAACACATCCGGAGTATTGGCGACCTTGATCTTCAAGTGATCCGCAGCGGCAACGTCTATATTGTTATAACCTACTGCAAAGTTTGCCACTATTTTTAACTTCGAGGCATTTGTGAGCACCTTTTCAGTCACCGGTGTGGAAAGCATGCATAGAAGTGCGTCATACTTTGGTAAAACGTCAGCCAGATGATCTTCATTATTGAATTCACCTTTTACTCCAACATCAACCCTACCTAAGGTGCTCAGGAAATCGATCACCGTTTCCGGTATGGGTTCTGTTACCAGAATTCGGTGTTCGCTCATAAGTTAATCTTCGTTTTCGATGTAAGTTACCTTGGCGTCGTTCCACATGCGCTCAAGATTATAGAAATGTCTTTTTTCCTCGCTCATAACATGTACAACGGTATTAATGAAATCCAAAATGATCCAGGATCGTGCCTGAATGCCTTCTTTTTTCCAGGCTTTGTCCCCGGTCTTTTCACGAACCTCATCTTCAACAGCATCAGCAATTGCTTTGATCTGTGTATCAGACGATCCGGTACAGATCACAAAATAATCCGTTAAAGTGGTAAGCTCAGACACATCAAGTAAGGTGATGTCTTTCGCTTTTCGGCTTCTCATCCCTTCAATAATGTGCTCGACCAGTGTTTTTGAATCCGGTTCAGAATTTTCAAATTGGTGGTTTGCCGGTTCTTTGATCTCCGTCATTTAATCCTTATTAAGCTGTTCATAATCATGCCCTACAACTACAGTAACGTCCAGGAAGTAATCGGGCGACTCTTCCCTTATCACATTTTCTTCTTTCACACCCAGCGCATTGGCAACTCTTTTTGCGTTATCCAGCACTCCGCTTCGCGAGATCACAATGGTTTCTTTCAGTTCAAAATGATCGAAATTCCCGGTTTCTACCACATCGAAACCATTATGTCGTAAAATTCCGGTAAAAGCATTAGCGATCCCTGCCTCGCCACATCCATTCAACACTTCTATTTGTATGATCTCACTGATCAACTGAGAATTCGATTCTGCCCGTTCATTTACAATTCTGGGGTAGATCAATCGGGTAATCAAAGCCAGGATCAAGAGGACAAGTAAAACACTTAGGAAACCTATCGCAGCATTTAAAATTAAACCTGATGAAAGGGTTGAATCGTTTGATTCAGGATTTTCTGCCATTCAAATATGTTTAATACCAGGTTCCAAATGGATTGTAGCGATTATACCGGCTATAACCTGCACCATATCGGTTAAATGGACTGTAGCCATACCCGTATGGTAATTGTTGATAGGATACCCTGATAAAAGCTTTGTCACTGATCTGGTAATTCAATTCTGCATTTTGGATCACAACACGATTCTGAAAAGAATTTTGCCCCATGTATGAGCTATTGCCTCCAAAAGGCGAGTGGAGAAAGGATATATCAACCCGTCCATTCATTCTTGGGCTCAGCGAAAACTCCATGGTGTTGGTGTATGCATTTACATTTTGATAGGAGCCACCAAACGATGAAAAACTCATAGAGTAAGAATGTGACATCTTAATACTATTGAAAAAACGATCTAAACCGGTCTGTACCGGAGGACTGCTGTAATTCACGATCTGCCCGCTGTAATCAAAGGGTGAGGCGAGATCCTCCCGAAGCTGAGCTTCAGCCGGGATGGTGTAAATTGCGAAGAATAAAATGGGAATGAGTAGTTTTTTCATGGGCTCTGTTAATTTCTCGTGTAAACGTGAGCACTGAACAGGTATTATAACGATTTGCGATTTAAGAATAAACAATGGCACCTACTAAATAGGTTTGATAAACTGCCAATTTAGGCTTATTTTTACGCTCTTTTGTTAAAAGTTTAAATATTCAGTCCACAAATAGATTTTCTGAGAGATGAAACTCACCGATTTTAGATACGAAATTGAAGGATTAAACATTCCCGAAGCCCCGCTGGCACAACGCGATTCAGCGAGATTAATGGTTCTGAACCGAGCTGAACAAACCATCGAACACCGCCAGTTTTCCGATATTCATGAGTATTTGAATGAAGGTGATGTGGTGATCTATAATAATACTAAGGTATTTCCTGCCCGGTTGAATGGTAAGAAAGAGAAAACCGAAGCCGATATCGAAGTGTTCCTGCTGCGTGAATTGCAGCCTGAGAATATGCTTTGGGATGTATTGGTTGAGCCTGCCCGAAAGATCAGAATTGGTAATAAACTTTATTTCGGGGAAGGCGACGATGAATTAATGGCCGAAGTGGTGGATAATACCACATCCCGGGGTAGAACCATTCGTTTTCTTTACGACGGGCCAAATACTGAATTATACGAGAAATTAGATGCGCTGGGTAAAATGCCGCTTCCTCCATATATCGAGCGAGAGCCTGTAGATGAGGATAAAGAACGCTACCAGACGGTATTTGCTACCGAGCGTGGCGCTGTAGCTGCACCGACAGCAGGGATGCACTTTACGCAGGAATTGATTGAAAAGATCGAGGCTAAAGGAGTAGAGTTTTTACCGGTAACACTACATATAGGTTGGGGTACCTTCCGAAATGTGGAAGTGGAAGATCTCACCAAGCACCGAATGGATTCAGAGAACTACTTTATTTCTAAAGATACTTCTGATAAGATCAATGATGCTCTTCGAAAGAAAAAGAACAAAGTGGTTGCTGTAGGTACCAGTGTAGTGCGTGCTATCGAAACCAGTGTGATGGCAAGTGGTATGAGTAAGCAGGGTACCGGCTGGACAGATAAATTCATTTACCCGCCTTACCAGTTTAAAATTACTGAAGCTCTTATAACCAATTTCCATCGTCCCGAATCAACCTTATTGATGTTGGGTGCAGCATTCGCCGGGTATGATTTCCTGATGAAGGCTTATGAAGAGGCTAAAGAGAAAGATTACCGCCTGTTTTCCTTCGGCGATGCAATGCTTGTGATCTAAATGAGTAGACTGGCGGTCATAATTCCGGCTGCCGGTAGTGGGTCCCGAATGGGGACTCACACTCCCAAGCCGTTTCTTACACTAAACGGAAAGACCATTCTTGAACATACTATTAGTGCGTTCGCAAAAGTTGATGAAGTGGTCGATATCAGGATTGCTACATCCGTTGATTGGTTTGATCAGGTAGAAGCTATTCTGAATAAGTTTGCCGATGATGTAGAATCCGCCTCGGTGATCGAGGGAGGGGATGAGCGACAGCACTCGATTTTTAATGCGCTGCAATCTCTGGATAATTCCATTGACCTTATCGCTGTCCATGATGCGGTGCGTCCGTTTGTTTCAGCTGAACTGATCAGAAAATGCGCTCATAGAGCTTCTGAAGTGGGAGGTGCTATAGTAGCGGTGCCGGCTAAAGATACCATAAAGAAGTTGGGCGATGGTTTTGAGATCTCAGAAACCCCGGATCGAAGCAAATTATGGCAGGCGCAGACTCCGCAGGTATTCCGGGCAGATTTATTGCTGGAGGCATATTTAAAAGCCAGAGAGGATGATTTTTTAGGTACCGATGATGCTTCTTTAGTAGAAAGAATTGGTGGGGTAGTTGAGGTAATTGAAGGAGATCGTAAAAACCTGAAGATCACTTATCCGATCGACCTGAAAGTGGCGGGGTTGATCTTAAATGAGGAGGATCTATAATGAGGATCGGTTACGGTTTTGATATACATAAATTGGCAGAGGGCAGAAAATTTATTCTGGGAGGAGTTGATATCCCATTCGAAAAAGGATTGCTGGGGCATTCGGATGCAGATGTACTATTGCATGCCATAACTGATGCGCTGTTGGGGGCATTGGCTCTTGGTGATATAGGTCAGCATTTTCCTGATACTGATCCTTTATACAAAAATGCTGATAGTAAGGTGTTACTCAAGCATTGTTATAAACTAGTAACAGACAAAGGTTATATGCTTTCCAACCTGGACGCGACCGTGGTTGCCGAGCGCCCCAAGCTAATGCCTGTATTACCCGAAATTAGAAAGGTGATTGCCGGATTGTTAGAAGTGGATGTTAGTCAGGTTTCCGTGAAGGCAACAACTTCTGAAAAGATGGGATTTGTAGGTCGTGAAGAAGGTGTTTCGGCTACGGCAGTAGTTCTATTAGAAGAACAAAGTAATGGCTGACGATCTGATCAAGACTATAGTTGACTGGATCTCAATGGTTCCTCCTCTTGGGATCTACCTTATCTTTTTTGGGATTGCCTATCTCGAAAATCTGATCCCGCCCATGCCGGGTGATGTCCTGTTGGCTTTTGCGGGGTATTTGGCAGCAGAGGGATTGCTTTCAATTGGACTGATGTGGTTCATTACCGTGGTAGCCTCCGTTTTAGGATTTATGAATATGTATTGGCTAGGCACCAAACTGGGTGATCAGGTACTCGAAAACAGAGAAAGTCACTTTCTGCTACGATTTATCAATTTGAGATATTTTAGAAAGGGCCGGATCTGGATGTACCGGTATGGGCAATGGGTTGTGTTTGCCAACCGGTTTTTAGCGGGCACCCGATCTGTGATCTCACTCACGGCCGGAATGTCTCATTTGAAACTCTCACCAACGGTAATAAATTCGTTTATAAGCTCAGCTTTTTGGAATGCAATTTTACTTGCAGGTGGTTGGATGGTGCGCGATAACTGGCACATTATCGGAAATTATCTTTCAACTTATGGGAAAGTTATACTGATTGGTATCGGAATACTGATCTTAGCCCGATTGATTTGGGCCAAATTCTACCAAAAAGAGCAGGAAGAGGCTTAAAAATATTTTTGAAAATTTTTGAACTAAAAATGTTGACTATTTTTTAGTTCATGTCTATTTTTAAAGTCTTTCGCAAAAAGCCAGTGTAGCTCAGTTGGTAGAGCAACGGTTTTGTAAACCGTCGGTCATCGGTTCGAATCCGGTCACTGGCTCTGACAGCGAATGGGGAGATACCAAAGCGGCCAACTGGGGCAGACTGTAAATCTGTTGTCTTACGACTTCGTAGGTTCGAATCCTGCTCTCCCCACTTACTTAATGAATGAAGAAGCGAGCGTAACTCAATTGGTAGAGTGTCAGCCTTCCAAGCTGAATGTTGCCGGTTCGATCCCGGTCGCTCGCTCTAGAAGGCCGATATAGCTCAGAGGTAGAGCACTTCCATGGTAAGGAAGGGGTCGTCGGTTCAAATCCGACTATCGGCTCTGTTGATGATTACATGCAGAATTTTTTAATCAATACTAAATAATAGAATTAAATCATGGCAAAAGAGAC
>DLCN01000025.1:0-3165 GCA_002480645.1 Balneolaceae bacterium UBA7797
TTAATCTAAGATTTTAGTTACCACACCGGCACCTACAGTTCGGCCACCCTCACGGATCGCAAAACGTAGTCCTTCTTCCATCGCTACCGGCTGAATCAACTCTACAGAGAGTTTCACATTATCACCAGGCATTACCATCTCTACACCACTTGGAAGCTCACATGCTCCGGTCACATCTGTGGTTCTGAAGTAGAACTGCGGGCGGTAGCCTTTGAAGAATGGCGTGTGTCGTCCACCTTCGTCTTTACTCAATACGTACACCTCGCACTCAAACTGTTTGTGCGGAGTGATCGAGCCCGGCTTACATAACACCATTCCACGCTGGATATCATCTTTATTGATACCTCGCAGCAGAATTCCTGCGTTATCTCCCGCCTCTCCCTGATCTAACAGGCGACGGAACATCTCGATACCGGTTACTACACTCTTCATCGGGGCTTCCACGATACCTACGATCTCTACTTCTTCGTTCAGCTTGATCACACCACGCTCGATACGACCAGTAGCTACAGTTCCACGACCTGTGATAGAGAACACATCCTCTACCGGCATCAGGAACGGCTTGTCTACATCGCGCTCCGGAGTCGGTACAGTCTCATCAACAGCTGCGATCAACTCTACGATCTTTTCTTCCCACTGTGCTTCGCCATTCAGCGCGCCCAGTGCAGATCCCTGGATCACCGGAATGTTGTCGCCATCAAACTCGTAGCTGGACAGCAGCTCACGCACTTCCAATTCTACCAGCTCAAGAAGCTCTTCATCATCCACTAAGTCCACTTTGTTCATGAACACCACAACTTCAGGTACACCTACCTGACGCGCTAACAAAATGTGCTCACGAGTCTGTGGCATAGGACCATCTGTAGCCGCTACTACCAGAATAGCACCATCCATCTGCGCCGCCCCTGTTACCATGTTCTTCACATAGTCAGCGTGACCCGGGCAGTCTACGTGTGCGTAGTGACGAGTCTCTGACTCATACTCTACGTGCGCCGTCGCAATGGTAATACCACGCTCGCGCTCTTCCGGTGCATTATCAATTTGATCAAACGCCTGCGCTACTCCACCCCAGGTCTTCGCCATTACGGTGGTGATCGCTGCTGTCAAGGTAGTCTTTCCGTGATCCACGTGACCAATTGTACCCACGTTCACGTGCGGCTTGGTGCGTTGAAAGGTCTCTTTTGCCATGATTTAATTCAGTTATTAGTTAAAATTCTATGCTTGGCTTTCAATGATTTCCTGAGCAATCTTATCAGGAACTTCAGTGTAGGTTTCGAACTCCATGGAGTAAACTGCTCTACCCTGTGTTAATGAACGGAGGTCTGTTGAATAACCGAACATTTCAGATAGAGGCACATTAGCTTTTACTACAGAACCATTTGGATCAGAGTTCATACTCTGGATGATTCCACGACGGCTGTTCAAGTCTCCGATAACATCACCCATGTAATCTTCAGGGGTGGTTACTTCAACTTTCATTACCGGCTCAAGTAACTTTGGCTTCGCTTTTTTCGCAGACTCTCTGAATCCGGATTTAGCTGCCAATTCGAAACTCAATTGATCAGAATCCACATCGTGATATGAACCGTCGAATAGACGAACACCAATGTTTTCAACTGAATAATTAGCCTGAATACCACTTTCAAGTGCAGCTTTGAAGCCTTTTTCTACCGATGGAATAAATTCTCTCGGGATATTACCACCAACGATCTCGTTGATGAACATAAATCCTTCAGATCGGGAAATTCGATCTTCTTTTCCATCGTAATCATCGAAGTAGCTGATTGGCGCAATTTCGAACTGAATATCAGCGAATTTACCACGACCACCAGTCTGCTTCTTGTAGGTCTCACGGTGAGTAACATTTTTGGAAATGGTTTCACGGTAAGACACCTGTGGAGCACCAACATTGGCTTCCACTTTAAATTCTCTTTTCAAGCGATCAACGATGATCTCAAGGTGAAGCTCACCCATACCGGCAATAGTAGTCTGACCGGTTTCTTCATCAGTTGATACTTTGAATGTAGGATCTTCCTCAGCCAGTTTTTGCAAACCGGTCGAAAGCTTCTCGCTATCAGCTTTAGTTTTTGGCTCAACAGCAAGTTTAATTACCGGTTCAGGGAATGTGATCTGCTCCAGAATTACCGGATTATCCAGATCACAGAAAGTATCTCCTGTATAAACTTCTTTAGCTCCTACAATTGCTACAATATCACCAGCCTGAGCAACATCAAGATCTTTTTTATCGTTAGCATGCATCTCAAGGAGACGACCAACACGCTCTTTTTTACCAGTAGATGAATTCAATACATAAGAACCCTTCTCTAACTTACCAGAGTAAACACGTGCGAAAGTAAGCTTACCAACATAAGGGTCAGTCATGATCTTGAATGCAAGCGCTGCGAAAGGTCCGTCAGGGTTAGCCTCACGGGTAACTTCTTCCTCAGTTTTAGGATCAACACCCTTAACTGCAGGAACATCAAGCGGACTAGGCATGAAGTCAAGTACACGATCAAGCATAGCCTGAACACCTTTATTCTTCAATGCTGTACCACACATTACCGGAGTAATATCTTTAGCGATAGTAGCTAAACGAATAGCAGACACGATCTCTTCAGCCGAGATCTCTTCTTCCATCAGGTATTTTTCCATCAGGCTTTCATCATGGTCTGCGATCGCTTCCAGCATTTGAACACGGTAATTTTCAACATCTTCTACCATGTCTTCAGGAATATCAACCACATCATACTTGGCTCCAAGAGACTCCTCATCCCAAACGATAGCCTGCATGTTGATCAGATCAACTACTCCTTTAAAATTCTCTTCACGGCCAATCGGGATCTGAATCGGAATCGGATTCGCATTCAGTTTTTCATCTAACTGACCAACTACATTGTAGAAATCAGCTCCGGTACGGTCCATTTTATTAACAAAGGCCATACATGGAACATGATATTTAGTAGCCTGACGCCATACAGTTTCTGACTGAGGCTGAACAGCACCTACCGAACACAGTACGAATACCGCACCATCAAGTACACGCAATGAACGCTCCACCTCTACGGTAAAGTCAACGTGACCAGGAGTATCAATGATATTAATTCGGTGGTCTTTCCAAATACAGTGAGTAGCCGCAGAAGTGATAGTAATACCACGCTCCTGCTC
>DLCN01000025.1:3491-119498 GCA_002480645.1 Balneolaceae bacterium UBA7797
TCCTGCTCCATCCAGTCCATAGTAGCGGCACCATCATGCACCTCACCAATACGGTGGCTACGACCAGTGTAAAACAGAATACGCTCGGTTACAGTAGTTTTACCGGCGTCGATGTGAGCCATAATCCCGATGTTACGCGTTTTGCGCATTTTATCGAGAACTTTGGGATCCATTGTTTTTACGTCAGACATGTGTTTGATGAATATTCTTTTTAGAATCTAAAGTGTGCAAATGCTTTGTTGGCTTCAGCCATACGATGTGTTTCGTCTTTCTTACGAACCGCTCCACCTTCATTTTTGGAAGCATCAATAAGTTCGCGTGACAAACGAAGCGACATTGATTTGTCGTTTCTGGAACGCGCTGCCTTGATCAACCAACGCATTCCTAATGCAGTACCTCTTTCCTGACGCACCTCTACAGGCACCTGATAAGTAGCACCACCCACCCGACGGGATTTAACTTCCACAACCGGAGTTGAATTCTGTAATGCTGACCGAAATACTTCGATACCAGTTTCACCGGTTCTTTCTTCGATCAATTCAAACGCCTGATATACGATCTTACGGGCAACATTTTTTTTGCCGTCTCTCATCAGGTTATTCACAAAACGAGTGATCAACTTATCCTCAAAAATCGGATCTGGTTGTACGTCTCTTTTTTCAGCTTTTCTTCTACGCATGCTCGATTAATCTAAAATGTTACCCTTTTGGCTTTTTGGTACCGTACAAGCTTCGGCTCTGAGTACGACCTTCAACACCTGCTGTGTCAAGGGTTCCACGAATAATGTGGTAACGAACACCAGGCAAATCTTTTACTCTACCACCCCTGATCAACACAATACTGTGCTCCTGCAGGTTATGGCCTTCTCCGGGGATGTAAGCAGTCACTTCGATCCCGTTAGTTAAACGAACCCTTGCTACTTTACGAAGGGCTGAGTTTGGTTTCTTTGGTGTAGTAGTATAAACACGTGTACATACTCCACGCTTCTGAGGACAACTTTGCATTGCCGGTGCAGTTGTTTTACGTGTCTTACTTTTTCTACCTTTTCTAATAAGTTGTTGTATAGTTGGCACTGTTCAAAAAATTTGGTTATTGCCATCAAATCGAGAGCTTGCAAATATAGAGAAGTTTGCAGTTTTATTGCAAAATAATTCTTCCACTTATTTCTTTTTTATTCTCTCCGGTTTGATCCACACCCTTTTTTTCCTATTTCAGTGCTTTTTACACACTAATAATTTTAATGTTAGTATATAACAGTATATCAGTTGAATTTATCTTCATTACCAGGATTATCTACTAAAAGGCTGGAAGCTCTGCAATCGGTTGGCATTCACACTCCCCAACACCTGCTCAATCTTTTCCCTCGCCGATATCTGGATCGTTCAAATAATCAATCCATTGCCCACCTTATGGGTTCCGGAGAGGAAGTTACCGTTTCCGGAAAGGTCTCAGCAGTAAATGAGGTCGGCTTTGGAAAGAAAAAACGACTGGAAGTTACTATTAAGGATGGCAGTGGTTCATTGAAAGGAGTTTGGTTCAGAGGAGCCGGTTACTTTAAACGAATATTCAAGATCGGTGATTATGTTGCCTTCTTTGGGGCAGCGAAGCGATATGGTAAGAATATCACAATGGCCCACCCTGAAGTGGACAAACTTTCAAATGAGGATGACCTCGACACTTTCTCTAAAATCATTCCTGTATATCCGGGTAGTAAAGAGTTCAGTAAAGCCCGTATCACCAGTGCACTTATACAGTCATGGGTAAGGATTATTTTGGATGGAACTGCGATCAAGGAATTTATTCCGACCTACATACTCAATGATCTGAACTTACCTGAGCGCTACACTGCCTACCGGATGATCCATTTTCCGGAAGATCATGGTCAGCGTAAAAAAGGCCTGGAACGGTTTAAATTTGAAGAGCTCTTTCTCTTTGAATTGAGTATGGAAAAGATACATCATACCGTAGAGGAGCGTAAGCAAGGCCATACCTTCGGCGATCTTGGTAACTACACCAGCAGATATTTTAATGAGCTGTTACCTTTCACTCTAACGGATGGGCAACGTACTGCATTAGCAGACATCAAACAGGATGTTCGTTCCGGCCGCCAAATGAATCGACTAATTCAGGGGGATGTTGGAGCCGGAAAAACAATTGTAGCCATTGGTGCCATGCTGATGGCCCTTGATAATGGATTTCAGGCTGCGTTTGTTGCCCCTACAGAGATCCTCGCAGAACAACATTTCAGAACACTCTCTAACCATCTTAAAGAACTAGATATAAACATCCGGTTATTGGTTGGCGGCCAAAAAACGGCTCTTAGACGGGATATTCTTACAGATATTGAAGGCGGAACCTGTCAGATCGTCGTTGGAACACATGCAGTTATCCAGAAAGAGATCCGCTTCCATAATCTTGGCTTAGCAGTTATCGACGAACAACATCGATTTGGTGTACAGCAACGTGCTGAACTGTTAAATAAAGGAGAACACCCACATATTCTGGTTATGAGTGCCACACCAATTCCCCGTTCACTGGCTATGACGGTTTATGCTGATCTTGATATATCTGTCATAAAAGGACTTCCATCGGGAAGAAAGCCAATCCGAACAGCCATTAGAAGCGATAAGAAAAGAGAGGATGTATTTAACTTCGTACGGTCCGAATTGGAAAATGGCGGGCAGGCTTACATTATATATCCCCTTGTGGAAGAATCTGAGGCTCTGGATCTGAAAGATGCTACGGCCGGATTTGAAAAAGTAAAAAAACGATTGCCGGAATTTAAGGTAGGATTACTCCATGGACGAATGACATCTGATGAAAAAGATGAGGTCATGAAAGCCTTCATCCAAAATGAAATTCAGGTGCTGGTATCCACTACCGTGATAGAGGTGGGTGTTGATGTACCCAATGCCTCCATTATGATCATCGAACACGCCGAACGATTTGGATTATCCCAGCTTCACCAGCTAAGAGGCCGGATCGGCAGGGGAGACCGTCAAAGCTATTGTATTTTGATGCCGGACGTTAAAGTGAGCCGGTCGGGTGCATTTCGGCTAAAGACCATGGAAGAAACCAACGATGGATTTAAGATTGCTGAGGCTGACCTGAAATTACGGGGTCCAGGCGATTTTCTGGGTACCAAACAGAGTGGTTTGCCGGATTTCAACGTTGCAGATATTGTGGAAGACCAGTTCCTGTTGGCTTTGGCTAAAGAAAAAGCACATGATGTCATTTCATCTGACCCGGAGATGAACCACGCGGACCATCAATCACTCAAAATTCAGTTTGAACCCTACTTTAAAGAAAAAGCTGATTTTTATGGAATGGGTTAAACAAATCGAATGCCTATATTGGCTTATCAATTGATCAGCCTGATTTCATGAGAGTTTTATACACCTGCCTGCTTTTTTCCTGCCTGTTATTTTCCGGCATTATGGCTCAACCGGTCGTCCAAATAAACGAAGTGCTCGCCTCTAATATCTCTACCAATGCTGACATGGTTGATTTCGGTGATTTTTCTGATTGGATAGAGCTTTATAACACTCAACCGATTCCTGTCAATATCAGTGGATACTATTTGAGTGACGATCCGGATATGCCAACGAAATGGCAATTTCCATCAGGTTCAGAAATCCCTGCAAACGGATATCTCCTTATCTGGGCCGATGATTTTGATGACATTCCAGGAAATACGTATACCAGAGAATGGTGGCCATATAATATCCCATATACAACAACCTACTACCATACCAATTTTAAGCTCAATAAAGATGGAGAAACTCTTTCATTATATGATGCGGACAGAAATTTGCTGGATTCGATCCAATTCGGACCACAGGCAGAGGATGTTTCTTTTGGGAGAAACCCTGTAAATAAAGAACAGTGGGGATATTTTGGTGAACCATCACCGGGCAGGGTAAACGATGCACCTTTTTTCTCTGATACACAAAAATCAGGGGCTCTCTCCTTTTCAATTGACGGGGGCTTTTATTCCGGTACGCAATCTGTTGCATTGAATTCAATCTCAAACTCGGGAACTATACACTATACATTGGATGGCACAACTCCCACTTCCGGTTCTCCGGTTTACACTACTCCTATCCTCATAAATAAAAACACTACCGTTTCTGCCCGACTGTTTGAGGCAGATGTGTTACCCGGGGAAGTATTCTCAAATACTTATTTATTTGATGAAATCAGAAATTTACCAGCCTTCGCAATTTCTGCTGATTATGCTTACCTGATGGCTCCGGGAACGGGTATATATCGAAATACACTCAAAGAACGAGAGATTCCTGTTTCAGTCAGTTTTTTCCCGTTAGGAGAGGAAACCGGATTTTCTCAACGTGCCGGTATGCGCATCGGGGGTGAAAATATCTTCCGCTTTGCTCAGAAACCACTGAACATATATGCCCGCGGAGATTATGGTGAATCCGAAATTGAGTATCAGGTTTTTGATCGTCTCCCCTATCAGGCTTTTAAGAGATTATACCTGAGAAACAGCGGTGACGACTGGCCTTATACTATGATAAGAGACGGGATGATCTCCAGTATTTTGCGGGATGAAGTTTCGAACTCAACCCAGGCCTACCGCCCCGTGGTGTTGTATCTCAACAACGAGTATAAGGGGATCTATAATCTTCGGGAAAAACTGGATAAACAATATTTTTCGTTACACTACAGCACCTCAGAGGTCGATCTGGATCATCTCGAATCGGACGCAACGGTGATCGAGGGCGATAATACTGACTATCTGGATCTACTTAATTACGCCAACTCAAACGATCTCTCTCAAACAGAAAATTATAACCAGGTTACTTCTCAAATTGATGTCCCTAACCTGATGGATTTTGTGATCGTCTCCGCTTATCTGGCAAACTCCAGCTGGGGACATAACCGTGAGATGTGGAGGGATCGCGGCAATGATAATAAATGGCGTTGGGTGCTGGTTGATATGGACCGGGGATTCAATGACAGCCGTATCTCCTCAAACCAGATCGCAGATCTGTACAATAACTTTGATCTTTTCAGGTCGCTGACTTCGAATACAGCCTTCAGAAATACGTTTGTCCAACGATACGCCGAACGCTTGCACACCACATTTAAGTCCAACCGAGTCATACAGATCATTGATAGTCTGCAACAACAGATAGAGCCGGAGATGCCCCGGCATATCCAAACCTGGAGCATGTATATCGATTCATTAACCATTGATGAATGGGGACAAACTGCCGGCATTCAAAGCATGCAAAACTGGTTTAATGAGATAGAATCGTTCAGAACATTTGCTACTCAGCGACCTACAGAGGCCATCCAAAACTTATCGGATCAATTTGGGTTAGGAGATCTCGCAACGCTAACCGTAGAATCTAATATTCCCGGATCCGGCAAAGTTGATCTGAATGGGTTTTTTAAAGAGGCTGATTTCAGCGGGAGTTATTTTACCGGCATTCCCCTTTCATTCACTGCATATGCCCCACCCGGTTATACCTTCTCCAGCTGGAAGCTGATCAGCTCTGATTCTAGTGCTGAGATCCTGATTCCAACTCGCAGTTCCTGGAAATATTTTGATAAGGGCATGACTCCGGGTACCGACTGGCAAAGTGCCTCTTATGATGACGCATCATGGAGTTCCGGCCCCGCCATTCTTGGGTACGGCGACGATCAAAGTACCCTTCTTAATTACGGGCCTGATTCCGGTAACAAGTATATCACTACCTATTTCAGAAAAGAATTTTCAGTAAGTAATATATCTGAGATCACACAATTGACCCTCAAACTATTACGTGATGATGGTGCAGTGGTTTATCTGAATGGAAATGAGATCGCACGTTCGAACATAGCTTCGGGCTCCGTCAGTTATTCCACAGTAGCCACAAATGCGATTGGTGGCAGCGATGAATCCACGTATTTCGAATTCGACATTCCTGTATCTGAACTTAATGAGGGCACTAACCTCTTAGCGGTCGAAGTTCATCAAATTAGCGGCAGCAGCAGTGATCTAAGTTTCGATGCCTCCCTCACGGCCCAACGTCCGTCCACCTCTTCCGAACCGCAGACCCTTTCTGAGGAACCTGAATTAACTTATACATTAAGTGGAAATACCGTACTACTTGTCGAATTCGAGACATCTTCCGAATCTTTCATTCCGGCTACCATTTCTGACACGACCATTCTCACATTATCAAATAGTCCATATTTAGTGGAAGCGGATGTGAACATAGATAAAGATGGCCTTTTACAGATCGAAGCCGGAGTAGAGATCAAATTTAATGAGGGGACCGGGATCTTCGTACAGGGAAAACTGGAAGGAAAGGGCACTCAGGATCAACCCGTAAAATTTCTTCCCTATTACCCCGGTCACCCATGGTCGGGTCTGTTCATCGATAGTTCCTTTGCACATTCCGAGCTTCGTTTTTCTCACGTTTTTGATGCAACCGGACTTGAGAATCATCCGGACTTTTTCGCGGCGGTCAGTGTCCGACATTCTTCTTTAACGCTCGATCATGTTACCATCGATCAGGTAAAACTCCCGGTGTCATCTCAGTTTTCCAATCTTAGAATCCTCAATTCCAGCATTTCCAACGTCTACATGGTTGGGGATTACCTGAATGTAAACGGTGGAAATCTCTGGGTTTCTAATTCAATATTTGAAGGAAACAACATTGAAGATATGGATGCAATTGATATCGGGTTCATGAAAGACAGCACACTTATCACCGGGAATATTTTTAGTGATTTTGCCGGTGATAATACCGACGCGATCGACGTAGGTGATGCTTCCGAAAATGTGATCATCACCCATAACCGCATCACACATTGTGGAGACAAAGCGGTTTCTATCGGTCAGGCGTCGGAAGCTTATGTCGCGTTCAATATCATTGTTGAATGCAATCTGGGCGCCGGTATTAAGGACGAAGGTTCATTTGGTGAATTCGTTAATAACACATTCTATAAAACCAATATTGGAGTAGCTGCTTACGAAAAAGTATTGAATCGCGGCGGTGGTTCAGCTGAAATCACCAACTCTATATTTCTCGACATGATAGATACTCCTGTATCAGCTGATGAATTTTCAACCATCTCTGTTTCTTATTCCATAAGTAATTCAACGGTTCTACCGGGCATCGGCAATCTGCTCGGAGCCCCTGAATTAATTAATCCAAAGGGGGATATTTTTTACCCTCAAACTAATGCAGTGGTCCTTCATTCCGGTGATCCGGAGATTCTGCTACCTGATGGAAGCCGCTCTCACATCGGAGCACTATCCCCACGCGGAATGATGGAAAGTGCAATCGTAATTAATGAGATCAACTATCATTCATCTGATACCTTCGATGCCGGAGACTGGGTCGAATTCTACAATAACAGCTCATCAAGTACCGATATGTCCGGTTGGGTTTTTACTGATGGGTCTAAAGAACAAACCTATGTCTTTGATCAAAGATCCATCCTGCCGGCAAAGGCATATTATGTAATTGCCCGGGAACCGGAACTCTTCACCGATCACTTCCCATCAGTTTCAATACTGGATAGTTTAATGAACAATGGTCTGAGCGGAAGTGGCGAGTCGCTTTTTCTTTATAATAGTGATGGATACTTAACAGATTCTCTCACCTTTACCGACGACGCTCCATGGCCAACCACAGCAGATGGTGACGGCCCCACCCTGGAACTCGTCAATCCTGATCTTGATAACGGATTAGTTAACTCCTGGGCTGCATCGGCTGGAAACGGCACACCGGGTAGTCAGAATTCGCAATACTTTGTAAACAATTCGCCTTTAGAAACGACTGAACTTCCAAGCAGAGTAGCCTTATACCAAAACTATCCTAATCCATTCAACCCAACAACCAATATCGCCTATGATCTTCCGGTTGATGCTTTTGTAACCCTCAAAGTGTACGATATCGTTGGGCGTGAAGTACGCACACTTGTTAATAGCAAGGTGCAGGCAGGACATCATGCCACAAGGTTTGAAGCAGGGAATCTCTCCTCTGGAATTTATTTCTACACGTTAACTACCAACGATATTCTGATCACAAAAAAGCTAACCTTGATCAAATAGATCTATCTCTATCGATCATTGGGTTTCTCTACAGCAATGTTAGAACAACACCATCTATAACTCCCCTTGTTGTTGAAAAATAATTATTTATATAAGTAATCTGTCCGAAATTTGGCCTTTCTGATATCACTTTTTATCTCTACAAGAACTCTACAACTCCTTTTATTATAGATCTCGCCTTTTACTTTTGCCTAGTAATTATTCAATCAAAAGCTATCAGGTTATGAGTGTTCAAAACAGAAATTCCAAAAGAGTATGTGCTTTTTGTGAATCAGAAGAAGGAAAATTAAGGTTAGTAGGTAATTTTATTGTCGAATTATCGGAAATGGATTACCGAGGTGATCAGAAACTTGCATGCCAGAGTTGCCGGGTAAAGCACCGTAATATGGATCTCCTAAAACAACGCATCAAAAAATCTGAGCTTTCTAAAATGGGTTGGATTCAAAAAATAATACACAGAAAGCGAGAAACGCCCGCAAACCATCTTCATAGTACCGGTTACTAATTCCGGTTAGAATTCCGGAACTATACCTAATCCCTCCCTTTAAAATCATCAATATTATTTATCACTAATTGGAGGGGACATGCTAAACAATTTCTTCATGTTCAATATCAATGGTAGAAGATTTGTGAATGCCATGATATTTATATCATTCATTTCGGGAATAGTAAGTTGGCTTTGGCATCCCTTTGTTTGGTCATTCGTGCTAACTGTCCCGGTCTTTCTTATTGGTCTGATCGATATGAATCAAAAGTCGAATACTATTATTCGCAATTTTCCATTTCTGGGACATTTCAGATATCTGTTCCTGAGTATTTCACCTGAAATCAGACAATACTTTGTAGAAAGTAACACTGATGGCAAACCTTTTAACAAAAATCAGCGAGATTTTGTAAATAAGCGATCCGAGAAGAAATTCGAAACCCATCCTTTTGGCACTGAGTTGGATGTTTACGCGGATCAATATCAATGGGCAGCTCACAGTATATATCCCATCGATAAGAATAAGATACCGCAGCGAACCTTAATTGGCGGGGCCGATTGCAAACAGCCCTATGATGCTTCTATTTACAATATCTCCGCAATGAGTTTTGGTTCTCTCAGTGCTGCAGCCGTTCGGGCGTTAAACAAAGGAGCTAACATGGGTAGTTTTTACCACAATACCGGTGAAGGCGGTATTTCTGATTACCACCTTGAATTCGGAGCAGATCTGGTTTGGGAAATCGGTTCCGGGTATTTCGGCTGCCGGAAAGAGGATGGCAACTTTGATCCCGGTCTATTCAAAGAAAAAGCCGGGATGGACTCCGTTAAAATGATTGAGATCAAACTATCCCAGGGTGCCAAACCGGGACATGGTGGCGTGTTACCCGCCGCAAAAAACACCAAAGAAATTGCAGATATCCGTGGGGTAGAGCCACACACAAAGGTTGTTTCCCCTGCTTATCACAAAGCATTTTCCAGTCCGCAGGGATTGCTGCAATTTGTTCAGGAACTCCGTGACCTTTCCGGAGGAAAACCTGTTGGGTTTAAATTATGCATTGGGAAAGAATCCGAATTTACCGACATCTGTAAATCGATGACTGAAACCGGAATAAAACCCGATTTCATCACTATTGACGGTGGCGAAGGAGGAACCGGGGCCGCCCCTATCGAATTTTCTGATTCTATAGGTATGCCTTTAGAAGAAGCCTTGGTATTTGTTACCGATACGCTAAATGGTTTTAACCTGAAAAAAGACATCCATGTTATTGCGAGCGGAAAGATCATAACCGGATTCGACATTATCCGTGCAATGGCTCTTGGCGCCGACCTTTGTAATAGTGCGCGGGGAATGATGTTTGCGCTGGGGTGTATTCAGGCTCTCAAATGTGATACTAATGAATGCCCAACCGGAATAACCACTCATAATCCAAACCTAACCAGGGGTTTGGTAGTTTCTGACAAGGCAACACGTGTTGCAAACTTCCAGAGTCAGACTGTTGATGCAGCACAGGAAATACTGGCCGGTATGGGACTATCTAAATTTGAACAATTAAACCGGAATCACATTCACAAACGAACCGGTACCGATCAGATCAAAACGTTTGAGGAGATCTTTCCAACCGTAGAAACCGGCGCATACTTTTGATTGCACTGTTTATAGAATGTTTTGAAACGAAATTTTTTTCTTATCGTAGCCCTTTACAAATTTCGTGCATAACAACCTTACATCGTCTTGCGATTACGTTCATTTATATATCATTTAATACGGCTAACAGGCATTCTTGCCATTGTTGGGTTTACACTGTTTCCGCCCGTATATGCACACACTTCGGGTATTCATTTCAATTCTGACCCTGTAAATAATGAACCTTATAAAACCACTGAATTTACTGTTGATGGCCCGGGAGCACTAAAAGTTTTTACCATATCCGGCAATATTGATGTGATCCGGCATTCTGAAGATGGCAAAGTAAAGATTGAACTCTATGTTGACCGGGGCTACGCATTCTGGTCAAATTCAAAAAATCTGGACAACTATCGTATAACTATGCTCCAGCGAGGTAATGAGGTGGTTGCCTCGGTGGAGGAAAAATCTAAAGATACCGGTCTTTTCAGTGATCAAATGACCTTCTCTTTCAAGATCTATGTTCCCGAACAAATGTCCACCGACCTGAAGACCTACGGCGGGCATATCAGTCTGGATGGTGTAACCGGAAACCACATGATGAAAACCAGTGGCGGTAATATTGATATAGACGAAGTGAAAGGAAAAGTAGCTGCCTACACAGCCGGCGGGAATATCTCTTTTGATGAAGTTAACGGCACCATGTATGCACAGACTGAGGGCGGAAATATAAATGTGGATGAAGCCCATGGTGAATTTCGGCTTAAACTAAAAGGTGGCGATGTTTTTGCCGATGAGATCTCCGGAACCATGTTGGTACAATCTGATGGTGGCGATATCTATGCAACTTTTGAAGATGTTGCACAGGGGATCAGTCTGGTTACAACAGCCGGGGATATTGAAATAGATCTTCCTTCACACAACGGCTTCGATCTTACTGCAAATGCAAATAGAATTTATCTGGAGGATGATTCCGACAGCTTTTCGGGCTCAAAGAACACGAAAACTATACATGGAACTTTAGGGAAAGGTGGAACACCGGTGAGCCTGCAAACACAATTCGGAACTGTAACCATTAACATCGACTAAGTACAATCTTTTACCAACGCTTTGGGGCGGGTCAACACACATACAAAGGTTGATGCAGGCATATATTTTGTTCTGCTCACTCTTACTCTTTCATTGGGAGTGTACGAGAAGACTTATGCCCAAACGGATCCGGCTGTGGTCACTATTTCTAAAGCCGATTTAGATCCTCAAGACCAAACCATATACATTGCTGATACATGGAAATTCATGCCCGGCGACAATAAAGTATGGGCGGACCCAACCCTTCCCGATTCATCCTGGCAATATGTAAGTACCTATCTGGGTAGTTCCGAACTACCATTCATCGACTGGGAAGGCATTGGGTGGTTCCGTCTACATGTAAAAGCAGACAGCAGTTTGATTGGCTATCCACTCGCGCTCATCATTGAACAACATAATGGTGCCTCCGAAATTTATTGGGATGGCAAATTACTCTACGCTCTGGGTGAGGTTGGAACCACCGTTCAGGATTATCTTCCCTATCAGGATCGGCAACCACGATCCATTATTTTTGAAGATACCACAAGTCATGTGCTGTCGGTTCGCTTTGCAAATTTTGACACTAAAACTTATAGCGATCTGGGTTTTACATCGGGGTTTCGCTTCTTTTTTGGAGACATGAATCATCACGTTGCAAAGATCATCGATGAAGACACCGGGTATCTTTGGCTGCGCCGCTTCTTCATGGGATTATTATTGGCATTTACCATTATCCATTCATTACTCTTCGGATTCTATCCTCAGGAAAAAAGAAATCTGTATTTCGCACTTTTCACCGGATTTTTAACCATTCTCACCTATACCATTTTAAAAACTGACCTGAGTTATTCTCCGATCGCAGCTTTGCGGTATTACCAGCTTTCGCTTATTGTGTGGGTGCTTACCTCCGTATATGCACTTCGGTTTGCGTATAGCCTGTTTTATAAAAAAGTGCCCGGGATCTACTGGTTCTTTTTTGGTACCGGTTTTACTATTGCCATAGGCTCCTGGTTCAATACCCAATATTTCAGTTTTATTCGTGAGTTGTTTGTATTTATCTCGGTGCTGGAAATATTCAGGATCCTCATCGTCTCATTCTTCAGAAAAAGAGAGGGTATATGGTTAATAGGCTCTGGACTGATCCTTTTTGCCGCCGGAATTCTATACACTATCCTGGCTAATCTTGATATTGTTTCAGGTGATCCGGTACTGGGAAATTTATATGGAGCCACCGGTCTTATTCTTGGCATGTCGATCTATTTATCCAGAGAATTTGCTCACATCAACCGAAGCCTGAAAGATAAACTCAGGGAAGTAAATGAACTCTCTGAAAAAGCATTGGAACAGGAGCGCATCAGTAAACAAAAAGAACTGGAACGAAAGTTACTGGCCGCTGAAAATGATCGTAAATCGGCTGAACTGGAAAAGGCGCGGGCTTTACAATTATCCATGTTGCCCAAAAAATTGCCGGAATGTGATTTTTGGGATATTGATGTATTTATGCAAACCGCTCAGGAAGTGGGTGGTGATTTTTATGATTTTGTACTCAACACAGATGGATCAAAAACGATTGCTCTGGGAGATGCAACAGGCCATGGAATGAAATCAGGAATTGTGGTTGCCACAGCAAAAAGTTATTTCCACACCCTGGCCGGAGAGCAGAACATTGTTAACCTGCTTCGAAAGATGTCGGAAGGCATAAAAAACATGGACCTGCGAATGATGTATATGAGTATGTTATTTATGAGATTTGAGGGACATCACATAGAGTATACTTCGGCAGGTATGCCACCAGTTTTGCATTATAAGGCAATAGAACAAGCAATTCAGGTACACCTGGTCAAGGGTTTACCTTTAGGTGGTAACCCGGATTTCCCCTATCAAAAACAAACTATTGAAGCTCAACCGGGCGATGCCTTCTTATTAATGAGCGATGGATTGATGGAACTATTTAATACCGATCGTGAAATGTTGGGGATGTCCGTTATCTCATCCATATTCAAAGAAAATGCGCACAAATCTGTTTCAGATATTCTTGATGCTTTGAAAACTCTTGCGGATGGCTGGGCAGGTGAAGATATTCAGCAAGACGACATCACCTTAATGGTACTGAAAGCAAAAGATACTAAGGTTCAAAAATAACTCGTAACATCCATGGCAATGGGCCGTATGGTGCCCCTGTTAATTTATTATCCGGATCATGACTAAAAGGGTTTTATTCTTATTTCTTTGCTTTTTTGTGGCAGGCACTTCGCTGCTCATGGCTCAATCTGAACCGGATGAGACTGATGACCCTTTTAAAAACAGTCCCTTCTTTTCTAAACCCATTGATGAACTGATTGGCAACGAGAAACGTGATCAACCCGAAGAACCTGATGAAGAGGAGAAAGACGACGAAGGCTACCAACATCGCGCCAAAACCAGATATGTAACCCGAATTAATAATGAAGGTCTGGATTTTGGTGGCTTCTTTGAATCCGGTCCTTACACGTCTAACGAGTTGTATGCGGCTTACCCCATCCTTCCCATGGTACATTTTAACCGGGTTGACGGTGTTTTTCTGGGAATCCGCGAAGAACGGATGCAGTGGTATAGCTATAATCACTTCTTTGATATAGTTAATCTCCATCCAACCGGGATGATCGGGTATTCTTTTGGTCAGGATGAATGGCAATATGAAGCCGGTTTGGAACGCTATTTCGGCCATAAAAAACACCTCATACTTGGTGGTGGCATTTATAATGCAACCAGCACCGACGATTATTGGCGAATGGGCCTGATGGAAACCTCATTAAGTGCTGTTTTTGCAGGTTATGATTACCTGGATTATTACAAACAGGAAGGTTGGGGATTATATGCACTGGCCCGCACCACCAATTACTTTGAAGGCGGCGTTTCCTTCAATCAGAATACCTTTAGCAGTCTGGAACAATCCACCGATTATCATATGTTTGGTAAAAATGATTTTTACCGACCGAACCCGGCCGTTGATTATTTCTTCGGTACTCCGGTAGACTCCATAGATGTTGCAGGTTTAACTCTGTCGGCCGCATTCAATCCTAAACACATCATACTTCTTCCAAGATTTACATTCTCACTTTCCGGTGTGATGGAGATCGCAGATCCTGAATACGGGATCAGTGATTATACTTACACCAAATACTTAACTGAATTCATTTCTTATTTGAATTTTGAACCCGGTGCTGTCTTAAAATATCGATTACGTGCAGGCAGTATTACCGGTGAAGCGCCGGAAATGAAGGAATTCCATTTGGGAGGTCCCGGTTCTTTACGGGCGCAACCCTACAAATCTCTACCTTTGAATAGTGATGGTGGCAATAAAATGTTACTCAGCAATGCCGAGATCCAGTTTGGCTCTGGTGGATATTGGAATGATGGCTGGATCGATTTAGATGATTTTTATCTAAGTTTCTTTCTGGATTCCGGATGGACTTCGTATTACTCCGGTGAAAATGAAAATCCTTTAGATGGCTTTTCTGAGTTTTCAGTTTCCAAAATGGAACACAGTGGAGGTATTGGGCTTGGCACCAATTCTATTCGTGCAGAGGTGGCCTGGGATCTAAACCAAACTAGCAGAGCCCCCATACTCTGGATCCGGTTTAATCCTACTTTCTAAACTCCTCAGCTGGTTCTGCTTAGCCGTTTGAATAAAAAAAGTCAGTTAATGATACCGCTCATCTCAAAGCAATACACTAACCGACTTCCCTAAATGTTTTTGATAAAATAATTATGCGTTCGTTTTCTTTTTCTCTTCGCGTTTTCTTTCGTTGTGATCCAGAAATTTCTTACGAATACGAAGACTTTTTGGTGTAACCTCAAGTAGTTCGTCGTTGGCAATAAACTCAATACATTCTTCCAGACTCATTTTCTTCGCCTGAGAGATCTTAACTGAATCAGCAGTCTGAGTTGCCCGGTGGTTAGTAAGGTTCTTCTTCTTAGCCACGTTCACGATCATATCATCGGTTCGGTTATTCAACCCAACTACTTGTCCCATATAAACCGGATCGCCCGGTTCTACAAAAAACTGACCACGGTCCTGAACACCTTCCAAAGCGTATCCGGTCACATCACCTTGCTCTAATGCAATCAATGCTCCGCGATTACGACCAGGAATTTCACCTGCAAATGGTTCATACGAATCAAACTGCTGGTGCATAATTCCGGTACCCCGAGTTTCAGTCAACATTTCACCACGGAATCCGATCAAACCACGGGATGGAACTCTGAATTCGATACGGTTATTTTCCCCTTCCTGACTCATTCCCTGCATGATACCTTTTCGTTTCTGAAGGTTATCGATCACCCGATTACTGTAGTCGGTATGAACATCCACGATCACCTCCTCAACAGGCTCATGAATCACTCCGTCAACATCCTGCATTAATACTTCAGGCCTGGAAACTGCAAATTCATATCCTTCGCGGCGCATGGTCTCAATCAAAATGGCCATTTGAAGTTCACCTCTCCCGGATACCTTGAACACATCCGGACTTTCAGTCGCTTCTACTTTCATTGCTACATTGGTACGAACTTCACGTTCCAGACGGTCTTTGATCATGTTTGAAGTAACATAATCCCCTTCTTTACCGGCAAATGGAGAGTTATTTACCCGGAAATACATAGCGATGGTTGGCTTGTCAAGATCCACATATTCCAGCGGAGTCGGGTCGACTGTTGCAGCTAACGTGTCCCCAATATTTACGGTATCGTATCCGGCGAGCGCCACAATATCGCCTGCATAAGCTTCATCAACCGGCTCGCGCTGTAATCCATTAAAGGTAAAGAGTTTGGTAGCGCGACCTTTCATTTTAACTTCGCCACGGCCGCTAACCAATGCCACTTCCTGATTTAGTTTAACGCGACCCTGTTCAATTCTACCCACGGCAATCCGGCCTACATAATCGTTCCAATCGATACTGCTAACCAACATTTTGAACGGCTCATCCACAGGTTGGTGAGGTTCAGGCACATGATTAACGATGGTATCCATCAATGGTTCCAGACTCTCGCCTTCATCTTCCAGATGCAATTTGGCGATACCATCACGAGCAACCGCATACAAGGTTGGGAAATCAAGCTGATCGTGGTTGGCGTCCAACATCACAAAAAGATCAAAGATCTCATCAAGTACTGCATCCGGTCGGGCATCCTTACGGTCGATCTTGTTGATCACCACAATTGGTTTATATCCCAGACTAAGTGATTTTCGGAGTACGAACTTGGTTTGAGGAAGCGGTCCTTCGGCAGCATCCACCAGCAGAATTACACCATTCACCATTTTCAGGATACGTTCCACTTCACCACCGAAATCGGCGTGACCGGGAGTATCCACAATATTGATCTTAGTTCCTTTCCACTGTACAGCGGTGTTTTTAGAACTAATGGTAATACCACGTTCTTTTTCAAGATCGCCGGAATCCATTACCCGTTCTTCTACCTCCTGATTTTCACGGAAGGTTCCGCTCTGTTTCAGGATCTGATCTACCAAAGTAGTTTTGCCATGATCTACGTGAGCAATGATGGCGATATTTCGAAGTTCTTGTTGCATTGAGTTTGTTTTCTGAAAAATTCGCAGCCCTAAATATACAGCTATTTTGAACAAAGTATGATTATGAATTCAATAATTATTCTTAACGAATTGAAATATAAAATTCCCCACTTGTACCACTTACTTTTTTTGATTTCTTTGATTCAGTAAAAGTATTCAGGTACTTGGGATCAATACACAACATATCGGGACTTTATTTTTTATTTCTCCTATTGTTAGTAGATGCAAATTCTGCTTTTGCGCAACTCAAGAACGAATCCGGCCGTCCCTTTTATACCATTTATGAAAGTGAGGATTATCGGGCCACTCCTCAAAACTGGGCAATAGAACAAGATTCAACCGGTAGAATTTTTATAGCGAATAATGCCGGAGTACTAAGGTTTGATGGCTACAACTGGGACATCGCACGTAGTTTAAATGGCAACCTGATCAGATCGTTGGAAAAAGCTCCCGATGGCACCATTTATTTTGGCGGAGAAGGTGTTTTTGGAAGAATAGGAGCCGACACAACAGGAAACACCATTCTTATCTCACTACTTGATTTGGTTCCTGAAAACTACCGTGATTTTACCGATATCTGGAACATTGTAAGTACTCCTTCAGGGGTGTATTTCCAGGCTCATGAAGCACTATTCTACCTTCGTGATAACAGGATTGAGGTGCTTTGGCAAAAAAATAGCAATGAGAGTGGTGGAAATATTTTAAACGTTGGGGCACAAATCTTCTACCAGAAAACTAACGAAGGGGTATTCGTTATTAATGGCACAGAGATGGAGCCGATAGCGGGATTTGAATCCTTTCCCCACAGAATTGCGGGTATCATTAAAAAGCAAAACAATGAGCTTCTGATACTTACTGTTGATCAGGGACTTTACTTGTTTAACGGAGACTCAATTAAACCCATTAACTCTGAAATTAGTGAGAAACTGAAATTGGCAACCTGCTACAAAGTGCTAACACTTAGTAGCGGAAATATTGCGATTTCTACGATCTATGATGGATTATATGTGATCAATGAACAGGGAGAATATGTTAACTCGATTAACCTGAACGAATCTGCAAATACCGGGTTATTCGAAGACCAGACGCATGGCCTTTGGGTTGCTTTGGGGAATGGGGTTGCCAGACTTGAGTTGGAATCACCGCTTTCTAAATTTGATGAAGATGCCGGACTAAACGGATTTATTAACGATGTGATTCGTTTTAAAGGCGATATATATGCGGCCAACCTGAATGGCATTCATAAGCTGGTAACTGCTGATCTGGAACCCGCATACTTTACTCAGATTGAAGGTTCTCAGGCCCATACACTGGCTTTATCTGCCACTGAGGACTATTTGCTGATGGGTACAACAAGAGGTGTGTTTGTGTACGATGGGAAAACTGTTACCTCCATTACTCCCAGAATGCTGATCGTGGATATTATCCCTTCAAAATTCAGGGAAGACATGTTTTTTGTTGTTACTGAAAATGGATTTCGAACACTCACAAAAACTTCAGGCGGCTGGTCACTCGAAAACCCGGTTACTGATTTTTTACCTTATCCATTTACTGTGCTGGAAACAGCAGACAGCACTTTATGGGTGGGACAGACATCAGAAATCACAAAAGTCAGAGATTTGTATTCCGGGGATGAGCCGGTTACAACCACCTATTCGGCGGATGAAATTCTTTCCGATCGTGTCGAGAAATACATTTACCCCATCCAATTCCATGATCTGATACTATTTGGAACTCCAAAAGGTGTCTATCAATTAGACGAAAACTCAGGAGAATTTATCCCGGATTCTTCATTCGGGATCAAATACGCAGCGCCGGGTCGGGATGTTTATCTGGCAGAATCGTTATCCGATACCACCTGGTACATCCGATCATTTTTGAATGAGTTATTAACTCAAAGTGCCGATTCAGCTTTCACCTGGGATGAAATCTCGTTATTACGCATGCCTGAAGGAACAACTAACAACGTCTATTACGATCCTGAAGGAGTTTTATGGTTAAGTACCTGGAATGGTTTATTCCGCTACGATTTTAATCGTACAATGGAGAGAAAAACGCAGCAAAAGGCCCATATCCATCATGTGTATGAAACCCATAAAGATTCCCTTATCTACGGCGGACATTCCGAAGAGCTATTCCCGGAACCTGTTTTAACGTATTATGAAAACAGCGTTCGTTTCCAATATGGTTTACCTCATTTTGATGCGCTCGGCGAAAACCAGTTTTCCTACAGAATGATTGGAGCCGAAGATTCCTGGAGTCGCTGGACAAAAGAAACCCAAAAAGATTACACAAATCTAGACCCCGGCACGTATACTTTCGAGATAAAAGGAAAGAATTTGTACCGCGTAGATAGTATTCCTGCACGTTTCACATTCACTATTCTCCCTCCCTGGTACCTCACTAACTGGGCAAAAACTGTATATCTAATTCTAGCATCCGGGTTTATCGGGTTGATCGCATTTGTAGTTTCTAAGATACGAACGAAGCGACTGGAAGAACGAAATCTACAGCTGGAAGCTGAAGTTGCAGCCAGAACATCAGAAATTGCTGCACAAAAGAAAATGATTGAGGAAAGCCTGGCTGAAAAAGAAGTTCTTCTAAAAGAGATTCATCACCGGGTAAAGAATAACCTTCAAATAATTTACAGCCTCTTAAATTTACAGAAGGAATCTATCACGGATGAAAAAGTACTGGACGCTATTAAAACCGGTCAGTCGAGAATTCGCAGTATGAGTATGATCCATGAGATATTATATCAAAATGATGACCTGAAACGTGTGGAACTGGCGCCCTATCTAAAAAACCTGGTTCGTCATATCGAGCAGTCTTACCAAAAAGAAGAAGTACGCACAGCGTTTGACATGGAACCCTGCGAGGTGGATTTGAATGTGGCCATTCCGCTCGGACTAACCGTGAATGAAGTGGTTACAAATGCATTCAAGCACGCATTTAAAGGCAAAAAAAATGGCCTTCTAAGTATCTCTGC
The DNA here is from genome assembly GCA_002480645.1 of Balneolaceae bacterium UBA7797. Lineage (GTDB taxonomy): Bacteria > Bacteroidota > Rhodothermia > Balneolales > Balneolaceae > UBA7797. The sequence goes on from DLCN01000025.1 coordinate 23,297, forward strand.
TTCTGTTAAAGAGGGCCTTCTAAGATTGGTAATTAAAGACAACGGGCCCGGATTTGACATGGATCATGAACCAGTTCAGCAGGATGAAACGCTGGGAATTATGCTGATCAAAGACATGGTTCGTCAACTGAAAGGGACCCGTGAATTAGTTACCACATCAGGTACTGAATACATTTTACATATTCCATTGCCCAATGACTGACCTACGCGTTCTCATATTAGAAGATGAAATGGTAATTGCCCGGGATTTGAATAATATCCTCAGAAAGATTGGCATTCGTAATACACTTATCGTGAACGATTCAACCGAAATGGTGAATACCTATACGAACTTTCTACCGCATCTGGTGCTGGCTGACATCAATCTTGAAGAAGACTATCAGGATGGTATTACCCTGTGCAAGCAGATGCTTCAAAAAATTAACACCCATGTAATTTTTATTACTGCGAATGCCAACGATGATTATCTGATTAGGGCACAAGGCCTCAAACCTTTAAACTATCTGCTCAAACCTTTTGATGAAGATCAGGTAGCTACTACCATAACGCTGGCTTTATCTAAGCAGGAAGTGCAAGAAGGTGGATTTCTGAAGCAGGATTACTCTGAACTTTTCACGGAAAGTGAATTCACTATTCTGAAGCTAATCGCACAGAAAAAAACAACCGCTGAAATTGCTGAACAACTTTTTATCTCCCCGAAAACCGTGGAAAATCACCGTCGTAATATCTCACAAAAGCTGAATTTGAGCGGGCGGAACAACTCCCTTCTTTCCTGGGCGCTGGAGCATAAACGGGAGTTTTAAAAGTTACTCGGATTGCGAAGAGTCCACCAACACCAAGATTCGAATCAGGTCAAGATCGTGTAGATTCATCGTTGCTGCCTCTCTATGACTTGGGGATAGTCACTCCGAGGAATCGAGGAGTCTGCCAAAACCAAAAATCGAGATGTAACAATGTTTGGCAGTATCAACACTTTAATATTGTGTTGAGGATACCATTGACCAAACCCATGCTTACTTATACACTTACCACAGCCCTATACACTGGTAATCAATGAATTGATCCATAGTTTTCGACCTCCTCTGTCTCCTCCTTCTCAAGGAGGAGGACTCGTTGATATAGCTTTAGTGTAGATCATAGATTTACCCCTGATCACAAAAGAAAAGCAGATACGAATAGCCTCCCTTTTCTAATCTAAAATGAGGGCTGGCCCCTATGTTGAGTGCCAGCCCTCATTATTTACTTACGTTATGAAATCACACTTACCTATTAGTAAAGCCGAGATGAGGGTTTTGAGACTCATCTCCAAAAACAGATCAAGTGACCAAATAGCCACTGAACTTGGCTTAAAACCAAAAACAGTGGAAAACCACCGCTATAACATTGCCCGGAAATTAGATCTCTCGGGTAATAATTGTGTGTTGCGGTATGCCCTTCAACACAAAGATGAACTTTAATTTTCTAATCGCCTGAACAATGAATATAAAATCGCTCATTAACCTACTTCTTCTTTCAACTATACTGACATCCTGCTCATCAATTCGCCCACTTGAGGTGAAATACCAAGGCTTAGAAGGCTCTGGCTTTTACTCAACCTCAGCAGCAACAAAATCTTCTATCGTGAGGCAGACCAATGACAACTTGATCGTTTGCTCCGAACCCGCCCCGGACGCCACCTACAATGAAGAGGCAAATACTGCGCTTGATCTTGATATGCTCACTATAGGTAATAAAGATTCTGAGGGTGCCTCTGAAGGTGAAGCAGAAGCAAGTCTGGGTGGCCGCTCCGTTAATGTGCTCTTGACTCGTGAGATGTATTTCAGGATGTGTGAATTCTTTGCCAATACTAATATTTCCGACTCCCTTAAAGTTGAAATTTACAAGACGACCCTTCAGACTATCATGGGAATTAACAATCAGAATTATGGAACGGGTACTTCCAGTGGAGCCAAAGTACAGGGTATAATTAATGAGGGAGGCTCGCTTGTTTTGCCCAACTCTATGAATGACCCATCGGTAGTATGTTCCTCTTCAGGCAGTTCCAAAACTACCACTGATAACGCTTCAGACTCATCTTCATCCAGTAGCAGCAACGAAAATACAAACTGTGATCCCTTCACAGACCCAAACTGCGGGTAAGTCTGTAACTGTTAACTCACCATCTTAACCGCCATGAATACTAAAACTACTCTTTACAAACAGGTGCTTAGTTATACCCTGTTTCTTGTGCTTATGACCGTAAATACCGCATTGGCTTATCCGGAAATTCAATCGGATGAGGACAAAGAATTTGTGGTACTGCAATTGGTTGATCTCAGGCTCAATCATCAGCTGGAAGTGAACTCAGCTAAAAAAATTAATGCCCAAACCTATGAAGCTTCCATTTCCGGGATGGGAGGCAAGGAGATAGGTTCTATGTTGTATAAAGGATCCTCCGGGTCCTGGATACTTATCATACGAACCGAAAACTCGTACCACGAATTTCTCAAAATCACACACCCGGTTTACTTCTTTACAACACAGGATGGCGTCATCAATATGGATGAGAACACACCGGACGAAGTGAAAAATTTTCTTGCTCCATACAAAAATCTTGGCCATAGTATTCAGGTAAAAACAGGTGCTTCGGTAACCGGCATCTGGTATCCGATGGATGTGGCTCCCGGAGCACAGGAACTCATAAAAATGATTGGCTTGAGCAACAGCCGGTTTTCAGGTGGGTTAGAGATACGAGGTGCTTACAACTATTTGGCCAGTAGCGACATGATGATGAGTTTAGTGGCCGATTTAGGGGCCCTTCCTACGATTCCCGGTCAACCCGATTCGTTCAAAATGCAGCAAGAGGAAGTGGACTTAGGGATTGCCTGCAAACTCACTGCCAGCCTCGATTTCATAAAACCAAAGAGTTTTTTGCGCTTTGATGAAACCGATTGTGAACTAAGAATAGGCACCGAGGTGCGTGTGGATGTAAACTCCGATCATGTTTTTTTTGATGCCGCAATTGGGTTCCGGTCTATCAAACGAGCCAACAGTCGCGCCGCAAACGCTGAGGTTCAGGCCGTTGCCAGCACCTTAGGGTTCGACCCCAACAAAAGTACCGCCATTTTTGTGGAAGGTGATATTCGTGGTGGCATTTGGAAAGACATCTTTGGTCTGAAGGGATTTAATATGCAGGAAGTTAAACTGCAAACCCTCATCGACAAAGAAACCGGTTGGCATATCGGAATCTTAGGGCAGATCGATTTCGGCACTCAAACACGATTAACGGCTTCTGTTCTTATCCCGGTTGGCGCTGCTTCGGGTACCGGAGTAGCATTAATGGCAAGCTTAGACCGCATCATGTTAGAAGAGCTCGCCATGCTTCCCTCTGTTTTGGGAGGTCCGGATACGTATTCCGACGAATGGAAAACAGCGATAAAGGATGTTGGATTGAATCATTTTGGGTTACAAAATGTCAAATTCACTTTTGCGCCTTCCGTAAGCGATCCCGACCTGGGCATCGATCAATCAGGAACAACAGTTACCGGGTCACTGATAGCTTTTAACAAAAATCTGAGTTCGTTAAAAGTATACGCCAATAAAGACGGCATCTATTTTGATGATGCCATGGAACCCTGGTCCATCGGTTGGTTCGAAATGAAAAACGCTCGCTTCAAGGGCTTTATTCCCTCTAAAGAAAGCCTGAAAGGAAGCAGTGTAATTAAAAGGAAGCTTAATTATGTGGGGCAAAATGCATTTGTACTTTTCATCGATACTTTTTTTGAAATTGATGGCGAAAAAGAGCGTGCACTTGCCTCATTTACAGCCGCTAATTTTGGATTCGAATTTGATGCTAATGTTACTGAAGATATCGGGGCTGGATTTAAATTCCGGTTACCTCTCGCCAATATCCTCGACAAAAAAGCCCCTTTCGAAGTAGCCGGGTATTTTAAGGATGGTGGTAAAACCATCGCAAATGAAGTATCACACACCATTAGTACTGATCTTACTAACGATTTCAAAAACATTGACAAAACGTATGCTTCCGAGATGCAAAATATTACGCATGCCCAAAGTATATTCGACTCTCTTAAAACCGTGTACGAAAATGCCCGCGAACAGGCTCAGCAGCGGTACGATAAAGCCGTTGCTCCGCTGGAGCATGCCGAGAGTGTTTTAAAAAGTAAGCAAGGCTCGCTCGACCATTTACATAGCGAGTTCAAACACTGGAAAAACAAAGCCAAACATTACCATTGGTACCAGGTGAAAGAAAAAGTACATGCCTATTATGAAGAAGGTAAATATTGGTCGGAGTATGAAGCATACAAACCGGTAATTGAAGCGGCAAAATTGGTTGTTAAATCACTGGAGGAAACCACGCACTTTATTTCGGTAGATGCCGATCCATTGGTGGTAGCTTCATTTTCGGAATATAATGGAGCTCGTTTTTCTCTAGCCATTGCTAAAGGGGCCCTCACTGCGGCCCAAAAAGCCACTTCTTATGTTGAAAGTCTACCGGAGCAAATCCTGAATGGTGCTTTTGACGCTTTCAGTATTAACAACATACACATTTCGGGCTCGGCCGATGGCCAAAATGATCTGGACCTTGTTTTGAATGTATCCGGGGTTGTTTTTGGTGAGGACTGGAATGTATCCCCCTCTATCGAAATTGCTTCACCCGAAAAAGCGGGAGAAGTGGCAGCACAGAATTTAAAAAACCTGGCTGATGCCATTGCACCTATGGCTGGTAATATACACTCACATGCACGGGCAAAATATCATGGAACTGATTATGCTCAATACCCTCCCGGTGTTCAGCTAGCGTACAAATGGGAAAGAATGCCGGGATTGGCCACAGATATTGCAGCCAGTGACGAAACTACATTTGTAAATAACAGCAGCGGGTACATCTACCAATGGAACCAGGCTGATTCGTCCTGGCACCAATTTATGGATGGTGGAGGCGTTATCCACCTGGATGCGAAAGGAGAAAATGAACTGGTAGTAGTTAATAACAAAGGGCGTTTGTATTACAGGGATAATACCAATAACAGCTGGGTACTCGATGATCATGCCAATGCTGTTTATGATGTTGGATATGGCGAAGATGGAACCTTATGGGTTACCACTGTTAAAGAGGTTAATAGTGGGTTGGAAAATCCTATAGACTTTACTCACCTGTTTGCAAAACAGACAGATCACAATGAATTTGATTCCAGATATAAGTACTCCATCTATCGGAAAAAACCAGGGCAAAACTGGGAGAAAATGCCCGGATCTTTGGTTCGAATTGATGTAGACAAAGACGGTAATGCCTGGGGTATTAACAGAAATCAATCAATATACCGTTGGACCGGAGAAAACTGGGAGCAAGTTAGTGGTCGGGCTGTTGATATTGGTGTTGGCGGTGGAAATGTTTGGGTGGTAAACGAAGATAGTTTCGTTTACCATTACATTTCCGGAAGTAAAAAATGGGTACGAATTACGGGAGCCGGAGCGAATATCTCGGTAGATGGAAATGGCCATCTCTGGCTGTTAAATTCTGAGGGCCACATATATAAAAACCTCGGGCCCAGATAGAATGATCTTCAATCTTAAGGCGGTATAAGGTATTCGCTGTTCTTTAAACTGACGAATACTCATCGAGAACAGGATTTAAAATCTTTAAAACCAACACTATTCCAGGCCAGAGTTGTATTTACCCTGTCCTGGTCAGCATTTGATTAATTTTTTGTGATGGAAGGAACCAGGTTTACAGTTAGTGGTAAACAACTCTAATTGTTAACCAACCCAATTATTATGCGTTTCAGGTACGACTTTTTAGGTTTGATGGTGTTCTCTGTAGTATTCACAGCCTGCTCTTCATCCCAGTATATCGGTTCCTTTTCCAGTGTTGATACCGAAAGGGAAAAGCAGATTAATGACGACGACATCAGAAAGGCTTTTGAGGCGAATCCACAGATCACCTTACCGGCTTCGATGTCTATTTACAATGCGAGCAGAGATAAATATCCGTTTCAGGATTCTGTGTTAACAGTAAAGAACATTTCGAGGGCGGTAGAGATCTCTCCGGCTCTGTTAAACCCGGATGGCTATTATTACAGCCAGCAACATGAGATCTATGCTCACAGTAGCACGATTCCGGAGCCGATCAATTTAATGAAGCTCCGGCTTTATGCGGCACAATCAAAATCGGATCTGGTTATGTTCGTATCCTCATCCACGGGATACGACGAGCGTTCGAACCTGCTTTCTATACTCTATGCCGGTTTGGTCACCATTCCCATCATTCCCGGGAGGAATGCAGAATTAACCACCTATCTTGAAGCATATATTTTCGATGTCAGAAACGGGCTGCTTTATTCTTCATACAGGGATAAACGAACGTTTAAAAAGCGTTTTGTTAAAGTAGGTTTTGCTGCAAATATTGATGAGATCAAACAACAACAGATCGACGAAATGATGCCGGACTTTCTTTCCTATGTCCGTTCTACCATCACTCATCCTGATCTTCAGCTTACTCAGGAATAATCTATATTTTTGACTATAACGGGTTATATTCGCTCGAAAATAACCCGTTATTTATGAAGACCTTTCAAAAGACGATCCGCCTCAGTCAGAAATCAAGGGGCTACCATATAATCACAAGAGAATTACTGCAACAACTCCCGGAAATTGAAGAGATCACAACCGGGATCGCACATTTCTTTATACAACATACAAGTGCTGCATTAACGATCAACGAGAACGCTGACCCGTCGGTACGCAGAGATTTTGAAACCCATTTTAACCGATCCGTTCCGGAAGACTTTAATCTTTATGAACATACTCTTGAGGGAGCTGATGACATGACCTCTCACATTAAAAGTTCCATCCTGGGTGCTTCCGTTTCTGTTCCAATCACGAATGGAACACTGAATATGGGAATCTGGCAGGGTATCTATCTGTGTGAACATAGAAACCGTGGAGGCGAACGTAAGATCGTCGCCACATTAATGGGAGTTTGAATTATTTCATGAGCAGCATCTTACGGGTTTGAATAAATCCACCCGCTTCCATTCGAAACAGGTAAACACCGGACGCCAGACCAGATGCATCAAAATTAATAGTGTGCACTCCCGAACTAAATAATTCTTCATTTAATAAAATAGCGACCACTCGTCCCAACACATCAAATATTTTTAATGTTACTTTATTACTCATACCCAGTTTGAATTCAATATTAGTGCTTGGGTTAAACGGATTCGGATAATTTTGGGAAAGTCTATAACCAAAAGGATTCTCCATTTCACTTTCATTAGCTATCTCAATATCTGAATTGGGGCTGTAAACCAATACTCTGCTTGACAGCAAACCATCCCGACCATCAAACTGTTTGGTTACATAGACTTCATAGAAGCCATCACCATTCATGTCTCCAACAGCTGGTTTTTCACGTTGGTTTACACCAGAACCCGTTGGGGTGGCTCCAGGTTCTGCCAGGGTGTAATCAGGTGTCGTGGATGGCTCGTTCATACTTCCTTTGAAAATCACCGCATCGGGATATTCTGAAGTTGCTCCCGGAGAAAAGTATAAATCCTGATGAACGCTGCCTTCTTCTTTAGGCATGAAATGTATTACCGCATCAACAAATGAGGTAAGAGGTGTAGTTCCAAAGCCACCAACATCTTCTGGAGTTACATAAAGTAAATAGTCTGGCTCTGTATCCATATTTTCTCCGCCTCTATACACAGCTATGGTTGGAATATCTGATGATCCGTATGCCTGATCTGCTAATACAGCTACATCACTAAAGCCATCTCCATCAAAATCACCACCACTTATTTGTGCACCGAAAGCAAATATGGTTTCTGTTTCAGTGGGAGAAGGTTTTAAGGTGATGAGAGGGGTTGTTAAAGTATCGCCGATATCGCCATTGACAAAATCATCCCCCGAATAGATTAACACCGCCCCAGAAGCATTGGTCGTGCGGTCATAATCAACAAAACCAAGAGCGAAGTCATTGTAGCCATCCCCGTTTACATCTCCAACAGGCTCGGCTATCCTACCTACAGGGATATATGGGAATTGTGCTATAGATGTATCATTTTCGAAAGAAACGGTCAGATCAGGCTTTTCGTAGGTCGTATTAGTTCCAAAATAAATCCATGCTTTGTTTATTTGGGCTCCACCATTCTGAGTATAGTTTGAGCCCACAAGCAACTCATCTCCTTCTATCCCATCAATATTGCCAATGTTTTTTATCGTGAACTCACCAGAGCTATTATCAATCTGCCCCATTGGCTCCAGATTTATAGTCCCCAAAACTTCAATGGTATCTACTGGAACGTCATTTGCTATTTTAGACTTTCCTTGATTGTTAATTATTAACTTATCCGATTCGGTTAATTCGTCCATCGGTTCGCTAAAAGTGATTTTAAATCCTGAACCTGGATCCACTCCCCCGGATGATTTTGGTGATATCTTTACTACTTCGTGATGGTGATAAGTCTCCTCATCTCCACCTAGTTTTCTGTTTTCTGAGTCAACTGATTCTTCCACAAGATCTTCATCATCTACAATCTCTAGCTCATAATATGCAAATTGAATATATACTTGCTCCTCACAGGAACTGCCGTATTCTGAACAGCCATGATATTGGCTGGATGTACCAAACCCAGATTTATGATTGGTTTCCAGAACCGGAATAAATGACTCTCCCCATGCAGCTTCCATCAACTCAATACGTTCAATTTCTGCCATTCTTTCAATTTCCTCAGTGTAAGTTTGCACCTCAAAGGGTGAATTAAATTCTACAAGGCTTACTCCACCCGTTGAAATACTGTAATCCCAGGCATACATCCCCCTAGTGGCATTTTCAGGATCAGCATATCCGCTGTAATGTGAATACGGATATGACGAACCGGGTAGATACCATTCAGAATTATTGCAAGAATTATAGCTGCAAGGCAAAATTGTTTGATCTGCAACAATGGATATCGGTGAAGAACAGCTTTCAACAACATTTTCACCGGAACAATGGCTATAATCGCCCTCTTGCCAAATAAAAATAACCGGTGCATCTGTATCCGATTCTGTGGTGATTTTCGCAGCCCCATCATTACCACTGGTATCAACAAGAACTACCCGATCCACCAAACAGTTTGTACTTATTATTTCAGGATTTCGTACGTGCAGTGAATCTCCGGAATAATCTATATCACGAATATCGCAAACGGGATCGCTAAAATAGATTTGTTGTAACCCTTTTATAGGGAATAGTCGATCGTCGGAGGATAGTATTTCCAGCTCGTTATCGCCATCAAAATCTTCGATATAATAGCGTCTATTGGCTAACGGTTCACCTGAAGTAAGCACCCATTCATGAGAAAAAACCAGTTCCATCTCTCTTTCCTCATTTAGCTGAAATTCATACATCATTGATGCATAGCTTGGTAATGCTTCGCCCATTATATAGATACTATTACCACTTCCGCTTAATGATTCATCCGAAAAGATCCGGGGAGCAGTAATAAATTCAATTTCGAAATCAGCAAAACTAAACTCATGATATTCTAAAGACTCTGCATCTTCCTGATTGCCGAAAATGATCATACATTCATCAAAGTTAAACTCATCATTCTCACAAATTAATACATCGGGGTATTCATCAGAGTCGAACAAAGCAGGTATTGAAATTGCAGCAGAGTAATATCTTTGGGTTCCTGTTATTTCCTGTGTTCTTTCGCCAATAATAAAATCCTCAGAATCAGATGAGCTAACCGGATAGATTTCAACATTTCCCGCCACATTTATAGTAGCAATCTGGCTTTGTTCGCTGTTTGTTAAATTACCCACTGGAAAATAAGTACCATCCACCATGCTTGACTTATATAACTCGCCATCTGTACTGTAACTTAAAAAGGTAGTTACTGTGTGAAATATTTCAGAACCTGATCTTAAATCAGTCCAGGTTTCCCAATTTTGAATGAAATCAAAGTTACCATCACCATTTAAATCACCTGCGGGTATTCCAGGATCAGACGGATTTGAAAACCGGGCAGGGTTTTCACTCTGGATCGTTTTAATTGTGGAAATCGGTGTTACTACCTCAGGTGTTGTTTGTGCATTTAACGAAATTGAAAAACATAAAAAAAGCACAAGCAATAGATAGTCTTTTCTAATCATACTTACCCCTACAAATTGAAAATATGATTCGAATAAAACTTAAAGTATTTAGAAATACAAGGAAATCATGAAAAACTTGATTATCCCTTAATTTAGCATCAATTAATTCATCACTTAAGCAAACTAATATCGGTGAGCGCCCCGGTAAACAGTGTATTTCCTTATTTGGCCTTGCGAAATTTACATCTTCATAAGAATAAAAAACTACAGGACTGTTTAGATTAATAAACTTGTCCACTTCTTACCAGCTTTTACAATTTGGATCTGTCAACTATAGAGTAGTTGGTGTAAACCTCGGTTCTTGGCAGGGTATCTATCTGTGTGAACATAGAAACCGGGGAGGCGAACGTAAGATCGTCGCCACATTAATGGGAGTTTGATTCAGTCGGGATCACTGATCTTCAACTTCTTTCACCTTTAAAGCATGTTCGTACGGTTTAATTTTATCGCCTGCTTTTTTCATATATACAAAAGTGAATGACGCACCGAATAAGACGATAATTGCTGAATAAAAAACCCACACCAGCAATAGTACCAGTGAACCCGCTGCCCCATATACGCTTCCGAGCGAGCTATTCCCGAGATAAAATCCGATCACAAATTTCCCGATCGTGAATAAAATAGCTGAGAATAATGACCCCGCCCAAACATCATTCCAATTGATCTTCAGATCCGGCAGGATCTTAAACATCAATGCAAAAACGACAGTTACTATACCAATAGAAAGAGAAATATTTATCGCCCGGATTATGATAAAACCGATACTGGAAAAAGATTCGGTAAGAAAGTCTTTGAAAAATGATAATCCCGTGTCAATGAGCAAGGTAATTGCCAGCAGAAATCCAATACTCACTACCATCCCCAAAGAAAGTAAACGGTTTCTCAGAAAGTGAATAAGATCACGTTTCGGATCCGATTTCACCTGCCAGATGGCATTCAACCCATCCTGAAGTGAACTAAAAACAGCCGTGGCACTGATCAGCATGGAGATCACCCCAACAACTTTAGCGATCCAGGTTGTCCCGATTCCACTGTTATTTTCTATGATACGTTGTACAATCTGTGCACTATCCGGTCCATATAGATTTGTAAGCTGTTCCAGCAATGCATTTTTTACCATTACATCTTCGAACGCTGAACCGGCAATGGTCAATAGTATGATAAGAATAGCCGGTAACGAAAATATTAGATAGAATGCGATGGATGAACTGTAGAGCAGTGGTTTACTCGAAAAGAACTTAGTGAACGACTCTTTAGTGATTTCCCAATAATTCATGCAGATAAATGAGTTTCCCGAATCAGCTTAGTTATTTGAGGTGCTGACTGTGATTTATCTTTATTAATGTTTCTGACCGGCAAAAGTTCCTTAAATACCTTTCCTAACCCCTAAAAGGCGATTCACCGGAGATCGGCGACTGCTCAAATTGTCTATTTCACCTACCGAGTTCGAAAATTTCACATCTTCTGAAGAATAGAATGCCTGAGGGTCGTTTGCCTCGATCAAAGTAACGATCTCGTTCCATCGTTTTCGTTTCAAGACAGTAAAAATGATCTTTACCGGCTCTACATCCACTCCCCCTTTTGCATCCAATGTGGTTATTGTAAAACCGGATGCTTTCAGCGCCTCGGTAAGAACCTGAAATTTGTTTCGGGTAATAATTCGAACTATGATCGTACCAACCTTTAATTTTCCTTCTATCATCATACCCACATAAGTACCGGTGGCAAAACCTCCGGCATAAGCTACGTAATTCACCACGCTGTCGAGATTCTGTATGAGTTGACCAATTACCAAAACCCAGATCAATACTTCAAAAAAACCAAGGATCGTAGCTTTGAGCTTAAACCCGCGAGAAACCATCACAATTCTGAGTGTTCCCAGACTCACATCGGTAATTCGGGCCAGAAAGATCAATACAGGGATCAGATAAGAAGGGATGAGTTCAAACATAATGGTGGGTAATAAAAAAAGGCTCCCAAAATAGGGAGCCTTAACTTTACATTGGCTTTCTGCGGAGAGGGAGGGATTCGAACCCTCGTTACGTGTTTCCACGTAAACTCCCTTAGCAGGGGAGCGCTTTCAGCCACTCAGCCACCTCTCCTTGAAAAGGACGTCAAATATACGGTAGTTCTATTGCCTAAGCAATGCTTTCCCCCGATTTATTTATCATCTTTAAGAATATAGATCTGAGCCAGATTTCTTCCTTCCTGTGCATAATCGAGCCCGTAGCCTAAAACAAATTTTGTAGGTATTTCAAATCCTACATAATCGATCTGTACGTCATGTAAGGTTGCGTCTTTTTTGTGTAACAGGGTTACTACTTTTACGGATTCAGGCTCGAGTGATTCCATCTTTTCGATCATATATTTCATGGATAGACCGGTATCAATGATGTCTTCAACCAGTATCACATGGCGACCTTTCAGTTTGGCATCAATGTGTTTCAATTCTGTTACCTCTCCGGAAGACACCTTTTCATCGCCGTAACTGCTCAACTTCATAAAATCGACTTCACAGGGAATGGTAATATTACGCATCAGGTCGGCCAGAAATATGAACGACCCGTTGAGCACCCCGATCAAAATGGGCTTCTTGCCGGCAAATTCCTTATCAATTTGCTTTCCTAACAGATCCAGTCTGGCCTCGATCTGATCTTTTGTGATAAAAACTTCGAAAGTCTCCCCGTTACAAACAGTTGTTTCAGGTAAATATAAACTCATAATTCAGGTTTGATCTTAAGCTGGAAAATATGTCGGGTGCTATCAGTAATTTTCACTAATTCCGATATAGATCCATGCTCGCCGTTATCGGTTTTTTCCGGAAATATTAAAGCATCAATAGTACCATCTGCCCCCTTCAATATCAAAGCCTTTTCTTTCATTTCGGCAGAGATCTTACGGTTTGTGAGATGGTCTGATACTTTTTGATGATTTTTCATCCCAAACGGGATAAATGAATCACCGGCCGTCCATTTCCTTATGGTAACAGGCCATTGTATCTGATCTGCATCCATGTACAAGACGGCGTCCTTTGATCTTGAAGATGATATTCTGAGCTCCAGATTATTTTTATGGGTCGGTTCTGTCAGTTCTTTTCTTGATAGTATTATGTGATCACCGTATGCCTCATCTTGCTCTTTCACCACCTTAAGATGTTCGCGGTCAAGTAACAACCAATACTGAGCATCGATCTGCAATCGTTGTCCGGAATGCAACTCATGCAATGATTTTGACAGATCCAGAAATCCCTTGGAAACTCCTGTTTCCGTCTTTGATTCAACAAAGCGTTTTAGCACTGCTTTATGCAATTCCTCTTCTAAGGAGAGTAATCCCTTAAGAATTAATCCCTTTTCATCACTCAATGCAGTAAGTACGTAACTCACTGCCTGTTCTGTAACTATTCCTGTTTTAGATAAATGAAGAATATTCTCTACCCATCCGGGGAAAAAGCCCTCCAATAAAGGACTCAATTCTTTTCTGATCATATTACGTGCAAACTCTGACCTGAGATTTGATTCATCTATCCGATATGGAATGGCTTCCGTTTTGCAGTAATCAAGGATCTGCTCTTTCTTGACTGTTAGCAGAGGTCGAAATAATTCTCCGTCCCAGATCTTCATACCCTGCCAGGTTTCCGGGCCGCTTCCACGAAAGATCTTTTGCAGAATTGTCTCAACCTGATCGTCTTCATGATGAGCCAAAACGATCATGGAGGCATCCAGCTCACGTTTCAGATCTCTGAATATCTGATAACGAATTTCCCGGGCTCTATTTTGAAAATTCCCCTTCCCTGTTTCAATACCGGGTTTCAGCGATATACAATCAAAGCCCCACTCAGCACTCATTCCTTCCACCAGCTCCTGATCCAGATCTGATTCTTTACCCCTTTTTTCGTAATTGACATGAACTACCGTACCACCGGCACCGAATTTATACAGAGCATATAGCAGAGCCATTGAATCCGGTCCGCCACTCACCGCAACGATAATATTTTGAAGGTCCAGCTGGAATTGCCCGGAATAGCCGCTAATGCAGGAATTAATCAAGGTGGATTCGGATTTGCTCATGAGCAAAAGTATCCACTTCGAGTTCCTTATTCAATACCATCATACTACCGGTCTCATTTATTCCCAGAAATTTAAACAACCCTTCACGGGGCTTGTCGTCGACGGTAAGATGCACCCATTTGCCGTATCCTATCAGATGCTTATTGATCATTTTGATCAAAGCAATGTCTTTAGTTTCCCACAACCGGTAATAGTACTCAATCTTAGTCAGGATCTGGCTTAATACACGCTCGCGTTCAAACTCTGATCCGGTTAGTTTAGCAAGAGAAGTGGCATGTTTTAATCCTGAACCAAAAGCAGTCTCATTCACGTTCAATCCGATACCGATTACCAATCTCGATATTTGTGAACCTAGAAACACTGATTCTGTAAGAAGTCCGGCAATTTTTTTTCCTTCGCAGAAAACGTCATTAGGCCATTTCAGCTTGCACTCTTTCCTGGTGAGATAAGAACATACATCGGCAACTGCCAGGGCACAGGCAAGTGTAAGGGTGGTGAGTGCCACAGAGTGATTCGGCTCCAGTATGATACTGAAGGTGAGATTCTGGTCGGCAGAAGCAATCCAGCTTCGGTCATATTGACCTCTACCTTGCTTCTGCCAATCAGCCAGAATCAATGTTCCATGCAGCGATTGCCCGCTGACCATTTCTTTGGCGTACTTGTTGGTAGAATTCAGCTCATCAAAATAAAGCAGCGAACTGCCCAACCAGTTAGTTACCTGATACTTTTTGAATAATGCTGAATTGAACAAGGATCTTAATCGCCAATAATTACTACTGAATCTTCTGTTCCGAATTCATTTGGAACATAAGCATCTGCGTCATAGTCATTTTCCCAAACTTCGCCGTCAATCAGATATTTAAATTTATATTCTGAATTTGGCTTTAATCTAAGTTCGGTTTTGTACTCTCCATTCTTCTGTTCCAATTTGGTAGAAGTCGGATCCCAATCATTAAAATCGCCGGCGATTGCTACTTCTTCGTTAACAATTTCAGAGGGTACTGAAAAGGTAACTTTGCAAACGGTACGTTTTGGTGTGAATTTTTTTGCTAGCATGATGTTGATAAATAATCTAGTTGTTGGTGAATATGAAACTTACCTGTTTTATTTAACCATATCAATCATTACGCCATAAAGAAATTGTTATATGATATATTTTAATTTATTAATTAAATTAAAATATAATTTTTACCTTTATTTTTTAATCGTGGAACCGTTTCCTTGTAAAAGCACCTTAAGTAAAGAGGTAAAAATCTAAAAAAAATAAATAAGGGCTAGCCTCCGGATAATTCATCATATAGTATCTGCACCTCTTTTCCTGAAGTTGATTCCAGAACATCCATTGCATATTTCTTCAGCCTGTCGAGCGGATATTGGGTCAGGATCTTCTTTACTTTAGGAATAGAAGATGGAGCCATACTCAGATCTGTCACCCCTAAACCTAATAAGCAAGGGGCACCAATGGGGTCTCCGGCCAGCTCACCGCAAACACTCACTTCAATTTCATTCTCAATAGCTGCATCCACCGACATTTTTATCAGTTTCCAAACAGCCGGGTGATAATGCTGATAAATATTACAGATACGCTCATTGCCGCGATCGACAGCTAATGAGTATTGTGTAAGGTCGTTTGTACCGATACTGAAGAAATCCACTTCTCGCGCAAACTTATCGGCCAGCAAGGCCGCACTTGGCACCTCAATCATCATTCCTACAGGTACTTGCTCATCGATTGGTATTCCTTCTTCAAGCAATTTCTGCTGTACTTGTTCAACTGCATTTCTAACCTCAATCACTTCTTCTACCAGGCTTACCATAGGTACCAGAATCTTGATGCGCCCCGGATATTTGCCTGCGCATTTCAAGATCGAGCGCAGTTGACTGCAAAACATATCTTTTTCATCCAGTAACATTCTAATACCGCGCCAGCCCAGAAATGGGTTATCCTCATCAGGAGTGTGAACATTCAATTTATCTCCGCCAACATCAAATAAACGAATAGTGACCGGTCCCTGAATACCGGTCAGTATTTTTTTTAGAAATGCATCTTGTTCAGATTCACTTTTATTTGCCATGCCGCCATAGAGCAATGCCTCTGTTCTTAAGAGACCGACACCTTCCCCTCCATTCTGATTGGCAAGATCCAGTTCCTGGGGAAATTCGATATTTGCCCTGAGGTGAAACGGAAATCCATCCAATGTTTCAGACCGTTCTTTTTTCTTCCTCTCCGATTGCAATCTCTTTTTCTCAGCTTTTATCGCCTTCTTTATGCTCTTAACAACATCGGCAGATGGATCAAGGATCAATTCACCCTTATTTGCATCCAGAATTCCTGTTTTAGCATCTCTTGCAGAGTGCACAGCATGCTTAGCACTAACCAAACACGGGATATTTAATGAACGGGCGATCAGCGCGGCATGAGAAGTAACCCCTCCTTTATCCATCACCAATCCCTTAACACCCCGCTCATGATATGTAACCAGGTCTGTCGGACTGATCTCTCTAACCACAAGAATGGCCCCTTTCTCAACCTCCAGGTGTTCCTGCTCATCACAGCTTAGGGCCACTAAACGATCTCTGATATTTTCCAGATCAATAATTCGCTGTCTGAACAAATCGGATCCACTTTCCTTTAATCGCTCGATAAAACCATTGAATGTCTTATAGATGGCATAATCAACGCAATACTGATCATCCCCGATCATTTTATTGATCATTATTTCAATTTCCTGATCGGCTACGATGTGCTTTTGGGCTTCAATAATTTCAGAGGTCTGCTTATCCAGGTTAGAAAGCAGGTCATCCAACTCAGCCAAATAGAGCGTTCTGGCATTGATAAAAAGTTGCTGATGTCTATCTATATCTGAAGCAGAGATCTTTTCAGGATGTACTATTCTCTCTTTCTCATCAATTACCAATAATGGACCAACGATCAACCCTTCGCTTCCAGGTAATCCTTGAACCTTCGCTGCTTCAAGATCGTTACTACTCATACTCCCAAATCTATTCGTCTTCCATTCCAAATTTATTTGCTACGAGAGTTTCAATGGCTTCTAAGGCCTCCTTTTCATCGGGACCATCCAGTTCTATATCCAGTTCAGCGCCTTGTTCTGCGGCAAGGGTCATTACTCCCAGAATACTTTTACCATTCACTCTGTAGCCGTACATATGAATGTAGAAATCGGATTTAAATTTACCTGCTAGTTTAACTAACGCAGCTGATGGCCTGGCATGTAACCCGGAGCTGTTTAAAATGGTTATTTTCTTTTTGATCATGACTTAATATAGCATTCTTAAGTAATAATACATCCCTGTATGTAATAGAGATTTACGACGATTTTCAAAATCTGAAGATAAAGAATTACCCTTTCAATCTATCTTTCTTAACTTGTGCCGCTCAAATTAACAATTCAGATATGTCAGTAACAGAAAAAGATGTACGATATGTGGCCGGTTTGGCCCGTTTACAGTTGTCGGAAAAGGAAGTAAAAACACTTGCCGGCGACATGAATGATATTTTAGGCTATATGGACCAACTCAATGAGCTGGACACGACCAATGTAGAGCCTCTGGAGCATGTTATTGAAATGGATAGTCGATTGAGAAAAGATGAAGCTAAAGCTCCAATTTCTCACGAAGATGCACTAAAAAATGCTCCGGATGCAGATTCAGATTATTTCCGTGTACCTAAAGTTATAGAATAATTCATATGTCGCAGTCCGCCACAGACTTTTTTACCAGCATGCCCAAATCCAGACAACATATTCTGTCTCTGGTAATTCTATTTATTGTCCCGTTCGTGTTATTCTTTGACATCACACTAGGTGGAAAGGAACTTGAACGACATGATATAACCCAATGGCGTGCCGGGGCGGAATCTATCATTGAATACAGGGAAGAATTCGGAAAAGAACCCTTGTGGGCAGAAAATATGTTCGGTGGAATGCCAGCTTATGTAGTTTCTGTAAAAAAACAGGTGCCTCATCTTGATTATCTTTCAAGACTTTTTCAGGGAATATATCCTGCATTTCAATTCTGGGTAATGCTATCCGGCATGTACTTTTTACTGGTATTAATGGGATTCCGGCCCTTATCCTCGGTATTTGGAAGCCTGCTTTATAGTCTCACTACCTATTTCCCTGTAATTATCATGGCCGGTCACACGTCCAAGTTTTTTGCCTTGGGTATCATACCATGGGTGATTGCCGGTTATTGGATGTTAACCCGATCGGATAAAAAGCTACCCGGATTACTGCTTTTTATGGTTAGTATGACTTTAGAAGTCCGTGCAGGCCATCCACAGATCACGTATTACTTTATGTATTTACTTGGTTTCCTATGGCTGTTTGATTCCTGGAATGCTTTCAAGAAAAATGATCTTAAAAATTGGGGAATAGTTACGGCAATGCTTCTGATCGGAGGCATCGTCGGGATTCTGGGTAACGCTGAACGTTTTCTGACTCTTCAGGAATACGCAGAGTACAGTATTCGAGGCGGCTCTGCAATTCAAGGAACAGAAGGACTGAATGAATCATATGCATTTGCGTGGTCTCAAGGTATTTCAGAGACCTTAACATTATTAGTGCCCGATCTGTTTGGGGGTGCTTCGCCGGATTACTGGGGACCAAAATCTGTAACATCCGGCCCGCACTATCTTGGTATTATGGCCCTTCTCTTTATACTGATCGCATTATTTAAAGTGCGAAAAAAGGTTATGTACGTGTTCTTTGGCACAGGAACTCTTGCCATATTCTTTGCATGGGGGAATAATTTTGAATTGTTGAATCACTTTGCTTTCAACTACATCCCTATGTTCAGCAAATTCAGAGCCCCTGAAACCTGGTTGGTACTCACTTCATTCAGTTACTCAGTGGTGGCTGTTTACGGATTGAACTGGCTGCTAACAAATTATCATGAAAAATCAGTAAGCCTGAAATCCTTCTATTCTCCTTTTGGCATTGTCTTAGCTATCCTGATCTCACTTTTCGTTTTTACAAAATCAACAGATTACATAAATCCTGTTGAGATAGATCGAATTTCCGCTCAGATCGCTCAACAAAATCAGGTGAGCCCACAAAACCCACAGGTTCGCCAACAAGCCCGTAATTATGTGAAAACCCGATTGGTACCGGAACGAGAAGAAAAAGCAAATGCTGATGTACTACGTGCCGGCTTCTTCATAGTAATTTCTGGTGCTTTGGTATTTTTACTTATCAGTGAAAAATTAAATGCTACTGCAACCGTAGCCTTAATAGTTCTGGCTACAGGCATCGATCTTGTTTCCGTGGATAAACGCTATATCAATGAGGAAAAATTTGTAGCTGGTAACGTAGATACAGAACGCTATATACTTTCACAAAAGCGGGATATTGATACTTATATTGTAGATAACATCCACTCTGATGAAGCCTATCCATATCGCGTTTTGCCACTGCTTGATGGAGCCTTCAGTAACGCGGTGCCTTCTTATTTTTATCCAAGTCTGGGTGGATACACCGGGGCAAAATTAAGCACAGTGCAAGATGTATTAATGGCAGATGGTAATCCGCTGTTCGCCGGTCCGATGGGAATAAATCTCGATCTACTTGCTCTACTCAATACAAAGTACATCACATATGGTCAGGGTTTGAATCTACCGGGAATTACACCGGTTTTCCAAAGTCAATCCGGAGTGGTATACGAACTAAACAATGTACTACCAAAAGCCTTCTTTGTGGACTCATTGATCACCGCTCAGAACTCTGTAGAAGCTTATGAATACTTATATCCCGGTAAAACAGATCTTTCCAGCACGGCAATAGTGGAAGATTACGAAGGTTCTACCTCTGCTGATTCCACCGCATCGGTCGAGGTAACCAACTATACGGGTGCTGAAATGAGTTTTAAGGTCAGCAGAAAGAATCCCGGTTTTCTTGTGATCAGTGAAATGTATTATCCCGCGGGTTGGAAAGCTTATCTTGATGGGGCAGAAACACCGATCTACAAGACCGATTACCTGCTTCGCGGTGTCGAAATCCCTGCCGGAGATCATGAACTTGAATTACGTTTCGAGCCGGCTTCCTACAAAATCGGATCTATGATTGCCTGGGGTTCTTTTAGTATTCAAGTTTTACTAACAATTTATTTGATCACCGGGTTATTTTTAAAGAAAAAATAAGGTCCTTTTCCTCTAATACTATACTACATGTTGATTGTAATTTCGGGACCAGATGGCACAGGTAAAACGACTCTTGCAAAATTGTTATCCGATAGGATTCCAGATCTGAACTATATCTATTTTGGTAGTAATGTAGAAAACAGACAGTACAAGTATTTTGACAGATTCATTAAAAAGGAGAAATCTGGAAAGCTTCGTACAGCGTTCAAGTATTTTGTTACATTCTTAAATGACTTTTATTATTTCAGAAAAGCACAGCATCAGCATATAATTGCTGATAGATGTCCCATCGACAAATACGTTGGTACAAAAATTCATAATAAAAAATATCGATTTCTGTACCATAAATTAGCTCTGAGGTTATTACCTGACCCGGATCATATTATATTGTTGGAAGGAGATTTAGAGACAATATATCAACGAAAAAAAGAAATACCTGTTTCTGTTATTGAGTTAATGATCAAATATTATAAGGAGTATATTTTTGATCATAATATTTCATTCTCCACACTAGATACTACCAAATATTCACTCGATGAAAGTTATACTCAGGCAGAGAAAATCGTGAAAGAATTATTATGATTTCCGAGCAAATAAAACTGATATTTAAAATACTTAATGAGAGTAATATTCGATTTTTTTTACTTAGACCCGTTCAATTATCTAATAAAATTACTGATATCGACCTGATTGTTCAGAAATCTGATCTTCAACAATTACTAGTTGAAATTTCAACCTCAGAACTAGCAATTTCAATTAAGAAGACGCCCTACAACGAGAGCATCAAAGTTATTGTAGGTAAAGTAATTTTAGACATCCAGTTTTATCCCGCTTTTTTCCCTCGTAAAAGCTTAGTCATTAAACATACTCCACCATATTCTAAGGCAATTTATTCAAACGAGCATAATGCTTTTCTTCCGGAGGTAAATTCAGAGGTCCTGTTTACATTTTGGGTTTTAAGATTAATGCTTGATAAGACTAGTGCTGATCTATCCAATTCCTATTTACTTTTTAAAAAAATGTATTCTCATAATTCTTTAGTTAATTTGAAATCTGATTTTTTTAGAAAATGGAATTCACTTGTATTCAGAAAGAAAAATGCAGAGGCTTTTGATTTAATACAGCGTTTTTGTGAGGGTGGTTTTAACGATAAATCAGGGTTGATTAATAAAGAATTAAAAAAACTTGTATTCAGAGATCGGCCATCATTCTATCTAAGAAGATTGTTTGATGAATTCCGATTTCGATTACTAAGAAAGACAGGTGTATATTCTCGCATATTTAATATCGGGCAGCTTCAAAAGTTAAAGCTATGAAGTTCTATTGCTACCCAAAAAAATTAGATCGTTGTTTGATTTATTCAAATTACAAGCTGCAGCGAAATAAGTTATTTTCTGAACTTTTGCTCCAATTAACCCCAAAAAATTCAATTTTTTACAGACTTCGAAATTCATACTTGGGACATGTTTTTACCTCTTTCAGTCGATTAAATTTGGATGTACCTTCCAAGGATGGGGAGTATATTGGGATTAAAAAAGAAGATCGGATAATCTTATTTGAATTTAATGATGATAAACCAAACAAGGTTTATAAAATGTTAAATGGAAGCACCAAATGGTCTGTTGAAAATTTCATTGGACATCAAATCATCCGCGAATATTCACTTGACGAAATCCACAGAAAAATTACTTCCATAGAAAAAGCATTTTCATTACAAAAAAATCTAAATGAACAATCAAATTTTGTTCATGGGGATTTTACACATTTCAATATACTGGTAAATGATGAAAATGAGATTCAGATAATCGATGAACTAAACTCTGAAAATTCTGCTCTTTATGATGTTTTTTATTTTTACAGTTACTTAAAACAGAATATGGAGCGCAGAAAGAATCTTAGTCCAGTTATTCGAAATAAAATACTTGAATTGGTTGGTAAGTCAATAATAAAAATATACTCTTATGATAAAAAATCTGAGTTTGAGATGGATTTTAATTCGATAAAAATACCAACCATAACCGGTTTACTTAAACAGAATCATAAGAGATATCTGAAGGAGTTTTACTCTTTATTTTATCCTGATGTTTGATATTTCGAGGTTATATCTGATTGGAGAAAAAAAAGAAAATTTTAATTATAACATACTACTGGCCACCTAGTGGAGGGGCTGGTGTACAGAGGTGGGTCAAATTCTGTAAATATTTACCTGATTTTGGATATGAACCTATTGTTCTGACTGTAGAAAATGGTACGTATCCTTTAACAGATACCAGCCTCCTGGATCAAATCCCAGCAGACACAAAAGTTTACCGTTCCAAAAGTATAGAACCTTATTCCTTATTCGGAAAAATCACCGGAAAAAGCAGTGAAGAGGTTTCCACCCCGGCTACTGCATTTACTACCGAAAAGGAAAGTCTGCTGAAAAAAATTGGGGTCTGGATCAGAGCAAATCTTTTTATTCCGGATGCCAGAATAGGATGGATACCTGATACTTTAAAAAAGGCAAAAGAGTTACTCACATCCTACGACATTGACACATTCATTACAACTGGTCCGCCAAACTCTACACATGTAACTGGTACAAAGCTTAAAGAATCCTTTCCTGAAGCTAAATGGATCATGGATATGCGGGATCCATGGTCTAAGATCTTTTTTAACGAGACTTTACCCCGTTCTTTTCCGGCCTCATGGTTTGATGAATATCTGGAAAAAAAAGCATTATCATTAGCCGATGAAGTTATTGTTGTTTCAAAAAATATGGCTGATCTTGAACGAACTATTTTTGAGAGATCTTATCAGATAATTCCTAATGGATTTGATCACGAAGATTTCCGGGTGTCGGGAAGAGAAAAGTCAGAAAAATTCTCCATCAAATATGTAGGTAGCATGACCGAAGCCGCCATCCCCTATGCTTTCTTCCATGCCGTCAGCAAATTATCACCCGTATTAAAGAGTAAACTGGAAATTCATTTCTATGGGTCGTTCAATGATAAAGTGAAGCAAATGATCTCAAAATACGGGCTGTCTGATTTGGTCTCATTTCATGGGTATATCCCACATCTTGAAGCAAAAAATGAAATGCAATCAGCAGACTTACTCCTCTTGGTTATTCCTCAAACAACAAATAATGAATTAATACTCACTGGGAAATTATTTGATTACATCGGGTCTCAGAGCCCCATATTGTACATTGGCCCGATACCCGGAGATGCTGCCGATATAATTAAGGAAGCACAGGTTGGCCATTGTTTCGAATATACTGATGAAACAGGAATTACCGATTTTCTTGAGGAATCTATTAGCAAGAATAAAGTTGAATATTCAGCCTGGGAAAAAGACTTTAAGGATCATCCTTACTCCAGGTATAGCTTAACTAAACATTTATCAAACTTATTGTAAGCCAAATTGTACTACGAGGACTACATATTAGATACCTTTAGAAGTATATATGAAGTAAATTCTGAAATCACTATTGGCTATAACAGTTCCTGTGACGTATGTATATTAAACTCATCTGATACTTTTTTCAATAACACAGAAGCTCATCCTGAAAATTTCACTTTTAAAAAATGGGATAACAGATTACTTCCCGTCCTATTCTCTAAAGATAATATCGATGATTGGTTTACTCTTAATCGAAATCAAGTAATTATTAATTATGACATACTTGGCGCCGCCTTCTACTTTATAAGTGGATGGCAGGAAATCCATACCAGAAAAAGAGATGAACATGGTAGGTTTCCATATAATGAAAGTCATCAAAAAAAGTATGACTACCTCACTGTTCCAGTAGTTAATTATTATTTCGATGTGCTAAAAAAAGCTATTGAACTAAGTTCAAACAAGCACATTCAGCGCAAAATCTGGCCTGATTCGAACTTTAAGACCATTATCACTCACGATATTGATAAAATAAATAGTGGTTGGAAAGAAGGCGGATTTTCGGCATTAAAAAAAGGAAACTTTATTACTCTACTTTCTCTTCTTGCTAAAAAAGTTGTTTCGATAGATCCCTGGCAGAATATCCCGGATATAGTTGAACTTGAGCGTTCATTAAATATTCCATCTACGTTTTTCTTTTTAACCAGCAAAGAGAAAGGTAACGCTGATTATAAGCTAACACAGGTTAAACCATGGCTTGATTTAATAATTAAACAAGGTTCAGAAGTCGCTTTACATGGAAGCCTCGGAAGTTGTAATAATCACGAAGTTTTAAAAACAGAAAAGAGCAAACTAATTACTAACCCAACTGGTAACAGATTCCATTATCTAAAATTTGAGCCTTCAACGTTTGCTAAGAATCTTGAGTATGCCGGGTTTAAATATGATTCTTCAGTAGGTTTCGCAGAACATATAGGTTTCAGATATGGTTTTTGTTTTCCATTCAAATTGTATGATTTACAATCGAAATCTGTATCTGATGTACTTGAAATCCCATTGGTGCTAATGGATGCTACTCTAAGTCATCAGAAATACATGAAAAATGATCCGGAAAAACATCTGAAAATTGATCTGGTCATTGAGGAGGTGAAAAAGTTTGGAGGAGTACTTACAATACTGTGGCATAACAATTACTTTTCGGAACATAAATATTCCGGTTGGAAAGAACTTTTTATTAGTATAATTAAAAAACTAATTGATAAAGGCTCCTGCTTCAGTACCTGTAATGAAATAGCCGATCAATTCAATTTAGATGAGTAAACCTAGCCTTTTATACAGAGCTTATTTGGAATTAAATAATCAATTAAGCGTTATTGAAAAATTAAAGTCCACATCTAAAAGGTTATCAAATCCTCCTATCTTTATTCTTGGTGCACCAAGGTGTGGATCTACTCTTTTTTTTCAGAGCTTAGTGGTTGAATATAATTTTTCATATTTATCAAATTTACACTGTCGATTATTTGGTGCTCCATGGCTTATCGATCAGTTTACGGATGTAAAACATAAATACGGCCAAAATGTGAGTTTTGAATCAAAATTTGGCTCAATAAATGGATGGTATTCTCCATCCGAGTGTGGGGAATACTGGTATCGGTTTTTTCCTCGAGAACGACATTATGTTGCCGAACACGATATGAGGGAAATATCCATCAACAGATTAAAAACATCACTCAATTCACTTAGAAGAACCACAAATTCACCATATGTTTTTAAGAACCTAATGAACTCATTACGTATTAGACCAATCTTAAAAGCTGTACCTGATGCTTTATTTATCGTTCTCTTCCGTAACCCGATTGACATAGCCCATTCCATACTCGAAGCCAGAATGAAAACTTCAAATTCTTATGATTCATGGTTCTCAGTAAAACCAGAAAATTATAGTTCGATCAAAACTTTGTTACCGGAACAACAAGTTATTGAACAGATCAGATCGATCTATGATGAAATAAAACAAGTATCACTTCTAAATCCGGATCAATTTATTTCTATTAAGTACGAACATTTTTGCAGTTCTACTTCTAACGTATTCAAGCAAATTGATAGTTTTTTAGAAACTCATTCTATTAATAGCCAACGCACAAATTTAGTCCCTGAATCTTTTGAAATAAGAAAAAGAATTAGAATTGATAAGGAATTATATAAAAGTCTTGAAAAACACCTTCTAAAAAACCCAATTGTTTATGACTTTTAAAGATTCTCTTACGAATAACATATTCCAAAAATCATGGTGGCTTGAGGCAGTAGCACCTGGACAATGGTCCTACATTGAGATTGAGAAAGGTGGAGAAATATTTGCCAGAATGCCAATAGTTACCCAAAAAAAATTCGGGCAAACGATTTGTTCAATGCCAAAATTTACTCAAGTATTAGGGCCTTGGATTAAACAATTACCAGGAAAAGAAGCATCTCAGCTTTCGAAGCAAAAAGAATTATTTACAGAGTTAATTAAGAGGATTCCCACAAACATTTACTTTAAACAGCGATTCCACTACTCTATTACTAACTGGTTACCTTTTTATTGGAATAATTTCGAGCAGACAACTCGCTACACATATGTTTTAGAAGATATATCAGATACAGACGTTATCTGGAAAGAGATGCAAGGAAATATTCGAAGAGAAATAAAAAAAGCCCGGAAAAATATTGTTACAGAGTTATCTGAGGACATAAAAATCATGTGGGATCTTCATTGCAATAACTTTCAAAATAACAATCCACCTGAAGGCTCTATATCGGACTTTGAACGTCTGTACACTATATGTAAGGAAAATAATGCCGGACAAATTCTTTTAGCAAGAAACAGTGACAACACCATTGTTTCCGGCGTTTTTGTTGTTTGGGATGAAAATTCGGCCTATTACATTTTTGGTGGAACTTTAGACCATTTTAAAAATACAGGTGCTTTTAGCTTGCTGATGTTTGACGCTATCAGTTTTTTATCGGATAAAACCCCTAGTTTTGACTTTGAAGGGTCGATGATAGAGTCAATTGAACGTTTCTACCGTGGTTTTGGAGCGTCTCAAAAACCTTATTTCCATATTACAAAAACTAACAAAATCATTAATACTGTAAGAGCTCTTTTAAGCTGATTCAATCTTTCTTTTTAATAATGATCAAAACATTTTCTGATAAGATTAAAATTCCGGTCACAAAGCCATTCTTACCTCCAATTGAAGAATATCAAAATGAGCTTCAAAAAATCTGGAAAAGAAATTGGCTAACAAATAATGGACCTGTTTTAAAACTATTGGAAAAATCTATTTCGGAAAAATTAGCTCTTAATTCTGAAATAATCACAGTCAATAATGGCACAACTGCTCTACAGTTGGCTTTTAAAGCTTTAGACCTGAAAGGAGAAGTTATAACAACTCCTTTTTCATATGTAGCAACTACATCCAGTTTAGTCTGGGAAGGCTTAAAACCTATCTATGTTGATATAAAACAGAATGATTTCAATATAAATGAAAATCTAATCGAGAGTGCAATAACAGAGAAAACCACGGCCATTTTAGCAACACATGTTTTTGGGGTTCCAAACAATACTAAGGTAATTAAGAAGATTGCAGAAAAGTATAATTTAAAAGTAATCTATGATGCTGCCCACTGTTTCGGCGCTAAAAATTCTGATGGTTCTGTTTTTGATCTTGGGGATATAAGTATCACAAGTTTTCATGCAACAAAATTATTTCACACTGTAGAAGGCGGAGCTTTATTCACACAACAAAAGGATATCGCAAAAAGGATTCGCTTAATGAGAAATTTTGGTCATGACGGACCGACCAATTTTAGTGGAATTGGGATTAACGGCAAGATGTCTGAAATACATGCGGCTATGGGAATAGTGAATCTCAGATACATCAACTCCATTATAACTTCAAGGAAGAGTGCTTATAATTTATATAAAACCCTCTTGGACGAGCAGAAATTTAATTTTCAGGAAATACCTGATAATATAGCTTATAACTACCCATATTTTCCGTTATTATTTGAAGACGAAGTTAAAGCTATATCGGCTCAGAAAGAGCTCTTCAATAAGGAAGGAATTCAAACCCGCCGTTATTTTCATCCGATTTTAAGTGAATTGGATTACGTTGAAGCAAATTCCTCACTTAATATCGCAAGGGATATTTCTTCACGTATTCTCTGTTTGCCTCTTTATGCAGACATTGATTCCAGATACGTTGAACTTATCTGCAACTATTTAAATTCAAATTTCTGATAAATGTCAAAAAAATGTGGAATAGTTCAACCTTACTTCTTTCCTTATTATGGGTACTTTCAACTTATAAATCTTGCTGATCACTTTGTTTTTTATGATGATGTAAATTTTATTTCCAGAGGCTGGATTAACAGAAACTATATTCTTGTTAACAAGAAACGGCAATACATTACGGTGCCTTGTTCATCAAAGAGTCAGAATAAATTAATCAACGAAGTAGAGCTATCATTAAATAGTAAGATTAGGAAAAAACTACTTAAAACAATCAGATTTAATTATTCAAAAGCACCTTTTTTTGATTCAGTATTCACATTGATAGAAAATGTGTTAAAACTTGACACGAATAAGATTTCTGAGCTAAGTATCTACAGTATTAAAAGTGTTCTCGAATATCTAAATATCTCTACTGAAACTCACATAGCCTCAGAATTACCAATACCCAATGATCAGGATCGTTCAGAAAGACTGATAGAAATAACAAAATTTCTGGGTTGTGATAATTATGTAAACCCTATTGGTGGTACTGAATTATACGATAAAGAGTATTTTGAAAAATTTGATATCAAGCTGAACTTTATAAAACCATCCAATATCAAATACAATCAATTTGATAATCAGTTTGTTTCTAATCTCTCGATAATTGATGTTTTAATGTTTAACAGACCAGAGATTATAAAACTAGATTTTTTATCTGAATATGAACTTATCTGACACAATTCATCCCGTTGCAATTTTTGGAGTTCCAAGATCAGGCACTTCATGGTTGGGACAAATTATGAATAGTTCACCAAACGTTGCATATCGATATCAACCATTATTCTCATATGCATTTAAAGACTATCTTGATGAGCAAAGTAGCGCTGAAGATATCCAACATTTTCACGAAGAATTACTTACTACTGAAGATGAATTTGTAACACAGAAATATAATATCAGTGGTAAACCAACACCCACATTTAAGAAAAGTGAAATAACCCATCTTATCTGGAAAGAAGTCAGATATCTGAATTTGATGAGCAGGTTAGTTCAGAAATCAGAGCTCAAAATAATCGGAATTGTCAGACATCCGGCTTCTGTGATCTATTCATGGTATAATGCTCCTAAGGAATTTGACCAAACCTGGAATTTATCTGATGAGTGGATTCATGCATTTAAAAAAAATCAGGGAAAACCAGAAGAGTTCTATGGATTTGAAAAATGGAAATCAGCAACGAAAGAGCTACTCACTTTAAAAAAAATATATCAGGATAGAATTTGTATAATTTCATACGAGGATTTGAATAGCAATACATTACCATTAACGGAGCACGTGTTCAAATTCTGCAATCTGAAAGTATCCGATCAGACAATTGATTTCATAAATAAAAGTAAAAGTACCTCATCTGAAGATCCATACGATGTCTTTCGAAAAAATAAATCGAATTTTGAATGGAAAGATCTTCTTGACAAAAAAATTGTAGCAGAAATATTATCTGATCCGGATTTCGTTAAGATAAATAATTATTTCGACTGGTAGATCTATTCATGTCTAAACCAAAATACATTCATCTAATGATCAGATCCCGGATGAGATTTCATTTAAGAAATCTTATCGGAAATAATGCAGGGCATGAAATATTTATTGTGGAAAATGGTTTTTATGATATTGATGAAAAACCAGTTCCTGAAAATGAAATACATAATATTTTAGAAAATGTGAATACAATCTTTATTCATTTTCTTGATGAAGAAAAAGCACGTTTAATTAATAAGTACGGTTTAGAAAAAAAAATAGTCTGGTTTTGTTGGGGAGCAGACGCTTATTATCTCGGGAAATTCGACAACAAATTCCTGCTTCCTAAAACAAAAAAAATAAGACTTTTACTTGGACTGAAAAGTTTTAAAGGTTTTAAAGACATAATCAAATTTCTACTGAAATCATCAGTTGATAAGATTGCCCCAAACAAAATAGTTTTAGAGGCAATCACCAAAATAGATCTGATAGTACCAATCGTTGATCAGGATTATGAAAACCTTAAAAAATATTATGATTTTGATATTGATAAATACCAATTAAACTACATTAACAATGTTTTTTACCATCAACCTAAAGTTAAAAATATAAAGAATCGTAACAATATACTTGTTGGTAATTCAGCCAGTCTTACAAATAACCACGTTGAGTTTATAGATCAAATTTCTACTCAGAACCTTGGTACAAAAAAAATATTTTTTCCACTTAGCTACGGTAATAATGACTATGCTAACTATGTGAAAAAATATGCTCTGAAAAAAATCTCGGATAATGCAGTTTTCTTAGATAAATATTTGCCATTCGAAGAGTATTTGAATCTTCAAAATACGTGTCAATCTCTGGTAATGAATCATTGCCGGCAACAGGCATTAGGCAACATCATTCTTGGAATTTGGTTTGGGTCAAATATCTTTCTGAGATCAAATTCCGGGCTATATAAACACTTTACTGAAAAAGGCTTTAAAATATTTAAAACAGAAGAATTCGATCTTAACACTCAGTTATCTGAAGATGAAATAGAAGTAAATAGATCGTTATTACATAAGTGGCATGGTCCACAATATTTAAACAGCAGGTTCAATAATCTTCTTAAACGTATTGATGAGATCTAAGTGGGTATAATCATTAAACAAAGTCTACGCAATGCTCTGATCTCTTACCTAGGGATTGCGATTGGGTTTGTATCAACTGTAAAACTCTTCCCGAGTATACTTGAGACTGATCAATTTGGGCTCACACGTACACTATTGGCGATTATGTTTATCGGCACACAACTAATCAGTTTAGGGTTGCCTAATTCCATCATTAAATTTTACCCATCCCTGGCCCAGAAAACGGATTTTCCTAAAGGAATTTTGATCGTTTTTTTTATACCGATTCTTATTTGTTTTCTCGTACTCGGAATAATTTTTATTCTTGCAAAAGACTTTCTTCTAACGCTGTATAGTGACACCCCTCTTCTCTCTGAATTTTATTTGTATGTGCTGCCACTAATCATTTTCTCTTCTCTCTTCAGCCTTTTAAAAAACTATATATCTGCATTATTTGACACCGTTTTTTCTTCGTTTCTACAGGAAATTTCTCAAAGAGTTGTTGTGGTTCTGGCCCTTTTTGCAGTCTATTTCCAACTTATAAATTTTGAAATATTCATCGCCATTTTTGTGCTTAATTATGGCTTACAATTTATCATTCTTTTTATATATGGCTATAATAAGAATTTTATAAAATTGCGACCGGCTTTCGATATTCTTAAGAAGTCAACTATTAAATCCATTTCTAATTTTAGTTTTTATACTTTTTTAGGTGGCTTAACAATGATTCTTGTTGGAAACATTGATATTCTAATGATAGGCGCATTCCAAGATTTAGCGCAGACCGGT
Source organism: Balneolaceae bacterium UBA7797 (assembly GCA_002480645.1). Taxonomy (GTDB): domain Bacteria; phylum Bacteroidota; class Rhodothermia; order Balneolales; family Balneolaceae; genus UBA7797. The sequence continues at coordinate 54,723 of DLCN01000025.1, forward strand.
ATTTATGCTGTTGCTTTATATGTAGGGACTGTTATTTCTATGCCGAGAAAAGTTGTATATAAAATTTCTTATCCAATTATTACTAAAGCATTCTCTGAAAACCGATTGGAAGAAGTTAAAAATGTGTACAAACAAACATCATTGAATCAATATTTGGTTGGATTATTATTATATGTAGGAATTTGGGCAAACATAGATAACCTATATGCATTGTTACCACCAGAATACTCAGCGGGTGCCGCAGTAATTTTTGTTATCGGAGCAGCTAATCTTTTTGATTTGGTTTCCGGAGCAAATGGACAGATCATTTTTGCATCGAAATATTATCGCTTCGATTTAAAAGCCACAATATTTTTAGTGATTCTAGCTGTTACCTTAAATCTAATTTTTATTCCAAAATTAGGTATTCTAGGTGCAGCTATAGCAACCGCCTCATCCATCTTCCTTTACAATGTAATAAAGCTGATTTATGTTTGGATTCGATTTAGAATGCAACCTTTCACATGGAGATCCATTGCGATTACCATAAATGGTGTTATTGTCTTAGCGCTATCATATCTAATTCCTGAATTTGATAATCTGTTTGCAGACATACTCATTCGTTCACTATTAATGGCTGTTGTTTATTCAACTATCATATTTGCTTTTAATATTTCAGAGGAATTTAAAATCGCGACTAAAGGCGTACTTAATAAGATTTCAAATTTACTTTAACGCAGAATCTCTCCCTCACTCCTCTTATCTTCCCTTTTATTTTAATCTGATAATTCGATAGCAGCACATGGCTAAAGCTAAGTTTACTACGCATCTCGGTATGGTTGATATTCTTCCTGATGAATCTCCCAAATGGAGAGCTCTGGAAAATATCATTCATCAGGAGGCAGCTCTTTTTAATTTTGAAGAAATCCGGACTCCGATCATGGAGCAAACGGAATTGATCGTGCGTGGTATTGGTCAGCTCACTGATATCGTTTCTAAGGAGATCTTTGCCTTCACAAAAGGGGACAGTAATTACGTACTCCGACCAGAATTAACCGCACCGGTTGTTCGGGCTTTTGTGGAACACCATCTTGATCAGCGGGGTGGATCTCAGAAATTATATTATATGGGCCCCATGTTTCGGGCAGAACGACCTCAAAAAGGTCGCCAGCGACAATTTCATCAGTTTGGAGTTGAAGTGATCGGTACCGATGCTCCGGCCGCTGATGTTGAAGTGATCGCCTTTATGATGCGTATCTATCAGCGTATCGGAATTAAGAATTTTGAACTGAAACTTAATTCGGTTGGAGACCCTGAAAGCCGGGAAGGTTACAAACAAGCACTCAAGGATTTTCTTGCTCCCAATCTGGATAAACTTAGTGAAGTCTCTCAAAAACGATTTGAAAAGAATCCAATGCGGATTCTGGATTCTAAAGAGCCCGAAGATCAGGAATTCATCAAACAAGCGCCTGTTATTCAGGATTATCTGAATGAAGAATCAACCCAACATTTCAAAAAAGTGTGTGAAGCACTGGATGCTTTGGGTATAAATTATACGATCGATCCTTACCTGGTTCGGGGCATGGATTATTACACTCGAACTGCATTTGAATTAACAAGTCCTGACTTAGGTTCGCAGGATGCCCTTGCCGGTGGCGGTCGTTATGACTTGTTAGTAGAAGAAATCGGTGGCCAACCCACACCGGCCGTGGGATTTGCAGCCGGCATGGAACGTCTGCTCATTGCCTGTGACGAACTCGATATCAAACTGGCCGACGACAAAAAGGTGGATGTATATATTGTTAGTTTAGGTGAAAAAGCCCGAGACTGGGCGCTCACCCATCTTAGTGCTCTGAGAGAGGCAGGAATTTCCGCAACTATGGATTATCAGGGACGATCTATGAAAGCACAGATGAAGGATGCAAATCGCGAAAATGCACACTACACGCTCATCGTAGGCGAAAATGAACTGGAAGCCGGAGAATTTACGCTGAGAAACATGAAAGAGAGCGATGAACAATCACTCTCCTTTGCTAACATTATTGAGAAGCTGAGCTAAAAAATATCCACCTTATTCCAGGTCTGACCTCAGCTGATTGATATCATCCGGATAACCCAGCACTGTTAGTACATCCCCGGATTCCAGCCTGGTTTTACCTTTTGGAATGATGATCTCGCTATCCCGCTCTATAATTGTCACAAGACACTCACCGGGTAGTGTGAGATCCTTAATAGCCTTACCGATCCATTTTTCTGAAGGGATGTGTTCCTGTAATCTGAGATGAAGCAGTCGTTCATCACTCAGAAGTACGCTTTTCAGCTCCTGTTCGTTGTCTGCAACTTTCCAACGGTCTAAAAATTCTTCCGCCTCGATCAATTCAGCGAGATGACCTATGATCCTCATATGCAATAACGGGCGATCGGCCGGTGTGATCAAAAAGATCATGGCATGTGCGGTATGCTTCTCTTTACCAATGGTAAGTTCGATACCTTCTTTTGCCTGAATAGCCACCATTTCCGGTATTTTAATATCCTCCATCTGTACGTATTTGAAGAATACTCCTTTTTTTAACTGAGTGAAGTTCTTCTCCAGATCCGCAAGATTATCACGTAAGACATCTTTCTCCAGTTTCAGTCTTCGATCCAATCGGATAGTTGCACGCATGATCAATCGATCAAAAGAAGAGCTACCTTCCTTTGCACGCATCACGATCGACCTTGCAATCACTTCCTCGTAAGTAAGCGAGGATTTGAGATTCTTTTCATTGATGATGGTCATCAATTCATGTTCAAGAGCCTCATATCGTAACTGACCGAGACGTGCATGGACATGATAAATAGCTCCTTGTCGTTTAACTTTTCCATGGGCGTAATAAAAATACCACCCGATACACAGCACGATCAAAGTACCGGTCAACCCAACAGCCAGTAATCCCATTTCGGCCACCAGCCATAAAGAAATGATCATCCCTGCAATTTGCACAAAAGGATACCAGGGCGATTTATAACCCGGTTTATAGGCTTCGATCTTACTTTCTCTCATTACTACTACAGACAGATTCAGGAGAAAGAAAAGTAATAACTGAAACGCACTAGCCAATTTGGCTACGGCCTCCACATCAAACACGACCAACACAAAGGCCATGAATAAGGTAGTAGCAATCACCGCAATATGAGGTGTTCCGAATTTACCGATCTTCCCAAAAACGGGATTCAAAAGTCCATCGCGACTCATAGCCAGCGGATATCTGGAAGCTGACATGATCCCAGCATTTCCGGTAGATGCAAAAGCTGCAATGGCTGCGATCACAATTAATAACAATCCAGCTGTACCCGGCAAGGTATTCATCACATATACTCCGGCATCAGCCACCGGGGTAAGACTGTCAAAAAATTCCTGCGCCGGAAGCACCTTCAGCATTACAAAAACTCCGATCACATAAATGGCCGTTGCCGTAAACAGCGATAATATCATGCCCCGAGGAATGGACCTGTCAGGATTTTGAACCTCCTCAGCAATACTTGCAACTTTGGTGAGTCCCGCATAAGACACAAACACCAACCCGATCGTTGAAATAAACCCATTTACTCCATTAGTGAAAAAATTCGATTCCTTGAGTGGAGGCAACAAATTATCCCCACTGTACACATACGTTAACCCCTGAATCACGAAATAGGCAAGTATTACCACCAGAGCACTTACTAATATTCTTTGTAGAATGGCGGTCTCTTTAGCACCAAATATATTCAATAATCCAAAAGCCACCGTAAGTACCAGAGCCAGTGGCACCATTGGAACATCCACAAAGATAGTGAGATAGGCACCCATTCCGATCAATGCGAAAGCACTTTTAAAGATCAACGCTACCCAGGAACCCAGCCCTCCAATTGTACCGATGAGTGGTCCCAGACTTCTGTCCAGAAAATAATAAGCACCCCCGGCTTTAGGCATGGCGGTTGAGAGTTCTGCCACACTAAACATGGAAGGCAGGATCAGAAATCCGGCCGCCATATAAGCAAGGAATACAGAATTACCTGTTTCCATGGCTGCAATTCCCGGTAAGAGGAAAAAACCGGAGCTAAACATAGCCCCCGTACTTACTGCATACACATCAAAGATGGTCAGCTTTTTTGATAGTTTTTCACTGGCCGATTTCATGGTATTAGATTTATCTATGGATTATATAGTTTGAAAGAGATGTGAGTGATTGAGTTTATCATTATTATCAATCCAAATAATGAAAGCAATAATTCCCTTCAAATGTTTGTAAAAAGTAATGTATGTTTAGAACCTGTCGTTTCTACTTCATTTGAAGACACTTTAAAAAATTTATGGACGAAGAAATATTAATTGGCTTAACCAGTGTACTCGCTCTTGGTATTTCTGCACAATGGTTAGCCTGGAGAACCAAGCTTCCGGCCATTCTGGTTCTGTTGGCAGTGGGAATCATTGCAGGACCCGTAACCGGATTATTGGATCCGGACCATTTGATGGGAGATCTGCTAAGTCCCTTCGTATCTATTTCGGTGGCCATCATCTTATTTGAGGGTGGTCTTAGTCTCAGAATGTCAGAATTTAAGAAGATCGGAGGGGTGGTCGTAAAGCTTATTACTTTCGGTATTGTGATAACCTGGGCCCTCGCTGCAATTGCTTCCTTTTATTTACTGGATCTCGGACTTGAGATCTCTGTTCTGTTTGGAGCCATTCTAATTGTAACCGGTCCTACTGTGATCATACCCCTGCTACGACAGGTACGACCAACCGAAACCGCCGGCAGCGTGCTTAAGTGGGAAGGAATTGTGAATGATCCTATCGGTGCAATGATGTCGGTTCTGGTATTTGAGATCATCATTGCCGGTGGATTTGGCAGTATTTCAGGTAAAGCCGGTATGGTAATCATCACAACCATTATTTACGGTACCTTTTTTGGTGGCTTGGGCGCCGGCGTTCTGTACTTTATGATGAAAAAGCATTGGATCCCTGATTACCTTCAGAATCCCGTTTCACTCATGATCGTAGTGGCTATGTTCACTGCATCCAATTTGCTACAGCACGAATCCGGTCTACTTGCTGTAACAGTGATGGGAATCCTGTTGGCAAATCAGAAAGATGTACGTGTAAAACATATCATTGAGTTTAAAGAAAACCTTCAGGTCTTGCTCATATCAGCGCTCTTCATTCTGTTAGCCTCCCGGTTAAAGATCGAGCATCTAGAGTATTTCAACATTAAAAGCGGATTGTTTCTGCTCGCCCTGTTCTTTGTGGTTCGACCCGCATCCATCTTTATTTCAACCATTGGATCTAAACTTACCATAAAAGAAAAGACCTTTCTAGCATGGATGGCACCACGAGGTATCGTAGCCGCAGCTATTTCAGCGATCTTTGCTTTACGACTTGAACAAGAAGGTTTTGCCGGGGCTGAACAGCTCGTTCCGTATACTTTTATTGTGATCATTGCTACGGTAACCATATATGGCCTGTCGGCAAACCCGGTTGCCCGTGCTCTTGGGGTGGCTAAACCACGACCTACCGGAGTTCTGTTCTTAGCCGCTCACGACTGGGCCAGAATGATGGCCACAACATTGAAAGAACTTGGTTTTAAAGTCCTGGTTGCCGACAGTAACTGGGAGAACATTTCTAAGGCCCGAAAATCAGGATTGAAAACGTATTATGGTAATATTCTATCAGAATATGCTATGGATGAGATCGATTTCGACGGTATCGGCCGTTTAATGGCCCTCACCCCAAACGATGAGGTAAACTCATTAGCGTCCATTCGCTTTGCTGAAATATTCGGAACTTCGAATGTATTTCAGCTTGCTCAAACTGCCAGTTCAAAGCGCCGGGATAGTGAAACGAGTGAGTTTCTTGGCGGTCGTACACTGATCGCGAATGATATGACATTTAATCATATTTCCCGGTTTATGACCAAAGACATTGTTGTGTCAAAAACACCGATCTCGGAAGAATTCACATTCAAAGAATACAATAATCTATACGGGGAAAATTCGATCCCAATGTTCCTGTTATCATCCGATAATAATCTGGAACCTTTCGCGGTTGATAATCCGCCTAGTCCGCAATCCGGCGATACCATTATCGCGTTTACCATTGCAGATAAGGAACAGCTGACTCCGAGTTCAGAAAAAGAATCAGTTACTAACGCCTGATGACTCTATGATTCCATCTAATGTTGTGCCCCAACTGGCTGCACACAAAACGCCTTTTTATTACTACGATCTGGACCTTTTACGCTCTACCTTACAAGAGATAAAAACCTATGCACTGGACGAGGGCTATCATGTTCATTTTGCATTAAAGGCGAATCATCAACCCAGAATAATACAGGAGATCCGAAAAGCAGGACTTGGTGCCGATTGTGTTAGCGGCGGTGAAATTCAACAGGCGTTAGACACCGGATATTCACCTTCAGAGATTGCATTTGCTGGTGTAGGTAAAAGTGATGAGGAGATCCTCCTGGGTCTTAAGCACGATATCTTTTGCTTTAATGTGGAGTCGGTTCAGGAACTGGAAGTGATTCAGGAGCTCGCTACCAAAACAGGAAAAACGGCCAGAGTTGCATTACGTATCAACCCGAATGTAGATGCAGACACCCATGAGTACATCACCACCGGGAAGAAAGAAAATAAATTCGGCATCAATGAGGAAGATCTGGATCATGTACTCCATCTGCTATCCGGCATGGATCATATAAAATTGATCGGGATCCACTTCCATATTGGCTCCCAGATCACAAACCTGGAACCCTTTCAACAACTTTGCAGCAAAGCCAATACCCTGAATAATCATATCGAAGAAAAAGGATTCAACCTTTCTGTGATCAATGTTGGTGGAGGATTCGGGATCAATTATGATCATCCTGATGAGGAATCCATCCCTGACTTCAAGCATTTTTTCTCCATGTTTCGGGAGCACATCACTTTGAAAAATCACCAACAATTGCATTTTGAGCTGGGCCGTTCGGTCGTTGGTCAATGTGGTAGTCTGATCACTAAAGTATTGTATATAAAATCAGGTCGTGCTAAAAGTTTTGCGGTGGTTGATGCGGGAATGACTGAATTGATCCGCCCTGCACTCTATCAGGCTAAACATAAAATTGATGTACTCAGCTCAAACGCTGAACCAAAGATCTATGATGTGGTGGGACCGATCTGCGAAAGTTCTGATACCTTTGTAAAAGACTATGCCATGCCCGAGGTACAACGCGGAGATCTGATCGCACTCCGAAGTGCCGGAGCTTATGGAGAGGTAATGCGCAGCCGATACAATTTACGCCCCGAGTTTGCCCCGGTCTTTTCGGATGATCTGAAATAAAAAAAAACGATCACCCTTCCGGATGACCGTTTTACAATTTTGTTTCGGGTTTACATATTTCCTATCTAATCAAGGTCATTTTTCTCGTTATCTGAGATGATGAACTGCTCAAACGGTATATATATACTCCCGAAGACATACCTATTGCGTTTATTGTAAATGAGTATTCCCCAGCATTTTTATACTCATCGACCAGAGTTGATACTTTTTTACCCAGCATATTGAACACTTCGAGTTTTACATGTTCCCCCTGAGGCAATGAGAACTTAATATTTGTGGTCGGGTTAAATGGATTCGGATAATTCTGATGAAGCTCGAATTCTGCAGGAAGCTCTGTATTGTGTTCTTTTGATACCAGTTGACTCGCATTTTTGAATACAACTTCAAGCTTGCCTTCGGGTTCATATCCCGATTTTGTTGACACCAGAGGGATCTCGAAATATTCGTTTACCTCGAAATATCTGAGCGTATCGTTATTCATGGTTACCTGACGAACATACACGCTATCAAATTCAGGTAAATGCTGCATGTGCAAAGAGATAAGTGCGGTATCCACCCGGTTACTTCTTATACTAAATGGAATGGTTGTACCCGTTGTATCGAATATTTGCGGCGTACTAAACAACTGCAAGTTTGAAATCTCGGTGCCTTCTGCCAGCGTAAATATCTCGTGGTTATTTGGGGATGGATTCAGTGGTTTTACAATATATCTGCCACCAGAAGTCGCATGAAATTCATCTCCCGTTCCATCTTCAGAATGCAGGTGAACTGTTACTTTTGGTATAGGTGCGGCATTAATCAGCAATGGTATATTTACGGGATTTACCGCGTCAGTAAAAATGCCATCGTATTTAAATCCAAGAGTTGCGTTATCCGACTCTGCAAATACCGCAAATGCCTGTCCCGGTTTAATGATCACATCTCTACTACCATAAAAGGTTGGAAATTCCCAGGCGCCGTATCCGCTATCTGCCAGTGGATTCCATATGGCTATATCGCTTGATAGATTTACTTTTTGTGCGAATTGTGCATTCCAACGCCAACTTTGACCGAACGGATTACCAATTATGCTAAACCCAAACCGTTCGGTGCTATCGCGATTGGTGGTGGTGGCTATATCAAAAAACAGATCGGCATTGGTAGTTTCGAACATATAATCTGAGCCTGTAAACACCGGGCGATCTAATTCGTCGAGATAATCGGTGCGGGGCCAACCGCCCTGTACACCAGCCTGCGAGGTGTCGTTGTCTTCGGGCAATAACACGAAGAAAGCATCTCCTGCATTTAACACTTCCTGCATATTGGTGATAGGCTCATACACTTCGGTTTCAAAGTCGTAGCGCAGCAGATTGTTTGTCGGAATGTTCAGGTCGGAGAGATAATCTTCGATGGTAACTTCATCTATAACGGGAGCCATTAATTGCCAACTGTCTTTACCTTGTACGCCGTCAAATTCGAAAATTGATTTAAAGGTATTGATGTAAACCGTATCTGAAATTCCGGTGTACTCGCCAGCCAGATCCGCAAGTTCGAAAGCAATTTTTGTGTGATTTCTATACGCCAGAGAGTCTTCATCAAATTTCATCCATAGTCGACTATCGGCGAGTTCTTCCACGGTAAATTCAAACTCGGTATCTGCAATCAACCCTGTTTCATAACTGCCGTTATCATCACTATCGTAGCGTATTCCTCCCACCCCGATTATATCTGTTATTTTGATGGCCCCAAGCTGATCATTCTCGTTCCAATCGAAATAATCTTCTCCATCCGTAACAAAAAGGTCGGGTTTTAGATAAAAACTGTGATTGAAATTAGCTGCATCGAGCACGGTTTTGGGGCCCTCAACCGGATTGTATTGCGGCGCATGATTCACATATTCCAGCTGTTTTAGTTCTAATGAACGATCATCCGATACATAGATATTTCCATAGTCATCCACTACTACTTCCTGGATCAATCCGTAGTTACCTTTGCTTCCGTCAGCTGGTATTTCCAACACATCCAGTTCTTCCAGATCATCAGTGAGAAACAGTAAATACTGATCCGGATTCTCCACTCCATGTGTTGTGGTATCAATCATAGTAACTGTTAAACGACCATTTGGCTCGATGAATGGACGATGCAGCTCAAAGGTTTTTCCAACTACGGGTGTTTCTGTATTCACTGCATAACTGGCAACGATATCACCATTTAAGTCCACTTTATGAATGGCGTCCTCTTCTCCATCTACTACAAAAATATAATCCTGCAGCCCGGCCAGCCCCAGTATCTGGCTCGAGTCGGTGTTTACCAAATCTAAAAACACCTCTGCAGGCATTAGAAACCCGGCACTTTGATTTTCTTTAATTTGTATCACCCTGTTGTTGGTAATATCGTAGGCGTAAATAGCCAAGGAATCATCGGCAACATCAAACAATTCTGTAAATTTGCCAGCTTTACCAAACTGCGTATTTGAAATAATTCCTGCCGTGGCCGGATTCTCTTTTAGCCTGTAAATGAGATTGTAATTATCACTCCCGTTATTGTCTTTATACACTCCTCCGGCAAAAAAGTATTTTTTTGTTACTGCGATGTCGTTGTCTACCGGTGGATTTCCTACCAGTGAGAGTGAATCAACCGGACTGTCCGGATTATTGATATGCCACTGAAATAACTGCTCATCTTCTATCGAAATCTGCCAGATCAAAGAATCGGAATAGGCCATATTGTGCAGCCGTGGAGTGGTCACCGTATCTCCCGCATTAATTATACTTATTAAATCTCCCTTACCCATTCCTGTATCTATATACCCTTGGTTTGGATTATCCGGGAAGGTTTTTTGTGCCCGTGCACCAGTGCTCATCAAAAGTGTGAGTACAACCGCGAAAACTAAAACATACTTTTTCATGATGGTTTGCATTTAAAATTATTTGATTAGGGTGATTTTGCGAGATATGGATTGCTTTGGTGTGGATATGCGCACCAAGTACACCCCGGAAGCCTGTTTACTCATATCCAGAGAGAGCGTGTGAACGCCGGCCGTTTTTTGCTGATCCTGAAGAATATCAGCTACTTTTTGCCCCATGATGTTGAACACATCAACTGACACAACCGCTGTTTCTGGCAAACTATAGGTTATTGTGGTGCTTGGATTAAAAGGATTGGGATAGGAACTCAATTCAAAACGGGTGGGTAATGAATGGTCACGCTCAATATTGGTCAGTTGCTTTAGTCGGGTCACTAGCTGTAATGTCCCTTCGTGTACCCATTCCCCATCATCTTTGATTAAATCAATCGTGAATGCATCATTTTCCGGGTAATGGAGAATAATCTGGCCATTATTCAGAGTTTGTTTCAGGTAGGCCTGATCTATTTCTACCGTTGATTGAAGCTGTAGAGTAGCCTGACTAAAACGGGTAGAACGAATTCCAACTTCCACCACTAACTCGTCGCTAAAATCCGCAGACTCCACAGCCATTGGTGTTCCAAATTCGCCATAGGTATACACTTCGTGATATTCTTCCGAAAGACTTGGAATCTTTTTGAAAGAGGTTCCGGAATCGTACAAAGTGAGTTTATCGCTGTACCCTTCGTCCTCTAACAACACCGTTAGCTTTTGTGCCGGTGCTATTTTTGGAATCTGACCGGTGCCTTGAAGTACGCTAAATAGGTTTAACGTCAGTGAGGCATTCATCCCCTGTGCCTGAACCCAAAAACCCTGACCTGCAGCAATTTTCGGGGCAGATAACACCTGATTTGTGATAGTTTCGTACACATAACCACCTTCCCCGTTATTTAAAGAAGCATCCCAAAGGGCGATTACTACATCAACAGAATCTCTGATGAAACCGGGATCAAACCCTTTCATTTGACTTGAGAATGGATTCCCTATAAGATTTAGTCCATGATGAGAGGGACTGGAAATATTGCTGGCATTCGTCACCGATAGGGTAAAATTATCAAATGCCGAGTGACCTGGTTTCGACAAATCCGGCGTTAGCACTTTGGGCCAACCACCCTGAATACCCGGGGTGAAATAGTCATCATCTTCAAACATATACACCGCAAATGCTTCCCCTAAATGCAATGTCTCGTTGAGATCTGTAACCGGAATCCACTCTTCGTCTAATACGCTGTACCTAAATACATTGGGTGCAGCAGTAGGTAAATCGCTGCCAATGGCACCTTGCGTCCAGATCACATCAAGGTACTGTTGAAAGGTATCGCCCTCTCTGGTTGGGGCTAGTAACCGCCAACCGTCTTTACCCGCAGTTCCGGCAACTACAACGCGATCAGTAAATACTTCAACATCATAATAGCCCTTCGCAATTGAATTGAAGTTAGTGCCATTATCACTCCATTTGTAGGAAAACATATTGGTTTTTAAGCCAGTATGGGTACTAGCTGAAGCCCTGACTACAAGTTGACCGTTTATTATATTCTGAGCCGTTAAGTAAACACTGTCCTGAGTGTTTGTAGCCAGAATTTCATTGGGCTCATATTGGCCGTTCGCATTGGCATCAAAGTATACTCTGGTTGGAAAATTGCTGTGTTGAGCAGGAAATAGCCGAATGGCTGCAAGAGTATCCTCAATATTCCAATCAGTGAGAATTAAATCGTCATAATCCACCACTTGTGTTTCGTACAGGTCGATTCGTTTTGAGGTGACTTTAAAAGTTCCCGTGTTATGTGGCTGATGCTCGAAATTACTCAACATGGTGATATTTCGGTTTCCACTTTCGCCCAGATAGATATTGCCATCGTAGTCTGCCCCAACTTGTTCGATGGCATTAAAACTACCTCTGGATCCTCCACTTTCTAACTCAACTGAGCCTAAAAACTGGAAACCACCACCAAGAAAAACCAGCCGCTGTTCTTTTACGTGTTGTGAAACTTTTGCTGCAATGTTGGGTGAGTCGAGTACGGTAACTACAATTCGTCCATTATCTTCTACATGAAATCCTACAATTTCCATGTCTCTGCCCGGCAGATCAGATTGAGTATCAAAATCGTAGCGCATGTCAATGGTTCCTGAAGTATCGAGTCGCACAATTTCATTCTCATCTTTATTCCATACATACAGAAGGTCTGAATCCCGCCGCCCACCAATGCCTGCAATTTGAGACGAATCGGTAGTAACCGTGCTTAAATCGACATCATAAACAGGTGAGAAGGTGGTATTTGGTAATCTTTCGAAGGCAATGGCGCGAAGGTTTACAGGATCATATACGTAAAACTTATCCTCGCTTACTCTTCCTATCAGATCATAGAATGGCTGAGCACCAAATAATGGAAAATTTGGGTTGCTTAAATATTGCTGATAGCCGGAGAAATTATCGTTCAGATAAATCCGAAGTATGCTTATTTCACCTACGGAGGCATTCACTTTATTGAATACGGAACCTGAGAAAATTTTATTACCGCCAACTACTTCAAAATCCCCGTGGACAAAATCGTAATAGATTGGTGGAAATATGGTCCCTTCAGAGAGTGGGGTAGCGGTATCAGCCGTATCCCACACAAATACCCTTATTGAATCCTTAAGAAACTCATAAATTTTTCCGTTCTCTGCGGTCACAGAACGACCAGTTTCAGAAACAGTAGTGGTATCGGAGAGGTTGAAAACCTTTTTCAGGTCTGCATTTTGCGCAAATACAGCGCCGGTTAGAAAACTAAGAACAACAAGAAATAGTAGTTTTTTCTGCATCATAAATGGATTTGAGTTACAGAAAATCTACTTAAACAGAGTCCTCCTCACAGGTGACAGATGGGTGACTACTGTACTAAATGGCGGTCAAGGCCTCCTCAATACTCTGTTCTTTAGGCAGATCCATCCGTTTTTTAAGCCTGACCTTCGAGCGTTTTACACTGTCCGGTTCAATGAACAAGTGCTGCGCAATTTCTTTGTTACTAAATCCGAATTTAATAAGAACCAGCAGGCGTTTATCCAGAATGGTGAGCTGAGGATAGGCTGAAGAAATGGATTCGAATACCGGATCCTGAATATTAGAAAGTTGTTTGGCCTGTTTATCATTTAGGTGATGCGGGCTGATCACATTAGACAACGACAGCCATTCTTTCATACGCAAATAATCTTTATCCAGCCGGGCTTTGAGCCGTTCCAGCATCTGCACGAAGTCATCTTCATCCACCGGTTTCAGGAGATAATCGAAGGCTGAAATGCGGATCGCTTTCAGCATATGCTCATCGTGGGCGGTAGTAACTACGGTGAGAGGTTGTTCATCACCGAATAACCGGATCACATCCAGGCTGTTCTTATCCCTGAGCATAATATCCAGAAACAACACATCGATATTCGTCATCACTTCGTGATCGGCTTCCGAATCAAAATCGAGATCATGCTGCTTATGCACCATCTCCATTTCCAGACCGGGAATAGAAATATTCTTCAGGTAATATTCCACCGATTCCAGCGCCTGAGGATCATCATCAATAATTGCGTATCGAACTTTCACCCACTTAAAATTTTATTCACGGAATGTGAATCATTCAGCTAAACAAATCAACCTGTTAATCCGCTTTTTCAAAACGGGGAACTGTAAACCGTACGATCACCCCTTCCCCCAAACCGGCATCCTTCTTGTTAATGATCTCATACGAAAACGGTTTATCCGTGATCTTTGCCAACAAACCGAACCGTTCCGTGGTAATTTTTGTAGCCAGTGATTCATGCCCGCTTTTTTGCGAGACCTCCTGAGTTAATCCGGCACCATTATCCTCAACTTCAATACACAGCAGATCAGTATTGTTTTTTATTGTGATCTGAATACTGCCCCTGTGATCCTGTTTTGGCAGAATTCCATGCTCGATCGCGTTTTCAATAAAAGGCTGAGCCAGCATAGGTGGAAGCATCAACCGATCGGCCTGAATGGTTGTATCAACGTTAAAGATGTAATCAAATTTATGATTGGTTCGGATCTGTTGAAGCTTTAAAAACTCTTCCAGTAAGGTGAGCTCCTGCTGTAGGGTAACAAAACGTTCCCGGCTGTAACTCAGCACCATCCGTGTTACTTTGGCAAATTTGGCTACAAAGTTGGAGGTTTCTTTCGTCTCGCGTTGTTGCAGGATAAAGCTCTGTATCGAAACCAAAGCATTGAACAAAAAATGTGGATTCATCTGTACCGACAATAATCGTTGATTACTGTCTTGCAGGGCCTGCTGTTTTTCTGCCAGTCTTTTGTGATACCAGAAATAGACGCTGACCAGGATCAGGATCAGAATAACGGCTACGGCTATAAACTGAGAATTTCTGGTAGCGATCAATGCCTGCTGCAACTCACTTTTATTCTGAAGCAGTTCAATTTCCGCCTCTTTTTTCTCCGTTTCATATTGGGTTTGCAATTCCTCTATCCGATTCAGGTTCTCTTCCTTCAACACGCTGTCACGGTATTGCTCATGATATTTGAACGCCGCAAGGGCTTCTTCAAAATTTCCGGCCTGTTCTTCAATTCCTGATAAATTACCATACCCTTGCGAAACAGTGCCATATCGCTCCAGTTTCAAGCCAAGTTCTATGGTTCTTTTAGCAAAATCGCGGGCACGATTAAGGTCATTGAGTTTCAGAGAATTATACGACAGATTATTTGCCATTCGGGCCTGCATCACTTCACTGCCGATGTCCTGAGCCATCAGATATGCCTCGTAGTATTTTTCGCCCGCATCCTCCAGCCGCCCCATGGTATGTAATACGTTGGCCACATTTCCCAGACGGGAACAATAGAGCAGGTAATCTTTTCTTTTTTCGGCAAAATCCAGTGACAAAGTAAAATGGACCAAAGCACTATCGAATGCTTCTTCCTGATAGAACATATTTGCGAGAGTAGCGTGAGCGAATCCGGTTAAATAATCGTTTCCCATCTCGCTGGCTGCTGAAATAAACAACTTGGCATATTCTTTACTTCTCTTCGAGTATTCAATGATATCCAGCTCCGAATCTGTTTCTTCCGCATAGCTGACGAGAGCACTGTAAATAGTTGCTAATACCTGATAGGAACGCGTCTCCAGTTCTTTATCACCGATATCAATGGCGTAATGCCGGTTCTTCATCGCCACTTCCAGCGATTCATCAAATCGCTGCTGCTGATATAACCTGCTGGCAATATTATGTCTGAATTGGCCCACCAGGAGTTTAAGAACACTATCCTGAGCAAAACCGGGATCCTGTAGTGCCTTTTGTTCCGCCTTCTTCAGGAAAATGATGGAAGAATCAGCATCTCCGATCCGGTAGTAATAATCTGAGATCAATTTTCTGGCACGTGCCCCCATCACATGATTGTCGGCCTTATCCGATCTTTGTTCCAGTTCCCGTGATACCCTGACAAAAGCATCCAGATCGAACCTGTATTCGCCCAATGCATTTAAGTAGAGCGCCTCAATGGTCTCAGCTTCATTCTTAACTTGCCGGGTTATACTCAAATATTTTTCAGAATAGAATCTGAGTGAATCGAAATCCCCGCTTTTCTGAAAACCTTTCAACAACCGGTGTACACTCTCTGCACGATCCACAACAGAAGTCCGTCCGGCCTTCAAGGATGCGGTGAGCCAATGTTCACCGGATTGACCGAATCCCTTAACCGTGGACAAACTCAACCAAAGCAGGATTATTGAAACACTGATTTTTTGCAGAAGATATTTGTTCATTCTTTAAACATTTTCAAAGGTTGTTGAACCACTGGAAATACCACAGAATTTTTCAAATAAAAAAGCCCCGCAGCAACGAGGCTTTTTTGTAGCAGAACCGGAAGGTCGGGGTGACAACCCGCCGGAACTTTGAGGGTTAACATGTTCAAAACTTTACGCCCGGGAAAAAATGCTTTAATAATGCTTCTGCCGATCTGCCCCGGCTCAGATTCATTGACTGATTCTTCAGTTCGTTGATCCTGCAGCTCTGGCAAACTTTTGCTTCCTTATCTTTACAAGTGATCGTAGCCAGCTCAACCTTGTAACCACGTAAGGGATGCGGTTTTCCTTCCCACGCGCCGCAATGATTGCACCGCAACGAAAGCATCAATTGTTGTCGCTTTTCATCGGTATTTGATGGTATACCGAAAAAGCGTTCTTCTCCGCTGTTACTGAACCCACCCATAACTATCTTCCTTAAACTTTATCGTTTAACTAAAACCTTAAACGATACTACACAAGGCTGTGCCGGAATTCAGGTGACAAATGGGTGACTGAACGGGCGATCAGGAGAGGCCTGAGAACCAACTTTCGATCTGTTCTTCCTTTACGACAAAATCATTGCGGGTAAAATCAAACTCGTTGGTTGCTTCGTTATAGGTATAATCTTTAGCCCATTCTTCTTTGTTTTCCATGAGCTCCCGGAGTGCGTTAAGCATAAATTCTACTTCAGCATCTTTCATCGTTGGATGAATAGATGCTCGTACCCAACCCGGACGTACACTCAGATCACCACTCATTATCCGCATATCCAGTTCTTTGGATGCCGGTTCATCCAGGCTCAGCAAATAATGTCCATACGTTCCGGCACAGGCACATCCACCTCTCATCTGAATGCCAAAACGATCGTTCAGGATCTTTACAGCAAGATTAAAGTGCAGACCATCCAGTAAAAATGAAATGGCTCCCAACCGGTCTTTATGTTCACCGGCCAGCACCGTGATCCCGTCAATAGTCTCCAGTCCTTTTATAAACTTTCGGGCTAAAACATGTTCACGCTTTGCGATATTCTCCGGCCCCATTTCCTCTTTAAGCTTAAATGCCATTGCAGCTCTGATCCCCTGAATAAAGGGTGGAGTTCCACCATCTTCCCGGTCTTCAATATTTGGAATGTAGCGATGCTCGAACCAGGGAGAAGTATACAGAACCGTTCCGCCGCCCGGAACATCAGGAGCGCGGTTATGATACAGATTGGAATTAAAAATGGTGATTCCCGGTGTGCCGGGACCTCCTAAAAATTTGTGGGGCGACAGAAAGATCGCATCCAGGTGTGCTCCTTCTTCTTCGGGATGCATATCTATATCGATATACGGGCCCGAACAGGCAAAATCCACAAAACAAACGCCATCATATGTATGAGCTAGTTTTGCGATTTCATGATACGGAGTTTCGAGTCCGGTCACATTAGAGCAGGCCGTCACGGAAGCGATCTTGAATTTCCGGTCTTTGTATCTCTTCAGAAGTTCTTCAAAGTGATCCAGATCCACTCTTCCGGTTTCTGTAGCCTGTATGATCTCCAGATCTACAATGGTTTCGAGCCATGACGTATGATTCGAATGATGTTCCATGTGAGTAATAAATACAATGGGCCGATTCACATCCTCACAACTGATCAACCGATGACCTGAGCCATCTTCAATATTGAATTGAGAGGAATAATCACGGATTCGGTCGGGTACTTTTAATCCAAGGATCCGCTGCATTTTATTGATCGCCCCGGTCATACCTGAGCCGCAAAAAACCAGTACATCCTGCTCATTGGCATTCACCTGTTCTTTGATGTAATGCTTGGCATGATGATAGGCTTTGGTCATGGCTGTGCCTGTCACCGTAGTTTCTGTGTGCGTATTTCCCACAAATGGCAGGATCTCTTTTCTTACACGGTCCTCAATAGGCCCGTACATTCTTCCGCTGGCGATCCAATCTGCGTATAAAATGGTTTGTTTTCCGAACGGCGTTTCAAACGTTTGATCGACCCCTATTATATGATCCCTGAATTTCGAAAAGTATTCCTCTGTCATTTCCTCTGGCTTAGTGATTTTGGAATATAGGGAAATTGAAATTCGATTTTTGGTAATCGTTTTCTGTTTCCTTTTTCATGGAACAAACCTCCGATTTTAGCATGGAATAGCTTTAGATAACCCTTATTTTCCTCTCAAATTTTAAAGCGGCATGAACATCAACGTACTCAAATTCGGCGGCACCTCCATGAACGATCATCAGACATGGAAAAGAGTGCTCGATATTATCAGATCTTATGAATACCCGGTGGTGGTGGTTTCTGCTACCGCACGGACTACACGGAAACTTCTGGAGGCAGGTAAACTGGCTGCCGGTGGCGACCTGACCGGAGCTAAAAAGATCGCTGAAGAAATTTATGACCGTCATTATGAGTTGGTGAAGAACTTTCTGGATGAAAATCCTCATAAAAAAAATCAGCTTATCCTGGAGAGCTGTGACAAGAAGCTGGACGAGAAGACAGGGTTATTAAAAAAATATCTGGATTACACCGCCAAAACCGGTTCGCTCGAACCTAAGATGAGTGATGCCATCGCCAGCATCGGGGAACAAATATCTTCGTATCTGCTCGCACAATGTGGGCTTGCGCTAGACATTCTAACCCAACATATCGAAGCAAAAAAACTCATAAAGACCGACCATCAATATGGAAGTGCAAACCCAAACCGTATGCTGATCAGCCAGAAATGTGGTTCGCTGGAAACCGTACTCGAAAGTGGCTTCACTCCTGTGATCGGAGGGTTCTACGGAGAAGCACCCGATGGAACCACTACTACTCTCGGGTTCGAAGGTTCCGATTATTCCGCAAGTTTGATCGGTGCCGGCGTACATGCCCGGACCATTGAGATCTGGACCGATGTGAGCGGAGTGTATACCAGTGATCCGCGACATATTGACCACGCAAGACCCATCGCTGAAATGAGTTATTACGATGCCACGGAAATGGCTTATTTCGGTGCTAAAGTTTTGCACCCATCCACCTTAAAACCTGCACAAGAGCGAAATATCCCGGTATTAGTAAAGAATATTTTTGAAGCTGACGCTCCCGGAACACAGATCATTCGGGAATCTCATACCAACCGGAAGGTTTTGGCAATGTCGTTCAAACAAAATATGACGCTGGTTACCGTAAGCGCGTATGAAACATTGATGGGATATTCTTTCCTTACCAAAGTTTTCGCAGCGCTGGAAGATCTTCATTTACCGGTTGATGCTGTAAATACCACCGAAGCTTCTGTAACCCTTGCCATAGCAGATTCCCCGAAACTGGATCAACTCACCAAAAACCTGATCGCATTCGGATCGGTTGAAATAGAAAGCGAAAAGGGACTGATCAGTTTGATCGGATGTAAGATCGCCGAAATGAAAAAGCTAAACGAGCAGATATTCAGCAGCATCGGGGAGACGACCGTAGATATGATCACCTTCACTAAAGATAAACGGATCCTGAGCTTGGTAGTGAACGAAAATGATCTTATACCGACCGCTCAGGGTATTCACGATCAGGTTTTCTGATCAATTAACTAACTTCCTTCCCCCATATCTTTCATGGATTCCGGGATAACGATTCCCAGTTTTCGGGCCCGGTCGCGCCATTTTTCCCTGGCCAGTTTCTGCATGTCCTCTATGGCGTCGATCTCATCCACAATTTCGATTCCCAGTAAGGTTTCCACCACATCCTCCATCGTTACCACACCTGCAAACCCTCCGTACTCATCCACAACCACCGCAATATGCTCCTGACGTTCTAACAATTTTTCGAGTAATACTTTCAACACCAAGGTCTCCGGCACGATCAATACTTCCCGCCTGATCTCTTTAAGTTGCCGCTCCCCTTCTCCGTTAGCAACATTCAGATACAGATCATTCTTCAGAATGTACCCGGTCAGGTCTTCTTCATTCTTTCCAAAAACTGGAATTCTGGAAACCCGAAGCTCTTCCTCGTGCTGCATCACTTCCTTAATGGTCGTGTTTTCCTGAAATTTAACTACCACGATACGAGGCGTCATGATATCCTGAACTTTCAATGAGCTGAACCGGATCAGGTTCTTGAACATATTCGATTCATCCTCTTCAAACACCCCTTCCTGAACTCCCTGTTCAGCCATCGCCGAAAATTCTTCTCTGCTCAGTGTTGGTTCCTTATCCCCTTTTCCAAGCCATATCGTAATTCCCTCCGACAATTTCACAAATGGCCAGGTGATCCATATCAGACTGTTGGTGACGGATGCAGCGGTTGGAGCCAGATTTTTCCAGTACAGAGCTCCCAGTGTTTTAGGAATGATCTCTGAAAAGATCAGGATCAAAAGCGTAAGCACCGCTGAAGTGATACTCACATAAGCATTTCCAAACACGACCTGAGCCTGCGCTCCCACTCCGGCTGCGCCAACAGTGTGGGCGATCGTATTCAGAGTGAGAATAGCAGAAAGTGGCCGGTCAATATCTTCCTTCAGCTTTCTGAGGAGTTGTCCGGTTTTTTCTTCCTGCTTTTCCTTCAGCACAATGAATGAAGGAGTAATGGAAAGCAACACCGCTTCCAGAATAGAACACAAAAAGGAAATGGCGATTGCCAGTGTTAAATAAAATATCAATAAAGCCATGCACCAAACATACTATTATTCGAGGGTATTCAATAAAATAATTATCCTTAAAAATTCAACTTTCGCACATTTTATAGGTATTTTCAGGGCCTTTTAACAGAGGAATGAGAACCTGAGTTCACTCCTTCTGAATGTCTGCAATTAATTTTTTGTGTTTCACTGTGCTTCAACTCGAAAACATATCACTTTCTCTTGGCGACCGGGACCTGCTTGATAACCTGAACGGAATTATCAATACCGGAGAACGGATCGGGCTTGTGGGGCCGAACGGGGCGGGAAAATCTACGCTGCTCAAGATCATCATGGGCATTCAGGAGCCCGATAGCGGAAGTGTTAATCTATCGAATGGTGAAACGCTGGGATACCTTCCTCAGGATGGTGTAGACCCTGATTATAAACTCACCGTGATCGAAGAGGTAGAAACTGCGTTTCAGGAGCTTTTTGATCTGGAGATGAAAGTAAAGGCTGTACAGGAGCAATTAGCGGATACCGATCACGAATCGGAAGCACATGAAAAACTGCTCGAACGCTATGGGGAATTGCAAACCCAACTCGAATCTTCCGGCTTATATAGTTTGCGAGCCCAGGTAGAAAAAGTTCTGATGGGACTTGGTTTCCGGGAATCGGACTTCAACCGGTCTACGCAGGAATTCAGTGGTGGTTGGCTGATGCGTATCGCACTGGCTAAGCTGCTCCTGAAAAATCCAACCTACCTCCTGCTTGATGAACCGACCAATCACCTGGATATTGAATCCCTTCAGTGGATGGAAAACTTTCTGAAATCCTATCCCGGAGCAGTGGTCGTGGTTTCTCACGACCGTATGTTTCTGGATCAGCTTACAAACCGGACGCTCGCTATTCGGAGGGGTAAGCTCTCAGAATATGCAGGTAATTATTCCTTCTACGAAAGAAAATGGGAAGAAGAGCGGGAACTTCTCATCAATGCGCAGAAGAATCAGGAAAAGCAGTTAAAAGACACCGAAGAATTCATCGAGCGTTTTCGCTATAAGGCTTCGAAAGCCAAACAGGTTCAAAGCCGGGTTAAACAACTCGAAAAGGTAGATCGCATCGAAGTAGAAGATGAACTGGACAGCGTATCCTTCAGTTTCCCCACTCCTGAACGGAGCGGACAGATCGTAATGAAGCTTGATCAGATCATCAAGAAATATGGCGATAACACCGTTTTTGAGGGAGTGGATTTTGAAATTGAACGAGGGGATAAAGTTGCGGTGGTCGGCCCAAATGGCGCCGGTAAATCAACCCTGATCCGAATCCTGGCCGGTAGTGAGCCCATTCAGGGGGGGGAGCGGAAGGAAGGACATAAAGTCACCACTTCCTATTTTGCTCAGCATCAGGCGGAAGAACTGGACCTGAATGCAGATCCACTGGAAATTATGATGCAGGCCGGTTCAGGAGAGAAGGAGAGTCGGCTGCGATCCATTCTGGGAAGTTTTTTATTTACCGGTGATGATGTGTTTAAAAAAGTGAAAGTGCTTTCGGGTGGGGAAAAGAGTCGCCTCGCATTGGCTAAAATGCTACTCTCTCCGGCCAACTTTCTGATCTTTGATGAGCCGACCAACCACCTAGATATGAGCTCGAAGAATATTCTGCAACAGGCGCTTCAGCAATATGAAGGTACCTGCATGATCGTTTCCCATGACCGGTCTTTTCTGGATCCCATCGTAAACAAAGTACTGGAAATTCAGCCCGGCAAACTCCGCACCTATCTGGGTAATATTTCTTATTTCCTGGACAAAAAGAGAGAGGAAGAGGAACAGAAGAACCGTGATCAGGATACTTCAACAACTGAACAAACTGAAGACCGATCACTTTCCAGGAAAGAGCAACGACGACTGGAAGCTGAACGCCGGAATGAATTGAATCGCAAGATCCGGCCGATCAAACAAAAGCTGGAAAAAGTAGAAAGTGAGATCGAAACGAATGAACTCCGCAAGGCCGAGATCGAAGAATTGATGGCGCAAACCGATTTCTACGACGACAACGATAAGGTGAAGGAAGTGACCCTTGAATATGAAGAGATAAAGAAAAAACTAACCGATCTGATGTACCAATGGGAGGATTATGCGGGCCGGATCGAAGCTGCGGAAACAGAGCTTGAGTTATAATTCTGAGTTTTGCATCAACGTTTAATGGCAACTTAGAAGGTCTGCAAGATCTCGAAATGTTTCTCGTGAAGTCTTAAGATCAGAACAAGCTAATCAGTTTAATACCCTTATCATCCTTCGAATTTCAATCAATCTAAAACCATCTCCTACTTCGCAAAGATCTGGCTCTTATCTCCGAAGGCTTTGAATTCGAGGGCATTTCCGGAAGGATCAAGAAAGAACATGGTGGCTTGTTCGCCGGGTTCGCCTTTGAAGCGGATGTATGGTTCTATCACGAATTCAATATTCAATCCTTTTAATTTCTCAGCCAGTTCGTGCCACTCATCCATCTCCAGGATCACCCCAAAATGCCGCACCGGAACGCCATGGCCGTCCACTGCATTCTTCGCTGATTCTTTGGCTTCATCCGGACTTAAATGCGCAACGACCTGATGTCCCCAGAAATTAAAATCGATCCAGTGGTCCGAAGTTCTTCCGGTTGTGCACCCCAATACCTCGGTATAGAAGGTATAGGTTTCATCAAGGTCTTTTACCGGAAAAGCAAGGTGGAAGGGAGCTACAGGGTCACTCATAATTCAAATGATTAGATTCGTGGTTAACCGAATATATCGATCAATTCAGAATTATCAATTATTCAATTGAGTAAAGTTCACAAGATGTGGAAGACCTGTTTTTAAACATCAGGAAGCCGGGTTGAACAGAAATGTCTACTCAGAACTTCTTTGATTCTGCTACCGCTAACTGATCGACGCGTTCGTTATACTCAATGCCCGAATGACCTTTTACTTTTACCCAGGTCACTTTATGAGGTTTCATCGCTTCCAGCATTTCCTGCCAGAGTTCTTTATTCTCTACGGGTTTCTTATCAGCTTTCCTCCAACCTCTTTTTTGCCAATTCCCGATCCAGCCTTGTGTGAATGCGTTAATGATGAGTGCACTGTCGCTGTGAATTTTGATGTGACAGGGTTTTTTCATCGCTTTCAGTGCTTCAATCACAGCCCGCATTTCCATCCTGTTATTCGTGGTTTGGGGCTCCCCACCGGAAAGTTCTTTCTCTTTGCCCTTCCATATGAGTAAAGCACCCCAGCCACCGGGACCGGGATTTCCACTACAGGCACCATCGGTATAAACGATCACCTCAGGAAGCTGCGACATACTGCTCCGTGATCTTCGAAATCAGTTCTTTGGTTCTGCGCGCACTTTCAGCAACGTGATCAGCCCAGTTTTCTTCTTCACGTCCGGCATAAATGATACCTCGACTGGAATTGATCATCGGAATACCTTCATGATCTTTTAGTGCCTCGGCCAGCGCATCCACATCTCCCCCCTGAGCACCCACACCCGGAATTAACAGACTTCCTGTTGCGTGTTGCCTGATCACTACATTTGCCTCTATAGCCTGGGTAGCACCGATCACCATCCCTAAGTGTGATTCTACCCGAACCGACCGTTCGAATAATTCATGAGCAATGTATTCTGCCATGGAATCAAATCCTTCAAATGGCTTCTTCAGAAAATCATCAGCCCCGGAGTTGGAAGTTAATGTGAGTACATACAGCCCCTTTGAGGGATCATTAGAAAAAGCATTCAGTGTCTCGAAACCCATCAATGGATTTAAGGTGACTGCATCGGCCTTAAAAACATCAAAAAAGGCTTTTTTATAATGCTCGGCCGTAGAACTTATATCTCCCCTTTTCGCATCAGCGATCACGATCTTATCGTCCGGGATATAGCTCATCACTTCATTTAAAACGAACAATCCACCTTCACCCAATGCTTCAAAGAAAGCCAGATTTGGTTTGTAGGCGGCACAGGAATCAAGCGTTACATCGATCACCCTTTTGCAAAAATAGGCCACCTGTTCTTCGGGAGTCTTAAATTCTGAGGTCACCGCCTCGGGAAGCATATCCAGATTTGGATCCAGTCCCACGCATAAGGTAGACTGAGCAGCCTCTACTGCTTGCTTCAACTTATCTAAATAGGTCATTAATTCTGGTTTTGATCGACAGAAAATAGCAAATCTGAGATAGCGGTACGAGTTTTATTTATTATTGGCATGAAATGATCTGATGTAATTTAAGTCCGGGTATCAAAGACTTAAAAACTACCTACTGATCACACGAACAATCCGGACCACAGTTCTTATTTCCGGTTGATTTACCCAGCAGGTTCTTCCCGATGAAGAATATGACTGCAAAGAGGAGTAAATATGCGATTACTGATTGAAAATCCATCAGAGCCGGGTCCCGATCTGATACGCCAGGAAAGATGCCAGATAAGCAAGTACACTCATATATGTAAACATTGCCACCGGCCATTTCCACGAATTCGTTTCCCGCTTCACGATCGCGATCGTACTCATACACTGCATGGCAAGTGCAAAAAAGATCATCAATGAAATTGCAGTTGCTATCGTATAAACGGGTTTACCGGTTTCCGGATCTACATCATTTCTGAGTTTCTCTTTAAGCGTAGATGTATCCCCATCTTCTTCTTCAATGCTATAGATCGTATTTAATGTACCTACCATCACTTCCCGGGCTGCAAAAGAAGTAACCAGGCTGATCCCGATCTTCCAATCAAAGCCCAGAGGTTTGATCACCGGTTCGATCATCTTCCCAAACTTACCGGCAAAACTGTGTCTCAGTTGGTAGGATTCCGGATTTTCGGTGGTATTGAAAGAAGAATCGTATTCCGTGGTTTCACCTTCTAACACCTGAGGCATCTCAGTTTTAGGGAACGAAGCCAGAAACCATAGCACAATAGAAATTGCTACGATCACCTTTCCTGCTTCCGTCACAAATACTTTACCACGTTCGGCGGTATTCTGAAACACTACCGACCACTTAGGCATTTTATATCCGGGCAGTTCCATAATGAACGGAGTTTGCTTACCCGCGGGGAATATCTTTTTCATGACGGCTGCCGCCCCGACAGCCATCAGGATGCCAAATATATACAGTCCGAAAAAGGTTATACCCTGATATGTGAAAATACCCAGAACTGAAGTATCAGGAATGAATGCTGCAATCAATAAAGCATACACAGGTAACCGGGCCGAGCATGCCATGAATGGCAATACCATAATGGTGATGATCCTGTCACGCCAGTTTTCGATGGTACGGGTAGCCATAATTCCCGGAATCGCACATGCAAATCCCGACATGAGCGGAACTACAGAACGACCGTGTAAACCCACTTTGGTCATAAAACCATCCATCACAAAAGCGGCTCTTGCCATATAACCCGTTCCTTCCAGAATATAAATGAAGAAAAACAGGAATAAGATCTGCGGTAAAAAGATCACCACACCTCCCAAACCGGCAATCACCCCTTCAACCAGTAAGTCATTCAACATTCCTGCAGGCATGTGGCTGGCCACCCAATTTCCTCCCTCCACAAACAGAAAGTCAATGAAATCCATAAATGGGGTTGCCCATGAAAATATAGCCTGAAACATCAATAACAGTACCATTGCAAAAATGACCGGCCCAAAAACTTTATGGGTAACTACGGCATCCACCCTGTCGGTGATGGATTTTTTTGTATTTGATTCCTGCTTTGTTGAGACCGAGGTACATTCGCCAATAAAATTATAGCGCTGAAGCACTTCAGCCGCCATGGGATTTCCGCCGTTCTCTTCAATGAGTGTACGGGCCTTGTCAATTACTTTTAACCCGGTCTCTTTATTATCAAAAGAATAAAAAGCGTTGGCAAAGTCTCCCTCACTGATCAAACGCAAGGCTTCTGTATTATGTGCCCGTGCAGGAATATCGGTGCTTGGTCTTACCCACTCTTCCACCACCATATTCATTGCTTCCTGTGTGGTTTTATCCGGACCCCATTTGAGTGGTTCCGGAACATTGAGGTCGTGTTCCGCTATCGTTTTCCTGATCAGGTCGATATCCGTTTTATTCTTCGCAGAAACGGCAATTACCGGGATATTTAAGACTTCGCTTAGTTTCTCCGGCTGGATGGTATATCCTTTTTCTTTCGCAATATCCATCATGTTCAATACCAGCATCACCGGTATATTCAGATCCATCACCTGAGTTGCCAGATAAAGATTCCGGTCCAGATTACTGGCATCCGCAACGATCACAACCAGATCCGGATTGCGCTCGTGCTCGTAGGTTCCTATCAGTGTTTCGTAGGCGATGCGTTCATCAGCCTTTTTGTAATTAAGGCTGTACGCTCCCGGCAGGTCGATCACTTTATGCAGGATCCCATTAATAATGGTAGTTCCCGCTTTTCGCTCTACGGTAATCCCCGGATAATTGGCGATCTTCTGTCGCAAACCAGTCAAAGCATTAAAGATCGTAGATTTCCCGGTATTCGGGTTCCCAACCAGTGCGATCGTCAACGGCTTGTTTATCATCAAACAACCTCTACTTCAATACATTTTGCTTCCTGTTCACGCAAAGTGAGCAAATAACCTCTGACTTTGATCTCGATCGGATATCCTGTCGGGGCACGGCGAACCACATCGATAATGAGTCCGGGTAGCACACCCATCTCCATTAACCGGGTGCTATCTTCTCCGTTTATAGAATTGATCTTATACCGGCCTGTTCCACTTGTATCTGTGAGTAATCCCGGCATTTATATTCTGGGGCTTACAAGAATGGATTTGGCAAGTTTCTCTGCAATAGCCAACCGGGTCTCACCAACCTGAAGTATAATATTCTTCTGATTTGAAATGATCTTGCCGTTAATTCCTTCCACGCAGCCAAGATCGTTCAATCGACAGGTATCATCGCAGCTACAGTTCAAACACTGTACTACAACCTCTTCGCCTTCTTTGCTGTTACTTAGCGGATGCATCATGATCTACAGGATAACCTCTTATTTAAATGTAGTCTAAATAAGATAAATATTTCTGAAGTTTAAATGAATCCTTTTTTTCAACCTTTATACTGAAAAATTTCAGGGATTAATTACCGATCAAAGCACCGTTTCCGGGTGAACCTCTTCAAAACCGTGGGGCGGCTTGTGCAGTGTCCAGGTCTCAAAAAAGAACTGCTTTTCGTTCTTCAGGCGCTTACCATTGATACTGAAAAAACGAAAACTATCGGGTAGTAACTTTTGCAGCGGGTAAAAGAAGGATGTGTAGATGTTCTTTCGGGTGAAGATATGAAGATCGAATCCGTTCGGAGCTTCTCTTTTGTAGAGTATGATCCACCCTTTCTCGAGCACATCCCGAAGCATCTGATGTGAAAATGAATGTACAATAACTGAGACTACTTCTTCATCGGATATTACCACGGCATCATTCAGATCAATGTTCCCGATGGCTGCTTTCAGTGAATCGTAACCTCCGGATTTTGTAGTAAACTGCATGCCATCGAAAGCTTCATCAAAAGCATTCATGATCTTATCATAGTGAGTGAGCTGATCGATGCCCACCGATCCAGATTCCAGATCAGTACCTGAAAAATATAACGTTGAATAGGTAGGATCCGGTTTTGTGAACATCGTCAGCGGATCAGTATTTACCTGCTCATTCGCAGAAGGTGCTAATTCGTCCAGACGTTGGTCGTGATGGAATACT
Source organism: Balneolaceae bacterium UBA7797 (assembly GCA_002480645.1). Taxonomy (GTDB): domain Bacteria; phylum Bacteroidota; class Rhodothermia; order Balneolales; family Balneolaceae; genus UBA7797. Next base: position 83,013 of record DLCN01000025.1, read on the forward strand.
AATTTTAATATATCTGATTGAGGCATGTTACCGTGGTTTTTTCTCTGCTGATAATTCGTACGTTATCAGTTTCAATAGTTAAAAAAAATCCCGGCTGCAATTTCTCGCAACCGGGATTATCTCCAATTTAAGATCTTTTAGATCATGGTCGCGATAACAAGCGCCACAACCGACATCAACTTAAGAAGAATATTAAGTGACGGACCGGAGGTGTCTTTGAAAGGATCACCTACTGTGTCACCAACCACACCGGCCTTGTGTGGATCGGAGCCTTTTCCGTATTCCACGCCATCAATGGTTACACCTTCTTCGATCATTTTCTTCGCATTATCCCATGCACCACCGGCATTAGACTGGAACAGTGCCATGAGCACACCTGCTGAAGTTACACCGGCAAGCAATCCACCCAGCATCTGAGCACCTAATGTAGGATCATCACTGATGAATCCCGGTACAAAGCCAAATAATACAGGAACGATCACAGCCAGAAGACCCGGTAATACCATCTCTCGAATAGATGCAGTTGTTGAGATCTCCACACATTTTTCATACTCAGCTTTTCCGTCTGCTGCTTCAAAAGTGGCTTTGTCGGCATCACTCCAGTCATTGAAGTCTTTGTCTTCATTAGCATTCATTACATCAAGAGCCGCTTTCAGCTCAGGGATGGTTTTGAACTGTCGTCGAACTTCTTCGATCATACTCATCGCTGCACGACCTACTGCCTGCATAGATAAAGCTGAGAATAGGAATGGTAACATTGCCCCTACAAAAAGAGCTGCCATCACAGAGGGTGAAGTCACATCAATGCCCGGAAGATTAACTTCGTGAGTAGCATTGTACGCAGTAACAAAAGCGGCAAAGAGAGCTAATGCAGTTAATGCAGCAGATCCGATCGCGAAGCCTTTACCGATAGCTGCTGTGGTGTTTCCTACAGCATCCAGTTTATCGGTACGATCACGAACTTCACCGGGAAGTTCAGCCATTTCGGCAATACCACCTGCGTTATCAGAAACAGGACCGTAAGCATCAACAGCTAACTGAATTCCTGTATTTGCAAGCATACCTACTGCTGCGATCGCAATACCGTAAAGTCCGGCAAAACTATACGCACCAATAATTGCAATTGCGATAATGATGATTGGAATTGCAGTAGAGATCATTCCCACACCTAAACCGGCAATGATATTTGTGGCTGATCCGGTTACGGATTGTTTCACGATTGAAAGCACCGGCTTGGTACCTGTACCGGTATAATGCTCGGTTACCAGACCGATCAACAATCCTGAAGCCAAACCAAAAATAGTAGCCCAGAATACGCCGTTGCTGGTGTAATCAATATTATTGAAAGTCCATTCTGCGGGTAACATCCATTTAATGAGGAAGTAAGAAGCCACTAACATAATACCTGCTGAAAGGAATTCACCCAGGTTCAGTGCTTTTTGCGGGTCACCACCTTCTTTTACACGTACAAAGAAGGTACCAATGATCGAAGTCAGAATTCCTGTTCCGGCCAGAACCAACGGAAGTAATACTGCAGATAATCCTTCGAAGTTATCAGACCAACCCGGAATGGTCATAAATGCAGCACCTAATACCATAGTACCAATAATAGATCCTACATAGGATTCAAAAAGATCGGCACCCATACCGGCAACATCCCCAACATTATCCCCTACGTTATCCGCAATGGTTGCAGGGTTAAGCGGGTGATCTTCCGGAATACCAGCTTCAACTTTACCAACAAGGTCAGCTCCAACATCGGCTGCTTTTGTGTAAATACCACCACCAACACGGGCAAAAAGAGCAATGGATGACGCACCAAATGAAAATCCGGTTACAACCGCCAGCACACGGTTAACAGCGTTGGCACCGTCAATTCCAAAAACGTTTGAAAAAATAAAGAACAGTACAGACAAGCCAAGTACACCAAGACCAACCACGCCGAGTCCCATTACAGAACCTCCGGCAAATGCAACTTCAAGACCTTTACCCAGGCTTTCGCGTGCTGCGTGTGTGGTTCGAACGTTTGCTTTGGTCGCAACTTTCATCCCGATAAAACCGGCAAGACCGGAACTGATCGCACCAACGATAAAGGAAATAGCAACCATCCAGCTGGATGTAACTGCATCGGCGCTGAAAGCAAGAATTGCAGCAACTACGATAACAAAGATTGCGAGTACCCGATATTCAGCCTTCAGAAATGCCATAGCACCACTCGCGATACTATCTGCAATACGGCCCATTCTTTCGGTACCTACTTCTTGCTTGGTTACCCAAGAAGATTTAAATGCGGTGTAGAGAAGAGCAATAACTCCGGCCGCAATTGAGAAAAAGATTATGTTTTGCATAACTCCGTTTTGGTTAGTTAGTGATTTACCGGTTTTTCCGGTTGGTCAATTATAAAAATTCATGGCTTTCGCCAATCCCAGATGCACAAAAGCCAGTGTGGCCTCCTGTGCTTTTTGAACTGAAATATCCATTTCAATTCGCTCGTCATTATTAAAAGAAGAAAGGACAAAGTCCACCTGTTGTCCTCTCTTAAAATCATTACCAATTCCTACCCGTAACCGGGCGAAATCTCTGGTATTTAGCTTCTCAATGATATCGGCAATGCCATTATGGCCACCATCACTCCCGCCTGGTTTCATGCGTATGCTACCGACCGGGAGATTCAGGTCATCATAAATGATGAGGCAATCCTTAATGTCTGTGCTGAAATGAGCTAAGGCTTTACGAACCGCAGATCCACTGCGGTTCATGAAATTGGTGGGTTTAATGAGCACCAATTTTCTGCCTTTATACCGGCCTTCTGCTTTCACATAGGGCCCGTTTCCGGGCTCAAATGTAATCTTCAGGCTTTCAGCGATAGCATCAACTACCTCAAAACCGATATTATGACGGGTGCCTTCATATTCCTGACCAACGTTTCCGAGCCCTACGATGACAGACATATGAATTCTCCCGTGCTACGATTATTCTTCGGTAGCTTCTTCAGCTCCTTCTTCGCCTTCTGCTGCTTCCTCATCACCCTCTTCAGATGTGGTCTCTTCCTCATCGTCGAGAACGTCACTTACAAGCTTACCTTTTGGAGGACGGATAGTAACAATAGTTCTGTTTAAAGCATCGAGCGGGGTGATTCCGTCAAGTTCAAGATCACCTACGTGGAAGGATTGACCAATCTTCAGTGGTGTAACATCCACATCAAATTCTGCTACGATAAATTCAGGAAGTACACGAATACGCAGGAATTTCATCGGCTGGAACATACGTCCACCACCTTCAGTTACACCACGGGCTGTTCCGTTGATACGGATAGGCACACGAAGAGTCACTTTATGATTATCGGATAACACATAGAAATCTGCGTGGATCGGACGATCAGTGATCGGATCGAATTCAGTTCTTTTTAACAGAGTTTTATAGGTCTTTCCATCGATGGTAAGCTCTTGTAGTTTGGTCTGAGCTTTTCTGAGGATTTTCTCCAACTCTAATTCATCCACTGAGAAGTGGATATTTTCTTTTACTTCGGGACCATAAAGTACAGCAGGCACTCTTTTTTGTGCTCTGAGTTCACGGTTTGCTTTTTTACTGAGCTCTCGCGGAGTCCCTTCAATTTTTACTAATTCTGGATATGCCATTTTTTGGGTTTACTTAAGTCACATTAATTATCAAACAAAGCACTGATGGTATCATTGGTATGGATACGCTGTATAGCTTCCGCAAATATATTTGCAACGCTCAGCACCTTGATCTTATCCGAAGGCTGGCGTAACGGAATGGTATCGGTTACCAATAATTCATCAATGGGCGAATCTTCAATTCGCTGAAAAGCCGGACCTGACAAAATCGGGTGAGTACACATTGCTTTAATATTCAATGCGCCACGCTCTTTCATAGCTGCAGCCGCATTTGTGAGCGTACCGGCGGTGTCGATTAAATCATCAACGATCAACACATTCTTCCCTGCCACTTCACCAATGATGTTCATAATCTCTGATTCGTTCTGCTTGGGCCTTCTTTTATCGATAAAGGCTAAGCTGGCTCCGAGCGTTTTTGAAAAGGACCGGGCCATTTTCAAACTTCCCACATCGGGAGCCACAACTACAAGATTATTGATAGGATGCTGGGTGAAATGATCGATAAATACCCTGCTTGCATATAAATGATCAAGAGGTATATCGAAAAATCCCTGAATCTGTGCAGCATGCAAGTCCATAGTAAGCACCCTGTCGGCACCGGCTTCAACTAAAAGATTAGCCATCAGTTTGGAACCGATGGAAACGCGTGGCTGATCTTTACGATCCTGACGGGCGTATCCGAAATATGGAATAACCGCCGTTACACGTTTTACTGAAGCCCGCTTGGCGGCATCCAACATCAAAAGTAATTCAATGATATTATCGCCGGTTGGAGGGGTGGGTTGAACGATGAAAATATCTTCGCCGCGAATACTTTGTTCGTACTTCACATAAATTTCGCCATCCGAGAATTGCTTGATGGTGACTTTACCCAAAGTGGTACCATACTCCTTAGCTATGGCACGTGCCAAGGCCGGATTACTGGTACCGGAGAATATTGCGAGAGGACTTTCCAAGTTGGTTTGCTAGCACTGAAAGATTCAGGATTACATAAAACAAAAGGATGCATCCCAAGCCATCCTTTTGAGTGTTGTTGCCCGGGGAGGACTCGAACCCCCACATACTGGACCAAAACCAGGTGTCCTGCCATTAGACGACCGGGCAATATTTCGTGTCATCGACAGACTCCAAAGATATGGAGCCTTTCAAATTCAATCAAGATTAAATTATCTTTTTTAATACCTCACATTCTGAACACCGCTTCTTCTTGCAATAACTCCTTAATTGATACACAGAACCCAGCTTATTTTGATAGCTTTCTGCCTTTGCCCCGGGGATACCGGATAATTGTTTTATGATAAATTCTGGCACCGGTGCCTCTAACGACATCCAGGCCTCAAACGACGCTTTCATTAACTGTGCATCATGAAAAAGGCTTCCCAGGAGATATTTTGCCGGTAAAAACACGGTACCGTAAAGGATCTCAGACCGGTGAGACCGTTTCAATCCGGATCTCCGGATCCAATCATTCCATTGTGCGTTAAAATCTGTACTGAACAACTCCTGCCCGGAAATATTATATACAAAGAAACTCAGCGCTACAGCCTCCTTTAGCCTTTTCTCGGGACGGTTATGAGGCCTCACTCCCTTTCTGTTCCACTTAATATTTCCTGTACCAAAGGCGAATGAAGCCGCTTTTTCCAGCGCATGCTCATATTTCTCAAAACACTGCTCCCTGATCAGCCACTCTGCAGTTTCCCGCATAGACTCCCTGTTGTGCGTAATTCCAAAACCGTCGAAAACAGCCATAATCAATGCATCTTTAAATGCGCTGTACGGACCTTTATCCGGGTTATAGAAACGGAGAATGGTATTTGTTTTCTCTTCGAAATACTCCCGGCCGGCTTTCTTCAATTGCTGCTCAAATGCATCTTCAGACAGGTACGACAAGGTACCACTACAAGGCATTACCTTTTTGTTATAATAGGCCTTTAAAAAACGGCTTAATTCCTGATCGATGTGCGACAATAAATTCAACTCATCGGGAATGGCACCGTCATTCGAATGTATCTTTTCAGAACGACCTGCGATCACATGTAAGATCACGGTATTGTAGTTTTCATCAAGGTGATGCTGATGCCTGAACCAATCTCCGGCGTGTACATGTAGCTCTACAGCTCCATGCAAAGTGAGAGGGCCGATCTGGATCTTTGCGTTCAGAAAATCCGGCCCATCTGTGGTATTCAGCTTTCCCGGGTCCAGTATCTTTACTGGTTTACCACCCGTGGTTCGTAACCCTTCCTTGTTCAGCAATTGCTGCTGCCACACCCATTGTAATATATCTTCGGAATAGCCGAAGCTCATGCATCTTCGAGTTCTTCGTCATTAAAATGCATTTCTTCTGTAGCGGAATACAGATCCGGTATGGCCTCTTTTATATTTTCAGAGATCTTTCCAATTCGCTTTTCACTTTCTTCGATCAATCTCTGACCTTTCAGTTCCACCCATTGCTTAGCTTCTTCTCCGTGCTCACTTATCCATTCGCGGTTTTCTTTACCGCTTTTTGGCGCGATCAATAATCCGGTTACAAGCCCTGCAGTAAATGAAACTACTGTAGTAAATATGGTACCTGCTATTCTGTTCATCGTACTCGGATTTTTAATTGGTTAACACTGTTAATGTACAGCTTTAACAGCTAATTTAATGCATCGTCTCCAAAATAGTGTAATAAAATCTTACCTTTCACCTAACCTAACTGAGTGACGATGCAAAAACAGATCATTTTAATGGATAAAAATCATATCTCCCGAACCATCAAGCGACTGGCTATGCAGGTTTGGGAACAATTATCTGAAGACGATGATCTGATGATCTTTGGATTAAATAAACGTGGTTATGCAGTTGCATCGGAGCTATACTCTGTAATTAAGAAGGTCTCTGATCATTCTTCGGTAAATCTTTTCAGGTTTAACGTACACAGTAATTCTCAGCAAAATCTGCCTTCTACTACAGAAAAGTTCGTCTTAATTGTGGATGATGTCATCTTCTCAGGCGAAAGCATGTTTAGTGCGCTTACTTCCATTTGCCACTCAAACAAACCTGATAAGATCGAGGTTTTGTCATTGATCGATCGTGGTCATAGAACTTACCCGATCCATGCTGAATTAACCGGCATGAATGTACCTACAAAATTTGGCGAACATATTGAGGTGATACTCAATGATGAGGAACTCGAACAAGTGGTTCTCTTTAAAAACTCTTAAATCAATATCTACCAAGTCTAACAATATGAAGACCTTAAATATTTCTATTACCTTACTCACACTCCTGTTATTCAGTGTCCCTTTAACAGCGCAGACCATTGTTGTTCCGGAAGATCAGGAAGGGGATATACAAACCTGGATCGTAAACCTGAATGGCTCGCAAGCTTCTTACGACAACTGGTCGGAAGGGGGAGTGAACACCGTGAGCGGTACCTTTTCAACTATTTTCACCCATATGTACAGAAATGAGCTCTTTGCCTATGGCTTTCGTGCCAATCTGCGTTATGGTCAATCCCGGATCGATGGTGATACCCGAAAATCAGATGATCTGATCGCATTACGGGGCCGGGCTACATATGGGTTCTCTAAGACGAGTAAATTCGCCGGTTACAGCGCTATCATGTTGCGTACTCAGTTTACCGACGGGTATGAATATGGTGCTAAAATGAACCCTGTTGGTGGAGACTCTCTGATCTCCGGTTTTTTCGCACCGGCATATTTAACAGAAGGGGCCGGTATCACCTTTCAGGCTAATCCAAAATTACAGGTTGAGGCAGGTTTGGCACTTAAACAAACCTTCATTAGTGATGGAGACCTTGCTCCAAATTACGGGTTAACACAGGGCGACACATTCAGGTCTGAGGGCGGTCTTACCACCGGTATCTCTTTCCAGTCTGATGTGGCTGAAAACATTAAATACTCCAGTAACCTCGAAACATTCACCAATTTCCTCATTCCGATCTCACAAACTGATGTGTATTGGGCCAACGAATTGGTTGGGCAGATCAACTCGATTGTGAGTGCCTCATTCCAGTTTGAGTTGCGATATGACAATGATTTTTCCAGTGATCTTCAGATCAAACAGGTTCTTTCTGCCGGTATTAGTGTAAACCTGTACTAAGATGAATAAACAGGCTGAGCATCACCTTCAGGTTGCACTGAAACGCATTTCAGACTGGAAAAATAGTTTCGGAGCGTGGGAACAGGATCCCACGCTTTCTGTTTCTGAAGAAAAGGCATCAGCTGTATTTCATGACCTTACCCAACGTTTAAAAGGCAATTACCCGTTTCACCATCCTGTCTATGCCGGACAAATGCTGAAACCTCCTCATGAGATCGCCTGGGCTGCCTATTCGCTGGCCATGACCATCAACCCGAATAACCACGCATTGGATGGCGGGCCACCCTCCTCAGAAATGGAGAAAGAAGCCGTCGCCGCATTGGCTGATTTTTTTGGATTCGGCGATACCTTTTTAGGGCATTTAACCTCAAGCGGAACTACCGCCAATCTGGAAGCCTTGTGGGTGGCACGTCAGTCTCACCCGGAAAAAAAGATCGCCTTCTCAGAAAACGCCCATTATACGCATGGCAGAATGTGTGAAGTGCTTGGGATCGATTCGGTAAAAGTACCAACCAATCCTGAGGGATTATTTGATCTGAATGCATTGATCGCCGATGAAATCGGTACCATCGTGGTCACCCTGGGTACAACCGGACTTGGTGATGTGGAACCATTACACCAAATACTGCCCTGGGCAAAGGAGCATGGAATAAGAATTCATATCGATTCTGCATATGGGGGATTTTTCCGAACACTTAAAGATTCTGACCTGATAGACGGTACCAGCTGGAAAATGATGGAACAGGCCGACAGCATAGTGGTTGATCCTCACAAACATGGTATGCAGCCCTATGGTTGTGGTGCAGTACTTTTCAAAGATCCGGCTGTCGGGAAATTCTACAAACATGATTCCCCCTATACCTATTTCACATCCGACGATCTCCATCTTGGTGAGATCAGCCTGGAGTGTTCCCGCGCCGGTGCCGCTGCTGTCGCATTCTGGACTACCCTGCAATGTTTTCCGTTAGATCAAAAGGAAGGCTTCGGTCCCATACTTGCAAAATGCCGGCTGGCTGCTCTCAATGCATTTGAACTGATGCAACATTCCGATACGCTGATCCCCTACAAGAAACCGGAACTCGATATTCTCGGTTATTTCCCGGTTGAAGATTCTACAAAAAACGTATCGCAGATCTCGGAACTTTCTAAAAAAGTATTCGATATCGGAATGAAAGACAGATCCTTTTATTTGTCGTTATTCAAAGTCCCGGCAAAAGATTTTGTTCGGTTACATCCATCTTTCAATGCCGATGAAGAAACTGTTACCATATTGAGAAGCGTATTCATGCGACCCGAGCAGGCTGATTTTGTTGAGGAACTGGTGAATAGAATTGAAGCTGCTGTGAAATGATCTTTGTGTACTCAATAAGATCATAAAAGCGGTTAGTATTGCTCCCAAACCACGAAATCGCTATATACGCACTATGTCGGTTCCGGAGCACATATCACGCTGTCCTAATTGCGGCCACGAGCCTTTCGACTCTGACTTTTGCCCCGACTGTGGGCAGAAAAAGCTGACGGAGAAAGATCTGCGGGTCACTTCCATTGCCGGTGATTTTATTTCCGGGTTTCTAAGTCTTGAGAATACCTTCTTCACCACATTCAAAGCATTTATTACCCGGCCCTCCCGGTATGTACAGGAGTATAATTCCGGAGCACGAAAAAAATATATTGCTCCGGTAAAGTGGTTTCTTCTGGCCAACGCCTTTTATTTCCTCTTTCCTGCCATCAATACCTTCACAACTTCACTGAATATCCAGCTTAACTATCTCTACTACAGCGATCTCACATATGGATTAATCCAATCTGTGATCAAACACTCCGGGTGGACTTTTGAAGCATTTGAGGAAGAATATGACGCACTCACTTTCACCCTCTCTAAGGCTCTGTTATTTATTTTACCGTTACTCTTTGGAATTGGATCGAAGCTTACCAGCATCAGGCAATCTAACCCCCTGGTCTTCCACATTAATTACGGATTTGTGATCCACGCTTTCATTGTATTATTTACAACTTCTCTTGTTCCGGGTGCCTACATCATTATGGCAAAATTACTTCAGTCTGAAGGCATGCTTAAGCTGATCACCGAGACCAATCTTACGCTGGTTTCACTTATCCTTATCAATACCTACGGCTATTTCCTTTACCGAAAATTTTTCGAATCCCCGTGGTGGGCGAATATTCTACGATGGCTCTCTTTAAACCTGATCTTCATCGTTCTGCTTTATTTCTACCGATTCTTCCTGCTCATAGCCACCTTAGCCTGGATGTGGTTATTCAGAATCTAATGCCGGCCAGATTCACCTCCAATCATTGACTTCACCATAAAAGTAAAGCTCCGAAACATTGTCCCGGAGCTCTAAATACATATTGATTAACGCATAGATGATCATTGCAATATGATCAAACATCAAAAGAGATACCCTGTGCGAGTGGTAATTCATCGCCCCAGTTAATGGTATTTGTTTGTCGACGCATGTATGCTTTCCAGGCATCAGAACCTGATTCACGTCCGCCACCGGTCTCTTTTTCGCCCCCAAACGCTCCACCGATCTCGGCTCCGCTTGTTCCGATATTCACGTTAGCTATACCGCAATCAGAACCTGTACAGCTCAGGAAATTCTCAGCTTCACGCATATTCAATGTAAACATTGCAGAGCTCAGACCTTGCTTCACTCCATTATGTAATTCGATAGCCTCTTCTAATGTTGAATATTTCATGAGATAGAGAATCGGCGCAAACGTCTCTTCCTGAACAATGTTATAGTGGTTTTCCACTTCTGCCAGTGCGGGGCGCACATAATGGCCGGGTTCATCCAGCACTTCACCGCCGAAGATAACTTTACCACCTTCTTTTTCAATTTCTTTGAGAGCATTCTGCATGGTATCAACAGCCTGTTGGTCGATCATCGGGCCAACCAATGTCTTTGGCTCAAGCGGATCCCCGATCGTAATGTTATCATAGATCCTGAGTAACCGTTCTTTTACCTGATCATATACTGATTCGTGTATGATCAGTCTCCGGGTACTGGTACAACGCTGGCCGCAAGTTCCCACAGCTCCAAAAACGGTCGCACGAACGGCCATTTCGATATCTGCATTCTCGCTGATGACGATCGCATTATTACCGCCTAATTCCAGAATGGTACGCCCGAGGCGGGAGCCAACTGCTTTGGCCACCTGTTTTCCCATTCGGATAGAACCGGTGGCAGAGATCAATGGAATTCGGGGATCGTTGGTCATCCATTCACCTACTTCCCGATCTCCGGTAACCAGGTTAAAGATCCCTTCGGGAAGATTATTTTCTTTAAGTACTTTAGCTATGATCTTCTGAATAGCAACACCACAGAGCGGCGTCTTTTCAGATCCCTTCCAGATCATTACATCTCCGGCAACTGCTGCGATCATAGCGTTCCAGCTCCACACAGCCACAGGAAAATTGAAGGCCGAAATAATTCCAACAATTCCAAGTGGATGCCATTGCTCGTACATCCTGTGTTGCGGACGTTCACTGTGCATGGTAAGTCCGTATAGCTGACGGCTCAATCCCACTGCAAAATCACAAATATCGATCATTTCCTGAACTTCACCGAGTCCTTCCTGATTGATCTTTCCCATTTCGTAGGTTACCAGTTTACCCAGTGGCTCTTTGTATTCCCGGAGTTTATCACCGATCTGTCGAACGATCTCACCCCTTCTGGGCGCCGGAATGTTCTTCCAAACCTGAAAAGCCTCCTGAGCTTTAGCTACCACCTCTTCGTATTGATCTTTAGTAGTGAGGGATACATTAGCGATCTTTTTACCATCAACAGGAGTGTAACTGCTTATTATTTCCTTACTTTCGAAATGCTGAGTTCCGGTGCTTGTGCCGGGATTAACCCCTTCTATACCTAGTTTTTTAAGAAAATCCATGACTACAACTTTATTTGTACTTTATATTTCCCGAAAGATAGAAAATCATAATTGAATTGTGGGATTTTATTGTACCCATTCAAAGATCTTTAAACCTTCATTCTTATACATTAAACGTGCATCAACCGGCTACCAACTCCCACCTCACCCTTCTCAGAAAACTGAAGATGCGCAAGCACCGTAAAAAGGAATCTTTGTTTATTGCTGAAGGTGAGCGGACCGTTGAGCAGATTCTGACCAATGGCCATATTGAGGTGGAATACATTTTTATGGAAGGTGATGCAGACCTTTTTCCCGGACTTCATACTAACTGTTTTTCGCTTACCAAAGAACAAATGGAGGAAGCTTCAGACACCGATTCTCCGCAGGGTGTACTGGCCGTTTGCAAGATCCCTGATGAAGCAACTATTCAAACTCTGCAGGAAAAAAGTGGCATCATACTGGCCATGGATGCCATTCAGGACCCGGGCAATCTGGGAACCATCTACCGCACAGCGGCATGGTTCGGGGTAAAAGCCATCATCCTTGGAACAGGAACGGTAGACCTCTATAATTCAAAAGTAGTGCGGAGTACAGCCGGAGCAACCGGTTCGGTACCAATACTTACCGGTGACCTCAACACTATTCTGAATACCTTCGAACAATCGGACTGGAAGGTATATTTACTGGATGGAAACCCGGGTGCGGTTTCTATGACTAAACAGAATTTTGGTGCTAAAGCAATACTGGTTACCGGCAACGAAGCCAATGGAATTACCGACTCTCTCATCCAATCTCATCGAAGCCGGATGCTTATAGATGCCCCGGAACATTCAAATCCGGTGGAAAGCCTGAATGCAGCCATAGCCACAGGTATTGCATTACATCATGTGCATAACTCGGTTGATAACTCCCACTGATTTGCACAGTAATCGGTGGGTAAAAAAAATATCCGATTAGTTTTCCACATCCGTTGCGAAAGGGGCTTTGTTTAGTTTAATTCGGGTAGCCGTTCTTTAACAATACATCTACAATGGCCGGCGGTTAAGATTCATCTAAAACCCGTTTTTGCCCATGCCACGCAAAAAAGCGAAAAAGATTTTCGTACTCGATACTTCCGTTCTTTTATATGATTTTGAAGCAGTTAGGAATTTTGAAAAAAATGACGTTGCGATACCCATAACTGTACTTGAGGAACTCGACACTTTTAAAAAGGGGAACAGTGTCACCAATCTTCATGCCAGAGAATTCATCCGTTATCTGGATGGCATTTCTGACGAAAACCTGCTGCAGGACTGGATACCACTGAACGGGCGGTCGCATGGCAAACTTAAAGTGATCAGTAATGGTGGCGACCATGTTGATGCCAATAAAATGTTCGGTTCCAAAAAGAATGATCATGATATCATCAATGCAGCTCTTAAACTGAAATCAGAATATCCATCCAATAAAGTGATACTGGTTTCAAAAGACATCAACCTGAGATTGAAAGCCCGCGCCTTAAATCTGGATGCAGAAGATTACGAAACGGTTCGGGTTAAAAATCTGGACCAGCTTTATAAAGGTAAGACCGAGTTGAATCTGGATGATCCGGCTCTCATCAGCAAATTTTACGAACATAATAAAATCTCACCTGAAGACCTTAATCTGGAGGATCCACCCAGTAATCACTATTATATTTTAAAAAGTCATGGTGCTTCCGCTTTGGGATGGTATAATGCGAATTCCGGGTTTATAGAGAACATCGAAAATATGAACACCTACGGGATCACGCCCCGAAATGCAGAGCAGAATTTTGCCATGCATGCCTTAATGAATCCTCAGATCCTTTTGGCAACCATTACCGGAGCAGCCGGAACCGGTAAAACACTGCTCGCACTGGCAAGTGCTTTGGAACAACGCAGTGACTTTAAACAGATCTATCTGGCCCGCCCTATCGTTCCGCTTAGCAACAGGGATATCGGATATCTTCCCGGTGATGCTAATGCCAAGATCGATCCGTATATGCAACCACTTTGGGATAATCTGAGCTATATAAAAAATCAGTTCAAAGAAACGAGTAAGCAATACAAAAAGATCGACGAAATGGTGCAGTCGGAGAAATTACGCATAGTTCCGCTGGCTTATATAAGAGGGCGAAGTTTATCTAATGTGATCTTTATTGTGGATGAGGCCCAGAATCTCACTCCTCATGAGATCAAGACCATCATTACACGAGCCGGTGAAAATACTAAAGTGGTATTTACGGGAGATATTTATCAGATCGATACTCCCTATCTGGATGCGCATAGTAACGGACTTTCATACCTCGTTGACCGTATGCATAATAATCCTATTTATGCCCACATCAACCTGGAAAAAGGAGAGCGATCTCATTTAGCCAACATCGCAAGTAAGTTACTTTAGCATACTACTGTTCGATGCCTGTACAATTGCAAGAACCGGATGGCAGGCCTGAAATAATTTTTCCCCGGAGACATATACAGCAACCTGCAGTCTCGATCTTTGTGATAATAATTCCAACATTCACAATTGATTAGCGGGATTTTTTATCTCGTCCTATCCGTGGTTTATACTAAAATTTCTGAGTTTACTTTAGTAAATTCTTTTTACTAATTAGTGTTTAACCAACCTGTATCTATGTTTTCTTCTGTAATTAAGAGGCTCCTTCTTCTCTCGCTTCTAATGGGCATTAGTACGCTTACTCAAGCTCAATCCCAAAATGATCTGCCTAAATTAAATCAGATCGGCTATTATCCGGAGGCGACTAAATTTGCCGTTACGCCTGATCAATCTGCAACCACCTTTCACATTCGCGACATTAGTGATGAGACCATTGTTTATCAGGGTACTTTAACTAATGCGGGAAGTTATCCGCATACGGGAGAAACTCTTAAGCTGGCCGATTTCTCTGAATTTAACCTACCGGGGATGTATCGCCTATATATAGATGGGAGTGCAGCCTCTACTCCCTTCGAAATCAGGAATGAAGTCTATGATTCACTTAATTCAGGGTTGATCAAAGCACTTTATTATAACCGGGCTTCAACAGCATTAGTAGAAACCTATGCCGGTGTCTGGGAACGGCTTGCCGGTCACCCCGACGATCAGGTTATCATCCACGCTTCCGCCGCTTCTGATGGCCGGCCGGCCGGAAGTACCATATCTTCCCCCGGTGGATGGTACGATGCCGGTGATTTCAATAAATATGTAGTACCCATCTCTTCCAGTATTTCGCATTTACTTACTACTTACGAACATTTCCCTGAGCTCTATAACGCTCGCGATCTCAATATTCCGGAAAGCGACAATTCTGTCCCAGACATTCTGGATGAGAGCATGTATGCATTGAACTGGCTACTCACCATGCAGGATCCTGCCGATGGTGGAGTGTATCATAAACTAACCCATGCCAATTTTCAGGGAACAGTGATGCCGCATCAGGCTACGGCTTCCCGGTATGTGGTTCAAAAAAGTACGACAGCCTCGCTCGACTTTGCTGCTGTTATGGCTCAGGCTTCCCGCGTTATGCGCCCCTATTATCCTGAATTTGCCGATACAGCCCTGGTGGTTGCAGAACGGGCTTACGATTGGGCTGTTGCTAATCCTTCTGTAGGATACGATCAGACAGCCATGAATAACAGCTACGACCCTGATGTTAACACAGGTGGTTATGGTGATGGAAATTTTGATGATGAATTCTTCTGGGCAAGATCAGAGCTTTACATTACCACCGGAGATGATACTTACTATGAGCCAAACGGCTGGAATAATACCGGGAATTCCGGTTGGGGAAATGTACGGGCATTAGGATTATTCTCACTCTTACATCACCGAAAAGATCTTACCGCCGTGGGGCTTGCGGATACCTCTTCGATGAAGAATACCCTGATCAATAACTTTGACTGGTATGTAAATGATGGAGCAGCCTCTCCTTATCGCTCCCCATTTGGTATTGAGAGCTGGCAATTCGGTTGGGGCTCCAACGGCGGAGCCGGAAATCTTGGAATGGCCATAATGATGATGTATGAAATTACCGGCGATCAGAAATATTATGATGGGGCGAATCGGGTGTTGGATTATTTACTTGGCATGAACGGGGTTGGATATAGTTATGTGACCGGCTTCGGGGATATCACCCCAATGCATATTCACCACCGTCAATCGCAGGCCGACGCTGTCGAAGCCCCCACTCCGGGCTGGGTAGCCGGTGGCGCCAATCCCGGTAATCAGTCTCAGGATTGTGGAACATCAGCATATAATTCTACCCTGCCGGCACTTTCATACGCTGATCTGTATTGCAGTTATTCAACCAATGAGATAACCACCTACTGGAATTCTCCTTTTGTTTTCCTCACCGCTGCTTTAGAACACTTTACCGATGATGTAACTGTATCATTAGATCGATACGTAAAGATGCAGAATCCGATGAGCACCATTGAACTGGATTATTTTGAAGCAGGTGATCTGATCGACCTGAACTGGACCTCATCAAATGTGAGTTCTGTAAATATTGCCTATAAAGCCTATAACTCTGAAGCATTCACCGTATTAGCTTCTGGAATAGATGCCGGTACCGGAACCTATACCGGTTTTGAGATTCCCTCGCTTCCGGGCGATTCTTTAATAATCAAAGTGGAAGATGCCGATGCCGGCGACACACCTTTCAACATGGCAGTAGTTCGTATAAAACCATCCAAATCCATTACCATCAGTAAAATATCAACCTGGTATCCGGGATTTGATCCCGGCAATCGGGTAAGTATCGAATGGACGTATTTTGATGTTGATACCATGGATCTCCATTACTCCCTTTCCTCTTCCGATACTCTCATCCCAATTAGTTTAGGAATTCCGAACAGCGATACTGATTACTCAAATTTCAAAGTTCCCGATGCTCCGGGAGACACTCTTAGATTCAGAGTATCTGATAGCAACGACCCGGATGTGTACGGTGAATCTGAGCCATTTTATATTCCACTGAGTACTTCATCAGATGAAGACCTTTCTGGTATAACGAACTTTCAACTTCACCAGAATTACCCAAACCCTTTCAATCCAACCACAGTAATCAATTATCAGCTCCCCGTAAGTGAGAGGGTACAACTAAAGGTATTCGACACGGTTGGGCGGGAAGTATCCCTGTTGGTTGATCAGGTTCAACCGGCCGGATCTTATACCGTAACCTTTGATGCCGGAGATCTGCCCAGTGGTATTTACCTGTATCAGTTAAGTACACAAAGTGTCACCTTCACCAAAAAAATGACCTTAATTAAATAGAAATAAACAGTGAGTCTTGTTTCGAAATAAGCACTCACTATTAAACCTTCCCATTATGAAAAAGATCTGTCTGCTTACTATAGCCATTTTATTAACTTTTGGGACCGCAGTTTCGAAGGCTCAACCTACTCCTGATCTAAGCCCAAAAGTGAATCAGCTTGGATATTTCCCGGAAGCCACAAAATTTGCCATCATCCCGGTAACCGATGCCACCACTTTCAGGATCTTAGAAACTGCCACCGGAGAAGAAGTATTTTCTGGAGAATTAACAGAAGGCGGATTTCATAAACCTTCCGGAATGGAAGTTAAGGTCGCAGATTTTTCAGCGCTCACTTCGCCGGGCGAATATCAGCTGATCACCGACACGAATGCCGAATCGCCCAAATTTGAGATCAGTAATGAAGTGCTGGATGAGGTTACCGATGCCACATTAAAAGCTTATTATTTCATGCGGGCTTCCACCGGATTATCCGAAGAATTTGCTGGAAAATGGGCCCGACCGGCAGGTCACCCTGATACCAATGTGATGGTACATGCTTCGGCAGCTACCGGTTCCCGCCCCGAAGGTACCATCATCTCTTCACCTAAAGGTTGGTATGATGCCGGCGATTATAATAAATATGTGGTGAACTCCGGAATAAGTACCTATACCCTTTTATTTGCCTATGAACAATTCCCGGAATTCTTTAAGAATCAGGATCTCAATATTCCGGAAAGCAAGAACGATTTACCCGACATTCTTGACGAAGCACTCTGGAATCTGGAATGGTTACTTACCATGCAGGATGAGGACGGTGGCGTTTATCACAAACTTACGACCGCAAATTTTGAAGGCATGGTAATGCCTCATGAAGCAACTAATCAACGATATGTGGTAATGAAAAATACCGGAGCTACTCTGGATTTCGCGGCCATGATGGCGCAGGCTGCACGGGTGTACAAACCTTTTGACCCTGAGTTCTCTGCTCAGGCATTATCCGCTGCAAAGAAAGCATGGAAATGGGCTGAAGCCCATCCTGAAGTGATGTATCGTCAGAATCAAATGAATGAGCAATTCGACCCGGATGTACTAACCGGAGCTTATGGAACCTGGAATATAAGTGGTGACAAATTCTGGGCTGGCGTGGAGTTGTTCATCACAACCGGAGACCTGAGTTATTACGATGAAGCCGGCTGGAAAGAGGAGAAGATCGGAGTTCCTTCCTGGGGTAATGTTCGGGCACTGGGATTATATTCATTGGTATTTCACAGCCCCATGCTCAGCCAGATCGATTCCGCTGATAAAGAGTTAATGAAACAAACGTTGATCGATATCACTCAACAACTGGTGGAAGAAGCTGTCGATGCACCATACAGATCTCCATTTGGATTATACGTGAATCATTTTTTCTGGGGCTCGAATGGTGAGGCCGGTAATATTGGTATGGCGGCCTTACAGGCATACCGGTTAACCGGAGATGAGACCTATTATAATGCAGCAGTACAGGTGGCTAATTATTTACTTGGCATGAATGCTACCGGTTATAGTTTTATCACCGGATTTGGAGACAAACAACTGTATCATTTACATCATCGTCCATCCGAGGCTGATGGAATTAAAGACCCTGTCCCGGGCCTCGTCTCCGGTGGCCCTAATCCCGGTAATATGAGCCAGGATTGCGGAGAAGATGCCTATCCGTTCAAAGAACCGGCGCTGGCATTTATTGACGAGCTTTGCAGCTATTCCACCAACGAAATTACGATCAACTGGAATGCTCCGGTTGTATATCTTCTCAGCGGAATTGAGGCCTTAAAACCTTCCCACTGAGATATTTCACACAAAAAAGGAGGACTTTGACCAGCCCTCCTTTTTGTATTTATAGAAGATCCTGTTTAGTTCGACCATTCGAAATTACCCGGCACCTCTCCATTGGTGGAGATATCCGGTTGTAGATTTTCGATGAGGTAATTCATTCTCATCTTATTGTAATGGCGGCCTGCGGCACCTCGAATTCCATGCCGGTTACCCGGATACATCATCAGGTCGAATTTCTTGTCAGCTTCAATAAGTGCATCGATCAATTGAATGGTGTTGCCGGGATGCACGTTGTTGTCGATCGTACCATGAATAACCAATAATTTCCCTTTCAGATCGTCGGCATAGGTCATTGCTGATCCTACATCATATCCATCTTTATTTGCCTGCGGTGTATTCATGTACCTTTCGGTATAAATGGTGTCATAATTTCTCCAGTCGGTTACAGGAGCACCCGCAATGCCAACTGTAAAGATCTCCGGATAGCGCAACATCAACATTGAGGTGGCATATCCTCCGTACGAGTGCCCGTAAACACCAACTCTGTCTCCATCCGCATAATCGCGTTCTTCGGTAATGGTCTTAACCACATGGGCATAATCATCGATCTCTTTGGTACCAAGTTCGCCATAATGAAGTGTGGCAAATTCCTTTCCCCGGTTGCCCGAACCGCGATAATTAGTTCGGATCACTATAAAGCCGAGCTGTGCCAATCGTTGATAATTATCGGCAGTTTTGTAGCCGTTGGTCACATCCTGATAACCCGGTCCACCATACAGAGGTAATACCACCGGATATTTTTTATTGGGATCGAAATCTACCGGCTTATATACAAGTACCGGAAGATCGTAGGCTCCATCCGCCGATTTCACTGTGATCAACTCCGGTTTTTCAAGATTGTTCTTTTCCACATTCTTAATATCTGAGGTCATCAGGTCCCGCACTTTCTTGCCCTTTGCGTCATAAAGAGTAACACTCATGGGCTCATCAAAAGAAGAGAACCGGTCGGTGTAAAAAGTTGCGGCCTCATTCATGGAAATGTAATGTCTTCCAGGAGCATCATTTAATGCTTTCAGCTTTTTTCCATTAAAGTTTACAGCATGGAAATACAGATCTAGCCCCATATTATGATAGGCTGTGAAATAGATCTTTTTATGCTTCTGATCTACATTCACAATTCCATTCACCGGCCATTCACCTTCCGTTATTTGTTTGATCAGTTTACCATCGAACCCATAATGATAGATGTGATTGTACCCGGATATTTCCGAAGTCCACAAAAATGTCTTGTTATCCTCTAACTGAATGAAATTATCGTGCAGATTTATATATGCATCTTCTTTTTCCTCCAGGATGGTTCGAACTTTTTTACTCTCCAGACCATATGCAAGTAACTCAAGGTGATCCTGCTTACGATTCAGTCTTCTGAAAGTGAGTTCGCTTCCGTCATTACGCCAGACCGGTCGCACGATATAGGTATCCGGACTGCTGTTGGTCGGCACTTCTTCGATCTCTCCACTGTTCAGATCCACAATAAATAGCTTAACGGTAGGATTTGGCTCCCCGGCTTTCGGATAGCGCATTTGCTCCAGTCCGGCTTCATAGTCCAGATCATGAACAATAGGAAATTGATGTACATCAGTCTCGTTGTATTGCAGATATGCGATCTTCGAATCATCGGGAGAGAACCAATAGGCGTCACGCTGGCCAAATTCCTCCGGGTATACCCAGCTTGGCTTCCCGTTCATTTGCTCTTCGCTGCCATAGGTCAATCGTTTCTCTTCCCTGGTTTTGGTATCCACCAAATAAATATCATAACCTTTCACGTAGGCAAATTTGCTATAATCGTGTGAATATGTTCCTGTCCATAGCTGACTTCGCTCCATTCCTCTCATCAATTCATCATCGTATCGGTCCCGCTCAATTTCCGGTTTAAATAACGCAGTAAGCTGGTTTTTTTTGAGATCGAACAGATAATCATTCCCCTCTACTGTAAAGAAAATGGCTTCATTATCCATCACAAACTCAAAAGATGTGAATGGCAAACCGGTTGCAGAAGCATTGGTCACTTCATTAAACTGGGTAGTGATCGCTGTTGAGGTTTGCTCATCAAAGATCGGAGTTTTTTTCTCGTCGGCGGGATTCACTTTATAAAATATCGTAGAGCCATCCGCGGCTTTTGCTGTTTCCATATATCCCATATCACCCGGGAGCCAGTTCACTCCGAATTCTCCTTCGTACTGAATAAACCCACGATCGCCCATAGCTTCGTAGAGTTCCAGCCCTTTTAACTGGGCCATAGCCGAAACTGATACCATCAGTAACAGAGCCGTAATACCTGTAGATCTAAAAAATGTCTTCATATCTGTACTTTTAAAATGATGTATAACAGCATGAAGATAGACCACCGGCAGGCAAATGAGAAATCAAAAATAGTAAATGGGTTCGGGGTCACTTTTAAGTGTTTCTTGCGCAGCTGTAGCCACATCTTTATTCAGATTCCCGTACTATTGGTCCCATGAAACCATTTCTGCTTTTACAGCATCGCTATCTTGATGAAGCCTCTGACGACGAATATGAGGCCGTTTTGAAATACGGCCCGCTCTCGCCAAACGAAGTACATCGTATACGGATGGAGAAGCAGTCGTTAGGAGATATCGACCTTAATGAATACAGCGGAGTGATCGTTGGAGGAGGACCGGCGAATGTAAGCGATCCGGAAGAGAAAAAGCGACCTGAACAACTCCGTTTTGAAAAAGAACTGAATCAACTTTACGACCGTATTTTTGAGTCGGACTTTCCATATTTGGGAATGTGCTACGGGCTGGGCTCTGTTACCCGCTATCTGAATGGAGAGGTTTCTAAAGAACGTTACGGAGAAACAGCCGGAGCTGTAACCATCAACCTGGTGCCGGGAGTTACCGATCCGGTGCTGGCTGGAATTCCCTCAACATTCCGTGCGTTGGCCGGCCATAAAGAAGCATGTCAGGCGCTACCAGAAGGAGCTGTTTTACTGGCAGGATCCGATGCATGTCCGGTACAGATGATTCGCTACAAGAAGAACATTTACGCTACACAGTTTCATCCGGAACTGGATTATGAAGGTATCACCTTTCGGCTGAACGTTTACCGTGATCACGGATACTTCAATCCTGCAGACATCGATGAATTATTTGAACAGTTGAAAGGGGAAGAGATCGTATATCCTCAATTGATTCTTCAGAATTTTGTAAAACTTCACCAAAAGTAGATCAGCTTAAAGTAACGATCTGTACATCGCCAAGACTTCGACCAAGGAAACGCTCGGCTAATTCCTGAAATCGTTGCGGACGATCACTCACATAACATTCGAGCTTTCCCCCACCTGAATTTTCCAATCTCAATTCCTTTAGTTTGAGTCTTGCTGTTTCAGCAATCGATTCTGCCGAATCGATGATATCTATTTTTTTACCACCAAATTCCTGTGCAATTACATCCTTAAACAATGGATAATGAGTACATCCAAGAATGAGTGATCGGATATTAGTTTCATCAAAATAACTGAGGTAGGTATGCAGTGTTTGGCGCGCCACTACATTGTCGATCCAGCCTTCTTCCGCTAATGGAACCAACAAAGGACAAGCCTGCTGGATCACTTCTACTCCGTTGTTGCGTTCTTTGATGGATCGAACATAGGCTTTTGAATTTACCGTTGCCAGCGTACCGATCACTCCGATCTGATCTTTTCCTCCCTCACCCGAAAGTGCAGCATCTGTTCCTGAAGTGATCACATCGAGAACCGGTATATCTCCCGCTGCTTTTATGATCTCATCCTTGGCTGATGCTGATACCGTATTGCAGGCGATCAGGATCATCTTAACTCCTTTACTCAAGAGAAAATCGGTGATCTGCAGGGCATAATTCCGAACCGTCTCTTCTGATTTGATACCATACGGTACACGGGCGGTATCCCCGAAATATATGATATTCTCTTCCGGTAAAGCCTCAATTACAGCTTTAGCCACGGTTAATCCTCCAATTCCGGAATCAAAGATGCCTATAGATGAACTGCTGTCTGTTTTCAAAAAGTAAATGCTTTTTTTTCGAAGATGAATGTATGGTTTTCTAAAATTCTTTATTCAGTCATTCGTAGTTTGTTCCCATGATCAGATACATTTACATAACCACCCTGTTTATAATTTTTACCGGCTCCGCATTTGGCCAGCAACCTGTTGATACTCTTACTGCCGAGCTTGATGGCATTGTAGTGGTTGGTTATGAAGGAAACCGGGACCTGATGGAAACTCCCGCCAGTATTTCATCCATAAACACGGCAACTCTCACCACCTTTGATCAGAAATCGCTCACCTATGGGTTAAATACTATTCCTGGCGTGCGAATGGAAGAACGGGCAACCGGCAGCTACCGCATATCCATTCGGGGCAGTTCTCTCCGGTCTCCATTTGGCATCCGGAATGTGAAAGTATACTGGAATGACATTCCGTTAACTGAACCCACCGGCACTACTTTCCTGAACTTATTAGATATCTTCAACATGCAACAGGTAGAAGTGATCAAAGGTCCGGGGGGGAGTTTATACGGAGCAGGAAATGGCGGAGTCTTACTCATAAACAGCACTACTCCAGTACTTCAGGACCAGCTTATCAGTAAAGCATCGGTTGGATCTTACGGTGCGCTGAATTACAACCTCGCTTATTATGATGCCTTGGAAAATGGATTTATGGCAGTAAAATATGCTGACCGTTATACTGATGGATATCGGGATCAGAATTTTCTGGATCGGCGCACTTTCGAAGTAAACGGTGAAACAGAATATCAGGAGGGGCGCTCTATTTCTGTAGGTATTCTATACAGTGATCTTAAATACGGTCTTCCCGGAGGGTTAAATCAGGATCAGTTTGAATCGGACCCGACTCAGGCACGTCCCGGTAACCCTTTTGCTTTAGGAAGTGTGGAAGCAAATGCGAGTATCCATCATGAATCCTTGCTAATGGGGCTGACTCATCGATATCAGATCACTGAAAAATTTTCAAATCAGTCCTCAGTATTTGGCACATTCAGTGATTTCGATAATCCTTTCAATCTGGATTATAAACGCGACAGCAGAAAGAGTGGGGGTTTACGGTCACTCTATTTCTATGAAACACAGCTTGGTGAAATTCGATCAAAAATAACAGTCGGTACTGAAATGCAAGCTTCAAGCTATGTTTCCCGAAATTACGGAAATGATGCCGGGCAACCGGATACGTTAAATTTTGATGACGAACTAAAAGTGAATACAAGAAACCTCTTCACCAGTATTCATCTGAATATTCCCGGTGGGTGGTTCGTCGAAGCCGGTGTAAGCTACAACACCTTACGATATCAGATTAACAGAGTGTTTGCTGCCTCAGGATATGGGCCTGCCGGTAAAAACCTAAAAGAATTCGATCCACAGGTCATACCCAGAATTGCACTGGCCAAGCGAATTTCAGAACAACTCACTCTCCACGGAAGTATCAGTCAGGGATTTTCTCCACCTACTATTGAGGAAGTCCGGACAAATGAAGGCTCCATTAATCTGGATCTGGAAGCAGAGAAAGGAACTAACTTCGAAGCAGGAGCTCGCGGATTTACAAAAAATGGCCTTTTTAGTTTTGACGCCACTACCTTCTATTACAAACTATCAGAATCTATTGTTCAACAACAATCGGAGCGGGGAACCGTGCTATTCAGAAATGCCGGAAGCACCGATCAGTTTGGAGCAGAGATAGCGTTAAAACTGACCTTATTTGAAGATTTTGATGCCCTCCTTAAAAAAATTCAATTGAACACGGCTTATACCTACCAGCATTTTACGTTTAACGAATATGAAACCGCTGACGGAGACTATTCCGGAAACAAACTTACAGGGGTAACCCCACATTCCGTAGTTTCTTCGTTACAAGTTGATACTTCTCCGGGTGTCTATTGGATCTTTTCTCATAATTATACCGGTGAAATACCATTGACCGATGGCAACACGGTGTATTCAGATCCTTATCATTTTGTTCAGTCAAAAATTGGCTGGAGATTTCAACTTTTTGATAAATTTTCAGGCGAGCTTAACGCCGGAATAGATAATCTGTTTGATCAACGATTTAGTTTGGGGTATGACTTAAATGCTTTTGGTAGTCGCTATTTTCAACCTTCTCCGGCCCGAAATTGGTTTACCGGGTTAAGTTTAACCTATGATCTGTGATCTGATTTTCAGCTCCATTTTATAGCTTTAATCTGTGATGCATCCACTTGCTTTCATTAAGTGTATAATTTACATTTAAAAATGTTGGATATTTTACGGATCAATACACGCCTGATGAAGCAAGTCTATTATCAATTCCCTCTTTATGTACTCATCCTCTCCATACTCTTAATTCAGGGGTGCAAAAAGAACAGTGCCGGAAACGAGCCGGACATTAAGATCTATCAGGGATTGTTTGAAGATTTCGACGGTCCTACTTACAGCGACAATTACACTTCCATGTCTTCCTGGGATAATCGGGATCGCTGGAATCTGGCTAATGTTCATGATCCATCTGTAGTAAAAGACGGTGATTATTTCTACATGTACCAAACCAATGCTTCTTATGGAAATGTACATGAAGCCGGGGGTGAATATCCGGTTCGAAGATCCAAAGATCTGGTAAACTGGGAGTTTATGGGTTCGGTATTTCCATCGGTTCCTTCATGGGTTAAAGACTCGTTAAATTCCATTCGTGCGGATATGGACCCGTCATTACCTCCAATAAGTAATCCTGATTATGGGTTCTGGGCCCCACATATCACCAAAGCAGGAGATGTGTATCGCCTGTACTATTCGGTGGTAATATTTAACCCGATCCTTGGAACAGACAATACTCAATATTGGACAGAACGGGCCTTTATTGGCTTAGCTGAATCTACCGATCTGGCATCCAATACCTGGGAAGATAAAGGCATGGTGATCTATTCAATTGAAGATGGCGTTGAACCGTATGAACGGGACGGTGGGAATGACTGGAGCGGGTACTTCAAATTTAATGCGATCGATCCGTCGTATGTGATCACTCCGGAAGGCGAACACTGGTTGATCTATGGCTCGTGGCATTCCGGTATCGCCGCGGTAGAACTAGACCCGCAAACCGGTAAACCATATACATTGGATGATCTTGATGATTTCGGTGTTCGCATCGCCGGTCGAGGAAATGTTAACTTTAACCGCTGGCAGGCACTCGAAGCGCCGGAGATCATTTATAATGATGATACCGGCTATTACTATCTGTTTCTTGCGTACGACGAATTATCCGTTGCATATAACACCCGGGTTGCGCGGTCTGAATCGGTGACCGGTCCATACGTAGGTATCAATGGATGGAATATTACACAGGGAGATGAAGCCTATCCGATCCTCACTCACCCCTATAATTTTAATGGTCAGCCGGGATGGGTCGGCATTTCTCATTGTTCGGTATTTCAAGACCCTGAAACAGGAAAATATTATTATTCATCACAAGGGCGCCTCCCTCCCGATGTTCCCGGAATCAATGTTTCGAATGCTGTGATGATGGGACAGATTCGAGAAATATACTGGACGGAAGATGGCTGGCCGGTAGTGGCTCCCGAAAGATATGCAGCTGTTCCCGATACCACACTTTCAGAAATGGATATGATCGGACGCTGGGAAGAAGTTGTGCTAAATTATCAATATCAAACCATACAGGATTCGTTCATCATCAATCTGAATGAAGACTATTCTGTGGATGGAGATATTACCGGAAGCTGGTCATTTGATGCCTCCTCTCAAACCTTAACCCTCAACAACACCAAACTGATAGTGGATAGTGGCTGGGATTGGGAAAGAAGTCCGCGGATCACCACCATCACTTTTGCCGGTATAAACAGCAATGGCGTTTCGGTATGGGGTAAGAAGATCGGAGAGTGATCAGAATTTCCGTGCCAGAACTACCGGTTTTCTAATGGTTAAGTTTTTGTTGTTCGCACTGTTATAGGCTTCAAATAATACAATATAGATCCCTACTCTGTTTACTTTGCCCGCCTCATTCAGGCCATCCCAGATCAATGTACCATTAAATCCGGCAGGATCTCCATCCGCAAGTTTCTTTACTTCCCTGCCATACCGATCAAAAATTCGTACCCGAAGCAGATAGTCGGAGGCATCCAGCGCATAATTAAGAAAGAGATTATCCTCAAAGCCATCGGCATCCGGAGAAAATGGATTAGGACTAAAACTGATGCCGGTTTGCTCAGGAGCAGCCCCGGGCCGTTGATATAATGTATTCTCTATCAGCCAGCTTCCACCGGAAGGATCCGTACTCGTCCCCCAGTTTCCGGGATCATTGGAGGGGCCGACCGGATTTATCTTTTCGAGAGATCTCCCTTTTGTCGATGGCAGATTCGGATTATGCCAACTTTCATCATACCAAACAGAATCGATGGTGCTACCCTCGCTATTTGCCAGATATACAGCATCTTCGGTAGCAGATAAACTCAAACTGGAGCGCTCTACCTGAATAGAAAATGCATCTTCATAGGGGATCGAAGCTGGATCCGTATCCATATCCACCGGTTGCTCAGATTTCATATTTTCTTCCGAGGCATAGATCACAGAATATCCTCCAGACTCGATCCATTTATAGCGTGTATCTGGAATAATAATTTGAATTTCCCCATTCTCATCCGGTTTATCGTGAATGACCACGCCCTCCAGAGAAACTCTGTGACCTGCAGCATTATAGAGCTCCACATATTCCACCTGATCTTCCAGGTTGTCATCGGGATCAGAAATGGGGTCGAACATAATCTCATTGATAAAGACCTTTCCGGATTCAATCTGCTGGGCAACTTCTGTTGTACTGCGATCCGTTATATTCCCTTTTATATCTGATAAAGCAGTGATCTCCAAAAGCACAGGTTCGTCTTTGGCGATTTCTTCAACCTGCAAGGTCACCAGATTTGCACTCTCAACATCAAATTCTATCAACATAGGTGTCTTACTGTTGATGTTGATCCCGGTTGAGGAGTGGCTTAGATCTACAAATTCAGAAAATACCACCTGTACAGAATCTCCGGACACAGATGCAAATCTTATCCTGGGCCCTGCTACATCCGGTTCAAAAACAGAATTCTTTGCATTCACCGAATGGCCATTCTCATTTTCTGATGTATCCCAATTGGAGGCATCATTAGAGGCGGCTTCCGGATCTTTTCGTTCTACAGACCGGCCTGATTCTCCACCCCAGAATTCATTATAGAACAAACTGTCGATCACTGCTCCTTCATGATCTCTGAGAACAATGGCATCTCCCCGATCATTGAGTGATGGAAAACTACTGATATAATGTACTCCCCGATATTCGTCCGCGAATAATTCCGAATCAGTTACTGTAAAATATTCACTTTTTGGTAAGATCGATCCTGATCCAAAATAGGCCCTATTCCCGGCTCCGTCAGTCAGACTCCAACCACTCAGATCAAAGTTCTTTGATGTATTGTTCAATAATTCCACGAATTCCGGTGTATCTTCGTCCGCCCTTAAATACATAAATTCATTGATCACCACCTCATTTCTGATAGCCACTCCGAATTTATAATAAGTGATTGGAATTATTTCCTGCTGCATCCTATTACCAAAATAATCCACTACTCCTGAGACCAATAGATCTGATGTAACGCCATCCATCAGCGGAACTTCCAACAAAAGACTTACGGTGTTAGCTATTACGGTAATATCTGCTGCTATTTCTCCTCCATTTAGTTGGTAATTAACCGGATCTGTTGCTGTGTTGAGGTCTATCTCTTCAGAGAATATCACATTGATCCTGTTATTAGCCGGAATATCTATGTCTTCTATGAAAGGTGATGTTGTATCTGTTTCGATTTCATTTCTATTACCCGGAGTACCGATCTCATTGGGAGAATC
Source organism: Balneolaceae bacterium UBA7797 (assembly GCA_002480645.1). Taxonomy (GTDB): domain Bacteria; phylum Bacteroidota; class Rhodothermia; order Balneolales; family Balneolaceae; genus UBA7797. The sequence goes on from DLCN01000025.1 coordinate 111,658, forward strand.
TCCCCAATTGGCCTGTAATGTTGAACTCACAAATACCGATCTACGCTCCAGAGCCACATCAACTCCACCCCAATCTGAGTTGTATGCCAGAGAATCTACCAACAATCCGTTACGTTCAAATAGCCGGATCTGATCGGAGGTATTATTAAGTGTTGGCAAAGCTACCTTCCAATAGTATCCATCTCCAAAATCTGCGGCGAGCAGATCAGGATCGGGAGTGAGTACCAGGAAACTATCAGGATGAAGTATCAAATCATCTTCACTGATCACTTTATTGCTTCCGTTATCAGCGACCTGCCAGTTCTTCAGATTCAGAAATTTTGAGCTGGCATTGATCAATTCAACATATTCCGGTAATCCTGATCCGGATGGAGGATCTTTTAGAAATTCATTGATCATTACGTCTCCGGTAACATACTCATCGAACCGAAAAAAGGTGATGGTAGTATCAGTAATGGAGGTATCGAGATTGGCACTTTGCACTTCACGGATCAACAATTCATGAGGGCCACTATTCAGAGGAGTATCAAAAACCAGCTGTAATTGATTGGGAGTGAGAGGTAACACCGATGACGGGGCAAGATCTCCATCCAATTCGAAGTTTTCTGCATCAACAGGTGTATGCACATCCCGGCTGAAAAACAGATCTACCCTTTGTGAATCTGTACTCACCAACCGATCGATATAGAATGGAGCGATGATCACCGGAGGCTCCTTAATTTTAAAATCGAAATAATAATCATCTGTTCTCGAACTGGTATAAATCACTCTGAAGCCGAAATGAGACGCTGAAGTATACGTAGCATCCATTGCCCGTTGACCGGAATCCTTCAATTCCCCGTTATATCCCACCCCGGTTTGAAGAGACCATTCACCTAATGCTGTTCTCTCTACCCTGATCCGATAACCACCTCCGGCTTGAAAAATCGTAGTATCAGATAGAATAATTTCTGATTGTTGGCCTGCGTCCACTCTGATCACTGAAAAAACATCATCCCCGGTTTCACCAATACGAAGTATATATCCGTTTACGGCTCCATTAAGGTCCATGCGGTCACTCATTAAATAGATTTCGGCACGATTGGTATTAGAGGGAGCGGAACCATCGATCTGCACAAAGAACTCCCAGAAGCCTACTATTTCTGTAGAAGGAGTACTCAGGAATGCCGTATCAGCCTGTGTATCATTAAGCCGGATCAGGAAGTTTGAGTTATCTTCATCCACAACAAATTTGGTTGTTGTTCCTGACCAGGCCGGATTCTCTGAAAAATCTCCATCCTCAAATCCATCTTCAAAATTTTGAGCATGAACAATGCCTGATGAGAAAAAGAGCATTATAAGTAGTACCCTGACTTTCATACATTTATGAATAAATTATCGTTGTATGAATAGCAATAACAAAATGTTAGATTGCTTATAAAAAAATAGGGCAAAAGGATTTTCCACCTTTCACCCCTAGAAGGACATTGAGAGTGTTAACCCTCAAGGCAATAATTGTCGTCTCTATGCTATAAAGTGAGACTACTGAGATGAGAACTCCTTACAGATTTTTTGTACTTTTTTTATAGAATTTCAAACCCTTTTCAACTCATTAAATTATTGCACTTAGTATGCGAAGCTTACCATTTTACATGGATGATCTTAACGGCGGCTTCATGAAAATTGAAGGAATCCTGCGCGTGGAGAAAGAAAAACTGCATTTTGAATACCAGAAAAAAGACGACATTCTGGAGGTCTATAAATCGGACCTGAGGACTACAGAAATAAACATTGCCGATATCGAAATGATGGAATACAAGAAAGGGATCTTTGGGGCAAAGCTTCTCATTCATGCTTCCAGCGGAAAAGTTTTTAATGACCTGCCCGGAAATGACCTTACTGAACGAAAACTGAAAGTGAAGAGAAAACACCGTGAGATCGCCGCAAATATTTCGAGTACGATCAATCTCATGCTCTCTGAACAAAGACTTAAAGAATTTGGCGGAGATTCTGAATGAGTTTTTCATATCACTATTCGTTACCTGCAAACTCATCGGATGGCGTAGCTAAAGAGGTTAAGGGCGTGCTGAGTATAGAGGGTGAGGAACTTCTTTTCGAATATAAATTGTATGATCAGTCCGGTACAGCGATCAGTACATTAAACAAATTCTCCATACTTGTAGACTACCTGACCCGCACGCATTTCAAAAAGGGGGTATTTCATAACAAACTTGTACTCGAAAGTACCTTGCCTGTTTATTTTAATCCTGTTCCCGGTAGCAGTGATGGTAAACTGGCTCTGTCGATCAAAAATGAGGACCGGAAAGAAGCACAACAGTTTTCAGCGAAGATCAATGAAGCACTAGTGCTCAGAAGGGATAAGAAGTGAGAATTGTGTGCACTTCAGAATGACCAAACAGAACTATCCCTGATTTTTAATTGAGTCATTCCTATTTAAAAAGAAAGCCTACTCTATACTGAGCAGGCTTCCAAAATGTATTACGATATCCGCTATCCGATTACTGCTTTAAGTATCCTTTCTTTACAAGTAATTCGGCGTTCAGAATGGCTCCCCCGGCTGCACCGCGAATTGTGTTGTGCGCCATACATACAAAGCTTATATCAAAGATCTCAGCTTTTCTAAGCCTTCCCATATGTAATTGCATACCATTTTCATGATCGGCATGTAAGCGTGGCTGAGGATATGTTTCCTTTTCGTGCAATCGGATCACCTGTTTTGGTGCGAAAGGCAGTTCCAGATCAGCGATCGGATTTTCAAAACTCAGTACAGCTTTTTTAACTTCGTCGATGTCCGCCGGCTTCTTCTTCAGTTTCACATTTACAGCGGCCATATGGCCATTTAGGGTAGGAACGCGGGTACAGGTCGCATCCACCGGGTAATCAGGTTCGTCTAATTTACCATCACTGTAAACGGCTAATAATTTCTGAGTTTCAGGAGCGATCTTTGGTTCTTCTCCGCCAATGAACGGAACAACATTTCCCAGAATGTCTAAACTTGCCACACCCGGATATCCCGCGCCCGAAATTGCCTGCATGGTTGTAACCTGTAACGCATCAATTCCAAAAGCGTCGTGAATGGGCTTTAACGCCAGAGATAACGGAACTGCCACACAGTTCGGGTTGGTGACGATAAATCCGGTACCGTCTTCTGTGAATTTTTGTGTTTTGATCAGATCGATATGATCAGGATTAACTTCCGGCACTAACAGCGGCACGGTAGGATCCTGACGGTAATTTTTTGCATTGGAAATCACCGGAATCCCGGCCCCGGCAAACGCCCCTTCTATTTCTCCGGCAACACTGGAATCTAAACCGGAGAACACAAAATCAACATCAGAAATATCAGAAGGATCACAATTGGATACCGTCATTTCGGCGATATAATCCGGCAGATCAACATCTTCTACCCAATTGGCTGCATCTTTATATTTCTTTCCTGCAGAACGTTCGGATGCTCCAAGAGCAACTATTTCGAACCAGGGATGCCCCTGTATTAAGCGAATAAATTTTTGGCCAACAGCGCCGGTGGCACCTAGTATTCCAACTTTCATATCAAATAACAATTAAGAATGAGTGAATTAAGAATGCAGAAAATACCATTCTTAAATTTTATTTCTTAATTCATAATTGTCGGTTCGTATTAAAACACCCAGTCGATAAAAGCATACTGCAAATGGTGAAGGTAAATTGTTATCTTCAACGCTCACTTTATTCAAATACACACTTAAAACGAAGTACAAGTTTCATGTCGAATCTGGACAGCCTGGACAAAATCGTATCACTCGCAAAAGCACGCGGCTTTATCTTTCAATCCTCAGAAATTTATGGCGGATTGAGTGCCGTCTATGATTACGGTCCGTTAGGGGTGGAATTAAAGCGTAATATCCGTAATGCCTGGTGGAAGGAAATGACCCAACGCCATGATAATATCGTAGGAATTGATGCGGCTATTTTTATGCACCCTAAAGTGTGGGAAGCCAGTGGCCACGTTGGCGGATTTAACGATCCGATGATCGACGATAAGCAGTCTAAGAAACGTTATCGCGCCGACATGCTGATCGAACAATACATCCTGAAACTTGAAAAAGACGGTAAAGAAGATAAAGCCGGAGAACTTCAGGAATTGCTGGATACTGCCGGAACCCGGAAGAGTATGACGGAGGACTTGTATGATATCATCATGGAGAATGAGATCCGTGCACCTGAATCCGGAGCGTTCGACTGGACAGAAGTTCGTCAGTTCAATCTGATGTTCAAGACCGCATTTGGTGCCACCGCCAGCGAAGATGACATTGTTTATCTGCGACCCGAAACGGCTCAAGGTATCTTTGTAAACTACAAGAATGTGCTCGACTCAAGCCGTGTTGGAGTTCCTTTTGGTATCGCTCAAACCGGTAAAGCTTTCCGAAATGAAGTGGTTGCCCGACAGTTTGTTTTCCGTATGCGGGAATTTGAACAGATGGAAATGCAGTATTTTGTGGAGCCGGGAACTGATGGCGCTGCTTACGATGCCTGGAAAGAAAAACGAATTGGCTGGCATAAACGAATTGGTATCAGAGAAGAAAATCTTCGTTTCCTCGATCACCCTAAAGATAAATTAGCCCATTATGCGCTTGCAGCTGTTGACGTTCAATACAAATTCCCGATCGGCTGGCAGGAAGTGGAAGGTATCCACAACCGCTCGGATTTTGATCTTACTCAGCATCAGGAATTCTCGGGCAAGAAACTGGATTACTTCGATCAGAAGCAGAACAAACGATATACCCCATACGTGATCGAAACCTCTATTGGCCTTGACCGATGTACGCTGATGGTTCTTTCGGATGCTTATCGTGAAGAAGAAGTAGATGGAGACAAGCGTGTTGTGCTGAAAATGCATCCTGAACTGGCTCCCATTCAGGTGGGTATTTTCCCCCTAATTAAAAAGCCGGCATTGCAGGAAGTGGCCCATAAGATCGAGGCTGAATTAAGAGAAGAATACTCTGTGCAGTACGACGAATCCGGTTCCATCGGTAAACGTTACCGACGATTGGATGAAGCCGGAACTCCTTTCTGTATCACTGTTGATTTCGATACCATCGAGAAAGACAACATGGTTACAATTCGTCACCGTGACGATATGAGTCAGGAACGTATACCGATCGAAAAAGTAGCCGATGCTATCCGTGATGGCATCAAAAACTGGAAACCGGAGTAACATCTATCCGATTTTATTGAATATCTGAAAGGCGGTCCAAGGATCGCCTTTTTTAATATAAGCCACGAAACGGATTTTATTTACAAACTTATATTTTCAAGCGTAGTGTGATATCAGACATCACATCAAAAGCCCACATTCAAAACCCGGTAATAATCCATTCAGAAATATCGGTTAAAAATCCTTCGGTGAATTTTTTAGGTAGTGTCGCATATTCGTTGGCTAGTCCGGTATTGGCATCCTGAAACAGATGATTGGCATCGTTGAACATCTGCGAGGTGCAATCCATATTGTTTACGCCACATAGCTCACCAAACTTCCAGTAATTCTGTTCGGGAGTCACCTGTGTGTCCTTCCCTCCGAAAAGAGCAAAAACCGGAATACTGAGCTCTTTCAGATCTTCGCCGGGATCGTAATATAAGAAAGAACTCATTTGCGGGGTTTTCATGGGTAATACCTGAGCGTTAAATTGTGCCTCTGCAAATTGATCGAAATCAGTGATCATGGATTGCTGAGCTTCCGGTAGTTTCGCAATTTCAGTTCGCAGAAGCTCTTTATACGCTGCTTTTAACTCGTCCCAGCCTGAATCAGCTCGAACAGTTTCATATACCAGATCCTGAAATTCCAGAACCGTAGCGATCTCTTCCTCCGACTTCCCCATAGCCTTTTGCATCACACTTACCTGCTCACTGATTACATCCTTCAACTGTACCAAAGGTGATGCCATCAAGATCAGTTTGTCGATATCCGGATTTTCCTTAGCTGATTTTATGGAAACAATCCCGCCCTGACTATGCCCCAGCAAAATAATTTCACTAAATGAATAATCCGGAGATTCATCAAAATAACCTACGACAGCATTAACATCCGAAACCAGATCATCCAGTGTGGCTTTTGCCAGATTCCCGGAGGAGCCGCCAATCCCACGATCGTCATACCGATAACTGGAAATACCTGCTTCCACTAAATGGTCAGCGATCAGTTTAAAAGGCTTGAATCCGTAGATGGTTTCGTCCCGGTCCTGAGCCCCGCTTCCGGTCAGCATGATCAGAAGCGGCGATTCCGTATTTTCTGCCATAACCAACGTTCCTGCAATCTCCACATCCCCGTTCGAAATGGTAATTTCACTTTGCTGAGCTGTTAACCTGTTCAGCATCATAAAACTTAACAGAACAGGTATCAGAATAAATTTTGCGTTAATCATTGGTCTCCAGTTTTTTAAAATAGATGTACGACAGCACGATAGGTACAAGTGCGATCAGGGCGACAGTGATGTAAAAGATAATTTGCGAATAGGACACCGGGATAAACACTGCATTCAGGATCATTATCAACCCACCTACCACCCAGAGTTTACTCCCGATCCGATGCGTTTTTTTCCACACTTCAGGATTCTCCAGCGTCCAGGGAGTTCGTATTCCTATAAAATAATTCGGTTTAATGGTGTTCATGTAATTGCCGATTATCAGAATTAACACACCAACACTAATATTGATATAGATTCCAAGGTCCACGTCAATTTCGAGTGTTTTAGCCATTACAAAACCATAAATGCCGATCATAAATAACGTTGTAAAAATCCGGATGGCGGAAACCGGTTTCTGTGCAGACACAATTCTTCGTTTTGGATCGATCACCGGAATGATCAGCAAAAAAATGTAGATCGTCAGGGCAATGCCGGGAATTAGAAAGGCATTGATCCATTTCGGCCCCCAGTCATCTGCCTCTCCCTGTATGTTGAAATGGATCGGAACCTGATCAGGTAACTGATCCCATAAATAGATGGAAACCACAAATGGAATGACCAGCAAAATGGGGACAAACCACTCTTTTTTCAGTGAATCGGAGATACTCATGGCAGATTATTTAAGTAATTGAACAAGCCATTGTGCAGCTTCTTCCAGCACGGTGGTTTCGAGCGAATACACCATAAACTGACCATCCCGTTCGGCAGATACCAGACCGGCCTGTTTAAGTAAATCCAGATGATGTGAAATACTTGGCTTCGTGATATCGAAGGTCTCGGCTATTTCACCGGCAGTCATATCCTTTTCCTTCAGAATATTAAGGATTTCCCGACGGGTCGGATCGTTAAGTGCTTTGAATAACTTGTTCATTTAGATAATTAGATAACTGTCTAAATATAGTATGAAATTATTGAGATGCAAATGTTCAACAGAAATTAGTTCTCCAGATCCTGAAGCTGAATATTCAGTGCCTTTACACTGATCTGTATTTCTATAATGGAAATACCGAGAGAAATAAGCAGCATTACCAAACTTACCCCGAACAGGATCTTACCGGCAATCATCCATCCGGCAAACAGAGAAACCATACAGAACACCGAAAGAAATAGTGAACCGATACCGAGTAGCTGCATATTTTTGATCAAGGTTACCCGGGTTCGCAGGTTTTCAATTTGCTTAACCGCCCGTCGGTCTCCCGTTTCCAGATAGCGGGAATGCAATGTTCTGATAAGATTTGCGAGCGTTAAAAAACGATTGGTATAGGCCAGCAATAATAACGATATGGCCGAGAATAAAAGTCCGGGAGTTGTGAGTGAAATGTCCATGCGCCAAAGATACGGCCTTTCGTAAAGATTTTATGGATTGAACCCTATTTGTCCCGTCCTAAAATAAGTTGA
>DLCN01000030.1 GCA_002480645.1 Balneolaceae bacterium UBA7797
AAAAAAGCCGATCACAATGAAGTAACCGGCTTAGAAATTGTTATTAAAAAAGTGCCCGAAAAAGGAGTCGAACCTTCACGCCATTGCTGGCATACGTCCCTGAAACGCACGCGTCTACCAATTCCGCCATTCGGGCTTATCAAGACACCAAAATTACCGCTTGTTTTCATTCTATTCAATAGTAATCTGAAAGTTTATATCGAATACGTGCGTGACGAAATAATATAGATTAAGCAGTTGGATTAGAGCTTGGGGATGCTTTTTTTCCAAAGCACAACTAAACAGATATTGCTATGGAAATTCAATTACACCGGCAAAATAAAGCCGTTCACTTAAAAGCGATCAATGAAACAGGAAACGAAGTTCATTTAGACGGAGCTGAAAAGATAGGGGGAGAAAATCTGGGTTTTCGCCCCATGCAAATGCTTTTGGTAGCTCTGGGTTCTTGTTCATCAATGGATGTGCTTTCCATTCTGGCAAAGCAAAAACAAAAAGTAGACGATTTTTCTGTATATGTGAACGGTGAACGGGAGCAGGATAAAGTACCTGCATTGTTTACAGAGATCCATGTACGGTTTGAAGTGACTGGTGAGGTTGATGAAAAAAAACTACATCGGGCCATAGATCTGTCCATGAATAAATACTGTTCAGTCACAAAAACGCTTGAAAAAACAGCAACAATCACTTCATCATTTATTCTAAATGGAACTCAGGAACAAAGCATTTGAAACTAAGGCGATCCGACAACAGGTTCCCAAAACCGCACAAAATGAGCATTCTGTGCCCATTTTTGCCACATCCAGCTACCAGTTCGAAGATGCGGAACATGCCAGAGCTTTATTTGCTCAGGAAGTTGAAGGGAACATTTATTCCCGCTATTCGAACCCTAATAACGACGAATTTGTCGATAAACTTTGCCTCTTAGAAGGAGCTGAAGCCGGCATTGCCACCGCTTCAGGAATGGCTGCCATGTTTGTGAGTATCGCCAGTTTTTTAAATCAGGGTGATCATGTGGTGGCTTGTCGTTCTGTTTTTGGTTCCACACATCAGATATTAACCCAGTTATTACCTCGCTGGGGAGTGACGCATACTTATGTGGATGTGAATGATCCGGACGGTTGGGAAAAAGCCATCCAGCCCAATACGAAAATGTTCTTTTTCGAAACACCATCGAACCCGGCGTTAGATCTACTGGATATTGAGAAGATCGTAGCTGTGGCAAAGGCACACAATATTTTGGTAAATGTAGATAACTGCTTTGCGACTCCCTATCTGCAGAATCCAATATCATGGGGAGCAGATATTGTAACCCATTCTGCTACAAAATTCATTGACGGACAGGGAAGAATGCTGGGAGGTGCCATTTTGGGTAATCGAGAAGCAATTGATAAAGTGATGTTCATGGCTCGCCATACCGGTCCGGCCATGTCGCCATTTAACGGATGGATCCTCTCAAAGAGTTTGGAAACACTTGCTGTACGTATGGACAGGCATTGTTCCAACGCCATGGAGTTAGCGAAGTTTTTGAGTGAGCATGATCAGGTAGCTAAGGTAAAATATCCACATCTTGAATCTCATCCCCAGTACGAGCTTGGCAGGAAGCAAATGAGAAAAGGTGGTGGTATTGTCACATTCGAAGTGAAAGATGGATTAGAACAAGGAAGAAACTTTCTGAATGCTTTGGAAATGTTATCACTTTCTGCAAATCTTGGAGATACCCGATCAATCGCCACTCATCCGGCTTCTACAACGCATTCAAAACTTTCGGATGAAGAACGTGAGGAAGTTGGTATCAGCAAGGGGCTGGTGCGTATATCCACCGGTCTCGAGAATATCAGCGATATTATTGAGGATATTGATCAGGCATTACACCGATCAAAAAAATGAAATAGAGATTGCTTAATCTACCTGACTGGTATCTACCCGGGTTGGAGTTTCTTCTCCGGAAACAATGATACGTGCAGCTTTAGCAATGGCCTGAACGGTATGTGTTAGATGCGGTATATCCAGTGTTTCAAACTCATCTGATACTCTGTGGTAATCGTTATCTACATCGATGGGAGTGGTACTGATCGAATGAGCAGGCACTCCTAACCTTGCCAGTGTAGCATTATCAGAACGGTAAAAAAGATTCTGGTTTGGATAGGGATCCGGATAGAATTCGTACACCGAGTCGGGCATACTATTACTGAGAATCTCACCAAAGGTTGAACGTTCATACCCGGTTATCCAAGCTGAATTCGGACCGGAAACAGCCGGTTTTCCGATCATCTCTATATTGAACATGGCTGTGATCTGGTCAGGATCAAGTTGTTCCGAGAAATACCTTGAACCATACCCCCCCATTTCTTCGGCAGTAAATGTAACAAACATCAGGCTACGCTCTGGTTTGGGGCCTGTACTGAAATACTTTGCCAGTTCAATGATGGCTGCAACTCCGGATGCATTATCGTTGGCGCCATTGGCAATTGAATCACTTTCAACGGCTGACCGGACCCCGAGATGATCATGATGAGCTGAAAATAAAACAAACTCATCTTTGCGTTTTCCCTCGATCACCCCAACTACATTGGTAAGTGTATGCTTTTCCTTTACTGCCTTAATGGAAACTTTAAAGGTTTTAGGAGTTACAGATGTAAGTATAAAAACGATACTTGGATCCGTAGAGCCTTCGATATTTTGAGCCGGTTTAGAAAAGTAAGGTTGGTACTTATGAAAGGTCTCTTCATGGCTGTAATCAACAAAAACAATGAGATCATTTTCAGATCGGGTTATCGTTCGAAACTCACTCCTGAAATTACTGTCCTCTGCGATTGTGGCTGTTTGAATATCTCCGTTTTTCCAGTCAATAGAATCGGTGTGCAGAAATGCGAAATAGTCTTCAGAAGGCAGTTCTTTTCCGTTAACAGAAATACTGGTCTCTGAGATGGAATATTCGATCAGATCAAAAGATTGTTTGTAAGTATCTAATCCGGAAAAATAACCCAGCTTTGCTTTTTTAAATTCTCCGGCAATATAATTTTCCGCTTTTTCGATACCCGGAGTCAGACTTTTTCTGCCCATTAACTCATCCGAACTCAAATATCTGACATGTTCCGCCACCTCAGTCTGATTTATAGCATGTTGCTTCTCACATCGAGTAATAATGGGTACCACTAAAATTAACAGAAAGGGTAAATGTAATAAACGCATAATTAGCCTGAATACTGATCTCATAAATCCGCCCTGATTCTCCATGGTGAAGAATTTTTTGAATGATAAAAAACGTGGCTACGATAAGAAGTAAAATATTGAAACGAGGTCGTAAAAAAGGGTAATAAACAGCATTAAAAGCTAAATGGCATTGCTTTTTAGAACCATTTGATTAATGCTGCCCGCATAGAGGCCAGCGTTATCGGTTTGGGAATAAAGTCGACCATACCCGCATTGAAGCAATCAGCTTTATCTTCTAATGTAGCATTTGCTGTCATCGCAATAATAACAGGTTTTGGGTCTAAATCGGTCATGTTATTGATATGTCCCGTAGCTTCCAATCCGTCCATGCCGGGCATATTCATATCCATCAAAATAAGATCATAAGGATGTTGCTTTACCAGCTCGATCGCCTCGATCCCATTTTCTGCAACGTCTGCTGCAAACCCAAAACGTTCCAGTACTTTTACGGCAACGGTTTGATTGATCTTATTGTCTTCTACGATCAGGATATTCAGGTTGGTACGAATAGAATCTAACTCAAGGTCATTATTAACTTCGGGTTCGGCAACTGAATCAATGAAGTTTGCTTTGATGGTGAAATAGAAGGTGGTTCCTTTTCCAACTTCACTCTGAACCCATATTCGGCCACCCATTCCTTCAATCAGTAGTTTAGTGATCGCAAGGCCAAGTCCGGTTCCGCCATATTTTCTGCTTCTGTCGCCATCAAGTTGGGAGAAACGGTCGAAAAGCAGATCCAGTTTGTCATCCGGAATTCCAATACCGGTATCTTTAATGATAAATAAAATCTGACCTTTTTCAGCGATCGACGAGGTTGAAGTTACCTGAACCGATATTTCCCCTTCGTCGGTGAATTTAATAGCATTTCCGATCAGGTTTATCAGGATCTGTCTGAGTCGGGCCGGGTCTGCTTCAATGAATTGTGATAGTCCGTCATCGTACCTGAAGCTAAGTTGTACTTTTTTTGAATCCGTGAGAGAACCAAGCATCCTCACAGTATCCGCCAGCAGGTTGGGTACATGAGTGGGTTTCTTATCAAGCACCAGATCTTCTGATTCGATCTTTGTGAAATCCAGGATATTATTAATGATGCCCAGCAGATTTTCGCCACTTTTCTTAATAGTGGTAGCGAATTGCTTTTTCTCTTCATCTGATTTTGAATCGAGGAGTAATTCACTAAAACCAATAACGGCATTTAACGGAGTACGAAGTTCGTGCCCCATGGTAGAAAGAAAGTGCGTTTTAGCTACAGATGCGGCCTCTGCTGTTTCTTTCGCTTTTTCGAGGGTGTATGAAAAACGATTGGTAAGGGTTAACGACTGCATCACAAAGAAGGCCATATAACCTACAAACGTGAAAAACAGGTTTTCATCAATAAGCACAAAATATTCGAGCAGATCGTAAATGAATACGATAAATATGACCAAAACCCCGATCAGGGAGTACTGAGAACCAACTCTGTGATGAAGCCATGCCTGAATAAATACCCACGAAGCATAGAGAATATAGGCACCAAGCATCCCGAAAAAGAATATGATGAAAACGGTGAAGTAATAAGCCGGTAACAGTAATGTTCCTATACTAAACGCATACAGCACATAGTTGAACGGATTGATCACAAAATGGTGCGTCTCATTCGGGTAAAGCTGATGAATGAATTTCCCAAATAAAGCAGCGGACATGAACAATGATATGTATTCCAGTTTTGCTGTAACGAGCCAGGGGATGTCCGGAAGGATGAAATGCAGCGGATATAACTCGGTACCAATGGCTCTGTAACTGTAGGTAATGCAAAAGAGTGCAAACGTAAGGATAGCAGTTTCACTTCGGCCGAAATAATAAAGCGACAGAAAATAAAATCCTCCAATGAGCAACATACCGGTGAGCAGGAAATCATACCCTAATTCAATTTCCCGATCATGAAGCAGCCTGTCCTGCCGACCTATGATTATCGGTAAGCGAATTCCCCCTTTGGAATGGTCAAAATTTGAGATCTGAAGTAATATTTCTACACTGCGATCATCGGTATTATCCAGTGGTATGGTTAGTGGCTCCCATCGGGGGGTAGAGCTTTCTTCATCAGATCCGACAATTCCATTACTGGCGATCAATTCCCCGTTAAAGAATAGTTTATAAGCGGTATACATATCCGGAATTGTAAGCGCTAATGGCGGACTGTCTTTCGGAAGCAGAATAGACAGTTGGTAAGTGCCGAACCCAAAATGATCGTATCGGGCGTCCTCATTCCAAAGATGAGGCATAGTAACAAGTTCTGGTCTTTTCGAAGGATCTTCGCCGGGATTGAGCAACTGCTGCCAGTAGAATTGCCAGTCTCCGGTAAGTTCTACCGGATCATCACGGTCAAAATGATAATCTCTGAGATCAATAACTCCCCGATATGCTGTTGGTTGTGCCAGTGCAGACTGCACCGGCAAAAATGTGAATCCAACAACCCAGAACACCGATAATATTATATAGTTACGTAGCAATAAATACGTATTGATTTAATTAGGAAGGAAATTCCTAAAAAGATTTGGATAAACCAATAAAATAAAAGCCCACAGACTGAGGGCATTGAAAAAGTTTGTTTCAGGCGGTAGCCGGGGACCAGGTGTAAGCCGGATCACCAAACTTCTTAAGTGTACGATAATGACTTGCAACAGCCTCAGAAAAAGTTTCGTGGCAGTTGTAGGGGACCCCGTGTTTTTTAGCTACTTCTTCTACAATAGGGCTGATCTCCGGATAATGAATACTGCAGATCTTTGGAAACAGATGATGCTCGATCTGGAAATTGAGCCCGCCTACGTACCAGCAGAGAAATTTGTTGCTTCGGGCAAAATTATTGGTCGTCAGCATTTCATGAATGGTCCAGTGATTCTCGATCATATTATCCTCATTAGGAATAGGATGCGTAGTAGATTCCACAACGTGGGCAAGTTGAAATATAATTCCCAGAATCAAACCGGCTACCAGATGTAAAGTGGTAAAGCCGATTAACCACTGCCACCAGGTTATGTCCAGAAACATTAATGGTAATGCAATGATGTAGGTGTAATACACAATTTTAGTGATAACCAACTTAACCCATTCACCAACCGGGTGTTTTTTATCTTCATATGGACCCAGTGGATTTTTAATGAAATACCAGTAATCCTTGATGAATACCCAGAAAAATGTAGCAAAACTATAGGCCGGAAAAGCAAGAATATGCTGTAACCGATGAATGGGTTTATGATCGGAATGCGGAGATAAACGTATGAATTCCGCAACTTCCAGATCTTCGTCGTGGCCGTGTATATTAGTGTAAGTGTGATGGATGATATTATGAGTGATCTTCCAGATGTAGCCATTAGCTCCCACCAGATCAAAGAAAATACCAAAGAAAGAATTCACCCAGTTCTTTGAGGAATACGCTCCGTGTAAAGCATCATGAGTGATAGAAAATCCAATTCCGGCCATGCCTATACCCATCACTACAGCTAGGAGCCACATTACGTTGAGCGAAAACTGACCCGTCATGATCAGCGCATAGGCACCCCAATACACCGAAAGTATTACGAAGGTTTTAAAATACATGGCGAAGTTGGCATGCTTGGATAAATTCCTTTCTTCGAAGTACTGATTTACCCGTGCTTTAACTTCTTTACTAAACTCTTTGTCGGTCTTGTTATTAAACGTTACAAGTGAGGGCATAGTGATAGACTGATTTTAATTACACCGAAAATTGATTATAACAAATATACGTCATTTTAACACACTAAGAGCGGGAAGAGTTCAAGCCTCGGTCTGTTAAACGGTTTAGCAATCCATCCTCAAAAGCGGTAGAGGGGGTTAGAAAGCCATTTAGTGAATGTTCATCAGAGTTGATAGATTGTATCGAAGCGGCTAATAAAAGGGCGCTTTCACATAGAAAGAATACGGTCGATTTATTGCTCGCATCACCGGGATAGCTGAATTCTACCTCCTGTGTTTGGCTGGTAGCATCACTCCAGGCAAATGCGTGCCATCGTATAAAGCCGTTTTCAATGGCATCTTCCGAAGGACCTTCACCCGGCTTTGGTCCCACTTTTTTTAATAGCTTTCTGAACCACTGAAAGGGCATCAGAAACTGAAGCATTAACAGCGTGAGAGTTTGTGATAAAAAGGGCAATGGGTTATACCATTTGCCGAGTTTTGTATGCTCAGAATAGGCGATACTCTCAAACATGGGTTTTCCAAATTCACGAAATAATGAAACTGACCGATATACTACTTTAGAGTTGATGGAACCCATGATGAAAGGAGTGGACCAGCGTCCTGCTTTACGATCGAAACCAAAGAATTGCGGGGCATCCGGTTTTCCAAGTTTTTGTTCGTTCCCGGCCAAGGCTAAGCGCGGATCATTCATTTCACCAACTTCACCGGATTCAAATTTATTAAGCATGGAAGCCAGAGTTCCACCATTTAACCCGCCACTGATGGTGTAGTAAGATTTTATGGTGACCTGATCTTCCTTCGAAAATTTATCTTTAAAGTGAAGTAAGGTGATTTCAGCCGGAATACTATCAAAACCACAAAATGGGATGATCTTTGCCCGGTTTTCACGTGCTGCTTTACCGTACTTTTTTTCCATCTTCATGATGAATCCAACTTCTCCGGTAATATCCAGATAATGGGTTCCGGAAGTTGCACAGGCCCCGATCAAATATTCACCATACAGAGAAAAAGGCCCTGCGGTGGTGACTATGATCTTCGTATTGCGGACCAGTTCTTCTACCTGATCTTTGTTTAAGAGATCCACCTCAAAAATTTTGCTTTCGCTCAGGGATAGATCGTTTGCAAGCTCGATGAGTTTAGCACTATTTCGTCCGGCAATTCCCCAGTTTAACTCATTCGGGGCATGTTCCTTGAAATAGGCGGCTGCCCTGCGCCCTGTAAATCCGGTTGCTCCGACCAGGATAAGGTCAAGCATCTTTATTCCCGTTTTTTAAGGTTTGTTTGTTCTTTGTGTATCTCATCTGAAGTAACTCGACAACCAGAGCAAAGCCCATCGGCAGGTAGATGTATGCTTTAGGAACTTCTTTATGCAAGCCTTCCATAAATATGGTGATACCGATTGTGATCAGGAATGAAAGTGCCAATATCTTGATCGCCGGATTACTCATAATGAATTCCCCGATTGGTTTGGCAAAGAATAACAGTATTGAGAATGAGAGAATTACAGCAGTTACGATAACAAGAATATGATCCGTAAGTCCAATAGCCGTGATCACAGAATCAATGGAGAACACAATATCCAGAAGTACGATCTGCGAAATAACAGCAGAAAAAGTGTTTTTCTTCAATGCGTCCGCATCAGGATGTTCATCTTTTAATTCTACTGTATGATGGATCTCTTTCACTGCTTTATAAAGCAGGAATAAACCTCCGGCTAACAGAATAATATCCCGAACCGAAAAATGCATGAAGACGGGATCAGTAAGTTCGGCCAGTGTGATCAATAGAAAAAGAAGTCCGATCCGGGCTACCATAGCTAAAGCAAGTCCGATGACCCGGGCTTTTTGCTGTGTTTCTTTAGGTAGCCGACTTACAAAAATTGAAATAACCAGAATGTTATCTACACCCAGTACCAGTTCCAGTCCGATCAATAATGCCAGAATTCCAATGATATCGCCCATAGTAGTTTATTTAGCGTTGGTAAACATTGCATCGATCACTTTCATATTAGCCAGAGAATCTGAAAGCGGTGTTGGCACCGGTGTATCTAAAATAATGGCTTTAGAAAATGCATCCCCCTGAAGAATGTATTGATCGCAAGTATCAAGAATAAGGGTTTCCTTTCTGCTCTCGGATTCTATCCGGATCTTTCTCAGATGCTCATTCGGTGCATTGAAAGGAATATTCAATTCCAATTTCCCTTTGGTTCCCGTAACGATGGCGTATTGATCGTTATACAACTGAGTGGAACAGGTAAATGTGGCAATGCCCTGTTCAAATTCCAGTATTCCCGAAGCGAACCGATCGACGTTAAAGTCAGGATCATACTCCACAAATGATGTGACCTTAGAAGGTTCATCATTATAAAGTAGGCGTGACATATTTATACAATAACAGCCAATATCCAGCAATCCGCCACCACCGATATCCGCTTTATTTCTCACATTTTCAGGATCTATATTGTAGTAGGTGAACACCGAATGGACAGACCTGAGATCGCCGATCTCTCCGCTATCAATGATCTCCCGTACTTTATCCCATTGTGGATGAAACCGATACATAAAGGCTTCCATCACTTTAAGATCAGGGAATTTTTTGGTGGCTTCCATCAGTTTTGCGGCCTCATCAGCAGTGATCGCAATGGGTTTTTCACATAATACATGTTTTCCGGCTTCTAATGCTTTAATAGTCCAGGGAACATGCAGGTGATTGGGTAAGGGGTTGTAAATTGCTTCTATTTCCTCATCGGCCAGTAGTTCCTCATACGATCCATAATATTTCGGGATCTCCAATTCTTCTGCCACGTTTCGGGCATTCTCTAATTTTCGGGATGATATGGCAACAATGTCGCAGAGTTCGCTTCTCTGCATAGAGGGGATCACATTTTTGGTCCCGATCTTTGCAGTACTTAAAATTCCCCACTTTACTTTTCTCATAAAATATTCCTTTTCAAAAAATGAATGGATCCATCAAATACCAGTTTCCGATTTTGATGTAAATACCTTTGGAAGATAAAGGAATGTTCGAATTTACAAAGGTGCTATGGTGCCTTATTGATAGATCTCGTTAAGTAATGCTGCCAGGCGAACACCGGCCTGAGCAATTCGTAATTTCACAGAATCGAAATGGTCGTACATGTAGCGGTAACCCAGATTGCCATCTCCAATATCATAAACCTGAGGATGCAGATCCTGGGATTCATTGGCCCATTCCAGCCAACTCGATTTCTGCCATTCGGCAATGGTTTCATCAGAAAGCTGATTCGAAGAGAATTCTGCCAGCTCGTAGCCATTCAGCTGTCTGCTGTCGATCATTTCGCTATCCCAAACACGATGGAGGTTGGAATTTTCTCTGAACCAGGTCACTTTAACATCATTTCCACCCCGGTCGGTACCATTACCAGCATGCAGCGGTTGGTGAAGGTCTCCAACCAGGTGAATCAGGATCTTAAGATTCTCGGCCTCTTTTTCAGGGGAAAGTCCACCTGCTTTTAATTCTGTAACTACTTTTTCGATGGCCCAAAGAATATCTCCTTCTTCCGGAGTGCCTGCTTCTTCATAAGTTTTTCCCTCAGGTATCGTGCAATAATGCCAGGGGTTCATAAACCGGTAATCAGAATCAGATTTAATATTATCCATCCAATTACTTTCTTCAGCCAGTGAATTCCCTTTCAACACACGACGCACTTCGGAAGCAGCTTTTTCCGAAAGCAGGTCCTGTGCGATATAGCCAACTGCCCGATGGCCTGCTTGCCCCCACGGTAGAGGAGCTTTGTGGCCGGAAGCGCCAAAAATAAAGACTGAAATTAGAAGGAATAGCTTGATCATGGTACTAAAATTTTTCCCTGATGCTAGCCATTCCTGCTAAAAAATCATAATGCCAATATGTAAAGGTTCTTTAGGATATCAGTCTTCCAGTTCAGATAATAAATTCTGCAGATCGAGTGGATGAGTAAACATCTCGATGGATCCATCAGATTTTTTTGGCCATTGATCTTTAGGCCGATCCCAGTATAATTCCACCCCGTTCTCATCAGGATCGTTCATGTAAATAGCCTCTGAAACCCCATGATCGGATGCCCCGGTAATGGGGTGTCCGGATTCATACACTCGTTTGAAGATCTCGGCAAGATCTTTTCGGGTGGGATATAAAATAGCCGTGTGGAAAAGACCGGCACTCGTTTTTGGGGCAGGAGGGCCGCCAAGACTATTCCAGGTATTTAATCCAATATGGTGATGATAGCCACCGGCTGAAATGAATGCAGCCTGTTCGCCATACATTGTTACCAATTCAAATCCCAGAATTCCGCAGTAGAAATCCAGAGAACGTTGTATATCTGCCACCTGCAGGTGCACATGTCCAATACTTGTCTGAGCAGGAATTTTATAATCGCTTGCCATCTTTGTTTTATTTAGTTTGAGCAAAGATACAAAATTAGTTTAATGTTAAACTAATTTATTTTTATGATGTACTTCATGTGGAATTAACAATCTGTTTTAATTTTAGATAGGGTGACAAGTTAGTTGTACGAATCCGTTATCAAACTCTTTAACAGAGTGAATGTTCAGATCCCAATCCGGTTTGCTGGGATCAAAGAGAGGAATACCTTCATAAAGCATTTTCGGAATTCTGGTGATGATAAACCGGTCGATCAGTCTTGCTTTTTTAAAAGCCTGAATAGTAATTCCGCCATCTACATAGATATGGGAGAATCCCATTGAGTTTAGTTCATCCATAACTTTTAAGGGAGATCCACTAATTCGAAATACTTTGCTCTTGAGAGAGTCTGGCAGATCTAATTCACGCGATGTGAGAACATATACCGGTTTTGAATAATGCCATCCGCCAAAGCTGAGTACTTTATCAAAAGTGTTTCGTCCCATCACGATCACATCCACGGAGTCCATAAAAGCCGAATACCCGAAGTCTTCGCCTTCAAGGGTATATTCCGGATTGTGAAGCCAGTCTATATCGCCATTTCTTCGGGCGATATATCCGTCGAGACTTGTTGCAATATAGACTGATGCTTTCATGATGTTTTATTTAGCGTTCCCAAAAGGCCGGTGGTTCAATATCAAGAGCCCGTAAATATACATAAGCCTGACCCCGATGGTGAATTTCATTATCTATTGCATAAAATAACAACCACCAGACTTTGCCTTTCCACTGTCCGAACGCAGTATCTGTTTGTTGAAATCGTTCAGGATCGGTTTGAGTATAAAACTCTTCCAGCTTTGCTGTGGACCAATCCCACATTTCGAGTAATTCTTTTTTAGTCTGAACAGGTTCAGTGATGGGGGCCCCTTCAATTTCACCAAATTGAGTCCATGTTCCGGTGGCTATTCCTTTGGCAGAGGGAACGGTCATACTAAGTAATTCCTGGCACATTTCGCCGAAAGTTCGCATCCCACCAATGGAAAAGGTAAATAGTTTGTCATCAGGAAAACGCTTAATGGTTCGTCTGGTCAGGGAGCGGTGTCCCTGCCACTGGATCAGTAATTCTTCAGGGGTAAGGATGGGTGAATTCTTCATTGCTTTCAGTATTAGTTATTGGTTGAAAGCAAGGTAATAGCGGGTACTGACAGCCCTATGTCAGTATGGTTAAAATTTTTATTCAATATCTGAAAAATGTTCAACAAGCTGTCTGGAAATACGCTTAAGCGCGCTTGTTAGAGCTTCAGATTTTACAACTTTGATACAGGTTCCATAGCTGAGTAACCAACGGGCCGTATACTCGATAGACGGAGTAAGGAAGGTCATTTTAACACCGTCGGGAACAGTTTCTTCCCACGCCCAGCCGTGCCAGAATTTCTGATCACCGACGAAACGGGCTACTTCATGAGTAAAGATCACGGTGATCTCTTTCAGTTCCCGTTCTTTGTGCAGCTGTTTCTCGTAGAACTTTTTTAAGGTATGTTGTGCTGCATCAGCGATCTTTTCACCTGTCAGCTTATAATGCTTAAATCGATCGAGACGAAACATTCGGTAATCTTGCCGAAGTTGACACCATCCGGCCAGATACCAATTTCTCCCCATTACCAATAAGCCTAATGGCTCCACCTTACGGAGAGTGCTTTCTTCTTTATACGGACGTTTATAATCGATTTCTACTACTTTTTTCTTAAAGATCGCTTGTTGCAGAAAACTAAAGATACGGTCATCATCAATGGTACGCTGAGTGCCGCTTACCTGATAGAGATTTTGAACATGATGATCCATAGTTTCAAAGAATTCCTTGTCATCGGGTGGCAGTACAGACCGGATTTTTTCTAATGCAGATTGAAATGATTTTCCTAATTCATTGTTGTTCCAGGGCTGCATCAGACGTTCAGCTGCCAGCAATGAAACGGCCTCGTTCTTATCAAACATCACAGGAGGTAAATGATAACCCCGCATGATGAAATATCCTTTACCGGTTTCAAAACCGATGGGAACCCCGGCTTCTTCAAGTGCCCGCAGATCTCGGTAGACCGTACGTTGGCTGATTGAATAACGCTCCGCAAGGGTTTCTACCGGGACAAATTTTCTACCCTGCAGAAAAATGATGATGGCTGTGAGGCGGTCAATTCTGTTCAAAGTTCCGTGTTTTTGGAAGAGGCTAACGCTTTATGATGAATCAGTCAATGCTTTAGGTCTGTTTCTATAATAAAAAAGGGCATCCAATTGATGCCCTTTAAAATGATTAGGATAATAGATCCCTATCAGTCGAAAATATTTGCCCCGATCTCAGGAATGATGACGTCGGTATCGGAAACACCTTCCAGATAATCTTTAAATTCTACCGGATCGGTATCGATCGGTGGCCAGGTTCCGTAATGAATAGGAACTGGAATTTCAGGATCGATCATTTGAACGGCGTAAGACGCTTCTTCAGGTCCCATGGTGAAATGATCACCAATTGGAGCAAAGACCACATGTGGTTCATACAATTCTCCGTACAGTTCCAGATCTCCGAAAATATTAGTGTCGCCCATGTGATAAATACAGATATCATCTTCAAAAGAAAGGATCAATCCAGCAGGGTCCCCGGCATATTGTCCGTTATATGAGGAGCTGTGATTGGCCGAAACCATGGTAACTGAGAAATCTTCAAAATTAACGGTACCACCTTTATTGAATTGAATTCCCTGATCTTCGGGCAGGCCATCTTTCCAAAGCAATGAAATGAGTTCGAGCATGCCCACTACTTTTGCTCCGGTCTTCTTAGCAATGTCGATTGTATCCCCAACATGATCATCATGACCGTGAGTTAGCAAAATGAAATCGGCTTTATCCACTTCTTTGAATTCGTCGGGGGTAGAAGGGTTTTGGGATAGGAATGGATCGATGTAGATCACAGAGCCGTTCGGACTTACTATTTTAAAAGTTGAATGTCCGAGCCAATGTGCTTTAACTTTAGTTTCCATAATAATGTTAGAATCCGTTTTGGTTAAGTATTCATTTAATTTAATGGAGCTTAAACCCTCATAGTTCCAAAGGATTTAGGATTATAATGCTTTATATTTAGAAAAAGATTATTGAATTGATATGGGATTTTTAAAAAGTTTTTTAGGTGGCTCGAAAGAGGCAGAAGCAGAATGGGAGTATATCACCCAACCGGAAGAACTGGAGTACGTGTTTCAGACCTCTAATGAACGACCCCAGTTAATATTAAAACACAGCAGAAGTTGTGGAGTTAGTTTCTTTGCAAAGAAGAATATCGATTCTATGCCACTGGAAGATGTGGAGCAGTTGGATCGGTATATGGTAGATGTTTTGCATAGCCGGGATATTTCTCAAATGATCGCTGAGAATCTAAAGATCAGGCATGAATCCCCTCAAGCATTTATGGTGAGAAATGGGGAAGTGATCTGGCATGCTTCACATGGCGAAGTAAATAAAGTGAATGTACTCCGGGCCTACCTTAAAGCCATGGAGATGTAACACGTATCACCGGGCATTCTAAACTTGCCGGTACATTTTATTGATTCCACCGGAAAGAAAATGTTATATGAGAGGCTCTCTGTTTATTCTTTGTAAACTGGAAGATCGAACCGATTGCTTTGCGCGCTTTGCGTACTCTGCGGTATAATAATCCAGGTTTATAAAAATGCACGGCATGTGGAGAGTACTTTTTAAATCTACCACGATCTTGTCGTAACAGAAATATTCTCTATTGAATAATGTCTAAAACCCGGCGGCATACCCATCGCCCCGGGGATCCACACCTGCTCCAATTTTACCGTCTTCTGTGATCATGAGAGAATGAATTCGGGCAACAGAGGATGGTCGGAGCTTATGACCTTTTGCTTCAAGAAGCCTGATCGTATCCGGACTCAGGGTAAGTCTGTCATAAAAGAGTATATCGGGCATCCATTGGTGGTGAATTCGCGGGGCTGCATTAGCCTGCTGTGCATCCATTTCGAATACAGCCATATTTAAAAAATTCTGCAAAACTGCTGTTATTATTCTTGGCCCGCCCGCAGCTCCAATTACCATTACCACCTTCCCATCCTTTGTGGCGATCATCGGGATCATACTACTGAGCATTCTTTTTTCCGGCTGAATGGAATTGGCTTCTCCTCCCAATAATCCAAACATATTAGGTACTCCGGGCTGAGCGGAGAAATCATCCATTTCGTTATTAAGTAAGAATCCGGCTCCGGTAACAGCTACATGACTTCCAAAAGAACCATTTAGAGTGGTGGTTATACCTACGGCATTACCATCACGGTCAATAATAGAAAAGTGAGTCGTTTCTGTTGATTCCTGATACCCCGGGACGTCTCCATGAGAAAGAGTTTCGGATGGAGTGACCGAATCCATTGAAAAAGAATTCATTCTTTCGGAATTGTACTCTACACTGGTCAATTCACTGATGGGGACTTCCCAGAAATCAGGATCGCCAAGATAAAAAGAGCGGTCTGCAAATGCCCGGCGCATGCTCTCGGCCATTACGTGTAGATAATCCGCAGAGCCGAATCCCATTTCTTCAAGCGGATAAGGTTCCATCATTTTCAGGATCTGAGCAATGGCAACACTACCTGAACTTGGCGGTGGCATCAGGTAAAGCTTGTATCCCCGGAAGTCAACAGTTACGGGAGCCCGCCAAACGCTTTCATACTTGTTGAGGTCCTCATGAGTAATGATGCCCCCCAGATTATTCATTTCGTTTACGATCTCATCAGCTACTTCACCGGCATAAAATCCATCTCTACCCAGATCAGCAATGAATGTGAGAGTTTGAGCCAGATCTTTCTGTACAAACAGATCTCCTTCAGAAAACAGAGAATCATTCTTCGGGAGAAAGTAAACCGAGGCTCCCGTATAATTACGAAAGCGATCGAGATGCGCATTTAAACCGGCAGCCTGAGAATAACTTAACGAGTAGCCGTTTTCAGCCAGTTTGATGGCAGGCTCGATCAGTGATTTCCATTCCATAGTTCCATATTTCTGATGAGCCTGAACCATGCCGTCAACCGTTCCGGGCACACCAACAGCAAGTGCACCATCTTTACTTAGCCTGCTTTGATATTCTCCCTCTTTGATGTACATGTCGCGGGAAGCTGATAACGGCGCTTTTTCGCGAAAATCGAGTGTGTTAACCGTTCCATCTGCCAATCGTACTACCATAAAACCACCTCCGCCAATATTTCCGGCCCGCGGTAGTGTAACTGCCAAAGCAAATTGAACGGCAATGGCTGCATCAACAGCATTTCCTCCCTGCATAAGGATCTGTTTGCCAACTTCTGAGGCAAGCTGATCCGCAGAACTAACGGCTCCATGATCGAAGGTTTTCTGCCAGCCGGTCTGAGCAGATGCCACAGGTTGAAGGATGAAGAAAATCAACAGAAAAAAGAGATGACGCATGTATTAACCTCTGGGGTGAAATTGCTTATGGGTTTGATGAAGCAGGGTACGATCCACATGAGTGTAGATCTCTGTTGTGATGATGGATGAGTGGCCAAGCATTTCCTGCACGGCTCGCAGGTCGGCACCACCTTCCAGTAAATGGGTTGCGAAAGAGTGCCGGAAAATATGAGGGTATACTTTCTTTTGAATATCGGCTTCTTTTGCTGCTTTTTGAACAATATTCCATACACTCATACGGGTCAGAGCGGTACCACGCTGACTCAGAAATACTTTATTCTTTGCTTTTTCTGCCTTGCTTGGTTTATAAAAAAGCGGTCGAACATATTCCATATAATGTTCGAGTGCCTCCTGAGCTATCTCGCCAACCGGGACTAATCGTTCTTTACTTCCTTTACCGATCACACGAATAAACCCGATCTCAAAAAACATCCGGTCTTGTTCCAGATCGGTAAGTTCACTTACCCTCATCCCGGTACCATACAGACATTCGAGAATGGCCTTATCACGAATTCCGGTCGGCTTCCTGGTGTCGGGGGTGTCGAGCATGGCCATGATCTCTTCCGGAGTAAGTATCTCAGGCAGTTTCTTTGCTTTTTTAGGTAATTCGATCAGCTCAGCCGGATTTGCAGCTGTCATTCCTTCAACTAAAGCAAATTCATGGAATCCTCTGATACTGGAAATATTCCGGGCCAGAGAGCTGGCAGCCAGCAGTTCATGATCTATCAGGTAGTCCAGAAAATCTTCGATATGGTGTAAGGTAACTCCGGCCAGATCTGTAATCTTTTTATCAACAGAGAGAAAGAGGAGGTATCGATGAAGGTCGTTTTCGTATGAAGAAACAGAGTTGCCGGACAATCCTTTTTCAAGTTTAATGAATTGAAGGTATAGGTCCAGTTCCTGTTTAAATCTCACGATCTGTTATTCATTGGTTGTATCATCGCTCTCTGTAGAGGTAGCTTCCTCATTTTGAGTAGCACTGGATTCAGCTTCTTTCTTTTTAGCTTCGAGTTCCTTTTTAGCCTGTTCCGCTTTCTTATCCTCGGGATATTCGATGCGATTATGATATACACCTACTAAAATATTCAGGAAGGTTTCTTTGATCACTTGCAGATCGCGGAAAGTAAGCGGGCAATGGCTTAGCTGACCTTCAGCCACCCGATCGTCTACCATTCGGTTAACCAGGTTTTCCAGCTTGCTGTAGGTTGGATTTTTCATGGCACGGGATGCTGCTTCAATGCCATCAGCCAGTAACAGAATTCCTGTTTCTTTGGTAGTTGGCAGGGGACCTTCATAGCGGAATTGATCTTCGTTCAGCATCTCTTTCAGGTTTTCATCTTCTTTCGCTTTTTCGAAGAAATATCGAATCACAGACGTTCCGTGATGAGTTTCAATAAAGTGAATCAGGACATTTGGCAATCCATGTTCTTTGGCCAGTTTTACACCTTCACTTACATGGGATTTGATCACCATGGCACTCATTTGTGGCTTTAATTTATCATGCTCGTTGATGCCTGCCGCCTGATTTTCCACAAAATATTCGGGTTTAACCATTTTCCCGATATCGTGATAAAGTGCTCCAACCCGGTTTAGCAGTGGGTTCGCCCCGATGGCGGAAGCTGCGGCTTCAGATAAATTGGCAACCTGTAAACTGTGATGAAACGTACCCGGAGCAGTATTCATCAATTCTTTAAGCAAAGGCTGGTTGGTATCACCCAGTTCTAAAAGAGTGAAGTCTGTGGTTACCCCAAAAAGCTTCTCAAATAACAAAATGATCGGGTAAGTGAACAGAATAAACACCGAGTTGATGGAGATATACATGAGATAGTTCAGTACCACATCCCAGCCTTGCATCTTAGCCAGACTGAAGGCCCCAAGAGAGATCAGGTAGGTAATGAACACGATACCCGGAGTGGTAAAAAAGAATTGAGAACGATCACGAACATCACGAACTGAAAATACCCCCATCGAACAGGCAGTAATGGTGGCTATGGTAAATTCAAAATCATACCCATGAACCAATCCAATGAGCGAAGCCAATGTTACAGAGGCAATAATTCCGACCCGGGAATCAAATATGATGGTTAGGATGATGGGGGCGATAGCAACAGGAATGATCAACGGATGGGCGACATCAAAATAAAGAATGATCGCGGTGGCAGCACTAACCAGGCCAAGGGTTAGGAATACTAAAAAGAACAGACCATTGTGGGAAGTGATCTTACGGCGGTACAGGAACAGGTACATATAAAATACCAGCGATATAAGAATGATGAGTACCACTCCTCCGCCAAAGCGTAACCATTTCTCAAGATTAGAAGCTTTCAATGCCCGCGCCTCATTTAAGCTTTGCAGGATAACCGCTGTTTCCTGAGAAACCATATCACCTTTTCTGATGATCACCTGACCCTGAGCCATTGCCCCTTTGGTGGGTGAAATATTTGCGATAGCTTCATCAATTCTGTTTTGTCTGCGGTCTTCGCTTAACAGATAATTTGCAGCGATCACTTTGTTATATAATTCCAGGGATAATCGGGAAAGTTGCTCATTAAACGCCCTGTTCAACTGAAATTGAGCATATTCATTGGCTTCACGCAGATCTCGTACACGCGCCAGATTAACCGGTTGTTCTGTACTTTCCCGGGGATTGAGAATAGTGATCTGATCGGCGTTTACGGTGGCTTTACTCACATTTATGATCCCTTCAGCCAGTAGATTATCGATAAGATTTTCCAGTTGCTGTTTTACGATCACCCCGTTGAACCGGTCAAAAGGTAATTGCAGACTCTGAACTCGGTGATAACTGCTTAATAATGTATTGAGGGATGGTTCGGTAAGGCCAATATTCGAGTTATCAAATTCGCGGGCGAATCGGAGACTATCGTCGAATATGGTAGAGGTAGAATTTTCTTTGGATGTCTGCCAGGTATCGTAGGCTTCAAGCATAGGCTGTAGAGACCGGTACAGAGAATCAAGCCGGGTTTGAACCGTAATGGCAGCATTTTCGTCCACCACAAAAATTGGAGGGATCTGCTCACGAATATCCTGTTTTTCAGCTTCGATCTCTTCCGGTGATTTATTCAGAGCAAAGGTAAAAGGGGCAGTGAGGTCATCAGATCGCCAGGGCTGACCAACCGTGTAATTATATCCGGATTTAACAGAAGTGCGTGGTAAGGAAAAAACAGAGATCAGAATAAAAAAGAGAAAGATAAATCCCCGTAAATAGGGATTGTACTTAATGGAATAGGCTTCCTGCTCTTTTTTCATTTTGTCGCCAAGTAAAGGGATCATTTCCTTCTTCTTACGACCAAGACCGATTTTCTGTAGAAAACTCATAGCAGAGTTTATTCGTTAATTGCTGAGGTTTAAGAACCGAGGGCTAATATACAAATCATCTCACCAACTAAAATATGGGTGAAGTATAGATTTGATGAAGCTTTCAGCGGTTGAATGCAGCCATTTCATCAAGCGAAATGCGACCTTCGTAATAAGCCTTACCTACTACTACGGCGTCAATTCCGGCATTATCCAGCATATTAAGATCTTCGACCGATGAAACCCCACCCGAAGCAATAAGCCTGATATCGGGAAAAGAGCTTTTAAGGTCCTCATATAATTTCTGGTTATGTCCGGCCAGAGTTCCGTCTTTGGAGATGTCGGTACAGAGGATCTCGGTCAATCCCTGTTCCTGCATCCTTTTCACAAACTCATTGATGGGCTCGTCGGAGGTTTCAAGCCAGCCTGCATAAGCGATCTTCCCGTCTTTTAGATCCATGCCGAGGATTGATTTATCAGGATGGAGGTCCAGCAGTTTCAGCCAATCCGGTTCGTTCTTTACAGCCATGGAACTGCAGATCACTTTCGAAAGCCCCTGATCCAGTAAATATTCAGCATCGTTATAGGTTCGGATCCCTCCACCGGTTTGAACAGAAATCCCCAGTTCTTTAATGATGAGAGAAATGTGAGACAAGTTAACAAAATGTCCCGCTTTGGCTCCGTTCAGATCAACAATATGAATATGATTAAAACCAGCCTCAGCAAACTGCGATGCCTGATCAAGAGGGGATTCATTGTAGATAGTCACTTCTTCATACGATCCTTTATGGAGTCGAACACACTGCCCGTTAAGCAGATCAATAGCGGGTATTACTTGCATAAGCTGATTTTTTTTGAGTGCCAATACTATCGACTTTCACAGTCAGCAACAAGTACAAATTTGCTAATAAGACCATTTCAGGCGAAAGAAAACAGCATTTGGAGTTTGAGTTAATCCTGAAAAGGAGCTGCCCCGCATGATCTGGGAAAGCAGCAGAAGATAAATGTTTTCGCTAAGAGAATAACTGTATTGAGGAATAAGAATGAATAACGATCTGTCAAAACTTCCCATAAAGCCAAGGCTGACTGAACTTAATGGAGATGGTGTTGCTGAGGCATTTAAAAAGAAGCCGGTTTCGGCAACGAAAAGGTCATCGGCACTGGGCGGAGTAGATAAGGCCGCAATTGGATTCGGATTGGAACGATAACCACCATTATATAATAATTCGGCACTGAGATATACAGCATTTGGCAGCATGTAATTACTGCCTAAGGTCGCTGTAAAATGCCCGGTTGGATCAAAAAAACCGGAACGGGGATGGAAATAAGAGAATTCACCAGTCAAACCCGCATCTTTCAAATAGCCCGACCAGCCGGCACCCAGCGTCCAATGATCGAAATAATTGCCGCCAAGTACCTGAATATCATACTCACCAATATTTCCACGATACATCAGTGCGAATACAGATTCATCCAACGTTCTGCCGAAACGATACCCGGCAGAAATACTTGAAGCATAACTCCAGTTATATTGTGCAGAAACAGCATCGGTTCCGGGGCGTTCTTCATAATCAAAGTCGAGATAGGAATACGCGTTGAACAGGTCGTTGGGATTCCAGACCATGGATTTTCCCCAATTGAGTCGTTGTCTTCCAACGGAGATCTCCCAGTTTTCAGAGAAATAAGTGAGTTGGAGTCGGTCCATCGTGGAATGGAATACAGCCTTCCTGGAATCAACGGGGACCCAGCTCAGATCGAAATAACCGGGATCGTTATCGAGGTAATTGGCATAGCCCGGTGTATTTGAAACGGTGTACCCGGTAAGAAGTCGGTTTCTCAGATCAGCCTGGAATTCAAATCCCGAGCCCAGATCAAAGGTGGATTCTATACGATGGTGGATAATGTTATCATATCGGAAAGTGTCGAATTGATCAGAAAAACTAACTCCCCCCAGTTCTTTAACATAGCCTCTGATATCCGGCTTATAGAACTGAGCAGAAACGGAAGTTGAGAAGAGCCATATCCCAACAACGAATATACTTTTGAGTTTTAGTTTCATCTCACTTCATCAGTTTCGATCTCACCATCTACTAATGTTAGTACTCGTTTAGCACGGTCCACCACCCGCTGATCGTGTGTGGAAAAGATAAAAGTGGTTTCTCCCAATTCATTGAGTTGAAGCATCATGTCCAGCAGGTCGGAGGTGGATTTTGAATCGAGATTGGCTGTGGGTTCATCAGCGAGTACAAAATCCGGTTTTGAGGCCAGTGCCCGGGCTACGGCTACGCGCTGTTGTTGGCCTCCGGACAGCTCAGAAGGTCGCTTATCCACTTTATCCTCTAATCCGACCTGTTTCAGTAATTCCATTCCCCGGGCTACACATTCTTTATGAGGCCGACCCTGCATTTGAAGAATGAACATAACGTTTTCGAGTGCCGTAAGTACCGGAATAAGATTATAGGCCTGAAATACAAATCCGATATGATGTAACCTGAAATCGATGAGCTTTCGGTCTTTCAATGAAAACATATCGGTTCCGTGGATATTGACGGATCCTTCGGTCGGAGTATCCAGTCCACCAATTATATTAAGTAATGTGGTTTTACCGGAACCGGAAGGACCAACGATCGCAGTGAATTCCCCTTTGTTAATATCCAGATCTATACCATTGAGCGCACGCACCGGGATGTGTTCTTTATTGTAGATCTTGCTGATGTTTCGAACTTGAATAATAGACATGATTCAGGCATTAAATTTTACGAATAGCTTCAACCGGATTAAGTTTCAGCGCTTTATAGGATGGGTAGATCGAAGCGATAAGTGTTACCACCAGGATCAGGATCCCGATATTGAAATAATAATCGGGCTGTAATTCGGGATAGATCACGGTTCCCATTCCATACATTTCAAATCCTTGCGCAAAGGCACTTACATTGATTCCTTTATCTTCAAGCAAAGTGATCCCGACCCAGGCCAGAAAGACACCGAATGGTGCCCCGAAAATGGCTAAAAAGAAGGTTTCGGACAGGATCATGGAAAACGTACGGATCTTATTTACACCTACTGCCATAAGCATACCAAGTTCCTGCTGGCGTTCAAGCACGGTCATCAGCATGGTATTGATGATCCCGAATGTGAGTGCGATGAGGATAATGGTCATCACAATATAAAGCATAGTACCAACCATACTGTCGGTATAGGCTAGGGCAGGGGAAAGATCGCTCCAGCTTTGAACTTCCAGAGCATCACCGAAGGATAATTCCTTGGCATATGTGGGGGCATTTTTAAAATTATCTACCAATAAGGCGATCTCATGAACTGCTCCGGGATGACCTATCAATCGGGACAGATCGGATGAACGTACAAACACGTTGCTTTCATCAAACATTGAATTCGGGGATTTAAAGATCCCGGATACCCTGAATGCAGCCGCTGAAATATTACCGTCCACATCCTGAAAATTCAGCACTACTTTAGACCGCATTTTCTGATTTAACCGGTTAGCCAGCTTTTCACCCACAATGATCTGATTCCGGCGGGATTCTTCAAAATAATCGCCTTCTTTCATGAAAGTGTATAATTGAGTGACTTTCTTTTCCCGGTCCGGATCAATTCCCCGAATGGTAACACCAAAAGTACTTGAACTGCTGGAAGCCAAACCACTTACTTTTGTACGGGAGGTTACCTCCATTACGTAAGCTTTTTGTTCCAGAACCTGAATGATCGAATCCGCTTCAGGAATGAAATATTCCGGCATGGGTTCAATGTTATAGGCCTTGGTGTGGATCTGAATATTCGAGGTAAAGTTGACCAGTTCACTGCGAATGTATTGCATGCTGAGCCCGTACATAAAGGCAGACATAAAGACTCCGGCCCAGGTACCAAGAATTACAGCAACGATCACCACGCCACTGCGGGTTTTATTTCGCCAGATGTTTTTCCAGCTTAAAGAAATGATCGGGAGGATGTTCATATCAGTGTCTCATAGCCTCCACAGGATTTATACGTTTAGTGTGAATGAGCGGATAAATGCTGATCAGTAAGGTAATGACCAGAACTATCATGGCCTGATTAATAATGATGGAGGGGTCGGTCGAGAACCGGATAAATGGCTCCATTCCATATTCTTCGATAGCAGCAGCAGCCTGTCCGGTAAATTCCATCGGGTTGATGTTGAAATAGTAAATGAACGGCAAGCTGGCGATGATCCCCGAAATTGTACCCAAAATAGTGATGGTGGCCATTTCCAGAATGAGTGTTAATCCGATCACAAATCGGGAAGTACCGATAGATAGAAGTACTCCAAACTCAAACTTTCGCTCCGCAGTCATCATTAATACAGTACCAAGAATTCCAAACCCGACCACCATATATAGTACCATCAAAATGATCTGCCCACTGCCGCGATCGGCCTCGATCGCCTGAATCAGTTCCGGCATAAGTTCCTGCCACCCATATACTTTATAATCATCGGGCAGTTGAGAGCTCAAACGTTGAGCTACTTCATGTATGCCTTTTGCATCCTGTGCCATAACAGCAAGCGCCGTTACCCGGTTATAGGCGCCAAAGAATTCCTGAGCTGTTTGAAGAGGCATATAAACCATTCCGTTGTTCATATCAGGAATGCCGAATTTTAAAACTCCCTTTATCGGAATAAGATCGGCCGCACTCACTCCATGAAAACCACTGCTGATGAGAACCAGCGAATCTCCGGTCTGTACATTCAGGTAATCGGCGAGACCGGCACTTATCAGAACGGCATGCTCACTGTTTGAGTTAAAATATCGGCCGGAGATCACCTTTTGATCCGGCTCACTCAAGTGTTTCTCAGCTTCGATGTCGATACCTGCGATCATCGCTGCCTTGGTTTTGTGAAGCCCGCCTGCGAGGGCATAAGAATCGATTCTTGGTACTACCGCTTTTACCCCCGCTGTTTCTTCAACTTGTCGGAAAAGCACCTCATTGATCCGGAGGCTGTGATCCAGATTGGGTTCATCTTTGTATTCTGCTTGTTGGATTTGAATATGCCCGGTGAAAGATCCCACCGTATTATCGATCATTTGATCGTACTGTCCTTCCTGCATCGAACTCATTACCGCTGATAGAACTACTGCCATCACTATAGAAGCCATCGTAATAAGAGTTCTTCGCTTATTCCGCCAGATATTTCTCCAGGCCATTTTCAGATAAAGCATGTCAGTATTCAATTATCAGGTTAAGGTGTTTTTCGAAGCTTATAATCTTTTCGCAAACGGGGATTTTGGTGCATATTTCAGGTCTGATCAATTAATTCGTTTCAAATTTGATACTGAAAAGAAGTTTTTTCTGATATCCACATCAAATTCCAGATCCTGATATTCCAGGATCGTTTTATTTCCCGGGTCATCTACCGGGATCATTTCCATTTTGGCCGGGAGCAACCGTCCATCAAATTCTCTCAGATCCGAACCGGTCATCAGATTCACCAGGTAGCCATCCTCATCATAAAATTCAGTGCGAAGTTGGATGTATTCCGCCTTAGTAACCCAGCTACTGATGGAGCCCCAGACCACCGGCGCGTCGGGTTTTGGGGTAAGTATGATCTTATAACAATCATGACCATTAATCGTTGAATCTGCTCCGAATTCATGGGTATAATCTTTAACAACAGACGACTCCCGCACCAGATCATCGTTAGTGAAATCAGATCCCATCCAGGATTGCATCATCATTGAAGGAGGGAGTTTTACCGTTCGGCCAATATTTGGCACCCAATTCCAGATCTCATTTTCCCGTTTAAGAAAAGCGGTGCCTTCATCACGGGCCGGCGCAGTGATCAGGATCAATGAATAATCGTTTCCCCTGCTCCAGCTTTTCATGGAAATTGATCGCTTCCAGGTGGGACGAACAATGGTCATGGTTATCTCTGCTTTCGATGACTCCCCACGCAATTTCTCGTCCATCTTTTGGATCACCTCAGTGGCAGATTGTGCCATTAGTCGCGGGGTAACGAGCACCAGGAATACCAATAAGAGTATATTATTTTTGTACATATTCGTCCAATAATTTTTGTTTCATAGCCTGAAGTGGGTAGTCTTCACCCAGAGATACATGGCCCAGTAAAATACCATCCAGTGTCGCTCCCAATTCATACGCTTCCAGGGTAGGTTGGTCAAAACCAAGTTCTTTCATGATGTTGGAATACAACGTCATTTGCTCTTGTTGGATGTAATCCAGCTTCGATTTTAAAGCGGTGAATGCATCGCGCTGCATGGCAAGACCAACCATCAGCTTGCCCACATTGCTCTGATGTTCAATGAAATCGAAGGTTTGCTCGATGATCTGTTTGATCTTATCACGAGCGGTAAAATCATCAGGATAGGAGGTCATTTGATGCCCCATTTCGACGAGTTGGTCGAAAATGGCTTCCAATATTTCTTCCTTACTTCCGAAGTAATGGTAGATCAGTCCTTTCGAGACTTTTGCTTTTTTGGCAACGGTTGCGATGCTGGTTCTGGAATAACCCTCATTGGCAAATTCAAGAAAAGCGGCATCAATAATTTGTTGCCTAGTTTGCTCGCGGATAGCCTCGTTTTGTTCTTTCGTTCGTGGGCTCATTTATCATTGACTAAACGTTCAGTCAAAACGTAGTCAATTAAATATCCATTCACAAATTAAGTTTATAAATTAATCAGAGATTGGATTTATGAGATGCTAGCCATATACATGATCCAGAAAATTCTGAAGCACTCTGGCACCGGCTTTACCGGATTTTTCGGGATGGAATTGTACTCCGGCAAAGTTGTCTTTCGAGACTACTGCCGTGAAATCGGTAATATAATCACAGGTCGCAATAGCATCACTGGTTTCAGGAGCGTAAAAGCTGTGCACAAAATAGAAGTGTTCACCAGAGTTGATGCCCTTTAATAGCGGATGGTCTTGTTTAATATGAATCACATTCCATCCCATATGAGGGACCTTGGCATCGTTGGAATCAAATTTTTCCAGTCTGCCCGGTATCAAGCCCAACGCTTTCGTATCGCCTTCACTGGAGGAATCATACAATAATTGCATACCCACACATATTCCCAGAACGGGTTTCTTAGTTTGCTGAAGCCATTCATCAATTCCATTTTCTTTGAGAGATTCCATAGCCGCCCCGGCATGACCAACCCCGGGAAAGATGACTCCATCGGCAGTCTCCAGTTGGTCGGGAGTATCAGCAAGGAAATAATCCGCACCCAGGCGGTCCAGTGCATTAGAAACGGAAGCGATATTACCTGCTCTGTATTTGATGAGTGCGATCATTATTTAAAGGGCTCCTTTTGAGCTTGGAATTTGATTTTTAATGCGGGGATTTTTTTCCACCGCTGTTTTTAATACACGGGCGAATCCTTTGAAAATGGCTTCGATCTTATGGTGATCGTTATCGCCATCAAATTTAATGTGAAGAGTGGCTTTCAGGTTCATTGCCAGGCTGTAGAAAAAGTGCTTTACCATTTCTGTAGGCAGATCACCCACGTATTCCCGGTTAAATTCCCCCTCAAAAACAAGATAAGGTCTTCCGGAGAGATCCAGGGCCACAGTTGCCTGAGCTTCATCCATGGGTAATACAAACGCATACCGCTCAATGCCTTTTTTATCACCGAGTGCTTTAGTGATCACCTCTCCCAACGCTATGGCTACATCTTCAACGGTATGATGTTCATCCACCTCAAGATCGCCGTCACAGGTCAGTTTCAGGTCGATCAATCCATGCCTGCCTATCTGATCCAGCATATGATCGAAGAATTTCAATCCGGTATGAATACTTGATTTACCTGTTCCATCCAGATTGATCGCCACGCTTATATTTGTTTCATTCGTCTTTCTGTGTACGGAAGCTGTGCGTGGGATTCCCAACCTGAACGTCTGTATCAGTTCCTCGAAATCGTACCCGCTTGCACATGGTTCCTCCCCATTCCAGATCACAAGTTTTCCCTCGCTTTTATCATAATCCAGAATGGCATCTGCGCCCTCTTTGGAAGTTGAGTCGATCAAAGCTTCGTGTTCGAGAAGTTTACGCTGACGTTTGTTCAATATTTCGGTGTCTAAAGCAATACTGAATCCCTCTTCATGAAGCTTGTAGAGCAGGTGTAGTGCTCCTTTTTCCAATAGTTTGGTAGATTCGCTTTGGAGTTGTTCCGCTTCGATCCAGATTTTCATGAGTTAATACTTTTAAAGTTGAACAATTTAAGTTTCATTTACAGTGATGGAAGTCGCCGGTATCTCATCCGGTTAAAAATAAAGTCCCTAAATATGAATTCCCGATTAACTACTCTGAGTTGGATATTACGTATTGTTGCAGCTATAATCCTGCTGCAAACACTGTTTTTTAAATTTTCGGGTGCACCGGAGAGCATATACATCTTTGAAACCGTAGGGATGGAGCCATGGGGGAGATATGCATCCGGAGTGGCAGAACTGATCGCAGCTATTCTTCTGCTGGTTCCCCGTACGATCTGGCTGGGAGCAATGATAGGAGCGGGTGTAATGGCTGGTGCCATACTCAGCCACCTTACAATTCTGGGAATTGTAGTAATGGATGATGGAGGTACATTATTTGGAATGGCCTTATTTGTTTTCATTACCTCTGTGTGGTCAATTTATTGGTATAGAAAAGATATTCCTGTTATAGGTGAAAGATTAAATAACAATTAGTTCAGTTCGCTGATCACAGAATTGAGAGCCTTAAAAAACAATTCATTTTCTGCAGGTGTACCAATGGTCATTCTAAGGCAATTCTCACAATGGGGTTCATTTCCCCGATACCGGATAATGACTCCCTGATCCGCCATTTTTTTATAGACTAATTGCGCATCATTAATACGGAACAACAGGAAATTGGCATCCGAGGGAAAGACTTTTTCGATCTGAGGGATGGCGTTCAATTGATCAACGATAGTGGCACGCTCCGATTTGATTTCGTCCACTTTACGCTGCATTTCTTCTAAAAAAGAGAAACCTTTAATGGCCGCCTGTGAAGTAAGTTTATTTACGTTATATGGAGCTTTCACTTTCATCATCAGATCAATGATCTCAGGGGAGGCAATCGCAATTCCTAATCGTATCCCCGCCAAACCGAACGACTTGGAAAGTGTTTGAAGAACCACCAG
This sequence comes from Balneolaceae bacterium UBA7797, assembly GCA_002480645.1. GTDB lineage: Bacteria > Bacteroidota > Rhodothermia > Balneolales > Balneolaceae > UBA7797. Next base: position 29,208 of record DLCN01000030.1, read on the forward strand.
ATTATTACGATGCTGAACTTCTTTTGCGAAACTTTCCTGATCACTGAAATCGATATACGCCTCATCGATCACCAGGATACCGTTAAAAGCATCAGATAGCTTTAGGATGTCATCACGATTCAGAGAGTTCGCTGTTGGATTATTAGGTGAACAGACGAATAGTAACTTGGTTTGTTCGGTTACTTTTGCGAGAGTGGCTTTTACATCCAGTTGAAAATCCGGTGTGAGAAGAGCTTCATCCACCTTAATGTCGTTGATAGCAGCAGAAACCTTATACATGCCGTAAGTAGGTGGGGTGATCAGTACCCTGTCATTTCCGGGAATGCAAAAGATCCGGTATAACAGATCGATGGCTTCATCACTTCCAACTCCTACAAAAATATTGGCGCGTTCTACGCCTCTGAAATCAGCGATCTTATCACGCAGAGCCTCCTGATAGGGCATTGGATACCGATTTAATTCCAATTCGTCCTGAAATGGGGCCCCGAGTGCATTTTCATTCGCATCCAGAAGAATACCCGAGTCGAAATCATCCCGGGCACTGCGATATGGTTTAAGTTCCAGAATATTAGGGCGAACCAGTGTTTTAAGGTCAATGTGTCTACTCATAACAACGTAATTATTCAGTATCAGAATCAGTTTGTTTTGTTGATCGCATTCAATCTAAGCGTAACGGCATTTTTATGGGCCTGAAGCCCCTCCAGTTCAGCCAGTGTTTCCACGGCGGGACCAATAATTTGGATGCCTTCTTCCGTTAATGACTGCATGGTGATGGACTTGAGATACGAACCTAGATTCACCCCACTGTACATGCGTGCATAGCCGTAAGTTGGCAGAGTGTGATTTGTTCCGGAGGCGTAATCACCCACACTTTCAGGGGTGAAAGCGCCTAAAAATACAGAGCCTGCATTCGTGATGGTGTCGGTCCATTTTTCAGCATGCTCTATGTTGATGATCAGATGTTCAGGTGCATAGTTGTTGGAAAAAGCGAAAGCATCCTCATAGTCAGAAACTTGTAACGTATAACTGTGTTCCAGAGCTTTTTTTGCAAACTCTTTCCTCGGGAGCTGATCCAGCTGAGCAGAGAGTTCTGTCTCCAGCTTTTCCATATCAAAACCATCTACAGCAACAAGCACCACCTGACTATCCGCGCCGTGTTCAGCCTGAGAAAGCAGGTCTGCGGCCACAAATGCAGGGTTTGCCTGTTTGTCAGCGATCACCAAAACCTCTGACGGTCCGGCCGGCATGTCGATACTTATCTGAGCTTCACTGTTCTGCAGGATCATCTTAGCAGCTGTTACATACTGATTACCGGGACCAAGAATTTTGTCCACTTTAGGAACAGATTCTGTGCCAAAGGCCAGTGCCGCAACCGCCTGAGCACCACCTGCCAGTAAAATGGTATCAACCTGTGCTTTTTGTGCGATGTAAATTATTTCCGGGGCAACTGTTCCGTCTTTTCCGGGTGGGGTTGCTAAAACTTTGGTGGAACAACCAGCGATCATAGCGGGGATGGTGAGCATCATCGCAGAGGAGGGAAGTACAGCAGTTCCGCCGGGAACATACATTCCAACCCGTTCAATGGGTCGGCTTACTCTTCGGCATTCAATACCGGGCATGGTTTCGAGCGAAAGTTCCCCGGGTTTCTGAGCTTCATGAAAAGCTCTGATATTTTCAAAGGCAAGATCGATTGCAGACTTGATTTTCGGATCCAGATCGACATGTACTTGTGAAGGATCGATCGTTATTTCATCAAGATCTACACCATCAAATTTGGAAGTAAATTCACGAACCGCCTGATCGCCCGTTTTACCGACTTCTTCAATAATGGGTTGAACAACCCCAAAAATGGACGTGAAATCAATCTTTGGGCGCTTTAATAAAGCCGTTTTTTGCTCACTGTCTAATGTGTTGTAATTGTACGTATTCATGCAATTGCCTTTCAAAATTTGAACATTAAGAGCCCTTTTTAATTGGTTCAAAAGGGTGATCTCAAAGTTCTTAAAGAATCATACTTTCGATGGGTAACATTACAATATCGGAAGCTCCGGCTTCTTTCAATTGTTCCATTACCACCCAGAATTCGTTGTAAGGAATTACTGTATGGATGGCTACCATGTTGGTCTCAGCTAGTGGTACAATGGTCGGGCTTTTCATTGACGGGATGATGTCTTTGATGGTCTCAACCTGATCTTGAGGCGCATTCATCATGATGTAACGACTTTTTTTCGCCTGCTGATAACCATCAATTCTCACCAGGAATTTTTCGATCAGTTGTTGTTTTCCGGGAGAAAGCTCTTTATTGGTCTGAATGAGCTTTGTTTCAGATTCCATGATGGTAAACATCTCAGCAAGGCCATTAGCCCGTAACGTTCCACCGGTTGATACGAGATCGGAGATGGCATCTGCCACTTCAAGTTGAGGAGTGATCTCAACGGCACCGGAAATCTCCACTAGATTTACATTAACTCCCTGTTCCTCAAAGAATTTCTTTGTTAGAAAAGGATAGCTGGTGGCGAGTGTTTTGCCTTCAAAATCGGTGGCTTGTTGCAGCGGTCCGTTTTTTGGTGCCGCTATGGATAACCGGCATCGGCCGTAGTTTAGTCCCCGAAGCACGGTCACATCAGCGTCTTGTTCAAATACTTCATTTGCTCCGACAAAACCCAGGTCACAAACTCCATCCTGCACATATTCAGGAATATCATCATCCCGCAGAAGAAGTAATTCAACGTCAAAATTACGGGTCTTAACCATCAGGTTACGTTTGTAGTTGTCAAATTCGATGCCGATTCCGTGCAACAGATCGATGGTTTTATCGGTTAATCGTCCACTCTTTTGAATAGCAATACGCAGGGAAGTCGAAGAATCTTTCGTTCGGTTCATTTGGTCAGTAAATTGTTTTGTTTAGTAGGTATGAGGAAGTAAGGATGGTGAAAAAATAATGGCGGTAGCGATATGCATTAATGCATATGATGATGGCCATGATGGCTACCACAATGATGATGATGGGCTGTATGTAATAAGATTTTTTTCACGACGGGAATATAGGGAGATGAACGATTAGCCGGAAACCATTTTTTAATCTTTAACGGGAAATTAATACGAACTCCCGATATATTAACTTTGTAGTCAGAAAAAACAGAAGGAGTGCATGAAAACAATTGCTCAATTAACATTTATACCGTTGTCATCTCATAATCCAACCGAAGAAGTACAAGAGCTTCTGGAGCATCTGGCCCAGTATGATGTTCATATAGAAGTGGGTTATTTATCTACTACGGTGATCGGCGATACTGAACAGATCTTTGAATTGATCAGAGAAACCTACGACATGTTATCGCTGGAAAAAGGAAAATTCAGATTCCACATCGAATTACTTAGTCCGGAATTGGAATAACATGACAACAACGGGCAAATTTATGAGTGCCCGGATCCGGAACAAATAAGGGGAAAAGGATTCTGTTTTACCCGAATCGAAAGAATTCCCATAGCTATGTAAGGGTGTTTGAATGACCGATCTGCATCTGAGGCCGGTTCATTAGTAAAAACACCAAAAAAACCGTGTGCTTTTAGAAACAATAGTTTTAGGAGCTCCATGCTTCTTCGTATCTTTGCGTTCTTTTGAATCAGACGCATCATCGATCACTTTCTATGAACAACATCCGTAATTTTTGCATCATTGCTCACATCGACCATGGTAAATCCACTTTGGCCGACCGATTGCTTCAGATCACCGGCACGATCAGTGAACGGGAAATGCAGGAGCAAATGCTGGATAATATGGATCTTGAACGTGAGCGTGGGATCACGATTAAAAGTCATGCCATTAAGCTCGATTACAAACGTCCCAATGGTGAAGAATACACGCTGAATCTGATCGATACTCCTGGTCACGTTGATTTTGCGTACGAAGTGTCAAGAGCTCTGAAAGCATGTGAGGGCGCAATTTTAGTGGTTGATGCCACTCAGGGAATAGAAGCACAGACCATTTCGAATTTATATCAGGCAATCGATCAGGATCTGGAAATTGTGCCTGTACTGAACAAGATCGACCTGCCAAGCTCTGATCCTGAAGGTGTAGGTCAACAGATCGTTGACCTTATCGGTTGCGATAAAGAAGATATTTTAACGGTTTCGGGGAAAACCGGAGAAGGCGTTCCGGCGCTGTTGGAAGCTATCGTTGAGCGGATCCCGGGACCAAAGCAGGAGACGGAGAAACCACTTAAAGCTCTGATCTTTGATTCGATCTTTAACACTTACCGCGGTTCTGTAGCCTATGTTCGTGTATTTGAAGGTGTGCTCAAAAAGGGTGAGGCTTTCAAATTTATGGCGAATAAGCAGGAGTATAATGCTGAAGAGATCGGTTTCCTGAAGATGAGCTATCAACCTACCAAAGAGCTTCGTGCCGGTGATGTAGGCTATGTGATCGGTAGTGTGAAATCGCTGCAGGATGTTCGGGTGGGTGATACCATCACAACAGTGAAGAATCCTGCCGAGCATCCGATCTCAGGGTATCAGGAAGCGAAACCGATGGTATTTAGTGGGATCTTTCCCACACAATCTGAAGATTTTGAGGATCTTCGTGCCGCTCTTGAGAAATTACAACTGAATGATGCTTCCCTCACCTACGAACCTGAGACTTCGAAAGCCTTAGGGTTTGGATTTCGCGCTGGATTTCTGGGATTACTTCATATGGAGATCGTTCAGGAGCGTCTGGACCGCGAGTTTGATATCGATATCATCACTACAGTACCAAACGTTCAGTACGAAGTGCATTTGGAAGAAGGTGGAGTTATCGAGGTGGATAATCCAAGCCAGATGCCTGAAGTGGGAGATATCGATAAGATCTACGAACCGTACATCAAAGCGAGTATCATTACCCCGGCCGATTACATTGGTCCCATTATGAAATTATGCCAGGAACGTCGCGGGGTTTACATCAACCAGATGTTCATGCAAAATAATCGGGTAGAAATTACGTATGAACTCCCGATGGCTGAAGTAGTTTTCGATTTTTATGACAAACTGAAATCCGGTACAAGAGGGTATGCGTCGCTGGATTATGAATTCATCGAGTTCAGACCCGGTCATCTTGTACGCCTTGATATTTTATTGAATGGTGATCAGGTGGATGCGCTGTCGAGCATTACACACCGTGATAAGGCCTATTATCAGGGAAGAAAGGTTTGTGCTAAATTAAAGGAACTTATTCCGCGTCAGCAGTTTGAAGTAGCTGTACAGGCAGCGATCGGAAGCCGGGTAATAGCCCGGGATTCGGTGAGAGCGCTACGAAAGGATGTTACAGCAAAATGTTATGGCGGTGACATCAGCCGTAAGCGCAAACTGCTCGAAAAACAGAAAGAAGGTAAAAAGAGAATGAAACAGGTAGGATCGGTGGAAATTCCACAGGAAGCATTCCTCGCGGTTCTGTCTATGGATGATGAGGATTAAGAACTATGGTACAAGCTAAAAGAAATCTGTTCACAATTTTTTTATTGATGATATTGCTCACTACAGCTGCTCAGGCACAATTTGAAGAGCCCGAGATCATAAAGGTCGGGGCCGATGAAGTGGCAAAATTCGAAAGTAAGTTCAAAACTATTAAGTGGACCGGACAAGGATTTAATCCAAATAGTCTGGACAAAATGCCGGCCATAGAAATCCGTGCTCATTTGCAGGGAGCTTATGGGGAGCCAACCAGAAAGATCGAAGATATCGTTAATAGTGGTACATACCGCCCGGGGAAAGCGATTCAATTTGAGTATTGGTTTATAGTGGATGGCGAAATTCCTATGATGGTATTGGATATGGATGGACCGTTTGCCGACGGTCTCGTATATGTTGGTGCAAGTCGTTATATCGATATGATGCCACAGGTGAAACGAACGTTCACCAGACTCGTAACAGAAGCCGAACCCAAAGAATACACGGATTATTTTTACTCACCGGAAGATGAGCAATGGTATAAAGTAAGTTATTCGAATGGGGTTTATAAGAAGGAAGAGATTGAAAAGCCTTCTCACCTAAGATTAAAATAATTCAAATACATTGGAAGAAAATAAATCAACCGAGGCAGACGAAAAGAAATCATCTTTCGGTAGATCAAAAAAGGACAAACACACAGAAGAACAACAGGCAAAGTCGTGGGCACGAGAGTGGTTAGATGCGTTGGTCTTTGCATTTATTGTTGCGGCTATTCTTCGTCAGTTTTTATTCGGCTCGTACCGTATTCCGACAGGTTCTATGGAACAGGATCTGCTGATCGGGGATATGCTTATCGTTTCAAATGTTACGTATGGTCCCAGAACACCGATGTCGGTTTGTGTGCCGTTTACCAGTTGGTGTCTGCCAGGTATTAAGCTTCCGTGGACCCGCATTCCGGGCTATGGAGATGTTGAAAGAAATGATGTGATCGTTTTTAATGTGCCCTGGGAAGTGAAGCCTATTTCACAAAAAACGAATTATATTAAAAGGGCAGTGGGTATTCCCGGAGATACACTTGAACTTCGTGATAAGGTACTGTACGTGAATGGAGAAGAGGAAGCCTACCACGAAGGAGTTCAAAAATTTTATGATGTGATTGTGCGCGATAACGTGCGCCTCAGCGATAAGAAAATGGAATCGGTGGGGGCCGGCACTATTGGCGGGAATGAACGATATGTTCAGCAAGTCGCACAAAATGTATATCGGGTAAATCTTACGAAAGAAGTAGCCGATGTGGTAGCTTCATGGCCGGAAGTGGATTCCATGGCGCTGTTCATCATTCCGGAAGATCAGCAATTGTCAGGCTATACTATGAGTAAAGGATCTTTTTCTCAGGCGTTCAATAATCCGGATCATTTTTCTGCTTTTGTTGTGCCTTACGAAGGGCAGGAGATCACCTTAACCAAGGACAATTGGTATATTTACAAAGATCTTATCGAACGCTACGAACACAATGACGTAAAAGTGGAGAACAACGCATTTGTGATCAATGGTGAATCAACCAATAAATATGTGGTTAAACAAGACTACTACTTTGGAATGGGAGATAACCGGGATAGCAGCGAAGACAGTCGATTCTGGGGATTCATCCCTCGCGACCATATGATCGGAAAAGCCGTGTTGGTGTGGTTCTCGCTGGATGGAGCCGTTCCAAGATTTAGCCGGATCTTCCATCTGATCGATTAATTGATGTAAGTAGTTCGGACAGAGATCTTAAAAGGGACGAGCTTTGCTTGGCCCTTTTTTTATTTAGGTCTTTGCGATGGTTTTACCACGTTCCTGCCCCTCGCGAATGGCAAGCTGTCCACAACCGGCATCAATATCATCTCCACGACTACGCCGAACAGTGGCGCGTACATCGTAGCGAATGAGTTCCTTCAGGAAGTTATCAAGCCGCTCTTCCCGCGCACGTTGTAGTTCTACCCCCATCACATTGTTGTACATGATGATGTTAACTTTGCTGGGGGCCCATTTTACAATATTGGAAAGATTTCGGGCATCCTCAGGACCATCGTTGAATCCATCAAATAACAGGTATTCGTAGGTGAGTGAACGGTCTGTTTTTTGGTGATAATATTTAACCGCTTCTTCCAGTGCTTCCAGATTCATGGAATTATTTATCGGCATGATCTCATCCCGTTTACCATCACTTGCAGCATGAAGGGAAATGGCCAGATTAAATGGCTGTTGCTCATCAGCCAACTGCTTGATCTGTTTGGTAAGCCCAACGGTAGAAACGGTAATTCGCTTCGGCGATAGTTCTATACTGAGCGGATCGGAGATAATTTCGGCAGATGTAGTCACCGTTTTATAGTTATGGAGGGGTTCGCCCATTCCCATGTACACGATATTGGTGATCTTTTTATCATACTTCTGTTCTGTAAGTGAATTAATGTATTGCACCTGATCCACCACTTCGCCATGAGTAAGATTCCGGAAAAATCCCATTTTACCGGTGGCACAAAAGCTGCATCCAAAAACACATCCAACCTGAGACGAAACACAAACAGTTAGTCTTTTCGGAACACCATCGGGATAGAAATCCGGGATCATAACGGCTTCCACTTTATAATCTTTGCCTTCGTCATCTAAACGAAACAAAAATTTGATGGTGCCATCTTTAGATTCCTGCTGACTAACCACTTCCAAGCCTGAAATAAAAGCCACTTCATCCAGTCGGGCTCTCAGGTCTTTGGATAAGTTGGTCATTTCATCAAAGGATCGAACCCCCTTTTGATAGAGCCATTGAAAGATCTGATCGGCCCGGAATCGGGGAAGGCCCAACTCTTTACAAAAATCCTGTAATTCGGATTTGGTGAGCGCTTTGAGGTCGGTTTTTTGCGGTACTTTTGTGTCTGACATAGACCCCAAAAATAAGGATTAATTCAGCAAAGCACAGCCGGTGATTTACAGCCGTGTATTAACCACATTATCGTAGATTGAGCCAAAAGTGATCTCAAAACCTACCGACCCCCAGTATTCGTATGAAGTGAGCTGCTGGCGGGTATTAGCGATCGCCTCCTTGTCGGTTACACCCTCCGCAGAAATAGAAAGCTGATCGTTTATAATGGAATATCCCACACTGAAGAAAACATCAAACCCACGAACAATTCGCTTGGCCATCTCGAAATCAAAGAGGAGTCGTTTCTTGCTGAAATCGTGTAAATAATTTCGCCCAAGTATACGGGCTTCAACGCTACCCCATGGTTTGGTGTATTCGGCTCTGAAATCAAGTTCCTGCCGCATTAATACTTCATCAGTTTGTCCGTAAATAGTGCGGTCTGTATAGTCGAAGAATGACGAATAAACTCCGTATCGCAGGGTAACCTCTCTGCGGGCAAACTCCCGGTAAGGGTAGAAACTGTACTCGATGGTTGGTGTTCCACCAATTCTGAAGTCGATGTTATCGCGGGAGGAAGAACCCAGACTGAAATAAGAGCCAACCGACCAGTGATCACTTAAACTGTAAGCAAGCAAACTGAATACATTGCGCCGTTCTGTAATGTACACTTCTTCATCGGTCACACCGGTTTCATCATCAGTGGTGGTGTAGGTATTTCTGCTGTAATTTTCATCCAGGTTTAGTTGGAATTTCCATTCATCGGTAATTCTGCGAACTCTTACCCTTCCATTCATATTCAGGTTTCTCTGCGTTTCTTCACCGGAGAACCAGGTATTACCACCGATCTCGAAGATCCAGCTGTTCCACTTATCCGTTTGTAGTTGCTGAGCCGTAGTATTGTCTGTTCCCGAATAAAGTATATCGAAACTTTGTAATGCATCTTTGTGGGAGAGGAATGGGATAAACCCTAGTTTGATATACCGAACTAAACCATTCCGTTCTTCTTCAGCGGTATCTGAGTCATACGAAGTAAAAATAAATTCATTAGATAGTGCTTCCAGGTCATCCTGTCCCAGATAATTCAGGCGATATTGAGTACCTCCACTTGCCGTTCCGTTTCGGGTTATGATGAGATGAACTTCGGCGGCAGACTGATCTCTTACAAAATTAATAAAGTCGATCTCGCTACGGATAAAACTACTGTTACACCCCCGGCAATCAAGATAGACGGTTAAGAGTGTATTAGGATCTGATGTTGGTGTAGAATCGGATTGTGCGTACCCCGGCGTAAATGTGATCAGCAATCCCGCCAGAATGGTCACTGTTTTAAGCAATTTTATGCCCTGTAAGAAAATTTCATGTTTTAACGTCAAAAAATACATGGAATACTTCTCGACGGTTGCAAAAAAAAATAAAATGATCAGCTTATTAAAATTTGAAAAGCGGCCATCGCAATTATGGCAATAGTAACCCACAACCCGATGGTATGAGCTTTACATTTCTGAAGTGCTTCCGGTATGAGTTCAGCGAATACCATCCATATCATAGCTCCGGCAGCAAGGCCTAGTCCGAATGGCAGGTATTCTCGGAAGGTCTCCACGAATAAGAAAGCAGGAACAGCCATTAAAGGTTGAGGTAAGCTGGAAAAGATACTCCACCAAACAGCTTTCCAGGGAGTGGTGCCTTTTGGGATCATTACCAAACTGATCGCCAGACCTTCGGGAATATTATGAACGGCAATGGCTATGGCAATGAATATTCCAAACTCAAGGGTATTGGCAAACGAAACACCTACACTAACCCCTTCAGCGAATGAATGGATCGTCATGATCCCAAGAAATAACAGCATCTTTTTACTGTCGGCTCCAACCAGATCTTTGATATCCAGATCAAATTTCTTGTCCATCCAGTCATCTGCAGCAATTACCAGTATGACCCCGGCAAGAATTCCTCCCAGAGTCATCCAGTTATTAATGTTATACCCTTCAAAAATGAGGTTAAAACTGGCAGATAACATTAAACCGGCAGCTATGGCATTAGCTCTGCCTAAAAAAGAATCAGAGATCTTTTTTATGAAGAAAAATGGTACTGCGCCGATACCGGTAGCGATCGCTGTTAGTAATGCGTAGAGAAATACTTTGGTGATGGTGAGATCGAAAATTTCCATAACAAAGAATATAATCTTGAAAAAGTGCAGAACCTATGGGTTCTTATAATTTGTACTTAGTCCAAGTAACAGGAATTGAATAAAAGCAGTAATTCCGTTCCCAAACTATTTATCTAAATACCTATACTTGGGCACTCATTAACATCAAAACAATCACAGTGTGACCGACGACCGCAGATACGCCCGTCCCCGTAATAAACTGGTTGAACAGTTAAGGGAAAAAGGGGTTAAAGATGAACGGGTACTTATGGCAATTGGAAAAATTCCCCGCCACACCCTTATTGATACGGCATTACACGGCAAAGCGTATCACGACACAGCCCTGCCCATAGGGATGGGACAAACCATATCTCAGCCATATACCGTTGCTGTGCAAACAGAATTACTTGAAATTCAGCAAGGGGATAAGATCCTTGAGATCGGAACCGGTTCTGCCTATCAATGTATGGTGTTATGCGAGATGGGTGCGGATGTATTTAGCGTGGAACGGCATACTGAACTGTATCACCGTGCAAAAGAGGCATTGAGAAAGCAAGGATATAGGGCTATGCTAAAAGCCGGTGATGGTACACTCGGTTGGAGTACCTATGCCCCGTATGATGGGATCGTAGTTACGGCCGGCGCCCCGGTTGTACCCAATGACCTGATCGCTCAACTGAACATTGGCGGCAGATTGGTGATACCGGTAGGGGATAATAAAAAACAGATGATGCTGAAGATCACCAGGATCTCTGAGACGGAATACGAGCAGGTAGAACTCGATAATTTTAAATTTGTGCCGCTGATCGGCGAAAAAGGGTGGAAAGGTTGATGCAAACAGATCATAATAATCAGGACAAAACGACTTTTAAAGAAGCTCCCATCCTGGCGATCAAAGGTTTTATCATGGGTTCGGCGGATATAGTTCCCGGTGTGAGTGGCGGTACCATGGCACTTATACTCGATATTTACGAACGCCTGCTGAATGCTATTAAAAGTGTGGATGTGGCTTTCCTTAAACATTTCTTCACTTTTAAGTGGAAAGAAGCATTTACCCATTTACATGTATTATTTCTCGTACCTCTGTTTTTAGGGATCTTTGCGGCGCTTGCCTTTTTTACAAAAGTAGTACCATTGCAGGTGTATATGTTTACCCATCCCGAGATCGTATTCGGGTTGTTTTTTGGGTTGATCGTCGGCTCAATTTACATCCTTATTAAAACTCTGGAGCATTTCAGCATTAAAGAAGCGGGTGCTATCCTTGGTGGATTACTATTTGGCTTATGGATCGTAAATCTGGTCCCCGCTGATACCCCCGAACATCCGTTGTTTGTGTTTGTGAGTGGCGCTATAGCAATCTGTGCGATGATCCTGCCGGGTATTTCTGGTTCTTATCTCTTGTTGATCATGCGTAAATACGATTATTTATTATCGAATATCGGAATGATTGGCGGGGAAGATACGATGGATGGTATTATTGGATTGATCCCTTTCTTATTAGGAGCCGCTGTTGGACTGGCATTGTTTTCAAGGTTTCTCTCATGGTTACTGAAACGATACCATTCGGTCACCATAGCTGTATTGATCGGCTTCCTGGTTGGTTCATTATATGTGATCTGGCCCTTTCAGCATCGGGAATTCATTGAGCAGGTAAGGGATACAGAAGTTGTGGAGGTAAACGATCCGGTAGTTACTGAACTACGGGAACACCCGAATGAGAATCTGCCGGAATTCGAACGATTAGGTAAACAGATCGATGACTCATCCATTGAAGTACTCACCATCAAAAAGAAATTAATTAAATCGGATCCCTTTATACCGGGAAGTTACAATGCTACCGGTGATGAAACCCCGGATATCCTGGGTGGCGTTATTGGTATGATAGTGGGTGTTGTATTGGTGGGAGGATTAGAACGATTGAGAGATATAAAAGTGTAGTATAACCACTTATTATTTCAAACAGGAACCGCTTTCAATCTCCTCAAAAATTCATGAATCCTTCACCAAAAAATGGCACTTTCCGGTGATTAAAGGTATTCAACCTAAAATGGAGGATCGACATGAAAGTACAACATATACTTGTTCCTACTGATTTCTCAGAACGAGCAGAAAAAGCCATAGAAGTAGCCGGTACACTGGTTGATTTTTTTGGCTGCACCGTTGATCTGATTCACTCCGTGCCCATGATGAAGTATTTCCACGACAGCATGGATCCGCTTGGAGTTCCTTTTTCACTTGAGCGGGATCTGTACCCTCATTCCATAGAAGCAGCTCAGAAAGAGTTGGAAGAACTGGCCGGGAAATACATCAAAAAAGAATACCGGGGAAAGCTGATCGCTAATGTAGAGCGCAAACCTTCCGAAGCGATATTTAATCAGGCAAACGAAGGCGATTACGATCTTATATTAATGTCGGCCAAGGGTAGCCACGAGACCATTCATGTGATGGGTGGTACCACAGAAAAAGTTATTCGTCACAGCCATGTTCCGGTACTTACCATCAACGACGGATTCGATACCGATGCCATAAATACCATCGTGGTTCCGGTTGATTTTTCTGATAGCTCCTTCTTTTCAGTGGTGCCGGCATTTGAGCTGGCCAAAGAGTTAAAAGCAAAGATCATTCTTATGAATGTGATAGAATTGTATTCAGCCGGCAGCGATATGATCCCATATATCCCCACAGACATCGACGAACAACCGGTTTACGAAAGTCTGATCACAAAACTAACCGATTACTTCTTACAACACCCGAAATACAATTTGTTGGTGCAAAGAAGTGGAGTGGTATTTGAGGATAACCTGGTAACCACAGACGGACCTAATTCAACTTCCGTTGAAGTAGAAACCAAAATTGTGAAGGGAATATCTGCACATCATGAGATCGTGGATTTTGTAAATGATGAAGGCGATATGCTGGTAATGAGTACTCATGGCAGAACCGGTTTGGCAAGAGTATTCATCGGCTCAACTACGGAACAGATATCCAGACATATTGATAAGCCACTACTTACTATTCGTCCGGAATTTTTGGATGAAGATTAAGTGATCCTTTGATATCAGTTTATATGGATTGTGTATGAGAATGCTGTCATTTTTTCTTTGGGGGATTCTCATGCCATTACAGCTTTTCGGTCAGTCAGATCCTTTAGTAGATAATTCCGAACGGATCGATCTATTTGCAACATTCGGAGTCTCATTAACTACGAATCAGAAAGCCTTTAATCTTGGAATTGAAAAACAATTCAGAAGGAATATAATTGTACAGTTCAGATATTCCGGAATACATGAGATGATCTTTATACCAGATAAAGAACCTCAGGAATATTCTAAGGATGCCGGGGTTTTGATTGGTAAAAGGTTTCTTATAGACGACCGGGATGGACAATCAGAAAATAGCGTAAGTCTGCTGTTTGGAATCGGAAGAGTGGAAAGTGTAGAAAGAGGGGAATTCATATCGGAATCGGGGGATCATGTCATCGGAGCTGACCGATATGAGAGAATCGTTCATTCCACTGTTGGAATCCCATTTGAATGTAGCTATGCAAGCCGAAGTTCATCGGTGGGGTTTAAAGCAGGATTACAGGGTAATATCAACAAATACAGTAGTTATTTGGGAGTTACATTAGGGTTTAGTTTTAACCTGACAAAATGATATTCTGAGTTGTGGAAGCGAACGTGGTACCCGAATGTTGATGATTAAAATGTGTACCTTTGGCTGAATTTGAATACAACTGAACTAATTGAGTTTTAAGACAAAGAAAAGCCTGGGGCAGCATTTTTTAACGGATGGGAATATTATCCGAAAAATTCTGGCGTCTATCCCTGCCGGTAAAAACGATCGGATCATTGAAATTGGTCCCGGAACCGGAGCCTTAACAAAATGGCTGGTTCAACAATTTGAGGATGTTCACGCCATTGAGATCGATGAACGTGCCATTGAGGTGCTCGAAAAGGAAATACCGGAACTTACCATCCATCAGAGTGATGTACTGAAAATTCATTGGCCTGACATCATCAACCCCGATGGGAAAACCTATGTGATCGGTAATCTGCCGTATTATATTACCAGTCCGATCCTGTTCGCTCTTCTCGAAAACCGTTCAAATTTTGATGGTGCCATTTTGATGATGCAAAAGGAAGTGGCGCAGCGTCTGGTTGCCGAACCATCATCAAAAGAGTATGGGATACTAAGCGTTCAAACCCAGTTAATGAGCTCACCCGAACTATTGTTCGATGTATCTCCTAATTCGTTCAGCCCTCCTCCCAAAGTGATGAGTTCTGTAATTCAGCTCACTTTTAACAGACCTTCTCTGCCTTGTTCCGACAAAACACTTAAATCGGTAGTTCGTACCGCCTTCAATCAGCGTAGAAAAAAACTCAGCAATTCTCTGAAACCTGTATTGGGTGACAAAATACCTGACGGTTTTAACTACGATCAACGGGCAGAGGACTGGTCGCCTGACATTTATGCAGAATTGTCAGCCTTGTTGGAGCACTGAGGCTGACTCCGGTGATTTGGTACGGTACTTGCGAAAGAAGCCGCAGAATACAGGGGAGCGATCCCCGAAAGAAATTAAACACTAACTATTAAACAAAATCACAAAGGAGTCATCCATATGGCTAGTATTAAACCTTTAGGCGACCGTGTTCTGGTAAAAGCGGACGTAGCTGAAGAAGTAACCAGCTCTGGTCTGTACATTCCTGATACAGCTAAAGAAAAACCGCAACAAGGTACAGTTGTAGCGGCAGGTCCCGGCAGAGTAGAAAACGGGAATAAAATCGATATGACCGTAAAAGAAGGCGATAAAGTTCTTTACGGAAAATATGCAGGTACAGAGGTGACTCTCGACGGAGAAGAGTACCTGATCATGCGCGAATCAGATATTGTGGGAATTCTCGCATAATAACTCCATCAAAATTTAAATCAATAATCTAAAAACGGAATAAATAACTATGTCAAAGTTAGTTCACTATGATATTGAAGCCCGCGATGCACTGAAACGCGGAGTTGACAAACTGGCTGACGCTGTAAAAGTAACGCTCGGCCCTCGTGGACGTAATGTGGTAATCGAAAAATCATTTGGGGCGCCTACAGTAACCAAAGATGGTGTTACCGTAGCAAAAGAGATCGAGCTCGGCGATAAAGTTGAAAACATGGGTGCGCAAATGGTTAAAGAAGTAGCTTCAAAAACCAGCGATAATGCCGGTGATGGTACTACTACTGCAACCGTGCTTGCTCAGGCAATTGTTGG
Source organism: Balneolaceae bacterium UBA7797 (assembly GCA_002480645.1). Classification (GTDB taxonomy): domain Bacteria; phylum Bacteroidota; class Rhodothermia; order Balneolales; family Balneolaceae; genus UBA7797. The sequence goes on from DLCN01000030.1 coordinate 44,934, forward strand.
TGCAGGTCTTAAAAACGTAACTGCCGGTGCCAACCCAATGGACCTTAAAAGAGGTATCGATAAAGCTGTTGATGCGATCGTTGCCGGTCTTAAAGATCTGAGTAAAGAAATTGATGATCGTAACGAGATCGCACAGGTTGGAACCATTTCTGCCAATAACGATGAGTTTATTGGTAATCTGATCGCAGATGCGATGGAAAAAGTGGGTAAAGATGGTGTGATCACCGTTGAAGAGGCAAAAGGAACTGAAACCTACCTCGAAACGGTAGAAGGTATGCAATTCGATCGCGGTTACCTCTCTCCATACTTCGTAACCGATTCAGATAAAATGACTACCGAACTGGAAGATCCATATATCCTGATCTTTGACAAGAAGATCAGCAATATGAAAGATCTGCTTCCGGTACTTGAGAAAGTAGTACAAACCGGAAAGCCATTACTGATCATCGCTGAAGATGTAGAAGGCGAGGCATTAGCTACATTAGTAGTTAACAAACTTCGTGGTTCTCTGAAAATCGCAGCAGTTAAAGCTCCTGGTTTTGGTGATCGTCGTAAAGCAATGCTCGAAGACATCGCTATTCTAACCGGAGGTACTGTGATCTCTGAAGAGCGTGGTTACAAACTCGAAAATGCTACGCTTGATTTCTTAGGTCAGGCCGCCCGCGTAACTATCGACAAAGACAATACTACTATTGTTGATGGTTCAGGTAAAGAAGATGATATCCTTGCCCGTGTAAATCAGATCAAATCTCAGATCGAGACCACTACTTCTGATTACGACCGTGAAAAACTTCAGGAACGCCTTGCTAAATTAAGTGGTGGTGTTGCGGTACTTTACATCGGTGCTGCTTCAGAAGTTGAAATGAAAGAGAAAAAAGCCCGTGTAGAAGATGCATTACATGCAACTCGTGCTGCTGTAGAAGAAGGTATTGTACCTGGTGGTGGAGTAGCTCTTCTCAGAACGGTAGCATCTCTGAATGGTCTGGAAGCTGAAAATGCAGATGAAAAAGTTGGATTTGACATCATCCGTAAAGCAGTTGAAGCTCCGTTACGTACCATCAGCAACAATGCCGGTATCGAAGGCGCGATCGTAGTACAAAAAGTACTCGATGGAGAAGGATCATTCGGTTACAACGCACGTACCGAAGTTTACGAAGACCTGATCAAAGCCGGTGTAATTGACCCAACCAAAGTAACCCGTACCGCACTTCAAAATGCGGCTTCTGTAGCAGGATTACTACTCACCACTGAGGCAGTGATCTCTGAGAAACCAGAAGAAGATAAAGGTGGCGCTCCTGCAATGCCTGATATGGGAGGAATGGGAGGAATGGGTGGAATGATGTAAGATCATCCATTCAAAACAGTTCTATTTTAAAACCCGTACACCTAGTGTACGGGTTTTTTTATTTGAGAGATTTGTAACAAACCGGTATTTCTTGTTTCTTTTTTGCACACTAATTAACGAAACAACTGTACGATAAAATCCGGGGTTATAAGATGAAAAGGGTAAAGTTATATCTATCAATCGCATTTCTGTCAATAGTGTTTGTACCGATCTCATTGCAGGCACAAACAAATTGTGATGTAAGTGCCATTCAGCAGAATCTGAACAATGGAAGCTCAGTCTATTCCTTACTTACAGATTGCAGCCAGTTAACGGCTCAAGATTTTTACGGGAAAGAATATGCCGGCGGGGTAATTGTGTATCTGGATCCTTCAACAAAAGGAAAAGGAATTGTAGCGGCTAATGAAGATGAAAATAGTAATTCAAGCTGGTATAACCGCCTTTCAAGAAATGGAGGTCTCTTTAATAGTAGTTTAGTTGCACAAATTGGCAGCGGAGCTTCTAATATGGCTGCGGCATGTGGAATGAGTGGATGCGGAAAGCCTCCTAAAACATATTTTCCGAATTATAACAGTCCTGCTATGGATGCCCTGTATTTTGTATCAAGTTCGAATAGAAATGGATTTTCCGATTGGTACCTTCCAAGTTCGGAAGAGCTAAAAGTAGCATACCAAAATGCATCCTCCAATTTTAGCTCCTGCCCTTCGGGCGGATGGTGGACATCCACACAGATCCCGGCAAGCTATACGTTCCCAGGGTCCGATTTTACTATCTACCAGTATAAAAATTATTATCCATCAAGTGTGTATATACTCAATACAACCGGAGAATTAACTTGGTCGAGCAAGACCGACGGCAGATGTGCCCGGGCTTTCAGAACCTTTGCACCATGGATCGAAGCTGTAAATCCGGATCCTGTGGAAGTTGGAATGGCGGTGTCGATTTCAGGTAGCAATTTTAGTGAGCACCCAACAAATATCGAAATTCAGTTTCCGAACGGGATCAAAGCCACACCTCAGGAATCATCCGGCAATACAATGACCGTAATTGTTCCGGCCGGAACCACAAGCGGAAATTTAAGAGTGGTAGTAAATGGAGTTCAAAGTAACACTATCCCAATTCAAATTGCTCCACGACCGGAAGGAGACCCGGTGATATCTTCGTTTTCTAAGAAGATGATCATAAAAACAGATTCCTGGATGAGTGATAGAATGATGACGATCTATGGCTCTAATTTCTCACTCCAAAATACAGTTACATTTGCAGGTGGAGCACAGGTACTATCTGAACCATCTTCAAATCCCGGTCAATTTGTTGTGAATATTCCAGTGGGAGTAAAAACAGGGCCTATTACGGTAAGTTCCGGGGTGGGGCACAGCAACCCATCCGATGATACCCTGTTTGTATTTGAACTGAACAGTCCGGCTGCCGGACTTACAACAAATGGGTTGAATGATGTAGCGATCGATACCAACGAGACAAATATTGTGGTTGTGGGAGATAATGGCACCATATTGACCAGCGAAAATGGAGGGGCTCATTGGGGAGATAGTGCATATGCCATGCCTCCCAGATACGGTAATACTACAACAGAACAGTATCAGACCATGGTTAATGAATTTAAGACTTCTATGAGATCCGCTACTCTCCATTCAGTAGTAAATTATACCTTAGGAGGGACCAATGTATTTGCTATTTGGGGAGATCTGAACCCGGCATTTCAATCAAATGATTATGTGCAGATCTACACTCTTGCAAGTGATATCTCAGGGTATTGGAGTGGTGATGGAATTCCGGGAGAAATCAGCAATCCATATTTTATAGGAGGGAAGCTATTAGCAGTATCGGGTAGAAGTGGAAATGCAAAAATTGTTGAGCGTTCAGGAACAGTCTCTCAAAATACCAGGGTATTTGGCTGGACCGATGTACAATCCAATGTTACTGAGCTTATGGATTTTGCACATAATTCAACAAAATTGGTATCAGTAGGGATGATGACGACGAGCCCTACTCAAAGTTACAGTAATTGGGTAAGTACACTACCCGTTGGAACAGATACATGGTCTCACAACGCTCAAAAATTTGTGTTAAATAGCGTGGCATGGGGTAAGAATGTTTTTGTTGCTGTTGGCAGGGAAGGCTCCCATTTGCGAGGGCTGTCTACGATGTATTACAGTTCAGATGGAATGAACTGGACTGATGCAACCTGCGATGGTGAACAGTGTGACATAAATCAACGTGCGGTAGCATATAATGAAAGATCCGGTATCTTTTTCAGTTCGGGACATCTGTTAAAACACTATTATAGTTTTGATGGTAAAAACTGGACAAGTATTGCTCTTCCCGGTGATCTGGGCTCTCACACAACACAGGTAAATAAAATAATCCCACTGAACGAAGGCTTTCTAAAAATTGGTGAAGGTGGCCAATTAACAATACTGATAAGGGTTAATGCCACACACGAATAGACGGTAATCCCGGTTCTAAAAATGGATCGGGTTTTTTTAATTCAACAATAAAATGGGAGTAAGCTCAGGATCATTATCTCCATGCCAGTAAAGCAAGGAGTTATCATGGTTGGGAAAGGCGCTTATATCTGAAGGTTGAGCATCAAAATTCCGAAGCACGGATGATTTAAACATTAGAAATAACTCTAACCTATTAAATGGATTGATTTTTTAACGTGCAAAACGTACAATAAATCAACGAATCTATTGAGTTATGGGTAATGATAGAATATTCTTTCGATTGTTGATACTTCTTTTAGTTGTTACACAAGCGTGCGCTCCAAACTCTGTTCCTGATGATGAGCAGGAGATCGAGCCGGATCCAATCGTATATGACGCTTATACCTGGACTGAATTTACTTCACCATATATCACATCGAATTTTAGAAGTATTCAGATCGACGCCAAAGACCAGGTTATAATTTTCACAGGAAATGGGGTTTACTTTTCTGAAGAGCTGGAGGGTACCTATGAGTTCATCTCGTTTAACGATGAATTCACTTTTGGTCGACTTAAAATGCAGGATAAATTCTATGCTATCGCTTCTGTGCGCGACAGTATTTATGATGCTAACACAGACAGAAACTACTATGACCGAAATGTCATCATAACTTCAGAAGATCTGGAGAATTGGGAGATCATTAGTGGTAATTACCGGATGTACTCCTATCTGATGGATACAGAAGAGAACCGGTTATATATCGGACGGCAACATGGAATTTCTGTACATGATTTTAACACCGGTGAAAAGCTGTATCCCGATTTCCTGAATACCCGGCTGGATGATCAGATCACCAGTCTGGCAAAAGATAAAAACGGAATTCTCTATGCAGCAACGCATGACGGAGCCTATAAGAGCACTGATAACGGGGAAACCTGGTCGAAAGCATTTTCAAGCCTGGTGAATAAAGATTTTGATTCGGTACGAAAGTTTATAGCTACACCAGAGTATATAGTTGGTTTGGGTTATAATGGATCCGCTGAATTCGAAAATCCGGACTATAATGCCAATCATTTTCATGTGCTAAATACAGAAGACAATTCCTGGGATCATTATTGGGTCGAAGCTCTGGATAATTATGGCAAGGTTGTTCCATTCTATGCCAGTGGTTTTGAAATAGATAATTTTGATAATATTCTGCTCTCGAATCATAAGGGGCTTTATATGAAATCGGTTTCGGGGAAAGAACCTCTGATCTTCGTCGGACCGTATGTTGACCTGGAAGAATATCCAACTCCTCTAAATAGTGATGGTGATCTTATTGGATATAAGATTGAGGCCTTTTCGAATGGGGATGTTATTATGTGGAATGGCACTAACTTCTGGATTGGGGTGTACAATCAGGAATTTACATATCCTGAATAAGTTCGATACAATTTCCTATTTTCGGGCTCAATATTATTGCCCATTATTAAGGCGCACACCACCTAATTAACCTACAGGACATTGATCAAATATATTGTTATTGCACTATTTACTATTTCAATTTTAAGTGCAGCCTGCTCAAACTCCACCGAAGAAGGATACAGAATCGAATTTACACTAGATGGAGAAGTACCGAAAGAAGCTTATTTGGGTTATTACATGAATAAAACCCAGTATGTGGCAGATACTACTCAAAGTAATAATGGCACATTTGTATTTGAAGGAGATGAGCGGCTTCCATACGGTATGTACATCTTGATCGTACCACCGGAATTGAAATATTTTGATATCCTGATGGGAGAAGATCAACACTTTGAGGTATCGACGCACTCTGAAAGTTTAATGGATAGTTTGGTGATCACAAATTCTGAGGTTAATAACGAATTCATTTCCTACGTGCGTTTTTTTCAGAATAAACAACTGGAAAAGCGTGGAATTCTGGCGCTAATGAAAGAGGCGAATAAAGAAGAGGTACCTAAATTAGCTGAACGTTTGGAGAAACTGGATGCAGAAGTTATGGACAAACAAGAGGAATTGATCGCGAAATATGACAATACAGTGTTATCTACTTTTATTAAAGCTTCATTGAATGTTCAGGTACCAGAAGCTCCGGATAGTTTAACTGCCACAGAACAGCAAGAATACCAGTTCAAATATTATAAAAAGCATTATTTCGATAATCTGGAATTATCAAACCCGGCTATTATCAGAACGCCGTTTTACGCCACCAAGATCGATAATTATTTTGATAACCTGGTGCCGAGGCAGGCGGACTCACTGATCACAGAATCTGAATGGTTGATAGACCGTTCATCAGGGAATGACGAGACATACAGGTTTATGTTGATCAACCTTATTAACAGGTTTGCGCATGGCGTAACTGATGCCGAAGAGCGGGCCTATGCGCATTTGGGGCTGGAATACTATACAGATACTTTAAAAACTCCGTGGATCAATATGGAGGAAAGACTCAATATTGTAGCCAGAGCTCAGATCATTGATAGTCTGCAGACGTTGAAATCCTTGGATCAGTAAAATACAAAAGGGCACTCAATGAGCGCCCTTTAAATGATCAATTAGTACCGGTGATCTTTTCTTACCGGGAATTTACCACCAGAGTTTACCGGTTGGATCCTGACGTACAGATTGCAGCACTTTCATGTAGTTAGCACGTTCAAAAGCGGCAGGTTCTTTGGTATTCATCTGGCTCATACTTCCGCGCATCTGACTAACAGATTCGTATTCGTGTTCTTCCATCCACTGTTCAAGTTCGGTGCGAACTTCAGAAACACGATGCATACCGTTTTTCAGTAATTCTGCAGCCATCATGGTTACATTCGCTCCGGCCATTATACCTTTTACCACGTCTTTGCCGGTATGAATACCACCTGTAATGGCAATATCGGCATTGATCTTTCTGTAAAGGATGGCGGTCCAGCGTAATGGAAGACGCAGATCATCGGAAGTACTAAGTGTGAGACTCGGCTCTACTTCAAATTCTTCGATATTAAGATCCGGCTGGTAGAAGCGGTTAAACATTACGAGACCACGAGCTCCGAGTCCGGCCATTTTCTTCGCCATATTTGGAATAGAAGAAAAGAATGGTCCGAATTTAACGGAGATCGGAATATTTACCTTTTCACAAACCCCACGTAAAGTTTTCAGATACATTGCTTCGATCTCGTAGCTGGAAAGATCCGGATCGGTGGGAATGTAATAGATATTAAGTTCCAGAGCATCGGCTCCCGCTTCTTCCATCAAAGTGGCGTATTTGGTCCATCCACCGTTCGATACCCCATTCAGGCTGGCTATAACAGGAATATCGACCTGTTCTTTAGCCATGCGAATGTGTTCGAGATAGGTTTCAGGTCCTACTTCATAGGATTCCATTTCAGGGAAATAGCTCAAAGCTTCACCAAAACTATCAGCCCCTGAAGTGAGGAAATGATCCACCTCAATACTGGCGATGTTGATCTGCTCTTCAAATAAAGAGTGCATCACTACAGCTCCGGCACCGAGGTCTTCAAACAACTTTACGTTGTCGATGTTCTTGGACAAAGGAGAGGCCGATGGTACGATCGGGGAATTCAGCTCCAGGTCCAGATAGGTCGTTGATACATCCATAATTTTCCTCTATTTATTCAGCGTTTAACGGTTTTTGGTCTGCTTGTTGTTTCAGGGTATCCCAATGGTGGTTCACCCATTCCTGAGCTTCACCGAGTAACTCTGCTGCTTTCTTAGGATCGATCTGTGAGAGCAGGCGATAACGTTGTTCATTATAAATGTACTCTTTAAGCGGGATCTTAGGTCCTTTAGAATCCAATTGTAATGGGTTCTTACCTTGTTCTTCGAGGCGTGGATCGAAACGATATACCGGCCAGTAACCACTGTCGTTGGCTAGTTTTTGTTGTTCCAGACCTTTCGCCATATCAATACCATGTGCGATACAGTGGCTGTAAGCAATGATCAGCGAAGGACCATCGTAACTTTCGGCTTCTTTAAATGCTTTGATGAGTTGATTCTCATTAGCACCCATCGCAACCTGAGCCACATATACGTTTCCGTAACCCATGGCCAGTTTACCAAGATCCTTTTTCGGTGTTGGTTTACCACCGGCTGCAAATTTTGCAATTGCACCAAGTCCGGTAGCTTTGGAAGCTTGTCCACCGGTGTTTGAATACACCTCAGTATCCATTACCAGCACATTCACATTTTGTCCGGATGCAAGCACATGATCCAGTCCGCCGAATCCGATATCGTATGCCCAGCCATCACCACCGATGATCCATACTGATTTTTTAACCAGTGCATGGGCAACTTCGGCCAATCGGGTTGAGCGCGGATCGTCTTTTCCTTCCAGACGTTTCAGTAATTCATCCACCCGGTGTCGCTGAGCTTCGATCTCTGCATCTGTAGTTTGCGGAGAATCCATCAGGTGGTCGGCCAGCATTTCAGGAACCACTTTACCACGAAGTTCTTTAAGCAGAACCCGGGCAATATCGGTTTTCTTTTCAGCTGCCAGCGACATACCTAAGCCAAACTCGGCATTGTCTTCGAACAGTGAGTTATTCCAGGCAGGTCCGCGGCCTTTTGCATCTTTACTCCATGGAGTAGTTGGCAGGTTACCACCATAAATACTGGAACAACCCGTAGCATTGGCTACGATCATTCGGTCGCCAAACAAGCGGGTAAGTAAACTCAGATAAGGAGTTTCACCACAACCGGCGCAGGCTCCCGAGAACTCGAAGTAAGGATCGAGTAACTGGGTTTCTTTTGTTTTGTTGAAATCGAACTCATCGTGTTCTGCTTTGTCGAAAGCAGGGAGTGTTTCGAAGAAATTCCAGTTTGCCTGTTCCTGTTCCTGGATCGGAAGTTTAGATTCCATGTTAAGCGCTTTGCGGCTTACATTGGTTTTATCTTTAACGGGGCAGACTTCCACACATAAGGTACAGCCGGTACAATCATCCACAGAAACCTGAATGGTATATTCCTGATTCGGTAGTTGACGCCATTTGGCTTTGGTGTGTTTGAATGATTCAGGAGCATCTTCCAGTAATTCCGGCTCAGCCACTTTCGCTCTGATAACTGCATGCGGACAAGCCATCACACATTTACCACACTGAATACAGATATCAGGATCCCAAACAGGGATTTCCATAGCGATATCACGTTTTTCCCATTTAGTGGTGCCACTTGGGAAGGTACCGTCGCAAGGTAATGCACTTACCGGAAGGTTGTCACCATTACCATCTATGATCTCCTGAATGACCTGTTGAACAAACTCAGGAGCTTCTTTTGGAATGCTGCCATTGGTTTCAACTTTAGAATTTATCTCTTCAGGAACCGTAACAGGATATAAATGCTCCAGAGAGATATCCACAGCACGGAAGTTCATATCCACAACTTTTTGCCCACGTTTGCTGTAGGTCTTTTGGATATACTCCTTGATCTTGTTGATGGCCTGTTCTTTTGGTAGAACTTCAGAGATCGCAAAGAAACAGGTTTGCATCACGGTATTGATACGGATACCAAGATTAGCCTCTTTGGCTACTTCATAGGCATCGATCACATATAATTTCAGATCTTTTTTAATGATCTGTCTCTGTACTTTTTCAGGGAGTTGTTCCCATACTTCATCGGGGCCAAACGGACTGTTTAAAAGAACGGTAGCTCCATCTGCAGCTAAAGCAAGAGTGTCGTACCGTTGCAGGAATCCAAATTGATGAACTCCTACAAAGTTTGCGTTTTTGATGAGGTAAGGACTATTAACCGGGTGATCCCCGAACCGTAAGTGAGAAATAGTACGGGCACCGGATTTTTTAGAGTCATACACAAAATAACCCTGAGCATACATATCGGTTTCTTCACCGATGATCTTAATGGAGTTTTTGTTGGCACCAACGGTACCATCTGATCCTAATCCCCAGAAAACGGCCCGGGTTGTTTTTTCAGATTCAATATCAAAGTCACCATCAAATTCGAGAGAGGTATTGGTTACATCGTCGTTAATACCAATGGTGAAATGGTTTTTTGGAAGATCTTTTTGAAGTTCATCAAAGATCGATTTAACCATGGCAGGAGTAAATTCCTTAGAGGATAACCCATACCGGCCACCGGTGATCTTAGGTATTTTACTGAATTTTGGAGTTGCAGAACTCTGATCTTCGATCAATGCAGAGATCACATCCTGATATAAAGGCTCTCCCATGCTGCCGGGTTCTTTTGTTCTGTCGAGTACAGAAATAGCTTTCACAGAATCGGGCATGGCATCAATTAAATGACTCATTGAGAAAGGTCGGAACAAGCGAACTTTGATCACACCGACCTTCTCACCTTTATTTACCAAATAATTAACGGTTTCGTCTACGGTATCGGCACCGGAACCCATGATAACAATAACTTTTTCAGCATCAGGTGCGCCAACATAGTCAAAAAGGTTGTAGCTGCGGCCGGTAATACTTTCAAATTGCCGCATTGCATTCTCAACAATAGTAGGTGTTGCCAAATAATATGGGTTGGCAGTTTCTCTGCTCTGGAAGAAAACATCCGGGTTTTGAGCAGTACCTCTGATAAATGGCTGATCCGGATTCATTCCACGGTCGCGATGAGCTTTAACATCACTCATACTTATCATTCGGGAGATAGCCACATCATCCAGAACTTCGATCTTTGAGATCTCATGTGAAGTTCTGAATCCGTCAAAAATATGAAGGAAAGGAATGCGAGATGCTAACGTAGCAGTTTGAGAAATGAGGGAGAAATCCATCACTTCCTGCACATTATTAGCAAATAACATGGCCCAACCTGTCTGGCGAACACCCATTACATCGGTATGGTCTCCAAAAATTGACAGTGCCTGAGTAGCCACCGACCGTGCCGCGATATGAAATACGGTTGGGGTTAGTTCGCCGGCAATTTTATACATGTTTGGTAACATGAGTAGTAATCCCTGGCTGGCTGTAAAGGTGGTGGTAAGCGCGCCGCCCTGTAAAGAGCCGTGTACCGCTCCGGCAGCTCCACCTTCACTTTGCAATTCAATAATTTTCGGGATGTCCCCCCAAATATTACGTTGTTTGCGTGAGCTCCACATATCCGCCCATTCGCCCATTGGTGATGCGGGGGTAATTGGGTAAATAGCAATAACTTCATTGGTTCTGAAGGCCACATGTGCAGCAGCTTCATTACCATCCATAGTTCTAATTATTTTAGTCATGAGTTCCCCTATTATTATCTAACTGGAAATATTAACAGCCACAGAGTACCCATGAATTGTGAAAGATTGATGAAGTCCGTTTCCTTTAAATATGAAGGAAATATGAAGATGTAAGTAGTTGTGTTTTAGAAACTGTCTCTCAGAATTTTAAAAAAACCGTTAAAACAATAGTTAAATAAGGGCTTTCGACATAAAAAATTCATATTTGGTGGATTTGTATTTCAACCTTACCTAACTATTTTCAGAGAGATCAATTCAGGATGAAAAAAACAGCACTTCTACTCCTTATTATATCTTTTTGTATTGCAGGTTGGCAAGCCCGGGCTCAGGATCTGAATCAGAGAGAGTATGTCGTTAACCATTTCACTATGGAAGATGGGTTGCCTCAAAGTTCAGTGAACGACATCATTCAAGCTAAGAATGGTTACATATGGCTGGCTACGTATGGTGGATTGGTGCGGTTCGACGGTAACACCTTCACTACCTTTAATCGCGGGAATGTACCGGGGATGAGTGCCGATCGTATACTTAGAATTTATGAAGCTGAAGACGGAGCTATTTGGGCTTTTCCGGAATATCCGGTGTCCTCTCTGTTCAGATTTTATAAGGGTGAGGTAACCAATTTTCAATTCGAACAGAACCCGGGCTATCTCATTACTTTCGATGAAGACAAAGAAGGGAGACTCTGGCTCTCTGCTTCAAAAAGAATTTACCAATATAAAGATGGTGAGTTTATTAATGCTGATATAATCGATGATAAAGAACTCGCTGAAAAAGCAAGAGAAGGAAATGGTGTTTGGATCACCGATTCAGAGCATTTGTATAAAACCATAGATGAAAAGGTGGTTTTGATCAAAGAGAGTATCGATAAGGAGTATAATGCTGCAATAGTTGATATCATCGAGTACCCTATAAACTCCGGTGATCTTTTCGGTGCTACCATAAACCGGGGAATTGCATGGGATGCCGACGGAAAAATTAAGAATTTTGGTAGTAATGCAGGCCTGCCCAACGATAATGCGCTCCGTTTTAAACCTTTCTATGACGGGTCTTTATTCACTATGGTATTCAGTCATATATATTACTGGACGGGATCCGGTTTCAATGTCTTCAGGCCGGATAAACTGCCAAAAAATATCGATCTGAAAAGCATTCTGCTGGACAGTGAAGGGAATTATTGGGTAGGTACTTCGGCAAATGGACTATTTCAGTTGCGTCCCTCGGCCATTTCTATGATCGACAGTGATGACGGCCTGGAAAACGAGAAAATGCTCTCGCTGAGTATTGATGAAGATGGTACCGGAATTCTTTCTACAAATTGTGGTGGTATCTACGACTGGGATGGGGAAAAAGCGAACTATTCTAAGTTGCAGAACTATTTAGACGGTGGTTGTAACTGGGCGGTATTACACGATTCAAAGGGTCGCTATTGGATCGGTGGCGGGGCACTATATATGACAGAATCAATTGATGAACCCGGCAAAACATTTACGGAAGAAGACGGGATCTCTGCGGTGCCTGTTTTTCTGCTTTATGAAGATTCAAAAGGAAATATCTGGGTTGCTAATATGGCAGGCGTATATAAATACGATGGTAGCACCTTTCAGCATTATTCTATGGAGAATGGATTAAAGGTAAACGATAACCGGGCTCTGTTGGAATCCTCAGACGGTACCATCTGGCTGGCGGCAGGAGGTGGATTGAATTTTATAAAGGACGATCAAGTATACTTTCATCCACTCATAGATAAAGGTCAACAGGATATAGAGAGAGAGCCAAACATACGGGCAATCTATGAAGATCATGAAGGGTTACTTTGGATCGGAACCTATGGAAATGGGATTTATGTGATCAGAAAGGATACCATACAACATATCACTCAACAAGATGGTCTGTTCGATAACGTGGTATCGCATATTATTGAAGATGAGACCGGAAATTTTTGGATGGGAAGTAACCGGGGGATCTCAAGTGTTAAACGTAATGAATTACTCGATTATCTTGATGGAACCATTGATGAATTTTGGGTAAGTACATTTGGTGTGGCTGATGGGATGAAATCTGCAGAAACCAACGGAGGATTCCAGCCAAGCGCCAATATTGATGGTGAGGGGAGGATCTATTTTCCAACGGTAGCGGGCGTTGCAGTTGTAGATACCCGCAAAATAAAAACAAACGATATTTTACCTCCTGTTTACATCGAAAACCTAAGAACCTTTGATTCAACGCTGGTAGTACAGGATTCTATCGTTCTTGATTATAACACTCCCTTTCTGGAGATCGGATATACGGCAATTAGTTTTACCGAACCTGAAAAAGTACAGTTCAAATACCGGTTAAATGGATTGGATAATTCCTGGATCGATGTGGGAAATCGAAGAACAGCCTTGTATTCCCGAATTCCGCCCGGAAATTACACCTTCGAGGTACAGGCTAGTAATAATGATGGTATATGGAATACGGAAGGTGCATCAATTACCATTGTGATACAGCCCCCGTTTTGGCAGACAAACTGGTTCTATGTACTTATAGGGTTCTTATTGTTGACCACCGGTCCGGGTATCTATTATATGCGGGTTCAACGGCTGAAAAAAGAAAATGAACGACAGAAGAAGTTCACGGAACAGCTTATTGATTCGCAGGAACAAGAACGGAGAAGAATTGCTGCTGAACTTCATGACGGATTAGGTCAACAGATCCTGGTCATCAAGAACCGGGTGGAGCTGGCAAAATACAGCGTGGATAACCCGGGCGAGATCAAACAACAACTGGATGAGATCTTACAAAGTGCGGTACATTCCATTCAGGATGTGAGGACCATTTCGCATGGGTTGCGGCCGGTTCATTTAGAAAAATTCGGACTCACGGAAGCGTTGAATAACCTTTTCGAGGAACTGGAGCAAGTTACTGAGATCAAATGGTCGCACTATATAGATGACATTGACGAGTTGATTCCTAAAGAAAAAGAGATCAATTTATACAGGGTTGTACAGGAAGGCACTAAGAATATTATAAAACACTCTTCGGCATTTACAGCCTCTATTTTTGTGCGAAGGCTGGATGATGAGATCAGAATTACATTGATCGATGATGGTAAAGGATTTAATATTTTGAACAGAGATTCCTTTACCGGTTTCGGTTTCACCGGGATGCAGGAAAGGATTCAGACTCTGGGAGGAACGCTGGAATTTGAAAGCGAACCGGGTGATGGAACAACCATTAATATCAGGATACCGATCTTTAACAATGGCTAAATCAAAAACGAGAATTGTGATCGCCGACGATCACGCGTTGATCAGAAAAGGATTACGACAAGTGTTGGAATCGCAGCCTGATTTTGAGATCATGGAAGCGGAAAACGGAGCAGAGGCTATAGAACTGATCCGGGAAGAATTGCCTGATATTGCTATCCTTGATATCGAAATGCCAGAAATGACCGGGTATGAAGTTGCAGCCAAAGTTGAAAACGAATCCATTCAGGTCGATCTCATCTTCCTTACCATGTTTAAAGACGAATCGATCTTTAACCGGGCCATGGATATTGGTGTAAAAGGGTATGTATTAAAAGAGAATACCGTGTCTGAGATCATCAATTGCATAAAAACAGTTTCAAAAGGGAAATACTATTTAAGTCCGGCCATCTCAGATTTTCTGATACGAAGAAATAATCGGTTGGCAAATCCGGCTGCAGATAGCAGAGGAATTGATCAGTTAACACCGGCTGAAACAAATATCCTGAAGTTACTGGCTATGATGAAAACCAATCAGGAGATCGCTACGGAGTTGAGTATCAGCATCAAGACCGTACAGAATCACAGGAATAACATTTGCAATAAACTGGATCTGAGCGGAACCCACGCTCTTCTTAAATTTGCAGTAGAAAACACCCATCTGCTCTGATCACCCGGTACCTGGGTCTGGGTACTTCTACCCAGAAGAATGAGCATCCCTGCCTATAGATAAAAAGAGGGGTAAAAGAGAGATTACCCGCGCCGGGGTACAGACCCATCTATAATTAATCCAAAATCAATTAATGAAAATAATGATTGTGGACGACCATGCCGATATGCGTCGGGTTTTAGGGAATATCATACAAATAACAGCCGGGGGAAAAGATGTTGAGCTGTTCGAATGTGGCAGTGGTGAGGAGGCCATTGTACGATATCCATTAATAAAACCTGACTGCGTATTCATGGATGTCGAGTTACAAAGTATGTCCGGCTTCGATGTTACGAAGTCAATTTTTCTGCAAGATTCTGATGCTCAGGTCATCATAATTACCAGTTACGATACCAGAGCTTTCAGGCAAAAAGCACAAAGATTGAATGTGGCGGGATTCATCCCCAAAGATAGCCTGTCCGAGATCGGAAACATCCTACCAACCATTATCAATAAAACAGGATCATAATGAAACAGCTGTTACTAATCGTTTCTATACTTGGCTTTATATCGGGTTTGGCTACTGCTCAAACAGTTACGTCAATCAGCCCTTATTTGGGGGCCGATGATGTAAGTGCTACCTCAGATATCACTATTAATTTTAGTGAGGCAATGGATAATGCCACCATTACATCATCAACTGTAATTATAAGTGGCTCTCAACGTGGAATTTATTCCGGTTCGTTTTCTTACGGGGCAACATCTGCCACCTTCGACCCGGATTCTTCGTTCTTTCCGGGTGAACAGATTACGGTGGTAGTTACAGATGGGGTGGAAAACGCCTCGAATACTCCGTTAACTGCTCCTTACAGAACAACATTTACCACTTCCGCATCAGGTGATGGGGAATTTTCAGTTGGTGAACAATACACGGTGGATGGCTCCAATTATACGGACAGAACGATAACTGCTGATATTAATGAAGACGGATATGTGGATATCATCACGCTGGTACCATCACTGAACCGGCTATCGGTATTTACCAATGATGGTGATGGAACTTACTCCGGCCCAACAAATTATACCACGGCCAACTCTTTTCAGGTTGAAGCGAAAGATGTAGATATGGATGGAAGTATCGATCTGGTTACATCAAATAACAACGCCTATATGATGTCCGTGTTTATTAACAATGGTAGCGGATCAGGGACATTTGCCTCGAAAGTGGATTATGCCAATGGCTCGAGCTGGAATGGTAAGGCACTGGCAACCGGCGATATTGATAACGATGGTGACGAAGATGTACTTGTTGATATAATCGTTGGAGGTACTGTTGATAGTGTTCAGGTTTTCCTGAATGATGGTGATGGAACTTATACAGTAGCGAGTGGGATCTCTACAACCGATCAGTTTGAGGAGATAAAGTTATATGATATTGATGGAGATGAGGATCTCGACCTTGTTGGTTTGAGTCCGGGATTGGGACTGCTGCGTACCTATGCTAATGATGGAACCGGCTCTTTTTCGATATTTTCAGATCACGCCGCAACTACCGGTTCATACCAATTTACATTAGCCAATTTTGTGTCTTCCTCGGCTAATATTGAAGCGATGATCGCCGATTATGACAATGATCAAGCAAGGCATTTAGGGGATGGTACGCTTCATTCATTTGGTGCTTTACCCTCGACAATATTTATCGGGGACGGACCAACAGCAATTACTTCCGGGGATCTGGATGGTGATGGCCATATGGATGTGGTTGTTTCAAACGCCCTGGATCAGAATCTATCCATTTTAACGAACGACGGTTCAGCTTCATTCACAGAAAGTAATTACTCTACTACAGGGACTTATGCCAACTATATTACACTTGCCGATGTGGACAACGACGGTGATCTGGATATAGTGATGGGTAATCAGGATGGAACCCTTAGCATAGCTTATAATTTTTCGGGTCCCGCAGTAAGTTCTATTTCACCAGCACATGGATCAACAGAAATTGCTCCTAACAGCGACATCACCATTAAGTTTAACGAAGCAATGAAATCGTCCACGCTGAATTCAACCAATGTAACGGTGGTTGGAAGTACCGCGGGCTCTATTACTGCTTCCTATTCTTATAACTCAGGTGACAGCACGTTAACCATCAATCCCGCTTCAGATTTTATACGTGGAGACGAGATAACCGTAACCGTAACTACTAATGTGACCAGTGATGCAGATCAGGCTATTGTAAGCAGTGCATCATCAACCTTCTCGGTAGAAAATGTAGATGTACAAAGCATCACACCGTCGCATAATGCAGTAGGTATCGCGGCAAATAGTGATATCGATATCACTTTCAACGACACTATGGACAACACCACACTCACAACCGGTAATATTCTTGTATTTGGATCACTGAGTGGAAATGTAGCAGGCTCCATTTCAATTGCCAGTAGTACCGCAACGTTCAACCCAACCAGTGATTTTATTACAGGGGAAGTTGTTACTGTGATCGTAACCACCGGAGTTGAGAACAGCAGTAATGTTTCGATAGCCAGTCCAAAAGTATTTCAATTTACGGTAGATGGATCTGTCGGTTATATCACACAGGCTGATACCGTAAGATCAGTTGGTACAGCTCCAACCGATGTATCCATTCTGGATGTGGATGTGGATGGCAATCTTGATCTCGTGGTTACAAACAGCACGGATAATACCGTGAGTATATTTCTGAATGATGGCAGTGGCGGATATTCCACAGCGAGTACATTGGCTACCGGTACCTATCCTGCAGCAATTGCCAGTGGCGATTTTGATAATCTTAACGGGATGGATTTTGTAGTAGTGAATTATTCCGACAATGATGTTCGCGTTTTCACTAATAATGGCAGCGGAACATTCACTTCCGCAGATTATGTTGTAGGAACCGGAGCTATTGATGCAGCAGTCGCTGATCTGAACGGAGATGGTTATCTGGATATAGCCGTTCAAAACAGAAATGTCACCTACGCTTCCATTTTATTGAATGATGGCGACGGGACCTTTACTGCTTCCGGTACTATTTCCAATACTTCAAATCTGGATAGGATCATTGCCGCTGATATTGATGATGACGATGATATTGACCTTGCAATGGGCGGAGCTGGAATGGTTCTGTTTACTGCATTGAATAATGGAGACGGTACCTTCGCCACTGCGACAAATACCGGAATAGCATCATACGATGCAGAGTTTGTTGATCTGGATGGTGATAATATGTTGGATCTTGTGGTTTCTGATGATGGATCCAATGAAGTTTCTGTTCATATCAATAGTGGAACAGGAAGCTTCGGTACGGCCACAAATTATACTGTTGCTGATGCCAGAGAATTGAGCATCGTCGATTACAATGGCGATGGTGATATGGACATTGTAGCTGTAAGCTATAGCGGAGGCTATGCTCAGGTGCTGGAAAATGGAGGAAGCGGGACATTTACTTCCGGTCAGACTTTTGAACTGGGTTCTATTCCGGTTAATCAAAGTGTAGCTGATCTGGATGAGGACGGTCATCAGGACTTCGTAACCGTTAACAGAACGGCGAATTCTATATCTATTAATTATGGAACAGATTTTGTCGAAGTAACTTCGTTTACTCCCGCACTACATGCAGTCGGGATCTCAGCCACAGCCAATATCACGGCTACTTTTAACGATGATATGAATGCGGCCACTTTTACGAGTTCAAACGTAATCGTTAGTGGATCTTATTCCGGGGTATTATCGGGGGTATTCTCCTATGATTCTCCATCGAAGACCATGACTTTTAATCCGGACAACTCATTTAAAACCGGAGAAGAGATTACGGTGGCGATCACAACAGGAGTGGAGAATTCAGGTGGAAGTTCGTTAACTGTACCGGAAACATTCACATTTACAGCTGCTGCCGGTGGTGCAGGATATTTCACGCAGGCTTTTGAATCCGGTGCATTCCCAGACTATGCGAGTTCACTTGAAGGAGCAGATCTGGATGGTGACGGTGACTTAGAACAGATTGGTATGTACAATAATAAACTATCCATCCGATTTAATGATGGGTCAGGTACG
This sequence comes from Balneolaceae bacterium UBA7797, assembly GCA_002480645.1. Classification (GTDB taxonomy): domain Bacteria; phylum Bacteroidota; class Rhodothermia; order Balneolales; family Balneolaceae; genus UBA7797. The sequence goes on from DLCN01000030.1 coordinate 63,875, forward strand.
TATGGATTTGGTACCGCAGTAAGTTACACATTAAGCAGTGGAGCTTCTTTTAAAACTGCAGATCTTGATAACGATGGAGATATAGATATTCTGGCAATGGCCGGGAATTCTAAATACCTGATATTCATGGAAAATAACGGATCCGGCTCTTTCACAAAGAAAGACAGTATTGCAACCAATGAGGTAGTAACGGATGGAAGATGGGGAACAGGTGATTTCAATAATGACGGGATCACTGATGTTGCAATAGTGGATGCTTCCGGTACCACAACTGCTGCTATATTCATATATACAAATGATGGCAGTATGGGATTCTCTTCTTACTATCAGAGTGCGAACCTTTCCGGAACAACGGTAAACCTGGATATCTCTGACCTGAATAATGACGGCCATCTCGATTTTGTAACCAGTGGAATGTATGAGTCCTTTGGTATAATTCTGAATAATGGTGATGGCACCTTAGGTTCAGAAATTACGACCAGTACAGCTACGGGTTCTACAACAGAAGGAATATCTGCAGATCTGGATGATGATGGATACAATGATCTGATCATCTCAGATATTTATGGTAATAACTTTTCTATATATCTGAATGATGGCGACGGAACATTTGGCACTCCTGTAACTACTACATTGTCGTTCGATGCATACTGGATCAGAGCGGCTGATATGGATGGAGATGATGATCTGGATGTGATCTTAGGTCGATCAAATAGTCTGGCTATCGCTTATAACGATGGCAGCGGAGCCGTAGGAGAAACCTTAAGCTTTAGTGCAAGTGGTTCAAATGCCGGCGCCGCGATCTTTGATTACGATGGAGATAGTGATCTGGATATCATGACTCCGAATTTTCCCAACTTAACTTACCTGACAAATACTACACCTAGCACTCCATCAAGTGCGGTTACAAGTTTAAGCTTCACCAATATTGTGGGGGATCAGTTAACGGCTAACTGGAGTAGCGGAGATGGTACCGGCAGACTGGTTGTCGCAAAAGAAGGAAGTGCGGTGGATGCCTCTCCATCGGATGATACTTTCTACACCGCCGGTGATTTTGGTACCGGTAGTGAACTTGGCACCGGTAATTATGTGGTTTACGCAGGTACCGGAAGTTCAGCCAGTATTACAGGATTGACCCCGGACAGTACCTATCACTTTGCCGTTTTTGAATACAACAAAGGAAGTACGGCAATCAAATACCTGACTACCGGTCCGGCAACAGGAAATGTTACCACACAATTATATCCTACAACGGCATCAACTTTATCTATTGATGATGATCAGGGTACAATTCTGGAACTTTCCTGGAGTGGTGGAACCGGAGCAAAGCAGCTGGTAGCTATTAGACAAGGTTCTCCTATAACCTGGGAACCTGATGATAGTACCACGTATACAGCGAATGCCAGCTTTACATCCGCAACCGATCTGGGAGACGGAACAAAAGTAGTGAGCAATGATAATACCGGATCTGTTACCGTAACCGATCTGAGTTTATCAACTCAATACTACATTAAAGTATTCGACTATAATGGAAATGCAGGATTCGAAACTTACCTTACCTCTTCAACAGGTACAGCCAATACGACCACGCAGAGTTTTGAAGGAGTTGCCTTCGATTCAACAGCCGGCTATGCTTATAAGTTTGATGGAGGTAATATTCTTGATAGTTACGCAGAGCTTTACACAGATGAAAATGTAATCATTGATAGTGCATTTACCACCGAACTCTGGGTTAAACCCGATATCACAGGAGAACAACAGTATATTCTGTCATGGTATGAAGAAGAATTGGTGATCGGTATCAACAGTTCGAACCAATTCTTTGGTTTCCATGCTCAGTTAGGTTCTGGTGATGGTACGGTTACGGTTACTGGAACTACTACCATAACTCAGGGAGAATGGTATCACGTTGCACTTACCGGAGAATCAGGCGGGGATCTGAAATTATATGTGAATGGAGTGGAAGAAGCATCCAGTCCGGTCACAGATGTTTCAGGTGATGATGAGTACGATGATTACTGGTATCTGGGTTCTGAGTATGCTGAGAATAATTATTTCTACGGCACAGTAGATGAACTCAGGATCTGGTCAGCTGTACGCACACAATCAGAGATCAGATCTTTCATGCACAGAACGTACGCCGGTTTAACTAACGATCTGGGTGCATATTGGCAATTCAATGAGGGCGATGGTGACTCCCAGGATGAATTAAACAGTTATGATGCCGATTTCTATGATGAATACGGTTGGGTACTGTCCACAGCTCCGGTAGCTTCAGGAACAGTAAACGAAGCTAGCAGTGTTCAATCAGGTACCATTTCACTTGGTAACGTGTCGCTGAATCTTACGGATGCTTTCGATAATGCCGTTGATATTTACGCGTATGAACTCGGAGCTATGGCTTATCCGCCGACAGGTTATACTTCTACTTTCGGTGACAAGTATTTTATCATTAATGTGTTTGGTGATCCGGGGACATTCTCGGCTGATCTGACGCTGAACTACGGATCAGGGATCATTCCTTCGGGCTACGATAGTGCCCCGGATAGCCTGAAATTACTAAAACAAGGTTCCGGAGAAGATCAGAATTGGATCTCAATGGGTGGAGCCGCAAGTGTTTCATCAGGGTCCGGAACGGCAACCTGGAATGGAATCACCTCTTTCAGTCAGTTTGCAGCTGTGGATACCGGTAATACAGGAGTTTCATTCTCGAAAGCAAATTATGCTGATGCATCCCTGAAAGCCAATCAGGACAGTATCGCATACGACATCAAAATAACAAGAGGGGATAACTCAGGGATTTATAATGCGAACGATGAGACAAGTTTTGATTCCGATGTCTCTCCTTCAGGTACGCTTTGGTCATTCGGTACCACAGCTGATGTGGGATCTCTGACCTTTCAACCATGGAAAGATGCCGTAAACAGCAATCCTCCTGCCTCGGTTGGGAAAGACATGGTCATGTATCTTTACGAGCATGATGTATACGTGGACATTAAGTTTACTTCCTGGACCAATAATGGAAACGGCGGAGGATTCTCTTATACCCGTGGTGAAGTTAATATCCCGGACCCGACTCCGATCACCTTCGATTCAACAGCGGGGTATGCATTGAATTTCGATGGCTCGGATGACTACATGTACATCAGCAACTATTTCGAGCCTTTGGATGATTATTTTGAAATGCCCGATCCCGTAGCATTTGAAATGTGGGTGAATGTAGATAGCCTTACAGACGGTAAAATGGTGTTGGCCGCATCCTATGGAACTCAATTCCAGATCGGGATCGATAGTACCGATCACTTCTATGGTACTTTCAGAGAAGGGAATGTCGGAGCATGGAGAAGAGCAACAAGTACTACCACTGTTCTGGAAGATGAGTGGTATCATCTGGCATTAACAGCCGAAAGTAATGACTATGTAAAACTGTATGTAAATGGTGAACTGGAAGATTCAACCGGTATTGCAGGGGTTACTACAGGTTTGGATGGATATTACTTTGGTCGATCCAGATATCTCGAATCAGGTGGGTACCACTACTTCGATGGTATGATGGATGAAGTTCGTATCTGGCAGGAGACCAGAACTGATTCAGCCATCCGGGCAGGAATGTTTACCAGCAATCTGAATGCTACTAAAGAGCAGATCCTGGCATACTGGCAAATGAATGAAGGCTCAGGAAATACAGTCGAAGATCTTGCCAACCGGAAAGATCTCACCTTAGATCAGGATGGAGCTTCCTACCAGCCGGCATGGGTAACATCAGGCGTGCCAATCGGCGGAGGTACTCCTCAGGTTACCGAAAACTTCCAGAGTGGTAGTGTTACTGTGGGGAATGCCTCACTTTCAATGGCCGATGGTTTCGATAACCCTGTGGATGTTCAGGTTACGGAAGTATCATCAGAGCCGAACGTATTCCCGGCCGGCTACACCTCAGGAGTTGGTGGAAAATATTTCGTGATCAACCTGTTTGGTGATCCGGGTACCTTTTCTGCAAATCTGACGCTGGATTTCGGTGCAGGAGTAATTGATCCTGTGTACGAAAGCAATCCGGATTCACTCAAGCTGTACAAACGTAGTTCGAACTCGACCGGCGCATGGAATTATATTGCCGGTGCAAGCAGCGTGGATGCTACCAATGGTATTGTAACCTGGAGCGGTATTACTTCTTTCAGTCAGTTTATGGCGGTTAGTAATACGGTTGAAGCTCCTGAGTTTTCCATCGGTCTGGCCGATAGTTCAAGTGTGATCGCCTACAACGACAGCACGTTTGAATTTACATCCTCATTCTTCCAGCTGTCAGGTAATTTCGCAGACTCAGCGCTCACGATCACTCCGGCTTCAAGCACCTATGGAACTTTATTCATAGATCAGAATGCGAACGGAGTATATGATTCAGGCACGGATGATTCCCTGTCTGCAGGAGTTAGTAAAGCGTACACGCCAAGTGGATCAGCAAAACTTAGATACTCCAACACAGAACTGGGAAGTGAATCAGTACGCATTAAGTTAGAAGATGGCAGTAACACCGCCGATTCTGTAACCATCGTATTATTTACTGCTGAGGCAACGCCAACTCTGCAAGGCAATGCCGATGAGCATGGCTGGTACCTGATGGCTAATCCAATGGATTCGACATTGGGGATGTTGTTCAGCAATGTATGGACTCAGGGCGCAGTAAACTCTGATGCACCGGGTGGTTCTGCAAACCTTTACACCTTCAGTCAGGACAGTAACGTGTTCGTTTCTGTTACCACCGATCTGGATACTACAAAGGTTGATGCGGGTGAAGGAATTCTGGCTTACATCTTTGCGGATGATGATTACAATGATTCAGATCCTCCGGTTGGGGGCGGCTGGCCCAAAACACTGTCCAATTACGGAACTCCGTTCGGAACCAGTGCAACTATTCCGGTTAAGAATCTGGATCATGACGGTGTGAGCGGAACAAGCGGAAGCGAAGGCTTTGTACTGATGGGGAATCCATTCGGATGGCCATTATCTGCGGATTCAGTGATCGCTACCATTAAACGGGCTGATCAATTGGCAAACAGCTATGTGTATCGTTGGGATCCGGTAAATGAGGTGTACAAATTAACTACGACCGGTTCCATTGATCCTTACGAATCCTTCTTTGTGAGGGTGATTACTTCCGGCACCAGCGCCAACCTGAATTTTGACTACAATGATGGAGTAACTGCTTATTCTAAAACAGTTGCTGCTGAAAAGAACTTCGAGTTCACACTGTCTCAAAACGAATCAGGGCTGCGATCCAGCTCATACCTGAGATTTGCAGAGGACGCCAAACCGGGAATTGATCCGTACGATGGCTATTACCTGGGTTCTTATGCACGCAATTATGCCAATCTCTACACCATGATCGGTGATCAGTCAATTACCATTAATAACCTGCCATCTAATCTTGGTAAGGCCACAGAATATCCGGTGTATCTGGATGCTACCGTTGGTGGTGAATTTGAACTGGATTGGGATGCTAAGAGCGTGCCGGAAGGCTGGAAGATCACTCTGAAAGAAGTGTCTACCGGTAAAGAGTATGATCTGAGCAAAGAGAGCAGTATCAAGTTCTCATCACCAAAAATGAAACGCTCATCCATATTTACGGCTATGCAGAATGATAAAGGAGTACGTGCAAAAGAAAGCGGAACACCGTTATTCATTCTCACTGCTCAAAATGGAACCGTGACCGGACTAGAGGAAGATCTCGGAATTCCTACCGAGGTAGAACTCTATCAGAATTATCCGAATCCGTTCAACCCATCATCGGTGATCCGTTACGGGGTACCGTCGGCATCCAGAGTACAACTTGAAGTGTACGATATGCTCGGTCGAAAAGTAATGACGCTGATCAATAACGAGATGAAGCAGCCGGGTCGATATAATGTAACCTTCCAGGCTCGGGATCTGGCATCCGGTGTGTATATCTATCGATTGGTGATAGACAGCAAAGTGCTAACTAAAAAAATGACACTTATAAAATAGCAATAGGGGAGAGCAGTTGACGAATCAGTCCGGGAGGGTTAAGAATGCCCGGGCTGGTTGTCTGCTGCCTAAAACCATGACAACAGAAGCTAAAACTAAACATACGTACTGCGATTTCTGCAACTCAGAGGAAGGTAAACCCCGCCCGATCGGAGGGTATATCGTTGAACTCAGGCCGATCGAAGTGCAGGGTGTAGCAAAATGGGCTTGCCAGAGTTGTCACAGAAAAACAAAAAGTACGATAGATAAAGAAAATCAAAAACGAGGAAAAGCTATGAAATTCATTCAAAAACTAAAGAATATCTCCTTCATGCTATTCGGAATTGTGATCATGTTAGCCCTTTTTTCGACGATAGCGTATGCACAGAGTACACCGGGATTGCCCCCGTTTCCGGGATCACCCGATCCTGCGCCTATTGATGGCGGTCTTGGACTACTCGCAGCAGCAGGTGGTGCCTATGCGATCAAGAAGCTAAGAGATAAAAGCAAGGAGTGAGTTTGTTTCACTCCTTATAATGTGGGGCGTAGTTTACGCCCTGTATATCGAGTCTGTGAAAAATGATCTGCAGACGTTGAAAAAACTGATCCCAGTTTTTTTGTTCAGCCGGAGTCCAGAGTACTTCGGATAAAGCTATGGCCCTTGGATAAACCATGTATTCCACTTTTTCGCCGGAATGCATGTATTCAGTCCAGACGTTTCCCTGAGCTCCCAAAATATATTTGGCTTCTTCGGGTGAGAGTTCAGCGGGAACGGGCTCATAGTTATACAGATCTTCAACGGTTGTAAAGCCACCAATGGCTAACGGCTCAGTTTCTTCTTCCGCCTGATAATGATCCAGATAATTGGTATCCCACGGGGTCATTATTACATCATGATGCATTTTGGCCGCTTCAATTCCGCCTTTCTCTCCGCGCCAGCTCATCACGGTTGCCTGCGGTGCTAAACCACCTTCAAGAATCTCATCCCATCCAATGATCTGTCGGCCGTGTGTATTCAGGTATTTTTCCATTCTGGTGATGAAATAACTCTGAAGTTCGTGGGAATCAGCCAGACCTTCTCTTTGTATGACCTGCTGAGCGATCGGACTTTCGTCCCATTGCTTCTTGGGAGCTTCATCGCCACCGATATGAATGTAGGTACTCGGGAAAAGCTCCATCACTTCATCCAGAACATTTTCCAGAAATTCGAAAGTCTCTTCTTTAGGGCAGTAGATATCTTCAAAAACTCCCCAGGTCGAAGCAACATGGTATTCCTTTTCATAGCAACCAAGCTCAGGATAAGCCGCCAGGGCCGCACTCGAATGGCCCGGCATTTCAATTTCAGGGATGATGGTGATATGGCGCTCTGCTGCATAGGCCACCACTTCTTTGATCTCATCCTGTGTGTAGTATCCTCCATGAGGGACATTATCGTACTTATTGGTGCCGTAGTGTCCGATCAAGGTTGAATCCCTCCATGCGGCAATTTCCTGAAGTTTAGGATATTGTTTGATCTCTATTCTCCAGCCCTGATCTTCCGTGAGATGCCAGTGAAAGCGGTTATACTTATAGGCCGACATCAGGTCGATGTACCGTTTTACAAACTCAACGGGAAAGAAATGGCGTGCCACATCCAAATGGAGCCCCCGGTATTCAAAGCGTGGGTGATCATAGATCTCGGCTGTTGGGATACTCCATTTTGTATCCTGAGGGATCAGTGAAGGATCGGTTTGTTCTATCTGAACCGGCAGCATTTGTCGAAGTGATTGAATTCCGTAAAAAATTCCGGCACTTGTAGCAGCTTCAATCGTTACCCCGCTGGTTGTAACTATAAGGGAATAGGCTTCATCATTCTCAAAGCTGCCACTGGGATTTAACTTCAGCGCAATAAAATCTTTTGCCGGGGTTGAGGTTGCTTTCGAAACAGGATAATCCAGCCAATGAGTAACGTAGAGCAGGTTATTCAGGTATTGAGCAGATTTTTCCAGTTCATCCTCTGAGTAAATGATCTGTAGTTCCGGAGTGATATTGAATTCACCATCGAGGACCTTCATCTCAACCGGTTCCGGAATGATATGAACCTGTGCGAACACGGTGATGGAGGCGGTGATCAAAAGTAGAAGGGATAGGAAAATTGTTCTCATGGTTGCATTGATTAATTTTTGAGAATCTAATGCTTTGCCGATAGGATTAAAAAAGTGATTGCCGCCGAAATTTAAAGTTTGTGTAAAAATGCGTTTAAGAGTTAAAAAATCCGCATCTTTGAGCAGAAATTTGAAGACCTATTTTTAATGATCATCACTATTCTTTTATTCGTTGCCGGACTGGCAGCACTTATTTTCGGGGCAGAACTATTTTTAAAAGCAGTTGATCACTTTGGCCTCAAGTGGGGAGTGTCACCGCTAATCATGGGACTTACCGTGGTGGCTTTTGCAACCGGAGCGCCCGAATTGGCCATCAGTTTAAAAGCAGCGATGAATGGGAGTGCCGATCTGGTACTCGGAAATATTATCGGAAGTAATATTGCAAATATTTTGCTCATACTGGGGATAACCTCGTTAATCGCTCCGATCAACATCACACGAAGAGTGGTGAAAATTGACGTTCCAATTGTGATCGCGGCAAGTGCAGCGGTTTATATGATGTCGCTGGATGGTAGTCTGGGAACCCTTGATGGGATAGTTTTGATTGCCGGTTTGATCGCCTATTCATTCTATACCTGGTATCATATCAAAAAGTCGAAAGAGGAGGGACATCCGGAGGAGGAAATGTTCGAATATGAGGAAACTCCTGATCAGCTTGCTCAGGGAGCATTTTTTTATATAAAAAATATCGGCTTCTTATTGATCGGACTGGCAATGATCGTAGTAGGTTCTGACTGGATGGTGAATAGTGCGGTGGAAATTGCAACTGTTCTGGGCCTGTCAGAATTAGTGATCGGATTGACCATTGTTTCCATCGGAACCTCTTTACCTGAAGTGGCGACCTCACTTTCTGCTGCAAGAAAAGGTAAAGCTGATATTGCGGTGGCCAATGTATTAGGAAGTAATCTCTACAACATTTTACTCACCTTAGGTCTCACGCTGCTCATCGCCCCAAACGTTCTGGATGTATCGATGCAAGCTATAGATCTGGATCTGCCTTTTATGGTAGCGGTGAGTGTGGGTTGTATCCCCATTTTCGTTGCCGGCTTTAATCTCACAAGAATGGACGGAGCCATATTTCTGCTTTATTACGCCACATACCTTAGTTATCTGGTTATGCTCGCTCTTGGAAATCCATTCATTCACAAGATCGAGTCAGGGATGCTGTGGGTGGTGCTGCCATTAACAGTGGCGTATATGATCTGGCGGATATTTCAGTTCCGTAAAAGTCTGTTTTCCTGAAGCAGAGGTCTCAGATCGGGTACGTGCGGGCGAGGTTAGTTTGTTTATAAAATAGACTTGGGAAATAGTATCTTAGAAAAAACAGACCTTCCAATCTGAGATATATGATCAAGTTCAGTTCTTTAATCGTAGTTTCTGTTCTACTGCTAAGTAGCGCTCACTCATATGCCCAAAGTCAGGATACTCTGCGTATAGCTATGTATCACTCACCACCATTTGTGAGTTATGATGATCAAAATGAACCGGAAGGAGTGAGTATCTGGCTGTGGCAGCAAATTAGTGACGCAGAGAATATCCCTCATAAGTTTATCAATTATGACGAGCATGATAGCCCGTTACAAAAAATTCAGGATGATCTTGCATCTGGCAAAATTGATATCAGCATCAATCCTTTTACCATAACGAGTAAACGAGAGAAACGATTCGATTTTACCTATCCATTTTACATTGGGAATCTCTCGGGGGCTACACACCAAAGTTCGCGGCTGGAGGGGTTCTTTAATTTTATCGGAAGTCTTAAGAATTCAAAAGTTGTGATCCTGACAGCTATTCTGGTCATTTTTATGACATTATTCGGCTATTTCATCTGGCTGGTAGAAAAGAAAAGCGGCAATTTCGAAAAAGATTATCAGGGCGTGGTATCCGGATTCTGGTGGTCTGCAGTTACCATGACAACCGTTGGGTATGGGGATAAAGTGCCGGTAACCCGAACGGGAATGTTGATCGCCATCGTATGGATGATCTTTTCTATGGGGATCGTGGCCATATTTACCGCAACCATAACCTCAGTACTTACAGTGGATCAACTAAGTAACGAGATGATCGATAAAGAGGTTTTAAAGAATAAAAAAGTAGGTACCGTAGAAGCCTCAGCCGCCGAAGAATATTTACGCCGGAATTTTTTCACCGATGTAAGAACCTATCCTACTTTTACAGATGGTTTGGATCATCTGACGCATAATGAAATTGATGTATTTATCTATGATGAACCCTGGCTGCGCTATGAGATCAATAATGTTGAATCGTATAAAGAACTGTCGATGGTACAGGCCCGCTTTCATATGCAGTATTATGCCTTTCCAATTTCGAAAAGCCTGGATCATGAAACGAGAAAAAAGATAGATTCAGGGTTGTTAAGGGTTATTGAATCTCATGACTGGTCGATGTTACTACATGAGTATAACTTACCTCAACATTGACCGATCATTTACTTTTAGCCTGCTTTTCTTTTTCGGTTAGAATCCAGTTCACATACATGAATTCCAAAGCTGCGGCTTCATAGCCCGTCCAGTTTTTCAGGTAGCCTTCAAACTCTTCTTCGGTGTAATTGCCGGGATCCCCACCATAGCTCCAGATGATCCACCGGCGTAATCCCTTTTCTTCTCCCTTATGTTTGTTGGATGGAAACACAGAGTCAGTTCGTCCGCGCATCATCATGATGTCTTGCCCGGCAGAAGGTCCGATTCCCCGGATATTGGTCAATGTGTTGTAACAGGTAAGCGGATCACAGGTGGAGAGCCAATCCATATCTACATTTCCGGCAACGATATCATTTGCGAGACCAACCAGATATTCACCTTTTCGAACAGTTGGACCAAGTTTTCGGATGTTAGCCGGATCTGCCTTCATCAGCTGAAAAGGGCGGGGCCAGGCAGCGAGAGTTCCTCCTTTGTATTCCAGCGCCGTACCATAGGTTTCCCGAATGGCATACATCATTTTTTTGGCGGTGGGCTTATGATTCATCTGCATCTGCACAATGCGATATTGAATATCCTCAAACAGATTTGCACGGGTCATTCGCTTCAAACCATAAAGATTGGAAAGTTTATCTCCCAAAACAGGATCATTCGCCGCCTGATCGTAAAGAGGACGAATATCCATATCCAGCCCAAAGATCTTACTCAGAACGGTACTTGCTTCTTCAATTTCTTCCTTACTCAGGCTTTCTTTGCATTCAATATTGAACTCCGGAGCATCCACATCTCCATTAAAATAAACCGTCACGATCACATCACGTTCGTCGACAGGAATGGGACGGGTGAACCCTTCCTCGAACATCTTTTCCGGTTCGTGTTCGTGGTCAAAATAGCTTTCAACATCGAGGCAAAGATACCAGTCGTGAGGGGGTATGGATTTGAGGGTCCAGCTAGACATGTCAATTAAGGATTAGGGATGGTTCAATGATCAATATGAACGAGAACATACCAAGTCGCTGACTAATTCCCCATTTTTAATTGAACATTGTACATTGATACCGGTTATTTAATAAGCATCATTTTTTTAGTGAGGACCTCATTGCCGACGGTTAGCCGGTAAAGATATACACCCGATGCAAGATGTGAAGCATCAAAAGAAACCTGATAATTTCCGGCATTTCGAAAATCGTTTACTAACTCTGCGACTTCTCTTCCCAGTAGATCAAACACCCGCAATTCAACGTTACTATGTGTAGCTATTTGATAACGGATCACGGTAGATGGATTAAATGGATTGGGATAATTCTGAGCCAATCCTATTTGTAAGGGTGTCTCATCCACTTCATTTGCTGATACGTGGTTTATATAAAACTCAAAACTACCTGATTCCTCATAACCGTCAACTTCTTTATATGGATCGGTTATTGCCATATAGGATGAATAATCACTTGGTGCAAACAACCGGTTATTAAAATAATCACCGTCAGAACTATCTTCGTACACCGGATAAAAACCGTTCCATATTTCCCAAGAGTCAATATCAAACCAAAGAGCGTTTATAAGTTGGATCCTTCCACTTCGCTCACCTTTTTTATTTTCTACGACCATAAGTCCGGGTGGCTCTAGGAAGGAAATGGATTTTCCAAAGTGCTCATAAGTTGAATCTGTACTGCTAAATTCATGATCTATGACCCAGTTATCCTCCTCATTCTTAGTAATCAAGAATACCGATCCTGTAGTAATGTCATGTTCTTTAAAAGGTGCAGAAGCAAAGAATGGGTAGTAATAGGTAAACTTTGAATGAGTTGAACTTTGTTTAGTTGGAATGGGGACTTGTCTGAAAGCTGCTAAATTATATCCTAATTGATCACCATTAGTACCGGTTGAATCGATCACCTTTGCTGTTTGGGTGTAGGCATCATCTATAAATTCAAATACATAAACTGCTCCGGTATTAGTTTCAACTCCACTGGATCTCGGAGACCCGACATAAATATTACTGGATGCAATATCTGCTTCCAGAGATTCACCGAATCGAGCCCCGGTTTCAGGATCATCCGCTTTAAGTTTTTGGGTGAAATTCCAACCGGTTGAATCTAAATTAAAAATGTAAACCGCACCCGATGAATCTGCCTCCGGATCGGAGATCATTAACTGATATTCAAAAGGCTGAAATATAACTTCATCTCCAAATGTTTCGTTTTTAATGGAATCAGGACTGGTCAGGATCTGTGTTTGCGTCCAATCCATCAGATCGTCATCGAAGGTGTAGATGAATACCACACCTTGGTCATCGAGAAGTTCATGGCCTTTTTTTGATGATATGGCCAAAACATTTTCACCCCAGCTGTATGCAATGCCGGCAGATATACTACGACCAAAATTACTGCCTGAGGGTAAGTCCGGGATAAGAACTGTATCAATAACTAATGTTGCCGGATAGCTATGATTCATACTATACAGATAGACAGCTCCAATATCGGTTAAGGTGTCGTGGTCGAATCCGGGTGAACTAACTGCCGCCACCTGGTAAGTCACGAACGTAGTATAATCCCATCCAAACAATGCTCCGGGCTGAGGTTCCGGCATTTCTACCTCAACCATTTGTTGCGCAAAAGTGAACGGAGTGGATAATAAGAAGGCGATCAGCAGGAAGGTTTTTTTAAGCATATCTGCACCAAGTGATTTGAGAGATGATAAGCGTAAAGTGCTGATATTGAGTTAAAAAGTGAAATTAAAGTTTAACTTTATATTGTTTCATCAATACAATGAGTTGATGTAATAAAAAAAGCCTGCACGGTCAGATGCAGGCTCTAAAGGGAGTTATTAGGGATAAAGATTTTAAGAGTTAGCCAGTTCTACATTTTTGGATGACCGGAATGGATTCCAGTTCCAGTTTCTGGCTCGTTCCAGCAAGGCATCAGAAGTGATGTAGACCACCGGAATAAATACCAATGTTACCAGTGTTGATGCCGTAAGTCCGCCAATTACTACCCGGGCGAGAGAAGCCTGAATCTCAGCTCCGGCTCCTACACCAAAAGAGAGTGGTAATAAGCCAAGCACGGTAGTTAAGGTGGTCATCAAAATAGGGCGGAGGCGAAGTTTACCGGATTGGATAACAGCGTCAGTCACACTCATGCCTTTTTCACGACGCATCAAGTTGATGTAATCCACCAAAACGATGGCATTATTTACCACAATTCCGATCAACATGATCACACCCATCAGACTTTGAATATTTAATGTAGTTCCTGTGAGTAGAAGAGCCGGAACAACCCCGATGATAGCCAGAGGAACTGAAAACATTACGACTAACGGATCAAAAAAGCGTTCAAATTGTCCGGCCATCACCATGTAGATCAAGACGAGAGCCATCAGAATAGAGAGCTGGAAATCGGCGGCTGCTTTTTGCTGTTCTTCATATTCACCACCAAATACTATGCTGTACCCTTCAGGCAGCGGTTTTTCCAGAAGCTGTGTTCTGATCCGTTCAACCGCATCCCCTAAAGCGACACCAGGCTCCAGATTTGCCGTTATATTGGTCACACGTTGACCATCGATCCGGTTGATACCCGTAGGTCCGCGCCCCATTTCTTTACGCACCACTGATGATACAGGCAGTACACGTCCATCCGGCGTTCGGATGGAGATATTATCCAGATCCTGCGTGCTTAAACGATCTTCGGGTCGCAGACGGACCATGATCGGATATTCATCACCACCGTCCCGGAATACACCGGCCTGACTACCACCAATATTGGTTTGTATCACAGAAGCTACTTCATTTACCGACAATCCAAGATCAGCGATCTTTTCCCGGTCGAACAGAATTCGTTGTTCCGGACGCCCTTCACTCCGGTCTACCCGAGCACCGGTTACGCCCGGCACTTTTTCCATTTCCAGTTTAATATCCTGGGCAATCTCGTAAGATCGGGCGATATCATATCCTCTTAATTGAACCTGAATGGCTTCTGCTCCGCCACCGCTTCCAAATATCCGGCGAAGGATCCATAACCCGGACTGAGCACTTACCCGAATATCGGCTCCGGGAATTTTACCCTCAACTTTCTTCCGGATCTCGTCCGCTACTTCCGAAGTTTTAGATTTTCGTTCCGAGGCAGATACCATGGCGATCTCAACCTCCGCACGTCCATCCCGAACATCGGTGGTTACATTTTTAACATCCTCCATGGGGAGAACGGATAACACAATTTCCTGCAATTCTTTCAGATATAAATTCTGTACAGCAATATTGGTCCCATCGGCCATTTCCAGATCAATGTCTATCTCATCGGCATCGGTTTGTGGGGCCAGTTCAACAGGGATGGTCGGGATCAGTGCAGCACTGGCTGCGATCAACAAAAAGGTAACTCCAAATACAACAGATTTACGGTTGATCACGGTCTCGAGGAAGCGGGAATATCTGTCTTCAAGTCGCATAAAGAAACGCTGAAAAGCTCCTTTTTTCTGATTGCCGGCTCCTTTTTTTACAGACAAAAATTTACTCGATAGCATGGGTACTAATGTAAGTGCCACCAGCAACGAACACATTAAGGCAAAAACAACCACCAATGCGAGCTGTTGGAATAACAATCCTGAAACGGTCTGCATGAATACCACAGGAAGGAAGATCACGGTAGTGGTCAGGGTAGAAGCGATGATAGCTCCCGCTACCTGTTTGGTTCCGATCAGCGAACTGGTTTCCAGATCTTCCCCTTCTTCTTCCCGCATCCGAATGATATTTTCCAATACTACAATGGCGTTGTCAACGATCAGACCTACACCAAGGGCGAGCCCCCCGAAACTCATTTGATTCAGCGTTAACCCGCTAAAATAAAGTAAGCCAAAGGTTGCTATGATCGATATAGGAATGGCTACGGCTATGATAAAAGTGGATGAACCATTCCGGAAGAAAACATACAACACTAATACCGCAAGGAGTGCACCCCAAACGGCCGAATTTTGAACATTATTGATAGAATCTTCAATGAACTGACTTTGATCTACGGTAACAAAAAGGTTCAGATCATTACGTTCAGCATTGATCCGTTCCACTTCTTTTCGGATATCTTCTGCCACAGCAACGGTATTGGCACCGGTTTGTTTTCGGATACCAAATCGAACCATTGGTTTTTTATCTATAGTAACCAGTCGATTAAGGTCCTGATAATCGAAAGAGACCTCGGCTACATCTTTTACCCGGATGGGTTTATTGTCTACCATTGTGATGACCGTACTGGCGATCTCATCCACATTCTCATATTCACCAAGCGTTCGCACATACAAACTCTGTGTACCGCTGTTTACATTTCCACCGGGTAAATTGGTGTTTTCGCGGGCAATGGCTTGTTGCACCTGTTGGGTGGAAAGTCCGCTGGCGATCAACCGGTCTCTTTTTATATCAACCTTAACCACGCGATTAATTCCGCCCCATATGTCGATGGAACCCACCCCATTGATCTGCTCGAAGCGACGTGTGATCTCTCGTTCCAGAAGTAAGGTGAGATCGGCTAAATTCATATCTGAATTTGCCCCGACTATGACTATAGGAAAGTTATTCGGATCAAATTTCCATATTCTCGGAGCATCTGCTTCTTCCGGTAAACTACCGCGTACTCGGTCTAGAGCAGCCCGTACATCATTGGCAGCGGCATCAATATTCACGCCTTGTGCAAACTCAAGGGTAACACGACTGCCGCCTTCATCACTGTTGGAACGCATTCTTTCCACACTGGGAACTCCGGCAAGGGCGTTTTCAATTCGCTCGGTGATAATATTTTCCATCTCTTCCGGGCCAACATTGTCGTAATTGGTGGCCACGGTAAGTTGTGGATATTCAATAGGAGGAAGAAGATCCACCGGGAGATATCGGAATCCCATCACCCCGAGGGTAATGATGATCAAAAAGACCATCGTGGTAGCAACAGGACGACGTACTGAGGTATCTGTTAATGCCATGGTGACTTTTTTTAGAGGGTTGCGGCTTGTTGGGGAGAGCTTTTCTGCTCCTGAAGTACTTCTTTCAGGAGGTCTTCACGCTGCATGAGTTGTAACCCGAGTACTTTATCCCAGGTAACGGTGCGTACACGGGCTTGTTCACGACCTTCGACCAATAAGTCTTGTCCAAGTGTTATAACCCAATCTCCGCTTTCGAGTCCGCCCACACCAACTTCCATGCGACCACGTGCAATCACGTTTATTGGAATAAATTTAACCGGTGTTGGTTCGGTTAAAGCTTGTGGACTATCACTATTATCATCAGCTACAGGTTGTATCTCAGTTCCGATAGATGACGCAATAAACACACCGTCTTCTCCGGAGGTCGGATCGGTGAAGATCGCACTCACGGGGATCAAGGTGGCTTGTTCACTTTCACCGAAATGGATGTCAACAGGGACAAACATTCCCGGTTTCAGCCATCCATTTTCATTGTTAACGTCAATTTCAGCTTCCGTTGATCGGGTCACTTCATTCAGGAACGGTGAGATCCTGGATAGCTTGGCACTGATCTCACGATCATTACCTTCGTAATCGGCCACATGAATGGTTGCAGATTGACCGATTGAGATCTTATTCAACATTTCTTCGGTAAGAACAATCTCGACCCGGAGTTTGGAAAGATCACCGATAAGAAACAGTTGAGTTCCAGTATTCACCTGCATGCCAACCTGCGCATTTCGCTGACCTATAGTTCCAGAAATTGGAGCGGTGATGATCGTCCGGTTTAAATTTTCTTTTCGTTCATTCACCAATGCCTGAGATTGTTCAACCTGTGCTTCTGCCAGCTCGAAATTTGCTTCAGCTGAGGTCAATTCGGCTTCGATCTGCTCCAGTTCCGCATCACTGCTTAATTCTTGTTCTGCCAGTTTTTTCAAGCGATTGTAGCGCGCATTCAATTCTTTTAATGCTGCTTCGGCCTGTCGTAAACGAGCTTTATTTATCTTTAATCCGGCTTCTGCCTGTGCCAATTGCTGTTTCAATTGCTCATCCTGCAATTTAACCAGTCGGTCACCCTTGTTTACAAAATCGCCATTTTCCACGAATACTTCTTCAATTCTGGCATTGATCTGTGGAAAGAGAGGAACCTGGTTTTCTGATCTTACATTTCCGCTGAACCGCTCTACCAGTGGCAGGGATCCATACCGTGCCTGAACGGCTTCAACAGCTGGGATAACGGCGTTCTGGTTCATAGGCCCGCCCTGCTGTTGCTCGCTCTCTGAGGAACAGGAGATTAAAAAGACAAAAAGAAACAAACCCGACATCCGGGATATAATTCGACTGGAAACTGACATAGTTAAAGAATTGGTTAGTTACGTAAGAGCAAACGTGATTTTTTATCAAAGCTCTCCGTATCTCTTGTTAAATACTTTAAAAAGTCGTGTTAAGTTGTATTCGGTAAATCCGGTAAGTAGAACCGTTTTGGACTAACGGAGGACCTCACTCCCACACAAAACTAGGATTTCGGCCCTGAGCTTCCCGTTCTTCATCCAGTTTTTGCTGAAACATCCGTTCCACATCCTTTAGAGTGTCAGCGTCTTTGGTGGCGAGGTCCCAGCGTATGGCTTTGAAACGCGGCAGGCGAAGCGTGTACCCGGCTTTAGTTCGTTTGTTGATCTGTATATCTTCGAATTCCAGTTCCACCATAATTTCCGGCTTCAGGAGAAGAGTTGGGCCAAAGCGTTCCAGGGTGATCTTTTTGATACGTTTATTGATCTCGTCCAACTCGTCGTTCGAATATCCGCCATAGGCCTTTCCAATGGGAATGAACTCCTCTTCATACCGCTCATCATCTTTCACAGATATCCCCAGTGTGAAATCAGAATATTTACCACCTCGCTTTCCACTTCCGGCATGGGCATACATGATCACCGTATCGAGCGAGCCACTGGGCTTTTTTACTTTCAACCAGCTTTTTCGACGTTGGCCATACTCATAAGTGGAATTTTTTAATTTCAGCATTAAACCTTCGTTACCATGGGCGAGCGCCCGCTGAAATAATTCTTCTACATCCTCCTGACTACCGATCTCCATTTGGGAGGTGACCGGAAGGTTGTATGTATCTGCGATCTCTTCGAGTTTTTCTCTTCGTTTAAGCAGGGAGTCTTCGAATAATGGTTTCCCATCTAGATAAAGCAGATCATAGGCGATAAAAAGCACCGGATATTGCGAGAGCAATTTCTTCGATGGTTTTTTTACTCCCATTCGCTTTTGCAACAACTGAAACGGGAGGATGGTGTTCTCTTTAAATACACAGATCTCCCCATCGAATACTACTTCCGGTAAATTTCGCTCTTTAAAAAAATCCAGAATTTCAGGGAATGAAGTGGTGATCTGATTCAGATCGCGGGAATACAATTCGATTTTTTGTCCCTCAATGTGAGCCTGACAACGCATTCCGTCAAATTTCTCTTCAGCAATGTACTGTTCCAGATTTTCCACTGCTCTGCTTTCGATCGGACTAGCCAGCATGAAAGAGAGCGGATGAAATAATTCAAAGGTGGCCTTATGGAGGTTACCGTTCTTCGCAAGTACAGCGGTATCACCCAGACTACCGGTAATCATATGTGCATACCGAACAGATTCGAGATCTTTTTTAAACGCTTTGGAGATGGCATTTACCACACTTTTAGTTTCGAATCCGATGCGCAGACTTCCTCCGCCCATGATCCGGATGAAAAACTTGGTTTCCAGCGGCGTCATTTTAGACCAAGCATTCTGCAGGATCTGTTGTTTTGCATCCCGACCCGAGGTGATGTAGAGTTCTTCATATATATCTGCAATTTGTTGAAGAGTAAGATTTCCTGCAGACCATTTCGCTTTCGCTTCCGGTAGATTTTCGAATAATTTCTGAATAGTTTCTGATGCTGAACCGATAGCAGTTCGGCTGGGTTTAAACACCATGTCATAATCAATTTCGCAGAATTCAGCAGCCTGAAGTGCAATGGTACGATGTCCGACCGATGCCCTTTTTCCGGAAACATCCGAAAATGCGCCTTCCCCCAAAAACTGAGCAGCCAGCCTCAGATCCTGTTCATCATCCAAATTTCTGAAATACTCTGCCGCCAGTTTGATCTTCGCATTTGTGCCCCGGGTTTCGAGTACAGACTGTGCGAGTTGAGCAAGTGAGTGGAAGGATTGTGACATCAAATTTTCCATTGAATCAGGAATATATCAGTTAGGAATTACGAGTAGTTTAGTTGTTGTAAGGACAAGGGTGTGATTTGTAGTAAGACACGTTGTTTAATTAATCCTGATCAGTAGCCTCCAGATCCAGAAATCCGCTATCAATTCCCTTTTTATTTAGGAAATACTGAACCACATCGGGATTGGGCGTGTGGGTGATCCAGACTTTTTCGGGTTGCAACTGTTCACAGACATCCAGCAGTTCAAAAAAATCAAGGTGATCAGAAAGTGGGATCAATGCATCAACTGTCATTTGTGCCATTCGGGCTTCACTTGAAGCCCAACCACTACAGTATGCGGTTCGCACTTTTTTAACATTGCTTGCGAAACCTGTTTCGGGAGCAGAACTGGGCGCGATAAGGATTTTACCTTCACAGGTGGCCCGGTCGTAGGCTTCATAATTTCCCAGATCAAATCCGAAAGTCTCATACACATCACACAGTTTATACCCGGCACCATGGATTTGTATCGGGTGGTTCATTCCTCTGAGCATATGCATAATTTCCTGAGCTTTCCCCAGATTGTATGCCAGAAAAATGGGGGTGTACCCATCAGCGAGGGAGTCCGAAGCAAATTTATGAACTTCCATTTTAAGTTCTTCATGCGATTTCCATTTATATATTGGCAATGAAAATGTTGCCTCGGTAATAAACTGATCGACTTTTGCATCGGGCAGCTGAAATCCTTCGCTGGTTGGAGAGGGCGGCGTCCGGTAATCACCCGTGTACAGCACTGAACCCAATTCACTTTCCACAAACGTCATGGCAGAACCGAGAATATGTCCGGCGGGGTACAGGGTGATGCGGGCTTGCCCGGTTTCCAAAGGTTCACCAAACGACATTTTGATGATCTCACCACTGAATCCCCGTCGTCTCATTAACTCAGCAGTAGGGGGAGTTGCATACACGGTAAGTTTCCGGTTTCGGGGCATATGATCGGCATGAGCATGCGAAATAAATATATAGTCAGCATCATTACCGCTGTAATCCAGTCCGATGCTCA
This sequence comes from Balneolaceae bacterium UBA7797, assembly GCA_002480645.1. Taxonomy (GTDB): domain Bacteria; phylum Bacteroidota; class Rhodothermia; order Balneolales; family Balneolaceae; genus UBA7797. Next base: position 84,621 of record DLCN01000030.1, read on the forward strand.
GTTCAGGGAGTAAAATTCCGTGATATCCGGCTTTGGTGATTTTTATCATAATGCAATAAACAATATTCAGGAAAGAACATTCAAAGTCTGATCTGTTTGTTTAAAATAAGCGGGATCACTGACAACAGTATGTCACCATGAAATATTTATTTCTGCCATCAAAAGGGAAGCTTTTCAAACACTTACTTTGGGGTTATTGAAGGTTTGTATTGTGGGAGCAACCGGTCAGCTGGTGATTCAGAAGATATTAGTGGGACGGCATGGCGTTAAAGCGATGATGCGATCTTCAGTTAACACAGATCATGTAGAATCAACGTTGTGGATTTTAATATTCAGTTAATACTTCTTGGAGACCTAAGCAAAGAGTGGAAAGGAAAGTTTCACTACATCAGAAATAGGGATCAAGGAGCCAACGGCACTGTGAAATGAATTTTAGTGCCTTTACCTACGGTACTTTCAACATGGATCTTTCCTCCATTTTTTTCAACAAAATCGCGACAGAGAATTAAGCCCAAACCTGTACCTTGTTCGCCTTTTGTACCCTTTGAAGAATAAAATTGATTGTCGAATAAAATGGGAAGTACGTCTTCAGGTATTCCCATTCCCCGATCGCATACCGAAACCTGCACGAAATCACCCTGTAGTTTAGTGTCAATTTTTATGACACCACCAGAAGAAGAAAATTTTATCGAGTTAGATACCAGATTTTGTACCACCAGACTTATCATGTTCTTATCTGCATATACCGGTAGCGGTTCATTTGGGTAATCGAAGCTTAGCTCTTTTTCTTCAATTTTATGTTGAAGAAGGGCATGTTTAGCTTTGAATACTTTGGCAAGATCAAATTCTTCTTTGTCAACTTTAAATCCTTCCATCTGACTTCTTGACCAATTCAGAAGGTTGGTAAGCATCATAGATGTGTTGTTGAAATTTTCACTCAATAACGGAAGTAATTCATGCAGGTCCTCTTCTGAGGCCGCATTTTTTTCTATAAGGGTAAGCACTCCCTGAAGAGAACTTAGCGGTCCTCGAAGATCATGGGAGATGATCGAAAACAAGCGGTTCTTGATCTTATTTGCTTCATCAAGTTTTTCTGCTTTATCCTCGATGATCTTATTTCTGGCTTCGAGTTGCTGATTAGCCTTCTTCCTGTCACTTCCATTCTTCAGCATCATCAGAATAATGACTATCGCTAAGATTCCAATGATGATCGCTGCCCGGCTAATGATACGTTGCCGGGCTAACTTGGCATCCGACTCAATTTGCTGTTGCTGCTGGGCAAGGATCAGATTCTGTTCTCTCTCGCTGTATTCATATTCAGCGATCATTTTACCGATCTTTTCGTTTGCAATGGAGTACGATAAGCTGTCGGAATAAAGATGAAAGATCTTGTAATATTCTAAAGCCTTAGAGTCATCATTTCTAAGTTCAGCCAGATGTAATTGTAATTCATAAGCCAACACTTTTTCCTTGAGACCTTCAAATTTATCAGCAAATCTAAGTGCTTTTTTTGCGAGGGATTCTGCCTGTGTAATTTGATTTTTGGTGATAAGAATATTACATAAACCGACTAAAGGTTTGATCTGAGCGAGCTCGTTATTTTGATCGGTATAAAAGTTGAGTGCTTTTTTGTACGCTTTTTCGGCAGCATCATAATCCCCTTCCGAATAGCGGATATTACCGATCAGGTAAAAAATACCTGCCAGTCTGCTGTCTTCATTATCAAAATTGTCCAAAACTCTGTCTATCTGAATGGAGGCATTTTGATAATCACCCAATTCATAATAAATAGAAGCGAGATTCACAGGAATAGCCGCCTTTAATCTGGGGCTATCGATTTGTAACGTGTCAAGGCGTTCAAAGATATTAAGAGCCCCTTCAAAGTCGCCAAGCTGTATGTAGGTAATACCGATGTTATTCAGTATTGAATTTAGGTCATCAATAGAATTGGAATTTGAGTAGATCTTACGGGCTTCAAAAAATTGAATAAGACTCTCGAGATAATTTCCCTGAGTACCATAAACAGCTCCTAAAGTTTTATAGAGTCCTGCTTTTTCAAGTTGATACGCTTCGTGGCCGTCAAGAATAGTAATGCCATCACTTAACTCGGTAATGGCATGTACATAGTCTCCTTTATAAAAATAGGCCTGACCAAGGTAATTCTTTGCGGTGGCTAACTGAGTAAGGGAGTCTTTGGGTATTACGGATATTAATTCTTTAAGAAGAGTTTGTGCACTATCAGGGCTGTAATAAATTAAGCTTCTTGTTTCTTTGAGCTGACTGCTTATTGATGCAGAATTTTGCCCCGATACATTCAGAGAAGCAATGAAAATGAAGATGAATAACAGTACTAGCCGACGCATAAGCAGTAATGACGAAAAAAAATATGTATCGAAGATGAAGTATTATTTGGCTGAATACTTAAATCATAAAACAACACAGAATCGATCATCAGCCGAAACCTAAAGCCCGTATGGCATAACTGCGCATAGTATAGGTAAGCTGTTCCATTTTTGCTAGGTTAGTATCTCGAATATTTTATAGATCTATGAGTCACTTCAAATATATTGTAATTTGTTATTACATAAATAAATTCATTGTTATGCTATGAAACTTAATTTTATCATTTATTTAATTTTGATCGGGACCCTTTCTGGATGTATTCATAAGTACAACTATCCGGAGAAGGTCTTTTCAGATTTTCCGAAAGAAACACTTGAGGAAATGAATGATAATGAGGTCTGGGTATTTATTATGGCTGGTCAGTCCAATATGGCAGGCAGGGGAGCAGTTGAACCACAGGATACCGTAAAACATCCTGATATTTTTTCTATTAACTCTGAGAATGAGATCGTGTATGCTAAAGAGCCATTACATTTTTATGAGCCGGATCTAACCGGCCTGGATTGCGGTATGTCGTTCAGTGTAACACTTCTGGATAGGTTACCCCGACCTTATGCTGATAGAATTAAGATCTTGATACTACCAACCGCTGTAGGAGGGAGTTCGATTCATCAATGGCTGAATAATGATGAATTCAGAGGGGTTAAATTATTCTCTAATTTTGCAGAAAAAGTAGCCATTGGAAAGGATTTCGGAACTATAAAAGGTATTCTTTGGCATCAGGGAGAAAGTGATGCGCGTCCACCTTATGTTCTGCGCTATCATGAATATTTAGCAAGCCTGACAAATAAATTCCGGGCTGAAGTTGGTGATCCGGAGTTACCGATATTTGTTGGGGAATTGGGTCAGTTTCCATCCGATCATCGGTATAACAGAAGTGTTCTTAATGAAAAATTACAGCTCTTTGTGGATGAAACTCCATCCACTTATCTGATCTCATCAAAAGGTTTGACAGATAAAGGTGACGGAACCCATTTCGATAGTAAAAGTCAGCGAGAGCTGGGACGACGTTTTGCCAACTCTTATCTGAAAAATGTCCTAAACTTATGGGCGTACCGGACTATGCAGAACCAAAACTAATACGTTAGTTGTGCTACCAAATAAACAGAAACAACCGTAAGATATCAGCCATGTTTAGTTTCTCAACTTTCAGATATTTCTTTTTTAGTGCACTGATCATTCTATCCTGTTCAACATCAAAGAAGAGCATAATCATTTCAAACTCTCGATCCGAGATCAATTATGAAGGCAGAGTGGGTACGGCTAAGGATGGGGCAAAAGAATTGTATTGGTCCGGGACATCCATTTTTCTGAATTTTGAGGGAACCATGGTAAGCGCAATTATGAAAGATGAGACCGGTGATAATTATTATGATATCATGGTGGATGGTGAGACCATTAAATTATTACGACCGGATACGACTCTAAAAACTTACGTTTTGGTAGAGGGTTTAACGGATGAACCGCATCAGGTTGAGATCTTCAAAAGAACGGAATATAACAGAGGCTTATCCTGGTTCTTTGGGTTTGAGTTACCGGTAGGAGCGAACATATTACCAAAAAGCCAACCAAAGAAACACCGCATCGAATATTACGGTGATTCGATCACTGCCGGATATTCGGTTACAGATTATAAGGGCGACTCCCCTGATAGCATCTATACTAATTATGCTCTTTCATATGGGAACCTGATCGCGGAATATTTTGATGCGGAGCAGCATTGTATCTGTAAAAGTGGCATTGGCATCACGGTGAGTTGGTTTGATTATGAAATGCCGGATATCTGGAATCTTACCAATCCATCTGATGAAAACAGTACCTGGGATTTTACTGCTTATACTCCCGATCTGGTGATAGTGAATTTATTTCAAAATGATTCCTGGCTGGTGAACCGACCGGATATGGAGAGTTTTAAAGATAATTTTGGAGATATACCACCAACCGAAGTGCAGATCGTCAATGCTTACGCAGAGTTTATTTCAGGTATCCGTTCTAAGTACCCCGGCACACCGATCGTTTGTACACTTGGTAATATGGATATCACTCGTGAGGGTTCGGAGTGGCCGGGTTATGTAAGAAAAGCCGTTTCTTTATTGAATGATGATAACATATTTACCGTATTTACTCCCTTTAAGGAATCCGGTGGTCATCCAAAAGAAGCAGAGCAGCAATTAATTGCCGATAATCTGATCGGCTTTATTGAACAGACGTTGGGATGGTAGAAGCCTCACTGCCAAAGTTAAATCTGAAGTTTTCATCCACCACAAGTTTGGGGATCCCATTCTCTTCCATATTTTCTGAGTAGAATATCCGATAATCAAGGTCGCTATGGCCTTGTAAAAGATCAGGAAGTAATAAAAAGAGTAGAGAGAATTTTTTAATGATATTCGAACATGTGATTGATGTGAATTTGATCTTTCACAGTAGACGAATAACAAGCAGAATTTGTAGCAGGACAAATGGGTGATAAAAAAAGCGAAGGGGGAGACCTTCGCTTATAATAACTATTTGATCTGTGGATCAGTCGAGGACTAGTTTCTCTTCAGATCCTTCCAGTTCTTTTGGAATATTTTCCTGAATGGTTTCAGCTAAGGCTTCGATCAGGTTTGTTTTGAGAAATTGTCGGCTGAATACTAACCGGATCTTTCTGTTTGGTACCGGATCGTCAAACTCTTTGATCACGCCATTTGCACAACGGGTGTCATGATTTTCCATAGACAGATATGGCATTAAGGTGATGCCAAAATCCTGTTCTACCAATCTTTTCAGCGTTTCAAGATTACCGCTTTCGAACCGGATCGGATTAGAATTGGTTTTCTGATTCTGCTTCTTGCATAACTTCATAGCCTGATCCCGGAAGCAGTGGCCTTCGTTCAGTAACCATAATTCCTCAGAATACAGATCGTCTAATACCAAATGTTCTTTTACAGCATATTTGTGGCTGGGAGAAACATATGCAAGAAAGGGTTCGAGAAATAATTCCCGCTCAAAATAATGAGAGTCGGTAGACGTGGCTATAATTCCAACATCCAGATCATCAGAGTTCAATCCGTCTAAGACCTGAGCTGTCAGTTTTTCTTCAAAAATGAGCTCAACATCAGGATATTTTTCCGTGAATGGTTTCAAAAATAAGGGAACCAAATAGGGGGCTACAGTCGGTATGATACCCACTTTAAATGTGCCTTTGAGATGTCCGTCACTTACTGCAGCAATATCCTGAATGTGTTTTGACCCACTAAGAATCACTTTTGCCTGATCTATGATCTTTTCACCGATCTCAGTTGGAATGACCGGCGTTTTCGATCGGTCGAAGATCAGAACGCCCAGCTCGTCTTCCAGTTTCTGGATCTGCATACTCAGCGTTGGTTGGGTGATATAGATTTTTTGGGCAGCAGTGGCAAAATGCCGGTATTTATCTACTGCTACGATATAAGATAGTTGGGTTAAGGTCATAGTAGGCTTTGATCATCAATAAGTGAATGCCAAGATTAGAGAATACCGTATTGAAGCACAAGTGAAATTGAACAGTTAACGAGTTTTTAGATATGGCATCAGCCATTTTGCTGTGCAATCTGCGATGTAACGAGCTCCTGTTTCGTTGGGGTGGCCATCTCCGGGTATAGTAATGAGATCATAGTCTCCGGAAGTATGCTCATTCATACAATTCGAAATATCCTTCATGTGAATGGAACTATCTGCTTTAAGCGTATGATAAAAGCGGGAAGAATGATCAATGTTGGCTGAGTCGGTAAAAAACCCGGTTGTAGCTAATACAAAATCACAGGAATTAATTGAACACCATTGCTCTAATTTGCCGATCAGTTTGTATCCTAAATGGATAGAGTAATCAGAATCCAGGCTATAATCCTGAAGTTCAGCGATCGGCACTTCCGTTTTTTTCGGGTCAAAATTATGGGTTACATCATCGAAATAAACAAACCGCCAAAGCAACTTTACTGTGATATTCATAAGGTGAGAATGAGCTTGTAACCAACGATACCATCCTTTTTGACCAAGTTTTGTGAAGAAAGCTCTGGGCTTCCAACGTCGTGAAGCGATCAAGGCATCTGTTTCTGTATCATAAATAAACAGATTCTTCGATAAAGCCCGATCTAGATCTTTGTAATTTAAAAAAAGTATAACAAGATCAGGTTGGGTTGCAGCCCCGAAATTTTCCAGCCACCCGGGCCAGTCAGCCAATCCGGTTCCTCCCACTGCTGCATTCATAAACCGGATGGAATCGGCAAAGATTGAGTCAGTAGTAGCCTGCAGGTGATGAATGAAGGTTTGTTCTTCATTTAACAGGAGTCCAAAGGTAAAAGAATCGCCGAGTGTGAGAATATTGAAATCTCTGGTGTTCTCTTCAGATCCCCGAAGTCTGTTGCTTGTAAATCGGTAATCAGCCCTGCGTTCACCAAATTCCTGAAATGCTGTGCCACCTTTTTGATTCATCATAAAACCATCCGGGTGCATTTCTATCCATGTTATTTTTTTGTTTTGGGGAAGAAATACTCTAACACCTAGTTCTGCCAGTAGAACTGCGATCATTGTGCTGATCAGGATAAGTCCCGTATTCTTTATCCAGTTCAATTTCATTTATTCCCGTCCCATTCATTCATAAAACGGTCTAAATAAGCTAACATAAATTGATGCCTTTCTTCGGCCAGTTTCTTCCCTGTTTTTGTATTCATCCGGTCTTTTAGAAGCAGTAACTTTTCATAGAAATGGTTGATAGTTGGGGCGGTACTTTTTTTATAAGTATCAAAACTATCATGCATTTCAGGTGGAATGGATGGGTCGTAGAGTAAACGGTTTTTATGTCCCCCGTAGGCAAATGCACGTGCGATTCCTATTGCTCCAATGGCGTCCAGCCTGTCAGCATCCTGAACGATCTTTCCCTCCAGACTACTCATCGGTGTGGCAACTCCGGCCCCTTTAAAAGAAACTTCCTTTATAATGGTGGTGATCTGAGTTATGATTGAATCAGATGCACCAATTTTAACTAGCCATTTTCGGGCAGTTTCCGTACCAATTTCTTCATCTCCATCATGAAACTTATGATCGGCTATATCATGAAGAAGTGCCGCTAACTCTACGATCAGAGAGTCTGCGTGTTCAACGCCGGAAATATGGAGGGCCATATTTCTTACACGGTGTATGTGCCACCAGTCATGCCCGCTTCCCTCACCTTCAAGGGTTTGTCGTACATATTGTTCGGTTAAACTTACCAGCTCTTCTTCTTTCAATGTTCTTCCTTTAATTTGTTATCAAAGTGTCTAGTACAGCCCGTAAATTAAATGAAGGACGAATATCATTGTATCTTACAATATTTCCATTCGGGTCTAACAAAATATAGAATGGGATGCCACTTCCTTTATAGGCGTTAAAAGTCGTTTGATCAAAACCATTTCCACCATAAAGTTGAGGCCAGGGATTCTTGAATCGCTTTATGTCATTCACCCATGTTAGACTATCTAATTCTGTTGAAATAGCCAGTATCTCAAATTTATCTCTTGGATAAGAGGCATAGATCAGGCGCATATCATCAAATTCATCAATACAGGGTTGGCACCATCCGGCCCAAAAATCCAGTAGCACATATTTTCCTTTCACGTCTTTCAGTGTATAGATCCTACCATTTATATCAGGTAGACTAAAAGGAATAGCAGGTTCACCCGGAGACACGGATTTGATCTCGGAATAAAAATCTTTGAGGAAATTGGTATAAACCGAATAATCAGCATAATTCTTCAGATAGTTGTTATATGAAGGTTCGGCTGTTTCTAATGGCAGCTCACCAATTCGTTCTGCTACAAGAAATAGTTGCGCATAAGCTCTGGCTTCCTCTGTAAGAATATGCCCGATCACTTCCCGTCGCTTCTTGTCTAAAGCAGGATAGGCAAGTCTTTTTATATCGTATTCTGATAATTCCCCATACTCACTTACAACACTGTCATAGATGCCGAATGTGCGGGAATAATAATGAGTGAAATCTCTTATTCCGGCACGTTGAGCCTTGAGTGATTCGAGGTTGAAAAAACCGATAGAATCAGCATAAGACAATAGATTTTTTCGTTGCTGTTCAGCATTGTAGTTTTTGTCAGATCGTTGCTTGTACTCAATTGCTCTTAACCTGTAAATAAGGTCATTCCCTGCCTCTCTAAGATAGAGAGCATGAAGTGTGCCATCTTTTAAATGAGTTTCCGCGGCATCTAATTTTTCCTGACTCAATAAAAGTGTTTCAGAGATCTTTCCATCTGAAAAATTATCAGCTTCATTTGCTAACTTTTTATCGATCGGGACGGTCTCATCCAGATATAGCTGATAATTTGAGTTCCAGATATTCTCATTCTCACCGGTTCTGACAGTTACATTTCCGGGGAAATCAGAACGGAAAATTTCTATGCTGATCTGTTCATCAGGTTCCAGATACACCGGGTACTCTTTATCCTGTATAACCATCCAGAGAATTTTAGGATGATTTAATGGAATTTCGAGTGAGAATTCCGAACCTTTGAGATCAGGAAAGTATTTATGAACAGGAGAGTATTTATAATGCAGAGGTTTCTCATAAAAATAGAACTCAGCATCTCCTAGATAATCAATATTTCCGGATATGATTGTTTTAGAATTGTCTGAACATCCGATTGTAAGTAGAAGTAAGACAAATATATTAGTGATCAAAAAATTGAAATTAATTGACATACTTAAAATAGAATTATTTAAATCCTTATTATTAATGAGTTGAATAAATCGTTTTGATGTAATTAAAATTTGTTAGGGTACTTTAATAAAAAAAGTGTAGCTAAGGTGTAACAAATGGTAATGAATGCACTCTTACTAATTGATATCTGCTTACAAGGTAAGCTCATATTTATTGATTTGTTGGATTATTAGTACAGAACAAATGATTTACTATACAAAACGGGTTTTGTTAGTGCGGTAATCAAATCTGTAATCCATTATCAGGATGAAAGTAATATCAAGTGTGAAATATCAATCTATACAAAATGATAGAAAGTAACTTTAATAAAGAATTGGAAGAGAAGATCGATCTTTATGTAAATGGTCGATTGAGTCAGGAAGAAGTTGATGAACTCTGGGCTGAGTTGATTCAGGATGAGTATTACCTCGACTATACCAAAAGTGTTGCAAATCTGAAAGCTGTGATCGAGGCTAAACGCGAAGAGCAAACAGTAGCTCCTGTGTATTCGATCAGAAAGTATGTGAATTATGGTGTTGCCGCTGCTATTGCATTGATCATTGGAGTAGTAGGAATAATGAATTATTCTGCAAACACCAGTACAGATTCTGTTAACCCTCTGAGCACCTTAGAACTGAATGTTTACAGGGATGCAAATAATTCTCCTGCGTTAACAAACAACAGTGTAATCAAAGAAGCAATTCAACTTGCGGCTAATGGTGAGGTTGAAGAGGCTATTAGTATGCTGGAGTTGGAACTGGAACAAAAACATTCCAATGAATTAACAGCAGAGATCTCACTTACTCTTGGCTCTATTCAATATAACTATGGTAATTATGAAGAAGCTCTGGATAATTTCCTTGTTGTTGTAGAATTAGACGAGATCAATGATGAGGTTCTTGAAAAAGGATATTGGTACTTAGGTAATGCATATTTTCAGTTAGATCGACTTGAAGAAGCACGCGTTGCCTTCGAGAAAACTTATGACATGAATCTTGGTTTCAGCAGAGTCGCCAAGAGTTACCTTGATGCTTTAAGTGATGTAACTGTTAAATAGATGAGTTTCTTACTGTGATCGAATAAGTTTTGGTATAAGCATAATACCCACTCGCTAAGAATATCAGTAATAGAGAAAAGTACAAAAGGCCGGTTTTTACCGGCTTTTTTGTTATCGGGATGGAATTCCCGATCAACATATATGCCCCCCAATAATGAGGGTTTGCATTTCCGGTTTCTAACAACATCAGTTTAGCATCCCTCATTGACTGTGATTTTGTCTTTCCCCGGTTCAATGATTCATAAAAGGTGGTTGCAAATTCAGAAGCAATTTTATCATTTACCGACCACAAATTAAGAGCCAGACTTTGGGCTCCTGCGTAACGTAATGCTCTGCTTATTCCCATAACACCACTTCCCTGCAAATAATCTCCGGAGCCGGAACTACAGGAATTCAGCATTACCATCTCATTATGAAGTTGAGTAGTAAACAATTCATAAGCATAAAGTGGTTGCTCCTTATGCCCGGACCTGCCGTTCAGATAGATAGTAGAAAAAAGCGGGTCCTGTTCAGAAACTTCGCTGTGGGTGGCCACATGTAAGATCCTGCTTTTTCCGGCTTCCTCTAAAAAGGTTTGTTTAGTAGCATCTGCTCCCAGATATAAATTTCGGTTTTCAATATCGGTAAGTTTCTTGTCTATATTTAATATTTCACGGGTAGCGTAGGGGAGTGATGGTAACGTTTGAGAATCAAAACTCCGGAAATCCGATATGGCAAAAGCACTAAAATCAACCGTTGATTTTTGACCAAAGGTGTCTCTGTTATTTTCCAGAAATTCCTGTAATGATGTGAAATATCTGGTATCGTATTTTTCGATCAGGTAGTTTACCTGTCCGAAGCTGCGGGAGGTTTCTGGTTCACTAAGTGGTAAAATATCCAGTGGAATTCTGTATAAGTGATTATCAGGAATAACAGTTATTGAATTGTATTGTGAAGGGATTTCGTCAAGCTTGAATAGACTGGTTATTTCATGAAGCTCAAACAGATCGGTAGATGCTGACGCAATATGATCGGCAAAATCCTGAAACCTGTTTTTTGTCAATCTGTCAAAATCATAGACCGAAATATCGATCTTATTCGAGCTTATTTTTGCAAGGTATAATTTGTCTCCGACTTCGGTAAAATGAAGAATGAGCTCATTGTTAGAAATATTTCGCTGAATAACCCATACCGGAATCACTGGATTTGGAAGCTCATTTCGAACTTTATTCAAAATTTCTTCTCTTTGTGCAGATAGTCTGTCAATTTGGGATTTTATTTGAAGTCGGCCATCGGATGTTTTTTGATTGAGATATTCAGTTCGAAGATCCTGGATCTTATCATTCAATATTTTATCCTGAGCAAGATCTTCTTCACTTAAAGAATTTGCTCTTAGTATAGGGCTATTATATAAGGCAGCGTCATTGATAGTCTTTAATTCATCAAGTAATTGAAGGGCTCGTTGTTCATTTCCCAGGGAAATTAGCATTTGAATTGAAGCGTTGAACAGATCAATATATTCCTGTTCCAGGGTCCAGAATCCAGTTTGAGTGTCTATACTGGTTCTTGCTCGCTGTAGAACCTGTTCAATTACCGGTTCAAGATTGTCCAGAGCCTCTCTTTTGCTGCCGGTTTGAAAGTTATACATTTGAGACAATGTGTTATATAACACCGATAACTCGAAATCAATATTATCCAAAGAGTAGAGTCTCAGTTCATCAAATATTTCCCCAGCCTCATCTAAGTGATTTGTCTTTAACTTTACTTCAGCTAATCCTATCAGGGCTTCAAAATAATTACGGTTGTCGGAATTTTCGGATGTGATTTTTTTGAATTCCAGTAATTCGTGCTCTGCCTTTGAGTAATTTTCAGAGTCAATGAATATCTCGATCCTTTTTTTAAGAAAACTCAATCTGTCAAAATAGTCATCCGATAGTAGGGTAGAGTTCTTTATGGCATCCAGCTCATCTAAGGCTTTATCAAGATCATTTTCCACATCCCAATAATAAGTTGCGTAAATGATATGAATAGCTGAAAGTTCAGCATTATCTGAGTTTTCAAGTGCGATACTTTCTGCTTCATCCAGATATCTTAAAGCGGTTGAATAATCTGAGATTGATAAATAGTAGTAGAAAAGGTTTCTAAGTATGGTGAGTTTATTCTTATATGCATTTTCCTTTGTTGCTGTATTTAATGCTTCTAGCATTAATGAAACATATTTATTTTTTTGACCAAGCTTTAAATAAGAAATACTAAGATTATTAAGTAATTCGATATTTATTTTGGATACTGAATTATTAGTTACTAAATCCTCATACACTTTTTTTGATTCCTCAAACTTACCTAACTGATAGAGGCTAGCACCCATAAGTAATTTACTATTAAGGACAACTGTAGTCGCTTCAATGTATGCGCCTAACGGGAGGAGTTTATTTCTCATTACATTAAGGGATTCATCATACCTTCCAACAGAAAAATATGCATAGGAAAGAGCATAGAATAATGAGCTTCTATTATTAAGATCCGGACTTAGATTGTAAAATCTAGTCAGGTCATTAATCTCTAAGAGTTTTTGATATTGCCCATCTCTAAATAAGGATATAATCAATGAATTTAATTTCAATGAATTTTTAGGATCAAAGGAAAAATCACTGCTTTTATCATTTTGAAGTTCATTAATCCAAAATATCGGTAGATGCTCATTATTTAATGAATCTGTTAGTGCTACTGAGTTTCGTTGTGATAAAATTCCATAAATGATGAGACTTGTATTCGTTTCAGGGTAATATTGAGGAGATAGACTACTACCATTTAAAATCGGTACCAATAAATTCTCGAAATCAGAAGGAATTCTATGCTGCCAAACTTTTTTAAATGCTCCGATTTTACTAGTAAAATCTTCATTTTTTGGACTTTTAATAATGAAGTAAGCGAAAAGCCCGGTTAAACCTTTCTCGTATGATATTTGGTAGTATAGATTATACTTGGTTTTTGTCAGGTCATTATTTATTTCAGAGCAATTTATATCTGAATAATATTTTTTTAGCTCTATGATGTCAGAGTTCAATATTTGATCCTGAACAACATCATTAACCTGACAGGTAGAAAAGAATAATTCAGTCAATGCCCAATAGTTCTCATCTAGATCAACATTTCGCCCAATGTTTTCGATATAATAATTGGCTTCAATAGTTAGATCGTTATCCGAATATTGAGAAATAAAGAAAGCTAAAAATAAAAATAGACTTATAATCATATTGGATTTTAATGAATCCAATAATTGAATGCAGAAATACTTAGATAAAACTTGCTACGGTCATGACTATTAAAGGACAGGTTTTACAACGA
>DLCN01000019.1 GCA_002480645.1 Balneolaceae bacterium UBA7797
TTATTAAGGGTTATTTGTTTTCCCCTCCTTAAGCTAACTCTAATAATTATTGCCAGTCCGATGTGATTAATTAAATAAATGCAATAACCAAAAGCAAAGGCATTTACCTGTTAACTAATTATTAAAATAAAACAAGAGCCCTAACCGTGGCTACTGTATTGCATAATACCCGGTTTCATATATTGACGAAAACGAAGACTGAGTAGATCCGTTTGGAATCTGAACCAATTTGTAAAAACAAGGGTTAATCAGTTTGTTAACCAATTCAATCGCTGATGCCTGCTTACATCCATTCTATTGCAACTGCCGTACCTGAAACTTTTGCTAAACAAGAAAAGGTCCGGGATCTTATGAAATCCAGGTTTGAGGGCGACCGTCGCACTCAGGCGATCTTGCATCGGGTGTATTCTCAATCGGGTATCGAAAAACGTCATACCGTACTGCATGATTTCCATTCCGGGTCGGGTGACTCTTTTTTTAACCGTGCATTTTCGGAACATTCCTGCCCGTCTACTTCTGAGCGAAATGAAAAATATACACAGGAAGCGATCCCGCTTTTTCTTAATGTTGGAGAGCAGTTATTGAATCAGAATCCCGAACTGGATAAAAATTCCATCACGCATGTGATCACCATTTCCTGTACCGGCTTTTTTGCGCCGGGTCCGGACTTTGAGATTGTTCGTGGCCTCAAACTAAATCCTTCTACTCAACGATACCATATCGGGTTTATGGGTTGTTATGCCGCATTTCAGGGGATGAAGATGGCAAAAGCATTTTGTGAGGCCGATCCTGATGCCGTGGTTATGGTGATCGCCACCGAACTGTGTTCTCTCCATTTTCAAAAGAAGAATGACCCCGATACACTGATCGCTTCTTCGGTATTTGCGGATGGAGCTGCAGGCATGATCGTATCGGCTAAGCAACCAACTCATGGCTTTGAAATGAAGGCTTTCACTTCTTCTCTTGCCTATGAAGGAGAAAAAGATATGGCCTGGACCATAGGTGATTCAGGCTTTAATATGACCTTATCCAGCTATGTGCCGGATATAATTTCAGCCAATCTGGAAGATGTGATCACACCTCTTTTCGAATCTTTAAAAACCACCAAGGAAGAAATAGACCTTTGGGCCGTTCATCCCGGTGGACGGGCTATTGTTGATAAAGTGGAAGAGACGTTGGGCCTTCAGGATGATCAGGTACGATCATCCAGAAAAGTGCTCGCAGAATTCGGCAATATGAGTAGTGTAACCGTGCTGTTTGTTTTGAACGACATTTTATTACAGAAACCGGATTCAGGAAAAACCATTCTTCCGATCGCTTTTGGTCCGGGTTTGACTATCGAGACCGGATTATTCACTTCGGTCAAGTCCTGATTCACATGCCCTTCATTCTGTCAAAACGGGAAGCTAATCTGATCGAACTCATGGATCGGAATGATTGTGATCTGGACAAACTTAATAACACATACAGCCAGTTTAAAACGATCAACCGGTTATTATCCGGATGGAAAAAGATCTACCGTGATCATCTTAGACCGGAGTTAAAAAAGGGCACCAGCTACACCCTGCTTGATATTGGTTTTGGTGGAGGAGATGTTCCCGTTATGCTTAAGCAACTGGCTGATAAAGATGGCTTCGACCTGCAGATTACCGCCATTGAAACTGACATCCGTGCAGTGGAATATGTTGAACGAAATCTTGACGGCAACGCAATAGCTTTTAAGCATTGCAGCACCACCGATCTGGTTACCAAGGGTTTTAAGTTCGATTTCGTGATCTCAAATCATTTGATTCATCATCTTGATGCATCTTCGCTGACAGATATCCTGCTTGAAGCTGAACAACTTGCCAGGCGGAAGGTGATCTTTAATGATATTGAACGAAGTGACGTGGGATATGTACTTTTCAGAATGATCACCCCTCTTTTGTTTCATGATTCTTTTGTGAGCTACGACGGATCTATTTCCATCCGGAAAAGCTACACCGGAGAGGAACTTGACCGTTCAACTCCTGATCGATGGATGGTAAAGCGCCTTTTTCCTTTTCGTTTACTTTTAATTCTGGATCTGAACCATGAGTAAGGAGATTGTAATTGTTGGAGGAGGTCCGGTTGGCTTGTTTATGGGGATCGCACTTCTGGAACATGGCTTTTCCTGCACCATTTTAGAACAAAGGAAGGAGCTGATCTCTGATACCCGGTCACTTGGGATTCACCCGGTATCGCTGGAATTATTCGACCAGCTGAATCTCACTGAAACTTTTCTGGAAAACGGAATTAAAGTTTTTGAAGGCATAGCACATACCGGGAAACGTTTATTAGGGGCCGTCACTTTCGAGCAGTGCCCCGAACCGTATAACTACATCCTCATCAATCCGCAGAACGAAACCGAACGCATTCTCAGAGATGAATTTTTAAAACGCTCTCCATCGTCATATAAAACAGGCATCGAAGTAACACACATTCAACAAGGCAGTGATCATGTGGATGTTCACTATGGAGAGAATGGTCATAAAAAAAATCTGAGCGCAGACTTCGTAATTGGGTGCGACGGGAAGAACAGCCGTGTTCGTCAAGCCATCGGCATCCATTATTCCGGCAAACGATATCCTGACACTTATATCATGGGAGATTTCGAAGATAATACCGGATTGAATACCAATGCTGCGGTCTACCTTCCCGCAGAAGGTTTGATCGAATGTTTCCCTCTGCCGGGTAATAAACGCAGGTGGGTAGTTAAAACCGATGATTATGTGAACTCACCGACTGCGGAGCAATTGTCAGCTTTGATAAAAGACAGGATCGGTCATTCTATTCCCGTTTCAACCAACTCCATGTTAAGCAGTTTCGGCGTTCAGCATTTAATGGCTGAAAGTTTTCAGAAAGGACGGGTCTTTCTGGTTGGAGACGCAGCTCATGTGGTGAGTCCTATCGGCGGACAAGGCATGAACCTTGGTTGGCTTGGTGCCTGGAATCTCGCTCTTCGATTCAAAAACGGAACCACAGAAGGGTATTCTACCTCTCATCAGGTGGTTGTAAAGAAAGCTGCCATGAGAGCTGAAATGAATATGAAGATCGGCAGAAAGAGTCGCTTTCCTCTCTTAAAAGAGACTGTATTGAAGGGTATCCTTCACTCTCCGTTACGACATATCCTTGCCAAATTATTTACCATGCGTGGCCTGGATAACTGGTGGGTGTAAATTCAGGGATGGGAATCTGGCTGAACTACGCCTTGATCTCCATTTTTTCGGCGAAGTAATCACAGAAATCCATCATGTCTCCTGATATACGTTCATCGTTGATAGAACGCTGCAAAGTATCTGCCATCGAAACCAACGTCTGATGAAAGAAGATCTTCATTTCGTCCACTGTCATATCACGGGTCCAAAGATCCAGTTTTAAGGTGTCTTTTCGTTTTGCATCCCACATTGACAACAGCATAGCCCGGCAGTTTGCCTCATCCATGCCCTGCATGTCATCGGCTTTCCAGTTAATGTTTGATGGGATGTTCTCGTCGTCTAATTCAACGGTGATATTGATCTGCTTTTTCTGCATTTCTAAAATTTCCTGACTTAATTATTTCATTCGGGCGTTCAGAGATAGAAAAGAATACTAAAGATGGTTCCGCCCTGATCGTTCTGCCGCTGTGTAAGCGTAGCATCTAATTTCACTGCCAATGTCTTGATAATTACTGAACCCAGAGAATCTTCAGCGGTACCATCCAGTATGGTTTGAAGTCCGTTACCGTCATCAGAAATGCTGATCGCCACTGCATTTCCTTCATCTTTCTTTACAGCCAGACTTACTTTACCGTATCCGCGCTCAGCAAATGCTTCTTTGAACATATATACCAGCACTTCATTCACGATCAAGCCTACAGTAAGCGCCACACTTGATTTAATGGCGATCTTATCGAAGTCGAGCATCAGGCTTACATCATATTCAGGGTCTTCGAAGATCTCAGAGACCATTCCGGTTAAGCGGCCCAGATATTTTCCAAGATCCAGATATTCAAACTCATCCTGATTGTAGAGCACATGATGAGCATTGGCGATGGTCTCTATACGACTTCCGGTGGCTTTCAAAATGAATTTTGCCTGTTCATCGGCCAGCTCAGGAACTTCAAGTTGAATGAGCGCATTGATCGCTGCCAGATTACTTTTCAGTCCCTGATGAACTTCTTTAAGTCGATTCTCTTTGTCTTTGATCTGTTTCTTCAGCTCATCCACTTCCTTCACTTTCTCGATGGAAAGAGCGATATGCCCGGCCAGAGTTTCAAATACCGGGATGTTTTCTTCGGTAAAATCCTGCCCTTCATTCTTGTTCAATACCTGAATCACTCCGATCGCTTCATCTTTAGAATTAATGAGCGGTACACAAAGAATATTTCGGGTCTCAAATTCGGTGCTCAGATCTCCAAGAAAGATATCACTGTCTTTGGGCACATTTGAGATGAAAGGCTTTTTATTTTTCAGTACCCAACCTGCAATCCCTTTGTCTCGGGGGATACTCATTCCCTTGATCTTGTCTTTTACAGGTCCGGTTGGAATACTCACATGAAGTTCGCCGGACACATCGTCGAGCAACATCAATGAACTTGCTTCTGCTTCCATCACCTGGGTAGCCGAATTCATGCATTTTAACAACAGCGATTTGAGCTCCATGGTGCGGTTGATTCCCTCAATCGCATGAAGCAGTAATTGCATATGTTTAAAATTTTCAGCCATTAATATCGATATTGAATACAGATCACAGGTGGTCGTAAGACCGGCTAAAGATGCTGTTTCCTTTTTTTAAAAACAAAAAATCCCTGACCGTTTCCAGCCAGGGATTAAATCAAAAGGGTTGATTATTGTTTGCTCTTTTTCAGGTAGTCGAGCAATACGGTATGCAGAATTCCACCATTACGGTAGTAATCTACTTCAACCGGCGTATCGATGCGGCAATCAGTCATAAATTCGACCTTAGTACCATCCGCTTTCGTAGCGGTAACTTTGATCTCACTTCTTGCCTTCACATCATTATCTACCTCGATATCGAATACTTCAGAACCATCCAATCCAAGACTGTCGGCGGTATCGCCTTCTTTGAACTGTAACGGAAGTACGCCCATCTGTACCAGATTTGAACGGTGAATACGCTCGTATGAAACGGCGATCACTGCTTTAACTCCTAACAGATTGGTTCCTTTTGCAGCCCAGTCGCGGGAAGACCCTGTTCCGTATTGTTTGCCGGCTAAGGCTACCAGTGGGGTTCCACTTTCTTTGTACTTAAGTGAAGCATCGAAAATAGTAGTTACTTCATTATCCGGGAAATAGGTGGTAAAGCCACCTTCCGTACCCGGTGCCAGTTGATTCTTGAATCGTACATTGGCAAAAGTACCTCGAGTCATCACCCGGTCGTTACCACGACGTGAACCATAGGAGTTGAAATCTTCTTTCTTCACTCCGTTAGCTTTCAAATACTCACCGGCAGGTGCATCTTCTTTAATGTTACCGGCCGGAGAAATATGGTCGGTCGTGATAGAATCGCCTACTTTAACCAGTGCGCGGGCACCTTTGATTGGCTTGATCTCTTCAGGCTCTTCACTCATATCCATAAAGAATGGGGGTTCCTGAATGTAGGTTGAATCTTCGCTCCAGTTAAAGAGATCGCCACCGGATACCGGGATCTCTTCCCAGGTTGGTGATTCGAAGATATCGCTGTACATTTTATCGAACAGCTCCGGACGGATCGCATTATCCAAGTGCTCTGCGATCTCATCGGTAGTCGGCCAGATATCTTTCAGGAATACATCGTTTCCTTCTTTGTCTTTACCAATCGGTTCGGTAGCCAGATCGATATCCACCGTACCGGCAAGTGCATAAGCTACTACCAATGGCGGAGATGCCAGGAAGTTCGCTTTAACCCACGGATGAATCCGGCCTTCAAAGTTTCTGTTTCCGGATAGCACCCCTGCGGCAATAAGATCACCTTCTTTGATGGCAGTTTCTACCGGTTCAGGCAGAGGACCAGAGTTACCGATACAGGTTGTACAACCGTATCCAACCAGGTTAAACCCTAATTTATCCATGTATTCGGTCAAACCGGCTTCGTTCAGATATTCCGTAACTACCCGGGAACCAGGTGCCAGAGAAGTTTTTACGTAGGCTGGAACTTTCAGTCCTTTTTCGTACGCTTTTTTAGCAACTATACCTGCCCCTAACATTACACTTGGGTTTGAGGTATTGGTACAGCTGGTGATGGCAGCAATTACCACATCACCGTGCTTCATCTCAATTTCCTGACCATTCTTGTACAATCCTTTGTTTGCCAGTTTTTCCTGCTCCAGATTGAATCCCATCGTAGGATTGTCGCTGGTGAGAGAGTTTTTGAACGTCTCTTTCATATTACCCAGCACAATACGATCGTGAGGTAATTTTGGACCCGCTAATGAGGTTTCAACAGTACTCAGATCCAGTTCCAGCGTGGAAGTGAATTCCGGATCCGGAGTGTCATCGGTTCTGAAAAGACCCTGAGCTTTGGTGTAAGATTCTACCAGATCCACTAACTCTTTGGATCGGCCGGTTCGGCTCATGTACCGTAATGATTCGCTATCGATCGGGAAGAATCCCATGGTAGCGCCATATTCAGGAGCCATGTTTGCGATGGTGGCACGGTCAGGTAAACTCATGTTACTGATCCCATCACCATAAAATTCTACGAACTTACCAACCACACCGTGCTTACGCAGCATTTGGGTAACAGTAAGCGTTAAGTCGGTCGCGGTTACTCCTTCACGGAGTGCACCGGTCAGTTTCATACCAACTACTTCCGGTACTAACATGGAAATCGGCTGGCCCAGCATAGCTGCTTCCGCTTCAATACCTCCAACACCCCAGCCCAGAATACCCAGACCGTTGATCATGGTTGTGTGAGAGTCTGTACCTACTAAGGTATCAGGATATGCTGTAACGGTTCCGTCTTCTTCTGTACGGGTAAATACTCCACGGCCTAAATATTCGAGGTTCACCTGATGAACAATACCGCGTCCCGGAGGAACTACCCGGAAATTATCAAAGGCTGATTTACCCCATTTCAGGAATTCATAGCGCTCACGATTACGCTCCATTTCTTTTTCAACATTGAACATGAATGCATATTCCTGCCCGAACATATCCACCTGAACAGAGTGGTCGATCACAAGATCAACGGGAACCTGAGGATTGATATCGGTTGCTTTACCGCCCATTCTTTCCATAGCAGAACGCAGAGCAGCCAGATCTACTACAGCCGGTACTCCTGTAAAATCCTGAAGTACTACGCGTGATGGTTTGAAAGGAATTTCTCCCTGTGGGTCTTTGGCGTTATAGGTAGCTAACGCTTCAATATCTTTTGCGGTTACCAGGTAATCATCATATTCCCGCAAAACAGCTTCCAACAATATTTTTATGGAGAAAGGAAGTGTATCGATCTTGGAGTAGCCTAGTTCTTTCAGTTTTTCGAGGCTGTACATATAAGATGTACCAGAACCGGAATCGAAAGCTACTCTTGTTTTCTTAAATTGTTCGCTCATGTATCTTTTCTTTAGTATTCCCTTTTAATTCACCTAAAAGTACAAATCTTTTCGACTTTTTGTTTCCTTGTTAACAGTCTTTATGAATAGATAATGAATTTAGACTATTTCTATGCAACAGCGCTAATCTGTTGAAGGTGTTCAGCTTGGCGTTTTTTCAATTTTTGATGAGTGCCCGGCTCTTCAGCGGTTCGCAGGCTATAAGTTGCTGATCCTGATCATAACAACTCCTAAATGGCAGAGTAACACTATTTATACCCACTAATACTCCTACTCCATTTTCTATATTAGAGACCACGTGGGGTAATGAGAGTTCTTCCGGAGTATAGTTCACTACATCCGGCCAGCTGTCGTTTCCTGCTGCCATATAAATTTTGGCACTATCCAATTGTATTCTCGTTAACGGCACTTTGTAGAGATCTGCGATCACCACCATATCATCAAAATAGATACGATATAACCCGGTAGTTGCACTTCGGGTGATGTTCTCGCCCTCCACCTGCGATATATATTCTTTACGTACAAAAGCCCCTCCTTCTTCGGTGTAGATGGTGAGGTAATAGATACCATCTGCCACAACGATCCTGTCTATCCCTTCCCCGATTAATACACCGTTATCATCTCCGCGACCCAGATCAAAGGTCGGAGTAACGAAATCCGGTGGTATCCGTACCGTGGATGAACTTTCATTTCCCTCCGAATCAAATACCCGTAATACATATTCTTCTTCCGCTTCAATATCCCCGGTGGTCCAGTAATTCCAGAAATACACGGTCTCTTCCCCATTAAAGCGGGAAAATCTTTCAGGATTCATTGTTACCGTTTGGCCGGTGCGTGTGTTGGTAATTGTTACCGTTGCATCAAAGGCTTCCCCATTTTGAAAAAAATCATCCCTGACCGGACTGATCCGTATCCATTGTGTATCCAGTGATGCATCCAGGGCACCATGTATGGAAAAATGCAGATCGGCCTCCCGGTTAAACGGATCGAAATTATCATTCTTACATCCCGCAATGATCATAACGACTAAGGCAGTGATGATCACCGGTAGTAAATTGGCTTTTGTATCAGTACGTATTGTCATCACTCACCTACCTTTTACTTTCAACTTTCAGGGATGCGAATGGAAAGAAAGGCAATTGATCGATCCGTCGTTGCGTGTAAATATCAAAATAGAAGATATTCTGCTTATCGTAGGTATTGATGGCTCCGGCCTGCAACTTCATCCATACCGTATTAAGATCAATACTCTTCTCTACAGAAACATTTAACCGGTGATATTCCGGCATACGTCCATCAAATGGCCGGTCCAGAATTATGCGGGGCGTGCCGTACTCTTCCCGAACATCCGGTTGGGAGAATCCATATTCCAGATACTCATCAAACCCGATCGGCCGGGTAAAAGGTAATCCTGAACCATAACTCCACTGAATATTCAGATCAAAGGTCTTGAAATCGAAGCCCATTTGTGCATTCAACTGATGCCGGCGATCGTGTGGCGGGTTATACGTTAAATTATCCACTCCATACCAGGTATTGAACAACTCCTGATAGGTGGTGTATTCAGTGATCACATAGCCATAGCCGACCGTACTGTAAAAGACGTCACCATTATATTTCAGGTTTACATCCACCCCTTTCGAATTTCCATCCGCCACTGAAATTGAAGTATTGAACTTTGCGATGGAGCTCCATGTGGAAACCGGTAATTCTTCCATCCATTTCATATATCCTTCTACCGAGTAACTCAATTTTCCACCGATGGGCTGACGCCACCCCACCATAGCGTGCTTTGCAAGTAATTGCTCACCGTCGAACGGTGCCGGGGTCCATAGCGTAAATGCACTTCCCGCATCTCTGAAATCGATAATGCCGGAAATTGGCTGCCGGTACAGACCAACTACGGCACTCAACTCCTCATCTTTGCGCCCTCTGGGTTTATAAGAAACCTGAACCCTGGGATCGACTGTAGCCCCATATCTGAATAAAAAAAGTGAAGCGTTAATACCGGGTTTTAATTCGATCTTTTTTCCCAGGGGAATCACCGATTGTAGATACGCACCTGATCCTAATATCGCCTGCCGCTTGGTATTCAGATCAGCAAAATAATCGTTGATCTCATAGTTCATCCATCTAATTGTGGTGGTGAACCCATACTCCAGTCGAATACTGCTGATCATTTGTACAATATTGATCTGAGTATGAAACATCGTTATAGCTGATTGCCGCTCAGGGTCTTCAATATCTCCGACCTCATTGTTCAGGTGCGAAATAGATAAGTTGATATCAACATAGGGCACGGAACTTTCCTGGCTGAGCGCCACACATTTCCCACCCAATACAAGATTGTTCCATCTAAATACATCATTACCACTGTAATCAAGTTTACCCTGATCTTTGGTGCGCATGAACAAGGCTGAACAATTGGAGCCCTGATCGTTGATCACCTTATTGAGCTTCACCATTTGGCTGTT
This sequence comes from Balneolaceae bacterium UBA7797, assembly GCA_002480645.1. Classification (GTDB taxonomy): domain Bacteria; phylum Bacteroidota; class Rhodothermia; order Balneolales; family Balneolaceae; genus UBA7797. The sequence goes on from DLCN01000019.1 coordinate 10,027, forward strand.
AAAACTTAATGGCTGGGGATTCCCGTACAATTCACTACTTTCTTCGATCAATGACCTCCGGGCAGATATCATGAGTGAACTTTTACCTTTCTTAAGAGGCGTTTCGAAATAGACCTGACTTAGAAATGAACTGAGAGAGGCCGAAAAATTACGTTTATACAGATCACCGTTTCTTAGTTTAACATCCAATACAGACGATGTTCTACCTGAATATTTAGGACCAAATCCACCGGCATAAAAATCGGCTGTAGATACGATCTCTTCGGGAAAAACGGAGAAAAAACCGATGATATGAAAAGGCTGATAAACGAGCGCTCCATCAATAAGAGTCATGTTTTCGGTTGGCATCCCTCCGCGGATAAATAAGTTCCCCCCACGATCGCCCGTAGATACCACACCGGGTAATGTCTGAATGTAGCTGGCCAGGTCGCCACTGCCCGCCGGAGTTGGCACCCGCTGAATATCCACTTTATCGATGCGGATATGCCCCACATCGACGTCTGCTTTATTTCCTTCTTCGACCACAATGATGTCATCCAGCGTATTTTCACCTTCTTCAAGCAAGATATTGTAATTCAAATTTTCAGTGAAAAAGCTCACTTCTAAGGTATCTGTGAATGTCCTGAATCCGATAAAACTTGCCCGGATCACATAAGACCCTTTAGTAACCCCATTTATGATGAACAGACCATTTACATCTGTTGAAACTCCTTTATAGGTTTCTCCTTCCATAGTATATAACACCACATTGGCGGCCGGCAGCGGTGTTGAATTAGAAGCTTCTGAAACCAATCCTCTGATAGTGACCTGAGCAAGCGCCACAGACGTACCAAAGCAAAGTGAAACGAAAATTATCCCACTAATTACGTTAGTGATCTTTAAAACCCAATTGTTGTGATGATCCTGATGCATAGAGGTGGCCGAATTCGAATGATATGAGCATACCTATCCATGGCAATGTATCTGAAAAAAAAGCTCTAAGAAAGATGTAATCTGATTTTAGTTTTCGTGACTTACTTAACCAATAGCATCTTTTTACTCAGCACCTGACCTTGCGCCTCCAGGCGATATAGATAAACACCACTTGCCACTCCATCCGAGTGGGCATTCCAACTTACCGAATAATGCCCCGCTGCCTGATAAGCATTCACAATTTCGGCTACCGTTCGCCCGGTAATATCCACAATGGTTAACTGAACCTGCCCCGGAGAGTTAATTTGATAACTAATGGTAGTACTCGGATTGAACGGGTTTGGGTAATTCTGCTGTAGTGAAATACTCAACGGTTGATCCCGAAATGCTTCTTCTTCAGTATGTACCATAACGTCAGAATTTTCTGCGCCCGGTGTTCCGTTTCCTGTTGATGCAGCCCAATTCTCTGCCTGAGTGTTATCTAATCCCGGGTTTGTAAGTGAAAGTGTGGCTCCCTCTCCATCTGCTTCTGCCGGCCATGGCGCTTCATCCGAGTAAGTGACCTCATCAATCAATGTTCCGTTTGCATCAAAGATCCTCAACAATTCACCTCCGCCTGAAAGGCCAAAATCCATATCGCCGATCACATTACTCACTGATGGAAAAACCTCTTTGAATCTTGCGGTATCCCGGCTGATCACGACATATCCACCTGCTTCAAGTGTAAATCCATCCGGGAAAAAGAACTGATGATCGTTCTGTTCATCCGAAAAATACCACCCCGAAAGATCCATCAAAGAACCTGAATTGTTGTAGATCTCCACCCAATCCTCAGGATCAAATACATCCGAAGAATTATAATTGATCTCATTTATGACCAGAGAACTACCATTCCCTAATGAATTGCGAACAAAATTCGCTGTTAAGATACTGTTTTCGGTTAAGGTGATCTGTTGTTGTGGTTCACTTCCGCTGCCCGTGCCACTCCATCCGGTAAATGTGTATCCGGGCTTAGCTTCTGCGTATACAGTGGCAGGTATAGAATTATAGACTAACGCATAATGAGTGGTATCGGTACGCAGGCCCTCTACTTTTATAATTCCTCCTTCAGCAGGATTACTTATGGTCTCCAGACTATTCAGGCGAATCAGATCAAAAAAACTATACAAATGCTGACGGGCTATCGTATTTCTGTCCGTAATAAAATCATTGATCATCTCGATATGCTTTTCCCAATCCATATTATAACCCAACCTGAATGATTTATCCCATCTCTCCATATGTCTTGGGATCTCTGACTCAACCAATGCTTTCGTACTATCCAGAATGGCTTTTAATCTTGAAGGTGCAAAGGTATGCTGCAAATGCACACTGTACCGTTGAATAAACGTATTTTTAAACGTCTCGTTCTTTAGAAGATTCCGGAACAGAAACGTAGACCAGGTCGGGTTTTCGTAATTGGTATCCGTAACCTGATGCAGCTTCTCCAGCATATTGGTGGTCGTTGTGCCCCGGGAATGACTATTCATGGTCATATCCGCATCATACAGGATCCATTTCCATTTACCGCCGGGTTGTTGCGGACGCCAGTATTTAATGTTATTGGCCGGCCAGTCTCCATTAGACAAGTAGATCTCCGTGATCATATAATCGATATATTGCTCGATATCCATCTGTTGGGTAACCCACTCATAGTTTGCAGGATCGCTGAGATCATTCGATTCGATATATTCTAACATTGCCTCATAGTGATCGGCACTTCCTTCGCTTACCGAAGCATTCGTTGTTAATACGTCTACCGAATCTTCATCAAATCCATAATTCGATTCTATGAAATCCTCATTTTGCTTTTCCCTGAGCATATGCAGACCCCAATAATCGCCGTTCAGAAAAACAGCAACCGGTTTAAATGCCTGATATCCAAGATCCATTCGATCTTTTACAAAACTCTGTACTACCGCATTCCTGATCATGGCCCGGTACCAATCCTGCCCGCCATTTCTCAATGATAAGCGATCATATTCATCGAAAGGTTTGTCCGGGAATAACGGATAGTTCAGTTTTTTTGCTCCGTACTCATCCCGGAAATAGATGTCCAGTGATTTTTGATCATACAGCCGGGTACATCCTCCACCGATCTTTACTCCGGCGTTCTCTGAAAAGCCAAAACTTCGATCTCTTTCAAAGAACGTTAGCCGAACCTCCCGTTCCCAATCCTGATTCCAGTTCTTTGGAGTGTCCCTGCAATACCCGGTAATTCCATTGGTTCCTTCCACATAAATTCCGGCCGAATCAGAGAAGAAATTAGCTGGATCGGTAGTGATCGATAAAACAGCCAGCTCAGTCGGTTCATCAATTAAGTAACTTCGGAAAATTTCTGTGGTATCATTCTGAGTTGAAATAACAGTGACGCGCAGCGTTCCCGTTTCTTTTTGGGTATAGGTATCTGACCAAAGCTGACCGGACTTTAAGGGATCGCTGCCATCTGATGTAAAATAGACCAAATCTCCAGCTTCAATACCGGATATGTTTACGATCACAGAATCACTGTAAAAACCATCATCCGGAATTACGATCACGGATTGAGCCCATAATTGAGTACCCAATCCTGCTAAACAGGTTGTAAATATCAGTGTTCTAAGCATTGATGATAGTTTTCTCATTCGTCCGTTATTTGATCTGATCACACTTTGAGATGATTTATTAGGTGGTATCAGTGATAGATTTCACACATTGAGAATATATACTTTTAATACTGCTCTCAATCCACCGTGCTTAATAAGATTTTGCAGCTAATGCCCCGCTATCAATTTCAGTATCTTGCATTTTAAAAATAGTAAAAAGGATTTCGGATACATGAATAACCGAAACTCTTTTACATGCATCGGGTTTGTTTTCTGGACCATACACAATATTTCTGATCAATTAACTATCACTCAATGACTGATTTGACATCAAAAAAAGTACTCACGATCACCATGAATCCTTCTTTGGATATTGGAACTGAAGCCGAAGAAGTGATCACCGATCAAAAAACGCGGTGTAAACAACCTGTCTACGATCCCGGTGGAGGAGGAATTAATGTTGCCCGGGTTTTGCACCGACTTGGTGTACAAAGTGAAGCTCTCTTTATAAGCGGAGGTTATACCGGTTCACTACTAAATAATATGATGTCTGATGAGAACATCAACTGCCTGCAAATTGACAGTAAAGATCTTACCCGACAGAATATTTCAATTATTGATAACAGCTCCGGTCAGCAATATCGTTTTGTACTACCCGGTAAGATCTCAGATGAATCCGTCTGGAAATCAGCTCTCGATAAGATCCGGTCTGTTATATCCGGTTATGAATATATAGTCGGAAGCGGAAGCTTACCCCAAGGTGCTCCGGTTGATTTCTATAGCAGAGTTGCACAATTATGTGGAGAAGCTGACAAACGCTTTATCCTCGATACTTCCGGGGAATCACTTTTTCAGGGATTGAATAATGGGGCAGAATTCATCAAACCCAATCAGGAGGAATTCAATGAGATGAAGAGGATCTTTGGGGCAGACTCTGATGAGGCGTTATGCGACACTCTGTTTAAAAAAGGAGTAAAACATATTGTACACACACTTGGCAAAGAAAAAACTATACTGATCACGCCGGAATCACGCGCTGAATTCACCCCGCCAAAAGTGAATGTCCGCAGTACCATCGGGGCCGGAGACAGTTTTGTCGGTGGTTTGATTGCAGGACTCATTAAGGGATTTTCTAAAGCAAGATCGGTGCAATACGGCATCTCTACAGCTGCAAGCACATTACAGAGCGAAGGAACCGATCTTTGCGATGCCCAAGAGGTAGAAGAAATATTTGAAAGCAGTTTTCAGCAGGATCCCAAAGACTGATACCAGTGCACACATATACAATATGTATACTGATTAACCTCAGAATGGAATTTTTATGTAATTTTGATGTTGTAATGAATGAAATTTTCCCGTAGTTTTCGTGTCTTTCCAAAAAAGCAAATCTAAACGAAATTATCGTGGATACTTTAAGTTTTAAAACATACTCCGCCAAACCCAGTGATATTGAGAAAAAATGGGTTTTGATCGACGCTGAAGATCAGCCGTTGGGACGGGTGAGTACTGTTATAGCATCAATTTTGAGAGGCAAAACCAAGCCCACATTCACCCCACACATGGATACTGGTGATAACGTGATCGTTATCAATGCGGAAAAAGTGAAATTGTCTGGCAGCAAAATGACCGACAAAATGTACTTCCGTCACACTTTCTATCCGGGCGGTGAGCGCTTCACCAGCGCTGCAGACATGTTGGCTAAAGATCCAACTTCGCTGGTTAAAACAGCTGTTAAAGGGATGTTGCCTAAAAATAAATTAGGTCGCCAATTACTTACTAACCTGCGTGTGTATGCAGGTCCTGTACACAACCAGGCGGCTCAGAACCCTGAAATCATCGAGCTCTAATCGATTTTTATAATGGCACAAGCTAATTACATCGGACGAAGAAAAACCTCTACTGCCCGTTTATATATCAAACCGGGTAAAGGTGACATTTTAATCAACAACACTCCTATCGAAGAGTACCTGCCGGTTAAAGCAATTCGTAACATTGCGTTACTTCCGCTTTCTGTAACCGAACTTGAAGGTAACTACGACATTAAAGTTACTGTTCGTGGCGGCGGAAAATCAGGACAGGCTGGTGCAATTCAGCATGCCCTTGCCCGCGCTCTTGATGGCGAGAATGAAGGAGTACACTCTGCTCTGAAAGAACACGGACTTCTTACTCGTGATGATCGTATGGTTGAGCGTAAAAAATACGGCCAGCCAAAAGCACGTAAGAGATTCCAGTTCTCTAAGCGTTAATTCATACGCTTACACAACTTTTTAAACACACATGTGTGGCGACTTATAGCCAGGTGTCCCGATCGTATTGGTCGGGATTGGTTTTATAAGGCTGACCCGCACAGAGGATTAACCTAACACATACTAATACAATGCCTAAAGCTGCATCTATTGAAGACCTGTTAAAATCAGGCGCCCATTTTGGTCACTTAACCCGTCGCTGGAACCCGAAGATGAGAGAATTCATCTTCATGCAACGCAACGGAATTCACATCATTGACCTTAAGAAAACACGAAATTACCTTCAGGAAGCTCTCGACGAAGTACAAAAACTATCAAGAGCCGGAAAAACCATTCTTTTTGTAGGTACAAAAAAGCAATCAACAGAGATCATTAAAACAGAAGCGATCCGCGCCGGAATGCCTTTTGTTACCCACCGTTGGTTAGGTGGTATGCTCACTAACTTCAGCACCGTTCGCAAGAGCATCTCTCGTATGGAAGAGATCGAGCGCATGAAAACTGACGGTACTATGGCTGAATTAACCAAGAAAGAAGGGTTAATGCTGTCCCGTGAGCAACAAAAACTGGAAGATACCCTGGGTGGTATTGCAAATATGGGCCGTCTTCCCGGTGCTATCTTTGTGGTAGACATCATTAAAGAACACCTTGCTGTAAGTGAAGCTATCAAACTTCACATTCCTATCATTGCAATGGTAGACACCAACAGTGATCCTGATGTACCTGATTACATCATCCCATGTAATGATGATTCTGCCCGTACCATTCAGTTGATCGCTTCTCAGGTTGCTGATGCAATTATCGAAGGTGCCGCTGAACGTGAAGCACAAGCGGAAGAGGAATTGATGGAACAAGCTGCTGCCGAAGCAAAAGACGATTCTGATGATGAGCCTGAAGTTAAAACCAAGCTCAGATCACGTAAGAAAAGAAAATCTGCTCCTGCTCAGGATGCTGACACTTCAGCCGCTGAGTCAGACGAAGAAGAATAATTTTATAACTCTCAAAAACTACTATTACAATGAGTATTTCTGCTGCTGATGTAAAAAAACTAAGAGACATGACCGGTGCCGGTATGATGGACTGTAAAAAAGCACTGGCTGAAGCAGATGGGGATTTCGACAAAGCTGTTGAAATTCTCCGTAAAAAAGGTCAGAAAGTTGCTGATAAGAGAGCAGACCGTGAAGCTAAAGAAGGTCTGGTTGTTACAAAGATCAGCGATGATGCCAAAAAAGCAGCTGCAATCGAGATCAACTGCGAAACCGATTTCGTTGCACGGAACGACGATTTCCAGGCTCAGGCTGAAAAATTCCTGAACACCGTTTACGAAAATGACATTGAAGATCTTGATACTTTGATGGCAACTGAAGTTGAAGGTGTTACCGTTGCTGACCATTTACAGCAAATGACCGGTACTATCGGTGAGAAGATCCAGATCAGTAAAGTGGTGCTGGCTAAAACTGATGGTTCGTTTGTAAACTACATCCACCCGGGCAATCAGCTGGGCGTGATCGTTGAGTTCGACGGTACCGTTGAAAACGACGAAGTAGCTAAAGACGTTGCCATGCAGGTTGCAGCCATGAAGCCAATCGCTGTTACCCAGGACGAAGTAGATGCTGCTGTCGTAGAAAAAGAACTTGAGATCGCTAAAGAGCAACTCATTAACGAAGGCAAACCAGCTGAGATCGCAGAAAAAGCGGCTCAAGGTAAACTTCGAAGATTCTACGAAGAGCGCGTTCTGCTCAATCAGAAATTTGTTAAAGAAAACAGTTTAACTGTTAAACAGTATCTGGAGCAAAATAACACGCCGCTGGCAACTGCATTCTACCGCATTCAATTAGGCGAGGATGCTTAATCTTTTTTTCTTTACCTTTGGCTGTCTCTGATTCAGGGACAGCCTTTTTTTTGTCTAATAAATCAGGAAAACTAAGTGGCGAATAAGTATAAACGAATTCTGTTAAAACTAAGTGGAGAGGCTCTGCTCGGCGCGCAGGGACATGGAATCGACGGAGATATTCTAACGCGCTATGCTGAAGAGATCAAAGCCGTTCAAAGAGAGGGAGTTGAAGTCTCGATCGTTATTGGCGGAGGAAATATCTTTCGCGGGGTGAAGGGAGCCACTGAAGGAATGGATCGCGTTCAGGGCGATTATATGGGAATGCTTGCTACCATGATCAATGCCATGGCCTTGCAGGATGCTCTGGAACGACAAGAAGTGAAGACCCGGCTACTTAGCGCCATTCGTATGGAAGCCATCGCAGAACCATTTATCCGCCGACGTGCAGTGCGTCACCTCGAAAAAGGTCGTGTAGTGATCTTCGGAGCCGGCACAGGAAATCCGTACTTCACCACAGATACGGCCGGTGCATTACGCGCTATCGAGGTGGAAGCTGATGTGATCCTAAAAGGAACCCGTGTTGATGGCATTTATGATGATGATCCTGAAAAGAACCCAGAGGCTAAAAAATTCGATGTGATCACCGGTGATGAAGTGCTTAAACGCAGACTTTCTGTGATGGATCTTACCGCTTTTACGCTATGTCGTGAAAATGAGACCCCTATCATTGTTTTTGATATGAACGCATCCGGATCTCTGAAAAAGATCGTTTGTGATGGTGAGGACCTGGGTACTACCGTAGTTTGGGATTAATTAACAAAACCTTTTTGAAATTTGATGTTCTAAAAAGAAGGTTTCGATACATTGTGTCGGAACCTTTTTTAGTATCAGGGTGGTGCCGGATATTACCATCTTCCCAAATAAAGTAGTGGCATTTTCCAGCTTAGTCACAAACGCCTATCAGTGTGCATGCATCAGGGACTGCAAATTAAACTTGAGTTTCCCCTGACCTTTATTGAATGATTCATTCACAGTACCGGAGTAACATCCGATGATCCATGGATAAGAATCCGTTACATAATATCCATAAACTCCATTGACCGTCATACCATTACACTCATCCAGATCACCATTTCCGGTAAATTCATAATCATCAATATATAACCCGTCATACGTTCCACCGGGATCTGTAGCATCACGCCCCGGTCGCTCTCCCGACTTGAGTGTATAACCGGAAATTGCTTTTCTTACTTCATTGGTTTCGGGGTCAAGAAAATAACTGCCAAAGATAGGAAAGCCATCTGCCGCAAATCCGATCACCGGAGATCCATTTACCCCGGGTTCATCATCGAACATTGCAAGAGGATTCCCATGGTAGTGATACGTTCCATCCGGTTGGGTATGGGCATTATGAGCATCCGCTCCAAACTTTGAATCTGTGCCCAATGGATCAACCAGCCAATTGTCGTCGGTAGAACAACCAATCGGTGTATTCCCGTCAGCATCTGCCTGAGGGTCATTAGGGCGGTAACAACCGGCAGATAACATATCTACCACTACGCCATTCAACATAAGGGCATCGTAATACATTTGGGATAATGCAGTAGGAGAAGCCGCTTTTTCCGGAGTTCTTGAAATAGTAAACACACGGGTATTCGCACTTACCTGTGTTGCAAAATGTGCTGTTGCGTCATTAAAATCATGATTCGGGATCCCATTCACTGAAAGTGCGCACTCCGTTTGAGTCTGAATAACAGTGACCAGTCCCTCAAACTCAGCATCCCGTTGTATGTCCTTTACATTGGAATAATACTGTTCCACATAATCACTACAATCATTGCTGGTATTGGTGAATACTTTGTTGGAGATGTCCAAACCGTTATCGGTATTATTATCAGCTCCACCATCAGAAAGACAGCCCGTAAAAAGAACAGACAACACAAGAAAAGAATAAACAAGAGGTAGAGTAGACTTCATTTCATGATGTTTTTGAGGTTGCGGGGGATTTCAATATAACACTCAGAAAGTGGACTTCTAAACCGATAACCGGGCTAAGCACTCCACCTATTTACAGAGTAATTATATTATTTGAAGCACTTCCCTTAACCGAAAGCTCTTTTTCAAAAATCAGCGTGATCAGCATACCCTCTTTTTCCTCTATTGTAAATGTACCATGCAACTGATCGGCGGTCGTTTCCATTAATTGATACCCCAATCTGTTTCTCTGCTTATCACTTAAAAACTCAGCGCTCCACGGGCAATTATCTTTCACGTTGATGTGGATATTTCGACCCATTTGTTTAGCGGAAATAACACATAAACTCTCACCGCTTCCTGTTCGGTATTTAAACACATTCGAGATCGCTTCATTTAGAAAGAGTGCACAGGAAACAGCCTGATTTATGTTCAACGAAGTCTCCTCAATTTCATAATCGAAGAAAACCTTACCCCTTCCTTTAAAATAGTCGGACACGATATCAGCCAGTGGTTTGATATATTGATCGAACCGTACCTCATTCAGGTTTTGAGATTTATACAACTGTTCATGGATCAAAGCGATGGATTTTACCCGGTTTACACTTTCATTAAGTGTGCTCCTCACTTCTTGGTGGTCGGTCTCAAAGGCTTGTAACTGCATGAGTGCCGATATGATCGCCATATTATTCTTAACCCGATGATGGATCTCTGAGATCAGGATCGACTTCTCACGAATGGCATTTTCAAGCAATTCCTCCCGTTCAATCCGCTCAGAAATATCCTCAGCAATAACCTGAATAGCCGGCTCACCATCCATTTCGAAGGGCGTAACATGTAAACAAACAGGAACCTCATTTCCCTTTCTGGTTAGAAAAATGATCTCCACCGTTTTCGATACTTTTTCACCTCTCATCATTTTCTCTACCCTTAGCCGGGTAGATTCCAGAAAATCCGGATGCACAATTTCTTCGATATTGATCCCAATTATATCTTCCGGTGCTTCTACTTCCAGCATGCTAACCCCGGCAGTGTTTATAAATTTCAAAACACCATGTTGATGAATTCCGATACTAAATGGAGCTGTATCGAGTAAAAGACGAAGACGTTGTTCGTCTGCGATCGCCTTTTCTGTAGTCTTTTTCAGATTTTGCTGCCCGGCTACCATCAACAGATAGATCATAGCGGCAGATAAAATTACAAACGAAAGTCCTTTAATAGTCTGAAATTTTGACAACACTTCCACATCTGAGGTAAATGAAGCAAGAATAGCATCAGAATAAAAGATCCACACACTCGCTACCGTAGCATAAATTGCAGCTGTAACTAAGGGACTACCTATGACTCTAAAATTCTTCAAATATTAACCTCTTCAGAGCATGTCCTTCGCCATACCCCCGATTGATAAAACTTATTAAGACAAACCAACTTATAGTGAAACGACCTGAATTTTAACAGTACTACTAAACTATGAAGATTACAAGGAGTTTAGCTTGATGAAAGATTAAGATTTATTCACCACTTTTAGTAACTTCACCTCATTAGAACACAGGCTGATTTTAGCTTAATTAACTTAATTTAGAGTGCAATGATAGCGGAAGAATTACAAGATATTATTGACGAAGCGGACTTAAAGATGGACGATGCCGTAACGTATCTGAAAAATGAGTTCTCTCACATCAGAACCGGAAAGGCAAATCCTGCACTTATCAGCGGGGTAAAAGTTGAATATTATGGTTCTCAGACCCCCCTGCAACAGTTAGCCAATATCACGGTTCCGGAGCCTCGTATGTTGATGGTTTCGCCATATGATAAATCGAGCCTGAACGATATAGAAAAGGCAATAATGGCGGCCGGTCTCGGACTAAATCCTATGAATGATGGCGACTTTATCCGAATTCCTCTTCCTATCTTAACCGAAGAGCGAAGAAAAGAATTGGTTAAAGTAGCCAAAGATAAAGCGGAGCAGGCCCGGGTAAGCATCAGAAATTCCCGCCGCGACGCTAATGATCATATCAAAAAAGCAGTTGAAGAGCACTCATTACCTGAGGACTCTAAATTTGAGGCCGAAGACGAAGTGCAAACCAAGACCGACGGGCACACTGCAAAAGTCGATGAGATCCTCAGTCAGAAGGAACAGGAGATCATGACCGTTTAGCATCCGGTCCTGCAACACAGACTTTGAACATTAATGCAATGCACCACTTTCTACGTGGACAGTTCCGGGTCTGCATTTAAGATTTTGAATAGTTAACACGTGTATATAAGCGAATTACAATTACAGGGCTTCAAGAGTTTTGCCCACAAAACCAAGGTATCATTCGATAGTGGGATCACCTCGATCGTTGGACCTAATGGTTGTGGCAAATCTAACATTGTTGATGCATTACGATGGGTATTGGGGGAACAACGCCCTTCTCTGCTCCGGTCGTCTGCTATGAGTAATGTAATTTTTAACGGTACCGCCCAGAAAAAAGCTCTGGGTATGGCCGAAGTTTCGCTCACCTTTGTTAACGATAAAGGAATTCTCCCCATCGAATACAGTGAGGTTACCATCACCCGGAGATTATACCGATCCGGTGATTCTGAATATCTCATTAATAATACTTCCTGCCGTCTTAAAGACATTATGGAACTGTTTATGGATACCGGAATGGGCTCGGATGCATATTCTGTGATCGAGCTGAAGATGGTTGAGGAGATCCTGAACGATAAGAATAATGACCGAAGAAGGCTTTTTGAAGAAGCTGCGGGAGTTACCCGGTACAAAGATCAACGCAAGAAGACCCTGCGTAAACTCGACGAAACACGGAAAGATCTTCAGCGTGTTGATGACCTCCTCATAGAGTTGCGCAAGAAAGCTCGTTCACTTGAAATTCAGGCAGAAAAAGCTACCAAAGCCAAACGCTATCGGGATGAGCTGGAAACACTCGATAAAGCTTTGACCATCCATGATTTTAAAAAAATTCAGGATGAACTGGAGCCTCTGCAGGAGCGAATCACCAATGCCGAAAAAGAGAAAAAGGAAATAAACCAGAAAACGGATGAGCTGGAACAGGCTGATGAACAGGCTCGCCTTCAGCTTACTGAAAAAGAACGTCAACAGGCAGAGGCCAACCGGAGAGTAAGTCAGCTTTATAATGCGATCCGGGAAGCCGATACCAACATCCGCATCACCAAAGAAAAGATCCAGAACGAGAAAAAGGTGATCACCGAATATCAAAAAGATATTGAACAGGGTGAGATCGACCTGAAAGAACTCATGGATCTGTTAACCAACAGTCGTTCTAAGCTAGAATCTTTTGATGAAGACCTTCTTAAATCGGAGCAGATACTTCAGGATTCAAAGAAAAAATATTCCCAGATACAGCAGCAGTATAACCGTGAGCGCCACGAGATCTACGAACTGGAAGTGGAGCTGAGTACCGCAAATAACAATTTGAATAAACTTCAGACTCAGCGTATTAAGATCGAATCCCGTCTGGAAAACACAGAAGGTGATCTGCAACGGATCAATGAAGAGATCGTTGATTTGAATGATGAGATCGACAACCTGAATGGTGAGCAAAAGATTATTGAGGGAAAACTGGAATTACTGGTTGATGAACGGGACGATCTGGAAAAAGAACTGGATGAGGCTCGTACCAAGCGGGAAGGTTTTGCTGAAAAGCAGAATGAGATAAAAGATGAATTGAGGACGCTGAGAAGCAAAAAAGCCTCGGTCGAGAACGAGATCTCCCTGCTAAATGATCTGGCAAATTCTAACGAAGCATTCCCCGGCAGTGTCAAGTATTTGCTGGAAAACCATCGCTTCGATTTTAAAGGTATTACCACGGTTGCCGATATCCTTGATACGGATGAAAAACATGCCGTTGCTCTGGAATCAGTTTTGGGCAATTCGATGAATTATCTGGTGGTAAACACGCTGGATGAAGCCAAACGGGCCGCCGGTATCCTCCGGGAGAATAAAAAAGGTCGTGCTACTTTTATTCCATTGGATCAATTAGCGGCAACCTACGAGGTGTCGGACGGATCTCTTTTCGATCATGTAAAGACCAAACCACAGTATTCCGCTTTAAAACAATTATTGCTTGGACAGGTTCTGGTATTTGAATCGGTTGAAGAAGCCTTTCAGACTCTGAAAGGAAAAGCCGGAACAGGAGTAACCTATCAGGGAGAAGTGATCACCGGTTCGCGCTTTTATCAAAGTGGCAGTAAAAGCAAGAATACCGGGATCAGAGTGGGTTTAAAGGATAAGATCGAGCGTCTGGAAAAGGAAGAGGCACAGACGCTGAAAGAAATTGAAAAGCTGGAAGATTATCTCGAACAGATCATTGCTAAATATGAAAAACTCGACCTCCCGGCACTTAGCAGGTCACTGAAAGAAAAAGAGCAGGAAGTTCGCCGACACGAGCAACAACAACACAGTTTGAGCTCAAAAATTCAGGTATATCAAAAGAATATCACCGAGTTGGTAAACCGAAAAGATTACCTGAAAAGCAGTGAGGGTTCTGCGCAGGAAGAACTGGAATCCATTCAGCCTAAACAACGCGAACTACAAGAGAAAATGCTGAAGCTGGATGAGCAGTTATCCGACAAAAAGAATCTGTTGCAGGAACTGGAAGAAGACCGGGCAATTGCCCAGGGTCGTTTTAACGATGCCCAGCTAAAACATCAGGATCTTAAAAATAAAGTGGATAATCACGAACGGGATGTTAAGCGAGCCGAAACCGGCATTCAGAGTGTGCAGTCCAGAATTGAGAACCGCAGTAAACTGAGCGAACAGTCGAAGCAGAATATTTCCACCTATACCGCAAAGATCGAAGCCCTTGAAGAAGAACTGTCGATCAATCAGGAGTTGAAGGTAGAAGCCGACGAAGAATTGGCTAAAACACAGGAAGCCGCGGCCAAAAAACGCGGAACCATCAATGAGATCGAAAAGAATCTGAAAGAGATCCGGCGCCAGCGGGAAGTGAATATGGAATTGGTCCACCATTTACAGATGGCCAAGGAAAAAATGGAAATGCAGATTCAGGGACTTTCAGATCATATCTGGGAGACCTATGGAATCCTGATGAAGCAGATCGAAGGTGCTGAAATGCCCGCGGATAAAACTCCGGATGAAGTAAAACAACGCATCGGCTGGTTACGGCAGAAGTTGAATTCCATCGGAGATGTAAACCCACTGGCGATCGAACAATACGAGGAGGAGAAAGAACGTCTCGATTTTTACGAAGGGCAGATCGAAGATCTTAATAATGCCGAAGAGCAGTTGCTTATTACTATTGATGAGATCAATTCCACAGCCACCGAGCGCTTCAACAAAACATTTGAACAGATCCGGACCAATTTCCAGAAAGTGTTTAAAACACTATTCTTTGAGGATGATTACTGCGATCTGATCATTGAAAAAGATGTGGAAGACCCGCTTGAAGCCCGCATCGAGATCAAAGCTCAGCCCCGGGGAAAACGACCTTCGGGGATTTCACAGCTATCCGGTGGGGAAAAGACACTTACTGCGATCGCCCTGCTCTTTGCGATCTACCTGGTTAAACCATCTCCATTCTGTGTACTGGATGAAGTTGACGCCCCTTTAGATGACGCGAACATTGAACGCTTTGCAAAGATGATCAAGGAATTCAGCCATGATACGCAGTTCATCATCATTACGCACAACAAAAAGACCATGAGCAAGGCTGAAATGATGTACGGCGTAACCATGCCTGAAACAGGGGTTAGTCGACTCGTAGGGGTTAAAATGGGCGATATTGAAGACGCTGCGTAGTCGCCTGCAGTGCTATTGAGATTAAATTTTCCTGTCTGAATGTGGATTTTAGAATGTTTTATACCTTCAATTCATCCCTTCATTTTGTATAGCTGATTTCTGCTCGTACAATAGAATGCTCAGTTCATTTCTAAATTATTCGACAAATATACACCAAATGACCGATGCGTAATTAACAGGTTTTTTCCAGATTAAGTGAAATTCAATTACCTGAACCACTATGGAAAAAACTACTACATACGATTACCCTACCCGGATCTTTCACTGGCTTTTTGCCTTATTATTTTTTGTCGCCTTTGCTATTGCCAAGCTATTAGATGACGACAGTCCATTATTTAGCTATCATATGATGGCCGGACTATCTCTCCTTTTTGTTCTTGTACTCAGAATAATTTGGGGCATCATCGGCACTACATATGCCCGATTTAACTCATTTAAGCTTAACCCAAAAGAATTGATCCTCTATGGCAAACAGCTCCTTATTGGTAAAACAAAGAGATATCTGAGTCATAATCCGGCTTCCAGTTATGCTGCTCTATTAATGTTTGCCCTTACCATTGGCTTAGGAATTACAGGGGTCAACATGGCGCTGGGTTATGAATCTGAGTTCTTTGAGGAAGCCCATGAGATCATGGCCAATTTATTTCTACTTACAGTTGTAGCTCATGTTGTTGGTATCATATATCACCATTTTAGCCACAAAGACTCCTTATGGTCGAGTATGTTAGATGGTAAAAAGAGATCGATTTCCGGCGAGTCAGGGATAACATCCAACCGTCCTTTCATTGCAATCATCTTCCTAATACTGAGTTTCTCGTGGATGGGATATATATATTCAAATTATGATCAAACTACACAAACACTTGCACTGTTTGGCAATCAGCTACAGTTAGGTGAAAATGAAGATGGTGAACATGAGGGAGCTTCTTATCTTGAGCAAAGAAGGCATGAAGACGATGATGATGACTAATTGAATATGAAAGTTAATGAACGAATAGCTATTTCCCTGATCCTGATATCAATCACAGTTCTGACTTCCATTGATATTTATACTGATTATTTTGATGGAGTTGCCTGGTGGCATATTATCATTGAGGGTATTATTGCTGTTTTTGCTCTTTCCGGTGTTTACTATCTGTTAAGGGGACAGATCAGATTAAAACGTACTCTGGAAAAAGAACAGGAATTTAGCGCAGAACTTAAGCATGAAGCCCTCAAATGGAAAAAGCTCTCAAGAAGCTATGTAGAAGGATTAAGCAAAGAGATTGATAAACAACTCACCGTTTGGGAACTTACAAAAGCAGAAAAGGATGTGGCTTTTTTATTACTGAAAGGTCTTAGCCTAAAGGAGATAGCCCATGTAAGAAGCACAAGTGTAAAAACCGTAAGAACACAGGCAAACTCGATATATTCCAAATCCGGGCTGTCGGGACGATCCGAATTATCTGCTTTCTTTTTGGAAGACCTGTTACTCCCAAATAAATAAATCAGGTAAGATTATCTGGTGAATTCATCAAATCTATCTGATGTTAGAACGCTACCTTCTTATATTTGTTCAACCATTAATCTTCCAAACGAATTAACTACTCTTGGCTCGTAAAGAATTCCAGATCCCTGACATGTACAAGTCTCCGATCATCCGTAAAGTGAAGGAGGCTACTAAGATCACCGACCCGATGAAGAAAGATCTGAAACCAACGGTGCTCGATTTTGGTCCGGTCCAATTTTACGTTCCCCGGTTTTTTGGTTTTTGTTATGGAGTGGAAAATGCCATCGATATTGCCTATCGGGCTGTTGAGGAAAATCCGGATAAGAATATTTATCTGCTTAGCGAGATGATCCATAATCCTACGGTGAATGAAGATCTGCTGGGGCGGGGCGTTCAGTTTTTATTTGATACAGATGGCACCGAGCGCATCCCTATCCGTTCGCTGTCTTCGGAAGACATCGTGATTGTACCCGCATTCGGAACAACGTTGGAAATTGCAGAAGAGCTGGAAAAAGTTGGCATCGATCCGTACGAATTCAATACCACCTGCCCTTTCGTAGAGAAAGTTTGGAAACGGGGACAACAGCTCGGTAAAAAGGACTACGCGCTAGTGGTACATGGAAAACATCGCCACGAAGAAACCCGGGCTACATTCTCGCACAGTGCCAGTCATTCGCAAGTGGTCGTAGTTCTGAATCCTGAAGAGGCAAACATTCTGGCTGAGATCATGACTGAGGAACGGCCGCTCAGCGATTTTGAAAAGTATTTTGGCCATAAATCCACCCCTGATTTCAATCCTCTGAAAGATCTACGCCGATTCGGAGTGATCAATCAAACTACGATGCTGGCTACTGAGACTCAGGAAGTGATGGATATTCTGAAAGAAGCTACTATCCGGCAATTTGGAGAAGCGGATATCCTCGATCATTTTGCCGATACCACCGACACGCTGTGTTATGCTACCAATGAAAATCAATCGGCCACTCTGGCACTTGCCGAAACCGACGCTGATCTGGCATTGGTTGTAGGCGGTTATAATTCGTCCAATACCATGCACCTGGTTGAAATTCTGGAGCATTCTTTCCCGACATATCATGTGAGAGATGCTGATGAACTGAAGTCCACCTCAACGATTCAGCACTTTGATCAATGGAAAAAAGAGATCCTGAATTCTGAAAACTGGCTTCCTGAAACTCAGGAGCCACTCAAAATTGCTATCACCTCCGGTGCATCCTGCCCGGACATACTTGTCGACGAAGTGATGCTAAAGGTTCTCTCTTATTTTGATGGAACCAATGCCGTTGAAAAGGTTATTGCTCCATTTGAAGCGGTGAAGTGATCTTATGATGATGAATTGATCTCAGTATCAACTTATATCACCACACTAGCGATCACTGATCCAGCACACTAAAATATGCGACAGCTTTGGGCTGAAAACTTCGGAGCCGGATCTCATAGTCGGTAGCTTTCAGTTCAATATCAGGAGTTACAAAACCGGTTGAATCCTCCAAAATCTCAGAATAAGGCACATAAACTTCATACGGTCTCATTTTTTGAACCTCTGTATAAAAATCGATCGGAACGTCGTACCGAATGGAAACTGCAGAAGGATTATAATTGATGACCTGACCTCTGGGCAAATTTCTGGTTTTAATATAAACCGTTAATTCGCCCTCCGTAAATTCTGAGACTTTTGCCTTCACCTCCACCTGATCAATGGAAGTTGTGATAAGTTCAGACGAGGTACGAATCGGGATCATCAGATCTATATCCTCCCGGACATTTCTCATCTTTAAGGTGTCTTCGATCACCCAATTTCTGATTTCTGAGATCTGAGATTCTGCTCCCGTTACGGTGATACTATCCGGATATATCGAGAGATCTCCAACTAAACCATACCTGTTCATATATTCAATGTCGGTATGTAAGGTAATGGGCACTTTTTTGGATACTTTTTTTTCCAGAGCCACAGTAACCATGAACGGACTTACCTTTAACACCGAAACATCCTGTTCTACCGAAAATCGCTGCCGAACCTGATCAAACAGATTCACTTCCCCTTCATTCAGATCGATCAACACACTGGGTGGATTATTGTACAAATTAACCAGCTTCCATCCATTTCCACTAATGTCGGCCTGTACCTCGTCGGGAAGTGTATTAATAAGAGCCATATCGTCCGGGATGGCACCGGCTTCAACAGGAATGTCTACCGTAATGTTATAATCGCTGTTCAGATTAACCACGAACCACATACTCAAGGCCATTATGTAAGCGATCACAAATACGAAAATGCGTTCCCGGCGTGCTGCTCTCAGGTCGTTTTCGTTGGTTCCCGGAGGAATACCAAGCTTAAACATCCGTTTAAACGAGAGTAATATTTTTTCTTTAATGGAAGCCGACATAGTGCTCAAATATAGATTCGGTGGCGGGCATAAACAACTATGCCCTTACGATTATATCTGCCACCACCTGTCCTTTTACCTTCGCGTTTAACCGTTTGGCAATACTGAACCTGTTTGCGTGAATTTCATGCCTCCAAACAGCATTATTAACTTTACACACCAGCTTATTCCCTTCAAAATGCACCTCTTTTGTTTGTGACGCGATCCTTTCGCCCACCACTTCCTGCCAGGCAGCCAGGATCATACCTTGTTTCAGTTTCTTCTTTTGAGGAAACCGTTCCAGATAATCCTGCAGTGAATCGCTTAATTTTTTGGGTTTATCGAAGTTCATTATCTGAAGTAGTGATGCTTGTTAGCTTTTGCCTGATTCTTTCACTTCGGCATTTTGCACGGTATAGAACCGATTGTTTGTACCATCAAAAGTTACGAAATCTTCGAAGGGAATGGGATTCGCTGAGGTGATAAATGTTTGCCCTTTATGATGTTGAAGTGCCTGTAATAAAATTTCTGTCTTACTCAGATCCAGATCCCCAAAAACATCATCGAGCATAAAAATGGGCAGATCGTCTAACTCCTCCGAATAATAGTGAAGCTGCGCCAGTTTAAGGGACAGTGCAAACAAGCGGTGTTGCCCCTGAGAACCAAATCTGCGCAATTCAAAATCGTCCAGATAAAAAATGATCTCATCCCGGTGCGGACCGATCAGTGTTTGTTCCCGCTCAATTTCTTTTTCGTGATTCTTTTCCAGTAATTCGTAATAGCATTCTTCGATCTCTTTGGGATCGGAAGAAGGCTCACAAAATGTCTGATATTCCAGGCCTGTGGTCAGGTTCATTCCGGAGATCATCGCATAATCTTTCTCCAGATAACTTTTAAAATTCTGAAGAACTTCGTGTCGCTTGGCAACGATCCTTGAGCCCGTTTCCACTAATTGCTTATTCCACGGTTCCAGATAGATCTCCAGAAGGTGACCACCACCGGTAAAATCCTGCAGTAAGGTATTCCGCTGCTTACGTATGCGCCTGTAGTCGATCAGATCCCTCAGATATCCGGTAGAGATCTGACTGATAAACGAATCTAAAAATGATCGTCGTTCAGCAGGTCCTTCCAGCGTAAGTTTTTTATCGTCTGGTGAAAGTACCACCACCGGAACCACCCCGATAAGATCCGAGAGCCGGTCTAGCGGTCCGTCATTTACAAAGATCTTTTTACCATCCCCCCGGGAATAATTACAACTCACTTCAAAATCTGCCCGGATAGAACCGTTAAAACGCCCCTTCAGCATAAAAGAACTTTCCCCTTTATGGATCACGTACATATCCGAAGAAGAAACAAAACTCCTCGACATACACAGGTAGTGGATCGCATCGATCAGACTTGTTTTTCCTGCCCCGTTCGGTCCGGTTATAACATTTAAATGGGGGGCCCAATCAACCTTTGTATGTTGATGATTTCTGAAATTGAGCAGTTCTAGTTCCTGGATTAGCATGCGCCAATAGTACCAATATTTAGCGCCTAATTAAATCATCATTTATAAAAAGGTCCGCGGGTAGCATGTACCTGCCTTGTTCGCCGGGTCGTGTTCAGTTATGGCCGGACATACATACCGCGCGGAGCTCTGTTCGTCTTCTGTGTTTATTTTGTTATCAGCAGTTCGAATAATGCCGGGCATCGGGCCTCATCCTTCGAATACCCCAGTAATTTCAATTTCCCTTTGTTATTGATCCTGGTTGGTAATTCAATTTGAATATGATCGATCTCATTGATCTCATAAACTGCTCCGGTACGATGATCGATCATTTGAACGCTCCAACTCTTGTGAAGCTTTGATAATCCGCAAAAATTGATCTTCCCTTTTAGAGGGGCGTCGCAATGTTGCAGGTTTAAAGGAATGTGTAATTCTGTCCACTCATCTTCCGGAAGTGAGTGCACCGATATCTTATTTTCGTTGATGGGCGATGTAATACCTACCATCACATAGTTCCCACTCATTTGGAATCCCAGTAAAGCCTGATCTGTACTCAGATCATTGAGTTCGATCACCCAGGAACTGTGCACCGTTTTGCTTCGGTGTCCGGATGTTTGATAAGCCACATTCATATTGGTAGTAATTGATACGGTTTCATACCTCTACAGTAAATCTAATTATCTATACAGCCATTAAAATTGCAGGTAGTGATTTTGTAGAGATAGATTTTCACCTACTCTCAAAGATCATTTCCTAAAAAGTCATTCTGCCCAACTTTCTGATCATGATCATTTTTAAAAAACTGTCCTTTTTATTCATAAAACAGCTTTTTGTTGCCCCATAATACATTCCGGACATCCCATAAAATGTTCTTGTAGAGATTTTGTAGAGATAAAATCCTGCTATTTTAAGCCGGGTATTTAGTAAGATTACGGCGTTCAGAATATCAATTCGCTAATCAGGGTTACAATGAGATCACTTCTTTATCTATACATCTTGGCTGTAGTACCTCTATTTGGTCGTTCAGCTGCGGCACAGACTGTCTATCGCGATTCACTTAAACAAGTGATCGTGTATTCCGGTACGGATACCTTAAAAGTAAATGCATATCTCGATCTGGCAAATGACTATCAGCAAACACAGCCGGATACTGCCACTTATTTTGCCCTTAAGGCCGTTGAGTTAGCTGAACATACTGACCATCCCTATTATCTGTCCAAAGCGCTAATGTTTCTTGGATCTGCCTACATCCGTGATTCTTCTTATGAAAAAGCACTCAACACATTAACCCGGGCCAGAGAGGTTGTTTCTCCCACATCTTATCATTTTTTGAAAGCCAATATTCTGCGCCGGCTTGGGAATATCTACTTCATTCAGTTTAAGTATGATGAAGCCCTCGCTTATTTCGATGATGTGATGGACATTCTTGATAAACACGAGAATATCGTGTTACGCGCAAAACTGTATGATAACATGGCGAATGTGTATTACGAAACTCAGCGTGAGGACAGCGCTCTGCTCTATTATCAGAAAAGCCTCGATATAATGAAGATTCATGGCTCTGAAATGTCTCAGGCTTCGATCTATCTGAATATGGGGATGCTTTATGCACATTTGAATGATGAAGTAAAAGCCATTGAATACAGTGAAAAAGCATTGGAGATCGCCCGGAGGCACAACGCCCGTGTTATGATGACCTATCCTTTAAAAGTGTTGAGTACGGTACATTTGAATCGGGGTGAATTTGACGAAGCCGTGGAGTATGCCCGCCAGAGCCTTAACATAGCCAGTGAGATGGATATCGTCTATGAAATGAAAGACGCCCATCAGAATATCTCTGCGGCTTTCGAGCAACTCAATCAATTAGACAGTGCTATGTATCACTATAAAGAGTACAAGACACTGCAGGACAGCATGTTGAACATGGATGCTAATGAGCGGTTAGCTGAAATGAGAGCTAAATACGAAACAGAAAAGAAAGAGCAGGAGATCACTCTACTTGAAACCGAGAACAAAGCCCAGAAAGCACGCTCTCTGGCAATTGTTAGTTCATTAGGCTTTCTGTTGATTCTGGCAGGATCCGGGTTTATGTGGTTCAGAGCAAAAAAAGAGAAGGAATTTGAATTACTTGAAAAAGATAAACTCATCGCTGAATCCAGAAAACATCTCGCTGAAGAAGAACTGGCAAACTCCAAATTACGAGAAGAAAACTTACAGAAGGAGCTCACTAATTATGCTCTGCACATAGTTGAAAAGAATGATTTTCTGGAGCAGGTAAAATCAGAGATGGCAGATCTCAGGATGGATGTGCAAAGTAAAGACGCCATTAAACATATAAACAAACTTGGTTCCAGGATCTATCAGAACCTGATGATCAATAAAGATCGGGAGGAATTTGAAATACAGGTGGAACAGGCCTGCGAAGGATTTTTCAAAAATCTTGAACACAAACATCCGGATCTTACTAATCAGGAACGTCGGCTGGCCGCATTACTTCGGTTGAATCTCAGCTCAAAAGAAATTTCCGGTATTTTGAATATATCACCGAAAAGTGTGGACCAAAGCAGATATAGATTACGAAAAAAACTGGATCTCGATAAGGATATTAATCTGTCTACTTTTTTAAATCAGATCTGAAATCTGAGATCACTACCGGCTTAATTCCAGTTCAAACACACAGTTTTTACGGGACTCTGTTTCCCCGTTCTTAAACCCAACCATAAACACTTTGTTTACTTTTAGTGTTTCGGTAAGAATGATCTGCTCTTCATTTGAAACGTTATAAATTTTCCCGTTTCTATTGTCACGAAGTTTAACCTTCCATGATCTAAAGAATTGATTGACGCTCTTAACGGTTATAGAGGCAACGTTTGCCTGGTCAACATTGAACAGGTCAAGACCGATGCACAAAGTGCCCCCTTCCTGCGATACGGTATTATAAAGAATGGACTTCTCCCCCATTGGAGATATGATATCAGTCATGATGTAATTCTGAGGAATATTTCCCCCAAAATTGAACTTATTGAGACTGGGATCGGTAAGTATGATCTCCCAATCCGCATTATTTACCATTCTATTCCGCTGTACTACCTCAGCTGAAGCCACTCTACCCATATTTTCTACATTAGTGATTGCTAACAAAACCTATTGCTATCAGTATAGGAAATATGAGTGATAAAATCAGCCTAAGTTTATAACAACCGTTACTTGAGCAGGGTCATTTTTCGTGTCAATTGCACACCGTTGA
Source organism: Balneolaceae bacterium UBA7797 (assembly GCA_002480645.1). GTDB lineage: Bacteria > Bacteroidota > Rhodothermia > Balneolales > Balneolaceae > UBA7797. The sequence continues at coordinate 34,008 of DLCN01000019.1, forward strand.
ATTCCAATCGATACATATAAACACCGGAAGGAAAATTAGCTGCATTGAACGTTCTTTGATGAGTTCCTGCTGAGAAAACCTCGTTAGCAAGAACGGCGACTTTTTGCCCCAACAAATTATACACAGACAAACTCACCTTACCCGGCATATCTAGATTAAACCGTATGGTCGTTTGCGGATTAAAAGGATTGGGATAATTCTGCTCCAAGGAGATATTGGATGGAGCATCCATCTCCTCTACTACCGATGTGCCACCGGAATACTTAAAAGTACCTGCAGGAAATGGCTGCGCGGCCGTTGAATTCGAAGTTTCACCATCCAATGCATTCGATCCTGAAAATACCCAGTTTGATTCATTGAATACCGTGCTGTCTGGTCCGGTGTAATCAACTCTGTAAGCCCATCCGTCTTCGTAATCCCAAGTGGTTCCGGACCCGTCCGTATTTATATCTCCGAAAACATCGATCACTGAGAGTGGTTCTGAAAAGCTTTTGGTAGAATCATAGAATAACTCGATCGCGTCATCTCCGTTAACAGCGGCAGCAGCCATATTATCTGCTTCGTAGGTGTCTTCCAGATCGGCTTCAAATCCAAAGAATGTATTGAACGCAGAAAAATCAGTAGTCACATAAATGTAACTCCCTGCTGCTGCCGATCCTTCTAAAACAAATTCCACCCCATCTGAACCACCACCGTTATTAGCGGCTCCAAGTGCAAACACACTGAGGTCCGGTATATCTTCTGTCGCATACAATTCGATAGCCTTAGGTAAGCCTCCATCAAGCGGACCATCAACAACACCGGTAAGGATCAGTCCCTTTGAGGTGGCTGTTGGACCAGTGATCACCGTATCATCATCATTTTCATTGAACTGTATTACTTTAACCGAAGTGGCAATATATTCATCCGAAGTACTACCAGCTTCCCAGACCACTTCGGCTTTGTAGATGGCAGAATAATCGGTAAATGTAAATGCATTTCCGGCCGTATCTTCGGTCGCCATATCGTTCGTAAACAGAAAATTGACTGATTTCAGATTTCCCTCCTCCACATACTCAAGACTAAATACAGGATTATTAATGCTGATGATCTCTCCGGTTACGGGGTTCGGTACTTCATCCTGCTGGATAGCACCTCCTCCAAAATAAGCTCTGCGCACTAACGAAGTATCGTGCACAAATGGGTTTTTGTTGCCTTGCACCTGTTCCGTAGCCAAACTACGAGCCACTTCCGCATCATCTACCGGATCGGCATAATGCCAGGTGTAGAGTACATCTTTCATTCCATTAAAGAAGGAAGCATCGTCAGCTACATTGCTTCTATCCTGATAGATGGTCCAGAAATAGAAGATGGCCCGGGCGACATTGCCTTTATGGTCTTCGCGTGGTTCAAAGGCACGCCCCGAATCAAGCTCACTGTACTCATCAATATTTGATGTTGGAATCGAAGTTGTTTCGGTTAATAACCGGTACCAACGATCTGTCTGACTATCCGGGATTTCATCAAACGGGTAGTTTGACCGATCACCATTTACATCGATCACAGTCGGGAATAAATGGTGAATATCCCCTCGCATTGGTTCATTACTGTCAAACAGACCCTGAGGCCAGGTGTGTTCTGTGTTAATCCCTTTATTGTAGGCATCGGTTCTGTTATTGGTGGTAATGGTATATCCGGTGTAAACGCCGGTTACCTGCCCGTCATGATTGTCTATGTTTCCATACATAGCATCGCGGGCGCTGTCATACCCTTTAGGATTGGTCACAGAATAATTTTCCTGCAGATAATCGATCAACTCTTCCCCCGTAAGAGTGGGTGCGATCTGATCATTTTGTGCAAATACTGTTGTACTTAAAAATAAAAGTAGAAGGGGAAATAAAAGTCGTCTCATACAGAAATCATATTCAAATTAAGAACGTAAAGATACGGTCTCTGAATACTAATCAGTAATAAATTCCTTTTAATCTTTTATTTGATCAGCAACATCTTACCGGTTCTGACCTTTCCTGATGCTTCTAATCGATAGATATAAAAACCACTTGAATAATTACTTGCCTCCCAACGGTAGGAATAACTACCTGCTACCAATTTCTCATTTACCAGACTGGAGACCTTCCTTCCAAGCATATCGTATACAGTCAACCTTGTAAAAGAACTCTGTGGCAGATCAAAACTGATCTGTGTAGAAGGATTAAATGGATTGGGATAATTTTGGTATAAGTGAAAAGAATCAGGGATCTGCTTGTCCTCATCATCCACAGAAACTATACTGCCATTCACTGCTCCGGGACTACCTCCTAAGTCGATGGACGTGGCCCAGTTTACAGGATCGGCATTATCTGCCTCCGCATTTACCAGTTCAAGAGTATACCCGGTTCCGTCTGGTCCACTTGGCCATGGGTCTTCATCGTCGTATTGTAATGAATCGATCAAAGCTCCTGATTGATCGAATAAGCGAACCTGATCACTACCTCCGGCCAAACCAAACCCCATATCTCCAATAGGAGTTACAGAACTTACCACACTTTCGAACTGTGCTTTATCCTGTGCAACGACCAGATATGAATTTGCAGCAATGGTGGTCCCGGATTCGAATATAAATTCATGTTCGTCATCCTCATCTTTCAGTACCCACCCTTCTATATTCACAGAGCTTGCTCCGGGATTGTACAATTCAACCCAATCGCCGGGATCATTATCATCAGCACCATTGTACATTATCTCATTTATCACAATCTCACTGCCGGCTCCACTGGCCACTTCAAATACTGCCTTAACAGAACTACCGGGAAGTATCTGAATGGATGATTCAGTGCTATTACTTGCCCCGGTCCATTGCTTAAACTGATATCCCTTTTGAGGAATTGCAGTGACTTCTACCGGCATATTCCCGAAATATTTCCCGCTCCACGGATACGTATCAGGCTTTAATCTGTTTACTTTAATTTGTCCTGCCTCAACATTCGATACGTTTACTGTAAGTTCTGTTAATTCATCGAGCCCAAATCTGTTTCTGAAGTGATTTTCAACATATTGTGGACGATACCTGGCAAAATATTTCAATGTAACGAGGTCTCCTTCCCACGTTTCCTCACTGGCGCCCCATCTGTTTATCTGATTAGGGATCTCATCAGCTATTTTTGAGGATAGGGAATCTATAAACTTTGCTACGTTATACGGGTCGAAATTTGTATTGAGCAGATCTGCCATTCTATTCACAAACTTCTGTACAAAAATATCGCTGGTAACCATTTTGCGAAGAATAAAAGTTGACCAGGATGGATTTGGCCAATTAGGTCCGTTAGGTTCAAGCGCAAATTCAAGCGTGTTATGATCTGTGTGCCCTCCATAATTGAGATGGAAGCCAAAGTCCGTATCATACAAGATCCATCTGAATTTTCCGGTCTCGCTACGTTCTCTCCAGAACTTGATATTATTTCCCGGCCAGTCTGTGTTAGCGTAATAGATCTGCGCAACCATATAATCGATATAATTTTCTATATCAACCATATTTTCCACTTCGGCATAGACCAGAGGATCAGACAAGTCATTACTTTCGAGGTACTGTATCAATTCCCTGTACTTTTCATTGGTTCCGTGAATCACCCAACCATCACCTTCAAGCAGATCAATATTTTCAGAGTTTGCATTACTGTTCGACTCAATAAAATGCTCGTTCACTTTTTCACGAATATTATAAATACCCCAATATTCTCCATTCAGATACAGCACCGCAGGGCGGAAAGCCTGCAGATCTATATCGATATCTGATACTAATGAACTCATGAGTCCATCTCTGAAATGTGAGCTACCCTGCGAGGTCATATCATTACCGGCATTCCTTAAAACCAGGGCTTGAAATTTATCAATATCCTTAGCTTCAAAAAGCTTGTATTCCAGCTCATTCGCTCCGTAGTTACTTCTGAAAAATACTGAAAATGATTTCTGTGGATTTCCTCTGCTGCAACCACCAAATATCTTGATCCCGGCACCGGTATTAAATCCGGAACTCCCATCAGTTTCGATCAACTCTATGTTTGCCGGCCTTTCCCAGTCCTGATTCCAGTTTACAGGAGTATCAGTACAATTTCCGGAAACTCCATTGGTCCCGTCAGTGTATATACCGTACCCATCATCCCACAGATTCCCCGGTGCAGTAGAAATGGATACAATCGGCAGGTCATGTCCTTCACCAATAATATAAGTATGTGTAACTACCGGGCTTGGTAACTTCCCCTCCTGAATTGTTCTGAACCGAAGAGTAAAGGTCTTAGAGATGTAACGGGCATTTACACCATATTTTAAACCCGTACTAAGTGGCTCGCTACCGTCTACCGTAAAATAGATATGATCGGCATAGGTAGTATCTGCTAAGGATAAGTAAAATGGCTCATTGTAGGTGCCGGAAACTAAACTAAGCTCCGGTGCCGGTAAACGTTCATCATACCCATATTCCGCATTTTCATTAAGTGGACTAGGCTCCGAGAATATGCGCCAATCTCCGGTATTTGAAAGCCGACCGTATGACTCATCCACCAATAATTCAGGATAACTAACGGAATCGGCCACCACCGAATCCGGTGTCGTTAAATAGACGGTTTCGCCACCAGCACTTAATTTGAAATTTAAATGCGGATAAACGACCTGAAATTCCTCCAGCTGGATCTCACCAGCCACCCCTCTAGATTCAGAATTTAGGGTTTCTGTTCCAATACTGAGAAATGGAATCAGAGTAAGATCTGATGAATTTGTGCTACTATTATGCATTTGTATAGCCAGCACATTTTCACCTTCAACCAGAAAATCCTTAAAATTATCAATGAAATAACCCTCCAGCTCTTCCCCTCTTATTAATTTTGGCTCTGTATAAAAGCTCGCGAATGCATCGTATGGAAGAGGAGCCTCCCCGGTTATATTTTCCCGGGCAATTTCAACACCATTAATGTAAGCGATAAAACCATCATCAAAATCGATATGAAGTAGTAGCCGCTTCACAGCATTCAGATCTTCGATCATAAAAGTGGTTCTGCTAAAGACCGCTCCGGTTCCTGCAGGAACTGTAGTTGCATCATCATTATCGCCATAGCCGATCCCAAAAATTCCATCTTCCCACAATCTGTCATCAAAAGTTTTATTGATCCAATAATCAGGGGTACTGTAATTTGGGATTATATATCGGGTGGCATCCCCATTTCTTATCACGGTTTCCCAATAAGAGGTGTACCCGCTAATATCTTTATCTGAGGCAAACATAAGATAGTATTCACCCGGTGACAGTTCGGTTTCGGGTAAGGTATATTTAAACAGATCATCCCCTTCATCCGATATCCCGTAACCTGATAAGTCAATGATTGTATCTCCCGCATTATATAACTCTATCCAATCCGGAAACTCCCCTTCTTCATCTGCTACAATACTTTTATTACTTGCAGAAAGTTCGTTGATCTGAAGTTGAGCATACGCCTTCTCTGTGGTAGAAACTAACCCAATGAATAGCACTAAGAGAGACAGGCTTTTTATTGCTGATCTAATATCCATATGTATTCCGCCTGAAAATTCCTTTATACCTGAATTTACTTTTTTAACATGAAAAAAGAAGTCATTTTCAGTAATAATTATTCCCGCAAATTACTGTAATTGCTAATAATTTTTCTCACCGTCAGGATGTGTGTGATATAAAAAAAGCCTTCCAATTTGGAAGGCTTTTAAACAACGAATAGCTATTGCTATTACTTAAGGCCAAATGCGTCGTGACCCAGGAAGATCGCTGAATCGCCAAGTTCTTCCTCAATACGCAGAAGCTGATTGTATTTTGCAATACGATCTGTTCGGCTCATTGATCCTGTTTTGATCTGACCTGCATTGGTTGCCACAGCCAGGTCGGCAATGGTCACATCTTCTGTTTCACCGGAGCGATGAGAGATCACAGCGGTATAGCTGTTTTTGTGAGCCATCTCAATCGCATCCAAGGTTTCAGTAAGGGTACCGATCTGATTTACTTTGATGAGAATAGAGTTTGCCACTCCCATCTCGATACCGGTAGCGAGACGCTCGGTATTAGTAACAAACAGGTCATCACCAACCAGCTGAACTTTATCGCCGATCGCTTCAGTTAGTTTTTTCCAGGCATCCCAATCATTTTCAGCCATGCCATCTTCGATTGAAATGATCGGATATTTATCTACCCAATTGCTCCAGAATTCAACCATTGCATCGGTATCCTTTTTAGAACCATCACTCCATTTGAATTCATAAAGACCGGTTTCTGCGTTATAAAATTCTGAGGTAGCAGGATCCAGAGCGATAAGCACGTCATCTTTTGGAGTATACCCGGCTTTCTCAATTGCAGTCATGATCACTTCCAACGCTTCTTCATTGGATTTCAGGTTTGGAGCAAATCCACCTTCATCACCTACCGCAGTGCTGTATCCTTTGCCTGCGAGTACTTTTTTCAGGTTATGGAATACTTCAGCACCAATTTGAAGGGCATGTGAGAATGAGGTTGCCCCTGCAGGCATGATCATAAATTCCTGAAGATCCACACTATTATCAGCGTGAGAACCACCATTGATGATATTCATCATTGGTAATGGCATTACTTTAGAATTTACACCACCTACATATCTCCATAAAGGCAATCCTAATTCGCTGGCAGCTGCTTTTGCACACGCCATTGAAACACCTAAAATGGCATTGGCACCTAATTTGCCTTTATTTTTAGTTCCATCTAATTCAAGAAGAAGAGCATCCAGGTCGGTTTGATTAAATACCGGTAGTCCTCTTAATTCATTTGCGATCACAGTATTAACATTTTCTACTGCCTGAGTTACTCCTTTACCCAGAAATACCGCCTTGTCTCCGTCACGTAATTCTACGGCTTCGTGCTCGCCGGTTGATGCCCCTGATGGCACAGCAGCGCGTCCCAGTGCTCCGGAATCAAGAATAACATCTACCTCTACTGTTGGGTTACCGCGAGAATCAATTATCTGGCGTGCAACTACATCTTCTATAAAACTCATTTTATCTCCATTTTGTTAGTTCGATAAGTAAGACGGCTTAAAATACCACGATTTATCATGTACATAAAGCCATTGATCAATAAGATTTTGTAAATTAGCTGTGCATTGTAAATTTTAAATAAACTCCAGCAAAAATTTGACGCTAGCTCATCCCTGGATCATCCTGTTTGATATTGATGGGACTCTCCTTACAGTAGATTCCAGCTTTAACCGACCGTTGTTGCGCAGTATTATCAACGATCTTAACATAGATTATCCGGATATGGAATCGGACCCTTTCTCGGGCAGAACTGATTTCGACATTCTTACTTCATTTCTGGTAAATCACGATTATGATAGAGATCTGTACGAAACCTTCAAGCAACTTTATTTAAAACGTCTTGAAAAAGAAATTACTGAAGAGCATGTGCTGCGTCACAATCATGTGGATGAGTTGATCGAATTCTTTTCAAGGCCCGAATTTATAACCGGGCTGCTTACCGGTAATTACCCGGATGCTGCCGTGATAAAATTAAAAGCCGCAGGTATTCATCATGAATTCTCATTCGGAGCATTTGGAGAGCACCATAAAGACCGTAATAGGCTCCCCCATCTTGCAATCAGCACCATCAAAGAAATGCTCGAGATAGAACCCGATCCTGAAAAGTTTATAGTTATCGGTGACACTCCGCGTGATATCTTATGTGCCAAACACGCCAATATGAAAAGCGTAGCCGTTACAACCGGAAACTTCTCTAAAGAAGAATTAGCAGCTTATGAACCTGATCTGATCCTTAATGATCTTGGTTATCCGGAAAAATGGGTAAAAGATCTAACAGGCTTGGATTTCGCCTAATCCCACATCCATCCGAATATAAAGGTGATCTGGGCTGATCCGAAATACTTTGTAGGATCGTGAGACGGCTGTACATCGTATTGACCATCACCATTCTCATCCACCAGACTTCCGTTAGTGTCATACACCGGCTCAAAGGGTTCCATGATCTGTAAACCATCTTTAAAATAATAGAAGGTATACCCGAACTGAAAAGTTTGTAAGGATGCGAAATTATCTCCAAAATCAATGCCGAGTATGAGGTCTCCGGTCCAGCCCCGTTTCCACTCGAAATCTTTCCATCCTGAAAAAATATCATAATTTGGTTCATAGGCTCCAAATTCGGCTACCGATACATTAGCATCCCGGAATCCATTCCCGTTATAATCCTTGAAATAGGGAAACGTTACAGCCATGCTAGGACCAAAAGACATGGCCGTGTGAAATCTGAAATTGTCTGAAACTTGCTTAGCAAAAAATCTGCGTTTTAAGCCAACTGTAACCGGAAAAGTAACTACCCGTTTGTACTTGCTTGGAATAGTACGCCCACCGGTGAAATAATAATCAATGTATGTTTGTTCTCGTGGATCCCTTAACCCGGCTATTTCCAGATTCAGCAATGCTTCTGTATAAGGACTAACCCCTTTTCGCAGCTGAACTCCTGTTCCAAAACCGAAATCGCTAAGCCCGAATATGAATCCTAACCCGGTTTTATACCCTTCATCATACAGATTCTTAGGATTCTCAACCGTTTGCAGCTCAGGCTCACCATATTGGGCGTATGCGGAACTTTGCACTACGATGAGTGTAAGTAATGATAAAACAATACTAATTTTCTTCATTTGAAGGCATATTAATTTTCAGATCGGTAGTATAACAAAGATTGAACGAAAAAAACTTCATTTTCTTATTGCCTTAAGTATATATCATGTTATTTTCCCGTCGATTTTAAAGATACGTATCGCAGAACAAAAAGCAGACCGATAACGGAATGAATTCACACACTACATATTTAGTCTTTGGCCCCTCTCAAACATTAAGCCGGATGGCTCCGAAATTGTTTGAAGAGTACGCCCCCAAATTCCTTTATACCCGCGAATTTGACAACCTTCCTGACAAATTCTATGTAGCTGTATATGAGGAATATGAAAAGCAGATCAATTCGAGCGTTACGTTGACCTGCATTTTTGAGAATAATGCAAAACTCAATAAGATCCTGCTAAAGAAAACCGGTGGTCGCATGGGCTTTAGGGGTAGTTCGCTGTCCGAAGAGCAGAATGTCGAAACATCCGTAATGGATTTTATTTTCGACTTCGCCAAAAGATATGGACTTACCGTACAGGAAGAACGCGTTTCTGACACTCCCGAAGAAGATTAACCATGCCTAAGCCCCCCACCGATTGGACGGTGTTGTCCATGTTGGAGTGGGCAACTTCATATTTTGAGGAGAAAGGAATTGATAACGGGCGATTCAGTATTGAATGGTTACTTGCCGAATTGCTACAAGTTAAAAGATTGGATCTCTACCTGTTATTCGATCGCCCTCTCACTCAGGAAGAACTGGAAGAATTGCGACCGCTCGTAAAACGACGTGCATCTCATGAGCCTCTGCAATATATAACCGGCGAAACGGATTTTTATAATTGCCGGATCAAAGTTACCCCTGATGTGTTAATTCCACGCCCTGAAACTGAGGAACTTGTAGATTATATTCTTCGGTCGGTTAGCAGACAGAATTCCCTGAACTGCCTCGATATTGGAACAGGTTCGGGATGCATTCCAATTTCATTAAAGAAAGAAAATCCTCATTGGGAGCTTTCGGCCACCGATATTTCAACTGAAGCTTTACAAATAGCCCGATCGAATGCCGATTTAAATGATACAGAGGTACACTTCGTTCAGGATAGTATTTTAGAACCAGCTGCCTTTGCCTCTACCGATATTTTCGATGTAATCATATCTAATCCCCCCTACATACTCCCGAACGAAAAAGATTCTCTGGATCGTGAGGTAAAAGATTATGAACCGGAGCTTGCATTATTCTGCAAGTCAACCAAACAGATCTACGGAGCTATCAGGAGTTTTGCTGAGCTCCATTTAAAAAGATCAGGACAATTATTTCTCGAGATCCATGAACATTATAGTGAAGAGGTATTATCCCTGTTTACGGATGAAAATTGGTCTGCCGAGGTTGTAGAAGACTTCAATAATAAGCCCCGGTTTATTCACGCCACATATGTGAAGAATTTGTGAAAGTTCAAGCCTGAAGAAGTGTAAAATTTTACCCAAAATAAAATGTGGATAACTTGTGGAAAAAAAATACAGCATAACTTCACTCCGCCTATACCCTGTTCTTTCGCATGTTAGGGCAATGTTATGCCAAGTCAAGTTAATTTTGATGAATCATAGAAATATTTTTTATCTCATTGGGCCGCAATAGATTATCCGCAATTAATAAATGTGGATAACTTTTCAATATCAGTTACATCCGCGTTTGACAAGTCGCCGATAATTCATCATTTTCTGCCAGCGAAACGGTTTGAGAGGGTAATTGTGGTTGTGGATAACTGTACTCGCTCATCGAATTTTTAAAGATCATTGGAGGAAGATTTAAAATTGCAAATGGATACGGCTGTAGCGGCCTGGGATAAATGCCTAGAGATTATTAAAGACAACATTAGTTATCAAAAATTTAAATCATGGTTTGAACCTATCAAACCCATTAATCTTACCGATAACACCTTAACCATTCAGGTACCAAGTCAGTTTTGGTACGAATGGCTGGAAGAGCACTACTACAACATGTTGCGATCTACTCTGGCAAAAGTACTTGGCCCGGAGGGAAAATTAGAGTATAGTGTACTTATGGAGAAATCCGATCATTTTGAAAACAACCGTTCTGTGCGCCTTCCACAACGCCCAATGCCACCGGTGCAGGACCAACACATGAGCGGATATCCGGAATATTCTCCCGAACGCATTGAAAATCCATTTGTGATACCCGGAATCAGGAAAACCAAGATCGATTCCAATCTGAACAGCTCCTACGTTTTCGAACGCTATATAGAAGGTGATTGTAATCGCCTTGCCCGTTCGGCTGCCATGGCTATTGCTGACAATCCGGGAAGTAACTCGTTTAATCCATTTTTCATCTACGGTCCTACCGGTCTAGGAAAAACACATTTGGTTCAAAGCATCGGCAACCGGATCAAACAGAAGTTCGGAGATGAGAAGTCAGTGCTTTATATATCTTCTGAAGCATTCACAAATGAGTTCGTTCACGCGATCAGAAATAACCGGGCCAGTGAATTTTCAATGTTCTATCGCAATATTGATGTATTGATCGTGGATGATATTCAGTTCTTTAGTGGCAAAGAAAAAACACAGGAAGAGTTCTTCCATATTTTCAACGCCCTCCATCAGGATGGAAAACAAATTATATTGAGCAGTGATCGCGCTCCAAAAGATGTACCTGACATTGAAGAACGTCTGATCTCCCGTTTCAGCTGGGGATTAAGTGCCGACCTCCAAATGCCGGAATATGAAACCCGATATGCGATCCTGGAACGAAAAGCCAATGACAATGGCATAGAGCTGGATCCTGAGATCATTGAGTTTATCGCCCACAATTTCAAATCTAATGTGCGGGACTTAGAAGGAGCCATCATTAAGATGCTGGCCCATGCTTCTCTTCAAAATATCGACGATATCGACCTTGCGATGGCAAAACGTGTACTTAAAGACATGGTTAAAGAGTCGCACACTCAGATCTCGATTGAATCAATTCAGAATTACGTATGTGATTACTTCGGTATCGATACCAATAAAGTTCGTGAGAAGACCCGTAAACAGGAAATTGTGGAAGCACGCCAGATCGCCATGTATTTATCGAAACACTTCACAAAATCCAGCCTGAAGACTATTGGACTGCATTTTGGTGGACGTGATCATTCAACAGTAATTCATGCTATTTCTACTGTTGAAGAGCGTATTTCCACCAGTCCTAAGCACAAACGCATAGTTGAGGAATTGCATCAGCGCATAGAAGTAGCCACCCTTTAATGGCTACCGACCGGCTCACCATATCCGGGCTTACCTACAAGGCAAAACATGGAGTATTTAAACAGGAAAAACTCCATGGAAATACCTTTAAGGTTTCATTGGAATTCATTCTGGACCTTTCCACAGCAGCAAAGAATGATTCACTACCGGAAACTATTGATTATGTAAAAGCTGAAGAAATTGTTGCTACAGTAATGATGGGAGACTCTGCCGATCTTATCGAAACACTGACCTTTAAGATCGGGGAGTTATTGTTCGCTGAATTTTCACACATCAGACAATTAACTGTTTCTGTTCGCAAGCTACACCCTCCTATGAGTAGTTCACCTGAATATTCTGAGGTTACTATGTCATGGCCGAGGTAATTATAGCATTGGGATCTAATTTGGGGGATCCGCACGCTCAGTTAAGTAAAGCAGGAAAGTTTCTCATCTCCATTTCGGATACTCCTCCTGTCTTTTCGCCCATCTATAAGTCTGAGCCGATCGGACCTAGCGAAAATGAGTTCCTGAATGCCGTAGTTATGATCAACACAAAAAAGGCTCCCGAGGAATTATTCAATCTCTTAAAAGAGCAGGAAAAAATTCAAGGTCGCCCTTCCCGATATCCAAAATGGACAGCTCGCACATTAGATCTCGATATTATTGCCTATGGTGACTTGGTGGTTGAAACAGATAACCTTATCATTCCCCATGCAGAATACACTCACCGATTGTTTGTTTTATACCCGTTAAGAGACATTCGGCCTGACTGGACAGACCCGTCCTCGCAGTTGCCAATCGGAACAATGGTGGAAAATGCACCAACAATGATGATCACAAGAACAGATTTTGAATGGTAGGTAATGTCTAATCATTTTGATTTTATAGCTATTGAAGGCGTGATCGGCGCAGGAAAGACTTCCCTGGCACATTTATTAGCTGAACGTAGAAAGGCCCGACTGGTATTGGAAGAATTTGAAGACAATCCCTTTCTTCCAAAATTTTATGAAGACCGTGAGAGATACGCTTTTCAGACTCAGCTGGCATTTCTTGCAAGCCGTTTTAAACAACAGCAGAATATGATGAGTAACGACCTCTTCCATCAGCTTACCATCTCAGATTATATTTTTGATAAGGACCGGATCTTTGCCCGATTAAATCTGGATGAAGATGAATTAGCGCTGTATGACAATATTTTCAATATAATGACCGGGATTGCCGCCCAACCAAATCTGATCGTTTTCATTCAATCCTCGGTAGAACGTCTGATGGAGAATATCAGTAAACGGGGAAGGGATTATGAACAGCATATCACCCCGGATTATTTAAAGGATCTGAACAACGCCTATAACCATTTCTTCTATCACTATAATCGAACCCCGGTAATCTTCATCAACGCTACAGAAATAGATTTTGTTAACAACAGTGATCATCTAACTTATATCGAAGAGCACATTTTTGAGCGCCCGATTCACTCGAATACTCATATTCATATAGCGCCCTGATTATGTTAAAATTTCTATTTTTCATCGCCCTTTTTTACCTGCTGTCAAGATATATACAGCGATTGTTCTTACCTTCCAAGAAGCGAAATCAAAGTTTTAATCCATTTCAGGGACAAAACCGAAGTGGAAAACGGGATTTTGATCAAATTGAAGATGCCGAATACGAAGATTTATCAGATAAAAAAGAGTAATACATGGATTTTGAAGAGAAATTAAGTCGTGGTTTTGAATTATTAAGAGACAAAGACATTGACCACAGTCTTGACATAGCCAGAGAATTGCAACGAGAGAATCCGGAGGCGCATGAGGCTTATTACTTAGAGGCTCTCATCATGCAGCAGCTCAATCAATATGATATGAGCCTAACTTCCATTAAAAAAGCCATGGAACTAGCCTCTGATAATGGCAACTATTATAATCTTCGTGGCAGCTTACTCATGCAGAAAGAAGAGCTGAACGAAGCCGAAAAAGATTTCGATAAAGCGATAGAAGTATCCGATTCAGCTGGTGCTCACCGAAATAAAGTAATGCTTATGTTGATGACCGATCGGGGGCAGGAAGCAATTCCTTACCTGATAGGACGAATCAAAGCAGATCCTCAGGATGCTGAGAACTGGATCCTCATGGGAGATATGATCAAAAAAGGTGGTCAGGATGAAAAAGCCCGGACCTACTACGAACAGGCTTTAAAAATCGATCCTGATAACGATTACGCTCGACGTCAGCTGGAAGAAGAGTGATCTGATCAGGATTCTCCTATTCTGAAATTTACTTTCAACTATTAGGGGAAGTGCTTCGTCTTTGGGTAGTATAATTGTTTGGTTGATAACCTAAATCTTAATCCCATGAAACGAATAGCTAAAACCTCCCTGATCGTGTTACTTGCTGCACTGTTTTCAACTCAGATCTTTGCACAAAAACGAGGAAATGATGACCGCCGCGGAGACCGAAACCGCCCCGACCGGGATCGCATACAACTTCTTATGAATATTCCGGCTGAGGTACGATCAGATATTCATGTCTCTGTATTTGATGAATACCTGAGCCTGACCGATGCACAGAAGAAAGAACTGATCGCAGTAGATCAGACTTTTAATACAAAAATGTCTGAAGTACGGGACGAAAAAGTAAACCGTCGCAAAAAAGGTGGAATGATGAAAGACCTGCGGGATGAACATCAACAAGCCATTCACAAAGTTCTTACTAAAGATCAATACTCGGTATATCTCGAAAAAAGAGAGGACATTCGTTACGATATTCGCCAACGCCTGATGGCCTACTCTAAAGAGGAAGGGTAATCAGCAGAAATCCCGATACGAAAAGGTATTGGGATTTTCTTTTGCGGTGATTGAAATTTGAATCATAAAAGCGGTATATTTGCTGCCCTTTCCTGCTCACGTGGCGGAATTGGTAGACGCGCACGCTTGAGGGGCGTGTGACCTAACGGTCGTGATGGTTCGACTCCATTCGTGAGCACATATTTACAAGCCTGATCAATATTTATTGTTCAGGCTTTTTTGTTTAAATCCGGTTTCAGAAATATCTGACTTTTGTTAGCCCGGGACAATGGAATGAATATTCACACGTATAGTGTTTGGTGAATTAAATACTATGACTATGAAATTCTTATCCGTCTTTTTTATATCAATACTTTTAATGCATACCTCTATGGCTCAACAACCTGAAAAAAATTATGAAGAAGCGACCTTTGGCGCCGGGTGTTTCTGGTGTGTGGAAGCCGTATTTGAATTAGTAAACGGAGTTGAACATGTGGAATCCGGCTATTCCGGTGGGTCCATTCCAAATCCAAGTTATCGTGAGGTATCCTCCGGCAGAACCGGTTATGTTGAAGTGGCCAGAATTATTTTTGACCCGGAGGTTGTAAGTTATAAAGAACTTCTGGAAGTATTGTGGCACACACATGATCCAACCACATTAAACCGGCAGGGAGCCGATGTAGGAACCCAATACCGCTCTGTTATATTCTATCACACTGAAGAACAAAAGAATATTGCGGAAGAATCACTAAAGAAAACGGATGCTTCCGGACTCTGGGACGATCCAATTGTAACAACTATAGAACCACTCAAGAATTATTATGTAGCTGAGAACTATCATCAGGATTACTACAATAATAATCCTAATGCCGGTTATTGCTCGTATGTGATCGCCCCAAAGGTGAAAAAGTTTAAGAAAGAGTTTAAGTATCTGTTAAAAGATCAATCTGAGTAAAAAGAAAGAGCCTGTAATTGGGCTCTTTTGCTAAAGTTTGGGTATCATTGCAGAATCATTGAATAAAATCCTACGATGACACGCAATTTTATCATTTTCAGCGCCCTACTGTTCACTCTGTTTTTTACACCTTTGCAGGCCCAGGTTTCGCTGGTTCCGGCCAAGCATCAGGTATATGAATGGCTGCATATGCAACGGGTTAAAGGAAATCTGAACCAATACAGCTACGAAAGCCTGCCTCTAACCAGAAAACAGATCTTATCAGAATTGTATGAGTTGGAAGAAAAGTCGGAAAAATTATCCGGAATCGACCAGCAGTTACTGAAATGGTACATTCAGGAATTTTCACCCGAACAACTTCGTAAAGATAAAGAGGATACATATTTACAGGGATGGGATGACACCATTAAGTCATCCATCAAAAGGAAAGCGAACCTGTTTCTTTCGAATCGCGAGCCCCATCTTTTTGTGATCCACAACGATTCCATCCAATGGACCGTAGATTATATGTTCTCGGGTGGGCGATTATTTGTAAGAGACGACAGCGAGGATCTGAATAAAGTAAACGCCTTATCGTATAAAGCACTGAGAACCTACGGTACAGTTTTTGGTGTTTTAGGTGGCCATTTAGAGGTATTCAATCCTTCTGTAGGATCAGAAGGATTACTCAGGTATCACCCGGAGTGGGGGCAGACTTTTGACGGAAGAAGACCGAATACTTTATCGACCCTTTATGCAGAAGCTTATGCGACCATTCAATACAAAAATCTTGGATTGCATGTCGGTAATGGCGATCTCAAATACGGTACCCGTGGTAGCGAAGCGATGATCTTACGACAAGATGCGGGTAATTTTGATTGGATCCGTTTTAATTTTGATACCAAATATTTGCAATACACTTTTATCCATGGCGCTCTTAAAGCACCCACAGTAAATGTAGAGGTAGAAGGTTTTCCAGGGGTTTTCAGCAGAATATCACCTGATCGTTGGTTTGCTCTTCGTCGGATTCAGATAACCCCCGCTCCCTGGATCTCAATGGCATTTACAGAGTCTCTGATCTATTCAAATCGCCCGATTGAACTATCCTATTTAAATCCTCTGTTACCCCTTCGCTTCGGTGAATATGAAACCAATGACAAGGACAATCCTATCTGGTTTTTTGATGGAACCTTACGACCTATCCGAAATCTGGAATTGTATGCTACCATTGGAATTGATGATCTGTTAAAATGGAGTGATATTTTTAAACCAACCGGTAAACGTGCATCTGAAGACGGTGTAGTAAGTTATCAGGCTGGATTTCAATTAAGTTTACCTACTGCTACGATCATAAATGCTGAGGCTAGTATTATCGATCCATATTTTTATGCCCACTGGCAGCGATTTAATGCCTATGATGAATTTGGCTCCCCACTTGGGCCTGAACGAGGCCCCAATTCCCGCGAGTTCTTTGTGTCTGTTCGTCAATGGTTGCCATGGAGAACCTATATTGACGTAGCTCTTGGAAAAGTTAAAAAGGGCATGAATCTAGTTGATGCCAACGGAAATCTGATTGAAGATGTAGGCGGAGATATTTTTGAAGGCCAAAACGGAGGTACAGACACCGTACGTTTGTTTGCCGGAGACATTCATGAATGGTATCAAGTAGACGTTAAACTGGAATTTGAACCCATACGAGGTATACAGTTTTTTGGTGCCTACAGCCAACGAATAATGCAAACCGGTCAACAATTACCCGATCTGAATTATCTGCATGCCGGAGTTGAGTTTAATTTTTATCCCGGTGCATTATTCGGACTAGCTAAAATCCCTTACGTTAATGTGCTGTTCTAAGCCCAAAATGAACGATCTTTCATGGAATTGTTTTCGTTTTGTATCTGAATCAATGTCACTAATTAATCACTAACCAATTGCATCATGAAATCACTACTTAAAATATCTTCTGTTCTACTACTCTTGATTTTCTTATCGCCGGGAACAGCTAACGCTCAGGAAAGAGGAAAAGGAGACCGTCCCAGTCCTAATGCAACTGTAAGTCAGGATATCGGATCAACTACCGTAACCGTTACTTACGGTCGCCCGGGTTTAAAAAATCGTGCTTTAGCCACTCTCGCCCCCGAAGGTCAGATTTGGAGAACCGGTGCGAATGAAGCAACTACCATCACGTTTAGCGACGATGTAAAATTTGGAGGTAAGGAAGTTGCCGCCGGAACATATACCCTGTTTACCATCCCCGGAGAGAACTGGACATTTATTCTAAATGATGAACTTATGGTTGACGGCCGACCGGCCTGGGGCGCATATGGCTATAAAGAAGCCAGAGATGTTATTCGGGTTCCAGCCGCAGTCACAGTAAACGATGCACCGGAAATGGAACGGTTTACGATCTACTTTGATACCCTTTCCGATACTAAAGCTCATCTCGTGTTACACTGGGGATCTACCATGACGGCCATCCCTATCACAAAATAAAAAGGTGCTTTCAGTTATTTAAAAAGGACGGTTAAGCCGTCCTTTTGTATTTTAGCAGGATGAAAATTTCCTGCTTTTTTTTCCTGTTTGCTTTATTGATCAGTACGGCCTCTTATTCTCAATCTGAGGGAATTCAGATCTACAACGACACTAAATTACCCTCGGTGTATGTATACGTCGATGCAGATTCACTTTCACAGTTATTAGCCCCCGGAAACGAAGAGAGTGATCATGAATATCCGGCAACATTTATATTTTCACTCGATCAACATACTGATACTGTAAAAAATATCGGGTTTCGACTGAGAGGGAATACCTCCAGAGTTTCAAAAAAGAAATCTTTTAAGATTTCTTTCAATACTTTCGAACAGGGCCGGCAATTTTATGGGCTCGATAAAATGAATTTGAATGGTGAGCATAACGACCCAACCATTATGCGGGCTAAACTCAGCTGGGATCTATTTCAAAACATCGGATTACCCGCTCCCAGAGCAAATCATGTGCAACTCTACATTAATGATGAGTACCGTGGACTTTACCTTAATGTGGAACATATCGACGATGAATTCGTGGAGAACCGTTTTGGCACTGATTCCGGAAACCTATATAAATGCTTGTACCCAGCAGATCTGACTTATAGGGGAAGTGATCCGGATGATTATAAATTTATCCCTAGCTGGGCAGATCGTCGCACATACGAACTAAAAACCAACACCTCAGAGGATGATTATTCTGATCTGGCTCAATTCATCAACTTCATAAACAATAGTGATGATGTCACCTTTGAGCGTGAGATTGAAAATTACCTGAATGTAGATGGAGTCATTAAATGGATCGCTGCCGATATTCTTACCGGTAACTGGGATAATTACTGGTACAATCAGAATAACTATTATTTATACCGTGTACCTGATAAGAACCCTGTTTCAGATCGTTTTCATTTCATTCCATACGATTATGACAACACCTTCGGAATTGATTTTCTGGGGCCGGATTGGGGAACTAAACATGTTGTAGGATGGGGACCGGATCAATCCAGGCCATTAGTTAACCGGATTCTGAGTGTCGAGAATTACAACGACCGCCTGCATTATTACCTGAAGTTATTTGTGGATGAATACTTTAATGCGGACGTATTGGAACCTAGCATTGATCGCCTTAAATCACTTACAGAACTTGCAGCCGAAGCAGATACCTTTCGAACGTTAGACTATAACTTCAGCATCTCAGATTATCATCGTTCATTCAGTGAGGCACTTGACGGACATGTGGAATACGGTCTAAAGCCATACATCAGCACAAGAGCAGCAGCAACCCTGAACCAGATCAGAGCCGTCAATATTGCACCGATCATAAATAAAGTAGATTATTACTATTCAGCATCAGAATCTGCACTCCAATTCGCTGTCTCTGTCACCGACGAATCAACAGATTCCGAAGTACGTGTGGTTTATCGGTTTGATGATGAACCCGGGAGCAATTCAACCGATCTGCTAACTACAAATGGGGCAGATTTTTCAGGTATCCTATCTCATAATCCCGAATATAATACTATCACATTCTTTATCTCCGCTACTGATCCTGAAGGTAATACCATCAATTCAAGAGTGTACAAGTTCGGGTACCCGAAAACTGTCTCAGAATCCATCAAGATCAATGAACTGATGTCGGATAATGAAACCACCATTCAGGATGACTTTGGTGCATATGAGGATTGGGTGGAACTCTACAACCCACTCGATACTGAAGTGAACCTGATCGGTTTTTATCTCACGGATGATTTTAACGATCCAAAAAAATGGGCTTTCCCTGATACGACCATTCCTGCAGGCGGGTTTTTACTGGTCTGGACTGACAATGATGATGAAGAAGGGCCCCTTCATACCAATTTCGCACTCAGCAATGATGGCGAGGAGCTGGGTTTATTTTATGAAGATGGATTATCTAAATCACCTGTAGATACCCTCTCCTTTGGTCCCCTTTCGGATGATATATCGTTTGGAAGGCTCTCGGATGGGGACTCTGTCTTCGTTTCATTTCTAACACCCACCCCCGGCTTCAGTAATTCAAGTTCAGTTGCAACTGAGCCAATTGTGCAATTACCAACCTTCAGACTTCTTCAAAATTACCCGAATCCGTTCAATCCTGAAACAACGATCAGCTTTCAATTAGCTCAGGATGGCATGGTTACGCTTAAGATCTTCGATGCCCTCGGCCGTGAAATCGCTGAACTGACTCATGGTCTCAGATCTTCCGGTACTCACAGAGTTAGTTTTGATGCGTCCCATTTATCAAGTGGCATCTATTATTACCGACTGGATATGGGTGCTCAATTTGAGATCAAAAAAATGATGCTCATTAAATAAAAAAAGGCGATCCATAGAGATCGCCTTTAAATAAACTAACTTCGGGATGATCAAAACTCCCACTTGATCTGAAACAAGAAATTTCTGCCTGCCTGAGGATAGTAATAATTCACTCTTTGCTCTCCGCCCCAGATGTACCCATAGGTATATCCATTGGTTTCATATTTGGCATCCAGCACGTTGGCCAGTTTAAGCGAAGCAGTAATCCCTTTTACCACACCCAGATCATCCAGACTGTAACTCAGATTGATATCATTGATGAGGTATGGATCAATAGAACGGTTTTTATTCTGTGTGTTATCCAGATACTGGCGGGAAACATATTTGGTCCAAAGTTCAGCCATAAATGCTCCTTTGGTAAAACTGAAAATGTTATTTGCGATCAGATTTGGAGAAAATGAAATATCGGTGTCCGAATAGGTACGCTCCAGTTGACCTCCGTTATCATAATCATCAATATATTCAGTGAATTCGGCGATCTTATTTCGGCTCAACGTCATATTAACCGACCAGCCTAATTCCGGGGTTAGTTGATACCCCCCTTCCAGTTCAATCCCAATTCGGTAGCTTTCATCCACATTATTTCGGATATACGCCCCAACATCATTGATCTGTCCCGTGAGCACCAACTGATTCTTGTATAACATTGCATACCCGTTCACGCCAACGTAGGATCTTCCAAAATCTCCTTTATATCCTGCTTCAAAATTATACAGAGTTTCGGATTCAGGCCTGCTTTGGTCGGTAGAATTTACGTACTCATCCCGGGTCGGTTCCTTACTTGCCATACCAAATGATCCATACATTCTGGAACGCGAATCAAATCGATATACCAAACCGGCTTTAGGATTAAAAAATACCAAACGGTCATTATCACTGATATTAATGAGTTGATCATTTTCAAAATCCAATCCAATAAAATCATAACTGATCACTCTTCCCTGCAGATCGCCATACACATTCAGATCATCAGAAAGGAAATAATTGGCCTTTACATACAAATTACCATCAAATTTATCCGCATCATTATCATAATACCGATCATCATTTTCGCTGTCCCCGGCAAATCGTGCCCAGATCACCTTTCCATAATGGGCACCATCATATTGGTGTAAACCTCCACCTACCGTTACTTCCAGATCTGATTGGTTTTCGTATTTCAATGCAAAAACACCCCCATAATAATAATTATCTAACCAGCGACGGCGAACGAGATCGGAATTTAGAGTTACAGAATTGATCCCGTAATCGAGTAGTAATTCATCGGCTTTGTACTCCTCATAATACCCAATACCCCGTGTGTAATGAAGAGAAGCATTACCATTTAACTGATCTGAAAACCGATACGAATAATGCAGCTGGTAGTAATCCTGCCGGTAATTATCTACCTGATTATCATAGGGTTCTCCCGCTCTTTCGGTGCCTGCTTCGTTGTAGGTCCGGTTACCACTTTCCAGCACGCTTTCTTCCACTCCATACCATGCTTGATACGTGATCTCTTTACCCGAAAATATATCCGCCTTTAACAGGCTACGCTCTCCCCGTTTTGACGCAGAAACGTAGTAGGAATTAAGATCGGCACTTGCCCGGTCAATGAATCCATCCGACAAAATTTTGGAGAACCGACCTTCGAACATCCAGCCGTTATTCATTAATCCGGAACCCAGCATAATATTCGCTTTCCTTGTGTTAAAAGAGCCGATCCCGGTATTCACCTCGGCAAATGGTTCTACCCGGTTACTACTGGTTTGCAGGTTGATGGAGCCCCCGAACGCACCGGCTCCGTTGGTTGACGTTCCCACACCACGCTGAATTTGTATGTTCTCGGCTGATGAGGCTATATCGGGCAGATCTACCCAGAAAACGCCATGAGATTCCGCATCATTTACGGGTATTCCGTTGATGGTCACATTGATCCGCGCCGGATCCACTCCGCGAATTCTGATCCCGGTATATCCGATTCCGGCACCGGCATCAGATGTAGTGGTAACAGATGGCGCTGTACGTAGCAGATAAGGTACATCCTGCCCCATATTTTCTTCTTCCAATTCTTCTTTTGTGATGTTGGTAAAAGAAAAAGGAGTAGCTTCATCTACCCGGGTGGCTTCTACAAATACAGCTTCACTTATATAAGTATCCGGTTCCATATAGATCTTGATGTTCGTTTGATTCTTACTTACATCTATAACTTTATCTCTGAAACCAACATAGGTGATCAGCAGCTTCTGGCTTTCACCGGGGGTTAATGTAAAGGTAAAGCTACCATCAGCTTCGGTACTTACGCCCCGGCTTGTACCTGCCTGCCGCACAGCCGCTCCGGCCAGTGGTTCACCATTTTGAATGTCAAAAACGGTACCATTAATTGTTTGGGCATGGGCAGTTATTGTGCCAATTATGAAAAGTAGTAGTGCCGTGATGAGCGGCACAGAGTTAAATGTCTTGTTAAACATTAAATCCTCCAGGTTAATTTTTTAATTAAATTGGAGGAGGTAAAACCGCCAGCTAATAACGCATGGCTTGCTAAAACAATGGGGATTGGTCCAGGTTTTCCTCCGCCGGTATGATCCGGTTCAGGTTCCAGGGTATGATCTCAGTCCCGATTTCCGGGACACCCCTAACCAGCTCATAAGGTAGAAACATGAGCCATCAAACGCCACCCGATATCCTGAAAAGGCCACTTTTCTTATTTTTACCTGCTTTTTTTCAGCCTCAGCGAATGTTTTCATAAATTCATGGCTTCTTCACAATCGCCCGATATTATGTCGGATTGTAACCGTAAATTTTCAATCACTTTCTATGCGATCATTAAGAACATCACTTTTACTGATGGGCTCACTATTATTTGTTTTTGGAGCCTGCTCGAACTCTGATCCTGAGAGCACGTTAACTCCGGAGATAACCGGTGCTGATATAACAGAATACATCACCTATCTGGCCAGTGATTCCCTGAAGGGACGTGAAGCCGGTACCGCCGATGAAGCTGTTGCCGGCAATTACATCGCTGACCTTTTCCGGGATTTTGGTTTAGAACCAGCCGGAGATGACAATACCTATCTTCAGGAATTCACCATCAACACAGCTAAGCTGAATAACCCACATGCTACTGATGAAAGCGAAGGTGAAAAACGTATTGCGAAAAATGTGGTTGGACTTCTTCAGGGAACCGGAACTTCTGACGAATTTATAATCATTGGCGCTCATTACGACCATTTAGGAATGGGTTCATTTGGTTCTCTTTATTCCGGAGACCCACGCATTCATAATGGTGCGGATGACAATGCCTCGGGAACAGCCGGACTACTTGAACTGGCACACTATTTCTCTAAAAACCGTCCGGAAACTGATATTCTATTTCTTGCTTTTTCCGGAGAGGAAATGGGACTTCTCGGCTCTGCACATTACGTTGAAGAGCCTACTGTTGATCTCGACAACGCTCTTGCTATGATCAACATGGATATGATCGGGCGGCTTAAAGAAAAGCTCATCATTTTCGGAATTGGTACTGCTGATGATTGGGAAACCATCGTGACCGATGCCAACACTGATTCCCTCACCATCGATCTTGTGCCGGACGGAACCGGAGCAAGTGATCATACCTCATTCTATTATAAGAATATTCCCGTATTGCATTATTTCACTGATACCCATGCCGATTATCACCGTCCTTCTGATGACGTTCAGTATATAAACGCAGATGGGGAAGCAGAGGTGTTAAACCATTTAGTTCGGGTGGTAAATACACTGGACACCATGGACAAGGATCAACTCGTGTTTGTTGAAGCTCCGGGTGAACAGCAGGAAAGTATGCGTCTTGAAGGCCCAACCTTAGGTGTACTTCCTGATTACGGCTTTGATGGAAAAGGTATGAAGATCACCGGAACAAGCAGTGGCGGTCCCGCTGCTAATGCAGGTCTGCAAGGTGGTGATGTTATCGTAGGAATAGGTGATATGGACCTGAAAGACATCTACGATTATATGGGTGCCTTGAATAAGCTCAAAAAAGGACAAAAAACCACCATCACCATTGTTCGGGATGGTAAAGAAATGACGATGGACCTTCAGCTATAGTCCTTCTTAACAAAATTAAGCATTTAAACATTATGTTTTAAAGCCTGATCTTAAATTCCTATCATTAGGGTATGAAGATCAGGCTTTTATTTTTACTCCTTGTTTTCCTTAATTCGTGTACCGCGAAGAAAGAACTTTCCACAGAAGAATTTCAACGCTTACCCCCTCCCATGAATACCTGGAAATACGAAGACGGACTTTCAATGATCCGGGAGTTTACTTCGAAAGACCTCGCGGATTACTCGAAACTAAAACTAAGCTGGTTCGATGGTACCATCAACTGTGATCCTGATTCGAGTTACCATGCATTTCCTGTTGAAGGACCGGATCGGCTCTACGATAACATAATCTATCCGAGAGAATCCCTGATATACGGCGAAAAAGGAAAAGTACGCGTTGTTTTTACCATCGATACCCTGGGCATTCCAGGTGAATACAGGGTATTCGAGTATCCATCATATTCTTTAGGTATGGCCGTTCTCAATTCAATAAACAGCACTTATTTTGTGCCCGGATTTTGCAACGGTAAACCCAAAAAAATGGCCCAGTACTTCACCATCGACTTCAACACCTTTGTAATCGGAAATACACCGACCAGGGTTCATAGATTTAACAGATAGGACCTGGATACTACTTCAAAAAAAGAGCAGCCATGATGACTCATAGCTGCTCAGTTAATGCCTGTTCAAATCAGAGTTGATTCACACTTAATTGCCAACAAAGAATACTGCGTTGCCAATAAGAAGTTTACCATTATGCCAGAATCCACGGAAAAACGGATTATCTATCATATAAACGACTGCTCCTCTACCCATATTCTGCACACCAAAAGACAGAGACTGCTCCAATTGCTCCTGTACATTCTTCCCCACAAAACCACTTCGGGGTACTCCGCTTTTAGCTACTCCGACATTCCATCCGTTATCGAGGTATTCAAAAGCACTTGATCCTAACTTGAGCGACATATAGGTATCAGAATACCCAAATGCCAGCGGATGGGTCGGGTCCATGGTTAATTCGTAGATCGATCCGGCATTCATGTTGGAAGCATATGCACGTTCAGCATCACCAAATTTTCTCAATTTATCTTCCGGATCATCACTTTCATCAGAGGTGCGAGACTTCCTGCTCAATGAAAACCCTTCTTTTCCGGCCAGGAAATTATTTGCTCCCTCCAGTGCGATCAACGTACCCCCACCACGGATCCAGGACCTTAGCTCAGATAAGCCATTATCATCAAAAACATCGCCATAGGAACCGGAGGGCATCAGTACTACGTCAAAATCGTCCCAGTTTGCATTTCCGAGATCGTCTTTATTTATCTGAGTTACGGGATATTCTATTTGCTGATCGAAGAAGTGCCAGATGTGCCCCACCATATTTCTGTAAGTACCATCTCCGGTAATTAATGCAACCCGTGGTGGTTTAACGAAATGAACTGAGGAAGAACCAAAATCTTTCCCGGATGTCACAAATCCAGTAGAAACCGGCGTTAGCAAACGATTATGAAGAGCAGCAGCATCTTTAACAATTGAGTCGAACTTCCTTCCCAATTTTTCATTCCCGTTTCGGGTGATGATCAAAGTACCCGGCTCATACTTTTCACCATTCATACTAAAAGCTTTCTCAGCATAGCGGACATTCACTCCTGCTCTCATAATACTGGCCAGGAACTTAAGGTCATCCATTGAATTCCATTTTGCCAGATAGGCATATGGGCGATCGATAACCTGTGGCATTTCATCTTCAACTTCCAGACCGATGCCTTTAACTTCTACGCGACCTGAAATAGCGTACCCTTCCAAACCGTACGCATAGTGCGCTTCCCAAGAGGTAATATCGTAGGTTAATGAATCGGATAATTCCGGACTTGGTTCAAATAGCACCCGCACCAGATTACCTTGAGGCTGATAGGTTGAGATCACATAGTCTCCCTCCTCAATCGTGATTCGTCCGGTTTTTCCGGTCGAATAATCAAATCCATTGGCATTTACCCGGCTTGCTGCGGCTCTTACCACAATATTCTGATCGAGCAAATAACGCATCAGCATAGCTACTTTATCGGGATTACTTTTCTTACTTACAATAAAGGTCTTGTAGGAACCGGAACCTTTACTTTGTACATCACTAAAGTACTTTGAGAATTCATTGATCACTTTATCATGATTTCTTGAGGCCGTTTCTACCGTTGAAAGACCGGTAGTTGTGTGATGGGTCAATCGATCAAGTAACGTAAGCGTATCACCTTCTGCAGTTTCCACCCCTAAACCCGATCGGCTATGACCAGCTTGCTCATAGGTCATCCCCACAGCGCCATTAAAAGTAGGCCAGGTATCACCGTAACTTGGATAGAACAGATCAAAGATCTCACGGGTAAAATACATCCAGTTGTTTCGGTCGAAATATTTGGCGTGATTCTTACCTATCATCGTTTGAAGTTCGCGTTGCCAATCGGTGATCGCATAATGAAAAGGTTCTGCTGCCGGTGCAAAATAGTAGGGAGAGTTGATTCCCTGCTCATGAAAATCTACGTGAACATGTGGCATCCAATGCAGGTATTCCTGAATCCTCTGCTGGCTTTCGGTCTGTGTTTGCCATGCCCAGTCACGGTTCAGATCAAAATAATAATGATTGGTACGTCCACCCGGCCATGGTTCATTATGCTCACGGGCTACGGGATCGGGATCATTAACTGCTCCGGTTGCCATTTTATTCCAGTACACGTAACGATCACGGCCATCGGGATTGACCATTGGATCCATAATAACCACGGTGTTATCCAGCCATGCTTTCTTTTCTGTGATCAATCTATAGATGGTGTTCATAGCTGCTTCACTGGATGAAGTCTCATTTCCATGAACATTGTAACTCAGCCAAACAATCGCTTTTTGATTGGGAGTAAGTTCACCGCTGAGGAATCCGACCATCTTCAGGTTATTCTGGCGGATCTCATCAATATTATCCTGGTTCCGGGCGGATGTAACCACTACCTGTATGAGTTCTCGCCCTTCATACGTTTTGCCATATTCTTTAAAAGTAACCATGTTGGATTCTTCCGCAACATGCTTGAAATAATCCATCACTTTATAGTGAGGAGTCCATTGTTCACCTAATTCATACCCCAAAAATTCTGCGGGAGAAAGCACTTGTGCCAATAACTGATTGCTCAGAAATAGTCCAAATAATAGTAATAAAAGTGTTTTTTTCATTTTACTGATAATTATGAATTTAACATTCAACGTTAAATAGGGTCTCCCGATCTTACATCGTTCACCGTTAATTTTTTATACTTTCAAGTTCATGTTCGATCTGTGTTTTCACCGAATCCATGATAGCATTCGGAATTGGGACGCTAAGATTGTAATGCGCAATTTTCCATTTCCCATCTTTTAAAACTAACACTCCTGTTCCCCGGCTGGGACCTAAATTTGGGGTATCCAGTTTTTCATCAAACCAGGCTGTTTTCCCGTCTTCCGAAACATAGACAAACCGGGAATGCGGCGTAAAACTCCATGCTCTGCCCCGATCGAAATAGGGCTTACTGAAGGCTTTAAATTCGGCTACATTCCATCGCTCGGTATCATCGGTACCCATAAATATGGAGGTGGAATCTGCGAAGTAGCCAAAATAACGATCAAAATCTGCCTCTGCGGCTGCTTTATGCCAATCATTCATTACCGTATGAACGGCTTCTTCCGTCTGAGCAAAAATTGAGATGGGTAATAAAAAAAGAAGAATCGTACCTGATAAATATTTCACAGCGAATTACTTAGTTGGCTGATGTTACTGCATAGAATGCGAAGCTACAACCAAATTCTCTAAGTTTTACACCAAAATGATCATGATCATAGAGAATAGGAATGATGTTCTGCTTGAGGTGATTTCATTGAGTACGTATTATCTCATCAAAACACATAATTACCCGAATATATGCCAACCAATCAGGATGTTGCCGAAAAACTAAATCTTGTTTTCCAACTCATGCAGCTAGCCGGAGAAAACCGGTTTAAAGTCATCGCTTTTGATAAAGCTTCGCAGACCGTGAAAGGTATGAGTGACGACATCAACAGCTACATCGAAAATAAGAACCTGACCGATATAAAAGGCATTGGTAAGTCTATCGCTGAAGATATCTACGCTTATGCCGAAACCGGCGAAATGCCCGTGCTGGAAGCGTTTAAAGAAAAAGTACCGGTTGGATTACTGAAGTGGCTGGAGATCTCCGGATTGGGCCCAAAAAACATCCTGAAAATTCACAAGGAATTTGGCATTACAGAGATCAGTGAATTAAAGGAACTCATCGAGAATGGTGAACTGGCCAAGTTATCAGGGCTGGGTGGCAAATCCGCTGAGAAGATCAAAAAATCCATCGAATGGATGGAGAAATTTGATGAGCGTTGCCGACTGGATGAAGCCATAGCCATAGCTGAACCCATTTTTGACAGCCTCAAAGATCTGGATGGTGTTGAGGATATCGAGATTGCGGGTTCACTCCGACGGTCAAAAGAAACCATTGGTGATATCGATATCCTGATCGGAGCTAAAGAAGAGTTTATCAGTGATCTGTTTGATGTGTTTACAACTCATGAACGGGTAACTGAAATCCTGGGACGCGGTGACACCAAAAGCTCCGTACGAACCAAAGAAGGTCGGCAGGTTGACCTTCGCATCGTAAAACCTGAAAACTTTGCTGCCGCCCTGATGTATTTCACCGGAAGTAAAGAACACAATGTCGTGATGCGTTCCCGGGCACGTCAACGGGGATTGAGTCTGAACGAATACGGTCTTTTTAAACTGAACAGCGACGGTGAAACTGATTGGGATACCCCTCAACCATTTGAAAGCGAATCTGATATCTATAAGCAATTGGGGTTGAACTGGGTACCGCCGGAATTACGTGAAGACCGGGGTGAATTTGATATTTTTGAGGAGACAGAAGAGTTTCCACTCATTGAAGAAAGTGACATTAAAGGGGTTATTCACGCCCACAGCACCTGGAGTGACGGCAAATTTTCTATCAAAGAAATGGCTGAGGCTTGTATCGAACGGGGATATGAATACCTAGGCATTACCGATCATTCTAAAACAGCAGCTTATGCCGGCGGATTAACGGTGGATGAGATCAAACAACAATGGGAAGAAATTGACCAGTTGAACGAGGAATTTAAAAAAGCCGGTACCAACTTCACCATTTTCAAGGGAATAGAATCGGATATTCTGGCTGATGGCAGCCTTGATTATGAGGATGATATACTGGCCGGTTTCGATTTTGTGATTGCCAGTGTACATCAGAGTCTGGACATGCCGCGTGATAAAATGATGGAGCGCTTCCGTAACGCCATCAAAAATCCATATACCACTATGCTTGGTCACCCAACCGGACGGTTGCTGCTAAAACGAAATGGCTCCGATATTGATCTGAATGAGCTGATCGAGCTGGCTGTGGAGCACAATACCATGATCGAGATCAACGCGAGTCCGTGGCGTCTGGATCTGGACTGGAGTTTCGGAAATAAAGCCCGGGAAACCGGCCTGGTTACCAGCATCAATCCGGATGCCCACAGCACCGATGGTATCGACGATATTCGTTATGGAGTGATGATCGCCCGCAAAGGGAAATACAGCAAAGACCGGGTGTTCAATGCTAAATCAGCCGAAGAGGTGAAGGCTTATTTTAACGGAAAGTGATCGGTTTGATACCCATTTCTAACTTAACGGGGTGATCTTCTCGGCTTATTATATCAACTGTTAATTGATATTCTGACTGTTTACTTTTGCCTGAAGTAACAAATTCTCAGGCTATGTTTATTTCAAAATCCGAATTTCCCAATCATAATATCCCGAAGATCATCAAAGGAATTGTGGTTCCCCGACCCATCGCATGGGTTTCTTCTGTGGATGCAGAAGGTCATGTAAATCTGGCTCCGTTTAGTTTTTTCACGGTGGTATCGATCAAACCATTAATGATCGGGATAGTGATCGGGAAACATCCCGATCGTCCTAAAGATACTCTCACTAACATCAAAGCCACCGGCGAATTTGTTGTTAACATTGCAACTGCTGCATTAGCCCATGAGATGCATACCTCAGGAGATGTATTTCCCGAAGATGTAAATGAATTTGAGATCACCGGACTAACTGAAACTCCTGCAACACATGTAAAAATCCCCATGATCAAGGAATCTCCGATCAGCATGGAATGTACTTTGCATGAGGTGTACGAGATCGGGTCTCATAATCTGGTGGCCGGAGAAGTGATCGCTTTCCATATCGATGACAAAGTGTATAAAGAAGGCGATTATATTGACGCCTCCGAATTAGACACTATTGCCCGGATGGCCGGTGATTATGCGCATGTAAGAGACTTTTTCTTTCCGGTGAAGGGCGAATAAACGGCTACTTAATTAGAAGCATCTTTTTCTGCTGAACCTGACCACCGGCTTTTAGCTCATAGATATACACCCCACTCGATAATCCCGTAGCATCAAAGTTTACAACGTGTCTTCCTGTTGGCCGAACTCCATTTACTAATACTGATACTTCTCTTCCAAGCATATCATACACCGTAACAGAAACGAACTGACTTGATGCCAGCTGATAGCTGATGGAAGTAGCAGGATTAAATGGATTAGGATAGTTCTGAAAAAGCTTAAAATCTGAAATAATATCTGAATTCTCTGTAGAATTGATCGCTGGTTCAACGATCCGGATATCATCGAATAAAAATATTTCACCGGTATGAGCTCCGGTTTCAGCTACGATATTCAGGTTGTCTACTGCAGTCCAATCAAAATCGCCCTGTGGTTCGTACCAGGTATCCACATCCCAGCTACCCATTTCAGCAAAATCTGACAGTGACACTTCCAGATACTGCCATTCGCCGTTAAAAGGTACCTCGCTATGTGTGATCCGTTTAAACATCCGCCAGGGATGATCTCCCTCTTCTTCCGTTTTAGTATCAATGAAACGCAGATCAAAATCCGCTTCGGGATCATTCCCTTTTACCCATAATGACAAAATAAACCCATTCTCGATCAGATAACTCAGATTCTTATCCGGACTAAAATTGAACCCAATGTTATTGTACTGTGATGCACCGGACCAGGAAATGCTGTAATCACCACTTTTCGGATCACTTTCATCGTAAAAACTAAGTGTGGAATTTTCACCGCTGGAATTGGTGATACCATTCCCGAGATAATCAGTATAGATCTCGAACCCTGCTGAATCCGGCCTAATACTGTATTCGTATTGTTGAGGCACGTTAAATCCCATGGCTTCGATCAATGGAACATTCAAATGGTAGTCGAACAATTCATCGGTTCCGTTCTCGAAAATACCGAAGCCACCTTTGTAGTCCCAGCTTGTCCAGGCAACTCCGTGTTCTGTCAGATAATCAGTGACTAACCCATACCAATTTACTCTGGATTGGTTATCACTATTTGGCTTATAAACCCCGAACTCACCACAAAAGACGGGAACACCCCGTGAAGCTGCAAAATCAATGGCCACATCCAGCCATTCTTTTACTTTGGCTTCGGTTCCTTCCACATCATAATTATTGAATGAGCTTTGCATCCACGTACCATTTAATGAAGATGGGAATTCAGGCATGCTCCCAGCATCATAAGGAAATGGAACTCCCGAAAGATCGAGCATGGATGGGCTTGTCCACGTTGCTCCCTGATGGGTTAAGATGAATGGATCGTAAAAATGATAGGTATAGATCAGGTTGGTGTCTGCATAATCCGGGATATATTGCAGACTATTATAACTGTTAAAACTTGAGCCTCCGATCAAAATACTCCGTGTTGAATCAATTTCGCGGATAGCCATTACTGCATCTGCCTGAATCGCATTCCAATCAGCTTCTGAAATTCCATGCGGCTCATTCAGGATCTCAAAATGTATAAATGATGAACGATCTTTATAACGGGTTGCCATATTCTGCCACACAGGAATGAGAATATCGCCGATCTGAGGATCTGTATCGTCGGAAGGACTGAAGGTGTGATTATCCAGAATAAGATGTATCTCCAGTTCTTCGGCCCAGTCAACCACCTGATCCAGAAAAGAAACGAACAATGGATCGAGAGTATAATCCGGGGCTCCTTCCGTCATTGAATGTAAGTTGATCGGCAACCTGATAACATCTGCTCCCAGACTTTTTATGTTGATGAAATCCTGTTTCGAGTATTTGGTAAAATTGATCTGTTGGGGATTTGCTGATTGAAACCAGGTAGTAATATTTACCCCTCTTGAAAACGGAGCTTTTCGTAATTCTGCGGGTTCAGTTTCTCCAAAAACCTTCACTGAGACATTATCTAGTATCAGGTTCGTATCGTCCTGTCCAAGCTCAAATACAATTCTTGCATTGGTATCGGTGGCCCCTCTCATCGTAAATGAAAAACTATACGTAGCCGTATCAGACGATAGAGTAAATACCTCGCTGTCGTATACAACAAAATCATCACTGTTTTTTGTAACGGCTACTGTGATCTCTCTTGCAGCATCAGCCGCTGCATCAAAACTAACCTCATATTTTACGATACGTTCTATGGTCAGTGAATCCTGAGTTAATTGAATATCCCCGACTTCTGCACCTGATTCAGTTATGATCACGGAAAGCATCCCGTCAATGACTTCGTAGCTTGCCACAGCATTACCGGATAGTATCAGATCCCAGTGAGAGGTGCTGTCTGAGAAATTCCCGTTTATCAGATTTTGTGCATATGTATCATTTACACTTACAAAAAGCAGTATTAGCAATGCCAGAACTCTTTTACTCATGACCGATCACCCCAACCATTTATTTAACTATTCTTCATACTCTATGGTGTTGCCCAACAGATAACCATAGGGTTTAAGTTCTTCAATTTCCTGAAAAATAACCCGCAAAATTCCGATCAATGGCACAAAAAGTATCATCCCTGAGATGCCCCAGATCTCTCCACCCACGATCAGTGCCAGCATGGCCATAAATGGGTTTATTGACACCTTCGAGCCTACAATTCTGGGTGTGATGAAATTTCCCTCCAAAAATTGCACGGTGCCGAAAACTGCAATTACAAAAACCGGTTGAAGCAGTGAATCACCTAAAAGCAAAGCAAAAAGCAGCGGTGGCAAAGCTCCAATTATTATTCCAATGTAGGGTATAACTGC
This sequence comes from Balneolaceae bacterium UBA7797, assembly GCA_002480645.1. Lineage (GTDB taxonomy): Bacteria > Bacteroidota > Rhodothermia > Balneolales > Balneolaceae > UBA7797. The sequence continues at coordinate 67,689 of DLCN01000019.1, forward strand.
CATTAGTGAGGCAAATACCCCAAAGAATATGGCGTGATCGAGCCCAATGATCAGCAGACCGGAGGTATTCAAAACAGCCAGAATTCCTATCACTGTGAGCATTCCAACCAGGTAATTTTGCGTTACTTCCTGCACATTTTCCATCACTTCATCTATGCCGTCGGTTCCACCATCCCGGGAGAAAAGTTTTTGAAAAAAGCGGATATACATCTCCCGGTAATACAGCATAAAAAAGATGAAAATGGGTAGCAGCGACATCAGGGTAAAAGTGCTGGTGGTAGCCGATAGGATCGAACTGATGTAGCTCCCACTTTTATCGATCACATTGCTCAAGCCCTGTTCCAGATAGTTGGACCTCTGTTCCTGAGACAGGCCTACCGTTTCTTCTAAAAAAGAAATTCCATCGGTAGTTACCGATTTTAATCGTTGAGTTACTTCAGGAACTCTTTCGGCAAACTGCACGAATTGTGCTGATATAAGTGAAATAACACCGGCCAGAACAATTAGCACTAGCAGGATAGTGATGATAATACTGAATGCCCTGCCCAGCTTCCATTGTTCCAGTTTGTTTACGATCGGGCTTAATAACATGGAGAGAAATGCCGCGAATGCAAGTGGCATTAATATGAATTTGCCATAACTCAGAATCACAAATAACAAACTAAGGCCCACCAGAGTCATAGAAGCCCTGAACCAAAATGGATGAACAACGGTCTGCTTAACGGGATGATGTTTCATTTACTTTACTTTGATATAGATCTGAAAGTTGATATTAGATAACCGGATCTCCTCGCCGGAGGAGCCACCAATAAAACTGAAAACTGTCATAACATCAAAATCTTCATTTTGGGTGCTTATGATCATTTCCTCCGGGTTTACGGTATATGGAGTCCGATCGATGTTTTTATGATTCTCCTGAATTGCTGAAACAAGATGATTAACTCCGAAATCAATGCTCTTGCCTGATCTTTGCTCTTTAACCGACAATCGATCCTGCTCGTAGTCAAAGTAGATCCTCCAGAAATATTCTCCATCGTTTACAAAAGCTGAGTCTTTTCCGGAGTAAAAAGAAAATTCGCCGAGATCGAAGTCATATGGTGAGATATCCACCACATATTCCTGATTTCTCAATGAGAAACCGAATCCCTTATCTTCGTTGGGTTCAGGTTCCGTTTGCCACTCATTTACGAATTCGAAACCCAGCATTTCTACAATTTCCCATGATCCGTTGATCACTAATCCTTCTTCCCCTTTTGAAATTTCCCTGTTTGTAACTACTTCCTCCCTAATAAATGATCTTATTGATTCCAGTCCATGGATCTTCAGGAGGTAATCAGCAATTGAACTGATCTCTTTTCTCTCGTCAAAACTGATGACGGTATCTGCCTTTTGAAAAAAGCCCTCTTCATCAAGCAGATTATTGGTTACTAAGAGGGATTCGAACCGCCCGATCTGACTCCGTTCCGAAACTTCAAAAACGCCAAGCGGACCGAAACTGATCAGTACGGTGAGTACAAACAAAGACATCGGGATCACTTTAATATTCTTTCGCTCACTGAAAATGTGGTATAAAACAATTCCGGTAAGCCAAACACCCAGCGTAGCCACAAAATACCGATTTACCGTTACTCCGTACTCTGAGATCCTTGTTCCGATCGAAACCATCAACAACAAAACCAGAGGCACCAATAACAAATAATAAGCTTTTGAATAGATCTTTATCCAAAGCTGATCGGCCTTATCCCGAACCGGATAGAGTAATAACAACGAAAAAATCCCGGCTATGGAAAAAGTAAGTACGAGATTCGACACCCAGCCATTGGGTAATTCCCATTGTATTACAATTTTGACCAGATAACTGTAAAGGATAATGATGTACACCGATACTAATGGAATAAGCACATATTGCACAAACAGCTTCAGACCTTTGGGGAATTCGAGTTTGAGAGATTCATCTTTGCTGACATCAGGAACCCCGGACAGGAAGAACCAGGTATTGAAAACCCCGGCCAACAAAAAGAATAATTGCCCAAACCGGATATCCTTGATATCAATTTCTAAGAGATAACGGATGGCAAAGAGAGCGATCACCAACCCGATATATAACACCCCGCTATACAATCCTGAGATTAGAATTCTGAGGAAAAGTGATTTATTGTACTCCCAAAACTGATCCATGGACGAAGAGTGAATAAACGGAGCAAACGAAACCAACAAATGAGATGCCAGAACAAACAGAACAAACCTGAACCAGTGCTCTGCAGGGCCATCCAGTAGTGATTCCTTGAGCAACCAACCATATGAACATAAAACCAGAAACAGAATCGTTCGAACAACCCATAGCTTTATCTGCGACCAGTGTAGCGAGTACCCGTACGTATCCCCGGCATAAAAAACGGATATTCCTAACCCCGAAACAAAAGCCAGATTAAATATCTGATAGGGTTCACTCGGCTCGATCTCGATCAACCAGATCGCAGCAATACTCATCGAGAACCCAGCCATAATGACCATTGGAAAACGCAGAAAGGTCTCGGCACTTTTTGTGAGGATCTGAGAAACGGAAGGAAGAGATAATTTCATGACCTATAGGTTAAAATGAAGCACTTAACCACAATATAGGCTTTTGCTGATAACTTAAAACAAGCTTAAAACGGATCACTCCCAGAGCCTGCGTTCAACCTCAGCGCCTGTTGAGTCATATTCTATCCACAGCCCGGTTTCCTCTCCATCCTTATAATTCCCCACTACCTGAATCTGCCCGTTTGGATGCCATCTTTTTACACTCCCATTTCCATTTACGGGGAACATAAATCGCGGGGTACCATTGGGATAATACTGCATATAAGTAGAATCCAGCCGCTTGGTGTAATATTCTAACTCACCAGCCAGATCGAAGTAACTTGTTAGTGAATCCGTAATTATTCTTCTGATCTTTTGTGTGGATGGATTTAAATAAAACATTTCTTCCTTATTCCAGCTCACTGACAATGCGCCGGTTGAGGTCCATGCCTGTCCCGATCCGGATACAAAATCTGCATCCATCGCAAGTTGTCGGTTTGGATGCCAGTACCGAATCCGACGAATTTTCCCGTCCTTAAACCTAGCCTCAATATTGTAGATATCCATGTAATAAGTGCGGATAAATCCGGTATAGGGCTCTTCTTTAGAATCGTGATACAACGTGAGTTCCGGATCCTTGATCTCAAAGATCAAAACATCGTTCCGAAGTTGATTCCCGATATAGAGTTCCGGAGGGATCGGATTCATTTCCGGATCCCGGAATTTTAGCTGAGGATACCCATCAAGAAAATAATGTGATTCTTTGATCTCAGGGGCACATCCCGATAAAAAAACGATCAGTAATAGTGTAATGAATAGTTTTGGCACAGCAGGTTACTTATAGCTGATGCCGTAAGTACTTTCTATCTCTTTTCGTTTCATGGTAACCACTTTAACCGTCATTGCAATATCCTGCAGCGGGCGATTTACATTTCCTACTTTTTGCTCCGCAATTTCATCAACAACCTCCAGTCCCTTGATCACTTCGCCAAAAACCGTGTAGTTATCATCTAAAAACGGAGCGCCACCAACGGTTGCATAGATCTCAGCTTCTTCTTCCGTAAAGCGTTTTGGCTCAAAATCTTTTGTGGCTTCGGGTTCAATTTCTTTGATAAAGGCTTCGAACTGAGCCTGATCCCCACCTGAAGCCACCTGATTAAATCTGTTTTGTATGAACTCATTTCCGGGTGCCTGAATATAATCACGGATCAGAATTTGTTTTGCCTGCTCATTTTGTTGCTGTTCCATCAGCGCAAGTTCTTCTGCCCGAACCTTTTTACCGTGTACAATATAAAATTGCGAACCACTTGAGCGTTTCTCCGGATTCACCTGATCGGGTTGCCTTGCTGCTGCTACAGCTCCTTTTTTATGAATATGATGTGGATGCATTTCTGCCTTTAACGTATAACCCGGCCCACCCTGACCGTCGTTAAATGGCACATCGTCTTTTGAATTCGGATCGCCTCCCTGAATCATGAATTCTTTCATAACCCGATGGAAGGTAGTTCCGTTGTAAAATCCTTTGCCGGCTAATTCCAGGAAATTTGCTTTATGTGCAGGTGTATCGTCGTATAACCTGATCACGATATCCCCAAACTTTGTAGTTACTACTACCAGATCATCGGTTCCGGAAGTTTGAGTTTCGCCCGATTTGTTGCCACAAGAAATAAAAAACAGAATTAACAGCGTGCCGATTAATAAATGTTTCATATATAAAGCTCATTTTGTTTTATGCAGAATTTAGCTGCAGATTATAAAGAAATTTACTTGACCTATTCACTCAAAAATCGAAAAAAATGCATATCGACCATGTTGGAATTGCCGTAGGAGATCTGGAAAAAGCCGTTGAAACCTACGAGAAGATCCTGAACACAAAATGTAGCAAACGTGAAGTTGTAGAATCTGAAAAGGTTGAAACCGCCTTTTTCCAGACCGGAGAATCGAAAGTGGAATTACTTGGTGCCACCTCTGAGGACTCCGTAATTGCAAAATATGTTGCCAAAAAAGGACAGGGCTTGCACCATGTGGCGTTTGAAGTGGATGACATCCACGCTGAACTGGAGCGCCTGAGGGGAGAAGGGTTTACCATACTGAATGAGCAGCCCAAAAATGGGGCCGATAACAAACTGGTAGCTTTTGTTCATCCTAAAAATAATTGTGGCGTACTGGTAGAGCTCTGCCAAAGTAAATAACCACCTCGAAGTCATATTCCGAATCGGGCTGATTTTTATATATTTTGGGATTCTAACCAATCATTGAATGTCAGCACGTAGTCTCATCATATCAGCCCTGTTCGGGGTGTTATTCTTATCCTGCACTAGTAAAACAGGGCCGGGCCCTGCACCTGACCTGACGACCGACCCCATTCCGAAGCTAAGCATCGAAACCAATGGCAATACGATCGTAAATGAGCCAAAAGTTCCGGTCACTTATCAGGTTTGGCTTCAGGACGAGCTCATACAAGAGGGTAATGCAGGAATAGAATATCGTGGTTCCACTTCTTACCGACTTTTTGACAAGAAGTCTTATGGACTCGAAACCTGGGATATCAATGGCGAGGATATGGATGTTCCGCTCCTTGATTTTCCGGAGGAAGAAGATTGGATCTTATATGGCCCTTACAGCGATAAAACACTCATACGCAATGTTCTTTTAATGGAATTAGCCCGGGAACTGGGCCATTATGCCCCAAAAACCGAGTTCATTGAACTTGACTTGAATGGCGAGTATCAGGGGCTGTATGTGTTCATGGAAAAGATCAAAAGAGATAATAATCGTCTGGATATCTCGAAATTAGATTCCGACGAAAATGATGCTGCAACCATCACCGGAGGCTACATCCTGAAAATTGATAAAACGGCGGGAGATACCGGGAACGACGGTTGGGATGGTGATGAGAACTACACCCCGGCACTCGGTTTCAGGTCTGCTTACGGAGCTTACGGCGATTCACTTTCTTACCCGGCTTATGGCTCTAAACAGGGAGAAGAAACTTACTTCTTATATGAAGAACCGGGTGCTGAGGATATCACTGAACAGCAAAAGGAATACATTCAGCAGTATATTCACGATTTCGAAAAGGCTTTCTTAAGCGATGATCTTAACACTGAAACCCGCACTTATACTAATTTCATTGAACTGAATTCCTTCGTGGATTTTTTCATCCTGAATGAACTAAGTGCCAATCCCGATGCCTATAGATTGAGCACCTACCTGCACAAAGACAGGGACGGGAAATTGGCCATGGGCCCCGTCTGGGATTTTAATATTGCGTGGGGAAATGACTGGCGAAGCTCTACCGAAACGTGGATCTATCAATACAATCAATACCAACCGGGAGATCTTTGGCTCGTTCATTTCTGGTGGCCACGATTACTGGAAGATCCTCAATTCAGAGCTGCTGTAAAATCCCGTTGGCAGGAACTCAGAAGCTCCGTTCTGAGTGATGAAAATCTTGATGAAATGATCGGCACTTATCTTCTCCGGTTAACAGAGCAAGGAGCAGTTGCACGCAATTTCGACCGTTGGCAAGTACTTGGAACTGAATTACCCTTCAATAGTTATGTGGGGTCTACTTACGAGGACGAGACAAATTATTTGAATGACTGGATCGACCTTCGCACTAGCTGGTTAGATGCACAGATCTCTGCTTTTTAGTATCCCTTTCAATTTTCCTCATTTTTGATTTAATAATCTCATTTTTTGCCGATAAGATTTATAAGTGGCACATCCAGCTACTGTGTTAATACTGAGGGTTAACACGGGTCAATGCAAACACTTCAAGTATAGAATAAGATGACTTTATTAAATTCAATCCTCGATAAAAGAGGAATTAAATCAGACCTTGGCCAGATAAAAAGCCTGATGCAGCAATCGGCAAATGAATGCGAACACATTCTTGAAAGTATGCTACGATTGTATGCATTAAAATATGATCCGCAACATATCCAGCAAAAACCATCCTGGTTAAGCATTTACATGGCCCGTATTATCGGATCTAATATCCCAATTGCTCTTTTTAAAGAAAAAAACGGAGCTCAGCATGGTCAGACCTATCAACAGCTGATGTCTGAATCTACCATCGTAGCTCTCCGTTCACTGGAAAAAGCGAACATTCCCTACGACCGGAGAGTGGCGGCAGAGATCACAGGACCATTAATTAAGAAAGTGATGTTTGCCATGAGTGATGAAATAAAAACCGGCCCTTCTGATACCGAAAACGGAAAGATCACTGAAGGACTCGGACATTTGGTTGAATTATTTCAGGGCGCAATGACGGCAACCATCGGCAAAGATAAGTACTCGGTGGATGTAAAATTCAGATTCAGAATGCCCATTCGGGGCGGCATTTATGATACCCTGAAAACAGCAACAAAGGTGATACTGAACAAATAGAAATTCTATACGATCAAGAAAACTTTAAACCCGGGTTTAATGATATAAATCCGGGTTTTTTTATTGCCCCTCATAAAACGGGGGATAGTTCAGAATAGTTAACAGAGCTTTCCCGTCAACAAATTGAACAATGAACAGGTTATCGTATTCATCTTCATTGATCGGCGAAATTTCCATCCCGGTCAAAAAACCGGTTAACGCCGGGGTTGTATTACTGTGACCTGAGATCAGGTATACTCCGGTTAATGTTTTTAGAGTATCGGCAAATCCCTGAAGATCCCTGTAATCATATTCCTGAACCTCCAAGCCATGCGCGGATGAAAATGGCGCAATGGTTTGTTGAGTACGCTTGAAGGGAGTGGAATACAAGCCGGTAATTTCCTTTTCGGTGATCATTTGGAACAGCGTCTGAGCGCGTTGTTTACCCTCTTCATTTAATCCCGGATCACGGCCATCACTGGTTTTTTCTGCATGACGGAACAGATAAATAGTCAGGTTATCTTGTGCATAGGTCGTTTCATAAACAACCACACTCATCAGGATCAATACCAAGCGCGGTATCAAGTTCTTAGTGATCATTACTTCACTCATTTTAGTTTTGATAGATCTTAAGCCCCGGAGTAACGGGACTCACCATCCCCTCGATACCAAATTCATCGATCAGGTCGGCATAGTTCAGTAATTCGATATTTTCCTCGTTCAACATTTTCCGGAATTCATCCGAAACCAGTGCATCCAGTTCTGCATTTCTGTGTTTACTCATATTTGGCGGTCCAAAAGGGTTCAGATCGACCATCGCTCCCAATTCATCATCATCGTATCCCACGTGAGTCACCAATAAATTAAACTGTCCGGATTTTAAAGACCGGGTTGTATTGAGTAAGGTCTCTTTCTTTTCAGCGATCGGTGCCGCATACATACTTTCAACATCCACTTCCCCATAATATCTTGAGATAGCCAGTTTGTACTCCACTGCCAAGTCTTCGAGTAAAGCCCGGTATTCGGGTTTATCCACCGCAGTTCCCATGTGGTAATCCACATAACGGATGTTTAAACCGCTGTTTATTGCCCGTTCGATCTGCGCTCTGAGTTCCGTCTCAATATCTTCCAGCGTGGGTTCATTTTCGTACAACGTAGCTCTCGAAGGAAAGAAAAATCCGAATTCATCCACCAGACTAGGTACCGCACTTTTCCCGGCAACAGGTCCCCACCGATAATTCTTCCATTCCGCATTTAAGGTAAGGTGAATGCCTACGGTAACCTGCGGTTGATCTTTCAAAATATCTACTGCCTCCTGATACCATGGGCAGGCAAACATCACAGATGCCGAAAATGGCATTCCTGTTTCTGTTAATGTTTTTACTGCCATATTCACCGAGTGAGACATCCCCACATCATCCGTTCGGATGAGTAATTGCTTTTGTTCGTTTGGGATGGATAAGGTGGTAAGTAGTGTTAGCAGTCCGACAAGAAAAAATTTCATAAATCTATGATCGTGTTAAGTGAATGAGCACTATATAATTACCTCGATCAACAACCGCAAACAGGAAGTTGTTACAAGTTATTTGTAGTGTTACTTAACTGAGTCGCGGTATAAAAAAAACTACCAACAGATCGGATCATTTTTACCTATTTGATCAGATTCTATGAGTCCTCTTCTCTTTTTTTAACATAAGCACTCGGACTCATACCGTAATATTTTTTAAACACCTTAGAAAAGTACGATTGCGATGAAAAACCCGACCGATGCGCTGTTTCTGTTATGTTACAATCTTCACAGGTCAGAATCTCTATAGCGTAACTAAGCCTTTTCGCTAAAATAGAATCATTCAGAGATTCCTCACGTTTCTCCTTCCAAACCCTATACACTTTAGACCTGCTCATTCCGGTTTTTCTGGATAACATCTCTAAATTGAAATTTTCATTAGTGAAATTTTCATTGATCACCAGTTCAATGGTATCGAAGTCACTTTTTGGTTCTTCTCCTTCGTGTTCTGTTCCGATTTTTCGGATTTTTGAAGAATATGCCAGATAACCAAGTAGCCCGGCAACTCCAAGAATCATCGCGGTGATAAACAGGTAAAAGGGTACTCTGCCACCGGTATTGAAGTGTCGAAGATGCAAGGTATAAATGGTCTCATCACCCGGCGCATTCGCAAAATTTATAGTACTAAATTCACTATGCTCCTCAGATAATTGTATGGTTCCGGTTTTATTACTTTTAATCCAGTTTGCATTGTTTATCTGATACCAGATTCCCGGGGTGTTATTATCCGTTATGTTGATGTGAGCATATGCTATTTCCACCGGGTACCTATTGTCTGTTTCGATAGTATCGGCAACCGGAAACTCCTGCACTTCTATGCCGTTACTGATCGAGCGGATATAAAAGCTTTCTGGCTGAACCTTCTTCTTCGTGAATTTATCAGGATTAAAATTTACAGCCCCGGATTGATTCGCAAACCAAATGGTTCCGTCTGCCGATTTAAATCCCGTATTCTGTGCTCCTCCGTTGAATTCATTATTTTCCAGACCGTCCTCTTCCTTAAAAACCCGAATACCGGAAGGCATTACTTTCTTTTCTGCCCAGTCAATCAATTCCTCAAGCGATGCCATGATCAAACCATCATTACTTGAGATCCATAATTGGCCTTCATCCTCAATAATCCGGTGAAACCCACTGGATGGAAGCCCAACCTCTTTACCAAATGTCGTTGACCTGGCGATAGAATAATTCTCTCCTAAAATGTACCGGATTAACCCGTAGTCATAAGTCGCAGCCCATAAGGTATCGGGAGACTGAAAATATATATCCCTAACATTCTGGGAAAAGCGTTCGCCCTTTTTCGACACGAAGTGGAATTCATCCTCATCCAGAATAACGATCCCGTTTCTGATCGTACAAAGAAACAGACTCTGATCATTATCCGGAGACAGGATCTTGGTTACCCCTTCGATCGAATTTCCATTTTTATCTTTGTAATAAGATGGGAGCTCTTCCTCATAACGTATCAAGCCATCAAGTGTGCCAAACCATAGTGTTCCATTTTCCTCTTCATACATACCTTCTGCTACATTGGTAGTAAGCCACGTAAAGTTCTCTAAACCAGGAACGGGTGCAAGCTCATCCCCACGTAGTTCCATAGGGGCATACCCCCAACCTGAAACCAATAACGTTCCATCCCTTTTTATGTAAAGCGATCTGATCGTATTTGTATTCAGCTTTGAATTTGAGGTGGTGAATGTTTTTATGGTGCCATCGGCGTTTATCTTACTCAATCCCTCATCGAAACTTCCGATCCAGATCGTGGAATGCTCCTCGTCTTCGACTATCGCATAACTATTTCTTACCTCTTTACCGGAATAATGACTGAAGTAATTGCCCGCTATTTTATACAATCCATTTTGAGCGGTAGTAAACCAAAGGCTTTCACCATCAGTAGCAACATCCACAATTTCATACTCCGGGGTAAACATCTTATCATCCCCGATCCAGATACCATCTGCTCCAACCAGAAAACTTCCAGAAGTGGTAGTCATCTCACTTTCGAAACGAATGCCTTTTTTACTATCCGAATAAGGGTAGATACCGGAATCATTCTGCACATAAAATCCACCGGATGTGGAGATCAGATATTCTTCTAAATACCTGGACACACTTTTCACATTTAGAATTTCTATGTCTTCACTGAACTTGATCTTATGCTTCTCACAAAATTGTTTTTCTTTCAATTTGTAGCAAAGACTTCCGGAAGAACTAATGATTCTCAGGTCTTCTTTAACTACTTCAAAACGGCTGAATGTGTTTAGGTTTATAACTTCATTATCAAACTTCAATGGATTTAGCTCTCCGTTCTCATAGGTATACATACCGGTCGTGGTTAAGAGCAGTACCTGTCCTTTATTTTTATAAACATCCCATATCTCACTAATTCCCTCAAGAGCGAGCTCCTCCTCTAACATTGCTCCCCGAAAAACAAATATTTGATCTTTCTCTACCATGTAAATTCGCTCTCCCCCCCAAATGCCTGCATTTGAAATTTCCAAAGGAAGTCCATTTTCCGGGTTTAACAGTACTTCCAGCTTATGCCTGTTATTAAAGTAGTAGACGTGATTAGCCTGATCCTGCACATAGATGTGACCATCCGTTGTTTCCAGTATACTATGAATTCTGTTTGTGAGAAGTTCTTGCTGAGTGTCTACCGACAACAGATCCCAGTTAAAACCATCATGAACCATCAGCCCTTCTATTCCTGCAATAAAAAGTATGCCATCATTGCTTACATGTATATCTGTCCATGTATTGGTAGGTAATACATTTGAACGACTATAGTTTTTGATGATAAAGTTTTCTGAGCCATGTTCCGGTTGAAAAGCAACGGTATAAAAACCCGGGAACAATAAGAATAAGAATATGATCCACCACCTAAAATGTTGACGGTTCGATGTTAACCTCAATATATATTGTATCCTTCCTGCCACAGTTAGTGATCCAGCTAAAACACTGATTTACTTTAAACACCCCATTTTTCCTATCACAATAAACTACAAAAAAATCCATGAATCAATATTACATGCGCTTAATATTTATTCATGATGTTAATTTTTAATGATTTATTGACCCCACCATGATTCTCGTTATTTCACTGAAACAATATCACGGGTAATTGCAAAAGCCTTCACACCAGCCTGAACTAATACTACACACATTTGGGCAGATGTTACATTTTTCAATTCTGTGATTAAAAATAGATTAGTGAAAACCTTTTTTGGGTCGTGATTTAATCACGTTGGCAATATCAATCACTAATATTTTTAATCATGAAAAACGTAATCAACAGGATAGGTTCGTCCATGGCACTAACGCTGTTCATTGCAGCAGCTGTGCTTACATTTGCATGCAGCGAACCCGGAGTTACAACTACAGAAACTATGATGTCTGAACCTCTTGTGAAGGATGCATCGTTTAAATCAAAGAAAGGCGGCGTTCCTGCCGGGTTGATCCCCAACTCACAACGCTATGCAGATAACAGTATGCCCGCTGCCAGTGGTCGAGATGGTGAAGTAACCATAACTGCTCGTGCTCTCATTGACGTGGAAGGAACGACTGATCTTGAAATTACTACCGGATCTCTGGATAGTGACGAAGACGCACCGGGGACAATAACCAAAGTACAAGTTAAAGCACTGGATGTTGAAACACCGGATAACGAAGAACCGGTTTGGGTTAAGAATTATAATAAACTTCGGGATGGCGGAAATTTAACCACGAGTTATACCGGACTCACTCGTGGACAGCAGCTCATGCTTCACACCAATGTAAAAGGCATTATTCGGGGTACAGCCGTTGTCTTTTTAACTGAATACATCAAAAACCGACCTGACATTCAAGTTACAGGAGTTAGTACAGATGAAGAGGCGTTTGTTAATCAAGAGGTAGTAATAACTGCTTCTATTGCAGAAAGCAATGCCGACCTGGGCGCGACAACATCTTGTGTGTTATACATAGACGGGGAAGAAATTGATCGTGCTAATAATGTGTGGGTTAATGCCGGAGATGTAGTTGGTTGTCAGTTCACCACCACATTCTCAGAAGTTGGTGAGAAAAATATCATAGTTGCCGCGGAAGATGTGACACCGGGTGATTTCGACAATTCTAACAATTCTGCATACACTTCTATCAATATTATTGAAGAACCCACTGGTAGTTTTGGAGAGAACAGCTTTACCTGGAGTGGTGGAGTATTCATGTCTAGCGAATATTACTACGAAACCAGAAATGGCCCTATTTTTGATACTAATGAGTACAAAAGCTACCTCGTATATTTTAATGGTTACAAACAATATGTAACTACCCCCACCATTCCTGAATCAATTCCCACATTGGTTACATCAGGAAGTTCAGAGTTTGAAATGGACATTTCACTAGAATCAAATCCATGGAATTCGAACTGCAAATCATCATCTAATAATATTGTTTACCTGAGTGTCTGTACGTATGGTACCCAACTGAATTTTGGGTTTAACTTTTATACCTACAAACAAATTTATTACGGGTATAATGAGTTTGAAGGCGATTATTACCGAACCACGGGTTCTGGACCTGAATTTAGTGTAGAAGACGAGATCAGCTTCGCCTTATTGATAGGGGACCACACAGCAACAGGTAGCTTTTCTATAAATAGAAATACTTATGAGTCCCGTACTGATTACGGTCCGGAAAACTACACCTATTACCGTTCTTCCTCTATTAGTGGAAATGGATATGGCTCTTCGGAATAAAGAATATCTGGTTGACTAACCACAGATACAAAGAACAGAAGGACAAAGGGGTATCAATGAGAATTGGTGCCCTTTTTTTATTGGGTTTCCTAAATGCACACTCACTTTGACTCCTTTATAATTGACTCCACATTCGCTTCTTTGAGCACTCTTCAAACAAAAAAACCCAACCAAAGCTTAACACTTTAATTGGGTTTGACAGATGTCGGGGCGACAGGATTTGAACCTGCGACCTCTCGGCCCCCAGCCGAGCGCGCTACCGAGCTACGCCACGCCCCGATCCGGACTCCAAAGATACAATCTTATCCCTCCTAATCTCAATCCTTTTTTCTAACAGTATTCCAGAACATCCGGATATTCTCTCAACTCACTTTTACCGGATTAAACCATATACCGGTCACAAAAAAGGCGCCGGTAAGCGCCTTCATGATCGTTAAAAATATTCCCTGACTTAGAATGAGATCCCCACTGAATATTTCAGTATCAGATCGGGTACAGCAAGTACGGTCACCCCTACATTTACATGTTCAAAAATGGTGTACTGCCGTCCCATCGAAAAGGCCTGAGGCAGTGGAAGTCCCAAGGTGCTGCGCAGATCATCGCTATCATCCAGGGAACTAATACCATCTCCCAGTAAAACAGATCCTCCAAATCGATAATGAGAATCTTTATAGCCGGTGAATCTACCGAGCGACTGGAAAAGAACCCCGTCAATATCGAGGAACAACAATCTAATCGGGATAGAGGCTAATTGCCCCCAGGATTCAAATCGGTCCCTCATTTTGAAATCCATCCCAAAACCCACACCATGCTGAACGTCCTTACCAAGGGTATGGCCACCATGAGAGAACGAAAGCTCATTCATGTACTTGGTATAGTTCAGTACCAGAGTGTGTTTCCCCAGACCTACGTCTAAACCAAATTTCAGAGAAGAGGGCAGCTTCAAACTTCCATCATCCACCAAAGCTGAAATATTACGCTCGGTGGTAAGATTTGGTTTATTGGCCTGTAAACTATCTAATGCTACTTCTATATCTCCACTGAGAATATCATCGCCGGTTCCAACAATGAACACCGGCAGGTAGGTGTTTGCTACTTTATCGGTTCCTTGTAGATTGAACTCGGGAATAAAATCGTACACCAGCGAAAGATTGATTCGCTTGGTTGGCTGATAGGTGGCCCCGATCTTATATCCTAATTCTGTAGCTCTGAAATTTGCATAGGCATTCATAAAAAAGGCGTTGGATTCTCCGGCATCATAATTCAGGTTCGGATCTTCCGGATTATTGAAATAACGCTCATCGGCGCCACCAACAACCACCATGCCCGACATATCTGCCTGTAAACGCCGGATGTTATCTACCTGATAGCGACTGAATGTGGCTCCAATTGCCAGCTTTTGGGAAGGTGAATCAAGGATCTTGACTCCAAACCCGGCTGACATCTTACTCATCTCAAAACGCATTTTGGTGAGTAAGGATACATTCATCAACACATCAAAACGAATTGCCACTTCGTCTGTTCCCTGTTCCTGAGCCAGTTTTGCCGCAATACCAGTTACTCCCAGATCAAAATCGATCGCCGCCGGATAATGAAAGGAACCACCGATCACCACGCGGTCGTGCACAGGAGCTGCAAATGCCATGGAAGCCAGATTTCCGGAGAGTCCTGCATCCAGGTCCCTAACTTCAGTAGGTTTGATGTAGGTTTCAGGAAACTGGGTCCAGCTGTCTTCATCCGAGAAAGTCTCATCGATATTAGATTCAATCTCATCGTTGATGGTACTCACCAGCGAAGAATTGATCCCTGAAGTAAGATTAGATCCCAGCCCTACGCGGCTGTCGAAGATCACCTGGCCTTTATTAGTGAATGCAAGCATCGCCGGATTAACATTCACGTTCAACGCTCCGTTATATATGCGGGATGTCATTAAGCCTCCCATCGAACCCGATCCGAGGCTGCTTCCAACCATATTAAGATTCAGTCCGAAATTCAGATCCATATATCCCCCTCGGAATAAATGGAGTTCTACCGGCTCTGAATCACTTTCTTCTTCCTGGGCTTGTACCGGAGTAACCAGCACCGATCCCATCAGCAAAACAATAAAAAATACACTCAATTTCTTAGTCATAATTCCCTCTTTTAGAAGCTAATGGTAAAGCTGATTCGTTGTGAATTTTGGATCGGATCGATCACATACGCAAAGTCGGATTGTAATCTGATCTTATCTTTGATGGTTACATCCAGTCCGGTGCCCAATGTATATTTTTCATCGTCCAGATCATTTATTCCCTGTTCGGTACCTGCCCGAAGCATCAGGATATTTACCAGGCGACCTTCCACCCCGACTCTTGCATAATTGGTGCGTTCGTCGCTCATGGCCGGTTGAAAATCTGCCACTACCAGAAAGTTATTGCTGATCTTTGCAGATGAACCAATGATCACTTCCATCGGCATGCCTTCATCGTACGTTCCCCGTGCCTGATAATCACTACCTCTGGTTTGACTATTCCAATTCATTGGCGCCATGGCATCTCTTATCATGACCCCGAATTTTATGGATTCGTAAGGGTGGAAAAGTAGTCCGAGGTCGAATCCGAAGCCGTTGGCATCACCGTAGATCTGCTGACCGAAGCCGGCATCGATCTCAGCATCGTCAAATACGATGTAGTCGTCGCGATTCAGACTGTTATTACCGAATGATGCGCTCCTGTATTTGAAGCCCGCCCCGATACTCACGAATTTGAATCTCATTCCGTAGGCAGCATGAATGGATAATTCACTCATGGCATCATCCCCGGAGGAGATCACCGTTAAACCTGCAGCCTGATTTTTAAATGGAAGAGGTACCAGAACGCTGGCATAATTATAGGTTATGAGCCCCAATTGATCGATCTGAGCAAAACCTGCTTTATACTCATTGATCTGGGATAAACCCGCAGGATTCCAGTATGGACTGTTTTCATCATCGGCCAGGCCGACGAATGCAAATCCCATCCCAACAGGTCTGGTGCCGAACCCCACGTCTACAAACGACCCGGGTATCTTTGATAGCTCTTGTGCCTGCACGGAGTAACCCAATCCAAGCACCATCATTAAAACGCTTACTGTGATTATTTTTTTCAATTTCTTACCCTCTACTTGATTAATACTACCTGAAGTAATTTTACGACCTCGCCTTGCTGGTCTTTTGCTTTTATCTGGACTACATATCGTCCGTTTCGAGCCATGTTACCGGCGTCGGTCAACCCGTCCCAGATGATCTCTTTCGAGCTGGATGATGATCCATATCTGCCCGGTTGTTGCAGATCATCCTCTACTAATGTTCGTACCAGTTCTCCACGAATATTGTAGATCCTTATGTTCACTTTCGCAGGCGGAAACGCCGTATCCAGCCAATAACCGATCTTAACCGGTGCTACATCGGGACTGAACGGACTTGGAAGTACCGCCGCATATTTAATACCCAAAGGTTCATTTTCAGCGAGGATGGCAAATTGACCCAAACTACTTGTAGATGCGGATCCTGCCGCTCCGGATACCGATTTACTTTGTCCGTTAAGTAGCTCCCATTGTAAGGTGGTAAAATTGAATCGAGCCAGTTCCTTATTTCCCGAATTCAGGATAAGGGATGAATCCTCCGGTAAGGTGATGGTGGCCGACTTCTTTAGTTCACTCCCCGAGAACGACAGTATGTAGATCTTATCCGATACGGTATAACTCACATCTGATCCCTGAGCAAAAACAAACTTTTTAGTTGCCGGCGGGGTGGTCTGTCCCAATGATAATTGAGAAGGAATATCCACTGATCCCTCGAGCAGACTTAACTCAAGTCCGTTTCCATCCGTTAAGGTGTAAGCCTCATCCGGTTCAATCCGGGCGATCAATTCAACGTCGTCTGATATACCAAGTTTTTCACTTACCGGATCAGAAACAGCCACATTGAAAGTTCCAATGATCGATGATCCGGAAGGTTCAAATACTCCCCGGGCATCGATGGTTCCGGCACTGGATGGCAACACCGACCAGGTTACTCCATTACCCAGCATAACCGCTGCGCCGCTTGTGTCTTTTGCCGCGTAGCTGAACAGATGCGTGGAAGAATTTGAGATCTGTTTGGCAGGTACACTTACACTAATATCCCCGATCGGGATCTCCGTTACTTCCAGATTAAGATTTCTGCTAACGGAACTACCATCAAGATCTGCTGTAACCTGTACCGTGTATGTACCGGCCTGTTTGGCTTCTAAGGTAATCGCTGTGCCCGACTGTCCGGTCAATTCAATTCCGGTTGCCTCATTCAGCACACTCCAGGTTATGTTACCGTCGGTTGAATCACCGATGAATTTATCAGTCAATGATTTATTTATGCCATCACGGATAAACAGATCGAGACTATAACTATCACCTGCCCTTAAACGCTGACCACTCACCGTTGGAGTTACCCTGATATTACTCAGAATACCACTTGCCAATGGAACAATAGAAGTTTGATTACTCAGGTACACATTATTTCTAATGGTATCGGTAATTGCAGTATAAAATGTTACTTCTTCCACAGACCCAAACACCGGCATCTCTGCCACTAGCGAATCGCCCGCCAAGGTCATATCAACTGACGTAAATGAACTGGCTGATTCCTGTTTATAGTACAATACTCCCGATGCCCCTGAATTATCATATCCAACCGGATTCTGTACTTTTACCTCCGTTTTCTGATTAGCCAGGATCTCATCTACAGAGGATTGTACATAAGGCAGATATACATCGCGTGTTAATTGTGAGGTATCCGTTTCCAGAGCAAGCCGGATCGTATTTTCGGGATACAGGAACCCTTCTTTGAATACACTCACCACATAATTTGCCTTTCGAAGATTATCATCCGATACGAAAGCTCCTTCCGCGCCAGTCACGATCGATTCGGATTCTCCCCCTGAGATACCGAATACTATTTCAGCACCCCCGATCGGATCTACCCCATCTGTGACAGTTAATGTGATCTGTCCGCTTGGGAGATCGGTGGTTGGCAATGTAATGGTCTTACCGATCTGTGTTGCAACAACCTGACGAGTATAACTTTTCGTGAACACTCCGGATTTGATCTTGATCTGATACGTAGTGGTATCGGTGGCTCCCGTTTTTACCGGGAGTGAAGCAAAACTGAAATTACCCGTTGAATTGGTAGTAGCTGTGTAGGTTGCTGAAGACAGAGCTGTAACTTCAACTCCCTGAACTCCGACCCCTTTCAGAACTACTTTACCGGATATTCTTACCGACGCGACTGTTAATGTGAGATCACCGGATGTAACGGAACCGCCCGGATTTACCGTTACAGAAACCGTATCTGAGGTAAAACCTGATTTTGAAGCCACAATATCATATGTGCCGGATGCGATACTTCCAAAAGTATAGGTACCTGCACTACTTGTAGTTGCCTCTGTACTCTGTCCCGTACTTGTGAGAATCGCTAATACTTTAGCATCTCTCAGATTGCTACCACTCGCAGTTTTCACCAGACCGGTGATGGAGGCATCATTTGCCGACATTGTAAAATTAGTAGTGGTAGAATCACCGGAAGAAAGACTCACATTTCTGCTGCCAGGTGATGAAGTAAATCCTTCTTTGACCGCACGCACCGTATAACTTGTGCTGGCTTCGATCGCACTAAATCGCGCAATACCATTAGCACCTGTTTTCTTATTCAATACCACTGAGGTATCAGCTGAGATGATGGTTACATCTGCATTCGAAACATTGGCTCCGTCCCGGGTGATCTTAACATCCAGAGTGGCAATATTTGGTTGTGCCGTAAAATTCACTGTTTGTGTATTATTTACCGGTAATACGATCACATCAGTCGTGTCGGTATTGAATATATACCCCAGTTTCTGGGCTACTAATTTATAACGGCCGTCAGCGAGGAAAGTGAATGCATAACTCCCGGATGAACCACTGGTTGCTATATCCAGTATCTGATCAGTGTCCCCATCCAATAATTTTACGGTGGCAGAACCAACACCAGTTGTTCCGGAGATCTCAGAATTCCTGATCGGAACTTCTATCTCGTCGGGTATTACGGTTTGCGAAGCGCCTGTTGGCACCAATATGCTTGTTTCTGAATTATCGTATCCATCACGATAGATATCTGTAGAGATAGCATATTCTACCCCGGTTTCAACTCCTTCAAATATAAACTCCCCGTCATTATTGGTTTGAGTAGTTAACGAGGTCGTAGAATTACTTGCAGTAACGGTTACTCTGAATGGAAGTACGTCTCCATTTGAGTCGGTTATTGTACCCAGAATCTTACCATTATTTGCCAGCAACTGTGTACTGAATGTGGCATTTGGTGATCCCGGATCGATCTCAACCTGTGCAGTATCCGGTTTATACCCTGTCTTTCTTACGATCACGGTATAGGTGTCGGGGGTGAGATTAGCTAACGAATAGGTTCCGCTCGATGTAGTATTTCCTACTCCTGAACCACGCGGACCTGTAACTGAAATCTGCACATCCTTAATTCCGGCAGATCCGCCTACTGCGGTTATCGTTCCGCTAATCGTTGCATTATTGGGAATCAGATCATCAATCGCTACGCCGGTAACATTTAACACATCCTCAGTTATACTAAAAGTATTTCCTGTTTGTCGGGTATATCCTGTCAAAGAAGCATTAATGGTATAATCACTTAATTCCAGAGCGCTTAATTTATAGGCTCCCTGAGCATCAGATACTCCGGTATATTCTGTTCCGTTTTCTGAGGTGGCCGTTATCGTTGCATTGGCTAAAACAACTCCATTTTCATCAGTTACAGTACCTGAGACTGAACCGTTCTTAGCAACCAGACTTGCATCAACAGTAAGAAATTCTCCATCTACCGCTGTTTTGCTGATCGTTTTTGAAACATAGCCAGATTTACTCAATGCGATCGAATAGCTCCCCCCGATCAATCCTGAGAAACTAAATGCTCCATCCTGATCGGTAACGGTACTTGCACCGTTACCACCGGTTCTTGTGAGGTTTACAAATACCTGTTCCAGTCCATTTCCATCAGAATCCGTGATGGTTCCGCTAATGAAAACAAAGTTCTCATCAACCGTATAATTGATCCCTGTCAGATTTTGTCCAATGCTAACAGTTGAGGATTTTGATCCTGAAGTATATCCGGCTTTAGAAACCCTGATCGTATAGGTAGCGGGATCAAGGCCAAGTAAATACGTACCGTCCGTTTTTGTAGTGGTGCTATCCACTTTAGTACCGGAACCATTTAAAGCCATAACCTTTGCACCCGTTAATACACCGTCACCTGATATAGAAACTTTACCGGAGATTGAGCTCGGGTTGGCTGAAAGAGCAAAATCTTTTACAACGGTTTGTTCAGGTACTAATTCGCCTGAACTCTTTGATGAAGATTTATATCCATCTTTTGCCGCAGTTATCGTGTATGTATATCCCGCAGGCAAACTAAAAGCGTAAGTACCATTGATCTGAGTCACGGAACTTTGACTAAAACTACTGTTAGCCCTGTTAACTGTGATCTGAGTATTTCTTACAGGGTTTACACCATCCGTAACCGTACCTCTCACTGTGGTTAGATTTTTTATGAGTGTGAAATTTTGCCCGACGATCGACTGCCCGGGACCTACAGTCAATGCCTCAGTTGAATCCGAGATAAATCCCGATTTCTCTGCTTTCACATACCAATTTCCAGACGCTACATTGAACGTGTAATTTCCATTCAGTTGATTGGTGATAGCTACTTTTTGTCCACTTGTTGTATTTACTGCTGTTAATGTCGTATTTGAAAGAGCTTCACCCCCTGAGGAAACTTTACCCGCGATTGATCCCGCATTCGGGGTCATTTCAAAATTTACACCTGTCAGGTTTTGTCCAACATTTACGGTAACTGTTTTGGGCGTTGGAGATACTAATCCTGATTTGGTGGCAGATATACGGTGTGAACCTTCCGGAACACTGATCGAATAATATCCGCTACTAGATGTTGTTGCTGTTCCAACATCAGGAATGGTTACCGTAGCACTGGAAACACCATTTCCGTTCGGCAACGTAATAGTACCGGAAATTGAACTTGGATTTGGGACCATTTCAAAATCCATACCGGAGATAGTCTCACCTACTGCAATACCGATCACCAATTCTCTATCCTGATTGGTACTGTAATTATTTTCAACGGCCTGAATACTATAGGAACCACTTTTTAAACTAAGCGTGTACTGACCATTTGTTGCACTTACCGTAGTAATTGGGGTACCTACTGTAGGGATCGCCTTCACTTCTATACCTTCAAATGGAGCCGTTCCGGTAGTACCATCGTCATTAGTAACCCGTTCACGAACAAATCCAGTGATCTGATTCGCATTTCCTGTTAACGTAAAATCTGTACCGGTTAGAATATCACCTGTGGATAATGAAATCTCTTCATCTGTTGGTTTAACAAATCCAACTTTACTTACTGATAATGTCCAATTCCCGCTAGCTACCGTAAACTGATAGTTACCTGAACCATTTGATTTTGTCTCATAACTCACTGTTCCATTAGTGATTGTTACTGTAGCCCGTTGTAAAGCTTCCCCCTCATCATTATAGATCGTTCCTGAGACTGTAGCCTGATCATTGGTAAGCACCATGTTACTCGCCAATTCAAACTGTTCGTTCAAACCTACCGTTACCGATCGGCTTGCCGGACTAATATATCCTGATTTAGAAACACTGACTTGATAACTTCCCTCCTGCAAAGAAACGGAGAATTCCCCGCTTACATCAGTGGATGCCTGTTTCTGCGAGTTATCGGCAACATTCTTTACGATTACCGTTGCGTTCTCCAAATTTTCACCTTCTTCATCAACCACGGTACCTTTAATAGAGGACGGTAGTGGTTCCATCGAAATACCCACATAGGTTTGTTGTCCATCTCTGATCGTACCCGTTGCTACAGCATCTTCATAACCGGTTTTAAATGCCTTAAATTCGTAGGTGCCTGCTACCAGACTATCGTAATGCGTTTCACTTTGCACGAAATACGGTATGGATGGAGTAACCCCACCTGAAATTGCCCTGGCAGTCAATTCAACCCCCAATAAGCTGGAATTATCTGCACTTGATGTTACCTGAGCCGCAAATTCGCCGGTTTCTACGTTATACTGGAAAAACCGACTGTTACTCGTAGTACCACCACCACTGGTATTATTTGATATCACATTCCATTGATATCTGCCATTTTTCAGGTTTTCAATGGCCGGATATTCGATCAATGTGTTTGTAGTCGTGCTCGTCCAGATAGGAACTGTAACATCTATCCCCTGCTGTTTTACTATCTGAAGTAAATTGATCGTATAATTCGTCGCTTCCGGAACATCCGTCCATTCAAACGTGATGGTTTCTTCTGAGAAAAATTCTGCTTCTGCGGCCGGACTTTGCAGTGTACTTTTTGGTACTGCATTAGGATCTGAATAGGTAAATGGAACGATCCCGCCAAACACCGGGCTGGTATATACCGGGTTATTCTCTTCGTAGACATTTAGAATAGTGTAGCTATACTCCTGATTGGCATTTAACGGAGGGGCTTCGTCAGTAAACGGAGAATCTCTGTTGATATCTCCATACTCTGCCGTGGTTTCTTTAGTTATATATTGCCATACAACCGTGGCACCTTCAATGGAAATATTCCCACCATCATCTTCAACAATATCAAAGGGAGTACTCGAAACGATCAACCAGTATGAGGGAACACCTGAAACTGCGGTCCATTGAAAAGTAGGGGTTGCATTCGTAATAGTTCCCCTTGGTGCAATTATGGCAGGAGCTTCATTTGCCTCAATCAGTAATAAAATTTCATTCGAGTAGATGATCGAGCCCGGATTGGCCTGCTGATCAGCTTGAATCGCACTACTTGTCCGGGCTGTTGAATTGGTTATGCGGGCGTAGTATCTACCTGCACTTAATCCAATGTTGTCCGGAACAAAATCACTTTGTGTACCGCTAACATCCAGAGCAAGTGTGTTATAGGTATTCGATGAGCGACCTATAATCAGTTTTGCTCCCTGCCCGTTTAAATTAAACGAACTTCCATCTGCCTGTGACCATAACAGCCTGAAAGCTTCGCTCTTCTTTAAAAGAAGTTTTGTTTCATATTCTCCGTCTGCATTCTCAGCAGTTGCCGGTTTCAATATAAATGTCTGTGCCGATGCCACCATGCTTAGTAATAGCACGAGCATAGCCGAAAAAGCTACTCTCAAGTAAGTACCCCCCAGTAATGTTGTTAATCTTTGACCTAAAAATAACGCTCTATCAACGCGGCTAACAATATTGCAGAAAACTTCCATCCTGTCAATGACTAAGCTATTAACTTTTAATTACCGCGCTGTTATCGCCGGTTTTTTTAAAACCAAAACGAGCATTTCTCTAATATTTTAAACCTAATGCCTTTGCTTATATATGTTAAAACAGTTGGTTAGAGAGTTTCAGCACGATGTAAATTTTTTTTATTAAAAATTTTTAATGTTAGAAAATATTAATATATTTAGGTGAGCTAAAAAAAGTCAAGAGAAGAGAGAGATATCATGAGAGATGCTAAACAACTAGCACTCATGAAAGTTTTATTATTGAGCATTATTACTTTCATGTTACTCGCATTGCCTGCTATGGCACAAGAAGCAACAGCAGTTATGAATATTTCCGTGAACGTTGTGAGCGGAACAACACTAAATGAGGTTTCACCTCTTAGTATCGGCAGCAAAGGCGAAGTGCTGAATCAGGGTGTAGTGGATTTTATCACCCCACCAAACATTGATACAGACGTTACCATCGACGCAAATATCTTATTAAGCAATGATTCTGGTGATGAAATTCTCGCAGAAACCGATAGTACTACTCAAAGATCTGATTCCCGACTACGAATTGAATTGGAAACGGATATAAGTAAACAGCTGGCTAATGCATCAGGACACTATTCCGGCAAAGTAAACACCGTGGTTTCCTACTTCTAGTAAACATTTTTAAATAAGATCATTCTTATTCTGTACCCCAAGCCTCAATCCGGTTGACCCCGGTGAGGCTTTTTTTATGCTATTATTTTACGTTTTACCATAGATGCTGGCATATACTTTAAGTATAATTCCGGCTACCGCTAAACTATTGAACTGCATCTATGAAAAAGATCTTACCCGTTTTCATCACACTCTTAATAGCTACCTTTTCATTAGCTCAAACTCCCACCCCGTTACATCAAAAGGTCTGGCCGGAATCAGACAGTGATTCTACCTGGTATACTGTAAAAGGACAGCGCCACGGTGTAAGTTTCTTTGCTCAGCACCAACATCCGGAAGTACAATACGAACCCTCAGAAACATTAAGCTTTGATACCTATCACACCGTCGATGTTATGTATCACTGGTATGAAAAATGGGCAAAAGAATACCCTGATATCGTGGATCTTTACATCGTTGCAGAGAGTTTTGAAGGGCGCCCTATATACCAAATGACTATTACAAACAAAGAAACCGGTAAAGACACCGATAAACCCGCTGCATTTTTTGAGGGTGGCCGGCACAGCGGGGAAGTAACCAGCAGCGAATCAGTTCTTTGGCTCACTAAACATTTGTTGGAAAATTATGGCAAAGATGAAGCGCTCACGAACTTAATTGATACAAAAGCGATCTACCTGCGCCCACAGAATAATCCGGATGGTTCTAATTTATATCTGCATACCGCTCAAAGAAATCGTAGCACCGTTCGCCCGCACGATAACGACCGTGACGGACTTTTAGATGAAGACCCGGAAGAAGACCTTGATGGAGATGGCATCATTTATTCCATCCGAAGAAAAGCTACTGAAGAAGAACTGGATAAAGCTAATTACATAATTGATCCACGGGACCCGAAAGGACGCCTTATGAAACCGGTGTTGCCGGGTAAAGGTGAGTGGTTTGTCTACTCTGAGGGTATCGATAACGATGGTGATGGGGACTTCAACGAAGATGGAATTGGAGGTCTTGATCTGCATCGAAACTATCCGGAAAACTGGAGACCTGATGTAGGTGGCGATCTGACCGGGCGCGGATACACTCAGTACGGCGCGGGAGCCTTCCCCATGAGTGAAAATGAATCAAAATCCGTGGTCATGTGGATGCTCACACACCCAAATATTTCGGTCGCCAATTCTATGGATACCCGTGTTCCAATGCATTTACGACCACCTTCAACCTCAAAAGGAACAGACCGGATGTATCCTGAAGATCTGGCACTTTATGAAAAATATGACAAAATGGGGCTTGAAATAACCGGCTACCCGTGGGCCGGAGACGTGTACGAAACTTATATGACCCGCTACCCGGAAAATCAGCGAACAGGTGATCCATCTAAGCCTTATCCACTCTTTGGTCACGGCCCTGATTTCGGGTATTTCTATTTTGGCGCTATCTGGTATGGTGATGAGCTTTGGAATAATGGAGCCATGAAGGATTATAATAACGATGGCATATACGATGATTACGACGCCATTCGGTGGGATGACGAAGAAAATGGCAGCAGGGGTTTTAAAGATTGGGCATCATTTGATCACCCTACGCTGGGTGAAGTAGAGATCGGAGGATTTCATCCTAAATTCTTTAGCCAAAACGGACCGGCCTGGCAGCTGGAAAAATGGGCGAAGAAACAAGCCTTATTCAACCTGGCAATGACTATGGAGCTTCCGCAGATCACTCTGGACGATGTTTCCATTAAAAAACTAAAGGGAAATAAATATCAGATAGATGTAAAGATCAGCAATAGCGGAAAACTACCTGTAGCCCTTAAACAGGCTCAATTAGTTAAGATCGTTAAAGAAGATCGATTAGTACTTAGTTTCGATGAAAATCTTACCAAAGGGTATGAACAAGCAAAAGTAACGATCGAAACTCCTGAACTTTTCGACAAAACCATTTATCTGGGCTATACCGAACCCGGCCAAGCCAAAAAAGGACGTTTTGTTGTTACTCTTAATGGTATTGATGGGGCAAAAGGAATACTTAAGGTTTTAAGTACTCGTGGCGGATATATTGAAGAGGAGATCATACTGGGTTCTGTTGATGAATAGATAAAAAAAATGCCATCAATTTTATGGTGAATGTATAATTCGTATAATCGGTTCTAATTAATCTGGAAATTCAGGCATCTTTGGGTACAATTCTTTATTTAGGTTGATCAGGGTACGTACCGATAACAGAGACGCGATCTGTATTCAATTATCAATCACTCACTTCATCTACTTTCAATGAAAATAGCTGCACGGGGTTTGTTTGCGATAGTGCTGCTTCTATGCTATCTCACAAACTTAAAAGCTCAAAACGGGTACTTCTATACCGGAAAGGACTATGGTTCAGAATCCACCCTATCACCATTTACTCAAATACTAAATGGTGGTTTTGACATGCTTCAAACCCAGAATTATCCAAACACTATACGAGAGCTACACCTTAAAAAAGGAGTTAATACAGTCTTCAGGTCTCTTACTCAACCCAGAAAAGCAATTAATACGATAGGATGGAGTACTTTTGCTAATTCCGAGCTCATTCCATTCGGTTTTTCGAAAACCACCTCTCAATGGATCCCAAACTATGGCCTACATTTGATAGGTGGTGGGATGGAGTATGCCAGAATGAGTGACTATTATGCCTATCATAATTTCAAGTACCCTCGAATTTGGGCTGCCTTCACCTCTTTAACTGAACAATATTTAAACGAGGCAGTTGAAATGAGAGGTAATGATCATTTAAGCTTCTCTGCAGTTGCTGACTGGTATTTCTTCGACATTCCGGGAATAATATTGTTCAGCTTCGAACCTGTTCAACGCTTTTTTTCTCAAACCATTACCGTTCGCAGCTGGCTGGGGCAGGCTTCCTATGTACCTGGCGATCATTCTATTAGAAACACCGGGCAATATTATTCAATTAAAATACAACCCAGGTTCCTTGGCAAACTGTCTTTTCTGTATTATTTAGGCGCCGGATGGCTATTTGGTGGAGGGTACGAACATCGCGGGGTTACTTACTCTTTAGCATATGGGAATAAGACAGATGAAGTTTTTGTAGTTGATGAAGCAACAAAAATTGAATACATCCGGGTTAAGCCCTCTGCAGCATTTTTCATTGATAAAAATAACTCTCTGTTATTTTCACTGGTCGTTACAACGCACCGAGTCTATCAGGAGAATGTTAGAATAGACCTGTTTCCAGGAGTATTGAAGATTGGAAAATTTAGCTTCGGTTTATGGTCGAACTATAGTTTTAACTTCGATTCATATTACGGAATCACGATCAAAGGGGTGCCGGGTATAGCTTTTTAGTACCGTAATGAAAATTATTTTGACCAAAAAAAAGCCCTGAACTATTCATTCAGGGCTTTTCATAAAACATAATCGAGATTATTCGAGGATGTACACATCTACGGCGCTAAGGCCTTTGGATGTTTCTTCAATAGAAAACTCTACTTCTTCTCCATCCTTGATACTCTCGTTAAATCCAAGATTCTCAATATTATTTCGGTGAACAAAAACGTCTTTATTACCATTATCCGGGGCGATGAATCCAAAACCTTTTTGTCCATCGAACCATTTTACTTTACCGTATTCCATTATATAAAAAATATGTATTAGACTCACAGGTACAGTCAAAATCACTGTTTGGCGATTGGTTTTCTTATCGGCTGTGAGGCGAAAAATTACTGTTACAAAAAAAGAAGGGAAAACTGATACTATACTAAAAAAGATACCGATCCTGACCTTTACATTGCGTCACTAAGGTCCCCTTTTTACCGACCAATACCAAATTAATAGTCATAGATAAATCTTATCGTTGTTATTATTACACTTAAAAAACTTATTGGCTTTCTGCATATTTTTAAAAAAAGTTCAAAAAAACCCTTAACGAAAAATTCGTTTTGCCGATAATATTCAGTGACGTGGGTTGGTCAAGAGAGAGTCAAGATGAAAAATATATATGCAAGAGTACTAGTAGCAGGTTTTCTGCTAACTGTACCAGTTTTAAGCTACGCGCAGATACATCCACACGTTCAACAAACCTCTGTTGCTGTATCATATACCAGTGACCTGTTAGGAAATATATCAGGTGGCGCCTCACAAGGGGTGCGTTTTCTGGATAATTTAGACATGGAGATTGATATCCCATCTCATGATATCAGTTATTACCTCCGGATATTGGGAAATAACGGTTCCGGAATTTCTGATCTGACCGGTGACATTCAGGGAGTTTCAAATATTGAGACGGATACCCAATGGCAGATCTATGAGGTTTGGTTCAATCGTATCTTTCCATCTCATAAAAGCTCGTTGCTTGCAGGGATCTACGATCTGAATTCTGAGTTCGACGTGATCAAAGAAGGTCAGTTATTCATCAACAGTTCCTTTGGGATAGGGCCCGATTTCTCTTCAACAGGAAACTACGGGCCTTCAATATTCCCAAACACTTCTTTTGCTGCCCGTTTAAAAGTCATTACAAGTTCAAACTCAACCTTAAAACTAGGCATATTTGATACGCTTCCAGTATCTGCCAGCCAAACTGTTGCCGAAACTTTGCTCCCTGATTCAAGATCCGGAGTATTAGTAACGGCTGAATTTGTTCTTCATAACAGTAATTCGGAGAATGAAGAGTTATTGAACAGAGGTTTTGTTGAAGACAGCCCGTTCCGGGTCGTAATCGGTGGCTGGAAATATTCCAATAAACGCATTGGGTGGTCCGGTGATCTTTATTCAGACCATGGATTATATTCTACCATAGAAGGGATCCTGCTGGAAAATCAATCCGCGGCATCCGTCAAAATGCTGTCCGGATTTTTAAGAACAGGAATTACCAACAAGTTCATCAATCGATTTCAATACTTTACTACGGCCGGCCTTACTTACAATGGCCTGATTCCCGGCAGAGATTCTGATTTGGCCGGAATATCAGTAACCCACCCCATAAATAGCAGTGAGTATGTAAAACAACAATCGCTTGCAGGCATTCATTATTCTTACAATGAATGCACCTACGAATTCACTTACTTATCGCAATTAACTGATTGGCTGGCGCTTCAGCTAGACAGTCAGTATATCGTGCACCCCGGACAGTATCCCGGACTGGACAACGCTTTTGTGATAGGCTTCAGAACGATGATCAATTACTGATCGAGCCCGAGTATCTTTCTGTTCAGGGATCCATCCGCATCGCCACCGGCAAAATCATCAAAAGCTTTTTCGGTTGCTTCAATAATATGATCTGTGATGAATGGAGCTCCTTCACGGGCACCTTGCTCCGGAGATTTTACGCAGCACTCCCATTCCAATACCGCCCATCCATCATAACCATATTCAGTTAACTTTGTGAATATGCGTTTGAAATCTACCTGACCATCACCCGGCGAACGATATCTCCCGGCCCGGTCTCTCCAGTCGGCATAGCCACCGAAGGTTCCTTTTTTTCCGGTTGGATTGAATTCGGAATCCTTTACATGAAACGCTTTGATAAATTCATGATAGTGATCGATGTACTCAATATAATCCAGTTGCTGAAGCACAAAATGAGAAGGATCATACAAAATATTTACGGCTTCGTGATTTCCGGTTGCTTCCAGAAACCGCTCGAACGTGACCCCATCATGTATATCTTCTACCGGGTGTACTTCATAGCAACAAGCCACTCCGTTATCCGCAAAAACATCCAGAATTGGTTTCCAGCGTTTTGCCAGTTCTTCAAATCCCTGATCGATCAAGCCCTTGGGTTGTTGAGGCCACGGATGTACCATAGGCCAAAGCAAAGAACCTGAAAATGTGGCGTGAGCTTTCAAGCCCAGTCGCCGACTCGCAATAGCGGCTTTCTTAACCTGATCTGTTGCCCATTCTGTACGTGCCTGGTAATTTCCTTTGATGGCATCGGGAGCAAATACATCAAACATGATGTCATGAGCCGGATGAACCGCCACTAATTGTCCCTGAATGTGCGTTGATAATTCCGTGATCTCTAATCCGTACGAGTTAACCTTTCCGGTTAGTTCATCACAATAATCCTGACTCTCTGCAGCCAGATCCAGATCGATCATAAAATCCACATTGGTTGGAATCTGAACCCCTTTGTATCCAAGGTCTGCCGCCCATTTGCACATCCCATCTAATGAGTTGAAAGGTTCCTTTTCATCCACAAACTGGGCAAAAAATATAGCCGGTCCTTTAATTGTTTTCATAATCTCTGATTTGATCTCTTTTTAAAGTTAGCTCCGTTTTCAGGAAAATATTAATGACTCATTTCGAAATTTATACCTCTGTCCAGACATTACCTTCTTCGGTAGACCTAACCACAGCGTCTACCAAAGCCATGCCATGCACACCTTCATCTACATTCGGGTAATCATAGATATCCACATCGTGCTCCTCACCAGAATCAATTGCCCGCAGATGCATTGCGAAATTGCGATATATATTTGCAAAAGCTTCCAGATACCCTTCGGGGTGCCCGGCCGGAGTTCTGGAATTAGCCTGCGCTGCTTCCGAAACATATGCGGTACCCGTTCTCCAGACTTCATCCGGTTTATCATTCCACATCAAATTCAATGTATTAGGATCGCGTTGACTCCACATAATTCCACCGGTTTCGCCATAAACACGAACTTTGATCGCATTTTCCTCACCGGCGGCAACCTGTGAGACCGTTAACACTCCGGGAACACCTCCCTCAAATTCCAGAAATGCACTGGCGTCATCATCAAGCAGTCTGCCGGGTACCACATTCTTTAACTGAGACAGAACTTTAACCACCTCTAAGCCGGATACATACTCCGCCATATTAGCTGCATGCGTACCAATATCGCCATACGCACCACTTTTTCCTGATCGCTTGGGATCGGTTCTCCAGCTTGCTTGTTTATTCTCGGTATCTTCAACTTTTTCGGCCAGCCAGCCTTGAGGATACTCTACAAGTATCTTTCTAATCTTGCCGAACTTCCCGGATCGGATCTGTTGACGGGCTTCCTTGATCATCGGATATCCGGTATAGGTATGAGTTAACGCCAGTGGTACTCCGGTCTCTTTCACCTTTGCCTGTATCGCTTTTGCTTCATCCATATCAAAGCAAAGAGGTTTGTCTATGATCACCGGAAATCCATGTTCCAAAGCCATAATTGCCGGTTCGGCATGAACGTGATTTGGGGTTACGATGGAGACAAAATCCATTCTTTCACCTTCGGGCAATTCTGCTTCTGTCTCGATCATCTCCTTAAATGAGCCGTACACTCTCGATGGGGCCAGATAGAGTTCCTTCCCTGTTTTCTTTGACTTCTCAGGATCGCTGCTGAAAGCCCCGCAAACCAGTTCTATCTGACCATCCAGATTAGCCGCCAATCGGTGCACCGCACCTATAAAGGCACCGACACCACCGCCGATCATTCCCATCCGTAATTTGCGATCACTCAAACTCATACACAATTTCATTATGATTAAACATATCGTTTATGCTGCAGCTTCAGCTTCTTCAACAGCGTCAGATTTATCCCAGAAGAAGGCAAAGAAGAATACAGCAATTACCAGAGCAACTATTCCCGGCATTACCCAGAATGACTGAGCACCATCCAGCCAGCCTTCGGTAGTAGATCCATCGAGCTGGATCTTATCGCCCCACCAACCCAATACATAGTTACCGATCAACATACCGGCACCATAAGTGAGCAGATTAAAGAAACCCTGGGCACTGGCCCGTAAATGTTTGGGTGCTTTTTTATCTACATACAGCTGCCCGGTAACAAAGAAGAAATCGTAGCATACACCGTGAAGGGCTACTCCCAGAATTACCAATGCCGTAGTACTTGGGAATAATCCAAACAAAAGATAACGGGTGGTCCAGGCCAGCATGCCAACCAACAACATCCATTTTACGCCAATACGCTTCAGGAAAAACGGGATGGCAAGCATAAACAATACTTCACTCATTTGACCAATGGCCATAAAAGCAGGGGATTGCTCACCGAAAGCAACTGCTGCAATAAAATCGTTGGTTCGCGCATAATAGAAAGCCAGCGGGATACTGATCGCGAAACTACTAAGAGAAAAGATGGCGAAATTCTTATTCGTCAGCAATTTCAAGGCATCAAGCCCAAGAGCTTCTTTTATGTTGAATTTCTCTCCTTTCGCTGATGGAGGTGTTGCCGGCAGCGTAAAACTGAATAATCCATAGATCACAGAGATAACCGCACTTAACCGCAGAGGAATATTTGTAGACTGAATATTACTTTCAACGCCGGTGATCCAGCCAAGTAATGGAATATTGAATAAGCCAACCACAGACTGTGCTACCAGGAATCCAGCCAGGATCCAGCCGATGGTTCCCCAAACACGGATCTTAGGAAATTCTTTGTCCGGATCATCAATATTTGCAAATGAGATCGCATTCACCAGCGCAAGTGTTGGCATATACAACATAAAGTAGGCCAGCATTACCCATATGAATAAGGAAGGATCAGTGATCGTAGAGGCATACCATAACAATACCGCCCCGATAAGATGAGAAATTGCATTCACTTTCTCTGCATTGAAGAACCGGTCGGCGATCAAACCCACAAATACAGGAGCTAGTAATCCGGCCCAGTTATGAGTAGCATAGGCTGAACCAATTATGGAATTTAACCCTTCTTCGCCATCAAATACATTTAACAGGTAGGCGCCCATGGTTACGAAAAAAGCTCCCCAGATAAAAAACTGAAGGAACATCATCACACTCAGCTGTGTCTTAATCTTATTCATTTGCAATTGGTTAGGTTATAGAAAAAGCGGTTTCATAATCGAAAGGCAAATAAATGAATAAACCACGGAAATAAAAAGTGTAAACGCTGTTATTGTGTCGATTCGACAATCCTTTTTTCTACTTTTTTCAACCGGGAGAATAAATTCTGCGATCAAAAACATTAAAAGCTGAAACCTGCCCGGCAAAGCTTACTTAAAGTAGTATAGAATTTGCGTTTTTAAAGAATGAAAACGAAGTTTACAGAGTTGATCCTATGCTACGTTGGAGCTTAATATTTATCATTTTTATCATCATTTCCGCCATTATCGGTTTCGGAAACCTTGCCGGAGCTATGGCTGATATGGGAAGGATCTTCTTCTTTATTTTTGTAGCTCTGTTTCTCATCTCACTCATCATGAACAGCGAATCTGCAAAATAACCACAGTCTTAATGGCGGCACCCGTCGCTGCATGTCATTGTTTTATTCCTTGCCTTTTCAAATGCTTCTCTGCCTTCTTTAAATGCGTACCATGCAATTCCAAGAGAGCCCAGAGCATCGATATAGGGCACTTTTGCCAGTTCGTAGATAAGACTCGACCCCAGCAGGATAAATGAAAGATAAAAGCAGGTCTTTGTACAATTTGCATCAGAAATGATGGGAGCTGAATCAAGGTTTATCCCCACTCTGAGTTTTGCTTTATACAAAAAATACATGGTGGTTATGGAGATCAGCGAAACAATGATCCCAACAAGTGTTGTCTCGGGTTTTGATGCCGCACTTATAGAAAGAACAGCCCCGGCAATAATGCCAAGTACTAACAAATAAAAAACGGTACCGGTGATCTTTAATGCGGTGATCTCAAACTGATCAATACCCGTATACTCACTTTTTCTCATCCGGACGATCATATGCGCGATCCCTATTCCGGAAATCACCTCCACAAAACTGTCTACCCCAAACCCGAATAAAGCCAATGTTTCATCCGAAGCCCCGTAACCGGTTGAAACTACCCCTTCAACCAAATTATACACGATAGTGATCATACTCAGAATAAAAGCAGTACGATACAATCGCTGTATTCCGGTGTTATTTAGTGTGTGGTTCTCGCTCATGATCAAAATCTTGTAACGATAACTTAGAGGTCCGGCCTCCCAAATACAATGAGATGTACCTTTTCATTATTCATAAAAAAACTATCTCAGATAGCTTTCAATAGCAGTTCCGGCTCTTTTATTAAAACACGAAACAAATACCTCTGCTTCAAACTTAAAAGGGTAAATATCAATTAAATTTAAAGTTATGAAAAAGACAATTGGAGGTATCCTGGCCGGAGGCGGTTTATTGGGTATCATTTATTTCGGATATCAATACATACAAAACTCTGAATCATTTGAAGCTTTCGGGGCAGATGTGGCCGTTAGCACCGGTAATTACGTACCGATCATTATTTCGGCTGTGGTAATGGTGGCCGGGGTAATTGTAACACGAATGAAATAACCGGAGGTAGTATGTTACGCTGGAGTATTACGTTTTTTATAATTGCACTGGTTGCTGCCATACTTGGTTTCGGAGGCCTTGCCGGTGCTGCTGTAGGTATTGCAAAAGTTCTTTTTGTGGTCTTTCTTGTACTCTTCATCGGTTCATTGATCATGGGCCGGAAACCGAAGGTATAAATTGCGCATTACGTGAATCCAAAACAGCTGCTGGAACAATCCATTGGCATCCCTTTTACCGAGGGAAATAAGGTTGAAATTTTACGGAACGGAGTCCGCATTTTCCCGGCTATGCTCGAAGCTATTGAGCAGGCACAGGACAATGTGGACTTTCTTACATTTGTATACTGGCAGGGTAAAATTGCCGAGACATTTGCCCAAAAACTTGCAAAAAAAGCACAGGAAGGGGTAAAAGTACGGGTTTTACTAGATGGTTACGGTTCACGCCCGATGAGAAAGGAACTTATACAGCATATGAAAGATGCCGGGGTTGAAGTGATCACTTTCCGCCCGCTCATGCGCTGGAAAATATGGAAATCAGATAATCGTACTCATCGTAAGATCCTAATCTGTGACGACGAAGTTGCCTTTACAGGTGGAGTAGGTATTGCCGAAGAATGGGAAGGCGATGCCCGCAATGAACACGAGTGGCGGGAAACACATTTCAAGATCAAAGGCCCGGCTGTATGGGGGATAAAATCGGCTTTTATTGAGAACTGGATCGAAGCGAACGACGAACTTTTGCCGGAATTATTTTCAGCCAAGGAACAGGGACAACAAGGTTCCGTTTCCATCCAGACTGTGCGTACATCATCTTCGGTTAGATGGAGTGATATTGTTCTGTTGTACCAATCGCTGTTACGCATGGCCAAAGAACGCATTTACATTTGTACGGCCTATTTTAATCCGGATGATGTGTTATTGAATGAATTGATCCAGAAGTCGAACGAAGGATTGGATGTCCGGCTTATTGTCCCCGGTGGTCATATCGATAAGCGTATCTCAAAAGTGGCCGCAGAAGATGTTTTTGAACCTTTAATCAGAAATGGAGTGCAAGTACATTATTATACCAGAACCATGATGCACGCCAAGATCCTGCTGGTGGATAATGAGGTTTCTTGCGTAGGGTCTGCCAATTTTAATCACCGTTCTATGCTGAAAGATGATGAGATCAACCTTGTAATGATCGACCGGGATATAAATCAGGCGTTGACTGATGATTACTTCAATGACCTGCAACATTGTGAACGGGTAACTCAACAACGATGGAAACGAAGGAGTACGGTTCGTAAAGCCAAGGAATTACTTACTCGTCCGGTTAAAGACGAACTCTAAGTCAATCCGCAAAGCTCCTCACTGATTGCCCATAATCTGGATGCTGCGGCTTCATCCCTCGCCGTTTTGGTAGGAGTAGCTACTTTCGAGTTTTTGAAGTACGCACCATTCACCCCTTCCACCTTGTCTGAAGTTGCCAGATAGATGGTAGTCTCAGCACCATCCCGGTTAGACTTCATAAATGGTCCCGCGATCTTCCAGAATATGCGCACCCAGATAGTGGAATTACTTCCGAAATTAGAGTTGATCACCCCCGGGTGCAGGCTATTTGCAGTAACACCGGAGCCTTCCAGCCGAATAGCCAGTTCATTGGTAAATAAAATGTTGAACAACTTAGAATTGGCATATGCTTTCCAGGTGGAATATCCGCGTTTCAGTTGCAGATTATCCGGGTCGAACTCGCCATTACGATGAGCTTCTGATGCCACATTGATGATACGGGCATTCCCGGCGGCTTTCACTTTGAGAAGCAGCAGATTGGTGAATAGAAAATATCCGATGTGATTTACCCCGAAGGTCTCTTCCAGTCCTTCAACGGTTTCGTTGTAGGTCTTGGCCACGAATCCATGATTATTGATCAGGATATCAATCTTTTCATAACGATCACCGATGGTCTTAGCCGCTTTACGAATGTCATCCTGCGAAGAAAAATCACAAAGTACAATATCCAGGCCGCTGCCCGGTATTTCTGCAATGATCTCATCCCTCGCCGCTTCTGCTTTATCCTCATTTCGACATACCATGACGATGAAAGCACCTTGTTTTGCCAGTTCTTTTGCCGTTTCAAATCCGATCCCCGAGTTCGCCCCGGTGATCACACATAATTTGTTATGCATCTTTTCCCTTCCTGATCAACGTTTGTATTCCTTCCTGAGTAATTAACGCAAACATACAGAAAAGGTTCGGTTTCTTATAATATCATTCAGCTCGATAAACATGGACGGAACACCAATTTGCTCCGTCACCTTAGTTCATTACCGGTTCAACCGTTCCAGAATCACCCCTTTTTTGAATGTTGGAATTGCTATCTTTGCACGTCTGGAAAAATTAAGGTTGGTATGATTCAGGAATATCTAAATTCGAACGAAAAATTTGTGGTTGTAGGCGACCGGGTGCTGATCAAACCCCGCGATATGGAAACACATACCCGAAGCGGTCTGGTTCTGCCCGCTTCCGTGAAGGAGAAGGAAGAGATCCAAAGCGGTTATGTGTTAAAGACCGGCCCGGGCTACCCCATTCCCGGTGGCGAAGCTGATGAACCCTGGAAACCTAATCAGGAAACACGATACCTGGCACTTCAGGCTGAAGAAGGAGATCTGGCCATCTTTCTGAAAAGCAGTGCCCACGAAATTGAATTTGAAAATGAGAAATAT
This sequence comes from Balneolaceae bacterium UBA7797, assembly GCA_002480645.1. Taxonomy (GTDB): domain Bacteria; phylum Bacteroidota; class Rhodothermia; order Balneolales; family Balneolaceae; genus UBA7797. Next base: position 104,890 of record DLCN01000019.1, read on the forward strand.
CTGATCGTGCCGCATTCGGCCATATTGCTGCTCATCAGAGATGATTACGGAGTGTAATGAAAGAGCAGGAAGCAACAAAAACAGAATCCATTCAGATCGACCCTGCACTTAAGAAACACTCTCCGTTTGAAGATTTTCAGGCAATCACCTTTGGTTCATTGCTGGTTGCATTCGGGGTGGCCATGTTTACCCACCTCAGTTTTTTAACCGGCGGAACAGCCGGGATCGGATTCCTCACTTCCTATATTTCCCCCTATTCATTCGGTGAGGTCTTTTTTGTGATCAATTTGCCGTTTTATGCATTGGCTATCTGGCGTTTAGGTTGGGTTTTCACCATAAAGACTTTCGTCTCGGTATTTCTGGTCTCCTTTCTGTCTGATTTCATCCCCACGGTGTTCGAGTTTGGTGAGGTGAACAAACTGTTCGGGGCTATTTTGGGTGGCATCATGATCGGGACCGGATTGCTAATGCTTTTTCGGCACAAGGCGAGTCTGGGCGGATTAAATATACTGTCACTCTACCTTCAGAAATATCATGATGTGAACGCGGGTCGCTTTCAGATGGTTGCTGACAGTATTATTATCGTATGTGCTTTTTTCGTGGTCGATCTTTGGTCGATCGCCTACTCAGTACTTGCTGCGTTTGTTATGAATCTGATCCTGGCCATTAACTTTAAGAAAGGTCGGTATCTGGGGTCCCTCGAATAATCCGGAACAAAAACCAATACGTATGAAACGACGAGATTTTCTACGCAACACCTTAATTGTCGGCGCCGGAGTTATGCTGCCGTTATCAGGTCTTTCTGCTTCACGAAGAGATGCCTTTACCACCCTTCGCCGAAATGTCGGGTTCTTCACGGAACGAGGCGGAACCATCGGCTGGCTGGCCTCAGATCAGGCATTGGTAGCTGTAGATTCTCAGTTTCCGGATTCGGCTGCCCATTGCATCGCCGGATTACAGGAAAAAACCTCCCATTCCATGGACCTGCTGATCAACACTCATCACCACGGCGATCACACCGGTGGGAACGGAACCTTTAAAGAGATCACGGAACATATCGTGGCCCATAAAAATGTGCCCGTTTACCAGCAACAGAGTGCAGATGAAGGTGAAACTCCGGTTGTTGCTGACATCACCTTTGAAACATCGTGGAAACAGGAAGTGGGCGATGAGATCATTCACGCCAATCACTACGGGCCTGCTCATACCGGTGGAGATGCGGTGGTCTATTTTGAAAAAGCCAATGTGGCTCATATGGGCGACCTCATCTTCAATCGTGCCTACCCCTATATCGATCCGGGAGCAGGTGCTTCAGTCAGAAATTGGGTTTCCGTTTTGGATGAAACCCTGAAAACTCTCCCATCAGACACTTTATTTATTTTTGGTCATGCTAACCCGAAATTTGAGGTGACCGGTACTGTGGAAGACATCAAAGTGATGCGGAATTACCTGGAAGCTCTTATCACGTATACCCAAAAGGGATTGCAGGCCGGTAAATCGAAAGAAGAATTGATGAACAAGGAAGTACTTCCCGGTTTCGAGGCGTTCAATAATCCCGATTGGTTCCTGAAGCTTTCCAATAATGTGGAAGTGATGTTCAATGAGCTGATCACTAATTAAAAAGCCTCCTCCCGGAGATGTAAGAAACAAAAGAAATCACAAACGGATACTGATACTCAGCGGTAAACAGATCAATAATCGTATTGGAAGCGAATATCTATTCCCTGACGGCTGTCATCGCCCTGTGTTAGGATAAGGTCAATATTTTCATTCAGGATATATTCCAGAATGAACAGTGTTTTCGGAGTAGAACTGGTGATCTCATTCACAATAGCGAAGAAAGTTCGTTCATTGAGGTACCATCCGGTTTTTATAGACGTACCGGAATTAGTTCCTGAACCGGTATTATCGATCTGTACCACATCCACCCCAAGTTCACGTGTTGCGAGAGCTTCCACTTCATCAAGCAGTACATCGGTTAGTACATCGGCAGCAGATGTAGTGTTTTCTCCGGCAAATACGCTTTGCCACGAATCCAGCGAATAACAAGGCTTACCAAACAAGGTATAACAGATGATGTCTGATTGTTCCATCGTCGGGTTACTGTCGAAACTGAATTTCGGGTCGTTTGCAGTGCCTTCAATGATATAGAAAAGCTGAATAGCCTCTCCTTTCTGTCGGGTCGGTGGTGTGTACATACTTTTAACGTAGATCTCGGGTTCATCTACCGGACCACTGAACGTAAAACCCGATTCCTGCATCTCGAACCGTTTTCCCAATGGCTGAACATATCCGCCCAACCCTTCCAGAGAACCGAATAATTCCAACTCACCATTGGTCTGTTTCTGCGCATCAAGGCTACCATTCAACTCAAGTTCCATATCCAGATAGGTTCGATTACGAACATAGAAGTTTCTTTCAATGTTGATCTGCATATCCATACTTAGAGAATCATACGCGCTGAATGAGGCTTCTTCCTCTCCTTCCAGCTGTACATCTTCCACCGTTTTATCACCGAAGTTCTGCAGGTACACAAACCCGTTTTTCACGGTAACAGAACCGGATGCCTTCGGAGTGGTAGCCGGTCCGGTAAGTCGGGTATTCAAATCAATGACCATGTTATAATCGTTGGTATTGGCCAGCTTGAACTGATTTGCTGTCGCTTTCATATCTACCGCACCCGGTAAAAACCCATTCAGACCAACGGTACCTGATAATTTGAATTCCCCTTTCCCGCTAAAGGTGGATAACTTATTCACTTTTATCTCATTTCCTTCCAGTACAATATCTGCATTGATCCTCGACAATGTTATCCCTGCGGGCGGAACTTCCACTGATCCGGAATGCAAGTTGATAAATCCGTCGGGCTGTAAATTCCCGGGGTTCCCTTCAATCGTGATGTCCGCATTCAGCGATCCTTTCAGGTTATTCAGATAATTTTCATCAAGGAAGTCATCAAAAACAGCAAGATTAAGATCTTCGGTCTTTATATCCGCTTTGATCTGATCCTCTTCGCCCGGAAATATGAACTGCATAGTTCTGAAATCGTAACTGATGGGGTAGGTGACACTAACGGTGGCCGCTTTAACCGATTTTGTAATGATATCTGAATTCACTTTCATCACCCGGGCGGCATTATCATAACTAAAGCCGGCATTTATCTCATCCAGTTTGATACCGGATAAGGTGGGCTCATCGAAAATAAAGGATGCATCAATGACCGGATTTTCTGCTGTTCCGCTTAATTTGCCATTAAAACTAAGGATGCCTTCTGTATTGGTGAACTGATCATCCTGAAATAAGGGCTTGAACGTGCTGAACTCATTGGGTCTGATATTCAGATATCCGTTTACTTTTTGTTTGAGATACTCATCCGTGATCTCATCTTCGTACAACACAAATGGAACATTCAGATTCATCGACATTTGTTCTTTCTCTTCCCAGAACATAACACCATCGGCCTCTAACCTGCGATCTGCGATATTAAAATTCAGGATCAGGCTATCTGCAGAAACGCCATCATACACAATATTCTCAACTTTGATGTCGGCTTCTCCCTGCGTTTCCCTTTCAACATTATCGAAGGCAATATCCCCGGAAAGGACCCCATCAAAATAGCGTTCACCGAATATCACTTCCTGAATCAAACCAAAGTCAAAATCCCGTCCGTTGATCCATGCCGATTGCTTCGAAGAATCTGCATAGGGAACAGCCATTTGTAAAAAGGCTCCGTTTGTTGACAATAAATACAAGGTATCCGTTCTGATGATCCCCGGTTCTATATTCACCATAAACGGCTGTTGCAGGGTGAGTTCGGCCGAATTTGTGATGAAATCGAAGGTATTGAAATCAATGTTGATCTCTTCTGTTGGTTTCTCAATACGCAGATCGCCACGCTGTATGAGTCTGCCCCGATCGCTGCCAATCACTTCCAGATGAAAATTGGAAGTAAGCGAGTCATCGTACACTTTACCCTTCGAATCCAGAGCTATGTCCTCAAATACCAATCCGGAAATTACCGGTTTACTGATATCCAGATTCATATCAAACTCTCTGATATCACGAATGCTCCCCTGTGCTTCCCCGTTAATACCCGGGGCAATGAACAGGCTGTCAACCTGTATGTCGTTCAGATCTAACGAAAAGTTACTGGCCAACACACCGGATGAATCCTGCAGGATCTCGCCCTGAATCTCTCCGGTTACCTGCAAGATATTCAGATCGAACAATGGTGCCAGAGGCTGAAGTTGCTTAACCGTCATGTCCAGGTTAAAACGATTGGTGGGGTCACTGAAATTGGTAATATTTTTTCGCCCGTTGAAACTGCCATCTAGCAGATCACTATTAAAAACTCCCTTGTTAAACCTGAGAATACCATCACTTAATGCCGCCTCAGTGGTTACTTCTTTAATATAAGCGCCATTTACGGAACTGTTCTTCACCATTAAACGACTCTCAGCTTCTGCCGTAGCCATTTCGCTGCCTTTGCCTTTACCTTTTAGGAGTGCGTTAATGGAAGTCGGGAATGATTCAAACCCATCAAGCCTGCTCAGGTCAAAATCTTCTGTTTCAAATTCGTAGCCATAACCCGGCATCTCGCTCATAATATCCGAGATGAGCAGATCGGCCGTTAACTCATTCCCTTCTGACTTGAACCGACCAAACAGAGTGGTTTTAAGTGAGCCAAACTGACCATTGATATCAATTACATCTACCTGTTCTCCACCGATCCTGAACGATTCGTAGTTACTATTTGGTGTCGACCGATTGGATACGGAGTATGTTAAACCGGAATCGGGCAATGCAAAACCGGATCCTTGCGCAATAACCAATAGAGTTATGTTGGAATTTAGCTCGCTCCCTTCTGTCCAGTTTGCCAGGTCTAACCCATTTATTTTCGATTCAATATTCCATTCCGGAACTTCTTTACTAACCTCAGCAATCCGGGCATTAACAACAGCCTCCTCTCCAAATTCACTGATTAGTGAAAGCTTCCCTTTAAATTCATCGTCACCTAATAAGCCATTTCCTTCAATGGCTTGAGCTCTGTACTCTTCGTATTGCAAATTGGTAACTCTGAATTTCCATTCGCCTTTTGAACCGGCAATGTCCTGCGAAAGATCACCATCAAATTCTGCAGAAACAGCTCCGGTTTTTGCCCGGAGTGAATCGTTTGTGAAATAAGCCATATCCAGATATTCTGCTTCCAGGCTCAGCGAATTCAGGATCAGAGTGTCTTTCACATTTGCCTTTGTATGGAGCGAAAGATCCCCAAAACCTTTCCCTTTGAGTGTCAAAGATAGCTCCAGCGCATCCATTGCTCCGTTCACACTTATCTCAGACCGGATCTCATCCTTAGGCAACCCATATTCTAAATATGGATCGATATCCGCTAATGAGAACGGCTTTGTCTGAAGGTTTGCTTCAACCAAAGGATCATTCAGAGCAACGCTGGCATTCGCTTTCAGTAACGACCGGCCGGTTTCGATCAACAGCTCATTCAAAGTAAATGTGCTGTCGGCATAGCTGGCCGAAGTATTCACAGCGATCGGTCTGGGTAATCGACCTTCAACAAGCTCAAAGCTTAGACTCTTCAATCCCGCTTCCATCTGCTCTGTCAAAGAAAAGGAGGCTTCGGCCTGCAGACCCTGAACTTTTAACACACTGTCGGGAAGTAATTGCGCCGACCTGAACGAAGCATTCATGTTGTTAAGACGGATGCTTTCCAGCACAAAATAGACCGAACCGGATTCGCCGTCGTCCTCTAAGTTCATCACTTCAAGAATATTATAGGAGCTATCTTCCTGTACAATATTCCATTGGCTGTTACTCAGCTTTAATTCGTTAACCGTATACGGTCCTGACAAAAAGCTCAATATGTCATACCGGGCATACAGGGTATCCAAAGTCACGATCTGCTGATCTTCTGATATCAGGTCTATATCGGTCACCAGCACTTCGTTCCACAGATCACCGGATATCTTCCCGATATCGAGAGAGCCATTTACCGAGTTCTGAGCAATTTTCACGATCTGATCTTTCACCAAATTATGGGCGAATCCGGTTTTCAGCATCAGGCGCGCTCCGATCAATAAAAACGTAATAACCCCCAGCGTGATAAGGATCACTTTCAAAAACTTAGGTATTCTATATGTATTTGCTGATTCACTCATATTAAAATGCCTGCCCGATACTGAAGTGAATCCCCCAACGGTCCCAGATATTTCCGCGATCAACACCTTTTACGATATTCAGGTCTTCGTTGGTGGGATTTACCTTATAGCCCACATCCACTCTGATCGGACCGATGGGGGACCGGTATCGTAAACCACCGCCAACCCCGAACTGAATATCCCCGGAATTAATATCCGACATCCGCCTCCAAACCTGTCCTCCATCCAGAAAAGCCGCAACTCCAAACCCTTTTATAAAAGAATCGAGCTGCTGCCGTAATTCCACATTAAAATTCAGCACTGCATTCCCACCTTCCGGCACATAACTATACGTATTAACCTGACCTGCACCTGAAGTATCCGTTTCCACAACCAGCCGTTTTGGCCCCAATTGCTGCCGGCCCCAGCCACGAACGGTATTAGTACCACCGGAATAGAACCGGATATCGGAAGGCAATGAGTCCTGCTTGGAATAATAGATCGCTCCCCCACGAATCCGGGTAGCCAGAGTAAGCTTAGAATTAAGCTCAAAATACTTTCTCACATCCAGCGATACTTTCTGAAAGCTGAAAGAGGCTTCACCAAATAAACCCGACAACTCCAGATAGGGCTGAATGATAATGCCGTTATTTCCTCTTCTAACACCTCTCGCGTAATAGAGGTTAAAAGCGAATGATGACTTATCGTACGATAACAGGCTGTCGGGGATGGTAGTACTTCCTCTTAACTCAGTCTCATTGTTTAACGAGAACTGATAGGAAAAGGTCCCCGTAGTGAATTCATTGTATTCATATCCATAGGTGCTTTGGATCCCGCCCGTCTCAATATTATACGCCCGTTCGTCTCTGCGTTGGTAGTAGGGGTTTATTGAAATACTGCTTTTGGTATTATATACATAAGGGAACAGATAGTCGGCACTTAGATTCTGTTCAAAAAATGAATATTTACCGGTTACACTGAACCGTTCTCCTTTTCCCCGCACATTACGATAGACCCAGGTTCCCTGACCACGAAATAATTTCCAGGAATTATTCCAGGCAATAGGTTCCTCCAGCCGGTCGAAATCACCAATTCCCAGTTTAAGCTGAAGGGAGCGAAGTGGCAATTCTTTTACCCTCAAAGCAATTTCAAGGGTACTGTCTTTAGGTTGATCCGGGATGGAAACTAAAGCCAGCCGAAAGAGATGATGTTTGAATACTTCACGCTGAGCTTGCCGCATAGCCTGCTCGGAGTATAATTCACCTTTCTTAATCCCTGTCTCGCGTTTTACTACCTCCTTATCAATGGTACTTTCCCCGTCAACAATGATGGAATCGAACCTTGTTTGTGGTCCCGGATCTGCGATAAACTCAATTACTGCTTTTCGGTCGGATGTATCCACTCTGGCATCAATTTGCAGATCAGCATACGCATAGCCCTTGTTCTTGATCACCCGGATGAGACGTCCCAACACCTCAGCTTCTTCTATCGGCTGATAAACTTCTCCTTCCCGGTAAGGAATTCTGTTCAGCTCTCTTTTAAATTTATTCCCACCAAATATAGCAGCGCTGTCTGCCTCACTTGCATTGGTTTGAAGGGTCACTTTTGCAATACGGACAGGAGTGTTTTCCTTCACAATAAATACCAGATCTTTCTTCCACTCTTTTCGCCTCGCCCTCAATTCGTAACTTACCTGCACATCCACATACCCCCGGCGCTGATAGAACCGCTCGATACGAATTACATCTTTTCGAATCTCTGTTTTATCAATGGAAGTTCCGGTCTTTTTAAAAATGTTGATCTTTTGCCAAAAGGAAGGCCCTTCGTTGGCAATATTATTTTTGATCACCAGCCCCTCGAAAGATCTGTTACCCTCGATCTTTACGCTCCATATGCGGTTCTCCGTTTCTGTTACATTCTCTTGAGCGTTAATTCGCCCGAAAGGCAGCATGCACAGTAACACGATCACCAGTCTTGTAATATATTTTTCTGACCTTTTATTCAATGTGTCCCGATAGTATCTGCCAAGTATAAGCCGAAGTTTCAAACTTTGAAAAAGCCTTACAATCTTTCTTTGCTTTCATTACTATTGTGCCTGTTAAAATAATATCCTGTATATGTTTAAAAGAAAAATAGCTCTCGTTGTTCCATTATTATTACTCTCCTGCTCATCTTCAAAAGATTTTACAGGATTCTCCTATGATCCGCCCGGCGTTACCAACACCAAAGGCGCTCCGGTTACCGAACAGATGTATCGGGATATTGGTATTGGCGAGAGCAAAGTATGGGTCAGCAATCGTATGGAAGGTGGACGACTTTCTAACTTCCAACAACTATCGGAAGATGCTTTTGAAGTAACCATTGCACCGGAAAATGCCCCCATCAACAACAGCACGTGGTATGCTTTCAGGATATGGTCAGAAAAAACCAGAACCATCTCCCTCACACTAACTTATGTAGATGGACGTCACCGTTACATTCCCAAAATATCTGCGAACGGTACCACCTACTCACTGTCTGATGTTGAGTACGACAGCAGCACAGGAAGCGCTACTTTTCCGATCACTATTTCTCCGGTTAAAAAGACCATCTCTGCACAGAATCTTCCCGGCACCCGTTTCTCTGATCTGGAAGATTATATTGCTACCGATCTGCCGGATTTTGTAACCGTAAAAACAGCCGGAACTTCCAATTATGGAAATCCGGTGTATGAATTGATCGTAGATGAAACGGTACCGGACCAACCCAAAAAAGCGATCCTATTGTTAAGCCGGCAGCATCCGCCTGAGATTTCCGGCTATCATACCTATCAGGTGTTCTTTGAACGTATGCTGGCTAATGATGATCTGGCTGTTGCCTTCAGAAAGAAATTTCTGATCTACGCTTTTCCAATGCTCAATCCGGATGGGGTGATCCATGGGCACTGGAGACATAATGCCATGGGGGTGGACCTGAACCGGGACTGGAAGAATTTTAATCAACCGGAAACCCGGGCTGTTAGAGACGCACTTACTCCTCTTGCAAGCGACCCTGATATTGAAGTGCTTTACGGGCTCGATTTCCACTCCACCGATGAAAACCTCTTTTACCCCATTAATAAGGAAGTCCCTACCAAAGTGGATAATTTTACCCAGCAGTGGTTCCCGTTGGTCGATGCCGACAATCCAGCTCTGAATTTCCGTTCTGAGGAATTTGACACAAGCTCCCCCATCTCTAAAAACTGGATGTTCAAAACCTTTGGATGCGATGCCCTTACTTTCGAAGTGGATGATGAGTTAACCACTGCTCAAATTCAGCAATTGGGGAAAAGTGCGGCAGAATCGTTTATGAAATTGATGCTCGATAAAACGAAGTAAATTTTTTTGAAACTTTTGACATCAATCTGCATCTTGATTCCGTCTCATTAAAAAAATCGCTACTTGCTAAAAGAAGGGTTATACAACTGGAAATTGCGCCTGATACTTAGTGCGCTACTCAGCATTTTGGGTTTAGCGGGGATGATTAGCATGATTCTGGGTATTTTCCTGGAGCTAACCATTCACGACAAAACCATTGTTGCCATCGCCATTTTTATGGTGGGTATTCCGGCTTATCTGATCGCCAGCGGGTTAGCCCGTATCGATGAACTTACCATAGCGGCTTTCCTCAACGAAAATATCGAAGAACTGAACGGAGACGCTGAATTACTTGCCCGGGATAAACGGGCACTCACTGAAAATGAACTTCAGCGAAGATCTGATATTGAAGCTTTTTTCGAAAAAACACCGGTATACAAACACCTGCCCGATAAACCGGTAAAACAAGCTTATTATTTACTCCTTCTCTCTATGATCATCAGTTTCGGGATCTGGTATTTCGTTTAATACCCTTGTACTGTCAGGTTTTCCTGTGACAGGGAATAATGATACCTTTAAGCATGGCTCACGATCACAATCACCACCACCATCATCATCACAATATAGACGATTCCTCCATCGGCAAACTCTGGATATCCATCGGATTAAATCTGATGATCACCATCGCTGAATTTGTGGGAGGGATTCTTTCCAACAGTCTTGCCCTCTTATCAGACGCTGTTCATAACCTGAACGATACACTTTCGCTGGTAATAAGTCTGGTTGCCCGTAAGATCTCCCGGAAAGGAGTAAATGAAGATAAAACCTTTGGTTACAAACGAGCTGAGATCATCGGCGCATTCATCAATCTCATCACTTTGGTGATCGTCGCCCTTTTTCTTATCAAAGAAGGAGCAGAACGATTCTTTGAACCCCAGACCATCGACGGGTTCACCATGTTCTGGGTTGCTATCGTCGGGCTTTTCGGAAATTTTATCACTGCAGCACTCTTGTTTAAGGAATCGAAGGATAACCTGAATCTGAAGAGCGCCTACATTCATATTTTATCTGACGGACTTTCTTCGGTAGGAGTGATCATTGGAGGCTGGCTGATCCTTAAATATGAATGGTACATTGTGGATACCATTTTAACCGTTGGGATCGGACTTTACATTTTATGGCATTCGTACCACATGCTTCGCGAAACCATCGACATTTTGATGGAATCCACCCCCGGCGAAATTGAGATCTCTGAACTTAAAAAACACATACAGTCTATAGACAAGGTGTGTGGAGTGCATCACATCCATGTTTGGCGGCTTGATGAAAAACAGATCCTGCTTGAATGTCACGTAGTTATACTTAAAAATGATCTCACTGAAATGGAAACCATCAAACAGCAGATCAAAAAGACTTTACATGACGATTTTCATATCACTCATTCAACCCTGGAATTTGAAACTGAGCCCTGTTCGGCTCATCACCACGAAATTGAACATGCCCACGCACACTGATTCTGTTTTCATACAAAGTTCATATAGTAGCGCGTACTTTTACTCTCTAAAATTATTTATTAAATGAAATATCTTCCTTTACTATTACTAACATTATTTATTGCGATCGGAGCCTGCAATAGCAGCCCTGAAGTCATCGACGACCTTACCGACCGCTCATTTGAACTGGTAGATCAGGACAGTGTGGAAGTAACCTTCCCCGACGATTATAAAGGCAAATATGTGGTTATGAGTTTTATCTACACCAATTGCCCGGATATCTGCCCGCTCATCACTCAAAACCTTATCAAGATCCAGAAAGATCTGGATAACCCGGACGTACAGTTTCTGGCGGTGACCTTTGATCCGAAAAGGGATACCCCCGAAACATTATCTAAATACAAAAGCGTCTTTCATCTGGATGAGAACTTTAATTTCCTCACCGGTGAAGAGGAAACCATCAATGCTTTTATGGACAGTGTAAGAGTACGTACACAGGTTTCTTTATCCACTACCACTCAGGATGGAACTGAGTTGTATTTTCTCAATCACTCCGATAAGATCATGGTCATGAACCCCGAAGGTAAAGTGATTATAGAATACGGCGGAAGCCAGCCTTCTGTTCCCAAACTTATTGTGCAAGATCTAAACCGACTACTGAAATAATTATGAAAAAAATTACGCTCTTACTATTCGTTACCATTACAGCATTTGCCTGCACCTCCGAAAAAAAAGAAACTATGGAGGTAACCCCGGTAGTTGCCGACATTAGTATTGAGGATGGATGGGCACGCCCCGGAAAGGCAGGTATGATGAGTGCCGCCTACTTCCGCCTCGAAAATACCACCGATATTGCAGATACCCTCGTTTCTGCTTCATCAAATGTGAGCAACAATACACAGATTCATCTTTCGTATGAAAAAGACGGGCTGATGGTGATGGAAGAACAGGAATTTGTGCCTGTACCTGCCAATGCATCTGTTATGTTTAAACAAGGCGGACTTCATATCATGCTCATTCAACCGGATAATGATATTAACGAAGGAGATTCCGTAGCTGTGGAACTCACGTTTAAATCAGGTCGTACTTTAAGTGCACAAGTTCCGGTTCGCCCTGCCACCGGCATGAAAATGGACATGCAGGGACATTAAACCAAAAAACCTGATTCGGTCAGGAATCAGGTTCTATATCGGTTTGAGTTATTCGGAGTATGTCTAGATTACTATTTATACATAGTGTTTGGTACTACGAATTGAGACTCTGACCGGATTGGTTTTAACCATTAACATCTGGATCCTTCAAATTGATACCATCATGAATAACAAAAAGATTCTTGGCATTGCAGGCCTGTTCATGGCTGTGGCCGTAGCAACCGGGGCCTTTGGCGCACATATGATGAAAGACATCTTAACTCCCGCCCGGCTGGAAACATGGAATACAGCGGTTCTCTATCACTTTTTAAATACGCTGGGACTGATGGCTTTGGCACTGGCCTCTGAACATTATAAGATCGATCTGAAGGCTCCGGCGATCTTTATTCTTGCCGGGATCATCATATTCTCCGGTAGCCTCTACACCTTATGTATCGCTGACATCTCTTTCTTCGGGATGATTACCCCTGTTGGTGGAGTATCTTTCATTATTGGATGGTCGTTGTTTGCTACGCGTTTATTTAAATCCGAGAAGTCGTGATCATTTATTGATCGGCTTCTTCATAATTCAGGGCGTCTTGCTTAACATTTTTAAGTAGTTACTAAAATTGCGTAAGTAGCTATTTTTAAAATACATCTTCATTTTATCTTCATATTCGGCTGTTACTTTATCCCGTCTTAAGCCACTCTTCTTCACATAATCTTCATATAAACGGTGTTTATTTGGAACAATTCTAAATAAACTTTTCATCAGATACATTTGTGAGATTCATTCAAAAATTATTTCTGGGTATTCTGTTTCTGTTATCGGGCGTTGTTTCTTATGCACAACAGGCCACTGTTTCAGGTATCGTAACTGATCCGATGGGTGATGCGCTGTCTGATGTTCATGTGTATATCAGTGAACACCGATGGGCAGTCACTGATTCTCTGGGTAAATTTTTGATCAAAAAAGTGGATACCGGCTCCCAAACTGTAAAGATATCCCGCATCGGGTACATGCCTTATTCCCGCATGATCGAGATCAAACCAAATGACGATATCTTTTTAAAAGTATTGCTAGACGAGCGGGTTTACAGTAACAAAACCGTGGTTGTAACGGCCTCTCGCACCAGTAAAGAACTGGAAGATGTAAGTGTTCCGGTTAGCGTAGTGGATCAGGAAGAGATCGAAATGTCCGGAAATCTTCGCCTCAGCGATGTTTTAAGCGAACAACTTGGTTTGAATCTTGTTTCCAATCATGGCACGGGAATTCAGCTTCAGGGATTCAATCCTGAATACACCCTCATTCTAATTGATAACCAACCGGTGATCGGGCGTTCAGCAGGCACGCTGGATCTTACGCGACTTGCTGTTGGCGATATTAAACAGATCGAAATGGTGAAAGGCCCTTCTTCGGCTTTATGGGGAAGCGACGCACTCGCCGGTGTGATCAATATAATCACCGACAAAGGAAAAAGGCCCGTTTCCTGGGAGATGAATAGTCAGTATGGAAATTACAATACCTACGATTTCTCCAATAATCTCAGCTTTAGAAATGAAAAATTCCGCGGCAGATTTTTTCTGAACACTAATGGTTCCGACGGGTACGATCTTAATCCCGCCACTATCACTCCCACCATTCCGCAATACGCCAATTATACCGCTTCCGGTGGATTCAGCTATCGTTTTAATCCTACGGTGGAAGTGCGCCTGAACGGTCGCTACTACAAAGAAGATCAATCGTATGTTTCGGGCTATAATTACCTGAATGAAAGCACCATCCGGCTTGCTGATGGCAGACAGGACCAAAGTGATTTTAATATAAACCCTGAGCTTGTTCTTTCTTTTGGCAACAGGCAATTGTTAGAAGCCACCGCATTCATAAGTGGTTTTGACAGTGAGACCGAAGAAATTTATCAGGATGATGGCAGTCAGTACTACTATGAGAAATACGTACAAAAACTGCGGAAATATGAGATCAAGAGCTCAACATTCTGGAATGATGAGAACACTACAGTGTTTGGTGGCGGTTATAATGTGGAAGATCTGAATGCAGAGATCTACGCCGATATTCCCGAATTCAGTAGTCAGTTTATCTATGCACAGCACGAAATTTCGTTAAGCGAAAAACTATCGCTCACCAGTGGCTTCCGTTTTGACAATCACAGTAAGTATCAGTCTCAGATAAGCCCGAAATTCTCCGCATTATATAAAGTGAACGACATTCTGACGTTACGCGGATCATGGGGAATGGGATTCAAGGCTCCTGATTTCAGACAGTTATTTCTCAATTTCACCAATCCAATTGCCGGTTACAGCGTATTTGGAAGCTCAACCGTGGTTGATGGAATCGAGCGCCTTCAAAATGATGGACAGATCAAAGAGATGTATTACGATCCTTCCCTCATCACTGATATTGAAGCCGAGCACTCCTCTGCTTTTAACGTCGGCTTTGAGATCATCCCTCAGGATGGCATTCAACTTCGGGTAAATGCCTTCAGAAATAATGTAAGAGACCTGATCGAAACACAGCGTATCGCCCTTAAAACAAACAATCAATCAGTATTTTCTTACATCAATCTGAACAGGATCTACACGCAGGGATTAGAACTGGAACTGCGTTATTCGCCTGATTTTGCCAAAGGATTGAATATTTCTACCGGATTCCAGTATCTGGATGCGCGCCGACAGATCTCTAAAGAATATGATGATGTGGTAGACGGAAAAGTGGTTACCGTTACAAGGACCAGCTACGAGACCATGTTCAACCGCTCTAAATACACCAGCAATTTTAAAGTGTTCTATACTCATGAACCTTCCGGACTGGAATATAGCTTCAGGGTACAGTACCGTGGTAAATACGGCTTCTCTGACCGGAATCAGAACCTGATCGTTGACAGCGATGAATATGCCGAACCGATCAGTATCATCAATACTTCGCTGGCTAAAACATTTTATGAGCGCTACAAGCTCATGATCGGAGTCAAAAATCTGAATGACTTCACCAATGAAACGGAATTGCCCTCTAATCCAGGAAGGACATACTACGTACAATTAAATATTAAACTCTACTAACTATAAATTCATCACTAGCATGAACGCACTAATAAAACGATCTACGATATTATTATTAACTATTGTCGCCGTTGGTTTTTCAGCTTGTAAGGATTCCGGAAATAATGGTCCGGCTCCTGTAGAAGCAATGCTCGCCGAAGATATTGCAGCCAACTACAATACCCTCACCGAAACCCGTGAGCCTATTGAAGATGTAAACGATCACCCTTCTGAAGAAGGCCGTTATACTTTTTTTGATCTTGATTCCGGCGATACCGTAACAGATTCCACTTCAGCTGAATGGGACCTGGCTTTCGACGGAACCACTATTCTGGCCAATTCAGGTAATGGCGGAGGAATTCTATTGGTTGATACTCCGATTGCCGATCTGGAAACAGCTCCTGAAGTTGGATATGAGTCTTCAAATGCAGACTGGTACACTTACACCGGCGAAGCTCCAGGATTACCGCAGCATGCCATCCTCGCCGACACTACAAAAACATTAGTGGTTCTCACTCCGGATGGAAATTACGCTAAAGTTCAGATCCTGAGTTATTACGAAGGCAATCCGGATACCAGCACCGAAGAGTTTGCCAGTTTCATGACCAGACCTGCGAGTGGTTACTTCACGTTTAACTACACCTTACAAACCGATGGTACCACCAAACTTTTCCATGTGGATGCATACACTTTCTTTGATTTTGAAACCGGTGACCTTGTAGAAGACTCTCTTTCCACCCAATGGGATCTGGGTTTTAATGGCACCAATATTATCGCAAATTATGGCAATGGCGGTGGTGTACAGCTTCTCAATATTGCGTTTGAAGATGTTGATGAAGCACCTACCGAAGGGTATGAGGAATCCAATTCTGACTGGTATACCTACACTATGAATAATATTCCGATGCACTCTGTGCTACCTAATGACGGACAAACTCTGGTAGTATTAACTGCTGATGGAAAATATGCTAAAGTGAAGATCCTCAGTTACTACAAAGGTAATCCTGATACTTCCTCCGATGATTTCATCAATTTTATTCGGCCGGCTGATCGCCATTACACCTTCGAATATGCAATTCAAACAGATGGTTCCAGATTTTTTGAGTAATCCCTATTAAGACTGGAATCGTTCAAAAGCCTGCTTTTAACCGAGCAGGCTTTTTTAATTTTTTAAAATTACCGGCGAATTGTTAAAAATGGTTAGATACATCACCCTGCTTGATTATCCGGCTAAAATGATTGTAATTCAGATTTGAACTGAATTGTAAGTGGTGTGATGAAAAATCTGGGATTTATTGTTCTATGGGTATGTCTGAGCATTCCGGTTGCTGCTCAGAATGAGGTGTTCAGAGAAAGTAGTTCTCTTCAGGGAATTGAAGAATTTGGCATCGTCGTAAACATAGAAAAACCATCAGACCTTGAACATGATGAACTTTCCGCTCCGGTTATCAGGAATTCGATCGCTGATAAGCTTAAAGATCTGGATGTAAGACTGATCGATGATGAGGAACTGAGAAATTCTGATAAATATCCCATTCTGTATGTTCATGTGAACATAATGCGGGCAGCAAAACAACTCTATCCATACTCCATTGAATTGAATTTCTATCAACCCGTTAAGTTGATATTACAATATGATCTGCAAACAACAGCTACTACCTGGAATTCAGGGTTGGTCGGTTTGGTGTCGGGAGATCTGATCCATCAGATTTCCGAAGAAGCAGTATATGCATCAACCTTATTTAAAGATGCTTTTGAGAGGGTAAATTAATGCATATTGAGCAGTTCAGAGAGTTTTGTCTGTCCTTACCCGGAGTCACCGAACATCTGCCGTTTGATGAAAACACATTGGTATTTAAAGTGATGAATAAGATGTTTGCCCTGGGAGATATCGCTGAATTTGAAAGTATAAATTTAAAGTGCGACCCCGAGAGAGCATTACGTCTCAGAGAAGAATATGAAGAAGTAAAACCGGGTTATCATATGAACAAGAATCATTGGAATACGGTGTCGGTAAAAGGTCACCTTCAGGATGATTTCCTTAAAGACCTGATCCTGCATTCTTATGATCTGGTTGTGTCGAAATTAACCCAAAAACAAAAAAATGAACTCAGGGATCTTGCGTAGGTTCATTTTTCTTATTGGGAATAAACCGGCCAAAGGTTTTTTTAAGAAACCACGAAAAAAACCTGAACTGGCCAAAAATGGTACCATATATGATGAGTAAGACATTGTATAATGGAAGAATGGTGATTAACCAAATGATGGTTCTTTGCCACCAGGGAAATTCTTCGGTCACATCTAGCAGACCGAATACAAATTCTTTGGCATACACAGCGGTAAATCCTGTACAGGCAAATACGATCAATATTATTACAACCTGCAGGTTGCTTTCGATTTGCCATCGCTTTTTTAGCCGATCAAATAAATTCATTTATGGTATAAGTTAAAAGGCCGAAAATAGGATTAAACTAGCTTTAATGAAGACAATTGTTTATAAATTTTTTCTATCTGAATGTTCGAAAACAAGCTTAAACTCTTGCTATTCCATATGTTAGAGAGTAGCTTGTCGACAAATTACAAGGACAAATACAGGCAACAGTTTTAGCGATAAGGAGTTAGATGCGAAAGTACGTAGCTGAGGCGACAGGGGCTTTTTTTATAGTTGTATCCCTTGGGATATCAACCGATGCTATCGGTATAGGCTTTACCTTCGCTGCTTTGTACATGATCTTTTCGGGCACATCCGGCGGGCATTTTAACCCGGCGGTGTCGTTGGCTTTTTTGATCAAGCGTGACATCACGCCGAAACAATTCGGAGGGTATTTTCTAAGCCAAACGGTCGGAGTGTTTCTCGGGGCCGCACTTATTCTGTATCTCTCCGGTTTCGTTGTATACGCAGAACCTCCGTCCTCAACTAATCTGTATCAGCAATCGATCATTGAATTTCTAATGACTTTCGTGCTTGTGATGGTGTATCTGAAAACCAAAACAACCCGGATGGAACAAAACCGAATCCTGAATGCTGTTATTCTTGGAATCACAATGATCGGGATCATCCTGATCGGACGGGAAATGTCCGGAGCGATCTATAATCCGGCTTTATCTTTAGGTATCTCTATTGTTGATTACATGGCAGTGAAAGGGATCTCATTCTACTATCTGCCTTTGTATTCATTAGCACCTTTCGCCGGTGCAACCAGCGCGGTATATGTCAACAGTTATCTGATTACCGCCAACGACTGATCCGATCACCTACGGTTTAATCCCCGACTATTTCGAGAGAAAAATAGAAACGGGTACCTACGCCTGGTGTACTTTCCACCTGAATGTCTCTGTCGTGCGCGCTTAAAATTCCTTTTACAACTGCAAGACCCAACCCGGTACCGCCCTTATCTCTGGATCGTGCTTTATCGGTACGGTAAAAGCGATCAAACAGACGTTCCAGATGCTCTTCCGCGATCCCGATTCCGGTATCCTGAACAGAGATCTCGATAAGATTCTTTTTCTGCACACAACTCACATGGATCTCACCATCATTGGTGTATTTAATGGCATTGGATATAAGATTATCCATCACCTGTTCGATCTTATCACGATCAGCTTCTACCAGTCGATTCTGCTTCGCGCGAAGGATCAGATTGATACCTTTTTCTGAGGCAATCGGCTTATATGTGGTAACTACTTCACTTACCACTTCCGATACATCAAACACCGATTTAATGATATAGCTTTCATCATAATCGTACCGTTGCAGCGATTTAATATCCTGAAATAATCGTACCACCCGCTCGATCTGTTTACGGGCAGTAACCATATACTGAGCTTTCTTCTCCTCATCCAGATTTGGCAGCTGAAGCATTTCAATGGCCCCGGAAATGGTATGCAATGGGTTTCTTACCTCATGCGCTATATCGGCAAAGAATTGGTTCTGCTTTTCATTCAGGTTTTTCAGCTTTTCATTATCTGATTTTAGCTTACTCGCCATTTTATTCAGTGAATCGGCCAGCGTACCGAACTCATCATTTCGGTTAATAACCAGTTCGCCTTCCAGATTACCCTCCGCAATATCAAGCGCTGCATTGTTCAATTGCATGATCGGCCGACTCATATAGCGCGAAAAAATGAAACTTACGATCAGAACAGCTGTGATGGAAAAGGCCATTCCTGCATAAATGATATGCCGGATACTGGAAACCGCAGCATAATATTCACTCTTATACTGGGAGATCCTCAGATAAAACACTTCTCCCTGTTTATGATTCAGCTTATTAAAAGCGACCAGTTTATCATAATCCTGTTCATTGATCAGATAGGGCACCCCGGGTTCAGACTCTAATAACTCAAATATATCTTCATTAGGCATTTCTCTTGAATTCTCCATTTGAGCTGAAGAAACCGAATTGAATATAATTGACCCAGAACTGTCGAATATAGCGATGTTATAATCATACAACCCGGCCAGATCACTCACATATTTTAAAAACTCATCGTTTTGATCGAAATCTTCGATCGCCAGTGAGATCACCTTTGCATCATTTTCGAAATGATGGATCCCGTCTTTAAAAAGAAACGAACGAATGGTTAGAATGGCATAGGCACTAATGGTGATAATGCCAATGATGAGAAGGATGTTATAGGTCCACGAAAGCTTGGCCTGAATGTTCATGAATGAAGAAATTCACGGTTAAAACCGTATCCAACTCCCCGATAGGTTTTGATCAGTTTGCCTTCTTCCTTCATTTTGATGCGAAGATTCTTGATGTGCACATCCACGGTTCGGTCAAAGATATATTTATCCTCATCAGAAATATGTTCCAGGATCTCCTGACGGCTGTAAACCAATTTCGGATGCTGGAAAAAAAGTTCTGCGATCACATACTCGGTATGGGTCAGATCCACCAGTTTGTCGTGCAAATACATCTCTTTGGCTTCTGTATCCAGATAAACATGATCGTAACGGATCCAGGCGGTCTTTTCCGGATTCTGACGACGTAACTGACTTTCCACATGTGCTTTCACCAGATTTAGGCTGGCCGGTTTCTTGATGTAATCATCAGCCCCGAGCTCCAAACCTTCGATCTCATCTTTCTCCTCATCGCGGGCAGTTAAAAACAATACAGGGATCTCATTGATCACCGGATGTTTTCGAATATTTGCACAGATCTCTTTTCCATCATGATGGGGAACCATTATATCCAATATGGCAAGCTCGATCTCATCGGCATGATCATCAATATACTTAAAGGCTTCTTTCCCATCTTTTGCCCAATAAACTTTAAAGTTATTTAGCTCCAAAAAGTTAGCCAGCATTTCGCCGGATTCAATTTCATCCTCTACAAGCAATAATGTATGATGTACTTTCACAGTAGTAATCCCGCTGTTTTTCTAAAATCGATCGTAAATATTAGTTATAGGCAAAGGTCGCTTCAGCAATTAACACCCTAAAATTCCGGTCTGCAGATGTACACCCTGGTTAATTTTACGCCCTGAGTGTGGAGGAATTTGGCCTTCTATACCTCAGCATTTACCTTCATTTAAATTCCTGCTAATATTAAAAATCTTCATGGCTAATTCATAAAGCAAAAAGCGGATATTTAAATAACTATTTTTAAGTATTTTACTAAAATAGCGAACAATTTAGAAGCCAACAAATAAAGGCCACTCAATGACTTATAAAAATAAAATTGTCTGGATCACGGGAGCCTCATCCGGTATCGGAGAATCATTCGCAAAAGCGTATTACAGGGAAGGAGCAAAGCTAATTCTCTCCTCCAGAAGAACCGAAGAACTGGAACGGGTGAAAAAAGATCTGGGAGCCGATGATGAACGGATTAAAATCCTGAAACTTGATCTTGCTCTGGCTCACGAATTACCTGCTAAAGCGAACGAGGCAATCTCATTGTTTGGAACCATCGATGTTTTGATCAATAACGGAGGGATCAGTCAACGTTCTTTATTTGCAGAAACGGAAATGGAAACCATCAGAAAACTAATGGAAGTGAATTTCTTCGGATCTGCAGCCCTCACCAGGGAAGTACTACCCGTAATGATGGAGCAGCGATCCGGCCATGTGATCGTGACAAGCAGCCTTGCCGGAAAATTCGGCACTAAATTCCGCTCGGGGTATGCCGCAAGCAAACATGCTTTACAAGGCTTATTTGATTGCATACGACAGGAAATGTATGAGTATAACGTCGCGGTTACCATGGTTTGTCCGGGACCGATAAAGACGAATATAACTATGAATTCGCTTACCGCAGACGGCTCAAACTTTGGTAAGATGGGTGCACTCCACGACCACGCAATGGATGCCGATGAAATGGTAGACCGGATATGGGGAAAGATCAAATCACAAAAAGAAGAGATCTATATTGCCGGAAAAAAAGAAATGCTGGCCTTGTATCTGAAAAGACTATCACCGGCTTTACTCAATAAAATTCTTAAAAACAGTAAAGTAACCTGATCGGATCAACCGAGCCTTCTACGCTTATTCAGATACGTTAACAGTGCCTGATCGAACTGACTTTCGGTATCAATCTCCTCGAAATCGATCTCGAATTCACTACAGGCCATTTTAAATGTGTGAGTATAGTCAGCTACTTTTTTCTTGTAATCCTCCCGCACCTGCGCCGGTAATACTTCGATCTCTGCTCCGGTCTCCATGTCTTCAAATACCACCCTGTTTTCCTGGAAATCCAATTCCCGTTCGCTTCGTCGTTCCAGTACATTGAACAGTAACACCTCGTGCTTTCGATGGCGCAGATGCTTTAATGCGGAGATCAGTGCTTCATGTTCTTCCGCGTTTTCGAACAGATCGGTAATTACCACGATCAGGCTGCGATGATCCAATCGCTCGGCCATTTCATGAAGTACCCGGGCAGATGCAGTGGTTTTTTTCTCGATCTCTTTCTTCTCTTCTCTACGGATCAGCTTCTCCAGCTCCACATAGATCTGCCTTAAATGGGCATAGGTGCCTTTTGCAGGCACAAAGCTTTCAACCTTCTCGTTGAATAATACCACACCGCTGGCATCCCGCTGTCTGTGCATCAGGTACATTAAAGAAGCTGCAAAATGGATCCCGTACCTAAGCTTACTCCACTCCCCGAAATGTTTAAAATGCATAGAGGTACTGGTATCGAGCAGTACATAACATCGAAGATTGGTTTCTTCTTCGTACTGTTTTACATAGAACCGCTCCTTTTTGGCATAGGCCTTCCAATCCACGTGCTTAAAATCGTCGCCCGGGTTGTATGGCCGGTGCTCGGCAAACTCCACACTAAACCCGTGATAGGGACTTCGGTGTAAGCCGGAAATAAATCCCTCTACGATCTTTTTTGCCCGTAATTCAAGGGATGAAAGTTTAGATAGTATTTGCGGATCAAGAATCATAACTGATGTTAAAACATATTCAGCAAAAAATTGAATTTCTTTTAACATGGAAGCGCTTCCCTTCCAAACCCTTGAAAATCCTTCACATAATATTCTTATTGTGAGGATATTTTTTTTCAAAACCGGACAGCAATAATACTCCTGTTTACCTTATATCATTTAATAGAGATCACTAACATGAAAACCAGAACCCAAAAGCAGTTACCTCTGCTGGTATTTTTTCTGGTGGCAATTCTAACCACATCAGTGGACGCTCAAACCAATGAGCAACCTAATATTGGATTTTCTGCTGCAAAAGGTGCTTATGCAGAATCTGCAGATCACGAAATGGGTTTTCAGATCGGCATTCGGATGCATCAGCTTTTTACATATTCTCAACCTTTGGGAAATACATCCGGTCCGGTAACCACTTCTATCCTTACCCGAAGAGCCCGGTTATTACTTCGGGGACACATGCTTGGCAATAAGATGGGCTATTTCATTCAATTAGGAATGGATAAAGGCACGACCAGCCTGATGAATGCCGAATACCGATGGAAACCGGATAAATATACACAGATCAGTTTTGGACAGTTTTTATTGCCACTGGGACGCGAAGAACAAACAGCCAGCAAAGTTCTGCAAATGATCGATCGCTCAAATATGAGCCGGTTTTTTTGGTTAGGCTGGGATATGGGAATTAACCTGAAACGTACCTTCAGATTTTCTGACGAATTTGCCTTAAAAACAGCTGTTGCCTTAACACATGGGGAAGGTCGAAATGTAAGAACCGCATCCGGCGGCTGGGCGTATCTTGCCCGCATCGACCTTCTTCCAATGGGTCTGTTTCACGGAAATGGAGATTATTCTGAAAGTGATCTTTACCGGGAACCAACCCCCAAGGTATCATTTGGTGCCGGGTATTATTTCAATAAAGATGCGTACACCATGATGGGAAATAATGCCTGGGATGGGCTGGATGACAACTTTAACACGATCTATCTCGATTTTACTTTTAAATATCTGGGAGCTTCGCTGATCGGGGAATACATATCACGAAACGTTGACAACGAAATCCTCACACTTTCCGCCGATAACCTCTTATATTCCGCAATAACCAGCGGAGACGGTTTGAACATTCAGGGCGGGAAATTTATCACCGAAACACTGGAGCCTACCTTCCGGCTCAGTTTTTTAAATCCGGCAGATGCTCCCCGGATCGCTAAAAATGCTTTCACCTATCAAACCGTATATTCTTTGGGATTAAATAATTTTTTTCTTGGCCACACGCTGAAATTACAAAGCGAGATCGGCTATGTGACCGAGACGTACGCTGACACAGGGGATGCGAACTATTTTCAATTTCTGATCCAGTTTGGGATCAGTTTCTAACAACTAATAGAGGTATAACATGAAGATCAACAGGAAACAGATCATTGGCAGTACAGTTGGTATACTGGGCCTGATCATTCCATTCTTCTTAAACATCAATGGCCTTTCTGAAGCAGGTCACGTCACCCTAGGCGTTTTCTTTCTAGCAGCGGCTTTCTGGATGCTTGAACCTGTACCGATCTACGCCACCTCCATGCTCGTCATTTTCCTGCAGGTGGTGCTGCTTAGCAAAGAAGGTCTGTTCTTTCATTCGGTAACAGACAGTTATACTCCCGATAGCTACACGGCCTTTATTGGTACGCTGGCAAATCCTATTATCATTTTGTTTTTGGGAGGATTCATACTGGCAGATGCGGCCGTTAAATACAGCCTCGACCGAAATATTACCCGCATCCTGTTAAAACCATTTGGTACATCTCCAAAATTCATCGTTTTGGGTTTGATGGTGGTTACCGCGGTACTATCAGGGTTTATGAGTAATACCGCCACCACCGCCATGATGATGACCGTGATCCTGCCGATCATTGCACGCGTTAAGAATAACGATCCCCTTCGTATCGGTCTGGCACTCAGCATTCCATTTGCTGCTAATATTGGTGGAATTGCCACCCCGATCGGTACTCCTCCCAACGCCGTGGTGCTCGGGGCGTTGAACCAACAGGGGATAACTATCGCTTTTGGTGAATGGATGGTCTTAGCCGTTCCTTTAGTGGTCGTCGCTCTGTTAATGGCATGGTTCATACTCACGCAGATGTTCAAAGCACAAACCGATCACGTTGAGATCGATATGTCCGGCAGGTTCAACACATCAAAAAATGCCATTTTGTTGTATGTAGTGTTTGGGATCACCGTGTTGCTCTGGATCACCGAGAAAGCGCATGGTATGAAAAGTGCGATCATTGCATTAATACCGGTGGTTTTCCTCACCATGACCAAAGTGATCACGAAAGACGATATCCGTAAGCTGCCCTGGGAAGTACTTTGGTTGGTGGCCGGCGGTCTATCATTGGGTATTTCCATGAAAAGTACCGGTCTTGCAGAATGGATCATCGGAAGTATCAGTTGGTCATCCTTCGGGCCGTTGCTCATTATTATCATGTTCGGATCGGTCTGTTTACTGATCGCCAACTTCTTATCCCACACGGTTACTGCTACACTTATCGTGCCATTGGCCGTTAGCTTAGCCACTTCCGGCCTGGCAACCGAAGGTTTTGATCTGGTGATCGTGAGTATTGTGATCGGCATCAGTGCCAGCTTAGCCATGATGCTCCCGATCTCTACCCCTCCCAACGCCATTGCTATGAGTACCGGCACCATCGAGACTTCTCAAATGGCCAAAGCCGGGATCACGATCGGCTTGCTCAGTCTGGTGCTGGTTATCTTAAATGCTGTTTTCTATTGGCCAATAATTCTTTAATTCAGGTACTGTTATGGACCACGAAATTTATATTCTAATTGTTGAAGACGAACTCGAAGTGATGGATGCGATCGTAAACGATCTGTCGGAATTTGAAGATCACTTCCCCATTGAAACCGCTAATACCGCTGAAGAGGCACAGTCTGTGGTAGATCAGATCTATCATGCGAATAATGAAGTGGGTCTCATTCTCTGCGACCATGTTTTGCCGGGTAAGAACGGGGTTGATTTCCTGATAGAATTGCAATCCCATGATCTGGCCCGTAATAGCAAAAAAGTGTTAGTCACTGGGCAGGCCGGACTTGAGGATACGATTCAGGCGATCAATAAAGCACGTCTCGATCATTACATTGCTAAACCATGGACCAAAGAACAACTAGATTCGGTGGTAAAGGAACAACTAACTAATTACGTGATCGACCGAAAGTATAATCCTATGGAATTCATGGCCATTCTCGATTCTGTTAAACTTGCCGAATCGATGCGGGCAAACCCATTAACGGATAATTGATATGCAAAAAGGTTTTCTCCTGAACAGCCGGGTAGATATTCTGAAATTCATTAACAAAGTGATCTCAGACACCCCGGATCTTCAAAAACTAGTGGTTTCATTCAACGAAAAGGAAGTGCTGTTCAAGCAGGGGGAGAATCTGCCCTATCTGTACTTATTGCTTGAGGGCGGGGTTAAACTGAACCGGGAGAATGATGATGGTTCTTCGCTTGATATCCTTACCCTCGAACCGGGCCACTTTGTGGGATTGGTGAGCTTCAACACCGGTAATGATTCTCTTACCACGGCGGTGGCATTAAAACCGATTAAAGCGTTGCGATTCAGTCAGGATGATTTTGATGAGTACCTGAATAATCATCCCCGGCTGCGTCATCCAATGCAACAATTGATGATGAGTAACATGACCGACCGCTTGATGGGTAATGTTCAGCTCGAATCTAAGATGCACGCGCTGAATCAGAAACTGGAGGATGAGGGGGAACAACTGAAGATCGCCTATTCCAAACTGGAAGATTCTCAGCAGAAGCTGGTCCATCAGGAAAAGATGGCTACCTTGGGTGAACTGGTTGCCGGCTTCGCACACGAGGTAAATAATCCTGCAGCAGCACTGTTGCGTTCCTCCGAAATGTTGAAAGAGAATTTCCTTGATCTTCCGTCCGGCGATCCCAGATCCCGTATCTTCGAGATCGGCTTGAATTCCAGCCCGCTAAGCAGTGAGATGGTACGGAAGAGAATGCTCGAAGTGCAAAAGAAATTCCCTTATGTAAAAGAACGATCCATCATCCGAAAACTCGCCCAGATCCCTGAAGAAGGACATGAGGTGATCATTGATCAACGAAAAAAGACTCCGATCGAAATACTGGTCCAGCAGTTTGAGGCCGGTAAATTCATTCACAATATCAAAGTTGCCAGCGAACGGATCGCTAACCTGGTTAAAAGCCTGAAGAGCTACAGCCGGCAGGACAATAACGAAGCGGAGATGATCGACCTCCGGGATGGGATCAATGATACTATTCTGATCCTGAGTCATCGTTTGAAATATCTGGATATGGAAGTAAAAATGGATGAGATCCCCAAGACCTGTGCCCGACTGGGCGAACTAAATCAGGTGTGGACCAATATTCTGGTAAATGCTTGTGATGTTCTGCCCGATGGAGGCAAATTAAAGATACGGACCAAAACTGAAGGGGAATACAAGATCGTGGTCTCTATTTCGGACAACGGCCCGGGTATTCCGGATGATGTACTGCCCAGGATCTTTGAGCCGAATTTCACCACTAAAAATCAGGGAGCTCAGTTCGGGCTGGGACTCGGATTGGCTATCTCGAATGAGATCATTCGTCACCACGGTGGATTTATCCGGGCTTCGAACCGGGAAAACGGCGGTGCAAAATTCGAGATCATTCTGCCTGTAAAAAACTGCTAATAAACTCCATACTTTTCTCAAGCGCTTATTTTAATCTTCTTATCGTCGATAAATGCATAGATCAATGGTTGTATTTACGATAATATTTTGGATTAACAATGAGTGTAAAGTATGATACCGTCCCCTTTTATTATAACTGGACGTTAAAAAAGAAACTGAATGTTACAGTCTCCACATTACTAATTACTATTAGTTTAGCATTTGTAGTCATTTCATATTTTCAGACCAGAGAGAACTTAACAGAGCTTGCAAATTTTACATTAACAGAAAAGCTCACTGGCGACTACCATTCCTTAACCACCTATATCGCTTATCATTTCGGGAGCCTTTCTTTGAATGATGATCAGCTAGTTGACAGATCGGGAAATACTATACATGGAAATGATGATTTCTTAGACCGTTTTGCGGAACAGCATAATGTTGAAGCCACCATATTCAAGAAGCAGGGAGATGACTTTATTCGAATTATCACCAGTATAACTAAAGATAACGGCGAGCGAGCTGTTGGTACCAATCTGGGTACAACGAGTGCCGCATATGCACCGATCATGAACAAGGAACTATACATTGGCACAGCCGAAATCCTTGGAATTTCGTACATCACAGCTTACGATCCCTTATTGGATGAGCATGGAGAACTTATAGGAATCAATTTTGTCGGGGTTCCTACCAATGAAGTTCAGGCAATAGTTGGTGAATCCCAGCGCAAAACCTTTTTGCAATCTTCCATCATTTTGATGATCGTATTTCTGGTTGGATTGTTTGCGACTTTTAAAATGAGCACTTCCATCAGCGCAAGACTTCAGGACATAGCCGGCAAGATCGATAGAAATGGAACTGAAGTTGATGAATCCTCAAATATGGTTGCCACATCCAGCAAAACACTTGCAGAGAATGTAACCAATCAGGCTGCTCTGCTTCAGGAATCCACATCAGCTTTAGAAGAGATCGCAGCTCAAATAAAAAATGATGCAAAAAATGCCCATACCGCAGAAGTTTCAGTGAAGGAATCTATTCCTGTACTGGAACAAGGTGTTGATGCAATGATTCGATTAAAAACTGCCATGGATGATATCATCAATTCTTCGCAAGAGACCTCTAAAGTTGTAAACACGATCAATGAGATAGCATTTCAAACAAACCTGCTGGCACTGAACGCAGCCGTTGAAGCCGCACGCGCAGGTGAAGCCGGCAAAGGGTTTGCTGTAGTTGCCGAGGAAGTTAGAAACCTTGCGAAAAGGAGTTCTGAAGCAGCCCAGATCACCTCAGACCTGATAAAAAACTCTCAGAGCAGTTCTGTTAACGGAACTAAAGTAACCGAAGAAGTTTCGGATAAATTATCCCGTATTGAGAAGAACATTAAGGATCTGGGAACTTTAATTATTGAGATATCCTCTTCTGCTCAGGAGCAATCAAAGGGTATTCAGCAGATCAACTCTGCCATGACCACTATGGATGAAATGGTGCAAAGTAATGCTGCAAGTTCTGAAGAATCGGCCGGAGCCGCAGAAGATCTGTCAATGCATGCTTCCGAATTACAACATATGGTAGTTGAACTCAGAAGCGTGATCACCGGAAACAGGAAGCACTTCATACCCTCAAGTTCAATGGAACTTTCAGAGGAAATATTACTGCCCAAGGAACCTGCACTGGATGAAGATTTTGAATATGCATAAACCGCTCTATGCTATTGTTTGTCACAGAAAAGCACGCTGTTTAAGTACTCAATCCCCTTTTTCCAGCGCCAGATAGTATAACTGCATGATCCGTAGTTCATCATACCCGATCTTTTTATCGAGCAGATCATAGACCGGGCGAAGCATCAGCGGGCTTTTCTTCTTCATGGCTTTCATAACCTGATCCCGCTGACGATCGGATAAACTGCTGGCTTCCAGCAATCCTTCTAACCGAAGCTTGTTTCCCTCATCATGGAATTTCTTGAGATGGGTAAGAATGGTCACTTCCTTCACCCCGTGTTGTTCTGCCAGAAATTCGATGGAATATCCTTCATTGAAGGATTCACCGATCACCTCAAACTTTTGTTTGTTTTCTGTCTTTGCCACTTTTTCTCTCAAAAACTTTCGGCGGGGCATGATATCGTTCTTTCGGGTGTAGGTTTTAATGATACCTACAAAGGAATCCCCGAACTTCTCTTTCTTTACCGCACCAACTCCATATAAAGCTTCCAGATCATCTTTATTCTGTGGATAATAGTAGGCCATTTCGATGAGTGTGGTATCCGGGAAGATTGCATATGGTGGTACATCGTCAATATCGGCCAGTTCTTTTCGCTTCTCTCGTAAAATATCGAACAGTTCACGATCATAATCATTTTCCACTTCGGTAGAGGTCTTCTCAATATCCTCGTTACGGATGGATGTACCGGTTCTGTCCAGCGTGCCGAATACATTTTCATCCCCGCGTAACACCGCCAGCGCTTTGGATTCCAGCCTCAGTGTTTTGAACTCACCGGTTGAGATATAATTCTGGCGCATCAACAACCGCGACATCTGTTGCCACTGATCTTTACTCCACTCGATCCCGATGCCGTAGGTGGATAGCTGATCGTGCTCCAGTTCCAGTATCTTTTTGTTCTTCGAGCCTCGTAAGATGTCAACTATATGCGTTACGCCGAATTTCTCTTCTACCCGTACGATACACGACAAGAATTTCTGGGCATGTAAGGTCAGATCTTCCACATCGTCTTCCACACTCAGGCAATTATCACACATTCCACACTCATCCTTCGGGTATTCTTCCCCAAAGTAATTCATCAGTGGCTTACGCCTGCATTCCCGGGATTCTGCAAATTTCAGTAACTGATCCAGATGCCGTTCGGCCAGTTCTTTTTCTTTGCCTTCTTTTTTGTTGATGAAGTATTTGATCTTCTGCGTGTCATTGTAGCTGAACAGCATGATACAGTCTGAACGAAGTCCGTCGCGGCCTGCACGTCCAATTTGCTGATAATAGGATTCAATATTCTGAGGCATATCGTAATGAACCACATACCGCACGTTTGGCTTATTGATCCCCATCCCGAAGGCGATTGTAGCTACAATGATGCGTACATCATCCCGAATAAATGCACGTTGATTGATCGCCCGGTCTCTGGCGCCAAGTCCGGCATGGTATGGTTTTACTGAATAGCCTTCCTGCTCCAGCAAATACGCGAGCTCATCAACCTGACGGCGGGAGAAGCAATAGATGATGCCGGACTGATTTTTCCGGGTGAACAGGAAGTCGAGCAGTTGATCTTCCGGATTCTTTTTGTCTGCGATCTTCAAAAACAAATTGGACCGATCAAAACTTGAAATGAAGGTCTCAGAATCCTTGAATTCCAGGATCCTTCTAATATCTTCCTGCACCCGTGGTGTGGCCGTAGCTGTAAGTGCAATACACACCGCCTCCGGAAAATCTTTTCGTACACTGGCCAGCTGTCGGTATTCCGGCCGGAAATCATGCCCCCACTCCGAGATACAGTGAGCTTCATCAATAGTAAAACAATCAACTTTCTGGCCGGCAAGGATCTCTTTGGTGCGATCCATCATCAGTGTTTCCGGTGCCACGTATAATAACTTTACTTCTCCGCTCTGCAAGCGTTTCACATTATACTCATACGCTTCGGGGGAGAGCGAACTGTTCAGATAAACCGCCGGAATATCATACTCCCTGAGTTGTTCCACCTGATCTTTCATAAGTGAGATGAGTGGAGACACCACGATGGTAAGTCCGTCGAATAACATGGCCGGGATCTGATAAACAAGCGACTTACCACCCCCCGTAGGCATAATTACCAAGGCATCATTTTTTGCCAGCACCTGTTTGATGGCCGCCTCTTGTTGCAGCCTGAACTCTTCATAACCAAATGTTTCTTTTAATATTCTTTTTGCTTCCTGGATCACAAATTCCTCTTTTCGATCACTTATTATTTAAATTTCAATGTAACTGCATTCAGACAGATCCGAATGTTGATTGTTGATTTCACTCATCAACAACTCTT
This sequence comes from Balneolaceae bacterium UBA7797, assembly GCA_002480645.1. Lineage (GTDB taxonomy): Bacteria > Bacteroidota > Rhodothermia > Balneolales > Balneolaceae > UBA7797. Next base: position 136,174 of record DLCN01000019.1, read on the forward strand.
TTTTATGATTTCAATTGTCCGGATAACCTTATCTGATCATAAATAAACATCATTCAGTGCAAAATCATACTCCCTGCTTTTTGCTGAACAAGAATATTCCATCGATCAATCACCCCTTGCCCAATAAGATCTATCAGGCAAGACGTAACTGACTACCATTCCTTACAAAATCACCCGAACAAATATTCTGACGGGGATTATTTTGACAGATACAGGTTTTTGAACTCGTATGGCTTGCTGAAGTGTTCGTCTTTGAAATCCTTAGCGAAGTAAATACTTTCGCCGGTTGATTTCATTTCCGGTCCCAGTTCTTTTTTCACACCCGGGAATTTATCGAACGGGAATACCGGCTCTTTGATCGCCCAGCAATCAAGTTTCGATTCAAGATCAAACTCCTTCAATTTGGCTCCCAGCATCACTTTTACACCAATTGCGGCTTCAGGTCGCTGAGTTGCTTTAGCCAGGAACGGAATGGTTCGGGTAGTTCGCGGATTTGCTTCCAGCACATATACTTTCTCATCCTTTACTGCATACTGTACGTTCAGAAATCCTACAATTTCCATCGCTTCCGCAATGCGTTCCTGATATTCCTCTATGGTCTTAATGACTTCATCGCTTAATGAATAAGGTGGTAAAACAGCGGTTGAGTCACCGGAATGAACTCCGGCGGGCTCAATATGCTGCATGATTCCTGCAATATGAAGCTGATCGCCGTCATACACCGAATCCACATCTACCTCCACTGCATGTTCGAGATATTTATCGATCAGGAAGGCATTTTCAGGATGTGTTTTCAGAATGCGTGCCACATAGCGTTCGAGTTCGTCGCGTTTTACAGCGATGCGCATTCCCTGCCCGCCCAGCACATAACTCGGACGGATCAGCACCGGATACCCGATGCGGTCGGCGATCTCCAGAGCACCATCTACATCGGTAGCCGTACCGTATTCAGGGAACGGGATATCCAGCCTTGTAAGCAGATCGGAGAACTCGCCCCGGTCTTCGGCAAAATCGATCATTTCAAATTCGGTACCAAAGATCTTAATACCCGCTTTCACAAAACGCTTTCCTAATTTAAGTGCGGTCTGACCTCCGACCTGAATGATCACCCCTTCCGGTTTTTCGTATTCGATGATATCCATTACCCGTTCCCAGTATACCGGCTCGAAGTACAGTTTATCTGCAATATCGAAGTCGGTAGAAACGGTTTCCGGGTTACAATTGATCATGATGGCTTCGTATCCCATTTCTTTGGTAGCCAACACGGCATGAACGCAGGAATAATCAAATTCTATACCCTGTCCAATTCGGTTCGGACCACTTCCCAGAATGATCACTTTCTTACGATCGGTAACCTCGCTTTCCGTCTCTCCTTCATAAGAAGAATAGTAGTACGGGGTTTCTGCCGGGAATTCAGCTGCACAGGTATCTACCAGCTTAAATGATGGTTTGATACCCAATTCCTTTCTTCGCTCACGAACTTCATCATCGCTCACGGTTTCCCCATTCTTACTTACCAGCCAGGCAATTTGCGAATCTGAGAACCCGGCCTGCTTTAGTTCAAAGAATTCATCATAAGTGATCTCTTTAAGATCCTGCCCTTCGGTTCTGTTCTCGAGCGACACCATGTACCGGATCTGCTGCAGAAACCAGGGATCCACTTTGGTGATGTCGGCCAGTTCCTCTACAGAGGTGCCAAGTTTGAAGGCGTTTCGGATCTGCATGGAGCGGTCCCAATAAGGCTTAATCAATCGTTCTCTGATCTCTTTACGGTTCAGTTCTTCGTATCCGTCAGCTCCCAGTCCGTCGCGGCCAACTTCCAGACTCTGCCATGCTTTGTTCAACGCTTCCGGGAAATTCCGGCCGATGCTCATTACTTCACCGACGGCCTTCATCTGTGTGGAAAGCTCCTCATCCACCCCCGGGAATTTGTCGAAATTAAAACGCGGAACTTTACACACCACATAATCGATAGAAGGCTCGAAACAGGCCGATGTATTTCCTGTGATCTGATTCGGCAGCTCATCCAGCGTATAACCCACCGCCAGCTTGGTAGCCACCTTCGCAATCGGATATCCCGTCGCTTTGGATGCCAGCGCTGAAGAGCGGCTAACCCTTGGATTGATCTCGATCGCCACAAAGCGGTCACTGCCGGGCTCAACAGCAAACTGTACATTACATCCGCCCGCAAACGTACCGATCGATCGCATCATTTTGATGGCTGCATCCCGTAAAATCTGATATTGTTTATCTGTCAGGGTCTGAGTAGGTGCCACGGTAACCGAATCTCCGGTGTGAACACCCATCGGATCCATATTCTCGATACCGCAAATGATCACCACATTATCATTGGCATCCCTTAGCAATTCAAGCTCATATTCTTTCCAGCCAAAGATACTTTCTTCGATCAATACAGAGTGAACGGGACTCATTTCAAGCCCGCGCAATACTTTCTGGTCGAATTCATCTTCCGACCATACGATACCGCCGCCGGCACCACCCATGGTAAATGAAGGACGTATCACGATGGGAAGCCCGCCCAGTTCTTCTTTGATCTCTTTTGCATCCAACAACGATTCTGCCTGTCTGCTTCTGCATTGCATAATGCCGATCTCTTCCATTCGGTCGCGGAATAACTGCCGGTCTTCCGTTAACTCAACGGCATCAATATCCACGCCGATGATCTTGATTCCGTTCGCTTTCCAGAATCCTTCTTTTTCCAGATCCCGGGCCAGGTTCAGCCCTGTCTGCCCACCCATGGTTGGCAGAACCGCATCCGGTTTTTCTTTGGCTACAATTTCTTTGATGGAATCGGTGGTCATGGGCAGCATGTAAATGGCGTCGGCCATCAACGGATCTGTCATGATGGTAGCAGGATTCGAGTTTATGAGAACGATCTCATATCCTTCTTCCTGTAAAGAGCGGCAGGCTTGTGAGCCGGAATAATCGAATTCGCAGGCCTGACCAATTACGATTGGGCCGGAGCCGATGATGAGAATTTTGTGGATGTCGTCGCGTCTGGGCATTGTTCGCTGGTATTTTTATTTGAAGGTTTCCCTTCGGTAAAATTGGTTGTGAATAAATGATGAGTCCTTATGGGCTCCAAAGTCCCCTTCGCAGGGGTACAAATTTATCTCGTTCCGGTGCTTTGCCACGGAACAAATAAATCAAGCCACTACTCCTTTCTGTTCTTCCATCATATCTACAAACTGGTCGAACAGGTAGGATGAATCATGTGGGCCGGGAGATGCCTCCGGGTGATACTGCACACAGAATCCCGGGAAGTTTTTGAATCGTAGTCCTTCCACGGTCTGATCATTCAAGTTGATGTGGGTGATCTCTGCAATTTCCGGATCCACACTATCTTCAGATACACCGAAGCCGTGATTCTGCGTTGAAATTTCTACCAATCCGGTTTTCAGATTCTTTACCGGATGATTTGCGCCTCGGTGACCTACAAACATCTTCTCAACTTTGATTCCTTCACTCAAGGCCATCAGCTGATGTCCCAGGCAGATTCCAAAAATTGGTTTCCCGGATTCTTTCGCATAGTTCACAAACTCAAGTGCATAATCACCGGTTGGATTCGGGTCGCCGGGACCGTTTGAGAAAAAGTACCCATCGGCATTCCATGCTTTCACTTCTTCCATGGATGCTTTGGCGGGAAATACCCGAAGTGTGCAACCTCGTTTCACAAAATTGTTGATGATATTCTGTTTGATGCCATAATCAAAGGCCGCCACTTTGAACTTGCTTTCACCTTCTGTGTTATAGGTTTGCGCTTCTGTTCTGCTTACTCGTGATGCCAGCTCAAGACCTTCCATATCTTCCCATTCCTGAGCCATTTTCACCAATTTCGCTTCGTCCATTTCGGTGGATGAGATCACGGCATTCATCACTCCCTTCTGCCGGATATGTCGCACAAGCGCGCGGGTATCCACACCGGAAATTCCCACAATTTCATTGTCTTCGAGGTATTCCTGCAGGCTCCGATCAGCCATCGGATTGCTGTAGTCATGAGAAAAGGCCCGGACAATGATCCCGGCTACCATCACCTTTCGGTGCTCGTCATCACGATCCATGGTGCCATAATTTCCAATGTGCGGATAGGTCATCATCATGAGTTGGCCGTAATAACTGGGATCGGTAAAGATCTCCTGATAGCCGGTCATACTGGTATTGAAACAAAGTTCGCCACCGGTGATACCTTCCATTCCGACGGCCCAGCCATGGGCAATGGTTCCGTCGCTAAGTGCCAAAATTGCTTTTTTTCGGGGATGAAGGGACATGTGTTAGTTTTTGAAGTGAATGAATTGAGGGTCAAAAAAAATCCGACTACGATAACCGCGCCGGATTTCAGAAATGATATGATCTGTAAAAAAATACATCAGCCCTGCTCCTTTTTTGGGGTGAGCCGGGTCTCGATCGTAAAGCTATGGATTGCTAACCTGTTTATCTGTACAAAACTTACTTAACAGTTTCGTGAAGATACAAAGGCGGAAAATTGTATTCAATGTAAATCAGGCGCAAAAAAATGTAATCTGCCTAATTATTCCGATTCTGTTTTCCTTTTTTCATCATACCGGACCATACGGGCTTGCCGGTATCATCCCTGAGTTGTAGTGCCTTACCCCCTTTATTCAGAGATTTTGCGATCACAAAATCTTTTGAATTCAAAGTTACGGCAGAGCCTGTAATTTCAATGGTGTCACCTTCTTCAAAAGTCATTTCTTGGTTATTCAAAAATGTAACCGGTCCCACATGAACCTCTTTCACCACATCCCCGGTTTTTACCATCAAATGAATTCCTGTCATATTTCTGTTCCTGGAGCTGTCGATCACCACTTCTGTGATCACTCCTTCAAAGGTGGATACCGTGTTTACATCAAACATCCGGTTCATTTGCTTCGCTTTATTAGCTGCATTATTTCCCTGGCCCTGACCGTTTCCACGCCCTTGTCCCATCTGAGCCTGAAGCACAAGTGGCAATACCGCGATCAACAATGCATAACCTAAAATTCTTGATAATTTTGACATAATAGCTCCTTAATTAGTGAGAACTGTAATTACCCCTGCATTATGAATATGCTGTGAACTATTCTGTAAATTCTTTTTACAGGCAGCTATGCCTCAAAAACGATACACTTAGCCGGTCACCGTCACTCTTAATTCAATAATATGTCGTACCATAAAAGTCTGAAGTTTTTCTTCGTTGTTCTGTTTACTTCCATCAGCCTATCGCAGGCGGTTAATGCTCAAAGAGCCCGGAATAACGGCCCCAATTATGTAGAGAAGCATTACGATAAGTATGAGTATACCATCCCGATGCGGGACGGAATCCATTTGTTTACCGCAGTTTATGTACCAAAAGATAAGTCCCAGAAGTATCCGATCATGCTTCAGCGGACCCCGTACAGTGTAGCTCCATACGGCGAGGATAAATACAAACGCTCCGTAGGACCTTCGAAATACATGATGGAAGACGGATACATATTTGTGTATCAGGATGTGCGCGGGCGCTGGATGAGTGAAGGAAGCTACGATAATATGCGCCCTCATGTTCCGGGAAACGACCCCTCTGATTCTAAGACCGAACATATTGATGAAAGCTCCGACACCTATGACACCATTGAGTGGCTTCTCAAAAATATTGAAGGTCATAACGGAAAAGTTGGACAATGGGGAATTTCCTATCCCGGATTCTATACAGCCGCCGCTTTACCTGAGGCTCACCCTGCCTTGGTGGCTTCATCCCCACAGGCTCCGATCTCTGATTTCTTTTTTGATGATTTCCATCACATGGGGGCCTATCTGCAAAGTTATACCAATGCGTTTCCGGTATTTGGATATCAGACCGACGGACCAACCACTGAAAGCTGGTATAGTGACGCATGGACCAAGATCAATGAAGGCCGTGACCGAAATGATTCCTACAAGTACTACATGTCTATAGGGCCGCTGAAGAATATCACCGAAAAATATTTCCCGGATGATTTTTTCTGGAATCAGGTGGTAGAACATCCGAATTATGATGAATTCTGGCAAAAACGAAGCATTCTGCCTCATCTGAATGGAATCGATCATGCGGTTATGACAGTGGGCGGCTGGTTTGATGCGGAGGATCTTTACGGGCCACTGAATATTTACAAGAATGTGGAAGCCAATAACCCGACTGCAAAAAATACGATCGTGATGGGGCCATGGAGTCATGGTGACTGGGCACGGAACCGTGAACACCAAATGGTAAATCATATTTATTTCGGAGATGACCTGTCCGATTTCTATCAAAAAAATATTGAATTTCCCTTCTTCAGCTATTATCTGAAGGGGAAAGGAGAGCTGGACCTTCCTGAGGCCTACATGTTCGATACCGGGCTAAAGGTGTGGAAGCAATTTTCGGAATGGCCAACCACAGAATATGATCCTGTTACCTTATCATTCGCTGAAAACGGTGAATTACTTGTAAATGAAACCGGTTCCGCAGATGTAGAATTTTCTTACGTTAGTGATCCTGATAAGCCGGTTCCTTTCCGGTCTGAGATCACTCCGGTTACCTTTACGCCCCGTGCGTTTATGACGGATGATCAGCGCCATGCTTCACGCCGTCCGGATGTGCTCACATTCTCCACCGACACTTTAACCGAGGCCATGACCTTTGCCGGTGAGATCGACATCAACCTGAAAGTTTCGATCAGCACAACCGACGCCGACTTTATTGTAAAACTGATCGATGTATATCCTGATGGATACGAACAGGAATACGCCCCTGAACATGTGAATATGTCGGGATACCAACAGCTTGTCCGAAGTGAGGTGTTCCGAGGTCGTTTCCGCAATAGTTTTGCTGAACCGGAGCCTTTTGTGCCGGGTGAAGTAACTGAAGTGAATTTCCCGCTTCAGGATGTGCTTCACACTTTCAAGCCCGGTCACAAGATCATGATCCAGATCCAGAGTACCTGGTTCCCATACATCGACCGTAATCCTCAGAAGTATGTGGATAATATCTATGAAGCCAATGAGGAGGATTTCATCAAAAGTGAGATCACTGTGTACGGAAACAGCACCGTAACCATTGGTAAAGGAAAAGGCATCAAAGCATTACTTCCCGATGTAAGTAATTAAGCCATCAGTAAGGTTTATGAGTTTGCCGAAGCAATCAGGAATTCGGCAGGCTCACCAACCTGAATCCTGCCGGGTTGAGCAGATTGTAATCCGACCCGGTTTCATCGTTCACTGATTCAACCATTTAGCTTCCTTAATAAGCCCCTACGGAAATTCCCACCGAGGCGTAGGGACTGCCATAATCTAGGATATATCCCATTTTGGCATTCACTTTGAAGAATGAGCGGTTCTTCCCACCGCTGTGGTTCATCCACAATCCGCGGACACCAAATGAATTCAAATAGATCACTGACTCTTCCGGAGGACCAAAGCATAGAGAATAACAATCATAACCGAGTACTTCAGTATATCTCTCGAGATATACACCTAAAGCCGAACCTGACTTGTAGTTATAATGCATTCTGCGTTGAACAATGATCTGCGAACCACCAAGGAATGAAGTCCCCACGGTAACATATTCGGTTTCTGTTACACCAAAGGTCAAATCCATTCCTAATGTGTAGCCGGCAGCAAAATTCAGTGCGAAATAATCATTGCCCGTAAACATCAATATGGTGTTAAACCCGACAGAGGGTGCATAGGATAATTCATCTATACTACCATTCTGGTATTTGGCGTCGCTATGTCTCCGAAGTGCATTATAACTTTTAATGTCCTGCTTTACAGACAGACCAACACTGAGTCTGGAATAGTACACCTGATCGATGGTATCCGGATAGGAAGCTTCTACTTTTTTAGGTGAGAACATCACCATTTCACTCATCGGAACGTGTGTGGCGCAGTTCCATATGAAAGGAAGCAGTAAAAATCCCCAATACAGTCTTTTCATTCCGTAAATTTATTTTACTGATGCTAGCGCTAAGGAATGAATTTTCAGTGAATTTTGGGACTCTTTCTTGTTTTTTGAGACGCGGATTCTTCTGATCTTCGAAATCTCTTTATCCGTTTCATCTGTGATTCAGGCAATTATTCAGTACCGACCTCTCCTTTCATCAGGCTCCCGGTGAGCGTCGCAAATCCACTCACCAATCCCCCGATCACAGCGGTAGCAAAGATTACAATTAAAGGTGATCCCACACCCAGCATTTCTGCGATTCGGGTTGACAGAATTCCATCATTCGCTACATGAATGTAAAATGCCTGACCTCCCCATAACACAAAAAGTGCCACAAACCCCCAGCCGAATGAAGCCCCGCTCTTTTTATTCAGAATGTAGCCAAATAAGAGTCCCGGAATGGCAATACTCCACCAGGGAAGAAAGAGATTTAGTAAAAAGGCTGAGATCAGTATTAACAGTGCGAGTATCATAAAATTTCAGATTCTGAGTTTTGAATTTGTCCACTCCCGAGATGGGGCGTTTAGTTTCCTTTAAGCATGATTTCGTACAAGCTATTTTCCGGCTTTTCCCGGTAGAAATTCAGCTCGAAATGCTGCCCCGTTCTCCAGTTTTCAACAAAGGCATCGTAATTAGGCGAGCCCGGATTTCCGGATATTCCACCGGGATACACGCCCCATCCCTTCACTTCCGGTCCAAGCTCAACCACCATACGCCAGCTCGGCCCGTAGCCAAACCGGGTTGCATTTATTGCTTCGTACGAACCGCTTGAATACACATCCATAGCACCAAACCCCGGGATCTGCCCCACATGATTGATGTCGTTATTCATCACCCAGCCCCACTTCCAGCTCTCATCCTGATCGCCATAACGATCCAGCATATACTCCACCGCATCCTTGAAACTCTGCGTTGCCAGATCACTGACCGTTTCTTTCTGCTCCGTGTTTATGTTGTCTACCATAAAGAAAGCAGGATCAGCTTTTATCACCTCGATCATACGATCCCGGCTCGGATACCGGAGTGCTTCGGGAGCAGCATCGTATTCATCATCCACGACCGATGAATAAAACATCACCCACCAACGGTACGACATCGACGGCTGAAATTCGTCTGCATCCATATGATAATCCCACCCTTTCATGGCATCAAGGATCTCAAGTTCTTTGTCAGTGAGTTGCTCAGTATCTGTCCAGTAGATCAGATCGGGAAGAATGCTTTCGGCCAGCATGCTAAAATCATCCATTTGCATCTTCATCATATCCTGGGGAGTGATATCATCCATATTTCTAAGCAACTTATTGATCCGGGTTCCCCGCTCATAAGGAGCAAAATCATCCGATAGGTAGTAGGGATAGCTATCGTCGGTGGATTCCTGATTGGCTGAACTTACAAATCCACGAGGTGGATTCTTCACACTTGGATTTTGCTCCTGTGGAATCCAGCCCTGCCAATCATAGGCCGGATCGGTGCCATCGCTTACCTTCTGCCCCTGATAGTCCCACTTATTCGGAAATTTACCATTCACCCAAATGGCAACGTCGCCTTCATTCGAGGCGAATACAAAATTCTGCGCCGGTGCTACATAATGCTTCAGCGCATCTACATATTCGTCATAATTTTTGGCCTTATTCAGTTTGATGAAGGTCTTTAAGCTATTTCCGGCCTCATGTGCGATCCAGCGCATAGCATGATAGACTGGCGGATTTACCGTGTCTTCAGGATTAGCCAGCATTACCGGACCATGATGGGTAAATACAAGCGTATCAATGATGGGCTCGCCATCACGAACAGCAATTTCCTCAACTCGTTTTGTGGTTGGGTGCCACTCATCATCATACCAGTATTCATTTTTTGAAGAATCTTTGAACCTGATCTCGTACCAGTCCATCACATCCGAACCGGTATTGGTTTCCGACCATGCAATATGTTCATTAAAACCGATGAGGATACCCGGAATACCCTGAAACCCAACGCCGTACGCATTATAGCCCGGTGCATGCAATTGCTGCTCCATCCAGATCGAGGGCATGGTTAACTGTAAATGCGGATCACCTGCCAGAATCGGGTTCCCGCTTTTTGTTTTCGATCCGTGTACTGCCCAGTTATTGGATCCCACTCCTGCATCCGGTTCAAAGAACTGAATGCGTTCCGCCGTTTTTGGGATGAATGTCTTCTCCGGTGCTTCGGGCTGTTTTGCGTTAAAATCCCATGTTCGGCTTGGGGGAATGATCGGCTCCAGCATTTCCGGCTTGGTTTTAAAAAACGTATCAATGAACTCTTCTCCGAAATAGGCCAGCGTGTTGGAAGTACGGTCATCGCTGCTGCCTCCCGCCAGGGTTCGCGCCATATTCATGTGTAGTTGTGAGGTTTTCAACGGAGTCCAGAGTTCGGGAGCAATATCCAACACTTTATATTCCACCGGATACTCCAATTTGCTGAGGGATGCTATGTAAGCATTAACTCCATCGGCATAGGCTGTTAATATGGCCCAACTTTCAGGGTCTTGTTTTACAACCTCCACTTTTTTCTCGGCGGCCCAGGGCATACCCCATCTTCGGGTAGTGAGGTCCCGGTTTTGTACTCGTTCATTTTCTCCGATAATCTCTGATAGTCTACCGGCCGCATCATAGGTTTGAATCTCCATCTGAAATAACCGCTGCTGAGCAGTTATGAACCCCTGCGCCATAAACAGATCATGTTCATTCTGCGCAAAGATATGTGGCACACGCCGGTCATCGAAATACACCGACACCTGCTCGTATAACCCCGGCAGCTCCAAAGATTCCGATTCAGGAACTCCCGTCTCTGCATTGGCCCAGAATCCCGCATCCGGATCGAAGAATTTCCCCAGCGGAGGAACCGACCCGAATTTGGTGTTCAGGGTTAGAATCAGAGCAAGGAGAATTACTCCGGATAGGATCAATTTAAAGAGCTTCATATCGACTTCCTGAATTTTTCATTTCGAACGAATGTGAGAAATCTATTGATCGTAACCAAAGACATTTGAAATGATTTCTCACCATGCTCAAAACAACAATAAATTTTAATTGTTAAATCTTAGATGAACACCGCACTCTGTACAAAAGCAATCTCTACCACAGCAACATCTTCATACAGAACACGCTTCCCCCGCTTTTAAGATATTCTGCCGTATCAAACTGATGAACTTCAAATCCACTTCTAACCAGTGCGTCATTTACCATCGTGCATCCTTCCTGAATAAACACATTCTTTCCATCGGGGCAGGTAGCATTACAGGCAAACAATTCTTCAGCTTCGTGCTGATTCGCCTCGATCACATTCGAAAAGATCGTCCTGATCTTCTTCAATCCATCTTCCGTGAATGCCTTCGGATAGATCAGTGCTGTTTCTGTATTCAGGATACACAAGCAGGTATCTAAGTGATAGAATTTCTCATCCACCAGCTCCAACGCGATCACCGGGGTGTTGAACGTATTAGAAATATGCTCGTAAACATCCGAAGTGGTGCGGTACCCATAGCCACCCCAGATCAATCGCTTTCCAAAATGCCAGATGGCATCTCCCATCCCTTCAAACTCTGTGAATTTGCTCTCATCAAGATGAACAATGTCATAGGAACTCTCCTCATAGACCTCCTGTATAAACGGAACTTCTCCCTTTCGTTCAGGGGCATGCATCACACTCATTACCACCTGCTTGGTGCCATCGGCGGTGATGTTCGGTAGACTCTGATTCGCGCAAAATACCATATCCGGAAAATCCGGATGCCCAGGTACTTCATGCACATAAAAACCCAACTTTTGATAGGCTTCCTTCAACCTGATCCACTCTTTCATGGCTACATCTTTGTTGATGTCGCCAATATGACCTTCCATATGCGGATTAATGACATACTTTACGTCAAAATGCTCGGGATTCACCACTAATACTTTGCCGGGAATCGGCATTTCTTCCAGCTCACTAAGTGTAAAATCGATCTGTTCGGAATGTGTTATAACCTTTGCCATACAATTGATTGATACATATTTAAACTAAACCGGCACGGTCAAATGCGTTGTTCAGTTGAATAATTTAGTTAAGATGAGTGAGAGAAGAGTATTTCTAAGGTAGGCATTCTCCCCGGAAAGATGCTACCAAAGAACTTCAGAATTTGAAAATTCGACCGGAACAAAAGTAAAGTTCCTCCACTCAGCTTTTATAAGGCTTTGGCTAACAATTAAGCCTGAACAATCCTATTTTTAACTGAATTTATAATCCCATTTCATGATAGAGAAAAATCTGATCGTCGCTTTTGGGGGCGTTTCCCCTGAACACGAAGTTTCCGTGCTTACCGCTATGCAGGTGATGTCTGCTCTCGGGAACTCAACCTACACTATTGTCCCTCTGTATATTACCAAATCCGGCCGATGGCTTACCGGTGAATCCCTTATGGACCTGAGCAATTTCAAAGAGCTGGATACGCTCGAGGCCTCAGCCATGAGTTGCTCATTCGTAAAAGATGAAGCTGGTCGCACCTTTCTTAAACAGCAGGATGCTAAAGGATTATTTGCCAAACCAAGATCTTTTCCTGTATACGCAGTGGTTACAGCTTTTCATGGTAGTGAGGGTGAAAATGGTTCATTTCAGGGCGTGTGTGAGATGTACAATATTCCGTTTACGGGAAGCGGGGTTCTCGCCTCTTCGGTAGGCATGGATAAAGTTAAAGCCAAGCAATTGTGCGAGGCTAACAACATCCCGGTTACACCAAGCCTGGATTTTTATGAGAGTGATTGGGATGTACATCAAAAAGCAATTTTGCAGGAAGCAGATCTCCTGGGATATCCTCTGGTAGTTAAACCGTGCTCGTTGGGAAGTAGTATCGGTGTAAAAAAAGTGGATGAGGAAGAGTCTCTGATCGAAGCCATTGAAACAGCATTCCGATATGATGCGCACCTGTTGGTTGAAAAGGCCATTCACCCGCTTATGGAGATCAACTGTTCCGTGATGGGTTCAACCGAAAATTGTCGGGCCAGTGTGTGCGAACGACCTTTAGGAAATACCGAAACGTTATCATTTGAAGATAAATACCAAAGCGGGGGTGGCGCCGATAAAGGGATGGCCTCTGCCGACCGGGTTATTCCCGCCGATATCTCTGATGAGTTGACCGACACTATCCGAAGTCTGGCTGTGCACACTTTCAAAACATTTAATGCCGGAGGTGTAGCCCGCCTTGATTTTCTGGTGAATTCCGAAACCGAAGAAGTGTATTTCAATGAGATCAATACCATCCCCGGTTCCTTTTCTTTCTATTTATGGGAAAAAAATGACCTGACTTTTAAAGATCTGATGCTGGAACTCATTGACATCGCGATCAAGCAACATCAGGCAAAAAACGGCCGCATAAGAAGTTATGAAACCAACCTGCTCAGTGAAAAGGCGGCAACCGGCATCAAAGGATTGAAAGGAATTAAGTAAAAGGAAAACTATGAAGTTTGCAGTAATTGCCAATCCCTCGAAATACGAAGTTAAAGAGGTGATGCTCTCTACGATTGAGTGGGCCCAGAAAAATGAGGTGGAGCTTTTTCTGTATTCTTCGGTTGCAAAGCAATTACATCTGGAACCCTCAGATACATTGACCCTCACCGAGTCGGATGGAGATTCGATCGAAGCCGGTGAGATCATTTTAGTGATGGGGGGCGATGGCACCATTTTATATACCGCCCGCATAGGTAAGAGAACCGAAAAACCTGTTCTGGGAATTAATAGTGGCAGACTGGGCTTTATGACGAACATTCAGCAGGAGGATCTGAATAACGCGCTGGACAACGTACTTGCCGGGGATTACACATTAGATAAGCGCCATTTTTTAAGGGCTATGGATAAGGATGGAGAGAAATATCATGCCCTGAATGAGTTTCTTTTCACACGAAAAGACACCACTTCGATGATCAATATTTCGGCAGATTATGATGGAAATTATATCAACACCTACTGGTCGGATGGTCTGATCGTTTCTTCGCCCACCGGTTCTACCGCCTATAACTTATCTTCGGGCGGACCGATCGTAGTACCCGGCTCCGAGGTGTTGGTGATCACTCCCATCAACCCGCACACACTCACTACACGACCATTGATCCTTAAAGCAGATAAACCCTTAACGGTTCGGCTCGAAGATCAAAAATCGGATATTTTATTTTCCTATGACGGTGTGATCAAAGAGATCGATGAGTTCCCTTATGAGGTTGAAATTGTGAAATCGAAACTGACCTTTAATCTCATTCAGTTACAGGGACAAAACTATTTCGAAACCTTACGCAAAAAACTTATGTGGGGACAAGATTCCCGGCGTACAAAAATTTAAGAATGGTAAAACTCTCTTCATGTTATCTACATTCTTAACTTTTAATTTTTAACTTCATATCAAAATGAAAACGGTCCGTTTCGGACTCCAAAACCTTAAACCAGAGATATAACCATGAAAGTAACAGTAGTAGGGGCGGGCGGTAATGTTGGATCAACCGTAGCCTTGAGTGTGGCACAAAGAGATTTTGCCAAAGAGGTAGTTGCCGTAGATCTAGAACGTAAAGATGGCGACAAAACATTTTATCCTTCTAAAGGTCGGGCATTAGACCAGTGGGAAGCTTCTCCGATCCATTTATTCGATACTCGGGTTAAAGGGACTGTTGATTATGCTGACACCGCAAATTCTGATGTATGTGTAATTACAGCGGGTGTTCCTCGTCGTCCGGGCATGAGCCGGGATGATCTTCTCGAGATCAATGCAAACATTGTAAGCAGTGTTTCAAAAGAATTAGTTAAATACTCTCCGGACACCATCCTTATCGTGGTTTCAAATCCATTGGATGTGATGGTTCAGGTTGCAAAAGATGCTTCAGGGCTTCCTTACGAAAAAGTAATGGGTATGGCCGGTATTCTTGATACAGCCCGTTACCGTGCATTCATCGCTGATGAATTAGGCGTTTCTCCTAAAGACATTCAGGCATTGCTGATGGGTGGTCACGGCGACACTATGGTTCCGCTACCTCGCTTTACCACTTTGTCTGGTATGCCAATCACCCACTTCATTAAAGAAGAAAGACTCGAAGAGATCGTAAACCGCGCTAAAAAAGGCGGTGGAGAGATCGTAGGTCTCATGGGAACTTCTGCCTGGTATGCACCGGGTGCTGCAGCTGCTCAAATGGTGGAAGCCATTCTGCTCGACCAAAACCGGATTTTCCCGGTTTGCGCACACATTGACGGCGAGTACGGAATCGATGACCTTTACATCGGTGTTCCGGTTAAACTTGGAAAAGGCGGCATAAAAGAAGTAATTGAGGTTGAATTAACCGAAAAAGAGCAAGAACTTCTGGATGCCTCAGCTAAAG
This sequence comes from Balneolaceae bacterium UBA7797, assembly GCA_002480645.1. Classification (GTDB taxonomy): domain Bacteria; phylum Bacteroidota; class Rhodothermia; order Balneolales; family Balneolaceae; genus UBA7797. The sequence continues at coordinate 151,480 of DLCN01000019.1, forward strand.
CCGTTCGCGGTACTTTAGAGGAGTTTAAAGCACTAATGAATAAGTAAAACAAACGAGGACTAAGGTCTTCACTACTTGCATTATAATCCCTCGCACGATCTTCGTGTGAGGGATTTTTTTTGAAAATATTTGCTGAAAGCCATGATCATTACCTAATGATACCCTCTTTCAAAGACGACTTTTTTCAAATCCTTTCCTCAATATCTGATACATTCAGCCCATCTGTTAATTCAACATTCCATTATGCGTACCCTATCACGATTTCCCGTCCTTCTTTTACTTGTTCTGGCAACTTTTCAAATAACAGCTACTGCGCAGGAGGTAGAAGCTCCCGTCATCGAAAACGGACTGGCTCAGATCATCCCGGAATTTGAAAATCCTGAAAACTGGATACGGGAAGACCTGTGGGTAGAAACAGAATTTGATTCCGACGGAGATGGCCGCCCCGATCGCATGCATGTGGATGTTACCCGACCCAAAGCCACGGAGAATGGATTAAAGCTGCCCGTTATTTATGAAAGCAGTCCTTATTATGCTGGTACAGCCGGTATGGTCCCTGAAATGTTCTGGAATGTTCGCCATGAGATCGGCGAATTGGGGACCCATGAAGTGGGCGAAAATAAAACAAACCGGGCACACCCCGAAGTAATTCGAAGAGGAGAACGCCCGATCATTTCAAATTCTCAGGTTAAACAATGGGTTCCCCGGGGATACATCGTGGTACACTCAGAAAATCCCGGAACCGGACTTTCTGATGGAGCTCCTACCGTGGGTGGCGATAACGAATCACTTGCTCCAAAAGCAGTGATCGAATGGCTGACCGGTAAACGTAATGGATATACATCCCGGGAGGGAGATGAGAAAATTGACGCCTTCTGGAGTACCGGGAAAGTGGGAATGACCGGAACTTCGTACAATGGAACACTTCCGCTCGCAGCCGCAACAACCGGTGTGGATGGGCTCGAAGTGATCATTCCTGTAGCTCCTAATACCTCCTATTACCACTACTATCGCTCAAACGGATTGGTACGTAGTCCCGGAGGTTATCTTGGTGAAGATATTGACGTACTTTATGACTTCATCCACAGCGGAAAAGAAGATCTTCGTCCTCGTAACAATCTTAGAGTTCGTGATACCGAAATGGCCAATAACATGGATCGAATCACCGGTGACTATAACGATTTCTGGGCCGGGCGTGATTACATACATGATATGGAAAATATGAAGGCCGCTTTGTTGATGAGTCATGGCTTTAACGACTGGAATGTAATGCCCGAACACAGCTATCGCATTTATAACAAAGCGAAAGAAATGGGGCTTCATACACAGATCTATTATCATCAGTTTGGTCATGGAGGTCCACCGCCGGTAGATATGATGAATCGCTGGTTTACCCATTATCTGCATGGCGTCGATAACGGAATTCAGGACGAAACCGGAGCGTGGATCGTGCGCGAATATGATGATCCTGCTAATCCGACCTATTATCCTGATTACCCGCACCCGGCAGCAGAACCGGTTACATTTTATCTAAATACAGGAGCACCTGAAGCCGGATCGCTGACCCTCGCAAAACCTGCCAGCCAACCTAATGAAACACTGGTCGATAATTTCTCTTTTGATGGAGAATCGCTGGCTCGTGCTGAGATCACCGAACACCGGTTACTGTATCTAACTCCAATCCTCAAAGACACTGTTCATATTTCCGGCTTGGCAACACTTAACATCCGATTAGCGAGCAATAAACCAGCTGCCAATTTATCCGTTTGGTTGGTTTCACTGCCTTGGACTGAAGGCCGCAGAAGCCGTATCACAGATAATATCATAACCCGCGGATGGGCCGATCCTCAGAACTACAAGAGTCTCACAGAAAGCGAACCTTTAAAACCCGGCGCATTCTATGAATTGAAATTCGATCTTCAGCCCGATGACCAGATCATTCCTCCGGGACAACAGATCGGACTGATGATCTTTTCAAGTGATAAAGAATTCACCCTGCATCCCGACCCGGGAACAGAACTCACTGTTGATCTTGATGGTACCTCCATCACGCTACCGATCGTTGGTGGCAGCAACGCCTTTAAATTTTAACGAGCCTGTTCCGGCTGATCATAGCCCGTAAACCTCTTTTGATATGAAATATTTACTCATTCCTGTTACACTCTTGATCATTCATACCGGATGTTCAACTACAAAACCAGTTCATCCAACGTTACAAGCTACTCTTTGGGTGCAGAATTCGGTGGAATATGATGCCCTCACGACCATGGCCTATCAATCGGCGGAACAACATCTTAAAGATGCTCTGGAAGATGAGAATTGGTCGGCTGAATTAACCCAACAAGGGAAAGATATTTCATCCCTTCCACCGGTTATTGTTTTAGATATTGATGAGACCGTTCTTGACAATTCCCCGTTTCAGGCCAGAATGATCCGGCATAATTCTGATTATGATCCTGTGGCATGGGAAGAATGGGTTGCTGAGGCTCAGGCGGATGCCGTACCCGGAGCAGTCGCATTTACACAAAAAGCTGCAGAAATGGGTATCACCGTAATTTATCTTAGTAACCGAACTGCTGATTCCGAAACTGCTACCCGAGAAAACCTTGCAGCCCTTGGATTTCCTCTTTCAGGGGCAACCGACGTGGTTTTACTGAAAGGCGAAAAAGAAGACTGGACCTCTGCAAAAACAGCTCGACGTGCTTATGTAGCCAACAATTTCAGGATACTGATGTTGTTTGGCGATGACTTTAATGACTTCCTTCCGGCAAAGAAGATCACTGAAGCCCGGCGAAATGAACTGCTATCCGAACACAGGTCTTATTTCGGGGAGCGATGGTTTATTCTTCCAAATCCTGTGTATGGATCCTGGAATGATGCCATGTTTAACTTTGAACGGGGATTAAGCGACGAACAGAAACAGGTGCTCATCGAAGAACACCTGCATCCTAAACAGTGATCAACCGCCGCTAACGAGAACGATATTTTCAGCTACCAACCCTTTATCGTTCTCGATCACATCAAACTCGAAGATCAGATCCCGGCTTGGAAGCTTGGTCATGTCAAGTTCATCCTCAAATTGAGAGATATGAGCAAAAACCGTTTTATACGGAGACAACGGATCCCGGGAATCTGTAACCCAGAGTTTATCACTGAATTCTGTTAAAAAGCGCATAAATCCGTAGCCATCCTGTTGCGAGAAGTCGTAACAAACACCTCGCACTCTTGAACCAGGCGTTCCCCATTCATACGGTGATTCTACCGGAAGTAAACCCGGGATCAAATACCCTGACACATAAGAATCCACCTGCCGTTTCAGTCCATAAGAAACATTATCAAAACCTATGAGCTCAACCTTACAGCCACGATCCTGTACCGCATTCACAACGCTGCAATAACTGCCGTTGCTGGTTAGGAGAATGATCTTAGCCAGATACTCAGACTGTACCACCATATCCACGGCCATATCCATATCGATGGTTGATTTTTTGATCACTTCCCCCGTTTCGGGATTTGTGTATCTCAAAAGGGGTTTTTCTGTGACCCTGAATTCAAAATCACGTAACATATCAGAGAAGCGCTTGGTCTTTTTCCGATAATCGTAATCGTTTTTAAGGCGCTCTTCCTCAAATGACTGATACACATTCAGCCGGGATGGGAACCCGCCACAGCGGCAGGCAAAATTTCGTAGGGTATCGTATCGTAATCCGTACCCACCATTCATAGTAACATTAGCAGCATCTACATAGATGCCAATTCTGTAATCTCTGTTCATAATAATATCCGGTATACTCTATTAACGTGTTGTGAACTGATCAAACTTAACCCAGCTATCTTTTCAATAGTCTTGGCCCAAAGTTTATTAAAGTGACAACAATAATTGCTCCTGCAAATAATATTGCAGACAATACAATGTCTGAAAAAAATTGGTTAGATAAAAAGGGCTTTATAAAAACTACTGCAGCTGTAACCCCAACTACTCCAAACCCTTGCACCAACTTATAGGGTACCTTGTAAGCTTTTACAGAATAATAATAGATCATAAGAGCCATAGTGAGATAACTAAGTACTGTAGCAGTTGCTGCTCCCATCATACCCATATACGGAATGAGTATCAGGTTAAAAATGATGGTAATGACTGCACCGGTTAACGTGATCTGTGCCAGCCGTTTAGTACTCTCCGAAATAAATATTCCGGCCGAGAAATTCACATACCAGCCCTGGAACCAATACGCCATAAGCAGCATCGGTACAATAGACAATCCCATCCAATAATCTTTACCGATCAGATATGCATCCAAAACAGGTATCCGGATCTGAACGATCTGCTCTGCGAATAAGGAAACTCCCAGAAATATGATCGCTGCCGCCAGATTGAAGTAATTGAAGACCTCAGCAAAAATTCCCGGTGCATCTTCTTCATCTGATTGCCTCATAAAAAACGGTTGCCAGGCCATGCGAAACATTTGTACCAGCAATAACATAAATACCGCCAGTTTGTAATTCGCATTATAGATCCCCACAAAATAGGCCGGGTCCTCGGTCATTCCATACACACTCTGAATAGTCTGTGGCGACATCCCACCAAGAAAAAACCGGTCGAGCCCCTCATTGATCACAAAACCAATACCTGCCGGAATAAACGGTAACCCGAAGGATAGTGCCTTTTTCATGTAGTCCTGATTCCAGCTTCCCTTCCAGAGCTCGAAGGTAACTCCCCATATCAGTACGGCTGTTATGGCTGAGGCTGCAAGATTACTCAGGAATACGGCCTCCAGCCCCATGTTCAACCCAAGAATGAGATAGAAATTCAGTCCTAGATTTATGAGAATATTCAATGTCCTGAGCGCCGCGAATAGCCATGCTTTTTTGATAAGACGTAATTCAGCAAAGGGTACGATCGAAAGAGTATCAAAGAATAAGATCCCTAACATCATCCAGTAAATAGATTTTGTTGAAGCATCGAGTGTTAACAAAGGACTGATCACGGGCTCGGCCAGCCAGATTACCCCTAAAAGAACAATAGAAGCACCGGTAAGAAAGATCTGAATAGTTTTAAAATATTCGGCGGCTTGCTCTCTGTTTTTGGCATACCTGATGTACGAAGACTCCATGCCCATTGTAAAAAGCACATTGAACAACGCCAGAGCTGTAAACACAAGCCCGACTACCCCATACTTTTCGGGATCAAAGATCCCCGTGTGAAAAGGAACCAGCAAATACCCTATGAACCGGGCGATCACACTGCTGATCCCGTAAATTATGGTATCGGAAAAAAGCTCTTTTAAAGATCTCAATCGTCAGGAAGATAAATGTTCAACAGCCTGTATTCCCAAAACATAACTGTGTTTACCAAATCCGGTAATAATTCCATTCACAACTGCGCCGGTCAACGACTGCTCCCTGAATTCTTCCCGCGCATGAATGTTTGATATGTGTACTTCAACAGTGGGAATCTTTACTGGTTCCAATGCATCACGCAGAGCAACTGAAGTATGCGTATATGCCGCAAAATTTCCGACGATCCCTTCCGTACCATCAGTCATCGCCTGCTGCAAGCGATTTATTAATTCCCCTTCCACGTTACTCTGAAAAAAAGTGAGCTCATGCTCAGAAAAAGATTCGGTTAACCAGTTATTGAGCTCCTCCAGTGTGCCGGTACCGTATACACTGGTGTCGCGGGTTCCCAAAAGATTAAGGTTTGGTCCGTTAATTATTAAGATCTTCATTCGCTGAAAGCCTCACTGATTATTCCGGCAATCTCTGCCATGCGTTCTTTGGTAACTTCAATTTTATGGCCTAAAGCAACCGGTTGATGTTCGGTATAGATTGGAATCAGATGTACATGTGCATGCGGCACTTCTAATCCCTCAACAATTACACCCGTTCTTATCGGATTTAATGATCCATCAATGGTGCGGGCTACTTTTTTTGCAAACGTGATGAGGCCCTGCAACGTCTCTTCATCCAGATCAAAAATATAGTCCACTTCCTTTTTGGGAATAACTAAGGTATGTCCCTCTGCAATAGGGTTGATATCTAAAAAAGCAAAATAATGCTCGTTCTCGGCAATTTTATAACAGGGAATTTCACCGTTAATTATTTTTGTGAAAATACTGGCCATCGTGTACGTTATTTAAATTAGCTGGTGCTCAGAAGATAGCATCTCACTCATACAATTCCATACACATGAGGAAATGAAACTTACTTACCTACTTCCTGTACTTTTGTTCACTTTTGGCTCTATACAAAATGCTTTTGCCCAACAGGATATTATTGGCAGAACATCTGAAGAAGAGATCCTGAAAACGCATCGAATATTTGACATCTATACCCAGCGATACACTCCTGATTCAACGTCGGTAGCTTATCTGAAAGAACTGGATTCACCTATTCACGTTGTGGTGCTATTTGGCAGCTGGTGCCATGACAGTAAAAAACATATACCCGAATTCATCAAGGTGATGCAGTTGGCAGAAAACCCTTTACTTACAGCAGAATATATCGGGCAATCCCGCGCTAAAAGCGACCCGGAAGGTATTTCGGATGAATTACACTTGCAGTATACCCCAACTTTAATTATATATTCGGGTGATATTGAAATCGGAAGGATCGTTGAAGAACCAACCCGGAGCATGGAAAAAGATTTAGTAGAAATCATTAAATCCGGTGTTGCAGAAGGATGATGAGAAGTGATGTCACTTTTTTCTCATTTTGAATTGAAAAGAAGGTAACAAAAGCCTTATCTTTGGTGTCTGTAACAGAACCGGTAGCTCAGTTGGTAGAGCAACTGCCTTTTAAGCCGTGGGTCGTGGGTTCGAGTCCCACCCGGTTCACGCATATATATCCCCTAAAGAGTTCATATTGACTCTCTCTTGACCAACCCCGTTAGATTGATCTCTGACGGGGTTTTTGGTTTCTATAAGCTGATGATGGGTCGGATTTTAGCCAGTCTTTTTTCCCCGATCCCTTTAATATTGATCAGTTCCTCCACTTTTTTGAACCCTCCCTGCTCTATTCTATAAGCAATGATCCGATCTGAATAGGTTTTCCCTATTCCCGGTAGTAGTTGAAGTGTGGCCAGATCGGTAAATGTTGATATAAGATCATCCTGAATTACAGGCGGAATTCCCGGCAAATAATCATTAGCGGCCAGCATATTGAAAAAGACTTTGATCCATTCATCCTGGGCTTGACGGGCAAATAATTGCGCAGCATGGAAAAGCATAATAATACTGAAAAACACACACGCTGATAATCTTTCTGCGGCGTGAGCTTTCATTATCAAAATAGTTCAAATTAATGTATTTTGACCCGATCATTTGAAACCAGAAGTGTATAAAATGAACCTCGAACTACTGAATCCTTTACGTTGGAACAAAACCATCCTTATAGTATTACTGGCAGGATTTATAGCCATATGGTTCAGTTTTATCGATGTTTATAGTATAAGTACCCGTTGGGAATTAAGTAAACAAAAAACAGAACTAGTTCAAAAAACGGAAGAGCTTCATCAAAAGTCGGAACAACTAAAGGTTAAAATTGAGTCTTTAGAGAACGACCCGGCACTTCTGGAAAAAATAGCGAGGGAACAATACGGGATGAGGAAACCCGGTGAAACTGTGTACAAAGTTAAAAGGGAAGGAAAAAAGAACTAAAACCTTCAATAGTAAATACATAAGCATTTTTGATGAAAGCTATAGCAATTGATCTAGGCGGAACCAATATTAAAGCAGCAGTAGTAGATCAGGAACAGGGAATTATAGAGCAAACTTCAACCCCAACACATGCTGATCTGGGACGGGATTACCTGCTCGACCGTATCGCAAGTACCGTGGCTGAGCTTACTAAGGCTGATGGTGCCATTGGTATTGGAATGGGGCTACCGGGCATGGTTAACAGAGAACAAACGACCATATATTACGCACCTAATCTACCGGGATGGGAGGAAGTAAATGCTGCAGAAGAGATCACAAAAAGAACAGGGTTGCCCTGCCGTATTGAAAATGACGCAAATATAGCCGCTTTAGGCTCACTACATTTTGGTGTGGGTCAAAAACATGACGACTTCATTATTCTCACATTAGGCACCGGTGTTGGTGGCGGTATTATTGTGAACCGACAACTCTTTAAAGGATCACGTGGTATGGCCGGAGAACTGGGTCATGTGATCATCGATTATCACGGACCTTTATCGAATTCGGTAACCCGTGGCACGATCGAGGCTTACCTCGGGCAACGCTTTTTAAGTCGTTTTGCCTCTGATATGATCATGCAACATCCCGAAAACCCGCTTTATAAAAAATTTAGTAAAGACTTTGATAAGCTCGAGCCCGTTGATCTTACTCAGGAAGCCAATAATGGAAATCAACTGGCCATTGAGATTCTTGCCAAAACCGGTCAACGCCTTGGATACGCGATCATCAATTACACACACATGATGGATATACGAAAATTCGTATTGAGCGGTGGCGTATCTAAAGCCGGTGAATGGTTATTTGAACCGGCCCGAGAGATCGTAAAGAAACACATGATGGTCCCTTTCCAGGATGGTTTTGAAATAATCTATGAAGATCTTGGTAACGACAGTTCACTGCTTGGAGCAGCAGGGCTCGCGTTCGATTCCTTTGCATAACACACTCAACAATGCCGGCAAAAAGTAAGTTACATATTGGTAAATATGTATTCAGTATTTACCTGATATGTTTACTTTCGGCTTCGGTTTCAGCTCAGGACCCCAGTCAATATAGCGGGGGATACAATCCAACCACAGCAAAGAACCAATCAAGTAACAGTTCTTATGCTCCCCCCACCACCGATATTGAAGGAGCAGTAGAATATCAATCTGCCGACTCTTTGATCATTGATTTCAGAAACGGGAGGAATGCCACCCTATTCGGTTCGGCGAAAGTGGCTCACACATCCGGAACATTATCGTCCGGCAAGATCGATCTGAACCTGAAGACCAATGTGGTAGAAGCATCTTCATCCACTCCTGAAGACTCTCTTACCTTACCGGTACTTACCACGCCCAGTGATGAAATTAAAAGTAGCCGCATTCTCTTCAATTTTAAAACGAATAAGGGGAAGTTCGAAGCTGCTATAGTCAATGTCGGCGAAGGTCAGCTGATCGGCTCGAAAGTTAAGAACATTAATGAGGATGAGGTGTTTATCGAAGACGGGATCTATTCCACCTGTCCGCCCGATTACCTCTATTACTACATAAAAGCTAAAAAAATGAAGGTGGTAGATGAGGATGAGATCTTCTTTACCAACGCCAGACTTTATATTCTGGATATTCCATATCCGCTCGTTTTCCCTTTTGGATATGTACCGGCCGGAGGATTCGAGAAAAAGAAATCGGGGTTATTAACTCCGACCTATGTGTTTGATGAGCAGGCCACCCGCGGAATCGGTTTAAATAATCTGGGCTGGTTCCAATACATAAACGACTATATAACCACTACATTACGAACCGATATTTACACATCGGGCACCTTCCTGCTTAGCTCCACCACTCAATACAGAAACTCTGATAGATATAATGGCTCTGTAAGTATTGGGTATTCCAGAGATCAGGGTCTGGAACCAACCGACCCGAATTTTGTAACAGCTGTGAATAAATCACTTGGTATTCAACACCGGCAAACCATTTCACCATTTGCTTCGGTTTCTGCAAATATTAATCTGAGAACCGCCGATTTCTTAAATCAAAACTCATACGATGCAGAGGAACGTGCTAAAACCTCCTCTACCTCCAGAATTGCCTACAACTATAAACACCCGGAGAACCTGTTTAATCTGGGAACCAATCTGAGTCTAACTCAAAACTTCTTTAACAACACCACCCGTTTGGATGGTCCGAGTGCTACATTCTCCTTAAAAACATTCTCTCCCTTTCAAAACAACAGTGGTAATTCCGGCTCTCCAAAGTGGTACGAAAGTATCAGTTTCAGATACAGCAATACATTGAACACCCGTTTCAATTACGTACCCATAGATGCAGATTCGGCAGAGATCGGATTTCTCGATGCGCTTTCAGACCCCGCTCTATATCGTGAGGCAACCGGAGATAATGATTATATAAAACTCGGCTTTCAACAAAAGGCCGGAGTAACGATCGGAAAGATCCTGAATAGTCAGTACATCAATTCTGCTCTGAGTTTTAATATGAATGAATATTGGTTCCCGACTTCCATCAGAAAGACATTTAATGCTGACTCGAATCGCGTAGAGACGGAAAAAGTAAATGGATTCGTAACTGCGCGCGATTTCACCTCCTCCTTCTCGCTGTCAACGCGGATCTATGGTATTTCAAATATGCAACTGGGAAACATGAAGGGATTGAGACACACCTTCGCGCCTTCCATAAGTTTTGGCTACCGTCCTGATTTCAGCTCCGATTATTGGGGATATTACCGTACTGTACAAACTGATACGTTAGGAAATACTCGTCAGTACAGCATTTTTGAAAATGAAATTTATTCAGGACCGGGCCGGGGAGAACAACGTGCGATCTCATTTAGCATAAACAATGTGCTGGAAACTAAGATCGTAAAAAGAGACACGACCGGAGAAGTAAGTGAAAAAAACCTGAAACTGATCGAAAACCTATCTCTTAATGCCTCTTATAATTTTGCAGCAGATAGTTTGAATCTCAGCCAGCTATCCACTTCCTTCCGGTCCAGTTCCATTAAGGGAATAAACCTGAATGTGAAAGCTAATTTTAGTTTCTATGAACGGGACGATAATGGAAATATCATCAATAATTATCTCTGGAATACGGGGGATAAGTTGGCTCAGTTAGAACGTTTTTCTTTCACAGCCAGTACTTCATTCAGAGGAGGGAATGGCCGAATTCAAACCTTCACTCCGAAATATCGGCGGGAATACGATCCGTTTAATCAGGCTATATTTAACCCAATTGATCCGGGATTTGGTTATAAACCTGTAGCTCCATTGAATTCCCCCTGGAGTTTTAGCCTAAATTTCAGCTATACCTGGAATTATCGCCACAATCAGAAAGCGAATAAGAGTGCCGAAGTACGAGCTTCCAGCATCAGTTTTAATCTAACCCCGAAATGGCAATTCAGCACATCACTGGGATATGATTTCATTCAGAAAGAACTCACGCCAACTCAGTTTAGCCTGAACCGGAATCTGGAATGCTGGAACCTGAGTTTCCAGATCAGTCCGTTTGGCGAGAACCAATACTATTTCTTCAGCCTGAGATTAAACAGCTCACAAATACAATCACTGTTCCAGAAACTGCCGATACTCAAGAATCTGGAAAGAAGTTCATCCACAACAGGTCGTGGACGCACCGGATACGGGTACTAGAGCGAAGTCTGATCTATAATGAATCACGTCCGATACTAGCCAGATATTTGACTACGTACTTGCCGATCACATCAAACTCGAGATTCACTTTATCGCCGATCTTTTTGTATTGTAGATTGGTGTGATCCCAGGTATACGGGATAATGGCTACCACAAAAGTATTAGCCTCTTCTCGGGCAATGGTGAGGCTAATACCTTCCACCGTAATACTTCCACGACCTACGATCAGGTTTTGGAATTCTTCCGGGAATTCAATCCCGATAAGCCATCCGGTTTCCTCTTTTTCCATAGTTATGATGGTTCCGGTAATATCGACATGCCCTTGAACCATGTGCCCTTCAATTCCGGTTTGCAGGGTCATAGAGCGTTCTAGATTTACGAAATCACCTTCCTTTAACTCTCCCATAGAGGTTTTACGCAACGTCTCTTCCACACTCTGTACGGTAAATGTGTTCTCGTCGAAATGAGTGACTGTATGGCAGGCACCGTTTACCGCAATACTTTCATCTATATGGCAAGTATCAGCAAAGGAACACGAAATAATGGTTTCCTGTCCACCACCGTTTAAACTTTTAATGGCTTCAATTTTTCCGGTTTCTTGTACAATTCCAGTAAACATAATTCAAAAACTAGAGGTATCCGGTGAGCAACAGATCATCGCCCACTTTCTTCCAGGTTATATCTTTCAGGTTTTTAATATCTCGCATTTTGTTGATGCCCAGATTCAGCATCGACCGGGTTCCACCACCTAATAATTTAGGAGCGATGAACAACTGTAACTTATCTACCAGCCCTTCCCGGATCAACGCGGAGCTTAACTGCTGACCGCCTTCAACTAACACCGATGTAATTCCGCGAGCTCCCAACTCCCGAAATGCCGTGTGCAGGTTGATATGGCCATCAATTTGGGGCACCTGAATCACCTGTCCCCTGAAATAATTCTGTTTCATCAATTTCAGCATGGGATCGGCATCTACTTTTGAGGCTTCTTTATTCCAGGTGATTATTATGGTCTTTTCTTCAAACTTATCTGAAAACAGATTCAGATTGTTGGGTAACTCATAGGGCCCGTCCAGCACTACGCGGTAGGGTTGTCTGCCTTTAACGTGCCGAACCGTAAGGCTTGGGTTATCTGTGATCGCAGTTGTTCGCCCCACCAACACTGCATCCGACTCTGCCCGCCACTTATGCACCAGTGTACGGGCTGCATTGCCGGAGATCCATTTGGAATCCCCATCTGGCGCAGACAGATAACCATCGGCTGTTTGTGCAATTTTTAGTGTGACCAACGGGCGCCCGAATTGCTGATGGTGGATGAACGCCTCATTTAATTCTTCAGCTTCTTCCGCCAGTACTCCGGTTACAACTTCAATTCCTTTATTTCTGAGCTCAGCGATTCCTTTTCCATCCACTTTTTCATTCGGATCTTTATGTGCCACAACTACTCTTTGTATCGGTAGTTTACTTAGCATAGTGGAACAAGGGGGCGTTTTTCCGTGATGAGAGCATGGTTCCAGGGTAACATAAACCGTGGCCCCTTTTAGCTTCTTAGTATCTTTTACAGAATCTACTGCATTGACTTCCGCATGAGCTTCCCCGAATTTTTTGTGGTATCCACGACCGATGACTTCCCCATCTTTATCTATGATGACACATCCCACCATTGGGTTAGGCGATACATTCCCCAATCCTTTCCTCGCCAGATCCAAAGCCTGACGCATTCTGAATTCATCTATTTGGCGCTGTTCGTCGTTGCTCATAATCACTAAAGGTACCGTTATGTACCGGCAGTTTAAACCGTAAAACAAAAAAGGGTGAAAACTACGTTCTCACCCTTTTAAAACTTTTCAAAAAAATGATGTTTATCTGAAGACTTTACTTCTGTTATCTACGATGTCAGCTTCGTCTTTTAATTCCTCGAGCCATACAGCAAGATATCGCTGATTTTCTTTCTGCTCTAATTCCTGACGGATAGTAGTAACCGTTGCCTGATCTAACGTAGAAAGATCCGGTTCAGTTTTACTCACAACATGTACAACATAAACAGCTGTTACACCTTCGATAGCACCTGAAGTCTCACCTTCACTTAAACCGAAGATAGCACCGATCACTCCCGGCTCACGTCCTCCGCCTCTGAGTACAGTACTGCTGGCAGCGAGTGCTTCCACCGACTGAACTTCTTTTCCTGAAGCCTCAGCCAAAGACGCTACCGTTGAATTCGAAGCCAACATGCTTTCCACTCTTTCAGTGACTATCTGCGTTCTCTTCTCATTTTTTACCGCATTTTCTATGGCTGTTTTTACATCCTCAAAAGGTCGGGGACCTGCTTCGGTAACTTCTTCCAGCTTTACAACCACCAATTGGGTTGCCAGCTCGATAGGCTGAGAAAGATCGCCTTCATCACCATTGCTTAAGAAATCCAGCACCTGCTGACTTGCACCCAATCCGGAAATAAAAGTATTTCCTTTCGTTGCGAAGATCTCCTGAACAACTAAACCAGCTCGTTCAGCTTCTTCTTCAAAACTTGTTTGTTCGGTTGCGAAGTATTCGAAAGTATCAGCATTCTCGCCTGCTTCGTTCAAAGTAGCCGGCAGTGCTTCAATAATTCTGGACAGCACGGCAAATTTGATCTCATTTCTGTTCTCATCAACTTTTTTGATGATGGCAACACTGGATCCGAGATTGATCACATCAGTAACTTCGCCCACTTCAACATCCAATACCGGTGCATATTCTTCACGCAGATCTTCTTTGGCAACAAACACCCCGTTGTACGGAGTGGTGGATTGCTCATATACCAGAAATAGTGAATCATCTTCTGCAGCAGCAAAATCTTCTTTCAATTTTATCAGCTCATTTGAAATAGCTGCTGTATCCTCAGCCGTTGGAAGTGTACTGAATGCTACATACTTAGCACGGTAAGATTCTTCCTGCTTGTAATTCTCTTTATTTTCCTCGTAATAATCGCGCAGATCATTATCTGTGATCTCAATTTCGCTATCAGTGACTTCGTTATATGGAAAGCGAACAAACTGAACATCGGCAAAAGTATTACGGAGCTTATACGCTTCCTGAACTTCTTCGTCGGTAACCTGTAATCCGGCAGTGATAAAATTGCTTAATTTCTGCTGACGTCTTTTTTGGCGTAACTGGAGTTCGATCGCCATTGCTTCCTGGCTGTACTGTTCGTCCTGAAGCACATTCTGGATCATAAACCGATCGATCGTTCCGTCTTCTCTGGCAAAATACTGGCGAATGAGAGGATCTGGATTATCACCGTAAGCCATACTAAGTAATTCATCATCAGTTACAGTGATCCCAAGTTCATCCATCTTCTGCTCAAGCAGTTTTGAGCTAACGAGTTCTTCCCAAACCTGAGATTCATATAAAGCCCGGGTTTCAGGAGACATGGAATTCCCTGTTTGTTGTGTGTACGCGTTCATATAATATTCCACGCGTTGGTTGTATTCTTCAAAGCTGATCGGTTCACCATTTACAGATCCTAAAGATCTTGGCCCACCCATGATCGCATTCGGATCAAAAACATCCATGATCACCCATAGCAATCCAAAAGAACCAATCAGTATCCACAAGATAACAGCCGTGTTATCTCTAAATTTTCCCATTACACCCATGTCAGGTATCCTCTTACAAAAGTACTTTTTTGAATTAAAAATTTTAGCTGAAAGGGCTTTTCACCCATATCTGCAAGCCTGCAAATATAAGCCAATACTCAGGTAATTAAAAGTTAACCTTTAGGCTGAGCGTTAAAAAACCTCAACTAAGCGCATGTGCTTCAGATACCGCTTCGGATCGCTCTGAATTCCTTTGATCAATTCGTTCAGATTTACGGTAAGGCTATCGAGATTTTGGTATAAAGACGGGTCGTTTACCATTTTCCCGAGCGTACCCTCTCCTGTGTCAATTTTGGCCAGAATACTATTGATGGAAGTGGTGGTTTCATCCAGATTATCGCCCAGAGTATCCAGGCGCTGGCTAAACGCTTCAAGATTTGAAATAAAACTCTCCAGATCTTCTTTTGAAGCGCCGGATAGATCATCCATATTTTTCATCAGGCTTCGGGCATCCACGATCATGGAGTCAATCTCTTTTTGTCTCCCGGTCACCACTTCCTGCAGCGAACTACTAATATCTTTGAAATTATCCAGCGTGGTTTCCACACCTTTCATATTTGCAGAATCGATCAAAGTTAGTGCACGTATTTTTTCATTAACCAAAGAGAGTGCAACTTCTGCCGAATCGCTGATTGATTCTCCTTTATCCTTAATAGTATCAAGCAGGCCTTCTTTTTTGGTGCCCCGCAGATACGAATCCCATGGGAGCATTTCTTTACTGTCAGACTTCTCGATCACAATGGTTGAAGACCCCAGGGCAAATGGAGCTTGTAAGCGAGCTACCGACCCTGCCGGTATAGACACCGGAGTTTTAATGTTGATGGTAACCTGAATGCTGTCCTCAGCCTCGATATAATCCATTTGGCGCACCGAACCGATCTGATAGCCATTCAATGTAACGCTGCTTCCTTTGATCAATCCATCCACTGAATCGTACTTTACATACAGTAATTTGGCCTGAGAGAAGAAAGGTTCATTCTTCATCACCTTAAACCCAAAGAAGGCTACCACAGTGGCAACCAGTATTACTAATCCGATCTTTAATTCATTACTTATAGCTTTCAACTTCTATCCTCTTCCTGATACACAATAGTTTAAATTTGATATTCACTAGCCGTAATAAAATCGACCAGTGGCGGGTGTTCGCTTTCTTTCATCTCCTGAACAGTACCATACCAGCTTAATTTCTGTTCATCTAAGAAAGCTACTTTTTCTGCAATAGACAACACACTATGCATGTCGTGAGTGATCACTATTGAAGTGATATCCAGCTTATCGGCCATATGCACGATGAGCTCATTAATTTCTTCCGATGTCTTCGGGTCTAACCCCGATGTTGGCTCATCATACAGTAAATACTGTGGTTTTAATATGATAGCACGGGCAAGCCCCACTCTTTTTCTCATACCTCCTGAGAGCTCTGATGTTCCCTTTTCACCAATACCTTTCAGATTTACAAGTTCAAGGGCTTCATCCACTTCCGCCCTGATCTCCTCTTCATTTTTATTAGTAAAGTAACGAAGCGGGAACGCGATATTCTCGAAGGTATTAATGGAATCGAACAGAGCCCCTCCCTGAAATAAGATCCCGAAATTCTGCCTCATCAACCTTAACTCGGCGTAGGTCAGATTGAATAAGTCTTTTCCATCAATATAAATTTTCCCGCTGTCCGGGTAGAGCAGTGCATTCAGATGTTTGAGAAACACCGATTTACCACAACCGGATTTACCGATGATGGCCAGAGTTTCCCCATCTGAGATATCGAATGTGACATCTTCCCAAATAAGGTGATCTCCAAAACTCTTTGTCAGATTTTTTACTTCTATCATACTTACTTATAGCAATAGTGCTGCCAGGGCAAAATCGGATAACAACACATAAATACAGCTTAATACCGTCGCCTGTGTGGTAGCGTTCCCCACACCTTCGGCTCCACCAAAGGCATAATACCCTTTAAAACTTGAAATTGATGTGATCACAAAGCCGAAAACAAATGATTTTACAATTCCAAATACCACATCTTCCGGATAAAAGAAACTGCGCGCGCCCTGCATAAATTCAGCGGCTGGCAATATTCCATCAAGCTGACCGGCAATTAATCCCCCGATCACTCCCATGGTTGCCGCAATTATGTACAACACCGGAAACATGAATACTCCGGCCAAAACTCTGGGTACTACTAAAAAGGTTACCGAATTAAATCCCATCGATTCAAGCGCATCAATCTGTTCACTAACACGCATAGTTCCAAGCTCAGTGGATATTCTGGCTCCCACTTTACCTGCGAGCACCAAACCACCTATCACAGCTGCTAATTCGATGATGATCGACTGACCTACAATGGAACCAACAATCGTTACGGGATACAGATCCGTATCTAACTGATAGGCTGTTTGCAATGTAAGCACCGCTCCTGTAAACACACCGGTTAAAATTATAATCGGAATGGACTCATAGCCAATCTTTACGAATTCGCTGAACAAGTTTTTTCGGTAGGTACTAAATTCAGTAAATGAACGTAACCCTTGATACATCAACAGTGCGTACTGCCCAAACTGCTTAACTGCGTCCATTTATCCTGTTAATTTTAATAGATTCGGGGGCGTAAATAATTATGTTACAATCTTGCTTAATCATTTAATTATATTACAAAACATTTCATCCAATTGTCATCCCATATTCGATGCTTAACATACGCACAACATTACTGGCTTTTTTTGCTTTAGTTGCAGGATTGAACGTGCAGGCACAAACAGGTAATTCTACCATCTTTCGATTTTTGGAAGTTACCCCTTCAGCACGTTTAGCGGCTTTGGGTGGCAATCATACCGGAATTTTTAACCCACAGGCAGACGCCTTTTACCTCAACCCCGCCTATTTACAACCCCATCACAGCAAAGAAGTTTCCGCAACTTTTGTAAATCAGCTTTATGATGTGCGTATGGGCCTGGCGACTTCGGCTTTCGATCTGCCAAAAATCGGAACTATCGGTGTCGGGATCAGATACACCGGGTACGGTGAAATGAGTGAATTTGATGAGAATGGTACGGAGCTTGGAAGTTTTAATGCCGGAGACCTGGCCTTACGGGCAGGGTTAAGTACTCAGTTATCTGAAAAACTATCAGCCGGGGCCGCTGCCGACTACATCTATTCCAGTTACAGTTTATACCGCTCAAGTGCTTTTGCGCTTTCGGGAGGTATCTATTTTAAGAATCCGGAGAAAAAATTCAGTATGGGATTAGCAGTCCGAAATCTGGGCGATCAATTCAGTTATTATAATCAAACCCGTGAAGAACTACCTTTTGACGTATCTCTTGGATTTTCTAAAAAACCGGAAAATTTCCCCTTTCAAATCAATTTTACCCTTACCCGTTTGAATGATTGGGATCTTAGAGTTGTCGGAGAGGATGAGCAGCCAGCCTTTCTTCGAAATTTATCCCGTCATGTGATCATTGGTGGAGAAGCACCACTTGGCAAAGCACTTATTCTTCGACTTGGTTACAACCGATATCTGCACGAACAGACCAGAACGGATCGTGCCATAGAATTAGCCGGGGCAAGTATCGGGCTCGGCATTAAAGTAAAAGGCCTTGTAATTGATCTTAGCAGAAGTTCATACAGCCAAACCGGTGGACTTGTACAATTAAGTGTACGAACTAATCTATAAGAGACATTATGGAACGGAGATTTTACAACACCATTGTTGAAAACCCTGCTTCGTTCCGAATTGGAATAGCGTCTGCATTAATGCTGTCCATATTTATCATTGGTACGATCGGATACCATCTGATCGAAGGCATGTCGTTCTTTGACGGCTTATATATGACCTTCATTACCATATCCACCATTGGGTTTGCCGAAATTAAATCCCTTACCATAGAAGGCCGTATATTCACCATGGCTATTTTTATATTTGGCATCGGGATTATTTCATACATTGCCTCTCAAACCACTCAATTGTTATTCGAAAGTGAACTCTTTCTAAGAAGAGCCATGAATAAACGCCTCGAGAAAATGGATCAACACTATATTATTTGCGGTTACGGACGAATCGGTCACAGGATCGCACAGGTTTTAACCGATGCTCAACTTCCTATGGTAATCGTTGAAAACCGAGACTCCAGCATACGTCGTGTGGAAGACGACAAGCATGTATATGTGAAAGGAGATGCTCAGGATGAAAATGTGCTACGAGAAGCCGGTATTACCAAAGCAAAGGCACTGATCTGCACCTTATCCAGCGATCAGGATAATGTATTTACCACGTTGCTGGCCCGCGAAATGAATAACGACCTTTACATTCTGGTTCGCGCCAATGAGAATAAAAACCGTAATAGAATTTTAAGAGCAGGTGCGGATAAGGTGATCTCTCCCTACGATGTTGGGGCCGACCGAATGGCAAACGTGATCCTGCGTCCAAATGTTGAACAATTCATTGAAACAATGACCCGGGGTGACGAACAGGATCACACCTTCGATGAGGTTTTGGTATCAGAAGGATCACAGCTGGCAAATAAGTCGTTGGCAGAAATTAATGTCAGCAATTTATTTGAAGTACTGATAATTGCTATTATCCCATCAGGCGGAAGAATTAAATTCAATCCCAAAAGCTCGGACGTTATTCAATCCGGTGATTCTTTGGTACTTTTGGGCGACATCAGAAAAATACAGGCATTTCGATCCGAAATGTGTAACGACAATCGCTCGCTGGCTGAACGAGCTGAGCAAATTGAAAAAGCAGATAACAACTAATGATCAGATATTTTACTGCCGGTGAATCTCACGGACCCGGATTATCAGGTATAGTAGAGGGTGTACCTGCAGGCTTACCCATAACTGAAGACGCAATTGCAGAACATTTAGCCCGCCGCCAGCAAGGATATGGACGCGGTGGCCGGATGGCTTTCGAAAAAGACCGGGCCATCATTAACTCGGGAGTTCGTTTTGGAAAAACCATGGGAGGCCCCATCGCATTATGGATGGAGAATCGTGCTTTTCAGAAAGACGCTGCCGGATGGCCGGTTGTAATGAACAAAGAAACCGAAGCTGACGGGATCGAAAAGATTAGCCTGCCGCGTCCGGGGCATGCCGACCTTGTTGGTGCTCAGAAATACCGGTTTGATGATATCCGCCCGGTCATTGAGCGCTCCAGTGCGCGGGAAACAGGAATGCGAGTTGCTTGTACTGCCATTGCCAGACAATTTTTAAAGCATTTTGGAATTGAGATCGGCGGGCATGTTCTTCGAATCGGTAAAGCCGGATATGAAAGCTGGGATCAGATTAGAAAGATCGCCGATCCGATTGCCGAAGGCGGTGCTGAACAGGTGTACAAAACCGCCGATGAATCTGAAGTGCGCTGCCTGGATGCTACATTATCTGAAGCGATGGTCGATGAGATCAAAAAATACAGAAAAGCAGGTTCCTCGTTAGGTGGAGTGTATGAGATCATTGTTACCGGATTACCTGTTGGATTAGGAAGCTATACCCATTGGGATAAAAAGCTTGATGGTTTGATCGCTCAGGCGATCATGGGTACTCAGGCGATGAAAGGAGTTGAGATCGGATTAGGATTTGAGTCGGGCGCGAGGCCGGGACATGAAGTTCATGATGAGATTGTTCACGATGGTAAAGCCTTTAAACGCAGCACCAACAGATCCGGTGGAATTGAAGGTGGAATGAGTAACGGAATGCCTGTAATAATTCGTGGAGTGATGAAGCCTATCCCAACCATGTTAAACCCCCTTAATACCGTGGACATGCATTCCCTGGAACCTAAGGAGACCCGCTATGAACGGTCGGATGTCTGTGCCCTGCCAAGAGCGGTTGTCGTGGTTGAAAATGCAATAGCTCCCGTACTCGCAAATGCATTTCTGGAAAAATTCGGAGGAGATTCCATCTCTGAAATTGAAGAACGATATGAGGAGTTCAGATCCAAGTGAGTTCGCGAATTTCAAAACTGGCCGAAGCTGTAAAAAATGATCCTGATGATTCGTTCAGTAAATTTGCACTCGCCTTAGAATTGTTAAAAACGGAACAGATCAAACAAGCCCGGTTCCTGTTTGAGCATATTGTGATCAATGATCCTGATTATGTGGGCGTATATTATCATCTTGGCAAACTCTATCAGGAAATAGATGAGAACAAATTAGCGTTACAGACCTATAAAGCAGGGGTTACTATCGCGGAAAAGCTCAGGAACGATCATGCAAAAAAAGAGTTGATGGCGGCCTTGGCAGAACTTGAATTAGAATACGATCAATAACTTATGAGATCATTATCCTTTGCATTGGTATTGGTTCTTTTTTTAACCGGCAGCGTATTTGCTCAGCAAAAACATACGCACACCGTTAAAGCCGGAGAAACGCTGTACTCCATTTCAAAAACACTGAAAGTTTCTGTTGCAGAACTAAAATCCTGGAATAAGCTGGTTAGCAACGACCTTGCTGTGGGACAGCAGTTAACTTATTTCGTGGATGGAAATGACGTACAGCCACCTAACGGGGAGTTGCCGGATGAACCTGTAAAATCCCTGATCGAGATCTCAACCCCTCAGGAGAATGTATATTACACAGTAAAAAGCGGGGATAATCTCACCTTTATAGCTCGTCGGCATAATATGAGCATCAGTGAACTGAAAGAACTTAACAACCTTGAAAGCGATATGCTCCGGATTGGTCAGCGGTTAAGTGTTCGCAAGGTAAAAGACAGTGTAGCTCCCTCTGCCGCCGAATTTTCGAATGAGTCTACCCCACAGGGAGAGTTTGTGGTTTACACCGTTGAAAGTGGTGATACGTTTAAAAAACTCTTAGCCAAATTTAACATGTCGGACATTGAAATGCAGGAGCTTAATCCGGGGGTAAACCTGAACAGCATACGCCCGGGGCAAAAGATCACTGTATTGCTTCCTCCTTCCAAACAGTTTGAAAACCCTTATAAAAAGGGAGCCGACCTGCAAAACCTTGGGTCTGTACCGGCATTTAAATATTCCGATGATTTTACCGGTAATGCCACCACTAGTGGGGAGTTGTATAATCCTGACCGTCTTACTGCTGCACATTCGAATATTGCACTAGGCTCCGTGATCTACATTGAAAATGAGGCAACCGGAAAGGGAATTTTTGTTAGAATAAACGACCGGATTATGGAGGCCGGACTGAAACTTTCTTCCGAGGCCTATCGAATATTAGATCTTGAGAAATCAGAATCACCCGCTGTAACCATTTTTACGGAAAACTGATGACCGAGAATCCTATCAGAAATTATTTTAAAACCACGCATAATCTGCTCTACAGCTTTCTTGTGAGTTTACCTCTTTTTTTAGCCTATGAGGTGCTAATTCTGATCTCGCAACCGAATTCCGATCATGTTGTTAGAATCAGTGTGGATGTTTGGTTTAAATCCATATTGAATTCCTTTGGACTGGATGCCATATCATTATCCCTGATGATCGTGATGTTGCTGGGCTTTTTTATTCTGTATAAAGAACGGGAAAAACTGAATACACTTCGGGCCCGTAATTTCATTCTAATGATCGCCGAAGCCTTTGTCTATTCGATCATCGTAACCTTAGTAAGCAGTACGGTCATATCTGCACTTTTCAATATTGCTGCTACCGATCCGGTAACCAGCCTTTCCTACATCCAAAAGCTCGCACTAAGTTTGGGCGCCGGACTTTATGAGGAGCTCTTCTTTCGTGTGCTCTTAGTGTCTGCGTTTGTGTTCATTTTCAACAAAGTGTTCAACGACAAAAAATGGGCTTCTTATATCGCCTCCATCACACTTTCTGCAATGTTATTCAGTGCCGTACATTACATGGGCTCTATGGGTGATCTGTTCACCTTAAACTCATTCATGTATCGCTTTTTATTCGGCTTGATATTGAATGGAATTTATATCTGGAGAGGATTTGGAATTGCAGCCTGGACTCACGCTATTTACGATGTAATTGTAATTACATTTTTGGGCGGTTAAGTATTCAGTTAAGTTCCTCATCAACATTTTCTATTTACCTTAAGCAGCTATTATGTTTAATATCAAACAATAAAAGCTGTGAAAAATATTAAATAATTTAGAGTTCTAGAAAAAAAGACTTATCTAGAAAGCAGCAACTTAGAAAACAAGGATCCTGTTGAGCAAGAATATCATTTCAAAACAAGAAGCTTTTAATGAGGAGATCATTCCTCACCTGGATTCGTTGTATAATTTTGCCATTCGCCTTACTGCCGACGAAAGTGATGCAGAAGATCTGGTTCAGGATACTATCGTTAAGGCATTTCGTTTCTTCGACAGTTATGAAAAAGGAACCAATGCCAAAGCATGGCTCTTTCGGATTCTCAAGAATTCATTCATCAATAATTACCGAAAGAACGCAAAGAAACCACAGCAAGTAGATTACGATGAGGTATCATCCTATTACGAATCGGTACGAGCTGAACGAACGGATACTACCGATCTGGAGCATCTCATCTTCAGAGACATGATGGATGATAACTTCTCGAAGGCACTTGCCAAACTGCCTGAGGATTTCCGGACTGTAGTATTGCTTTGCGATGTTGATGGTTTTACCTACGAAGAGATCTCCAATATGCTGGATGTACCTATTGGAACTATTCGCTCCCGGTTACATCGTGGAAGAAATCTGTTGAAGACAGAACTTTACGAATACGCAAAAAAGCGTGGTTATACCGACGATTAAACTATCCGTTCACGGTTTTCTATTTTATCTAACCGTATGCGCATGGTCGTTCCCACATTCAATTCGGTTTCATAGACAAACAGATTCCCTTTATGATAGTCTTCGATGATCCGCTTGGTTAAACTCAGTCCTAACCCCCATCCTCTCTTTTTTGTACTGAATCCCGGCTTGAATACCGTATTTACATTCCTTGGGTCGATCCCCGATCCGGAGTCCTGAATATCGATCAATACATCATTACCATGTACAGAGGCTTTAACAGCGATAAACATTTCGGGTTTATCGGAATTACGCATTGCATCCATGGCATTTTTTACCAGATTCTCAACGGCCCATTGAAATAACTCCTGATTGATATTCACCATGGCATCTGCATTTATTTCCTTTTTTACCACTACCGGCTTACCGATCTTTGGCAACCTTCGCTCCATGTAATTCACCGCTTCATTCAGGATCGGTTCAATTGCAGTAGCCTTCAGTTCTGCTTCCGACCCAATCTTTCCGAACCGCTCTGCTACTCCACTCAGGCGTTGAACATCATTTTCAATTTCATCGATGATCTTCATTGCCTCATTATCATGCTCATATTCGTCCTTGAACAAATGGATCCATCCGAATAAACTTGATATAGGAGTTCCCAACTGATGTGCAGCCTCTTTAGCCATTCCCACCCAAAGATTCGATTGCTCAACACGGGTAATACTTCGGTAAGTGGTATAACCGATACCTAACAACAAACTCAGGATGACGATCTGTATGTAGGGGAAATACCGAAGCAACTTTACGGTTGGGCTCTCTCCGTAATACACATACTGAGATATCCTGTTTGTTTTATCTCCAATCAGGATCTGTATGGGAGGATTGGTTTCTTTAAACTCTTTGATGAGAGCCGTACGCTTTTCTTTTGTATCGATCTCATTCTCTGGTACATTCTTAAAGCTGTAATCAATGATCACCTTATCCGGGTTATCCGGATCGATTGAGCGGTATTCAAGAGGATTATCATTGGCATCAACCAACACCGCCGGAACCTGTACATTAGCTCCATCATTCAGGATCAGTTCATCGCTTACAAAATTATATGAGCTTCTCAGATTCTCTACATCCAGTAAGGTTTGGATGAGGCTGTCGTTCACAGTTGGATTCTTTCCCAATTCATTCACAGCTTCAAGCAACATGGTACTGGCCTCCTGATGAACCGGAAGGGCGTTAAACTCCAGAGCCTTTGCCCACAATTCCACACTTACTCTTTCTTTTTCTAAAACCTTACCAACCAGGTAGCGATTGTATACCAACGAACCAATACCCAAAAGAATTAAAAAAATTACCAGAAATGCTTTTATCCAGCCGGATTGTGCAAATAAATTCATGTCGTAGGAAATGTGTTTCGGGAATATAGGCAAGCCATTACTTCCCTAAAACAAAAAACCCCTCACAACATTGTGAAGGGTTTAAAATCTTTAGGCTGAAGCTTTCTGTTTCTCGTACACAGGAGGGGCTTTTTTCTCAATCGTATCTTTTGTGATCACACATCTTGCCACATTTTTCATAGAGGGCAGTGTAAACATAATATCCAGCATGGAGGCTTCCATAATGGAGCGTAACCCACGGGCGCCGGTCTTTCGGGCCTTTGATTTCTTCACGATGGCTTGTAAGGCCTCTTCTTCAAATTCGAGTTCCACATTTTCCATCTTGAACAGTTTTTTATACTGTTTGGTAATGGCATTTTTCGGAGTTTGAAGAATATCCATCATAGCTTCATCAGACAGCTCATGTAAACCACAGATCACCGGTAATCGACCGATCAGTTCCGGGATCAACCCGAAATGCTGAAGATCTTCCGGTTCTACATAGGTAAATATCTCCGGATCTTCCTTATCAAATTTTACCTGATCCTGCGTATGGAATCCCATCGCACTGGTAGAAAGTCTGCGAGAGATAATTTGTTCAAGACCTGCAAAAGCTCCACCACATATAAACAGGATGTTTGAAGTGTCCAGCTGGATGAAGCTCTGTTCAGGGTGCTTTCTGCCACCTTTAGGTGGAATATTAGCTACCGTACCTTCCAGGATCTTTAACAGCGCCTGCTGAACACCCTCCCCACTAACATCGCGGGTAATGGAAGGATTATCACTTTTGCGGGCAACTTTATCTACTTCGTCGATGTAAACGATACCGCGTTTGGCCCGTTCTACATCGTAATCTGCCGCTTGTAACAGATTACTTAGAATACTTTCAACATCTTCGCCCACGTAACCGGCTTCGGTTAGAACGGTAGCATCAGCAATAGTAAAAGGGACATCTATTACTTTTGCGAGCGTTCGGGCGAGCAATGTTTTACCACTACCGGTTGGACCGAGAAGAGCAATATTACTTTTCTCGATCATGGTATCGTCGTTATCCAGGCTATCGCTACTTATTCGCTTGTAGTGATTATACACCGCTACAGATAACGTTTTCTTCGCGTATTCCTGACCGATCACATACTCATCGAGTTTTGCTTTGATCTCTACCGGTTTTAGCAGAGGTTTATAACTCTTTTCACGGCGGCGGGCTAAAGACGCAAGATCGCTTTTTATGATACTTGAGGCGTCTTCCACACAGCGATCACAAATATACACACCAGGTCCGGCCACCATGCTGTTCACTTCCAGACTGGATCGTCCGCAGAAAGAACAGTTTACGATGTCGTTATTTTTTTCTTTTTCGCTCATGCCTCAATAATCTAACAAAAATAAATAAAGTTAGCAGATGATGTTTATTTAGCTACATCTGCTCTCGAGATCACATTATCAACTAGTCCGTAATTCTTGGCTTCATCGGCAGACATCCAGTTATTACGATCTGAATCATTGATGATATCATCCAGGGTTTTACCAGAATGATCAGCGATGATCTGACTTAGTTCTCGTTTAATTCTTATGATTTCTTTAGCCTCAATTTCAATATCGCTCGCCTGACCCTGAACTCCACCCAACGGTTGGTGGATCATAACACGGGAATGTGGCAGTGCACTTCGTTTACCGGCAGTGCCGGCAGTTAATAAAACGGCACCCATACTGGCCGCCATACCCATACAAGTGGTGGCAACATCGCATTTAATATGCTGCATGGTATCGTAAATGGCCAAACCGGCAGAAACAACACCACCCGGACTGTTTATATACAGGTTGATGTCTTTTTCAGGGTCTTCTGATTCTAAGAACAACAATTGAGCCACAATAGAACTTGCAACCACATCATTGATCGGACTTCCCAGAATAATGATACGATCTTTTAACAGTCGGGAGTAAATATCGTACGCACGCTCACCACGGCTGGTGGTTTCAATAACCATTGGCACCAGATTATTTTCTATCTGGCTGGCTGAATCAAAAACGGGTTGTTCGAAAATCGGTTGCTTGATCATAAGGCTTCAGTTTTTAATTATTTTCTTCCTGCTTTTTTTCCTGGTACTCACGATAAGCATCTTTACTGAGCTCGTCAATTTTAACTTCATCCTGAAGCTTATCAAATACCTTATTTTCACGGATACTGCTTCTCAATTGTTCGAGCATTCCCGGGTTCTGTGCATAATATCCTTTTAACTGATCGGCAGTTGCTCCGTAGCGGGCCGCCTCAACTCCGATAAAGTCATCGATATCTTCGGGTGTGATCTCGATATCGTCGTAGCTTTCCTGAAGCTTCTGGCTAATGAAATACCACTTAGCCTCACGCTTAGCCTGATCGGTCATTTCGTTTTTATACGACTCCGCATCAAAATTCTCAGGTAGTGTATTTCCGTATTGCTGTTTTAACTGCTCTACATATGAATTCTTGATCTGCTCGGTAAATGTTGATGGAACATCAAATTCATGAGCTTCAACCAATGCCTGTACCACTTCATTTTTAAACAGATCGTCTGCAGACTGGTCGTAGTACTGTTGCATTCTGCTTTTGATGTAGCTTTTGAACTCGTCTTCGGTCGCTGCTTCCTGATTGGTCTGCTTTTTAATGAACTCTTCGTTCAATTCAGGTTTGTGCAGTTTCTGAACTTTTTTAATGGTTACCTGGAAATGATCTTTATCACCATCCTCTTCCAGATTCATCTCCACCACGTCGCCGGCTTTCTTACCGGTTAATGCTTTTTTGAAATCAGCAGCAGATTCCTCTCTCAGATCGATCGTCTGATCCGTATCAAGTTCTGCTTCAATAGGTTTGCCCTCATCATCAAGTGAAACTACGTCGGCAATGATCTTACTGTCTTCAGTAGCTGCTTCATCTACCTCTTCCCAATTACCTTCGCGCTCAAGGGTACGTTCCACTTCTTCAGCAACTTCTTCGTCGGTCACATCATGTACCATCGACTTCACTTCGATCTTGCTCAGATCTACTAATTCTACTTCCGGTTTAACACCGATCTTGAATACAGCTTCGAGCTCATCATTTTCCCACTGGAAGTCGAGCATCTCTGTTTCACCTACGGGATTGTGTTCTTCAACCACGTCTTTTTCAAATACTTCCTGGATGTATTTGTTGATCTCTTCGATCTCAATTTCACTTCCGAAACGTTTTCTGATGATCCCTAAAGGCACTTTACCTGGTCGGAATCCCGGAAGATTGATCTGGCCCTGATATTTCTTTAAGGCTTTATCAAATTTGGGTTGTAACTCTTCGCGATTAGCTTTTAAAGTAACTTCTTTGTCTACAGAAGTGATCTCTTTTACAGAAATGTTCACGTATGCTCCGCTATGTTTGTAAATTCAGTGATTAACTACCGAAAGTTAGAAAGGAATGTACGAGAGGGGGGACTCGAACCCCCACATCGGTTAAGATACTAGATCCTAAATCTAGCGCGTCTACCAATTCCGCCACTCTCGCAAAATTCAGAGCTTGCAAAAATACGGCTATTATTAAAAATATGCCACCCATCCTTTCAAAAAAACTTAGCCTGTTTACTGATTTAACTTTTGATTTTTATGCGATTCGTATTCACATTAAAGCATGTATAATAATTTGCGCATCGTATATATAACCACCCCCACCAAAGAGGAAGCCCGGACTATCAGCAAAGCTTTGCTCGAAGCAGATCTTGCTGCCTGCGTTAACCTGCTGGATGGGATGGAATCTATCTATAAATGGAAGGGAAAGATCGAGGAAGCCCGTGAAACGGTAATGATCGTAAAGACCCACTATTCGAAGGTAAAGTTACTCACTCAGAAAGTGCTTGAGCTTCATTCTTATGAGGTGCCGTGTGTGATCTCGCTTACTCTGACAGAAAATGAAGGGAATCCGGAATATCTGGATTGGTTGCTGCAGGAATCCAAAGACAAACCTTAATTCTCTAAACGTGAAGGCCGCATTCTGATTTATTCTGCCCGCTCCAGCGCCCTTCGCGACTATCACCCTGAACTGTACAATGTGTACAACCAACTGAGGAAAAACCCATTCCTTCAAGCGGATGTCTTGGCAATCCAAAGCCGTCTATATAATCATCTACCTGCTCCTTAGTCCAGTCGATCAACGGATAGAACCGAAAGATCCCTTTCTTTTCCTGTATGATCTCTAATTCTGTTCGGTATTCGCTTTGATACCCCATCAGTCCGGATACCCAAATATTATATTTCGGCATGATTCTCTGCAGAGGTTCAACTTTATTCAATGTACAGCATTTATCGGGGTTGGTTTCCCAGAGTCGGGAATTGCTACAGCGCTGATTAGTTTCGTACGGAGCTTTATGCGTGATCACGTTAAGCCCGAAACGGCGGATCAATTCATCTTTATAGGCATGTGTCTCCGGAAACAAAAAACCGGTATCCACAAAATGTATCGGAAAACCCGGTTTGATCCGGCTTATCATATGCAACAGCATGACCGAAGTGGTTCCAAATGAAGTAGTTACCAGAACATTTGAACCGTATTTATTTAAAATATGCGCAATTCTGGCATCAATATGCGCCGACGACAACGCCTTATTAAACGTGCGTAATGTAAGAGATTCCATTTTTGATCTCTTTATGTGTTAGAATCATTATTACCCAAAGTGTTCGCAATTATAAGCCTTTTAAGGTATTCCTCAAAGTTATTAAATCAGGTTTCTACTGGTGTTTCAAGCACCTTTTTGAGGATGGCACCCATAAAAAAAGCCTGTCCCCTTTCAGGAAACAGGCTTCGATCAAATCAACTATTTAATCTAAGGAGATACTTTACTTGATAAGCATCATTTTCTTAGTACTTACAAACGAACCAGCTTCGATTCTGTAGATATACATACCGGAAGCGAGTGCCGAAGCATCGAACTTAACAGTATGATAAGCAGCATTCATTTGTTCGCCATTAATGAGAGTAGCTACTTTTCTACCCAACATGTCATAAACAGCCAATGTTACATTACTGGCCTGTGGCAAGCTGAAACGGATGTTTGTACTTGGGTTGAATGGATTCGGATAGTTTTGATCCATTGCGAATACAGCAGGAATGTCTGTTTTTTCAACTTCTTTACTCACTGTCATAGCTTCTTTGTTTACATAAACCGCTTCAACAAACATTGAGGTTGTAGAAGAGTTATTCGTTGCAAACACTACTGCATTGAAACGATCTGTAACACCGGCTGCATCAACAGCAGTTACCCGATATACATAGCTATCATCATCTTTCACTAATTCTGCGTGCACGGTGTTCGTTCCGTCACCGTTTGGTACAACAAAGATCATGAAATCATATGTTCCTGCACCTGGTGTACCTGTTCCTGGAACAGCAGCTAGAGCCGTTGCACCAGCTCCGGTAGCATCATACCACGCTCCGCCAGAAACCGCACCAACAGATCCGGCACCGCCGGCTGCCCAGGTTGGAGATACATCTGTTCCGTTTGAAGGAACAAACAGATACCCTGAAGCATTTTCACTACCGTTGAAATTGTAACCTGCATTTTCAAGGGAATCGAGTCCACCCAGATCAGCATTTACTAAACCGAACATGAAGCTGTTAGCATCTTCGAAACCACCATCTTCGAAAGTAACCATACCTTCTACAACAATGCCTTCTTCAGCATCAGGAACAACATCAATACCGAAATTACCGGCTAATGCTGCCCAACCAGTGGCTGCAGAACCAGATACTTCAGCATCACCTACCAGTGTGCCAGGAGTTAATGACCAGGCTGTATCACCCGCAGCAGCACCAAATTTTCCACCCAGGAAGCCCCAGTCGCCAACATAGAATGGCGAAAAGATCGGATCAGGAATTTCGATCGGCGCACCGCGGTCAACTTCTACTGCATACAATGCGATCTCAGTAACTGTTTCGATACCGTTTTGCATTGAGAATACAAAGCCGTTGAATTCAGTTTTTTGAGATACAGTATCAACATGCACACCGGAATGAAGATAGGTTTCACCGTCATCACTCAGAATGTACCATCTGAATTCAGTTGTTCCATCCGCTAATGGCTGGGCTGACATTTCAAATTCATACGTGCCGGCAGGCATAATGGCACGACGTGGTGACTGCTCAGTCTGTCCCATGGTGATGTTTCCACCACTCCAGGTAGAGATCCAGCTTCCACCGTTCACGGTCCATGCATTACCGTTTCCACCGTTACCGGCGATACCACCATTGGCACCCACCTGGTTGGTGATCAGATATCCATAGGCACTGGCTTCATTTGAAACAAAAGCGGCAGAATCGGTTCCTTCGTACTGCATGTAGCCCCACTGAGCGGAGTCAGTATATTGGTTGTGCAGCGTTCCGATATCGGTATGATTGAACATACCAAAGCGTAAAGGATTCCATCCATCCAGATCACCATTGATCTCAAATTCACCGGAAATAATAACGGCTTCTTCCAGAGTGGCTTTTACCGGAAGTTCACCGAAACCACCACGTACTGCAGTCCAGTTTCCGGGAGCAGCATCGCCACTGATATAGGCATCACCTACCAATGTGGTAGAATCGTTATCTAAGGTCCAGCCGGATCCTGGTAAACGAGTTCCGATTGCACCCCAGTCAGATACATAGAATGGGGAGAAAATTGGCTCAGGTATCTCGATCGGAGCACCACGATCAACTTCAACAGCATATAAGTTTAATTCGGTAACTGTTTCAACTCCGTTTTGCATTGAGAATACGAAGCCGTTGAATTCTGTTTTTTGGGATACAGTATCAATATGTACACCGGAATGGAGATAAGATTCTCCATCATCACTCATAATGTACCATCTGAATTCGGTAGTTCCGTCAGCTAATGGCTGAGCAGACATCTCAAATTCATACGTACCGGCAGGCATAATGGCACGACGTGGAGACTGAATAGTTTCTCCCATAGTGATGTTTCCACCGCTCCAGGTAGAGATCCAGCTTCCGCCATTCACAGTCCATGCATTACCATTTCCACCGTTACCGGCGATACCACCATTGGCGCCAGTTTGATTCGTGATCAGATAACCGTAGGCACTGGCTTCATTCGAGAAAAATGCAGCGGAGTCGGTTCCTTCATATTGCATATATCCCCACTGTGCAGAGTCAGTATATTGGTTGTGCAGCGTTCCGATATCGGTATGATTAAACATTCCAAATCGAAGAGGGTTCCAGATATCAAGATCGCCATTGATCTCAAATTCACCGGAAATAATAACAGCTTCTTCAAGAGTTGCTGTAACTGGTAATTCACCGAAACCACCACGTACTGCAGTCCAGTTACCGGGAGCAACATCACCACTTAGGTAAGCATCGCCCACCAGAGTGGTAGAATCGTTATCTAAAATCCAGCCGGATCCGGGTAGACGAGAACCAATCGCACCCCAGTCAGACACATAGAATGAAGAGAAAATAGGCTCAGGAATAGTTACAGTTGCACCCATTTCATATTCAAAACCTGTAAGATCAATCTGGGTCACTGTTTCTACACCATTCTGCATAGAAAACGCAAAACCATTGAAGGTGGTTTTAAACGTTGAAGAATCAGTTCCTGCATACTGGAATGTTTCGGTATGCGAACCTGAATGTAAGTAAGATGCCCCATCCTGATTCATTATGTACCATTTGATCTCAGCTGTAGAGTCTGTGGTCATTTCAACGGACATTTCAAAATCATAGGTACCGGCTGGCATAATTGCACGACGTGGAGACTGAATAGTTTGTCCTAACGTCATTGTTCCACCACTCCAGGTAGAGATCCAGCTTCCGCCATTTACTGCCCAAAGGTTACCATTACCACCTTGTCCGGCAATTCCACCATTAGCACCAGTTTGGTTGGTTACTAAATAACCAAAAGCACTGCTTTCGTTAGAGAAAAATGCAGCGGAATCGGTTCCTGCATATTGGGTATATCCCCATGCGGCAGAGTCTGTACCTGCATTAACTAAAGTTCCGATATCAGTGTGGTTATAAACACCAATTCTGAGTGGATTCCATATATCCAGATCTCCGTTAATTGCAAACGCACCGCTTACTTTAAAAGATTCACCGGATGTTAATACCACATCACTGTCAAAACCGCCGCGAACTGCTGTCCAGTTACCCGGTGCAGCGGTACCACTCAATGAAACATCACCGGCTGGTGTTGTCCCGTCGAGTCCTAATGTCCAACCAGATCCAGCCAGTCGGGTACCGATAGCACCCCAGTCTGAAATCTTAGTCTGAGCTTGAAGCGCACCTGACCCCACTATAAGTATAGAGAGTAAGAATGCACTGAGCATTGTAAACTTTCTCATGTTTTATCCTCGCACTTGTATTGTTTGTTAGAAAAGATCCTTAGATGAAAAAGGGACCCCGCCCTTTCTCACCTAAGAACAATCGTTAAATCAACTCTCTTATTTGATAAGAGTTAATTTTCTGGTTAGAGAGACTCCGGCTTCTTTCGCTTCTAAGCGGTAGTAGTATACACCACTTGAAAGACCAGAAGCATTGAAGGTTACTTCGTATCTGCCTGCAGAACGGTTACCTTCGAATAGATTTTGAACTTCCTGACCTAAGCTGTTATACACCTTAAGTGTAATATTTGACGCTTCAGGTACGGTATAAGCAATCTGTGTAGTTGGGTTGAATGGGTTTGGATAGTTTTGATCCAGTGCAAAACCGGTAGGCAGTGTATTCGGATCTTCCACACTATTGATCACCCCATCAGCAGTACCTGTTGTTAACCAGTTATCAATGGTTTCCCAGTCTTTGTCGCGCTGATTGGCTTCCCAGTCTGCTTTCTCAGTCGGGAACCAGTTAAGGTCACCTAATGGATAGCCACCCCATGCCGCTGTTTTATAGGTTGCATTATTATAAGCCAGATTATCTGATAATGGCCACTTTTGCTTGAGTGTTTCATTCAGGTTATATGCCCAGATCAAGTCGGATCCCACACCCCATTTAAATTCAACAAATGTAAGCATGCTATCCTGATTTGTAGGTGGGGTAACAAAATCTACGGGATCAGAATAGAATTCACCGATATTCATAGTTTGGAACACTTTATTTCCTTCGCTGTCTACAGAGTCGTAGAAAGCCATGGCATTTTCACCAATGGCAGGAGAAGGCAGGTGAAGCTCATCAGATTCCCTGTTTTGAATACGTTCAGTACACCAACCGCATTCAGAGAACCATGTCTCCATATAGTCTTCGTAGTAGTACACATTATTACCAATATAGATCTGACGATCCTGATCAGTAAAGTCTACTTCAAAACCAAGAGAATCCACTGCTACAATATCTTGTACTAAAGCACCCCCCGGAGTTCCTGGTTCGCCATCCACACAATCACCATCGAGATAATCATTATAATCCTGTCCATCGTCGCAGATATCAAGCACTCTTGGCCCGAACATATAAGGATTTACAAAAATCGAGTTGGTAATAGACATATTCTCTAACCAACCGGATTGAATAACCCACTCTACGGAGTTTATCAGCGTTACGTGGTTCAGATGGATATTGGAGCCATATTCATTACCCTCCATCATCACGATCCTACTCAGGTTAGAGAACGTAGTGTTTTCGAATAAGAGTGAATCATAATGGAAATTGGCGCTCTGATACGGGAAAGAAACCGCACGACCGTAATATTGGAAGTGATCATCAGCACCGTTACGGAAATAACAGTTTTTGAAGATACCGGTGAAGTGATCCGCTTTTACACTTACTGTTCCTGAACCTTCAGATCCGATACCAAAATAATCGAAGATCACACCATCGAAGTACCCTCGTTCGGTGTCATTTTGGGCCAAAGAATCTTCGAACGTAATGGAGGTACCTAATTGAGTTCCTGAGAAAGAAGCACCAACTACCCACACATTTTTCATAACTACGTCGCCATAGGTTTGAATAATGTAAGCACGGTCAATCTCTTCATCAGTCCATACGATCTGTGGTAGTGCAGATTCCTGAGTACTGCCAGGCTTAGGACCTACGATCTCAAGATTTTCACCAAATCCCATAAAGATCTTACTACTCAAAACATACACTTCGTAAGGTGTGAGCTTAAAAACTGTATTATTCAGATCTCCGTTTGCCCGCACATCGGCGATGGCGTCATTCAGAGTTCCCTCAACAAATCCGGCTTCGTAAAAGCCTTGTACATGCACAGTATCCTTTTGAGCATAAAGCATACTCCCCATGCAAATCATCAGTATTAGTGTTAGTAGCGTTCGCCGCATATTTACTCCTTTTTTATCAAATATTAGATGTTGATATCCTTTGTCTTACTACTAGTATCTTATACGGATACCTAAATTCGCAGTAAGCCCGTAATTTTGTATTCCCTGATACCCATTGATCGACCTTTGCCGCCAACTGGTATTTGCTCCGTTTATGTTACTTACATCCATAAACAGCTCGGTTTTGCCGTCAACAAACGGAAGCTTCTGACGAGCCGAAAAATCAATCTTCAGGTAGTCGGTGGTAAAGCTGTCGTTCTCGGTATATTCCCCACCACTTCCACGGAATGTGTTTGATTGGTACAGCAATGAAAATCTTCCTGAGAAGCCTTTATAATCATATCCCAGATAGGTGTTTAACACATGCTTTGGCTGATTAACCAGTCTTGAGGTAAATGAACTGTCAATCAACTCGACAACCTGTACTGCGTCACGTCCACTTCCCTCGAAATACACATTTCGAATGTAGAACGGTTGCTTGTATTCTGAAAAAATGCGGGCATAGTTAACTCCAAACACTATGTTGCTTAATGTGCCCGGCAGATACCAGAAATTATGCTGGAAATCCAATTCAAGACCTTTTACAGTGGCGTCGTATGGGTTATTCAGTGGTTTGCTCACATTCACATTGTACGTGCCGGCTTCCATAGCAGGCCCAACTAATTCCTGACCATCCGGACAGGTGATTTCACTACCAACTGTTGGATACAAATCCCCGTATTTATCCCGGATATATTCACTACAGAAGATCTGATAATTGCTTACATCGTCAATGCCGGCTTTCATTGCTGCATCCAGTTTATAACTGGCTGTATACCTGAAGTTCTTAATGGTCTTATAGAATGCACCAATTGAAAGTAAGCCTAATTTATTGGCGTGAAAGGTTACGTTCACATCATGGTTGAAGGCTTGGGCCGGTTGCAGATCCGGATTACCAGTATAGATCGATCCCCCACCATTTGGTATCGTATATTTTGGTGTGAGGTCGTTATAATTAGGTCGGGCAAGGGTCTGTGTGTATGCATATCGCAGATCCATCCAATCGAAGGCATCAAATTTAACCTGACCCATGGGCAACAGAAATTCATTACTTGATGTGGATGTAGTATCAATCATGTACTGATTCTGTGCATTACGAATATCTTCAGCAATATATGCCTGATAATGAGACTCCACTTTTTCGTAACGGGCGCCACCGATAAAGAAGAATTTACCTACGGTGAATTTGGTCATCGCATAGGTTGCGTAATAGTCTTCATCAAATGAGTAATCGTTGGTCAGTTGCTGATAAGGACCATCATACCATCCTCCTTGCCGACCGGTGCTTTGCTCTTCGTTTGAAGCGTCGTACAAAGGATTCCCAATCACATAGTTTACCATATCTACGAGTAAACCGGGTGTTGGTGTGAAGTAAATATCTCCATAGGTATCATTCAGGAATGGATTGAATAGTTCACGATCTGTATTCATGAACGTTGGGCCTGTAAACCATCCCTGTTCATTGATACCCAGATCGAACTCATTCATAAGGTCGCGCATCATGTTATTCGCGATTCCCTCTTCACTACTTCCGGCATTCCCATCGAATGCCATATATGGTGCCTCCTGATCCAGGCTGTTGTATTGGCGATCCCATTGCCCGCCAACTTTGAATGAACCACTTAATCCGGTGCCAATGTTGAATGGAATTTCGAAATCAGCTTTGGTAGTGTAACGTTCTTCTTTATAGTCGCTTGAGTACAGGTTTGCACTACGAAGTACTACTTCTTCAACTCCACGGAACGACTGCTGATAACCGATCAGATCTTCAGGCGGCAAATTCACAATATCATTCTGATCGATGTTAAGCGCACCCACCTGATTAAAGTTGATAACCGGAGAATTTTCGAGAAGGTTTAAAGAACTTGTGTAACTACCTGATACGTCGATATTCACCCAACCAAGGTCATAGTCCAGCTTTAAGGTATGCAAACGGGTATCAACATCATTGTCACCCTGTTGTAACCGCCAGTCCATTCGGTTATTATTGTACACGATACTCTGATTATAATCGGTGTAATCCTTGTTGATACGCGTAAACATATTCACAAATTTCAGCGAACCTTTTGGTAACCGGTAATCCATGATCAGGTTAGCTCCGTATCTGTTTCTTGTTTCAATGTGTCGGTTAAAGGTCACCTGATCCACATCTACTTTTCTGAAACCTGTAAGAGAATCCACATCGGCACTAGAACTTACTCTACCATAACCCGCTGAAAGATTATCCGCATTACGATCATAGGATTCAATGTTCGCAAGTGCGTACACCCCAAGTTTTTCATTAAAGAAACGGTTACTTCCCGAAAGTACTGCCCGGTAGTTACCATAAGTATTACTTTTTGCTGTATACCCTTGCTGCCACATTGCACTGAAATGAGGCTCTGCCGGTGCTTCCCTCAACTCCATATTCACCGTACCACCAATTGAGTTGGCATTCATATCCGGAGTGAGTGACTTATATACTGAGATCATTCTGATCATGTACGGTGAAACTGAGGTAAGATCCACACTACGGTCGTTATTTACCCCGCCGGTTCCAACATAAGGATCGGATGTAAAACCGATACTGGGACTACCGGTTGCAGAAAGCTTCACCCCTTCAACCTCAATGGAGTTAAACTCAGGCGACAGACCACGAATAACTACCTTATTATCTTCCCCTGAACTTTTTGTAGTAGAAACACCCGGTAATCGACCAAGTGCCGCAGCTGCGTTAAAGTCGGGCAGTTCCTGGATCTTGGTCTCGGATACCACGTTCACAATTTTATCAGACTGTAACTGCTCGTTAATGGCTTCTCTCTGGCCCTGAGCCTGTGCAGAAACTATAACTTCCTCACCAACTACTGTAACCGCATTCATTGAGAAATTCAATTCAAGTGTTTCACCACCGACCACTTCTACTTCGATTTCGAAGTTATCATAACCAATCGAACTGGCAGCCAGCGTATACACTCCGGCGGGTACTCTTCGAATAACATACTCTCCATCAATATTTGAAGCAGCGCCTAATGTTGTATTTCTAATTCCAACATTTACTCCGATCAGGGTCTCACCTGAGCCCGCATCAGTTACCAGACCTTTGATCTGACCATAGCCCCCTGATTCCTGCGCCCAAAGAGCAGTGGTTCCCAAAAGACCAAAAATCAACGCAAACAACGATAGTTTTAAATAATTCCGCATAATACTTGTCCAATCTCTATTTGTTCTGAAATCCATTAGAAGCGCTTTCACCTTTTGAACGCCAAATAATATATCAAATGAAGGTTATAATGAAAAATATTTTGAGCAATTTTTATTAATTTATTG
The DNA here is from genome assembly GCA_002480645.1 of Balneolaceae bacterium UBA7797. Classification (GTDB taxonomy): domain Bacteria; phylum Bacteroidota; class Rhodothermia; order Balneolales; family Balneolaceae; genus UBA7797. The sequence goes on from DLCN01000019.1 coordinate 190,113, forward strand.
AGCAAATTTTGCTCTCAAAAACATTGCTCTACCGCTTAAAAATGAGCGTTATACCCTTTTTAAAGCAAATTGAACAATATTATTTAATTTTTTAGGCGCCTTTTTTTTGAAAATTTGTTCATGGTTTTTGATTCATATTTGATACTTTGCAAAATAAATTTGCATCAAATTTTTCCTAATGACCCTGCAAATTATGAGCTATATACTGAAAGCCCTTTCATATAATCTTCATATTTGCAGTCTTAATCTTCAGATTTTACCGGACAGTTTGTCTATTTAATTAAATGTTAATAAATAACTTATCGCAATACATCTTCTACAAAGACTGCACAACATATATAAAGTGTATTAATTACGCTTAATATATGGCGGCGATCAGTTAGTCAGCTCACAAAACCTCATCATGAAAAAGTTTTCTTTTCTATCACTTATTCTGCTACCAGCTATTCTTTTTTCTTTCACCGGCTCTGGGCAGGCTCAAAATGTGACCATTGACCTCGACAGTACCTTTCAAACCATACGTGGGTTTGGGGCCGCCAACATTGTGGATTGGTATGGTCAGGACCTGACGATGGATGATGTAGATGTTGCCTATGGTACCGGCGAAGGAACTCTCGGCTTTAACATCTTAAGACTAAGGATAAGCCCTAATCCCGCCGACTGGGACAATGGAAACCAAATTGAAACTGCCCGTAAAGCACACGAAATGGGCGCCCTTGTCTGGGCCGCCCCATGGAATCCGCCTGCTGATATGTACGACCCAAATTCAGATCAGAGAAAGGTTGACCCAACAAAATACGATCTTTATGCTGCCCATTTAGACTCATTCAGAGTGTTTATGGAGAACAACGGCGTTCCTATTTATGCTATTTCTGTTCAGAATGAACCGGATTATGCCAATGACTGGACTGCCTGGGAACCGGAAGAAGTGGTTACATTCTTACGGGATTATGCCCCGATGATCGGTACCAAAGTAATGTCTGCCGAGTCCTTCCAGTTTCGTCTTTCGTATTACGACCCCATTCTAACTGACTCACTAGCCACTGCCAATACCGATATCATCGGCGGACATATATATGGTGGTGGAATTGCAAAATACCCGCTGGCCGCAGAAAAAGATAAAGAAGTATGGATGACCGAGCATTACACATCCAGCGATCGTTCTGCTAATATGTGGCCCGATGCTCTGGAAGTTGGCAAAGAGATCCATCGTGTGATGAATGCGAACTGGAATGCATATGTGTGGTGGCAGATAAAGCGCTATTACAGCCCTATCCATGATGGTGTTGATGCCGATACCGATAATTTTGTAGATCGCGCTTCGGTTGGATCGATCACAAAACGCGGTTGGGTAATGTCCCAATTTTCCCGATTCATTCGCCCGGGATATACCAGAGTGTTTGCCGATGGTCCTTACGAACGCGGATACGTAAATGTACTGACCTCCGCTTATGTGGATAGTGCCAGATCAAAAATGGTAATTGTTGCGGTAAATGGAGAATCAGCTGAAAAAGACATCAATGTTAATCTGAATGGCTTAACCACGCATTCTTTCAGCCGTTATATAACTTCCGAAGATGATAATGTGGAGCAGCTGGATGATCTGCAGATCGAAGGCTTCAACTTCTCTGCAACATTACCTGCCAACAGTATAACTACTTTTGTTTCTTCTGATCTGGTGGCAACATCGGTCGAAGAACCCCTTGCAGCTCCTCTTAATTATCAGCTACATCAAAATTATCCAAATCCATTTAACCCTGGCACTTCCATCAGTTATCATTTGCCGGTTAACAGCAATGTAACACTTAAGGTCTTTGATGCTGTCGGACGTGAAGTTGCCACACTGGTTAATGGTCAGCAATCGGCCGGGGAGCACTCCGTAAACTTTAATGCGGCAGGACTTTCATCCGGTGTGTATCTATACAGATTGGAGACGGGTAACTTTGTAAGCACTAAGAAAATGTTGCTGATTAAATAAGATTCTTATTCCCTCATTAAAAAGGCTCTTCACAAAAATGAAGAGCCTTTTTCTTTGTTTTACTTAATTAACAACATCCGCTTCACTTCAGTGTATCCGTCTGCAACCAGTTGGTAGATGTAAACTCCGCTGGCCAGATTTGAGGCATCAAATTGAACACGATGAATCCCGGCTGATTGAATGCCGTTCACCAACTCACCAACTCTTTGTCCGTTTATGTTATACACCGTAAGCAGCACATTAGACGCCTTGGGTAAATGGAATAGGATCTGAGTAGTTGGGTTAAATGGATTGGGATAATTCTGATCCAATCTGATCTGAGAAGGAACAGTCATGTCCTCTTCTTCATTGGCTACACTAATACCGCTCGAGATGAACGTAATAATACTTTCTGAAGGCAGAGTGTATTCAAATTTATTTCCGGTTACTTCGATATTCTCCATGGGCTCTACCGTTTCATCAACGGTTGACAATAACGGAGTAAAGGTTCCGGAATTCATCCCATCAATTACAAATTCAACAGGTTTGGCTGAGCTTTCTCTATTTAGTGCAACAATCACAACCTCACCGGTATCCGGATTCTTATAGGCTGTGGCATCAACCAGAGTGTACCCTCGTACATATGGTCCCTCCGCACTTATCCGGATGTATCCCGGACGAACATATTTTGAAAAATGTGAAAAGGCGTACCCTCGCTTTGTAACTGCGCCATTAACCCCACGATAGGTTCCGTCGTCCAGAAAAGAATAATATCGTTTCAGATACCACCAAATATAGGCATGCATACTGCTTTCCATAGACTTATGAACCGTATACGCCATTAACATGGTTTGATCCCAAATTTGCTCTTCCGTAGCCGACTCCCAGTCTTCAGCACCGAGTCCATCTGTATATTCATTGAGCAAATACTCAGTCATCCACATTTCTTTACCTTTTTCGTGAGCAAGTGGGTAATAAGTATTCCCGCCACCGTAAATATGACCTACCACAATATCCGTATTTTCTGTAGCCAGAGAATCGTTCAATATCGGATCGGAATAATCCCAATCGTAGTGGAAAGATTCCGGAGCCATCAGTTTGGCTGCATCCACCAAATGACCATAATCGCGAACGAAATTCAGAATTTCATCCGGTGTCCATTGCGTCCATTCCCCGATATCAGGCTCGTTCTGAACAGATACCGCATAGATATCAACCCCATTACGCTTCATGTATTTCGCAAAATTGTTGATATGCTCGGCATATTCGGCATACATCTCATGATTTAACCGATACTCTCCATCTTCAATATCTTCCCGCATATTTGCCGGAGTATCCCACGGGGAGGCAAAAATGGTGATTCCCATTTCCTGAGCTTTTTGGGCGGCTACCAAATTTTCACTCCATCGGGTTGAGTCGGGATTAATACCCAATCGCAGAATAGATAAGCCAATTTCTCCTTCACCCAACCCAAAAGCAGTTTGAACATGTTCGGCAGTTAATTCGGGCTGCCAGAATTCAATAAAAGCTCCCCCGAATCCTCTAACGGTTTGATAGGTACTATCAGTTGAGATGTTAATTTCCTGTGCTGAAACACTTACTACAAAGAATAGAAGAATCAGTTGAATACTAAATTTTTTCATTTCATTTACTTAATTAACATCATTCGTTTTACTTCAGAATATCCATCTGCAATCAATTGGTAGATGTAAACTCCGCTGGCCAGATTTGAGGCATCAAATTGAACACGATGAGTCCCCGCTGATTGAAAGCCGTTCACCAACTCACCAACTCTTTGTCCGTTTATGCTATACACAGTAAGCTTCACATTAGTCGCTTTGGGTAAATGGAATTGGATTTGAGTAGTGGGGTTGAATGGATTCGGATAGTTTTGTGCCAATGAGAACTTACCGGGTACCTCCTCAAATCCCTGCTCATTCGCCACCATTTTACCGACCGGAGTGATGTATATGCGGTATCCATACAACGGATTTGCAATCTCAACCGGAACTGATAACTCTCCGCTTTCTACCAACATTGTAGTAAGTGAAATCAACGTAGGATAAGTCACCGCTGTATTTCGGCTTTCCCATGGCACTTCTTCCACCATTACCTCCACGCTGTCTCCAAAGGATTCGGGGATTCCGCTCACATCGACACTTACATCGCCGGTTAGATTTCCCCCAAAGATGATACTCGAGAATTCATTACTCATATCAAGATTGGCCGTTCCATCTAATCCATCTCCGCTTTGACTTGGAGGTGTTACGTTGGCCATATATCCGGTCATATCACCGTACCATTTGTAGAACCACCAGCCTCCTCCTTTTTCCAGTGAATTGGTGGTGAGCAAACTACCTAACCGACCTGCATAGGGCGGGAACCACCAGGAAATAGCCGCACTTTCAACACCTTTTCTTTCAAATTTTGCGATAAACGCTGCCGAAACGCCGGGTGCTCCCTCATAATCATGATTATCGCTCGAATACTCATTGATGGATATTTCCAGTGGACTGATGCGTAATTCACGTTCTAAATTGCGGTAATTATCAATATTGGCGCTTACGTTTTGAGGACCACCCAACTCGTGCCAGCAAATCACATCCGGCAAACAATCATTTTCGTCTTCGTCGCAAAAAGTCAGAAACTCTTCTAATCTCGAACGATTGTAGTAAGAATCTGAAGGACCAATAATTCTGGCATCAGGAGCTATTTCGCGAAGTAAATCATACGTCGGTTTCCAGAGTACCGTGAAGAAATCTCCTCCATTAGCCTCTTCATTCCAGGTTCCATGCTGTTCATTCCAGATCTCATATCCGTAGATATTCGTCAGGCCCGCTTCGTTATTTTCCTGTACTATCGCTCTGATTTCAGCCTCCCAGGCATCCCAGCCCACCCAATTATAGGGCCAGTTCGGATTGATATCAGCCAGACGAAATGTAACCTCGGCGGTGGTTTCTGCTACTCTTTCGGCTACCGGTAATGCCGCTCCAATAGGTTGTTGGAAACCCGCTCCACTACGAGCCGGTTGCACATACATTCGAGGTTTTAAGGGAGCAACCAGATTATCAATATCAGACGGCAAATCTGCAGTAATTCCATACAAAGCCCCTGACCCGGCACGTGTAGCCGGCCTCAGGCTATCACTCAGATCTACGAACAGTGTTGTTACCTGAACATCGTCCGGGATTTGAGCGACCCCGGCACCTTCATTCTCTAAGTCTGAAACCGTATAAAACAGATCAGATTTCCCGAATGCTATTTTGTCGATATCCAAACCATTCTCACGAGACCCTATTAAAAAGGTTTGTGTGAGCGCCCCTTCAGGCACGGTAAATAGCGTTCCTCCCGCTGCTCCTTCTCCGTTTTCTGATGCATTGATCCATTTAAAAACCAGATTTCCGGCTGAATTTTCGGCATAAGAAATCACATAATCGTTAGGGTTTTCGGCTCCGTTTCCAATGTTATTAACACGAACCCAACCGGAATCCTGATCGACCGGACGATCTCCGAAAGTACGTGCAAAATAAAAGCTGTCATCATTAGCACCATTCGGGCCAACCCGAACTTTTGTGTACAGATCATAGGTTCCGGCCGCTTCGAAAGTAACGGTAAAGATCAACAATTTATCTTCCGACCCGGGATTCGTTACGCCACCAAAATCAGTCCCCGGAGTTACATACGTAACGTTTTGCTCCTCCACAATCTGAAAGTCCGTGCCAATACTATCGGCGTTTTCTGCCTCGATTAAAATGGCATTGTCCTGAGCATATACCGCTCCTATGAAAAGTGTCAGCAGCAAAAGTGCCCACACCTTTTTACGTATCTGATCCATAATGTTATTCCTTGTTACGTGTTAATTGGCCCGAATAGAAAGCGTTGTTCCAGACAGAGACTCCGATTCTGCTGTTACTTTTATCGCACCTTGTTTTTCGGAAAGGCTTCTGACGATAACCAGTGCTTTTCCGCTAAATAATTTTCTTTTGTGGGATGGAAACGGGGTAAAATCCGTCGGATCTCCATTATCGGTAGCTACAATTTCACCGGGACCTTCTACACTGAATGTGATCCAATTGGTCGCATTCGGAACCGCATTTCCATCGGCATCTTCTACCTGTACCGTGATGTAAGAAAGATCATCTCCATCGGCAGAAATTTCGCTTCGGTCGGCTTCCATTACTATCGAGGCAGGCTCTCCGGTCGTGACAATGGTTTCTTCCGCCCAGACCTCTCCGTTTTTATAAGCTACCGCTTTCACTTCTCCCGGCTCATATTTCACATCATCGTAGCGGATGCGATATTCAAACTCACCCATTTTCTTTCTTCCCAATGATTCCCCATTCAGGAATACTTCCACTTCATCACCGGACGTAAAAATGTGGATCGGCGTAATTTCGCCAACCCGTTCAGGCCAGTTCCAATGAGGAAGAATGTGAACCATTGGATGATCCGGTCTCCATTTTGCCTGATATTGGTAAAAGCGGTCTTTCTTAAATCCGGCCAGATCGATCATTCCGTTGTATGAACTTCTGAAATCGTAATAAGGAGTTGGTTCTCCGAGATAATCGAAGCCGGTCCAGACAAATTCGCCGGCCACAAACGGATGCTGATCAATAGCCCGAAATACTTTTTGTGCGGTTGAGCCAAAATCCACCGCATGCAGTTCGTAGGCACTTACATGACCAATATTAGAATCTCCGCCATTTCCATCCCGCGCCGGGGCACTGAATTTTTCAGATACCGGAAACAAATAAATACCACGGGAACTAAGTGCCGAAGCCGACTCACTGGTCAACACCATTTTATCGGGGAATTTTTCGTGATAGGGATCATACTGAGGCTTGGTTCGGATGCGCTCGGTACCAATAAACATCGGATCTTGTCGAATTCCTTCTCCCTGATAATTCAGACTAATTACATCCATCACTGTTGGGAAAGGCATAAACGGTTTTGCCCAATTCATGGCGCTGGTAGTTGGTCGGTCGTCTTCTTCGCGTACAATATCCACGAGTTTTTGCCCGATTGCCGCACCTTCTTCTCCGGTATATTGTTCTCCCACCTCGTTTCCGTAACTCCACATTATGATGGAAGGGTGATTGCGATCACGTCGCAACATAGATCGTAAATCCTGCTCGTACCATTCCGGGAAAATGAGGTGAAAATCATGCGGGGTTTTCTTTCGCTCCCACGAATCGAACACTTCATCCATCACCAGAAAACCCATTCTATCGGTAAGATTTAGTAATTCAGGAGCAGGAGGATTATGCGCCATACGAATCGCATTGGTCCCCATTTCTTTCAGGATTTCCAGCTGACGCTCTGCTGCCCGGGTGTTGAATGCTGAACCAATAGCTCCCAGATCGTGATGATTATTCACACCCTGGATTTTCACAAGCTCCCCATTTACCAACACTCCCTGATTCGGATCGAATTCCAGTGTTCGAATCCCAAAGGTTGTTTCGTAATCGTCAATCGGTTCATGATTTCTGAACAACGTGGTTACTGCTACATATCTATTTGGGGTTTGAGTAGGTGGTGGTCCCCAAAACTTCGGATTAGCTACTTTTGCAGAGGTTTCAACAACGGCCGTTTCACCGGATAAAATATCAGTTTTAACCGGCTCAAAACTTGCCACGGCTATCTCTGATCGATTTCCATCTGCATCTAATTCATAAATTTCAGTGACTGCATTAATTGTTGCTTCCGTTTCACCATCGTTCTCAATTTTCAATTCCAATTGAACAGTTGCGGAATGCCCGGCAACTTCCTTCGTAGTAACATATGTTCCCCACTGAGCTACATGAACCGGATCGGTTTTAACCAACCAGACATTGCGATATAACCCTGCACCGGGGTACCAGCGAGCCGAATGATTTGGGTTATCGAGCCGGATAGCAAGTTGGTTTTCTCCTCCTTCAAAATTGATATATGGTGTTAGATCGAGTCGGAATGAATTATACCCGTAGGGCCAGCCACCAACCAGATTTCCATTGAGCCATACAATGGCGTAACTCATAGCTCCATCGATATCCAGAAAAATGGATTTTCCGGCATCATCGGCTGAGATCTCCAGATCTTTACGATACCAGGCCACACCCGGACTTGGCAAACGTCCCATTCCACCACCCACTTCCGGATTATCTCCTTCATAGAAAGGTCCGGCAATGGCCCAGTCGTGGGGTAGATTCACACTCTCCCAATTACTGTCATCAAAATCGCCCTGAACAAAAGGGAAATCAGCACCCGGGTTTCCATCCGGTCGCTCGTATTTTTTAGAAGGATCGTTGATGAAGTCGTTACCCGAAGGCATGATCCACGGCTTCAGGATCATCTCCTCAGCTTCTACTGTTTCCGCCTCGGTGGGTTTGGAGTCTGCAGGTTTGGCATCGTTTACAGAAGTTATTTCAGGACGAACATCATAAATAAGATGATCAGCTTCTTCTGCCGATTCATATTTCATGAATTTCCATCCATCATTAATGGAAATTCTCTGTCGGATTGATTCCTTTCCATGCTGTGAACAGGCCGCCATTAAGAAAGCCAAAACAACAGTTAACAATCCGGTCGTTCTTAGAAATCCAGTTATACTTTTACTCCGCATATTACTCTTTTAAGGTCCTGGTTAATCTTATTCCTCGATTAAGTGTACAAAGTACATTAAAATATGATAATCAAGAAGTATTTTTACTATATTCTGAGAAAATGTTGCCTAAATATTGTCCATATTTGCTCAGAAAAACGCTTCTAGCCAATTTTTACTAAGTTCATCTTTATAGCGTTAATTTGACACTTTGTGGATTCTCCGGAGCATGATAATTTAATTCTGGCGGATAGAATGTCAATAATATTACCTAAAAATATGAGCAAATTTAGCGCATTTTTGGTAGCGCTTTTATTCTTTAGTTCGGGAAATGCTCAATCACCTTCTTTCAGCTCTTATGTGAATCCGGTTATTCCGGGCGACCATCCGGATCCTACCCTCACAAAGATCGTAAACTATTTTTATACCTCCGGTTCATCCTTTAACCCAACCCCTAAAATCTATCGGTCTTCCGACCTTGTACATTGGGAAGTAATTTCACAACCGGTAAAACCAGAATGGTCGGTGTATGGCAACGATCCCGGAGGCGGGATCTGGGGCGGACACATGGTTTTCTACAATGATATATACTGGCATTATTTTGGCCGGGGCGGTGGTAATATGTATTTCGTTACGGCAGATGATCCCCGGGGTCCCTGGAGCGACCCTGTACTGGTAACTCCCCCTTCCGGTATTTCTTATCTGGGAGTGGATAATTCAATTTTTATTGACGAGGATACCGGAAAATGGTACATGCTCACTAAACACGGAAGATCTGAAAATGAGATCATAGAATTGGGTGATGACGGACAGCCAAATGGAAACATCATCGATCTGGGTTGGTTAAATCCCGACGAAGAAGGCAATCCATTAGGCTGGGCCGAAGGTCCCGTGATGTGGAAATACAATGGAACGTATTACTACAGTGTAGCTCAGCATTTGGCCGGTGCGCAATATGTAATGAAATCAGATACCCTAACTGATAACCCTGCTTCGTGGTCGGTTAAACCGGAGCCTATGCAGTTCGGAAGCCGTAAAAATTACCAAACTCCCAATCATATAAGCCCGGTGGTTTTACTCGATGACAGTACCAGCTGGGCCATTGGACATAGTTATCACAAAGATTGGATTACCCAGGGCAGGCAGGGATTGCTTTTGCAGATCACTTATGATGAAGATGGATTTCCACAATTCGAATATCCTCAAAACGCAGCTACTTCAGCCCCTGCTCTGCACAGTGGAGGAATTCCATGGGCCGTACCGCATTCCGACATGTTTAATTCCGAACAACTGCATCCGGAGTGGAGCTTTCTTGGAAATGGAATCGGCCGGTCTCATTCACTTACCGACAGACCGGGATGGCTGCATCTCATAGCCGGTGACCGTGGAAACCACACATTAATAAAAAATGACGGGGAGCATCAATACTCTATTATCACCCGGATGGAGTTTGACCCTCAAAACACTGCCGATCAAGCTGGCTTATACATCATGAACGGGCCGGAAAATCTGAAAGTACGGGTTTTCAATACCATGGATCAGTATGGTAAATCACAATTCATGTTCACTTTCGACCGGAGGGAATACGACGAACAGAACACAATCGGAACCACCTTCTGGTTAAAACTAGAACGTAATGAACACGAAGTTTCGGGCTTTTACAGTGATGACGGTGCCAGCTGGACGCAGATCGGCAGAACCATAGACGCCTCAGAATTAAATGTTGAACAAACTGACTTTAACAGTTTTACCGGGAATCAACAGGGCATCTTTACCCAGTCGAAAGATGCTTATTTTGATCTGTATATTTACAGAGATGCCTATTCTCCTATGTATGCTCATTATGCGGCTAATTATTCAGGAGCCGTGCCTTCCTCATCGTATCTGGATGTGCCCGGTAATGGCGACTGGGCAATGCTTGCCGGGGTTGAGTTTGGTACCGAAATACTTCCGGCGTCAGGCTTCGATTATCAGCGAACTCCGGAATCTGTGTCTATTGAAGCTGCAAGTTCCGTCGGCGGCTCCATCGAACTTTGGGCAGATTCACTGGAAACAGGAACTCTTCTGGGAGAAGTAACCATCAGCAATACCGGAGGCAGTTCTACCTACGAAACATTCTCTGCCGATATTGATTCTTTGAACGGTCAACACGATCTCTATCTTTTATTTAAAGGCTCTGCCGAAACCGACCTGATGCGAATCAAAGAGATTATTTTTACGCCAAGAAGAGTCCCGTCGGCAACCGGCATTCAGGAACACGATCATACAATCCCTGAACGGGTCCGGTTGTATCAGAATTATCCAAATCCCTTTAATCCCACATCTGTAATCAGTTACCAGTTGCCAGCAAGCGGACTAGTAACACTGAAGGTATTTGATGCTCTGGGACGTGAAGTAGCTGTATTGGTAGATCAACATCAGGCAGCCGGATCTTATGAAATTCCATTCAATGCTTACGGTCTGGCCAGCGGAATCTATATGTACCGTTTGGAAGTGGATAGCTACTCCATCACCAAAAAAATGATGCTTTTAAAATAGTTAATTCTTTTCAGGATGATCTTACACCGAACCAGTTCCATCACCTTACTACTCATTCTCCTCTCCAAGCCATTGTTTTCCCAAACCTGGAAAGCGGATAACGGTAACGGCTCTTTTACCAATCCGATCTTTTTTGAGGAGTTTTCTGATCCTGATCTGATCCGGGTCGGGGATGATTATTATATGACCGGAACCACCATGCATACCATGCCCGGACTTCCGGTACTGCACTCCAAAGATCTGGTGAACTGGGAGCTCTTGAGCTATGCCGCCCCACGACTCGATTTCGGTCCGCAATTTCATCTGGAAGAAGGTGGGGAAATCTATGGTCAGGGCATCTGGGCACCTAGTCTTCGGTATAACAACGGCACGTTCTATATCCTCACCAACATAAACCGGATCGGTACACAGATCTATTCAGCTACCGACCCGCGCGGCCCTTGGAAACATCAGCAGCTGGATGCCGGAATTCATGATGCTTCCCTGCTTTTTGATGATGACGGCAAAGTCTACGCAGTTTGGAATTACAACGAAGTACACATGATCGAACTCGAACCCGATCTTTCTGCCGTGAAACCGGAAACCGAGAAAGTGATCATTCCCAGGGATACCGGAGCCGGGGAAGGTGCACATATTTATAAAATTGATGACAAGTACTTCATCACCATCACCAATTACGACCCGGTATGCTATCAGATCACGGCGAGGGCTGATAACCCGTGGGGTCCGTACGAGATCAGAACCACCAGCGCGAAAGAAAGTATGGGGGTGAGCACCGGCTGGCGGATGTATTCCGGTTATGACGGCAATCCTTTCAATATCATACCCAGACAAGAAAACACCGCCGGATGTATTCCGCAGCATCAGGGCGGGATCGTAGAAACCCAATCCGGTGAATGGTGGGGATTCTCGATGATGGATTACAACTCCATTGGTCGGGTTACAACCTTATCGCCGGTTACCTGGGTCGACGGCTGGCCGTATTTTGGACTGGAAAGCAATCTTACCCGTGCCCCAAGAAGCTGGGTTAAACCAACTACCGGCTTTGAATCTGAACCAAAAGCATTATTTCAGCGAAATGATGATTTTTCGGGGCCGGAACTCAATCCAATCTGGCAATGGAATCATCATCCTGTAGCGGAAAAGTGGGAACTGGACCCGAGATCTGAGTCTCTGAATTTAACTGCTCAACCGGCCGAAAATTTCTGGCGGGCAAAGAACACGCTCACACAACGAACGGTCGGTCCCGAATCGTTTGCCACGGCGGAACTGGATGCTTCCGATCTCGAAAAGGGAGACATTGCCGGACTGGCTCTGCTGAATTTACCGTATGCCTGGCTGGGGGCGGAGCCAACGGCAAATGGATTAACGATCACTCAATTTGATCAAAGAACAGGTAAGACTGTATCGGTTGAAGTTGCCGGCAAAAAGATCTGGCTCCGCACTCATTCCGACTTCGATCGGGATCTTTCCTGGTTCAGCTACAGCACCGATGGTAAGGAATATCATGCAATTGGTACCGAATTCGAAATGGTGTATCAGCTTAAAACCTTTCAGGGGGTACGGTTCGGATTATTTGCCTACAATCAAACCGGAAGAGAAGGTGGCGTTGCCCGGTTTTTGGATTTCAAAGTTGACGAACCCCGGGCAGAACGAACTCCCATTCCGGATGGAAAGACCATTAAACTCACGAATTTTGCAGACAGCTCCGTAGTCGTGGTATGGAGAAATATGCTCCGCCCTGTATCCGCCAATAACCCTTTGGCTCAATCCGATGCTGCGCTTTTCAAAGTAATAGATCAGGGACTGGGAAGAGTCTCGTTGTACTCTGTTGCACAGCAGGGATTTGTTACCGTTTCCGGGTTAGGCCACTTAGCTGAAATCAAGATCACCAAACAACACTATGACGATGCTTCTGATTTTCAGTGGATAGACATGCTTCGGGACGACCTGATGCTACTATCGCTGAAAACGCATCGCTACTTACATACTGATCCACACACCTCTCATCCCTATTCGGCGCTCTCACCCGGAGCCGAACCAAACCGAAAAGGCGGGGCTGTGTTTCAATTTAAACTAATACCTCATGAACCCGAATAAGTTGTTTGGACCCCTCCAATATGTAATTCTAACCGTACCTCTGTTCCTGTTACTTTTTGTATCAGAAAGCCTGAATGCTCAGGTTTATATCAACGAAGTGATGGCTTCGAACAGTGCCACGCTTGCTGACGAAGACGGCGATTTTCCCGACTGGATCGAACTGTATAACGCCGGTGCTACGGCAGCAGATCTCGCAAATTACGGGATCTCAGATGATGCTGAAGATCCGTTTAAATGGGTGATAGATACCCTCACCTTAGAGCCCGGAGCTTATTACCTGCTCTTTGCCTCTGATAAAGACCGACCGGCAGACTCCCTGAATTATCCGCATCTGAATTTCAAACTTTCATCCGGTGGCGAAGGCGTGTATATAACCGCACCGGACAGCAGCAATGCAGATAGCCTGATCTTCCCGGAACTACGAACCGATGAATCTTATGGTCGGACTCCCGGTGATCTCTCAAATCTACTGTTTTATAGCGATCCTACTCCGGGCAGCGCAAACTCTACCACCGGTTATTCCGGTCAACTGCCCACCCCGGAGCTAACTCCTGAAGGTGGCTTTTTTACCCGTTCTGTCACCGTTTCACTGGCAGACACCTCCATGGCCGATTACGTGTACTTTACTCTGGATGGTACCGACCCCACCACCTCTTCTTCTCTGTTCGGTAAAGATCCGCGGTTCTTTAACTTCACCACAACGCTGAAAGTGAAAGCCATCAAAGACGGAATGCTTCCGAGTGATGTGGTTGCACAGACTTATTTCACTTCCGTTTCCCACTCTTTACCGGTAATTTCGTTGGTCACCGATCCGGATCTGTTTTTTGATGAGACAACCGGCATTTATGTGGAAGGACCCGATAGCAACGAACCGAATTTTACCAAAGATATTGAGATCCCGGTACACATAGAATATTATGATGAGGAGGGTAATCAGGGATTTTCGGCCAATGCCGGAGCCAAGATCTATGGCGCATACAGCCGCAATTTTGCGATGAAATCTCTCTCTGTCTTTTTCCGTGGTCAGTATGGGTTGTCAGAACTTGAATATCCGCTCTTCAAAGAAAAAGACATCAATACCTTTCAGTCGTTCATTCTGCGAAATGCAGGGAATGATTTTGGTGGTGCGCATATGCGGGATGCCGTAATGACCACCATTGTGAAAAACGACATCGATATTGATGTACAGGCTTATCAACCGGCCGTGGTCTATATAAACGGGGATTACTGGGGGATCCACAATATCAGAGAGAAGATCAACGAGCATTATGTGGAAGCCAACTATGGGATCGATGCCGACGATGTGAATGTGATCGAGAACGGAGAAACACCCGAAGCAAGCAATGGCTCTGCCGAAGACTTCATCAACCTGATGGCTTATCTGGAAACGGCCGACCTCAGCCAACCGGAGCAATATGAATCCGTGACCTCACAGATCGATCTCGATAACTACATCGACTATATGGTCATTGAGATCTTCTACGCCAACACCGACTGGCCGGGTACCAACGTGAAGCTCTGGAAGCCTCGAGGAGACAGCTCGCAATGGAGATGGTGGCTTTACGACACCGACCACGGGTTTAATCTGTACAGTGGCGAAGGCGACTACAATCTGGACATGATCGAACACACTACACAAACGCAGGAATCACTCCTCAAATATTCCAACCCTTTGTGGTCCACTTTGTTATTCAGAAAATTACTGGAGAACCCTTCGTTCAAACAGCAGTTTGTCACCCGTATGGCTGATATGATGAATACCGTTTTTGTGCCTGAACGAATGATCGCGGTAATTGACTCCCTGCAAGCCCGGATCGCACCCGAAATGGCAAAACATGAAAGCAGATGGGGCATTGGTTCTGCCTGGCAAACAGGTCAGGCCCGCTACGAATACGAAGCGGACGACATGCGTTTCTGGGCTAATAACCGGGAGCAGTACATGGTGCAGCATATGCAAACACATTGGGGAATTGGCCCACGGGAAACACTTACCGTTTCTGTGTCTGATCCTTCAGCCGGCACTGTGATGGTAAACCGGGCTGAGCCGGGATCCTACCCATGGTCCGGAAAATACTTTACAGATTATCCGGTTTCAGTTACCGCCATTCCTAAACCCGGCTTTACATTCGTCGGTTGGAGTGGAGCCTCTACCTCTGCTGACTCCATTATTCAGATCGCCACCGGTGATTCTGTTGCCGCCATTTTTGAAGGGGAAGCTGCTCAGACCGATCAGCTTGTGATCAATGAGATCATGTACAATCCTGTCGATGAAAATGATATGGGAGACTGGGTTGAACTGCACAATACCACACAATCTCCCATAGATCTGAGTGGATGGACCATTAAAGATGAAGATGATGAGCACGCCTTTTTGCTACCGGATGGAACCACTATTTCCGCACTCGGATATCTGATCATTGCTCAGGATGTGGCCGCTTTTGAATCGGCCTATTCCGGTATAAATACGGTTCCCGGCGACATGGGCTTTGGGCTTGCCGGAGGATCCGATCAGGTTCGGGTATTCAATACCGAAATGGAACTCGTTGATCAGGTAACCTACGACGATGAATACCCGTGGGATAGCAATGCAGACGGACTCGGCTTCACGCTGGAATTAAAAAATCCCGCACTGGATAACAGCGAAGCATCAAGCTGGGTGGCTTCTTCTCAGAACGGAGGAACTCCGGGAGCGGCAAACAGCATGCTGGTTGCGGCTGAACAGGATGAACGCACGGTATTACCGACGCATATTGTGTTGAATCAGAATTACCCGAATCCATTTAATCCTTCCACGAACATCAGCTATCAGCTGCCGGAACATGGCCGGGTTCGTTTAACCGTTTTTGATGCGCTTGGCCGGGAGATCGCCACGCTCGTTAACGGCCTTCAAAATGCCGGAAATCATTCCGTAACGTTTGATGCATCCGGACTTTCCTCAGGTATTTATTTCTACCGTTTAGAAACCGGAAATTTCAGCACCATCAAAAAAATGATGCTCATAAAATAGATCCGGCCGGTTTTATTCACATTTTGAAAGAACCCCAAATTCATCTGAATATACCACTAGGTAATACGAGGGTGATTTTGGGGTTAAATAAGGAATAGATTATTCAGCGGCGAGTTCAGAATTTTAATTAAAGAATCGAATCAGTGGTCAGGACCATCCACCTAAAGATCCTTTTATTAACCTTGTTATATATACGGCTACTTATTGAACTTTTTTTAAGTTTTCTCTTATCGTCTTCTCAGAGTAAAAAGACTTTATACCTTTAAAATACCTATAATCGTGCAATTTCAACTCAGCATGGTATTCTTTGAATAACTTGAAAATTAGCGGGTGCGATTGATCCTTTGCCAGGGCAATTACAATTTCTTGAAATTCTGTCAACATTTCCCCATCCCCTTGAATTTCAGGATCATAAATGAATATATCAGTATTATCTAATCCTGCCATGAATAATCGTGTATATAACATAAAGTAACGCAGGTTTTTATTAATTAAATCAGGGTTTTTCGCTGCTATTAATGAAGTTTCCCAATTTTTAATTCTATTAACTAATACATCAAAATCACCTGAATACCCTTCTCCAAAATCTTCTTCAGTTAAAAACATCTTTACATACTTATTTAAAGATTGGGAATTCGAATTTGTAAATAACTTTATATAGACCTCTGGCGAAAAAGAAACATACATTTCATCGGTTTCTGTCATTTTGAGCACTAATCCAGCAGATGTTAGGGAATCTGTGTATTTCTTACTCATATTTGAATACTTGTCTCTGTAATAGCTAGGGACATAGTGGTCATAAAAATGATAGGTTTGCTCATCAGCGTATCTCTCATAAAACTCATCAAAAATCACAAATATGGAATCCTGTTGCTCTGAGCTTTGACATTGAGTGTTAAACAACGAATAGGTTAGTGCTATAAATTCACTACCAGACTCCAATGTATGAAGTGGCGTATTATTAAGTTTTTCTTGATAATCACTAATTGGGCAATTGTAGAGGATAAAGATTAATAACAGTTTCATTTCAGCTTAATAACACATTATTACTATTGGTTTAATACCAAACGAATTTCTAATAACATTTCGGCAATGCTCCCGAACATAAAGAGAGTAATTAATTAGTTATAAGCAATATTTAATGCTTTTACTCTCAATGAGCCGGCATAAAAAAAGCCCCGACTCACAATGCCGGGGCTTTAAAAATTTAGGGGAGGATATTCCTCCGATCAATCCAGATATTGGTCGATAAGGATCTTGAATCCGTTTACCGTACTTGGATTCTTCTCCACCAAATTGCCATTAATGAAGAACGTTGGCGTTGACCGGATTCCCAGCTCTACCCCTTCTTTTCGATCTTCCATGACGATCTTATTCATTTCAGCTGAGTTCATATCTTTTTTGAACTGCTCCACATCCAGACCAATATCTTGCGCATATCCAATAAAAATGGTCTCGGCATTTCCTTTCGACCAGGTCTCCTGTCCGTCAAAGATCTTGTAATGCATTTCCAGGTATTTTCCCTGTTTGCGGGCGGCTTCTACAGATCGGGCCGCTACATGAGCATATGGATGCATACTCAGCGGGAAATGTTTGGTAACAATGTTGATCTTATCGCCATATTCTTCTTTCAGCTTTTTCTCGATCGGCACAAAATATCCGCAGGCCGGACACTGATAATCGCTGAATTTTACGATCTGTACCGGAGCATCGGGATAATCGCCTTCATTTACCCGGGTATACCCGTCGCTGGTGGTTGCCGCTGCCGTTTGCGTGTTGGCCCGGTCGGTATCGGAGGTTTTACTGCATGCCATCACTGTTGCCATTGCCACAGTAAAAAGGGTTACCAGTAATAAATTCTTCATGAGTAGGATCTTTTTGATTACGAACCGCTCTTAGTACGATTCACTTTATTAAAATGACGCGTTAAGATAGTATCTATTTTGCGAATTATCTCATCAAGCTGATGTTCTTTTACATTTTCACCAAAGGAGAAGCGAACAAATTCACGGGCTTGCTCATCCGAATAACCCAACACTTTCATGGTACGGTTTGGTTTTTCGCTCCCGACCTGACATGCACTCCCGGTTGAAATTGCCAATCCGGCCTGATCACATTCCAGCATAAAAAACTGCCCTTCCATACCGGGAAAACGAACGCCTAAAATATAAGGCGACTGTTCCGCACCGGCTCCTTCTATTACCACGTCATGTGGCAACGCCTTCAATTTACTGATGAAGCCTTTTCTGAGTAACCGGATGCGTTCAAATTCGGAATCTCTGCGTTGCCCTGCAATTTTGGCAGCCGTAGAAAAAGCCGCAATTCCCGGCACATTCACCGTTCCGGTTTTGATATTCTTTTTACCCTCGGTGGAAAAATACGGTTTCCAGCTTGTACGGGGATCGATCCACACCGCCCCGATTCCTTTTGGTCCGTAGATCTTGTGGGCTGAAATAGTAAGTGCGTCTGCGTTTAGCTTCTGAACATCTACCGGGATCTTTCCAAAGGCCTGAACGGCATCCGTGTGGAATAAAATATCATGCTCTCTCAGTAACGCTCCTATCTCAGCGACGGGCTGAATGCTCCCGATCTCAGAATTAACCATTTGAATGGAGACCAGCACGGTTTCCGGCTTCATCATTTTTCGAATGGTTTCCGGTTCAATGATCCCCTCCGAATTCACCGGTGCAAACCCGAGTTCATACCCTTCCGTCTCCAGCTTTTTAAACACATCGATCACCGAGGCATGTTCTATTGCACCGCAAATGATATGTTTCCCATCACGACCGCACCCATCGAGCAAAGCACGAATAGCCAGGTGATTTGATTCCGTGGCTCCACTCGTAAAATAGACATCCTTTGGGCGGGCATTCAGCGTTTCGGCAATGGTTTTTCTCCCGGCTTCCTCAATATTCGAAGCGGTAGTTCCGGCACCATGTAAACTGCTCGCGTTGCCAAAATAATCCGCCGCCACCGCTGAATACATCTCCAGTGCTTTCGGGTGGATGGGACTAGTGGCCGCATAATCGAGATAGATCATCTAATCGTACTTCTGAATTTAAAACTGTATCTTTTCGCCCTTGCAAACATGTAAAATACAGATTTTCAAACTTAGTCTATGAATCACCTGTACCTCAGAAAAATTGTCGAAGAAGCGCTGCTCGAAGACCTCGGAATGGGAGATCTTACCACTCAAACTATTTTTGATGCCGGGGAGTTTGCATCCGGCTCCTTCAAAGCAAAAAAACCGGGCACTCTGGCCGGTCTGTCTGTCCTTGAAACGGTTTATTCCCGGTTTTCTAAGAACGTCTCCATCACCTTACACAAAAAAGACGGGGATAATGTTGAGGCGGGTGAACTTGTGGCCGAAGTGGAAGGTCCGGTTCATGCCTTGCTTTCCGGTGAGCGGGTCATTTTGAATATTCTGCAACACATGAGCGGAATTGCCACGGCGACTCAGGAAGTAGTAGATCTGTTGAACGACGACTCCATCATGATCACCGACACCCGAAAAACGTTGCCGGGTTTGCGGGCTCTTCAGAAATATGCCGTCACCTGTGGAGGCGGGAAGAATCACCGCTTTCGGTTAGATGACGGTGTGATGATCAAAGACAATCACATTAAAGCAGCCGGAAGTATTTCCAAAGCGGTTGAAAAAGCCCGTAACGCCATTGGTCATATGGTAAAAATCGAGGTAGAAACGGAAACCAAAGAACAGGTGTTGGAAGCGGTGCAGGCAGGAGCAGATGTAATAATGCTCGATAACCGAAGCCCGGAACAGGTAAAAGAGTGGGTGGAACTGGTGCCCGATGGAATTATCACTGAGGTTTCAGGCGGTATCACACCCGATAATATAGCCGGTTATAAAGGTTGCGGAGCCGATGTAATTTCATTAGGATGGTTAACCCATTCGGTAAAAGCACTTGATATCAGTTTTAATCTGGATCTGAAATGATCCGTTTTCATCAATACTAATTAACAGGCAACTCAGCCTTCACATTTATTTAATTATGGATGTTTTAGAGTCACTTGGCGTTGAATCAAAAGCTTCACTTCCTGAGCGTTATGCTCAGCTTTCGGTAGAAGAAATGGAGGCCCGGGTTCGTGAGATCAAAGCTACATTCGGAAACCGACTGTTTATTCCGGGGCATCATTATCAGAAAGATGAAGTGATTCAGTTTGCCGATGCCCGGGGCGATTCCCTGAAACTTGCTCAGATCTGTGCTGAAATGCCGGAAGCCGAATTTGTGGTGTTCTGTGGTGTGCACTTTATGGCTGAAACTGCCGATATGCTCACCGGACCGGATCAGAAAGTGATCCTGCCTGATATGCGAGCAGGTTGCTCCATGGCCGATATGGCCGACATCGATCAAACCGAAAAAGGCTGGGTTAAGATGCAGGAAATCTGGGGCGATACTATTCTTCCACTTACCTATGTGAATTCTACCGCGGCTATTAAAGGTTTTGTTGGTAAATACGGCGGAGCTTGCGTGACTTCCGGGAACGTGAAGAAAATGTTGAAATGGGCCTTCACTCAAAAAGAACGAATCCTCTTCCTGCCCGATCAGCATCTTGGAAGAAATACCGCTTTTGATCTGGGAGTTTCGCTGGAGGAGATGGCCGTGTATGATCCCATCTCTGAATCCTTTGAATACGAAGGGGACTGGGAGCAAGTAAAAGTGATCCTGTGGAAAGGACACTGTTCAGTTCATGAGAAATTCCACGTTTCTCATATTGAGCATATCCGTGAGCGTGATGCTGAAGTGAATGTGATCGTACACCCTGAATGTACCTTTGATGTGGTGCAGGCTTCGGATTATGCCGGTTCTACAAATTATATCATCAAAACCATTGAAGCCGCTCCCGCCGGAAGTAAATGGGCGATCGGAACCGAAATGAATCTGGTGAATCGCATTATCGATGAACACCCGGATAAAGAAATTGAATCGCTGAACCCGTTTATGTGCGCCTGTCTGACCATGAATCGCATCGACCTTCCCCATTTACTTTGGAGCCTCGAAAAGCTGGAAGAAGGCGAAGTGGTGAATCAGATCTCCGTTCCCGATGAAGTGACCAAATATGCTGTTCTGTCGCTGGAACGAATGCTGGAATTGAGTTGATTTTAACACACCCCTAAATCCCCTCTCAAGAGGGGACTACTCTCTTCATTGTCGAATGGCGGCGACTTCGACAAGCTCCGTCACCTTTTTTGCCCACCTCCTCTGTCTCCTCCTTCCCAAGGAGGAGAACTAGTTGTTATAGCTCTAAATTATCTAATGAGTTCACATCTTTTCCCACTCGTTGCGTAGCTCCTCCTGCGCAATGTAGTCAGGAAGCTCCAGCTTCCATTTAGCACCGTTTAGACATCCCCCGCAATCAACTCAGATTCCCTGTGTTGATTGATCCCCCTTCGAAGGGGGGACTTACTATCTCTACCCAATCTTTTTTTGTTTAGAATCAGAACACACTATGCTCTATCTAAAAACAGATTCATAAAAAACCTACACATAATTTATATTCTGCCATTGGAGCCTATTCTTACCTTATAAACAAATATGTTGGTTATGAAAATAGTTGCCATGCTTCTCTCAGCACTTTTTTTGATGGGAATTTCTTGTGGGGAGGGAGCCTACCCTGAACCCGAAGATGTAACCCGGTTTATCGAGTTTCGGTACCAACCTAATGATACAGTCTCTGTAGGAGATACCTTGCGCATACAATGCGTAATCGAAGATTCTTTAGATACCACCATTGAGTTTAGGTGGGTATTTATGGGTAAAGAAACCATAACACGTAATGATTATTTGGAAATCATAACAGATTCGCTTGAATCTGGTGAATTATATGAAGGCGCTATAAATATCCGAAATAATCCCAACGTTTTGAAAAACGGACTAATTGAAAGGTTTAATTTTTATATAAAAAACAATGAATAACATCACTCCAGTTCCACTGGTTCTACTCGTTGCGTAGCTCCTCCTGCGCAATGTAGTCAGGAAGCTCCAGCTTCCAGTTTAGCCCTGTTTTTAATTCTCCTTTGGAGGAAATGGTTCAACTGTTGGAGAAACAACAACATCCCCCACAATCAACTCAGATTCCCTGTGTTGATTGATCCCCCTTCGAAGGGGGACTAACAAATCCTCTCCTAATCCCCCTAAAAATTCCGAAAAGAAGTAGTGCCCATACGACAATCACCAATTCCAAAACCAGAATGTAATACGGCCATTCGGGAAGTAAATCGAAAACGGAAGCCTTGGGAGGTTTTCCCATTAGGTACATGTAGTTACTATCCAGTAAACGGTTCATAAAGTACATCCCAACGGCTGTTCCGTTTTTCCTCGCTCCGAACTACCAGTTCGGAGTGCATAGGTGAACCAATGGTTCACAATACTTATACAAAGTTCTCCATCATCACGAGGATCCGCTGGCTGGCGGAAACGTGGTGATCTCCTTTTCTTTGCCTCTTTTCAGAAGATTGCTTCTCCGCCAGCCGGCGGATCGCAATGACCTGATAATTCTCCCTTTAAGTAGTAAAACAGCTTTAATTCCTCACCACTTTCCAGCTGAGGGATCGGTTTCGGATCATCTTGAACACTCCGAACAAGACCAGGGACCAGGCGATGAGTATTCCTTCGATCACCAGAATATAGGTGGGCCATGGCGGGAACAAAGCAAATAATGAGGCATTGTCCGGTTTATACATGATGTAGAGATAATTGCTGCCAAGCATCAGGTTGAAGAAATAGATCACAAGAGCAACAGCATTCAAAGCCACAAAGGTCCTCCATACATCTTTCAATTCCAGATCCCATTTCCATACTATTGCCGGATAGATCGTTAACAATACGATAAATAAATGCACCACCCAGTAACGGATGGAATCGTAATAGAAGAGAGCGAAATCGGTAGTCGGGGTAAGATTAGCCTGAGAAGCTCCAAGGATCACCCAAAAGAAGATCGTGGCCCAGACCACCCGGCTCTTTGAGTAGAATACCCAAACCAGAACAAACGGCAGGAAATTACACATGTGCAGGGGGATGTCTTTGGTTACATCAAATACGCCGGTGTAGAGATTCAGCGGAATCTTAGCCAGCTGAAACAGTGACACCACTACCGACATCCAAAGCAGTATTCTTCGTTGATCTTCTTTCGGTCGTGATCTCATCATCCTCACAAACCAGATACAAAAGAAAATAAAGCCCGTAACCACGAGGTAATGCTCGGTGGTATAGGCGGCAAATAAATGGGTGGTTTCAAAAAAGGAATTCACTGATCCCGCATTCATTACAAAGACATCCAACAGTCAAAAAATTTAGTTGAATAAATGATTCAGCAGTGAAACAATCAATACTTAAAGCACCGGCTACCAAACGAACGAACTCAGAGTGCTTATGAACAAGCTTGAATATCTCCCATAAAAGACAATGTTATTAAAGTTTTATACATAAAAATATTTAAGATGCAGAATCTATACAACCTGTATAAATCCAATGAAATACATATTCCGCACTGTTGTTGGCGTTTCGGTAATCCTCTTTCTAGGGTCATGTGCTTCCAGTTATAAATCCTGAATCTATCAGATATCCTGTCTATGATTCAAAAGACGGTCTGACATTCACTTATCAGGCTGATGTTTAAAATAATTCAGGAAATAAGAAGTACGCCAGGAAAGAAGACCGTTACAATATCAGAGTTGTTGCCATAAAAGTTACCAACGAAACCGGACGTAATTTAAACTTCACGGAAGATCTTGTGATAAAATCAGGGGGGCGTACCGATTAGCCTGCTTAGCCCGAAGGATGTTACCTCATCAGTAAAACAACGTCCTGGTGGATATTTGTTGTATTTACTGCTCACCCCTACCAAGTTAACCACCATAAATAATGGTGAGATGAATGAATATAACATTGGTTATGGACTTGGTCCGGGACTTACACTCTTAAATATGGCTATTGCAGGTTCGGCAAATTCATCATTCCTGTACGAAATGGATACATATGATCTATACAATCTTATTATTCCGGACGGTGAGACTGCCTATGGTTTGATCGGCCTGAGTAATTATTCATTTTCGCCGCTCACCATGGAAATAAAATAGTATCAGGGCTTAGAATACAGGTCCTGAAAATACATTCGGAACCTGTTTTCTATTCACAATTCAGATAGTCGAACCGGGTCTGATTTCCATCCGGCAGATATTGGATGCGAACATTTCCCTGCGCTCCATACTCATACTGATAGCCCGCATATTCTGATCCCTGTTCCTCCCGCATCACATTATTTTCAGAAAAATAGCGGGGGTCGGGAAAATCGATCGTAGAAAAGAACGGTATGAGTAATCCTTGATAGGGATTGGGCCTGGTGTCGTAGGTATAGTAGCGGTCTTCAATTTTGTACAGACTATCATCTTCCGGGTTCTCAAAGTCGATCCGGTAGCGCTCGCCTCGTACCACATTCCCCTCCTCATTGAAATGATACAAAGCATATCCGAAATAGAGATAATGACCGGTACTGGCGATCCGACTCATATCTATCCGCAGAATATTCTCATCGGAATGATCGAAATGATGAAATAACTGCACTCCCGCTGTCGGAGAATAACGAACGATCTTTTGAATCTGGTCCTCCTCCGACCGCACCGATATGTACGGATATTTAGCCGTCGGAAAATCGACATCCTTTACGGCAATTGAGTCCTGATAATAGACAAAACTATAGGCGTGAACGATGTCCGTTTCTCCTTCAAAATCGATGTATTCCTGGGTGAGCTGATAGACCCGACCACCCGAGATCGTTAAAAAACGCAGACTGTTCCGTTCGTCGTAATGCACAGATTCCAGCAAACAGGGAGCTGCTTCATCCGTTGCTCCTGCTCCGCACGACCATCCCGTGACGGCGAGCATCAGTAATAGCAGCAGGAGTTGTACAGTCGGGAGGGTTTTCATTCCGGGCAAATAAACAAATCTACGATAAGTTTGAAAATGTTTATTTCTGAATCAAAACCAAGTATTCAGCGTTCGGTCAATTCCCGTATTTTTCGAATAACTCCGGATAATTATACGATTTGATCGCCTTATCCAGAAGATCTGCTTTGGCAAAATAGGGGATCCAGATGCTTCCGGCGAAAATAGAAATTCCCCCGACCATCGCACCTACATTGGGTGTTTCATCCGGTTCCAGATTGGCAAAAGCAGAGGCGGTGAGTCCGATCCCGGCCAACGCTCCGATCACCTGAACTACCGTTAATCCCTGTCGCTTTTTCATGAAGTCAAGACTTACCGGATTATCAGCCACTGCTTCGTAAATATTGGCTCCATTCAGGTTTTTAAGCGGGCCATCCCCTTTGATAAAATACATTCGCTGAGATTCCACATACATACCATTCATCGAACTCACATAATTGAATGGCCGTGAATACAGATCCAGATTTCCTTCCTCGATCCTCAGTGCAAATCGGTCACCAAACCCGAACGGCATACGTAAATAATACTCGCCATCCAGCTGGTAGGCTTTGATCTCCTGCTGCTTTATGAATACGCTGTCGTCCAGAATAAACATCGACTGACTGAACATCTTCCCGTTTATAGTAAGGTCGCCCGTAACCACTGAATCATTCTTCAGCACCACAAAATCTGTTTCCTGGGCAAAAACCGAATTAGAAGACAGGATGAGGAACAGGATCAGTATGGTGCTTTTCTTCATGATATAAGCGATCAGTTTGATTATTAATATCCACAGAATTTACAATAACTTTTGAAGAAGAGATGAATTGAACTTTATGGGGAAGAAAAATGAGAAACCCCGGCTGTCAACCAGGGGCTTATCGGGTATTTTTGGGGTTTTTTATTCAGGTATTATTCATAACGAAGGGCAACCAGCGGATCGAGTGCCGAAGCTTTTCTGGCCGGGTACCAGCCAAAGAAAGTGCCGGTAAATGCACAAACCAAAAAGGATATCATAATGGAAGAGGTAGTGATGATAGTTGGCCAGTTCATGACCTCCTCGATGGCATAGGAGGATATGATCCCCAGTCCGATACCGATCAAACCACCGGTAAAACTGAGCAGCACCGACTCGATCAAAAACTGAAATAAGATAACGGATCCTTTGGCTCCAACAGCCAGCCTTAAACCGATCTCTCTGGTACGTTCTTTCACCGACACGTACATAATGTTCATGATCCCAATGCCACCGATCAACAGGGAAATACTGGCAATAGCCACGAGCAGATAGGTAAGCATTTCGCTGGTTGAACTGAACATGCTGATCATCTCATCCATAGAAAACACATTGAAATCATCTTCTTCTCCGGCAGAAATATTATGCTCATCCCGCAAAATTCGCTCTACTTCTGTAACTGCCTCTTCCGCTTTTTCTTCTGAAATTGCTGAGGCTGACAAGGATTGAATGTAATCCTGTGCCAAAATTCGTTTCATTACAGTTGTATAGGGCGACAATATTACGTCATCCTGATCCTGCCCGAAATTACTCTCTCCCTTTTCTGATAGAACGCCGATCACTTTAAAAGGGATCTTATTGAAACGGATGGTTTTTCCGACCGGGTCTTCTCCTTCCTGAAATAAATTTTCAACCACGGTTTTACCAATTACGGCTACTTTTGCATTCGAGTCGATATGGTATTGCGTGAACATACTTCCATCCTCTACCTCAACTTTTCGAATGTCTATGTAATCCGGTGAAACTCCGTACACGGTTGTCGGCCAGTTATTAGCACCATAAATGGATTGCCCGCCGGCATTTACCACCGGGGAAACCGAGCTAAGGTACTCTGCGTGTTGGAGAGCTTCATAATCATCAAGCGTGAGGGATTGCATGGCTCCCGGGTCCATTCTTACCCCACCTCTGAAACCTGCACCGGGACGGATGTTGATCATATTAGATCCCATCGATGAAATTTCAGCTTTTATACTTTCTTTTGATCCTTCCCCAATAGCAAGCATGGCTATGACCGAACCAACACCGATGATAATGCCAAGCATTGTTAACAGAGTGCGGGTTTTGTTTAGTAAGATCGCTCTCCAGGCAATTTTAAACAGATTATTCACTCTCATACCAGAACCTCCTCTTCGGTGTACTTTTGCAATGTGATCTGAGCATCATGGATAGCCGGATTTATTTCATCTTTGATCACATGACCATCCCTAAGTGTGATCGTACGTGAGCTGAATGCAGCAATGTCGGGTTCGTGTGTTACAAATACGATGGTTTTACCTCGCCGGTTTAACTCCTGAAAGATGGACATTACCTCATAAGAGGTTTTTGTATCCAGGTTACCGGTGGCCTCATCAGCGAGGATCACTCTCGGGTCATTAACCAACGATCGGGCAATGGCCACACGCTGTTGCTGGCCACCGGATAACTGTGAGGGAGTATGATGGAGCCGGTCGGAAAGCCCGACCATATCCAGAGCTTCCAGTGCTCTTTTCCTTATTTCTTTGTTAGTGAGTGTATTATTGTATAAAAGGGGTAATTCCACATTTTCTATGGCAGTAGTACGTGCCAGCAAATTATACGACTGAAATACAAAGCCGATCTTTCGGTTCCGGATCTCAGCTAACTCATTTTTATTCATATTTCGAATGATCTCTCCATCCAGTTCATAGATGCCGGAACTCGCCTGATCCAGGCATCCCAGAATATTCAGCATTGTACTTTTTCCGGATCCACTAGCCCCCATGATGGTTACGAATTCTCCTTCGGCTATATCAATGGAAATACCTTTTAAGACCTGAAGTGGGTTTCCAGCCATTATGAATTCTTTTCGGAGATCTTCCAGTTTTATTATTGTGTTATTGCGTGTCATGAGCTGCCTCTATCTTGGTGGGCCCGGCATGAACGGACTTCTGGTTTCTTCTTCATAATCTGTCGCTACCTCGGTTTCTACGATTCGGTAAACAACCTCATCTCCTACATTAAGACCGCTGATCACTTCAACATTTATCCCGTCATTAGCACCCAACTTAACCGGACGAGGGACGATCAGTCCTTCAGCATTTTGCACATAAACGATGGTAGGTGCATCGGGTGCTGTGTTTTGCATTACTGCAGGTGGTGATCCGGCCGGACCTCCCGTACCTGGTGTAAAACTTTCGGGTGGAAATCCTCCTTCCGGAGAGTTGCCGGTTTCAGGACTCGCCCCTTCCTCCGGAGGTATTTGCAAACCTGCCTCTTCAATACCTTCCTGCGCATAGTACTCACTTAATATGGCAGGCTCCGGCTCAAAGTTCATCGCTTTTGCCTGTATTGTAAGAATGTCTTGTAATTCCTGAGTATATATAGTGATCGTAGCTGTCATGCCCGGTTTCAGTTTCAAACCGGAATTATCTGCATTCACAACTACGGTATAAGTAACCACATTAGAAGTAGTGGTTGGATTCAGACGAACCTGAGTTACGGTTCCATCAAATTCTTCCCCCTGATAAGCATCCACGGTAAAACTAACCCGCTGACCTTCTTTTACCTGCCCAATATCTGCCTCATCTACATCCGCTTCTACCTGCATTTCCTTCAGGTCTTTGGCAATGTTGAATAATGTAGGAGTACTCATGCTTGCTGCCACGGTCTGCCCTTCATCCACTTCTCTCGATAACACAACCCCTGAGATCGGAGAATAAATATCGGCGTACCCAAGGTTAGTTTGTGCTTTTTCCAGATCAGATTCGCGCTGACTCAAACTAAACTTCGCCGTATTGTAATTATATAAAGCCAGTTCATACTCTTCTTCCGTAATCAGATTCTGATCGAACAAAGCCTTCTTTCGGTTGAAGATCCCCTCCCGATAAGTAACCTCATTCCGGGCATTTTGTAATGAGGCTTTAGCCTGAGCCACCTCTGCCTTTAGGTTGGTCTTATCCAGTTCCGCGATCAGTTCACCGGCATTTACTTCACTGTTAAAATCCACGTAGATCTTTTCCACTTCGCCCGACACCTGAGTCCCCACCTCTACCTGAGTAAGAGGCTGTAACGTTCCGGTTGCAGTTACCGTCGAAATGACTTCCCCTAATCCTGCTGTCACGGTTTGAACCTGAATTTCAGTACCGCCTTCTCCTGAGTAACTAAGTACTCCATAGATCGTTGCTGCTATTACAACTAATGTGGTTATAGCAACTAATGTATTTTTACTAGTCATAATTATAATGTGATTGGTTTACCTTGATAAAATTCAATGAGCCCGGCATAAAGAAGCGTGAGATACCGTGCCTGTAAATAATTCAACTCAGCGGTATTCAGTGCTGTTTGTGCTACGATCAGTTCAGTGGCGGTTAGCTCACCTACATTAAATTGTGCTCGGGCAAGATCATAGGACGAGCGGGCTGCCTCTCTTGAAATTTCTGCCGCAGCCATCTGCTCCTTATAGGAAGTAGCGTTCAGCCATGCGGTCTCAATTTTTCGATATACTTCTTTGCGGGTGGTTTCATAATTCAATTCAGCCTGCTTTATTCCGATCTTAGCCTGCTGTATGTTCGTACTGGTTGCCCGCTTATTGAAGATGGGAACAGACAATGATAAACCCAGTGACTGACTGAAATTCCCATCGATCTGATCTGTAAATGATAATCCCATTGCTTTTGTGTATCCACTAGACACACTACCGCTTAATGAAAGGGATGGATATAAGCCTGCTTTGGCAATATCCAGACTGGTACCGCTAATTTTAATATTGGTCCTTGATGCGGATACCTCCGGTAGAAATTGTAGTGCCGTGTTATAAATATCTTCCGTATCCGAAAGCATATGATCAGAAGCGAATTCATCAGCTGGTGCCACTAACTCCAGATTCACCGAGCCGTCTAACTCCAGTAATTGTTTTAAAGTGAGTAATTGCTGTTGGTAACCGGCCCGGGTGTTTATCAGGTTATACTGATTATTGGCATGCTGAGACTGAATATCATTCAGATCTTTCAATGTGAGTGAACGACCTTCAAATAAGCCTTTTGCCTGTTCCAGTTCTTTAGCCGATGATGCCAGCTGCGTTTCAGCAATTGCTACTGCTTCTTTGGAATAAAGCGCCTGTATATAGGCTTCCATCACACTAAGCTGAATACTGTTCTTTGTCTCTTCCAACAAAAATTCACTTTGCTCGGCGAGCAGTGCATTCTGTCTAATGGTATTTGAGATTTGAAACCCGTTGAATAGCGTAACATTTGAATTGATACCCAGACTGGTGGAGCTACTTTTCTGATTGATGAAGATACTGGTTATCGGATCGATGGTACTCCCGTTAGACCAACGTTGACTTACACTTCCCGAAATACCCGGCAACCTTTCATATTTTGATTGCTCATAATTCAATGTCGCATTTTCCTGATCCAACCCTGCCTGCTTAACAGTTAGGTTGTGCTCCAATGCATATTTAATGCTCTCTTCCAGTGTCCAGCTAAGAGTAGAAGCGGAAAGAGTATCTTTCTCTTGTTGTGCATTTACCCCCATCGGAGTAAGTATCAATGCAATAAGTAATACCAGGATTAACATGGTTCTGATCTTTCGTTCATTTTTAATTCTGAACCAAAAATCAGCTTTATATCTGTCTCTGAATAATTATTGCGACGAATTGCATATTTGTTGCGACGAACTGCACAAACCCTTCTTCTGGTTTACATTCATTGACATTTCGACCGCGTTTTCAATCTCCCACAGATGACGGTATTACCCAAAATGCGCTGCTTTATTGCCGTAATCCGGACTATGTACTGTTAGTGAACCGGCCGGCTTGAAAGGCTTACCATCAAAATAATTTTGCCAATTCCTCGGTATAGGTCACGCCTACCGGAATCTCTCTTTCCGGAATATTCAGGCTGCGACTCTTCACATTCAGGATACGAGATCTCGGCACAATGAATGACCGATGAACCCTGATAAATTCCGATGTGGGGAGCTTTTCGACAATTTCTTTCATCGTCATTCGAGGAACCAGTGTTTGGCCATTACTCAAATGTATTTTCAGATAATCACTTAGCCCTTCAACGTAGAGGATATCCTCAATATTTATTTTTACCAATTCGTAATTAACCCGAATAAAAAGCGCGGAATTTTCCGGGGTTCCTACCCCATTCTTGTAATCAAAATACTCTCTGGCTTTCTCAGCCGCTTGCAGGAACCGCTCCTTTCTTATAGGTTTCAGTAAGTAATCCAAGGCACTCAGATCATAACTTTGTACAGCGTATTCGCTAAATGCCGTAGTAAAGATCACCATAGTATCCTGTGGAACAGATTTGTACAGGTTTATTCCGGTCATGGAAGGCATCTGTATATCCAGAAACAGCAGATCAGCCGGATATTTCCGAAGATATTTCAGCGCCTCTCCCGGTTTGGTGAAGGTCTTTTCCAGATCGACGTACTCTACGTCATTACATAGCGCCCTGATCACATCCAGCGCAAGGGGTTCATCATCGATAGCTACGGCTTTGATCTTCATCATAACTGAAGGTTCAGTTTAACCGTGAAATCATAATCATTTTCAATTAACTCCAACTCATGTTTTTCCGGGTAAATGAGTTCGAGCCTTTTTTTAGTATTTTCGATTCCAAACCCTGATTTCTTCAAATTCTGAGCATCCACCTCTACTTTATTATTGAACACGGTAAGTTTCAGTAGCTTCTCATTTGTTTTTAAATGGATCTTGATATTGCTGTTCTGCTCTGCATTTACTCCGTATTTAAACGCATTCTCTATAAATGGAAGCAGGATCAGGGGAGCAATCTGATGACCGAATTCGTCTTTATCGATTGAAACTTCCAGCGATATATTTTCATCTAACCTGACCTTTTGCAAGGCAATATAGCCTTGCAGATAATGGATCTCTTCATTTAGCGGTACCATTTCTTTCCGGCTCGAATCCAGCGTATATCTCATCATTTCGGATAATTTTCCCACCATATCTGCTGCTTTAGGAGCTTGAGTAATGGTCAGTCCGTAAATACTGTTGAGGGTATTAAATAAAAAGTGCGGGTTGATCTGACTCGTCAAATAAGAAAGCTGTGCATTATGGCGCTCCTTTTCTGTTTGCTTCCATCGATTACTGAGTCGTAAGGCTATTGATGAGAAAAACACGGTGATATACATCAAAAAAACATTGGAAAAAAGGATAGGAAAGACCCTGCTAGCGATCTCCTCATCCAGTCTTTTAGGTGGAGGCTGATGGTCGATCAATGCAGATAAAAATCTGGGCGCTTCCATCATCACAAAAAAGAGACCAACTACAATAATGCCATAAAGCAGGTATCTGCGAGTAAACAGAAATTGTGGAATGAATACATAATAATTCAGATAAAAGACCACGATCAAGATGCCAATTGTTACCCAGAATGGAAATGGGATCAACCAAAGCGAGTCGGTACTATCCACAGAAAAAGCCCGGTTGGTGTAATAAATAGGCATCGCAATGATGAGGCTCCAGATCCCGAAATGCAGAAATATGAAAGATATTTTCCGTTTCATATGTTGAATATACAAAACCCGAAGTCGAGCACCTAGCTGAAGAATTCCGTCGTGTATCATTACTTTTTTTTGTTAATTGACGAGATGAAATTTCAAACAGTTTCCCTTCTTTTTCTTGTTATTTCCATCACTGCCTGTTCGGATATCAGATCCGATCCGGATTCTTCCCCACAGACGTATATTCAGATCCTGGGCATTGCTCAGGATGCAGGCTTTCCTCAGGCCGGATGTGAAAAAGAAAACTGCGCTCTGTACTGGGATGGTAAAGTCGAAGCCCGGCACGCCACTAGTTTCGCCTTGATGGATGCGGAAACAAAACAGAGCTGGTTATTTGAAGCCACCCCCGATATCAGACATCAGCTTCATACCATGAAAACCCGGGCTCCCGAACATGATTTTGCTGGTATTTTCTTAACTCATGCACATATCGGGCATTATTCGGGACTGATGCAGCTTGGCCACGAAGCTATGGGAGCCGACCGGATCCCGGTATACGCAATGCCACGAATGAAAACCTATCTGCAGACCAATGGTCCGTGGAGCCAACTGGTGGACTACGGCAACATCATGCTAATGCCTTTGACGGCCGATTCCACGATCCGGCTAACCCGGAATCTTTCTGTTACTCCCATATTGGTCCCTCATCGTGATGAATATTCAGAAACAGTGGGTTACCGTATCGAGTCTCCCGAAAAACGCATGCTTTTCATCCCTGACATCAACAAATGGGACGTATGGGATCGCTCTATTGTGGATGAAATTGCCCGGGTTGATGTGGCTTTACTCGATGCTACTTTCTACGATGCGGATGAATTGCCGGGCAGAGATATGAGTGAAATTCCTCATCCTTTTGTGGAGGAATCTGTTGGTCTGTTTAACGATCTGCCTGATTCGGAAAAAACGAAGATCACGTTCATCCATTTCAATCATACCAATCCACTGATCCTTGATTCACCAGAACGCAGACACATTGGAGATCTGGGATATAAAGTGGCTTTCGAAGGGATGGAGATCCGCCTTTGATCTGACCGGTCCCTGATCAGTCCGGGAGTACTCTCGTTCGGTACTGCTCCGTGTTTGCTCCATGTCTGCTCCGTGTTTTGCAGATCCGGGCTGCTCCCTATGTACTATTTGTATGATCAAATACATCACCATGTTTGCAGTTTCAACACACTGAAAAATGTACTTGGCTATTTATCCCTCCGGTAATGAAGTGACCGTACTGTCTATCTACTGCTCAATGGCATTAAAAACCCCGGTTAGCGTAGTATAGCTTTTGCTATTCGTATCCGGACCGGTACTTACTTCGGTAAAGATCTTCAGGTCAAATATCCCTTCTATAGTATCGACTGCCGAGTGAGTGATCTCCATCGTGCCGGATTCGGAATAATAGATTCCATCCGAAATTTCGGGACTTACATACACTCCGGTAAAACCATTCGCCGACTGAGCACCCATGGTCGTTGTTTCCATAAAGGGATAGGTGCCTGCAGAAATCCGGCCTTCTGATCGAATAAAAAAAGTTACCTCCGTCATAGTTGAATCTGACAACAAAGTGGAGATCAGCGAAATGGTAATTACCGAATCATCGGGGGAATAAGTAAAAGTAGCAGGTCCGCCTAATTTCTCATATAAACCTCCTGCATTCAGTGTGCCCACCTCACCTGCAAAAAAGCCTCTGCTGA
This sequence comes from Balneolaceae bacterium UBA7797, assembly GCA_002480645.1. GTDB lineage: Bacteria > Bacteroidota > Rhodothermia > Balneolales > Balneolaceae > UBA7797. Next base: position 224,438 of record DLCN01000019.1, read on the forward strand.
TCCCATCAACCTCCGGTTCTGAAGGATTTCCACACGCTATAAAAACTATCAATAGTAAGAGGCAGCATTGTTTGATCATACGCTAAAATAATAGATTTTAACGGCCGGACAAGATCTGTGTTGGCAGACAGTTTACCCGGATGCTCCTTCGTAGATAGGCACCATCAGTATTACAAAGGTGAAGATCAGCAAAGCATAAATTCCCAATGAAAAAATAAGCACCGCTTTGCGTCTCCGGCTTTCGTCCTTCGGGTAGATCACGGATTTGATCCACGGAAGGTGTAGTAAACTGTGAACAATGATCCCCGCCACGAAGACCATGGCCACCCAAAAATGAAATTCCCCCCATTGGTGCCGGGTCAGGCCTAAGATCGTACTATTATGACTACCGTGTGGTAATCTGAAATGAAGCAATATTCCTGTAACAGTTAAGATCACCATGCAGGCAAACGAAATGGAGTCGATGATCACATTTTGCGAATGCTTTCTAATTGCCGCCATACTATCAGGGATTGGTTCTTAATCAGGTGACCTTAACTAATTATTATGAAGATTATGTTAATAAACACCTTAATTATAGTGCGCATTGCAACTCAGGCATTGAATGCACCCGACCTTCTGAGTTTATTTGTAACTACCTAATAAATTCACGAATCTTTCTTTAGATCTGTAATTATTCTTTTAAATACTAACCTGCCTTAATCATGAGATCAGTTATTACCACACTCTTAGTCCTCTTCCTGTTCAATACAGTGCCACTTAAAGCCGGCGATTGTGAACTCCCGAAACGTATCAAGCTGGAAGCCAAAGAAGATTATGCCCCTTACCATACACTAATTGTGGATTGTGTGGACTGGCTGGAATCCACTCCATTTACCACAGAAAAGAAAAAACGGAGGGACGTTCAGGCTTTTGTGATCAAATGGATGATGGGAACACCCACGTTGTCGGTCAAAATAAATTCATACCATCTGGATCTATGGTCAAGAGATTCTGACAAACTGATGCCAGTTTTTCTGGGTGGATGGGCCCGGGCCATTATTCAAGCTGATTTCGAGATCGATGAATATGAAGGCATGGCCGGAGGTATTCGTACCTTGATTAAAGTCCATGAGCTGGATGGAGCCCCTAAAAAGTCCAGGGAGATCAAGCGGCTGATCAAAGCTGATAAAAAAGGGGAATTGGTGGATTATCTAAAGAAAAAAGCATCATAGACTGTATGGGGCAGGGATTGCGATATTACCATCTTATCCTGTTTCTCGGACTGATTTCCTGTACTTCGACCAGAGATTTGATCTCTTTCACGGAGTTTAACAGGATTTGAATCGGTTATTGGTTCTATACTCTTTTGCACCCTCTCTTTATTTACGAGATTCTCCTTTTTATTATTCCTTTATGAACTACACTATCAAAAATTCTGATCTCGAAGTCTCCATCACCAAAAGGGGTATTGAATTATGCTCTGTAATATCTTTAAAAACCGGAAAAGAATACATGTGGCGGGCTGACCAGGATGTTTGGGGAAGTCACGCTCCGGTTTTATTTCCCATAATCGGGGCCCTAAAGAATGGAGAGCTTTTTTATAAGGAAAAATCCTATCCGGTTCCGAAACACGGTTTGGTTCGCCATTCTGAAAAAGTAGAACGCATGGAGCAAACATCGGACTCTATCCTTTTTAAACTGAAATGGGATGAGGAATCCCTCAAAAAATACCCCTTTAAATTTGAGTTCCTGACCCATTATTCCCTTGAAGACCATACACTCACCATTCATCACACCGTAAAAAATCCCGGTGATGAAATGATGTATTTCTCGCTGGGTGGTCACCCGGCTTTTAATTGTCCCTTTTTTGATGGGGATGAATATGAGGACTATTATCTGGATTTTGAAGAAAAAGAGACCGATTCCACCTGGTTGCTCGACAATTCCGGCCTGGTTAGCACTAATAGAACACTCATTCTGAATGATACCAGTACTCTTCCGTTACATAAAGATCTGTTCAATAATGATGCCTTGATCTTCAAGGAACTGAGATCACGCAAAGTCTCACTTGTGAGTAAGAATCACGGCAAAGTTCTTTCTGTGAATTTTGATGGTTTTCCATATCTGGGAATCTGGGCAAAACCGGCATCTCCTTTTGTATGCATAGAACCCTGGCTGGGAATTACGGATGCCTCCGATTCTACCCAAAAGATCGAAGAAAAGGAAGGAATGCTCATATTAGATCCGGGAGCCGAATTCGAAGCTGAATATTCGATCACTTTTTATTGATCATGGTCTTTACTTCAATAGCCCCCTGTTTATGAGCCAATTAAAACCAGAGTTGTATGAATAATTAAAGCCGGTGATAGTTTATCCTACCTCCACAAGGCACATTTATTCCTGCCCTATTGTGTTAACATGACGCATTATATATTGATCTTTTGTTGGAGTTAAATCTTGTATAATGGAAATATCCAGTTCTGCTTTTAATGATTCTAAAAGGCACTTTAAGGTATTAGACGCACTACGCGGTGTAGCTGCTATCGTTGTTGTTTTTTTTCATGTGCTTGAAGTTTATTCCGGAGGGGATCATACAAAACAGTGGATCAATCATGGATATCTGGCCGTTGATTTCTTCTTCATGCTTTCAGGATTTGTGATGGCACATGCTTATGACGATCGGTGGGATTCCATGAGTATCAAAGATTTTTTCAAGAGAAGACTGATCCGGCTTCATCCTATGATAATATTTGGCATGACCATAGGTGCTCTGAGTTTTTACTTTGGTGAATCCGATTACTTCCCTAAAATTGCCGAAACCTCTATTTGGCAACTATTAATAGTCTTAGTTATTGGCTATACATTATTACCTCTACCAACCTCAATGGATATTCGGGGATGGAATGAAATGCACCCGCTAAATGGCCCGGCATGGTCACTTTTTCTTGAATACATAGCAAACATATTGCACGCTTTAATTCTCAGAAAATTACCCAAACTGATATTATCCGTTTTTGTTGTAATAGCAGCAATGGCGCTCATACAATTAGCCGTAACCAGCCCACATGGTGATATAATTGGCGGGTGGTCTTTGGAACCTGAGCAATTACGAATTGGCTTTACCAGACTTTTATTTCCTTATATGGCAGGAATGTTACTTCGAAGGTCTATTACGATAAAAAGCGGAAGAAATACTTTTCTTATGAGCAGTATGTTACTAGTTCTTTTCTTAGCAATTCCCAGAATTGGCGGTACAGAACATCTCTGGTTAAACGGATTATATGATTCTCTGGTCGTTATTTTTGTATTTCCGGTTATTGTGTACCTGGGCTCACTTGGCACACTTAAAAATTCCCGTACTGAGAAAATAAGTACTTTTCTGGGTGATATATCTTACCCGGTCTATATCATTCATTTTCCATTTACGTACGTTTTTTATGCCTGGGTGACAGAAAATAATATCCCGATTGGAAAGGGATTTGCCGTCGGTACCATCCTTGTCATCTTTACTATTGGCCTTTCGTATATGTCACTTAAACTTTACGACGAGCCTGTTAGAAAATGGTTGGCAGCAAAATTCATGTATTCTCAAAAGGACTAGCCAAACTTTAAGAACGAGACTAACAGATTTGAACTCAATTTCGAAATTCTCTGTATCCCTGTCCCATTAAATCTGGTTCAATGGTGCGTAACCGCTCCGGTGAAAATAGTCATTCCAAAAGCGACCAGCGCAATAAATAGCATCGAAAACGCAGCGACCTTTACATATTTTCTTTCTCCCTTTGTGGGAGATATAACCCCCTTGATCCATGGTAGATGCAGCACAAGGTGATAACCAATACAAACAATAAGCACGATCGCAATCCAATAATGAAAATCGCCCCATTCATGGCGGGTAAATCCCCATAACTCGGCCCGGCGGCTACCCGGTGGTAATTTATATTTCAGTAAAAACCCGGTAATGGTCAGCACGATCATACATGCCAAAGAAATAGTATCGATCCATACATTCTGAGTATGTTTACGTATAGTTTTCATCTCTTGTCTCCCGATTGCTTTGGTTTAGGCTGGCTATGTGTTAACCCGTTCTTTCTAATGACGACCAACCTCATATTTTTGTCTTAAATCGACTTTATAGTTTTAATGATTTTGTGTATTTCTTTACTTCTCAAAAAAAATCACGGTATCTAATGAAATCAATTTACTTCTTTCTGATCTTCAGTTTTATTTCAGCCTCAGCGACCGCACAAACTTCAAATCTTAAACAGATCATCGATCAAAAAGCCAACGAGCTTGAAGAACAAGTGATCGAATGGCGGCGCTGGTTTCATGAAAACCCGGAACTTTCGAACCGTGAATTCAAAACCGCTGAAAAGATCGCTGAACACCTGCGATCGTTGGGACTGAAGGTTAAAACCGGAGTAGCCCATACCGGAGTAGTTGCCATTTTAGAAGGTGGGAAACCCGGACCGGTTGTTGGTCTTCGCGCCGATATTGACGGACTTCCTGTGGTAGAACGAACCGATGTTCCATTCAGATCTACTGTGGTGGGCGAATATCAGGGTAAAGAAGTTGGCGTTATGCACGCCTGCGGACATGATACCCACATCGCTATTTTGATGGGGGTTGCTCAGATCCTCACTGAAATGAAAGACGATCTCAATGGCACCGTAAAGTTTATTTTTCAACCCGCTGAGGAAGGAGCTCCGGCCGGCGAAGAAGGCGGTGCTGAACTTATGGTAAAAGAAGGAGTGCTTAAAAATCCGGATGTAGATGCCATTTTCGGATTACATATTTCCGATGCCACTCCGGTAGGTATGATCGCTTACCGACCACGTGGAATTATGGCCAGCTCGAACAGTTACAGCATCACCATTAAAGGAAAACAGGCTCACGGCTCGGCACCATGGAGCGGAGTGGACCCGATCGTCACGGCTGCTCAGATCATCAATAACATTCAGACCATTGTGAGCCGTAATATGAATCTCACCAATCAGGCGGCGGTCGTTACTGTTGGACAAATTCATGGCGGTGTTCGTAGCAATATCATCCCCGAAGAAGTGTATATGGAGGGTACTATCCGTGCTCTGGATAATGAAATGCGAGACGAAATTTTTGAACGGCTGGAAACCATTGTAACCAATACCGCAGAAAGTAACGGAGCCGAGGCAATTCTTGAGATACAACATGGCTATCCCATCACTTTCAACGATCCGGACCTTACGGCACAAATGGTACCAACACTGCAGGATGTAGCCGGAAAAGATAAAGTGATCCTCGTACCCGCAGTTACCGGGGCAGAAGATTTCTCTTTCTTTGTGGAAGAAATTCCGGGTTTATATTTCTTCCTCGGAGGATTACCTCGCGGGGGAACTCCTGCCGGTCACCATACTCCTGATTTTTATATTGATGAAAGCGGTATGAAACTCGGCGTTCGCGCCATGGCTAACCTCGTGGTCGATTATTTTGAGATGGCATCGGGGAATTAAAATTCTCGCTACGGTGCCGCTTTGCGGAATTAAGAATGAGTGCTTCGCAGTTTTGAGTGTTTAGTGTTGAGTTTTGAGTTGGGCGCTTCGCGGAATTAAGAATTCAAAATTAAGAATTATGAATTGGGGTCTGGGGTGGTCCATCTGTTCTCAATCGTAGGTCTGTTATTGTCAGATCATCACATATTTAATAACTAGAAGTTCAATTTACGAGCTACAAAATAAACCTCCGGGAGAAATGCGGGACTAATGGGTTACCGGCAGGAGTAGTTCAAAGCAGGAAAAGACATCAAAGAATGGTTATAACGCCATCTCCATTTCTTCCGGCGACTTTTGCGCCACTTTTGGTCGCTCAAAAGTGGTAAACAGTGTTGACTGTGAGTGGGTTAATGATCCACAGTCGTAGGTATTTTCTTGTCAGTTCGTCGTTTGGTGGATCCATCGTTGCACTCTGGATGATGGATTTGGAGGACTTATAAATAAAGGACTGGAAACCAGGATCACGGCTTCCTAACATAATTCCACCCTTAGAATTACGGGCGGAGAAAGAGTCCGAAGAAGAGAGCATGTCCCGGCGAAGCGGACCCATAAATCCGCTCCGGATAAAAAGTTTACGCTGGCGGGGATCGTCCATGGACCTTCGGATTTATGGAGTGAACGCAGGAGGACTCCCGCCCGGAATTCATAGGTGGTGGTTTTTGGTACTTTTGTCCACACAAAAGTACGGTAAACCCATTTGCTTCGCGGAATTAAAAATTCAAAATTTTGAATTATGAATTGGGGGCTTGAGCTGGTTCTAAAGTATTCGATCGTAGGTCTTTTCTTATCAGATCATCACATAATTAAAAACAAGAAGTTCAATTAACGAGCTCCAAAATAAACCTCCGGGAGAAATGCGGGACTAATGGGTTACTGGCAGGAGTAGTTCAGAGCAGGAAAAGACATCAACGGATGGCTTTAACGCCATCTCCATTTCTTCCGGCGACTTTTGCGCCACTTTTGGTCGCTCAAAAGTGGTAAACAGTGTTGACTGTGAGTGGATTAATGATCCACAGTCTTAGGTCAGTTCTTGCCAGTTCAACGTTTGGCGGTTCCTTCTCCGTCAGCCGACGGATCTGGATGACGGATTTGGATGACTTTCTATGGGAAATACATGTAATTAATGAGCTCCTCCCCTTGCGAAGGGGAGGTCGGGTGGGGTCGGAGCTTTACGGATCACGAGATTGCCGCGGTTTGTATTCACTTCACTCACTTCAACCCTCGCAAATACTGCTTCTAAATCTGTTTCAGGAAATGTATACATTCACTCAAAATACTGCCGATTCTAACCTTTAAATATCCACCACAACGTTGAAGAAAGTACTCCTCTCCACGCTCCTCATTTTTTTCTTTTCTATTGAATTAACCGCTCAGACCTCTCCGATTGATTTTGTAAACCCAATGGTCGGAACCAAAAATATGGGACACACCTATCCGGGCGCTACCGTTCCTTTTGGGATGGTACAGCTCAGCCCGGATACTGACACAACCCGATATGAGTTAAATGGAAAATATAATGGCGAAGTATATCGCTACTGCGCGGGTTATCAATATGACGATCCAACCATTGTCGGATTCAGTCACACCCACTTTAGTGGAACCGGTCACTCCGATCTCGGGGATTTTCTGGTGATGCCAACCGTTGGTAAACTCCAGCTTAATGCCGGATCAAAAGAAAATACATCAACCGGTTACCGGTCAGTTTTTTCACATGAAAGCGAAGTTGCCGAACCCGCTTATTACAAAGTGGACCTGGAAGATTACGGAGTGAAAGCTGAGCTCACATCAACGAACCGTGTGGGCATTCATAAATACACATTCCCGAAAACTGATTCCGCCCATATTGTACTGGATCTGGCACATGGGATCTATACCTACGATGAAAAAAATGTGTGGACTTTCGTTCGAGTGGAAGACGATCATACCATTACCGGATATCGACAAACCAACGGATGGGCTAAAACCCGTACGGTCTATTTTGTGATGGAATTCTCGAAACCATTCACCTCCTATGGTCATAAAAAAGACGATTACGGCGTATATAAAGGTTTCTGGAGAAAATTCGATGAGACTAAAAATTTCCCCGAAATGATCGGAAAAGATATCAAAGCCTATTTCAATTTTGAGATGGATGAAGGCGAGGAACTGATGATCAAATTCGCCCTGTCATCTGTAAGTACCGAAGGTGCCATCAAAAACCTGAACGCAGAAGCGGATCACTGGAATTTTGAGCAGTACAAAGCCGATGGTCAGGCGCTGTGGAATCAGGAACTCCGTAAAGTTGAAGTTGAAACCATTGATCTGGAAGACAAAGAAACCTTCTATACCGCACTATATCATACCTTTTTAGGTCCCGTCACCTACATGGATGTGGACGGGCGCTACCGCGGACTGGATCAAAACATCCAAAAAGCAGATGGCTTCACCAATTACACTATTTTCTCGCTTTGGGATACGTACCGGGCACTTCACCCGCTGTTCAATGTATTGCAACCGGCACGGAATCGTGATATGGTGAAATCAATGCTGGCTCACTACGATCAGAGTGCGCATAACATGCTCCCGATATGGTCGCACTACGCCAACGAAAACTGGTGTATGATCGGGTATCATTCCGTGTCTGTGATTGCTGATGCCGCCGTAAAAGGTGTGTATACGGATGATCTTCCCCGTGCGCTGGAAGCAAGCGTGACCACTGCTCAGGTTCCGTATTATGATGGCATCGAATATTATATGGATCTTGGCTATGTTCCTGAAGACAAGAACTCTTCGTCAGTTTCAAAAACGCTGGAATACGCCTACGATGACTGGGCGATCGCCCAACTCGCCGGTCTTGCCGGAAATTCATCAGCGGAAAAAAACTTCCTGAACCGCTCCACCTATTACGAAAACGTATGGGATGCCACCACCGGATTTATGCGCCCTAAACTTTCAGACGGCTCCTTCAAAAAGCAATTCGACGAAATGGACACTCATGGTCAGGGTTTTATTGAAGGAAATGCGTGGAATTACAGCCTGTATGTCCCTCATAATCTTCCGCACATGATCGAGCTGATGGGTGGCAAAGACCGGGTTTCAGCACATCTTGATTCCCTTTTTGTGATGGAAATCGCCGACAAATATATCGAGAATACCGAGGATATAACCCGTGACGGAATCATTGGGAACTATGTACATGGCAACGAACCGGGGCACCATATTCCCTATATCTATAACTGGACGAACGATCCGTGGAAAACGCAGGAACGGGTTCGCATGATCATGAACACCATGTACTCTAACGGACCGGACGGGTTACCCGGAAACGACGATGCCGGACAAATGTCGGCGTGGTATATTTTCAGTGCCATGGGATTCTACCCCGTTGCGCCGGGTGCCGAATGGTACGCCATCGGGAGTCCTTCTGTAAGATCCGCTACTTTGCATTTAGAGAATGGACATGAACTAACGATCGAGGCGAAAAATCAATCCGATAAAAATGTGTACGTTCAGAAAGTTATTATCGATGGTAAAACTATAGACCGGAATTACCTGACCCATAACGACTTACTTACGGCTGAAAAGATCGTTTTTCACATGGGTAAAAAGCCGAATAAAAACTGGGGAAAAGTCGCTCCTTAAACTGTTAAATCTTTCTTGATGATGAAAAAATCACTCTTCGCATTCCTGTTTATCCTGATCCCTTTAACCGGGTTTTCTCAGGATCTTTCTGTAGCTACCCAAAAAGCGGATTCCATTGTTCAGGAATTCTTTATCTCTAATAACTTTCCGGGAATGAGTGTCTCCGTATTTAAGGGAAACGAAATGGTATGGTCGAAAGGATATGGTTTTGCTGATGTGGAGAATCAGATTCCGGTTGATCCATCCGTAACCAAATTCAGAATTGGCAGTGTATCGAAAACGCTCACCGCCGCGGGACTCGGAGTATTGATTCAGGAAGATAAAGTTGATCCGGATGCAGAAATACAGAAATATGTGCCACAGTTTCCAGAGAAGAACTATCCCATCACCGTAAAACAGGTGGCCGGACATATCGCCGGAATCCGTCATTACCGGGGTTCTGAGTTCATGAGTAAAAAGCTGTACGAAACCGTGAACGAAGGACTCACCATTTTTATGAATGATACTCTGCTGTTCGAACCGGGAACGCAGTACAGTTACTCGAGCTATGGATGGAACCTGATCAGTGCGGTAATTGAGGGAGCTTCCGGTGAGGAATTTCTTCCCTTTATGAAAGAAGAGGTTTTTGATCCGCTTGGTATGAATAATACGGTACCGGAATGGTCGAATCAGGAGATCCCGGATCTAACCAAATTCTACGCCCGTTCCGGTGATTCAAATGAAGAAGCCGAATTCGTGGATAACAGCTACAAATGGGCCGGTGGCGGGTTTGTGGGCACCACTGAAGATCTGATCATGTTCGGTAAAGCATTTCTGGATCATGATTATCTGAATGAGGAAACTCAGGCTCAGCTTATGACTCCCCAAACACTTGAAAACGGGGAAAGCACCAATTACGGAATGGGATGGTCGGTGTTAACCGATGATGCAGGCCGGATCTGGACTGGTCATTCCGGTGGTTCAGTGGGTGGACGTACCATGTTTCTGATTAATAAAGAAAACCGCATGGTGATCGCTTACACCGTCAATCATTCCTCTGCCAGTTTTGGGGATCTCCATTTCCAAATTGCCGACGTCTTTTTGGATGAGTGAATGAATCAATTGATAAATGAACACGAACCTGATGCTTTTTTAAAAATACTACTCAAAATAGTATCAATTCCAATTCTATGGGGAAGTATACAACTCATATTTACTGTCTTTGGTGATATTGATACCTACATACCTGAGTCGCTATTATTATACTCTGCTTTAGGATTTATACTTCTCGGTATAGTACTTAGGTTTGTTGTAAAATATCTATTTAATAAACGGTACCCGATAAGAAAGGAAATCGACAAATTTGAATAATTTAGCAACCCTCATCATGAGTTCAATTTTTCCTATTTTGAGACATGCATTACCCCACAAACTGGATCGATTACGAACTCATTGATATTGGAAACGGACGTAAACTCGAACGCTTTGGAGATCTGATCACCGACCGGCCGGAGCCTGCTGCTACCAAAAAGCCATTATTACCCAAATCTGAGTGGGATAAAGCCGGATTCTATTTCAGGGAAGAGAAAAATCAAAATGGTTCCTGGAACCGGGATTTTGATGATTTCACTCTTTCTTATCCTTTTGGAGCCATGGAAATGAAGTTCCATCTGCGACAGACCCGCTTTAAGCACCTGGGAATTTTCCCTGAGCAAGCAGATAACTGGAAATTTATTGCTGACCGTTGTCAGCATCTGCTCGGAAACGGTGTTGTTCCAAAAGTACTGAATCTGTTCGCCTATACCGGAGGGGCTTCGCTGGCAGCCAATCTATCCGGGGCAGAAGTCACCCACGTTGATTCCGTTAAAAGTGTGGTGACCTGGGCCCGGGAAAATGCAGATCTCAACAACATCGATACTATTCGCTGGATCGTGGAAGATGCCCGGAAATTTGTGGAAAAAACCGTTCGCCGGGGTGATGTTTACCATGGAATTATTATGGATCCACCCATCCACGGACTCGGCCCCAAAGGCAAACACTGGAAACTGAACCGGGACCTCCCGGATATGCTCGAACAGGTGATGAAGATCATTCACCCGGAGCACCGTTTCTTTATACTCAACACCTATTCTCCACAACTTTCACTGGGTGATCTAAAGAAAATGCTCCGTTCAACTTCCAGTTTCCCAAAGCATTTTGAGGCTACAACACTTGGATTAAAAGCTACTTCAGGGGCCGAACTTGAGCTGGGGAATCTGGTGAGGTTTTAGATAAATGGTATTATCCCCGAAGAAGGATTTAAAATTCTTTATGCATTAAAGTATTGGGTTTGCTACACTCACATATTACAACAACAAATCTCATCTGATGAAATCACTGCTCCTTCCCTTACTGCTCCTTTTTACGTTTACCCTTCACGCTCAATCCATTAAGGAATTGCAAAAAAAGACGAATGAATGTTTTAACGAGCGGAATTATGAGTGTGCGGAAAAGGCCATGAAGAAGCTCATCAAAAAGGATAAGAAAAGCCCGAGTATGGCTCGTTATTATTCAGATCTGGGCACCATACAGCGTCGCTTGGGAAAACGCAAAGAAGCACTTAACGCCTATAATAAAGCGATTAAACTGGATAACACCCGATCCGTTTTTTTCTCCAACCGGGCTTCTCTGAACCGGCAAATTGGTAATACTGAGGATGCAGTCCGTGACTATAAAAATGCCATTGAACTGGATCCTGATAATTATGAGTTACGATCAGATTTTGCTGTTTTCCGAAAGACTTTAGGCGAAAATAAAGAAGCGCTGGAGGACTTCAACACCCTGATCGAGCTAAAACCGGACGAACCTGTATTTTATAATAACCGCGCCGATACGAAGCTTCGTTTGGGAGATCATGATGGCGCATTGGCAGATATAGAACAAGGTCTTTCCCTCGATCCTGATTATCTGATTTTATACATCACTTTAGGAGAAATTCATCTGGATCAGGGTGATACAGAGAAAGCCTGCCATAATTTTGAGCTGGCCATTGACCGCGGTTTTGATGCCAAAAGGATTCAGTCGTTGCTGGAGAATTGTAAATAGAAAAGCGAAGAGAAAAATCCCTTCGCTTTATATAATTTCGAAAGATCTATCATTAATCAGACTTCTCTTTGAAATGAAGCGTCTGATCTGCCGGGTTTATCACGATCTTCCACATTTCGAGGAAATTGCCTCCCAGAATCCCGACCACGTCCAGATCTGATAATACTGACAGATCCTGTTGATACACATTCACCTTCACTTCCTGATCACCGAGTGTTAAAGTGATCTCTTCTGAATCGGTGAATTTTTTTACCGACGGGTCAATGACAGAAACGGGAGAACCTGTATCGATGATAAATTTTACAGGGTTTGTATTTAAAACTCCCTCAATGATCAACTGCCCGGTTTCGGCGGAAAAGGGTATACTGAATAGTTCGCCACGGCTTGCATCAGCGGTTTCTGTCAACCGGAACTCACTGTTTGCATAATCTATTTCAGTGAAATAATCCTTAAAGAATCCCCATCCAACCACAGCGTTGAATGTTGTTTCGATTTGTTCGGATACGGTCTCCATTTCACCGGATTGTGAGGTAAATTTCATGTCCTGCATCCTATGATCTCCGATCATCACATATTCAGCAATACCCTGATCTACCTCCCAGGAATTCCCAAACAGATCAGCAACTTTATAGCCGGCAGGTTCCGTTTCTAATCCCAGTTTTTCAATTACGGTAGAAGACAATTGTAACTTATGTGGGTCTCCAAAATCGATCATCGCCTTCACTTTTTCATCCTGAACAACGATATCCGTGAAGATCAAACCATACTCTGATCTCTCAAATGTGATGGTGATCTCTTTAGTAGTCGATTCTGAAACCTGCCCCACACAAATGAATACGTTCAGGCTAAAAAGGACCGTTATTAGCCAGCTCTTAAAACTTCGCATATTACCGGATAACATTTAACAGTGATCACTGATCACTGTTATCTACCGTCCATTCTATTTCCACTTCTTCTTTCATCGCCGAGCCATCTTCATTTTTTATGATCCGGAACTGTTTGGTGCCGTCGGGTCCTGTTTCTACTTGTACCCCGTTCGTATCAGAGATCATGGCTTCCATTTTAATCTCAACCACTTTACGACCCAGTTCATCCACGCTTACCTCTACTTCACCGGTCATATGTTCACCCTGCTCTTTCAGAAAGTTTGTGATCTGCAATTCAATTTCCTCTTCTGTAAGATCCGGGTTGATATTTAAATTTATATCAAAGCGTTCTAAGGTAGATTCAAAAAAGGATTTTTCCACTTTTCCTTCGATCGGCAGGATCTCTGATCTGCTGAAATTGAATATCTCATTCAAGGCTGCTCTTTTCGATTCAGCCAGTTCATAATCGGCTTCAGGTAAGATCATCATCACTTCTGTGATCACTTCGGGTTCTTCCCCATCTCTTTCCATAACCTGAGTATTGATATTTACCTGTGACATTCCGATATCATCCGATGCAAAATTACCGGACATCATTTTTGATTTTATATCCGGCTGGTTCAGGCTCGATACGCCTTTGATCATATATCCGATCTCCTGATTCTGCTCAACCGGAACCGAGCAGGCAATGAAAATTACGGCGATCAGTGTAAATGAAGCGGCTATTTTATAGATACTTTTCATGGGTCTTTTCTTTTTGGTGTTTTGATCCAACCATGAATCCAGCCCTTCAAAAGAGTCGCTGTGATCGGTTTCCCTGAGTTTTTGAAATGCTTTTTCTAGTTTCATCGCATTACCCCACAGAGTTAATTTTTTTGATGATGGCAGAGGTTTCATGGTAAAGATCGTTCGTTTTTACAGTGCTTTTTCCGTTCAACGGCCGGGGAGTTGCTCCCGGTAGTCGATCCGCTTGTTCCATGAATTCCTTTAGTTTTTCTCTTGTCCTGCTTAACCGGGATTTTACCGCCGATTCGCTGTTCTCATTCTGGATCCGGGTGATCTCCTTTATTGAAAATCCACCTATTTCGAATAGCAGAATTGCTGCCCGCTCTTTTTCATTAATTTTTGACAATGCGCCAACTAACTGCTGATTATCTTCGAAGTACTCGTCTTCAAAAAATAATACGTCGTTACCGGCAGTATCGTCATTAAGCGACACAAACCTGCTCCAAAATGGCTTCCGGACCGCATCATAAAAACTGCGGGTAATGATCTGAAAGAACCAGCTCTTAAACTTATCCCTTTCCCTTAGCTTATGTATGTTTTCATAAGCTTTGATAAGCGATTGTTGCATCACTTCTTCGGCTTCCGCCTTCGTGGATCCCGAACATAACGCTCTGCAGTAGTTAACTGCATCGTTGTAGTGGGGTTTAAGTACTTCGGTAAATTCAGATCCGGACAAAATATTGTCTTTTGGAATTCATGGTTTAGCGCGCTAACACTGGTAAGACCCATCCCAAAAGGTAAAAGTCGCAGACTAATTTCAGAAATGTTGATTTCTGGTCTTAACTAGCCTTTTTCTGTGTCAGACAGCTGTTTTACTTCAGAAACTTCTACAGGAATGGCTTTACTGGCCGAACCACTGTACAACGATACATGAGGGAATGGAATTTCGATACCTTCTTTGTCGAAGCGGGCTTTCACTTCTTCGTTGATCGTATTCTTGAGTTGTATGTATTCATCTTTCGGAGCCCAAACCAATAACAAAAGATCGATCGATGAAGCGCCAAACATATCAAAAATGATCAATGGGGCCGGTTCCGATAACGCATATTCGTTCTTATCAGCTACATCCATCAATATCTCCCTAACTTTGCCAATGTCCTCTTTATAGGCTACCGAAACACTGCAGTTAAAACGCCGGATCGGAAACTTGGTGTTGTTGATTACTTCTGTTTTTATGATCATTTCATTCGGGATCCTCACAAAACGGTTATCAAAAGTCCTGATCTTTACAGACAGCATATCAATAGACAATACAAATCCCGAAGTATTTCCCACGCTGATGATGTCATCCACTTTAAACGGCTGTTCGGCGATCAGGAAGAATCCACTGATTATATTTGAAACACTGGTTTGGGAGGCGAAACCAAGAGCAACACCCAAAATTCCTGCTGCTCCTAACAATGGCGCAAGACTGATCCCCAACTGCCCGAGAACGGTTACCACCAAGATGATCAGCCCAACATAAAAGACGATCTTTCCGGCCAGCATACCATAATGAGTGGCGTATTTTTTCGAAAAGAATGAGCGTGCCCATCCTCTTAAAATGAACAATAACGGTAATCCCAGTGCCAGTATAATGGCGATCTTTATGGATAAGGCCAGATATTCTTCCGATAAAAAGGTATCGAGATTCAGATCATTGAGAAAATTATTCTGAACGGCTGTCGAGGTGGAATCGGTTTGCATAACTCGTAAAATTTGTTCGTTTATTTTGCTGAAATGAACGTGTCGTCGAATAACTTTTTAAAGGTGCGGGTCGCGAAACTATTCGGGATCGGATTTCGGGGTTTGCTCAACAAGGTACCCGTTCCCATCGAAGCAGGTAACTTACCGGTCATACTTATATCGCTGTTCTGCTCCTCTCCGTGGTACTCGATCACCGTCTGATCTGCCCATAATTCATCATTTGCATCAAATATGCTTAGCCGGTCTACCCGGAAACAAAACTTCTCAAAGTTAAGCTCTTCGTGAGTTTTGTTAATGATGGTGATTGGACAATTGATCAGTGACACAGAGTTATTCAGATCCGTCAGATTTCTTCGTGCACGGGTACTTTGCCAGTAACAAAGCTCCCCTTCCACAGGATTGCCAAACCAGGTTCTGTTCAACTTACGACTGGGGATTTCTGTGAGTATGTACTCTTCCTTCTTTAGTTTGATCTGTGCCCATACCGGCACCCGGGTGTAAATATGTATTTTAGATCCCGCGGCTATCTTAAGTGGATATTCTGAACTGATAATGACCGGCAAATTTGGAAATACCGGTTTGATATCTACCTCAGAGGTTGAACTTTCTTTGGCATAACGGGTCCATTTAATTTTATCAGCCGGTAATTCATCCACGGGTTTATTCAGATCTTCGCCCTCTGTCTCATTACTTGAAGCAACCCAGAATTCGTCATTTTTCCTCTTCAGCCAGATATGTAGGGTGTCAATCTGTACATGCAGTTCCCCTTTTTCTGAATCTACTGTATGAGTTTTCCAGATTTCGTTATTCATACTTTTCACTACCTTTGATGGCACTTTTTTTGATTATTTCTGTATGTGCTCAAGAAAATCAAAAATTGCTTAAACAGATACTCTCTTAAATCTTTTTTCATCCGAAAAGAGAAAAATAGTTCCCTTTAACAACAGAGTTGCTAGGTATTCTGTTCAATATTATTTCAACATTCCCGATCGCCATGATAGCACACTTACCGCCACCGAGCTCAGTGCCAGAAAGATGAAGGCTCCGGATAATTGAAATTCCGTGGTAATTGCCCCCATCACCGGTTGAGACAACATCGCACCAAAATAACCAAAGGTAGCCACAGAGGTTAATGCGATGGCTCCTTCTCTACCCGCAGCACTAAATACCAGCGGAAAATTGAGGGCAATTCCGGCGCCTGTAAGAAATAATCCAAAAGCTCCGGTGTAAATATTCGGAATAAACACGGAAATGAAGATGCCGGATGCTGCTACCACATTTCCAACGATCAATACATGTTTGGCACCATAGCGGCTTTTAAGATGATCGCCAAAAACCCGCATCAGCAGCATGGAGCCGGCATACATGGCGTAACCTATTGGCGCAAAGCCATCCACTGCTTTAATGTAATCGGTGAAGAACAGGCCTACCCAGTTCATGATGGAAGCTTCTATGGATGAGGCCAGAAATACAATGATCCCCAAAGCGATCAACCCTCCGTGTGGCCAGACGAATTTTTGGCGAGGTGCATCGGGATGCGGCGCGTCTTTTGGTAAGTATCCTGATATCAGGATAAGAATGGTGATCATTAATACTGAAGCACCGATAAAATGAACCTGAGTGGAGATTCCGATCGAGGTTGCTGCTGTGCCCAGCAAAGCGCCGGTCAGATTTCCTACCCCAAACCAGGAATGGATCTTCGACATATGCGACCTTCCCGTATCGGCTTCCAGTTTTGCTCCCAGCGCATTGATGGAGATATTATACCCGCTTGAAAAAAAACCAACCATAAAGAGCATTAAGGCTAAACCCACCCAATGATGAATAAAAGCGATCGGAATCAGAATTAATGAAACGATCCCACCCATAAATAGAGCCAGATTTCTGGCTCCGAATTTACCGATCGCAACGGTAAGTATGGGCATCATCACAATATTACCTACGCCCCGCATCAATAAAACGTACCCTAATGTGGCTGCTGTCAGGAAGGCTGCATCCCGAACATCCGGTACCCGGGAGGCCCAGGTAGAAAAGCTCATACCAATAATGAAAAACCCAAGACAAATGGCGTAGAACTCAATTTGATGTTTTTTTCCCTCATCCTGTGGCTGAGGTAGCACATTGGTAAGCATGTTGTAAACAGACTTCGAAATTAGTCAGCAAAAATACCAGTAAAATTTGCTATCTCATAAGTTTTGAAGGAATGGTTTCCATTAAATAATGTTTCGATATTTCAGTGTTAGGTCAGGGTTCAATACCTTTGCAGAAAATTAAATTCAGATATTCATGGAATACGCAGTTTTAGTAATCATTCACGTTCTTTTAGCCATCATCATTATTGGTGGAATTCTCATCGGCCGCACCGCCATTATCCCTTTTGCCGGAAAATCCGGTAATGCTGATTTCGCCTTCAACTTTGATAAGGCTTTTAGCCGAGGTTCGCACGCCGCATTAACCATTCAATTTCTGGTGGGCTTCCGTCTGGCCATGCTACAACTCTCTATGGGTGACTGGTTCACTTTCGAAAGCAGCATGTCGGTCAGCATTGTAGCTAAACTCGCCTTATGGGTGCTGTTATTCGCATGGACCATCATCGGAAAGAAAATGAAATTAAATGACCCCGAAACCGCCGATCTATCCGGCCTGAAAAAGTACTACAATGTGCTCACTATTTTTGCCTTAGCACTATTGTTCTTCGGACTGAACATGAGATTGGCGCTCGTGTAACCTATAGTTATTTAAGGGCAAGGTACTTTTAAAAAGACCCGGATCATTTTCGAAATCTTTTATTTAGAATAATTCTAAATAACCATACATTTAGTCACTCAATCACTAATTGAACACTAAAAGTATGTCTGAACTTAATCTGGGTTTTGTAGCCATAAATTACATTTCATGCACTCCTGAGTATCAGGGGCGCTTCGAAGAACTATTCAAATCACGTGCCGGTGCTATCGATACTCTACCCGGTTTTCGCCACATGCATGTGCTAAAGCCTCAGGTTCCCGGAGAGGAAAATCTTGTGATCAGTTACTGGGATACAGAAGAGGATTTTAAAGCATGGACTAAATCTGAAGCTTTCATTAAAGGCCATAAACGCGGCTTCGAAGATGTGAAGAAAGCTAAAGATGCCGGACAGGAACCACCTATGACCTCCTCATTCAAGACCTATGAGATCATTACCAACTAAGGATACTAGTGGTCTTAAAAAGATCTTAAAACGATTTGGTATCGCAGGTTTTCTCTTCTTTTTCATTAAGGGATTGGTCTGGTTAGCCGTTCTTTATTTCGGGGTTCAGTTCTTTTGATGATCTCTCTGTAGTAATTCCTTAACAGTTTTTTTTGTATCTACCGTAAATCAATCACGGAGATATCATGAAAAAAAGTCTGTTCTTATTAATTATTACAGGTCTGAGTATTAAGGTATCGGCACAATCCACAAATGGCCACGATCATGCTCACGATCAGAAGGTCTATTTTCCGGATGTGCCGGGCTTTTACACCTTATCGTGTGATTTTCACATGCATACTGTGTTTTCTGATGGAAGTGTATGGCCGAATATTCGGGTTCAGGAAGCAAACCGGGAAGGATTGGATTGTATCTCAACAACGGAACATTTAGAGTATCAGCCTCATAGCAAAGACATCCCTCATCCCGATCGAAACCGGTCGTTTGAACTGGCAAGTCACGCCGCCAGAAATAGCGAACTGATCGTGGTAGCCGGCTCTGAGATCACCCGTTCCATGCCTCCGGGCCACACCAATGCCATCTTTATTGAGGATGCCAACCCGATTCTACAAGACAACGCCATGGATGCGTTCAGAGAAGCCAGGAAACAGAACGCGTTTGTGTTTACCAATCACCCCATGTGGACGGCTCAGCGAAAAGACGGGATCGCGAAATACGAACCTATGCATCTTGAATTGATCGAAAAAGGGATGCTCCACGGAATTGAAGTGGTCAATGAAACGACATTTTCTGACGAAGCCATTGCATTGGCATTGAAATATGATCTCACATTCATTGGCACCTCCGACATTCACGGGCTTACCGACTGGCTATACGATATTCCTCATGGTGGTCACCGACCGGTTACACTGGTTTTCTCAGCTGAACGAACAAAAGAAGGAATGAAAGCCGCACTTTTTAATAAACAAACAGTGGTTTGGTATAAGGATATGTTTATTGGTCGTAAAGAGTGGCTGGACCCACTTTTACATAACTCGCTGGAAGTTTCAGCACTGGGTTATGATGGGGATACCTCTGTGCTAAGTGTTGAGATTAATAATCCTACACATTCTCATTATATCATACAGAATAAAAGTGATTATACCTTTCATGAGGATCCTTCAATCATGATTATTGAACCTCAAAGCACTAAGATCCTTTCTGTAAAAACGCTGGAAAGATTCGACTCGGTGATCCTTCCATTTACCTTCCTGAACGCCATGTATGCACCTGATACCTATCCGACCATATTCTATGAGTTAAGCACAAAAAATGATCCGGATACCTCAAACTAAACCGTTCATTTCCGGGCCCGGTTCATCGCCGGGTTTTCTGTTTTCTCTGACCATCTTAACCCATTGATATACAACTCCTAATTGCCTATATATCAGCTCAACGCAGCAGATCAAAATGGCAGACAAAAACTCCAAGCTTGAATTACTGGAAATGAAGCTTGATATGCTTATCAAAAAGCAGCATCGGCTTGATTCTGATATTCAATTTCTGAGTTCTCAGATCCGCTCGCTAAGTGATGAAGAGAAGGAATCTGTTGAGACTCCTGCCACTGAGGAACACATTCCGGAAGAAGTCAGCCTTCATGAATTCAACGAAACCGAAGAGCTGGAAAACGCCATTACGCAAGAGATCCCAAAAGAAAAAGAATCGGAACCCTCTTCTGAGATTCTACCGGGCAGAGTTGATTGGGAAAAGGTGATCGGCGAGAATATCATCAATAAGATCGGGATCATTATCACTGTGATCGGTGTGGGAATTGGTGCCAACTATGTGATCGAACATGATCTTATCAGCCCGGCAATGCGGATTATGCTGGGGTATCTATTCAGTTTTGGTTTGCTGGGTGTTGCTTACCGGCTTCGTAAAAAATATCTGAATTACAGTTCAGTTTTGATGGGCGGAGGCATGGCGAGTATGTATTTACTCACTTTTGCCGCCTATAATTTCTATGCTCTTATTCCACAGATCGTAGCATTCGGTGTGATGGTAGTTCTCACACTGATCACCGTTGCATTATCGATCGGATACGACAGAGAATGGATCTCCGTATTTGGTCAGGTGGGCGGGTATGCCGTTCCGTTTCTTCTGGGTGATGAAACTGGAAGTACACTCGTCTTATTCAGTTACGTGCTTCTCCTGAATGTTGGTATACTCTGGGTAGCATTACAGAAATACTGGCGCATACTGTATTATTCAGCCTTCGTCTTTACCTGGCTAATTTTTCTTACCTGGTTTACCAACGAACCGGCGGCAGACAGAGATGTGGCCATGAGTTTTCTGTTCTCCACTTTGTATTTCCTTATTTTTTATGCCGCTTTTTTAGGCTACAAAGTGAGAACTCAATTATCCTTCTCATCTCTGGATATTTCTACGCTGCTAACGAATACCTCCCTTTACTTCGGGATCGGGTATGTAGCTTTAGAAGCGGATCATAGCCATATTCATGGCCTGTTCACCATTATTGTTGCAGCCATTCACCTTGTTGTAGGACAGATATTACAACGGGTACCATTACCATCTCCGGCCATAAAGAATTTTGTAAACGGGTTGGTGCTGGTCTTTATCACTTTAGCCATTCCGATTCAATTTCAGGACCGATGGATCACCATGGCCTGGAGTATGGAAGCGTTACTCTTATTCTGGCTGGGGCGGACCAAGGCTATGAAAGTTTTTGAAGTTCTCTCATACCCGTTATTGGTCTTATCCTATCTCAGTTTGCTGATGTATTATTTTGAGTTTGAACTCTTTACGATGGGCGGAACCCCTGCTCCACTATTAAATTCCTTCTTTGGCACTTTCATAGTGTTCTGGGCTGCTTTTGCAGGCATCCATTACATACAACTCCATTACCAAAATTCTGCATTACCAGAGCGCTCGCTGATCTTGAAATTTACCCGTCTGGGAGTCCCGTTTGTACTGATAATAACGCTGTATTTTGTACTGTTAACAGAGATCAGCCATGCTTTTGAATGGTGGCGGGATAATACTGAGATCACCCAAACTGTGACTGATAGTTTTTATGGCAGCAGAAAAGTATCCGACCCGGCAATCTCTTCCTTCAAGCGGCTTTGGATGATCAACTATTCCATTCTGTTCCTGATTGCGGGGAGCTTTGTAAACAACCGTTTTAGCAAATCTGATTTTATAAACCGCAGTATTCTCATTTTCAGCCTCATCTTCTTATATGTTGTGCTGGCCACCTTCTTCGGTGATATAAAAACGCTCCGGGAATTATATCTTGGAACTCTGGACGGGAAAGGGTTCGATCAGGGTATATCCAATATCCTCATCCGGTATGTAGTGATCGCTTTCGCTTCTGCTATGGTCTTTAAGATCCGGGACTTGCTTACTTTTGCAAAAACCATCCGGCAACCTGTAATATTTTTTGAAACGCTTCTCGCTTTTTTGGGGGTGTTTCTGGCAAGTTCAGAACTCATTCAATGGCTGGATCTGGCGGGTTTTGAAAACTCCTACAAGCTGGGGCTCAGCGTACTCTGGGGTATCTCTTCTCTCATTCTCATTCTGATTGGGATGTTCAAACGAAAGGTTCACCTTCGTATTGAAGCCATGATCCTTTTCTCTGCCACTCTGTTTAAATTGTTCTTTTACGATATCAGCCACCTGTCCACGATCTCAAAAACCATTGTATTTCTCTCTCTTGGGATCTTATTGCTTATCATCTCTTATTTTTATAACCGGTTTAAAGACCGGATCTATGAGGAAGAGGAATCAGAAAT
The DNA here is from genome assembly GCA_002480645.1 of Balneolaceae bacterium UBA7797. Lineage (GTDB taxonomy): Bacteria > Bacteroidota > Rhodothermia > Balneolales > Balneolaceae > UBA7797. The sequence continues at coordinate 246,951 of DLCN01000019.1, forward strand.
CGTTAATTCATCCGCTCATTAATCAACACATGCAGATCATCAAGTTGGTCTTGCGGAATAAGATGCGATTCCAATCCCAGTTCCTTTTTGATGAGATAATTCCGCTCCGGTCCAACCGTAAAGAATACTCTTAACAGGTCCAGTTCATTCTCCATAAAATTCAATGTAAACTTGTCTCTGAATTCCATGCTTTCAACCATGTGTTCCAGCATTTCGAGCATAGCAGAAGAACTACCCCGTAAGAACCTGTCTACCAGTGCTGCATTGGTTTTTGACAGATTTACCTGATACCTCATGGGGGTGATTCGCTTCAAAAGCTGACTGGGCAAATAGTGCGCGCTGTCGATCTTTGAATCCTTCACATACAGTAGTTTCAAAAGAGCGCCGAGTCCTCTCCGAACTCTTAAGTGCCCTTTAAAACACCCGTAACATTTGGGATAGTCATTCATGGGCCGCATCGAAAGCCTGAACTCGCGTTTATTTCCTATCCGTGCGGTAGAGATGAAATAATAGGTTTCAGGTTTTTTATTCACTTCGTTGAATGGCGGGCGGAGCGAGCGGATCAATACGTTTTCTAACAGTATGGCATCCGTTTCCGATTTACACACCTCGTATCCGATACGATGGATATGAGCGATCATTCGCTGCACCTTTCTGGATTTAGAATACCGGTACGATGTCACTCTTTTATAGAGATCTTTTGCTTTGCCCACATAAAGCACATCATCTTTTCGATCGTACATGGTATACACTCCCGGTTCATGCGGCGGAGTTTCTACCATCGCCGTATTAATACGCTCTTTCTGAGTTACCGATATCGGTTCAAATAAGTCAAGGTTCATTCGGTAGTACAAATCTGTTTCGGAGCGCTAAAATATTAATAATGTCCATCAATTTGATACTTTTTTAAGTATGTTCTGTCTGGGTAAGAACTTGTTTATCAATGCTCCGATTATTACATAATAAAAGGCATTTCTATATCGCTTTATAGAATTTTATCAATTTGTTGTGGGGAACTCATATTTACTTACATGCGATCTGGACGCTCAGCTGAATATCATTTCGGCTGATCAGGATTTTTCCGGGTATTTTAATTCCTTTGATCTGGAATACATCCAGGTTCCGCTTTTCGACGTCTTCAAATTATCTGATCACGACAACCCGGATTCTTTTATTGAAGATCTGGCTCACCATGACCGGCCGGTTAAAGGATTCATCACTCTGAAGGCGCGTCCCAATACCTCCTTTGAGATCTCCATCTTCCCAAAAAGAGATGATACAGGTGCCCATTGCGGCTTTCATTGTGTACTTATCTCTGAATCCAGAATTCTATCCTTAGAAGAAAATCTGTATAAATCGGAACAGCAATTCTATTCCATATTCAATAATAATCCATTACCGATCTATGATTTTGGTCTGGACGGGTTGCTCAGAGGGTGTAACCAAAGACTGCTCGACCTTACGGGCTATTCATTTCAGGAGATCAAAGGAATCTCCTATAAAGAAATGGTTGCTCCGGAATTTCATGCTCTTACCGAGGAACATACCTATGAAGCATTAAAAGGTATTTCTCAAAAATACGAACTGGAGATCATCACTAAGGATAAGCAACGCAGAAAAGTACGGGTCACCAAGTTTTCCAAGAACTACGGCCATGAGGTGGTTGGTGTTTATGGAGTGTTAGAGGATATTACGGAGCAAAAAGCTTCGGAAGAACGCTGGAAATTACTGGTACAACAAAACCCTCAACCTGTACAGATCTTTTGTGAAGATAAATTCGTTTACATCAATTCAGCAGGTGCAGAATTTTACGGAGCAAGATCTCCTGAGGAATTGATCGGTAAAAACCTGTACGACTTTGTGCATTCCGATTATTATGAAATGCTACAGGCTCGCGGAGACGCTTTAAAACAAGGGCAGCATCTGCCCCCTGCAGAAAGTATTCTGGTTACCTTGAATGGTGAGAAAAGGAATATAATTGCTCACTCCAGACCCATCATATATAAAGGGAAAAGAGCCATACAGGCGGTACTGAATGACATTACCGAATACAAGAAGCAGCAACAGATCATTCAAGACTCTCTGGCCGAAAAAGAAACCCTGCTGAAGGAGATCCATCACCGGGTGAAAAATAATCTTGCTGTGATCTCCGGTTTACTGGAATTGCAAATACTTCGTGTTGAAGATGCAACGGTTACCCATGTTCTGCGTGATAGCCAGCACCGGATCCATTCCATTGCCATGGTTCACCAAAAGCTCTACCAGTCGGAGTCCCTGCATCACATCGAAATGGGGGAATATCTGGAAAATCTGGCGCAATCGATCAATACCACTTATTCCCGTGATGGCGTAACCATTCACTATTCGTTAAGTAACGTGATGGTAACCATCGAAGAAGCAATTCCCTGCTCCCTCATCATGAATGAATTGATAGTAAATAGCTATAAACATGCTTTTTCTGATGATCAGGTTGGAAATATCTACATCTCCCTTACCCAACATGAAGATCAAATTACTTTGACCGTTTCTGATGACGGATGTGGTATGCCCGATGATTTTGATCTATCAAAAACCCAATCGCTTGGTACTACCCTTATTAATGTGCTATGCCAGCAACTGAGTGCGGAATCAGGTTACACGAAAGGTCCAAACGGCAAAGGAACCCTATTCGAACTCAGCTTTTCGCTTGACAGCTAAGCCTATACTCTAAGGTAAATTAATAGTCTTCCGCTTATGCTTTTTTTATATTAACGGTAGCTGAATTTATTCTATCAACCTATTGCTTTCGCTTAAAAAATCGGCATTTCCACGCATGCAAAATATCTTCAAGTGTAAATTATCTGTTAAAGGAGAGATCCTTGAAGTATCGGCCCCTCTGGCTGATTATCTCGGATATTCTGCATTTGAGCTGCATAACCTGTCGGTAAACACGGTGTTTAAAGCTGATGACAAGGAAGATTTTCTTTCTAAAGCAGAACGATTGCTGGACGCAAGATCTCCGGAATTAAATGAGACCTTTAAGGGGTTCACCCGGAATGGGGAACAGTTTTCCGTTCTCATTCATGGTGTTCTGGTAAGATCCATCTACGGAAAGCCCGATTATATTTCCTGCTCCATCTTTAATTATGGAGAGATGGATAAGACGCGTGAAAAACTGAGTGTTACCGAACAGCAGTTTGAATCGCTGTTTTATGATAATCCTCTGGCCGTTTATTCCATCGATCAATATGGGAATTTTGAGCGCGCCAATAGAAAACTCTATGAAGTCTCCGGGTATACCAAAGAAGAGATAGAGAGCAGACCTTTTTTAGATTTTCTGGTTGAATCGGACAAGGATATGGCCCGGGAATCTTTTAAAGAAGCCATCGCCGGAAAATCGGGTACGTACGAGATCGGTGTAAGAACAAAAGCAGGTAAGACCCTTCATCTGCATGTTACCAACTTTCCCCGCTTCCAGAACGATAAAGTTGTAGGCATATACGGCTTCTTATATGATGTAACCATCCCGATCGAAAGTATAGATCGCTGGGAATTGCTGATCAAACAAAACCCCCAGCCTGTTCAGATCATACAGGATGGCAAGATCGTCTTCATAAATCAGATAGGGGCCGAATATTACGGGGCTTCCAGTCCTGATGAATTAATTGGCTTTCCTCTGATCAAATTATCGCACCCGGACAGCCAGCCTCTTTTCGAAGAACGATATAAGCAACTGAGCAACGGGCAGGAAATTGAAGCTGCAGAACATAAGATCCTCACAGTAAATGGTGATGTGAAATATATTCGAACACATTCCAAGCCAATTAAATACCAGGGCTTCCCGGCTATTCAAACGGTTTTTTACGACATCACCGAGGAAAAAGAACAACACAATAAAATTCGGCACTCCTTAAAACAGAAAGACATTCTGGTTAAAGAGATCCACCACCGGGTAAAAAACAATCTCGCGGTAATTACTTCGCTGTTAGAACTCCAGATAATTAATTCTCAGAATAACGAAGTCAAAAGTGCTTTACGAGACAGTCAGCACCGTATCGATGCTATAGCCACCATTCACGAGCAACTCTATCAGGATGAATCGTTAACTGAAATTTGTTTGGGACAGCATATCACAAATCTTGTTGCAGCTATTCATGATATGTACCGGTTAGAGGAACAGCAGATCACGATCAATGTTGATTATGATGAGATCGGGCTGGGTATCATTCAATCGGTTCCCTGCTCGCTTATTGTAAACGAAGTGATCGTAAACAGTTTCAAACACGGTTTTAGAGATCACCGATCAGGAAACATTGATATCCATTGCCGGAATATCGATAAAATGATAGAAATTGAGATCGTTGACGACGGGACAGGCCTTCCCGAAGATTTTTCCATGAGCTCGTCCACTTCGCTTGGCACAACACTTATACAATCTCTGAGCGAACATATGCATGGTACAGCAGAATATTTAAACAGAGACGGTGCTGAGGGTACGCGTTTTATCCTTCGCTTCTCTCCCGATCCGTATAAATAATGTATCTGCTTTATTAACCGATCTCCATCAACTCAACCAGCTGTTCTGCTTCCACCGGTTTTCTGATGAAATCCGAGACCTGATCATCCCATTCTACCTTGTACAGTTCATTCTTTGTCTTGTCGATCCGGGAACTGATCACATATACCTGCACTTCCTGGTCGATCTTTTTTCTGATCTTCTCAAAATTGGTAAGAAATTCCCAGCCGTTCATTTCCGGCATATCAATATCCAGTAAGATCACATCCGGCAAATGTACGTTCTTATCCGCCTTTTCGATCAATGCATCCAACGCCTGCCGGCCATTCTCGAAGATCAATACCTGATTCTCGGGAATATGATTTTTGATGATCTTCTTGATCCCAAATGTGTAGATCTTATCATCGTCGATTATGCAAATACTCTGTACCTTGCTCATAGTAGATTTATTTTAAACGTGGTGCCCTTTCCAGGTTCACTTTCCGCTTCGATGGAACCACCCATCGATTCGATCTGATTCTTTGTAATGAATAACCCAATACCCTTCGAGTTCTCATTTCCATGAAAGGTCTTGTACATGCCAAACAATTTGTCGCCATGTTTTTCCATATCAATTCCTAATCCGTTATCTGAGACCGTGAAGAATACCCGACCATCTTCCTCTTTCCAGGCCTTCATCGATACTTCCGGCCTGCGGTTCGGGTCCCGGTATTTTATAGCATTCGACATCATATTCAACACAATGCTCTCCAGATAGGCCGGATTGTAATCGAAGGAGAGATCTTCAGGCACATCAATATTGAACTGGACATTATGAGCCAGTATTTCGGTCATAAGTACCTGCTTTGTATTAGCTATGTATTCCCTCAGATTCACCTCTTTTTTCTGATCCTGAGTTTTATACTGCTGGTCAATGATCTGATTCAGATCATTGATGGATTCATTTAATCGCTCTGATGCCGACTTCATATATCCAAAAACTTCTTCCCGTTCTGCCTCATCATCTTCCATTTCGTACAGCGACAGCAGCATGGAAATATTTCCCACATGATTTCTAAGGTTATGGGAAACGATATGCGCAAAATTCATCAGCCGTTTATTCTGCTCCCCGATAATATTCAGGCTTTCACTCAGCTCCTGTTCTTTATTCTTCAGAGCGCTGATATCGGTAACAATGGCCAGAATTGCTTTAGAATCGTTGCCTTCCAGTTCAAAGGGTTTCTTTATGGTTTGATACCAACGCTCAACTCCATCTTTTCCAATAGCCCTTACTTCAGGAATGTATATGGTCTTGCCGTGCTCAAGCACCTCTTTATCTGATCGGCAATAATGTTCGGCTTCTTCTTTCGATACGCCCAGTTGCTCATCGGTTTTACCGACGATCTCTTCCTCAGAAACCCCGTGAAACTCACAGTATGCTTTATTGGCGATCAGGTACCGGCTGTTCTCATCCTTCACAAAAATGAGATTCGGGACGGCGTCAAACACTGATTCGAATTGTTTCCTCAGCTTTGAATTCGACTCTATGATGTTCTTGTATTCAGTTATGTCGGTCACATACCCGTAGCCTATCACCGAACCGTCTGCTTGTTTTTCGGGTTTTGCATGGCCCCGTAACCACCGCTCCCCCTTTTCGGGAAGTATCACTCTGAAATCATACTTCCAGTCTTTTAACGCATGTACCGAATATTGAATGGAACGTACCACACGATCTCTGTCGAGTGGGTGCAACACTTTATAGATCTTATCGAAGCCATGAGCCACATCTTCAGGCTCCAGCTCATAGATATCCCGAATTCCTGAACTGGCAAATGGAAATGCTGCCCTGCCGTCTTCATAATGGTGATAGAGATAGAAGAATCCGGGAACCTGCTCACTTAATTTATTTATGATCAGATCGTTTCGTTTCAGTCTTTGTTCTGCCTCTACTTGCCGGGTTACATCTCTTGTAATTCCGAATGTACCGATCAGGAAGCCATTTCGGTCATATAACGGGAGTTTACTGGTTGAAGCCCATTTAACCTCTCCCGTACTGTTGAAAATTTCCCGTTCAACCTTATTGAATATTGCCTGTTCAGTGATCAGAATGTGTTGCTCATCCTCGTATGCCGGCCGGGCATGGGCTTCCTCAAAAATATCAAAATCTGTTTTTCCGACCGCATCTTCCGGTTTTTCTAAACCAAACTTATCTGCACAAGCCTGATTGATACGAATAAATTTACCGTCTCTGTCCTTGAAAAAGATACTCTCGGTGAGGTTATCCATTATTCGTTCAAGAAAAAAACTATCCGAATAGAATGAGTCCTTTTTTACAGGTCCGTCTTCTTTTCTCTTTGCCTGACCAACCACCTGCAGAGGCGACCCTTTTTGATCCCACTCGATCACCTCACCCTGCCATTCTATTACAATATTTTCGCCATTTGCCCCTTTGTGCATGGTATGATGACGAAACGGAGCGTTGTTATGCTTTTTTACCTTGTTACGAAGTTCGTTCTTCAAATGATCCAATTCAGCATCATTGAATAAGCCATGCACGGCAGATTCACTGATTTTCTGACCGGCTTCTTCCTCCAACAGCGATTGCAGCCCGGAGTGATTTCCGATCTCATCTGAGTCGAGCTGCCATGAAAAGAATATTTTATTTTTTTCTACTAACAATGATAAAGCGGTTTTGCTTTATCATCGGCCATCCTCCAACATTCTTAAGCGGGTAGCTTCAAATTCATCACCGGGTTTCCAGCTTTGTAATTCGTCGGCATTCAGCACTCTGAGCCCCACTTTAAAGAATAACCGGGTATCTTTTTCTGCCCCCGAAAGATCCCAGTATTCGTTGATCTCATCATTAACGGAATGGTAATTGGCTGCGGCCACACTGTCTACTATTTCGCGGTACCCCTCTTCTTTTCCTGTGAATTGAGTTCCCGGATTAGGGAAAATGGCCGGAATTCCGATCTTTGCCATATTAAAGTGATCAGAACGATAAAAGTATCCTCTGTCAGGATGTGCATCCGGCTCTACGGTTCTTTCTTCGGTCGCAGCTTCTTCAATCAGGATGTCGGAAACGGAACTACGCCCATAACCAACCACTACTACATCTTCTGTTTCGCCATATACGTTCATACCGTCCAGATTTATATTGGCTGATACCTTGCCCGGTGCAATTGTTGGGTGCTGAGCCCAATATTCAGAACCCAACAAACCAACTTCTTCAGCACTAACGATAAGCCCCAACACACTGCGCTTTAAATTTGGTTGTATTGCTTTATAGGCTTCCATCATTTCCAGCAAAGCACTCACTCCTGCGGCGTTGTCTTCGGCCCCGTTATTTACCGAATCACCTTCTACAGGAGTGGTAATTCCCAGATGATCAAAATGAGCGGTAAGTACCAGATATTCATCTTTTAGTTGCGGATCTGACCCTTCGATCACGCCCAATACATTCTTCGCATTTATATCCCGGTATTGGGCGTCTAACGAAGCATCCATCCTTACTCCTTTCAGCGTAACAGGTTTAAAATCGGGACTGTCTGCTGCGGTCATCAGTTCGTCGAGATCCTGTCCGCCAAGATCAAATAATTCTTTGGCCGAATCGTATGTGATCCATGCGTCTAATTTAGTCTTACTCTCGCTCCCTCCTTCCTCCTTCACATTAAACCGTTCGTTGCTCCAGCTATTAGAAACCACACTCCAGCCATATCCGGCGGTTTTGGTGGTGTGAATTAAAATGGCACCCAGGGCGCCGAGTTCTTTCGCTTTTTCAAATTTGTAGGTATAACGACCATAGTATAAACGGGTAAATCCACCAAACAGATCTTCGTCATATTCCGGATCATTATTTTTGAACACCAGGATCTTTCCGGAAACATCCATGCCTTTAAAATCGTCCCAATCTTCTTCCGGAGCCTGAATTCCATATCCCACATACACTAATTCCGCATTGCTGATTTCCACTTTTTCGGATTGATCCGCCGGCCAGGAAACATAATCATCAAAGTAGCTAAGCGAAGTCTTCTTTCCGTTCTTACTAAAACTCATGGAATGATTGGATGTGGTCTGACCAACCAATGGGAACGGCTGTACATAGCTTCCATCCTCCGTACCGGAAGTGGCACCGATCTCTATAAATTGAGAAACCAGATAATCTACCGTCATTTGTTCCCCTTCGGTACCGGTAGCTCTTCCCATAAACTCATCTGAGGAAAGCACTTCGATCCGCTGAATCATGTCCTGTTTATTTATTGTTGAAAGTGCATCTTCAACGGTTAAAGGGGCATTACAAGACAGGATCAGTGCTGAAATAAGGAGTGGAAGTGTTTTTTTCATACCATAATTTTTTAAATGTTAAACGGTAAAATATCGGTTACATGGGGTAACTCAAACTTTTTGAGTTTTTACTCCTGTTTTGTGTACTATGTATGAAACGAGTCACTACAGGGCATGGCAGATTTTAAAGATAAAGTAGTTCTGGTAACAGGTGGAGCAAGTGGAATTGGCTTTCTGATGGGCAAAAGATCGCTCAAGGAAGGTGCGGCTCATCTCATCATCTGGGACATTAACGAAGACCAACTATTATTGGCAGCAGATACCTTATCGAAGGAAGGATTTTCTGTTTCTACCCAACTGGTGGATATATCTGACGCCGACAGTGTAGTGGAAGCTGCAACCCGGGTATTGTCCGATTTTGAGGGTATTGATTTCCTTTTTAACAATGCCGGTGTGGTAGTTGGTAAACCATTTCATACCCAAAACTCGAATGATATTGCACGTACTATGCGCATTAATGCAGAAGGGATGATGTATGTGACCAACGCTTTTCTCCCGGCAATGATTCAGGCTAAAAGTGGCCATATCATAAATATTACCTCTGCTGCCGGGCTGCTTCCCAATCCGGGTATGACAGTGTACAGCGCCAGTAAATGGGCGGTTGTTGGCTGGAGTGAGTCTCTGCGACTGGAACTCAGGAAGAGTAACTCGCCGATCAAAGTGCTTAATGTAATGCCGGGATACATCAATACCGGTATGTTTAAAGGAGTTACACCACCCCTGCTTATGCCATTACTTGAACCGGAAGTAATTACTGCAAAGATCATTAAAGCCGTGAAAAAGGATAAGATCCACCTGAAAGAACCTTTTCTTGTTAAACTAACCACCTTTTTGCGGGGTATACTTCCGACTTCTGTTTTTGATGCCCTGGCCGGTGGAGTTTTTAAGGTCTACCACTCCATGGATACGTTTGTTGGGCATGACCATGAATAACTATTCGGACCTCTTAGAACAACAACGAACTTTTTATCTGGCAGGACACACAAAGCCGGTCGAGTTTCGAAAAAAACAACTTCAACTGCTTAAACAACTCCTTAAAGATCATGAGCAGGAGATCATCGATGCGGTGTATTCCGACTTTAAGAAACCTGCTTTTGAGACTTTTGGAACCGAGATCGGCCTCATTATCAACGAGATCAATTTTGCGATCAGCAATCTGGATAGCTGGATCAAACCGCAACATGTACCCGGTTCTTTAGTCAATTTTCCATCCCGAAATTACATCCTGAAAGAACCGTACGGTGTTGCTCTCATTATTTCGCCCTGGAATTATCCGGTCCAGTTAAGCTTGTTGCCATTGGTAGGGGCTATAGCTGCCGGAAATACCGCCATCATCAAACCCTCGGAATTAACAGGGGCAACCTCGGATGTACTGCAAAAACTCATTGGTGAGTATTTTAAACAGGAATACATTTCGGTGATCACCGGTGGTGTAGAAACCAGTAAAGCCTTATTGGCGCTTGATGTCAATTACATCTTCTTTACAGGAAGCACTAAGGTGGGTAAGATCATAATGAAAACCGCCGCTGAACGATTGATTCCGGTCACCCTGGAGCTCGGGGGTAAGAGCCCTTGTATTGTGGATGAAACCGCTAATCTTGAGATCTCTGCTAAACGTATTGCATGGGGTAAATTTGTTAATGCCGGCCAGACCTGTGTGGCACCTGATTATCTGTTGATTCAGGAATCGATCCGGGAGGATTTCAGCCACCATCTGAAGAAGGCAATTCAGGAATTGTATGGAGAAACTCCGGCTAAGTCGCCTGATTTCACCCGCATCATAAACAGAACACATTTTGATCGCATCGCCTCACTTATCGATCCTGAAAAAGTGATCTATGGCGGAGAAACCGATGCCGAAACCAATTTCATCAGTCCAACCGTTTTGGATAACGTTAGCTGGGATGATGATGTAATGCAGGACGAGATATTCGGTCCGTTGTTACCGATCCTAACCTACACCTCTCTCGAAGACGCCGTTGAACAGATCCGGAGAGCACCCAGGCCGCTGGCTTTGTATTTATTTACCGCCAATGAAGGACATGAACGCTACATTTTAGAGAACGTTACCTTCGGTGGCGGGGCTATCAATGATACCATTGCCCAGTTAGGCAATCATCATCTAAGTTTTGGCGGCGTTGGCAACAGTGGCTTTGGTTCCTACCACGGTAAAGCGAGTTTCGATTGCTTCTCCCATCAAAAGAGCATCATGAAGAAGAATTTTTTACTGGATATTCCACTCAGATACGCGCCATACGATGGTAAAATAAAGTGGCTTAAAACTATATTCCGATGACTAAACAAGAGACTTTCCGGGCATTTATTTCCGAACCTGCAGCCGGTAAGATACAAGGAACGGTAAAACAGGTACCTGTCGATTTTTTGCCTGATCATCCTGTAACTATTCAGGTTCATTATTCTTCTTTAAACTATAAGGATGCACTTTCTGCCACCGGTCGTAACAATGTAACACGCACGTATCCACATATTCCGGGTATTGATGCGGCCGGCACCGTTATCACTGATGCCTCAGGCACTTTTTCTCCCGGTGATAAAGTTATCGTTACCGGGAATGATCTCGGAACAAATACTTCGGGTGGTTTTGGAAGCCGTATCCGCGTTCCCGCTGATTGGGTGATTGCCCTGCCACCTTCAATGACACTGCTAAGAAGTATGCAGATCGGAACAGCCGGATTTACCGCAATGTATGGCATCAAACGATTGCAACGGGAATTAATTAAACCGGAAAGCGGACCCGTTCTGGTAACCGGAGCTACCGGTGGTGTAGGATCCTGGGCCGTCTATTTTTTACACGCCTTAGGGTATACCGTAAGTGCTGCTACCCGAAAAACTGAGACTCACGATTTTCTTTCACAATTAGGAGCTGACTCGATCATTTCCAGTGATGAACTCATGGATAACAGTTCCCGGGCCCTGCTCAGCCGCGAATATGCCGGTGCTATTGAAACGGTGGGCGGTGCGTTACTGGATTCGGTACTTCGCCGGACGTATGCAAAAGGAGCTGTTGCCTGTTGTGGTAACATTCTGGGAATGGATCTGAAAACCAATGTCTTGCCATTTATTTTAAGAGGAATTTCCTTACTGGGAATTGATTCCGCTTTTTGTGTGAGGGAATTGAGAGAAGATATCTGGGATACTCTGGCAGATATCGACTTTTCCCGGGTGCCGGATAGTTATCACACCCTCATCGGTGTTAAGGACCTCCCGGATGAGATCGAAAGAATCTTAAATGGCGAACAAACCGGACGGATTGTTATAACTCACAAATAAAAAACCCCCGCATCTAAAAAGAAACGGGGGCAAAAAAAATGATGAAGCGATCAAACTTCATCATTTCGGGTTATGGTATCAATAATTCTTTATTAAGCAGCAGAAACCCCTGGAATATTCAGGTACGAGACCGCTTTCTCTAACGATTCTTTCAACACATCTGATGTAACCGGCTTGGTAAGGAAGTCGACGCATACTTCATTCTTCGCACGGTTCACTAATTCCGGATCCTGCTCCCCGGTTAAATAGATCACCGGGATATGCTCACCATCCAGCATCAGATTTTCAATGATGTCAACACCGTTCAGTTTCCCTTTAATGTTTATGTCTACTAAAAGGATGTCCGGTTTCACTTTTCTAATCATCGATAAGGCAACCACTCCATCACTTGCGGTTCCAACTACCTGATAACCGAGTCGTTTGACCAATCGCTCTTCAACGAGAAGCAGCAGGAGGTCATCCTCTATTATCATTATTCTGTAGTTGTCTCTTGCCATATCTTTTTTATTAAAAATCTCTAACACAAAATTATTAAGATTTTTTAATAAAACAAAATTTCTGCCACAAATTTTTTTCTGATTACTGTTTATTGACTACGGCAGTAAAATATTCATTGAATTAATTGTACTTAGACGATCCGTGCCCTGATTTTCACCTGGCCGACCTCCTATATAATTCCTTTTCCCCCTCTGCATTTTACATTTAAAACGGCATGTAATTGAGCGTCGCTTAGAAATTAGTGTCAGATAAACACACCTTATTGGCAAGGTTGATACCGGTTAAGCCCTTAATTTTGTCTACATAAAATCAAGAGTAAGTATCAAAACAGAATAGCCATGAGAAGTCTAACTAAATTAATGCCCGAATTTCTGCGTTCGTGGACCATTGGCCGAAAGATCGGCACCTCTTTCACTTTAGCTACCCTGATGTTTTTAATTGTAGGCGCATCCGGTGTGTACAGCTCCTTAAAAAGTGAACAAACGCTTTCTCAGATATCAGACACAACCATCCCAAGAGCACATTTACTGGCTGTGATGCAAAACAGTATGTCCAACATCATGGGGTTGGAAAAAAACCTGTTGGTAACTGAGATCCCTGCTAAAGAGCAGAATCAGATAAAAAGTGATATGAAAAAATGGTGGCAACGTTTTGAAGAATCGATTCAGGATATGGAAAAAATGGAATTTACCCCTGTTCAAAAAGCCACCTGGGAGTCATTCCTGTCCCATACACAACAATGGAAAAAGGAACACGAAGAGTATATGAAACAGTTTAACCGCTATCTCTCCATCAGAACAGATTCGACAGCTGCCTACGCTCTTCATCAGGAATTATACCTCCGATCAGATAGTATTAAGAACAACATCTATTCAAAACTTTCAACAGAGATCGGGTCTATGGTAGATGACGATTATTCGATCGCCACTGCTTACACTAGCGCTCATCTGGAAGAAACGCACCTATTCAGAGTTACCATTTTAACGGTTCTCACTTCCGGACTAATCATCTCAATTATTGTTGGCTTCGGTCTCACTGCAGACATTTCAGGTACCCTGAAAGAAGTGATTGACAGAATTGAAGTCGGCTCTGAGCAAGTGACCGCTGCCTCACACCAGCTGTCGCAAACCAGTCAGGAGTTGGCAAGCACTACCGCCGATCAGGCTGCAGGACTTCAGGAAACCACCTCTTCTCTGGAGGAAATAGCTACCCAGCTGCGAATCAACGATCAGACAACATCTGAAGCGGACCGAACCATGTCGGATGCAGGTAAGATCATGAAAAAGGGAGAAGCAGCGATGATGGAACTTACTTCTGCCATGAAAGAGATTAAGAATACGTCGCTCGAGACTTCTAAGATCGTAAACACTATTAACGAAATTGCCTTCCAAACAAATCTGCTTGCGCTGAATGCCGCGGTTGAAGCCGCCCGTGCCGGAGAAGCCGGTAAAGGGTTCACCGTTGTGGCCGAAGAGGTTAGAAAGTTATCGAAACGAAGTGCTGAAGCAGCCAACAGTACTACCGCACTGATCAAACAATCGCAGGAAAAATCACAATACGGTGCTGATCTTGCAGAGAAAGCCAGTGAATTTCTTATTCAGATAACCGGTAGTGCAGCTACTGTCGACACCCTTTTAAAAGAGATCGCTGCTTCCAGCAAGGAACAGACTATCGGAGTCAATCAGATCGCCGAGGTTATGAACCGCATGGATTCACAGGTACAATCTAATGCCTCTTTCTCTGAAGAATCCGCCAGTGCAGCCGAAGAACTTGAATCGCAGTCGCATTCTCTTCATGAAGTAATTGGTGTACTACATAACATGGTTGAAAAGGATACCAAGCGTTCAACAAGAACTCATTCAAATACTTTTTCCATGCCGGAGTATGAAGTACCCACGTTACCGGACTCACCGACCAGTATCCGTCAGGAAAGCTTCCCTCAATACGAAGAAGCCTTATATTAAATTTTTATCCCCACAATGATTGCCCTTTTTCGTGGTTATTTGTTTTTATTTTATGTTGATGGTATTTCCAACCCGATCACCACTTAGAAAACAATTAACCGTTTATGAAGGGCATTTTTCCGCAATTGGCAGGGCTTCTGTTCCTGACATCAATTACCGTACAGGCACAGGAACCGATCAAACTACTGGATGAAAAATACCTCACCATATGTGAGGATAAAAATTGTGAGACTACCTACATCCCCTACGAGCACACGCAAAGCTATCTGATCGGTTTTGTATTGCCTGATCCTGAATTCAAATTCACCGAAGAATTTCGTTTTAGTGTGGGAGAAGCGAACGGTAGGGGAATTCACCTAAGCGATACCACCTACAGATCGGGGGAGGAATACTTCATTCAACTCTATATTCCGGATTCACTGGTTGATGTTTCGCCGGTTACCATCACCGGAACAGATGGAAAACATAAAAAAGAATATAAATTAGGCTTCCGGGTTCAGGCTCCTCAGATCGATAGTGTTGTTTACAAACAAGATGGAAAAATTGCCCGTCTGATGGATTTCTCCCAACCGGTAAACAGCCCGGTGGAAATGCTTGTGTACGGGAAAAATTTCTACACAAGTACGCAGCTCATTAAAAACCGATCCATTAACCTGAATGTTGAACGGGACACGATGAGTAATTCACTGCTTCGTTTAAGTGGCCAGCTTCTTCCTTCGGGATTTCCCTATAAACCGGATATATACCTTCAAAACCCGGGAAACGAGGTTGTGGGATATCACCGGATCGCACACATTGCACCGGCTCCGAAGATCGATAAGGATATTGACCGGAAGATCTCAGACGTGCTTTTTCCCGGAACCCGAAACACCATAAATATCACAGGTTCCTACTTAGACGGTGTTAAGATCAGTGCGATCAAAGCCATTCCTCCCGGCTCCGATTACCCGAAGATACAATCCATTGAAAAGAATGAGCAACAATCTTCTGATTCCGTTCTCACCGTGCATATTTCGATCGGCGCATTTGCCAATACCTCCGATTATGCCCGTTATCGCATGGTGTTCCAAAATGAATTCGGAGCCTCAGATTCAGCCGAATTTGAACTCAGCAGAAATCAATCCCCTGTGGTGGTTTTTAATAAGGAGTCAAAGAATGAGAGCAGTCAGGATTTCATCTATCACAATCACCGAAACAGCATATCGGTCTCAAACTCAACTTTGGAAGAGACCTTGCTGAATAATTTCAATCAGGTTTCTGCCGGTGAACTGATCCTTTATATCGACGGGATGAAAATTGATAATGCCGAATTTACCATCGAAAATAAAAATACCGTTTCGGTAGATTTCAACTACCAACTCATCGATTATTCCACCTTATCGAGAAGCACCCCTAAAGTGAGTCCGGGACACAAATTAAGGATCACTTCGTCCGACGAGAAGTACACCTGGATCGCCCGCGTCAAACTCATTCACAAACCGGTCATCCTGAAGACCTTTCCTTCTGAACTGGTTTTGAGACCTAATGATGAAGTTCGTCTGGAAGTGAAAGGCTTCTTTCTGGATAACTTCACCACGCGTAGTAATCCTTACTTCACTGCCTCAAAGATCAGTAGTGGCACTACCTACACCGATTCTGTTTCTTATGTGGTTCGCAGTAATCCTCAGGTAACCCCGAATTTTGAAAGTGAACTGGAATTCTCGGATGGTAAATTATCCGATTTCAAAATTGACGTAAGGGGCGAAAACTGGCAGGATCCCGGCGAATATGCCTCCATTCAGCTTATGAATGGTCCCATTCCGCTCTCTCAGCTTGATGATCAGACCTTATACACCTTTAAACTATCAGAAGGGATAAAGATCATTACCGACAATAGTCGGCTGCAGAATGCTTTCAGCACTCAAAAATTCACTTATTGGATAGAATCGGAGGGAGTTGAGTACAGCTCCGACACCATTGAAGTTGCGCGCACACTGCCTGATGAAAGCAGAACCGTGGATGTTTCCATGCTTAAAACATGGACTCCGGCCCGCATCTGTTATAAAGTACCCAACGGAGCTACCCGATGTATCAACGTACAACCTATGCAACGGGGATGGGAGCGCTGGTTTGTGATTCCGTCCATATCTACGGGGGTGATCGGACTGGGTAAAGATCCTTTCAGCTCCATGAATGAAAGTGGAATTGCGCCGGGACTTGGCATCGGGTATCAATGGAACAGCTATCTTGGATTTAATCTGAGTTTGAGTCACCTCGCCTCTTTCGAGGACGAAACCTCCCTGGATAATCGTGGCAATACACTCACCGACCCGATCACTTATACGGCAAAAAAAGCAGGAATCGGACTAAGTGGAGGAATTGTCTTTAAGAAAAATCTGGTTCTGAATCTCGGCTACGATTTCAGAAAGCGGGATGACCGCTATAACGCCAACAATTTTAACGACCGCTTTTACATTCTGATAAGCGCCGGGATCTCATTGAATTTCGGACTCAATGAATGAGTAAAAGATAATTGAATACCGTTGGTCGGTTCACACCTCGACTATCTAACTCAACACCTTCTAACCCGATTCATGTATTAGTAGAACTCCGTGTATACTGTAGCAGTACTTCTTCTGCATCGGGCAAGGTAATATACCCGTCCCTTTCAAATCCCATCTTTTCCAGCACCTTTTGGGAGCCGGAATTCTGTTTCGAAGTGATCGCTTTTACTTCCCTCAACCCGAAATCGTTAAAAGCGAGTTTCAGGACTCTTGCAGCTGCTTCGGATCCAAATCCCAATCCCTCAAACTGTGGCAGCAACCCAAACCCCAGATCGATCCCATTTACACCCGGACGATCGTACAATCCGCACACCCCTATCTTCAGCTGATCTTCTTTTCTGATCAATGTGAATGAACCATAACCAAGTTTATCTATCTGAGGCCGGATCTTTCCCACGATATATTGCCGGGCATCGTTCAGAGTGCGAACATTACGGTCGCCCACAAACTCCAAAAACTTAGGCGAATTAAGCACCCCAAGAATCACATCATCATCTGAGATCTCCGTTGGTTTCAGGATCAGGCGTTCGGTTTCATAGTAAGATCTGCTCATGCAGTAAGGTAATGATTGAAATATAAAACCCAACAATATCCGGTTGATGTATACCACTGCACTGCTACGATACAGAATTTATAATACACGGAGGAGACACGGAGTTGATACGGAGCTATACCGAGGAAGACCTACAGAATCTGCCAGGCGAGGAACCAACAAGTACACAACAATGGTTGAAGAATTTTGTGCCCTTCGGGATCCAATTCAATACTCAATCCTTACAGCGGTCATTGCGAGGGTTGAAGTGAGTGAAACGAACACAAACCGTGGCAATCTCGTGATAATTACCCGAAAACAAGGTTGCCAATTTTGAGCGACCAAAAGTGGCGCAAAAGTCGCCGGAAGAAATGGAGATGGCGTTAAAACCATCCGTTGATTGTCTTCCCTGCTCTGAACTACTCATTCCCCCAAACCATTAGTCCCGCATTTCTCCCGGAGGTTTATTTTGTAGCTCGTGATTTGTTATAAAAGCCCATCAAAAGTCCCCTCTTGAGAGGGGATTTAGGGGTGTGTAACATACAAGCTCATTCAACCAATCAAAGTAGCTTATAACCATACTGGTTTTTCGACCTCCTCTGTCTCCTCCTTCTCAAGGAGGAGGACTTTTTCCATAAGTTCAGATTCAATTAAACGTCCTCCAGAACTATCAGATTACAGAGAAGGACCTGCAGAGTGATGACTATTGTATAAATTTGAAATCCAACTCAAAACTCAACACTAAACACTCAAAACTGCGCAGCACTCATTCTTAATTCCGCGAAGCGAATGCGAAGCGGTAAAAACCCTCAGCTACCCAAAACTGGAGTGCGGACCAATCCCTTTAATGGTAAAAGTGAATTGCAGGTAAAATCCATTTTCCGTTTCAGCCTGATAAGTGGCATCCAGCTGCTGAAGCTGGGCGTGAACCAGAGTAAGCCCGAGATTTCTAGGCGTGTTAAAATCAACTCCCTCCGGAAAACCGGATCCATTATCCCGATAGGTGATAGTAACTTCATCACCCACTCCCTTAACAGACACCAAGATCTTTTTATCCGGCTGATCGGTAAAGGCATATTTAAAGGAATTCGTCACCAATTCATTAAGCATCAACCCGATCGGGATCGCTTCATTGATGTTGAGTTTATACTCCGCAATATCCATCTCAAATTGAACATTATCATTGCCACCGGCCTGCATGGTTGAACCAATCGCATCGAGCAACATTTCCAGATAAGAACGCACATTCACTGACGAAAGATCATGGGTCTGATACATGAGTTCGTGCACCATGGCGATGGAGATGATCCTGCCAATACTTTGATCCAGATATTCGGACAGGCGTTCATCATTCAGCTCATTCTTTTGCAGTTCCAGCAAACCGGATACGATCGCCAGATTATTTTTAACCCGGTGATGAATTTCCGAAAGCAAGGTGGTTTTCTCCTGCAGGGATCGTTCGATCGTCTCGGCATTTTTCTTACGTTCGGTAATATCCTGAGTCATCCCCATCACCCTGATCACCTCTTTATTCTCATTAAAGATCGGCACAAAGGATGAGATGAAATTTCGTTCGTTCACTTCAAATTCAAACTCAGAATCCTTCCCCTCCAGAGCTTCATCAAACAACTTTAACACTCCCACACTTTGCTCTTCGCCCAGTAATTGCGGATAAGTGATCCCCAAAAAGTCGTTGATATCCTCGATCCCGAACATGCGTAACCCGGCATCATTGATCGAAATGAGCTCCCCTTCCAGGTTGATCTCATGAATACAGATCGGGGAATGAGTGATGAGTGCTTTGTGTCGGTTTTCCTTTTTTTCCAGCTCCTTTTCCATCATGATCCGGGATGTGATCTCATTGGAGATCACCGTTATACCCATCACTTCTCCGTCATTTTTATAAATGGGAGAAAACCAGTTTTGCCAGTACATCAGGTCCCCATTCCTATCCAGCAGCTCTAACTCCTGCTCAAAAGATTCCCCATTGAACGCGCGGTCGTAGCACTCTTTCAGTACCGACCTCGAAGATTCATTCAATGAATCAAAAATACTATCACCTATGCGGATGCTTTTTGTAGTCATTGTATCATTAATCGACTGCTCGTGATAGGTGTTGAATGCCAGATACCGATAGTTTTTATCTAACGAGAAAATGGATAGTCTTTTTGGGCTTTCAAGCACCGATTGGAGTAATTCCGAATTTTTTCGGAACTCTTCTTTGCTTTCGAACAACTCCCGGGTGCGCTCTTCTAATTTTGATCGTAACTCCTCGGGTTGGCGCAAAATGCCATAGAAGAAATAACTGATCAAAATGGATAAAAAGATCGATACTCCGATCAGTACATAATAATTGTATAATGCATAATTGGGGCCAACATAGGTCCCGGACAGTTTCCAATCTCCTTCCGGCAGATCCAGTGTGTCAGATATTTTATACTTGATGGGATCTTCTTCCGGCAGAAAGAATTCCTCCTTTCCCGTATTTGGATTGATCTTGGAAAGCTGAAAATGAAAGCGATCCGCATAGTCATTGATTCCCGAGCGCTTGATCAGGGTTTCCATATACAAAATAACCGCGGAGAATCCCCATAATTCATCCTCAACATATACCGGGATACGGCCAATTACCGCTAATCCACCTTGTTTCAACTCCAACGGACCGGCGAAATAAATAAAATTACTCTCTTCTGCCAGTAACACTTCCTGCCGGGTCTTTGGATCGTTAAGAATGTCATACCCCAATACCGACTCATTTCCTTCGAGAGGATACACATACTCAATCACTCCATCGGGCACCAACTCTAATACATCCACCGATTTGTGATTTTTCACAAGATTGGAAGCGATCTTTTCAAAATTCCTCACCTCCCCATTGTCACCGACGGTAAGAGCAAGCAGCAAGGCTGCGCTGTACGACTCATTGATGGTCTCTTCGATCCTCTGTTCAATGATCTCAAGTACCTTGCTTACTTCACGTACTCTTTCCTGTTCTTCCACACTATATCGTTGCCAGGCAATGATCATACCCACAGCAAGTATAATTACACCAACAATAACGCTGTATAAGCCGGGATGCCCTTTTTTAAAAGTTCTTAACCTCACACGTAAACCGATCTTGTTTTAGCTGCAATATATCCACCAGCCATATTTCTAACCATTATAATTTATGTGGCACCAAAACGGGAGATAAAAGGCTCTTTTAATAGTCGGCGGAATTAAGCACTTTCATTTTATTTAAACATGAAGCTCGCTGCATAATGAAGTTTTACTCCGTCTTATTTTTCGCCATTATTTTCCTCACCTTAAATCTCACTCCTTCCAGAGGGCAATTCATCGTAGATTGACTTTAACAGATAGATGTACTCCGTTATTCCTTATGTCTATAAAGGTAAATAAATACAATAACGTGATTCAGGATGCTTACCCTATGAGTAAATAAGTGCTTATTGACAAGTTTTTAATAAAAATTGTAAGCTGAAGATGGTTAGCCCCCCTTTCTTCCAGCGCCGGTTGCCGGGCAAGATTTTTGTCTATCTGGCTTGTCCAACATAATTCTTGTAATTTGGTTTATAACCGTTTTTTAATTTAAGTTCATCTATAACAGGGGACGAAAAAACATCATAGAATATTTCGTGAGAATTTCATTTGAAAATGAAGAGCTAAGAGAAATTTGTCTTAAATCTGAAGTTGCAGCCAACTATCTTGATATACACTCCTCGGAAAATCTTAAAACACGGTTATCAGAGCTCCGTTCTGCAGAAAACTTTCAGGAAGAAGTAATAAATTACTATATTCAAGAACAGGTAGAAGGGAAGTTATATAAGATTGATTTGGGGAAATTTAATCTGTATTTGGTACCAGTAAATAAACCGCTTCATTTTGATGAGGCTGGAAAACTTATCCGGAGCCATGTTACTCGGTTAAAAGTAGTGGACATAAAATAACAATGCTGTGACTCAACTTTCTTCTTTTAAAGCAAACTGGTGTTCTACTCCTGGTAGTTCTATTCTCGATTTAATAGAACACAAGAATATACCAAAAGCTACACTTCCCAGTCTTCTCAATATTTCAATATCTGCTCTTGAAGATTTGCTTAATGGGTTTAAACCTATTGATGATCATATGGCAGAAAATTTATCCAATAGTATTGGTGGTTCTATTGATTTTTGGATCAAGAGGGAAAAGCAATACCGAGATGATTTGAAAAGATTACAGCTTGTACCAAAGGAAGAAGTTCTAAAAAACTTTGATACTGAGTATGTAATTCAGAGCTTTAATTTTTTTAACCCGAAGAATACTGAAAAGCTTTTCCTTTCATTCTTTGATACACCAGACTTTCCATCATGGAAAAATAAATATGAAATGCTTTTTCAAAGAACACTTTTTAAAAAATCAGAAAAATTAGATTTTAAAAAACTAAGTCTGGCTACTTGGTTACGTGCCGCGGAAATTCACTCCAAGTCAATTGTAGTTGAAAACTTGGATACTTCAAAGTTAATCGCTTCGTTAGATGAAATTAAAGAGCTTACAAAAGAAAAAGACCCTAAGATTTTTATACCGCTACTGAAGGATATCTTTGCAAAATGTGGAATTAAGTTTGTAGTGCTTAGAACCCCTACAGGATGCCCCGTAAGTGGTGCTATTCGATTATATGATAACAATCCTTTACTAATTTTAAGTTTTAGGTTTAGAACGGATGATCATTTTTGGTTTACAATTTTCCACGAGATTGGGCATTTGGTTCAGCACCAAATTGATGAGCTCTATTTAGAGAAAGAACTAAATGAAAAGGAAACCGATATAATTGAAAAAGAGGCAAACCTCTTCGCAGAGAGAATTCTTCTATCGGGTTTAGATAGTACTGAACTTGAACGTTTTCCCATTAACCATCGTGACTTGATACGAAGAGCTGTACGGTTAAATATTTCACCAGGTATTTTAGTTGGGCAACTCCAACACCATGGCATCGTCAGCTATCAACATTTCAATAACCTAAAACGACGTTATACATGGGAAGAAATTTTTTCTACCCAGTAAATCGTTTGTATAGGTTTGGACTTTTCTGCCAGTTACATATTGCATCTTCCATGATTTGCATTGCAAATGGGTAGCCAAGAAACCTTCCAAGCTCAATTGTAAGCTCTTCAAGTCTTGAATTGCTGATGTTAGCTCCAAACAGATCTTTTGCTCCTTTAAGGGGGCCTGTAGCCCCCTTAAAATATGGGCTCCCAGGTTCGATAGGATATAAGTTCAGCTTACCGAGCATACATAGAAAATCGAATCTTGCCATCCTTCCAAATCTAAATACTGAGCCTATTGTTTCGTATAAGTAATCAAACAAATCGGACGGTGTATCACCCACTTCTTCTATAGCATGTAATAGCTGCAATTGATGGGAATAATGACTACCAACCCATTCAAGGTAAGTTTCTACAGACCGTCCAAAATTTTTAAGGGTTTCGTATTTTCTATGATTTCCGAATTTTCCATGGGCTTTTATATTATTCATTTCCCCATCTAACCATGAATGAAATTCATCTAAGTGATTAGTTACATTCTCCCACGTCCATATGTAATTTGTATTTATCCCTGAATAGAAGGCTCTAATTAAATTCCATGAACCTGGCTTCGCCTTGCCAAACCAAATAGTAATAAAGATTAGCCAAACTGCTTCATCAAGCTCGTCATTACTATGAAAATATCTTGCTCCCTTTAATGGATTAAAATTTCTGGCGTGTGGGTCAGAAAAGGATTCTGCATAATCTTTTCTACTCAGGACCCCGCAAAACTCAATGTCTCGAATACTATCAATCAATTGTAAAATGAACGCCTCTCTACTATGTGGGCTGCTTATTCCCGGTATTTCTAGATTCTCATTTTCAAATTGTACAATACGACCTTCTAAGTCAGCAGGCTTAGGAATTGTTATTTGCTCCATAGTATTTGATTTTTTCAGCAATCCAGTTTCTAATTTCTACCATTACATTTCTTGTTACCCCAAAACTACTTTGGATATTGTGATTATATCCCAAAACAAAGATTTTTTTTTGAAGAACAATCTCTCCAATCCTTGATGATACCCCCTCAAAAGAATATCCCGGGATATCCTTACCACTTCTTGGTAAATCCCATCTTTCCTGCCTCATTGATTTAAAATCTACATCAGAGATCTTTAAAAAATTATCAACAACACTTTTACCGTTCAACAATAAGATCTTAATCGTTGATTTCTTAACTAATTCTCCTAAAATATTTGATCCTTCGGATAGCAAACATTCCTTCTGTTGTGTATTTAAGCTGCCCCATTTCGTTTTTGTAGCAAATGGAATTAAGTCTAAATGACATGCTGATAAGTAAGGAAAGTAATATGATAAATCACTGCCAGACATAAGAAAATCCAGCTTTTTAAACCATTTATCATATGGGTTATTTTTGAAATAAATTTGATTAAGTCTTAGTATTTCACTCAATTGATTTTCCGAAACTTGAGACCATTTATTTAATCCTAGTGACCTAAGAGTATGAAATCTTCTTAACGCACCATCGATTTCATTTCCCTTTGAATCTAAGAATTCTTTGTCACTAGGATTTATACCAACTGTTGCCACATGTGACTTATCGATATCTCCAAACATAATTATTGGTGACGCCCAACTAATTATTTCAAGATCCATTTCTGCTAAAATTTCTAACTTTCTAATACTAGATAAAAGTTCATTCTCGATTTGCATTAGTAATACTTCTACTCCTTTTATCCGTATAATCCATATAAATTTTATTTACAAATTTCTCTTTTTCATCAAGAAATCTATCAATCATTTTGTTCTTTATTAAATAATGACACTTTAGCAAAATGGCTATATCTTGCCAATACTCGTCAAGTTTTAATTCTTTAATATCTATATCAAATCCTTTTCTTAGACCTTCCTCAACCAGTAATAGCTCATTAAACTTTGCGATTGGGTCTTTTGTCATTCGTGGCATTATACAGTCCTCGGGAGCTTGATATCCTTCATCCAAATAATCCGATAAATTTTTCTCAAACTTATCTTCCGCATAGTAATGCAGACTTCCAACATTATGTACATAGTCACCTAATTTATAACCCAACTCACGGGCCACTAATTCCTGAATCATAGTAAAAGCAAAAATATCATGGGGTAATCCATACACTATATCGTTCGACCTCATATTTGTAATCATTATTAGTTTTTCTTCTCTTACTAAGAACTGAAATGAAAGTGTACATGGAGTACTTACATTGTCTTTCAAATGGTCAACTAAATCTATCTTATCGTATATCTGAATTACTGCCTTTTTCGAATCCCTCCTCCTCTTTAAAAGCTCAATAACATTCTTGAATTGATTTTGATGTTCTGTTATCCCCTTGAATCTTGGGCCATATGAATCGTCCGCTGTTAACTTATCCTTAGAAGTAACATGTTTTCTATATTCAGGTATATAGTACTCGATAAAATCTAACCCACCCGAACCTGATAAATACCAGAGGAATTCACCAAATGCACTAAACGGTGTTGATCTTGACTCTGAAATACTTAGGCGTGCCCTTGGGTTTGTAAGAATTAGTTTAGCATCTATTATTTCCTTTATTATTTGTTTCTTGCCTCTTGAAGCTGGTACTTCTGATCCTTTTTCTTGAATAATTCGATATACGCTGTTCAATAAGTCATCAATAGTATCGGAAGAAATTAACCGGTGATTTATCATGTCATTTTTTTTACTTAGTACATATTCTATTTCATAAGTAACTTAAAAATAATAATTCGTAGATAAACCAACTCAAATAATTAATAGCTTCATTACCAATGCATACTCCATTACAGATACATCTTATATTATATTTGAAAATGACATAGATTGAGATTTTCGACCAACGGAAAGAAGACGAGATAAAATGGATAATACCAGAGAAGCATAAAACAAAAAAGCCTTGCACCGCTTTAAGTAATTGCGATACAAGGCTTTTCTTCAGTGTGGGACCGGGCGGAATTGAACCGCCGACACACGGATTTTCAGTCCGTTGCTCTACCAACTGAGCTACAGTCCCTTTTAGAAGGACGGCAAAGATACTGCCTTTCCAAACTATTTCCAATATTCTTCAACGATTATTTAGGATAAATGAATATCCTTCAACCGCATTTGTAAAGTACGCCGTCCGTTCCAGTAGTTCTCTTCCAGCACATAGGCAATATTAAAGGGCTGCCCATTGCGTACTGAGGGTAGAAATTCATGCATATTAAAGCCGATCGCATCAAAAACTCCGGAACCATTCTGCCGTAGCTTCATTTTTAAATGCCCGTTCCCAACCACTGTCGGAATCCCCACAACCTTTACGCCTTCCGTTACAAAGATCGGACGTAGATTGGCCGGGCCAAATGGCTTGAACTGTGCCAGTAGCTTCCAGAACTTCATGTCTATTTCTTTGAAGTCGAGCCTGGTGTCTATTGAAAGTTCAGGTTCAAATTTGGTACCTGACAATACATGATAGGCGATCTTGTTGATCCGACGCCGGAACTCCGACAAATTGGATTCCTGCAAAGTTAGTCCGGCGGCAAATTCATGGCCACCAAATTGTTCCAGAAGGTCTTCACATTCCTTCATGGCATCATAGATATTAAAGCCTTTAATACTTCGTGCCGAACCTTTGATCTTACCATCTACATTACTGAGCATGATCGCAGGACGATGAAACAGATCAACCAGCCGGGAAGCTACAATTCCGATCACCCCAAGGTGCCAGTCCGGCTTATAAAGCACCAGCGTTGAGATGTCCTCCATATCCAATTCTTCATCGATCTGGGCAAGGGCTTCATCCATGGTAGTGGAGTCCTTATCACGCCGTTTCAGGTTGATGGATTCCAGTTCAAGAGCTAGTGCCCGACCTTCTTCATAACTTTCCGCGATCATCAGCTCTACAGCCGTTGTAGCATCCCCCATTCGTCCCGCAGCGTTAATTCGCGGACCAATGGAAAAGACGATCTTTGAAGTGGTGATGTCATCCACCGGCATCTTGATCAGTTCAAGCAAGGCTTTGATTCCCAGGCGCGGTGATGTTTTCAATGATTGAAGTCCGGCCTTCATCATGATTCGATTCTCATCAATGATAGGAACAATATCAGAAGCAATAGATATAGCCACCAGATCCAGATATTTGTAGGCGATGGTATTAGGCAATCCCAGCTTTTTTAGCGTACCCTGTATGAGTTTAAAACCAACACCGGCACCGGAGAGGCCGTCAAACGGATAATCACAATCCGGCCGTTTGGGATCCAGTACAGCTACAGCCTCGGGAATAGCATCTCCAACGGTATGGTGATCACAAATGATAAGATCCATACCCCGTTCAGTGATCTGTTTTGCTTCTTCAATAGCCGTAATACCACAATCTACCGATACTATGAGATCTGCCTCGATCTCTGCGGCATACTGAATACCTTCAGGATTGATCCCGTAGCCTTCTTTAAATCGATGAGGTATATAATATTCGGCATCAACACCGAATTCTTTTAAAAATGTGTACACGCAAGCCGTAGCTGTAGTACCGTCGACGTCGTAGTCGCCGTACACAAGTACTTTTTCACTCTTACGGATAGCCAGAGCCAAACGCTCCGCTCCTTCCGCCATATCCTTCATTAAGAAGGGATCGTAAAGAAGATCTATCGTAGGTCTGAAAAAAGTCTTTGCATCATCATACGTTTCTATTCCACGGATAGCCAGCAAACGGGCTATCTTTTCCGGAACGCCGAGCGAGTGCTCTAATGCGGGCACACGATCTTCCTGTTCCGGCTGTGCGTACACCCAGCGGAATGACATGGTTGTTTAATCCTTTTCTTTTATTTTTATACATAAAAGGCTATCCGGCGGCCAAACCGTAACGCCAAAGTGCGTACACTTTCTATTAGTTTATAAAATACAATTTTGTATCAAAAATTCACTTAAAATCGGCATGGATACTCTTTTTTATTTCCTCCATGATTTTCAGCAATAACCTGAACTTAATAACGCTTCTTTTTGCGGCTTTTATAAAATGAAACTCAGGTTTTGCCAAAAATAGCTTTATCTTTGAGTAAGCAGTCTACCTAACATATTTTCGGCTGTTTTGATTCAAACTATAGATGGACTGGAAGCGTTTCCAAATAAATAGAGTTTTATGTCAGTTATCACCTCAGGCACCGGGCAAAAAAATAGGCTGTCCGACGATTCGCCGATCTTCAATACTTTAACAGAACTGGGTCATGAGCAGGTAGTTATATGTTCAGATCCTGAAGTGGGCCTCAAAGCCATTATTGCCATTCACGATACCACACTCGGACCTTCTCTGGGTGGAACCCGGATGTGGATGTATAACAATGAACAGGAAGCCTTGCGCGATGTATTACGCCTTTCGCGAGGTATGACCTATAAAGCCGCAATATCCGGATTGAATCTGGGTGGAGGTAAAGCGGTGATCATCGGGGATTCCCGCACAGATAAGACCGAAGCCCTGTTCCGGTCATTCGGACGATTTGTTGACGGTCTGGCGGGACGCTACATCACCGCCGAAGATGTGGGAATGGAGGTTCAGAATATGGAATGGATATTGAAAGAGACCACACATGTGACCGGTATTCCGGAGTCGATGGGCGGTAGCGGGGATCCTTCTCCTTTTACAGGATATGGGGTTTACATGGGCGCGAAAGCCAGTGCTAAGAAAGCGTACGGTTCAGATTCCCTGGAAGGGAAGCGGATCGCACTTCAAGGTGCAGGCCATGTTGCTTCTTACTTTGCTGAACATGCCCGAAAAGAAGGTGCCGAACTTTTCATTTCCGATATTTATACAGAGAAAGCAGAATCACTGGCTGCAAAAGTCGGCGGAACCGTGGTTCCTGCAGAAGACATTTACGGGCTGGATGTAGATATCTTTACGCCTTGCGCATTAGGTGGCGTGGTAAATGATGAAACGATCGATATTTTTAACTGTGATATCATTGCCGGTGGAGCAAATAACATTCTCGATGATGAAGAGGTACATGGCAAACAACTGATGGATAAAGGAATTATCTATGCCCCGGATTATGCCATCAATGCAGGTGGAATCATCAATATTTCGGTAGAGCTCTCAGAAAACGGGTATGATCCGGCGATCGCAAAAGAAAAAACAGCGGTTATATACGACACTACTCTGAAGGTACTTAACTATGCCGAGGAGAACGGGATCCCAACTTTTAAAGCAGCTAACCTGTTGGCTGAACAACGTATTGCCGACGCTAAAGCCGGTAAATGATCATCTTACCCCATTGTTGATTTAAAAAGCTCCGGTTTTTGACCGGGGCTTTTTTGTTTAGCCCCACCTTTTTACACTCCGGTTACCCCACTGATTTCTACATTCAACAGAAGATTTACAACTTTTACAATTAGTTTAATGTTAAACTATTTGTGTCTGATCCCTTAACTTATTGTGCCTCAGCCTATTTCCTCTCTGCCCCCCCTTACCTCTTATTAAAACCCCGAATACGAATGTACGGGCACAAGCATCCTGTTTTATAGTAAACATTAGTAGAGATCAGTTTACACTGATTCAAATAGTATTAATGAAATTGTTAATTAAATAAAGGTTTGAATATGAATTATTTAGAGAATAAAGTAGTCGTAATTACGGGAGCAGCAATGGGATTAGGCTATGCCACCGCACTTGAAGCTGCAGAAAAAGGGGCCAAACTATCCCTCGTTGATTATAATGAAGAAAAGCTGAATGAAGCAGCAACTAATATCAGTGAGAAGTTTCCGGATACGGAGATCCTCACAGTTATTGCTGATGTATCCAATGAGGAAGCAGTAAAGAATTATGTAGATAAGACCGTGGAAAAATTCGGAACCATTGATGGGTTCTACAACAATGCCGGAATTGAGGGGAAACAAGCACACCTGCATGAGTATGATGTGGACGTATTTAAAAAAGTGATCGACATCAATCTGATGGGCGTGTATTACGGTATGCGATATGTGATTCCCGTAATGAAAGAACATGGTGGTGGTAAGATCGTAAATGTGGCTTCGGTTGGTGGTATTCGTGGGGTTATGAATCAAACTCCATATGTTGGTGCCAAGCATGCTGTTTCCGGTATGACCAAAAACGCGGCATTGGAATATGCACAGGAAGGGATCATGACCAATGCGATAGCGCCGGGTGCTATTCTTACGCCCATGGTGACAGAATCATTCAAACAGGTTAACCCGGACGATCCGGAAAAAGCTCAGAAAGAATTCGCACAACAGAATCCCACAAAGCGATTAGGCGATCCAAAAGATGTGGCAAAACTTGTTTGCTACCTGATGAGCGAGGAATGTAACTACGTTAACGGACAAACCATTGCTATTGATGGTGGACAGTCTAATGCATACGGAAACGTGTGAGGATCATCGTCAGAATCTTGATTCCTTATCGGATAAGCTGATCAAAATTTCAGCTATTAATCCGTATCTTTACACCCGTTTCAGAATCCTGAAACGGGTTTTTTATTTCAATCACACATCATCTCCATGAATATCGAAGAATTTCAATTTAAAGACCGCCTGATCAAGGGAATAACCGAAGATGGCAACTTTAAGATCTCGGTGATAAAAACCACCGATTTGGTAAAAGAAGCGAAAGAACGGCACGGACTCTCCTTACTTACCACCGTACTGCTGGGTAAAGCACTTACCGCCACTATGTTGCTGGCATCAGAATTAAAGAAAGAAGAGCGTATTCAATTAAGAATGGACGGTAATGGACCCGTAGGCTCAATAGTAGCTGAAGCCAATAGTCTGGGCGAAGTTCGGGGATATGTAAATAATCCCGCCGCAGAGCTGGACTACTCCAAACCGGATGTTTCCATCAGCGACGGTATTGGCCTGGGAATTTTAACCTTCACAAAAACCCTGTACAATGAAGCTGAACCCAGAACCAGCGCCATTGAATTGGTTCGGGGTGATGTGAATTCAGATGTTGCTCAGTATCTGGCACAATCGGAGCAAATCCCTTCAGCGGTGATCCTGGATGTTGGCATATCGGAAGAAGGCGAAGTCACCGAGGCGGGAGGTATTCTGTTGCAACGGCTACCGGGCGCTCCTGAAGGTCAGATCGATATGTTACAGGAACGGCTCGGCTCATTTCCTCCGGTCGATCAACTCTTATCGGAAGGAGAATACATCGATAAGATCATGAAAATGGCCGTATCGCCCATCAAAGTAAAAGAGCTTTCGCGACAGTTGGTAGATTTCTTCTGCCGTTGCAATAAAGATCGTTTTCTGGATGCCTTAGCCATGCTTAGTTATGATGACCTGAAAGACATGGAAGGAGAAGGACAAGAAGTTGTTTGCCATTACTGTAACAACCGCGAGTTTATTTCGAAAGAGGAGATCTCAACGTTGATCACAGAAGCCAAGGCAAAACTAAACTAACTATGGGCACCTTCACCGAAGATGATATCAGAGCGATAATAAAACGGGCAAGTATTCTCCAAAAAATACATGATCAATCCCCAGACTTTATATCTCAGGCTAGCGGTGATGATGATCAGGTATATGAGATCGCAGATTCTTTGGAGATCCCCCGGCGATTTGTCCGTGAAGCGCTGACAGAATTCAAAGGTGGCCCCATTCCGCATGAAGAACCTGTTTTTCTGGTAACGGATAATGCCAGCCATAAGAAGCTGCAAGCCTTTGCATCCGGTAATATAGATGGTTATTTACTGAATGAATTGAAAGGACTGCTCGAGTATCATTTTAATTCCGGCGGTTCATTTTCCCGCAAAAGAGGGGCCGTGATCTGGAAAGCCAAGCCTTCGGGTATCTCCCGTTATTTTACGCTGTCAAAATCACCGCAGCTTGAGATCCGGGAAGAAAATAATCATCTCCGTTTCACCTTAGAGCAGAATACGAAGACTTACAATAAACTGATGATCCCCGGAATTTTTTCCTTTATTGGGTTCATCCTCACACTTACCGCCGTTATTTTCGATGAAGTGGGTAATGATCAGGGACCAACTCTGATCTTTTCTACCATGATGCTCTCCTTCAGCATAATGAGCTACCGGTTTCTGCTCCGCAAAAGAAAGAAAGTGGAGAAGGGATTACTCGATCTCATCGAGACTATTCAACAGGTAGCAGAACGGCAATTTTTGCATAAGACGGGCAAAAGAGATTCCGGAAAAGCGCCGGAGATTATCATTACAGAAGAGGAACTATCTGATATGGATGATGTTGAATTAGGAAGAAGAAATTCAATCACAAATTCATAGAAAAACTTTCGGGTTATGAAAAAGCATGTGGTGATCGTTGGAGCCGGTTTTGCCGGGATCAACGTTGCCAAACAACTCCGTTCTACCAACTACAACATCACGATTGTAGATAAATCAAATCATCACTTGTTTCAGCCTCTGCTCTATCAGGTTGCAACAGCGGCACTTTCGCCTGGAGATATAGCCATTCCCATCCGTGCCCTTTTCACCAAACAAAAGAACATCAATGTGATGATGGGTGAAGTAACCCGGATTGATAAAGAAAAACGTGTTCTTGGTTTTGCTGATGGAGAAGAACTCAGCTTTGATTATCTGATCATGGCGCCGGGTGCTCAATACAATTATTTTGGAAACGAAAGCTGGAAAAAGCACGCACCGGGACTCAAATCTCTTAAGAACGCACTGTCAATTCGCGAGCGCATTCTTACATCTCTTGAAAAGGCAGAAAAGATCATTGATGCAGATAAACGGAAACCTTATCTCACGTACGTTGTGATCGGTGCCGGGCCTACCGGTGTTGAAATGGCCGGTTCCATTGCTGAGATCGCTAAACGAAATATGATGCGCGATTACCGGAATTTCAGCC
This sequence comes from Balneolaceae bacterium UBA7797, assembly GCA_002480645.1. Taxonomy (GTDB): domain Bacteria; phylum Bacteroidota; class Rhodothermia; order Balneolales; family Balneolaceae; genus UBA7797. Next base: position 279,468 of record DLCN01000019.1, read on the forward strand.
CTGATGAAACCCGTATTTATCTGGTGGAAGCCATGGACAAAGTGCTGGGTGCATTTCCCGAACCCTTGCCTGACAGTGCCCGCGAAGACCTTGAAAAAATGGGCGTACAGGTACTTTTGAATTCACCCGTTAAAGATATCACCGAGTCAGGAGTTCAACTCGAAGATCAATTTATTGAGACCCCTAATGTGATCTGGGGCGCCGGGGTTTCCGCCGCACCTGTATTGAGTGAATTAAATGAAGAACAGGATAGAATCGGTCGGGTGATCGTGAACAGTGATCTTTCTATCTCTTCCGACCCGAATATCTTTGTTCTTGGTGATGCGGCTCATTTCAAAGATGATGAAGGAAACCCATTACCCGGTTTGGCTCCGGTAGCCATTCAACAGGGAAAGTACATCGGTAAACTAATCAAAGATGATGCCAGAGGGAAGGAGCGTACAGATTTCAAGTATGTGGATAAAGGGACCATGGCTACCATCGGGCGAGCCAAAGCCGTGGCTGATATTCGTGGTTTAAAACTCACCGGTTTTCTGGCCTGGATCATGTGGGGATTCATTCACATCTTTTTCCTGATCGGATTCCGTAATCGTTTCAGAGTATTTGCTGAGTGGATGTGGCATTATATCACCTTTAAACGGGGCGTGCGACTTATTGCCAAGAACGGGGATGAGGAGTAGTTCCTCAGTTTCAGAAATACCCCGGGCGCAGGTGATCAAATAGAAAAACTGGTCCCGCAACCACAATTATCCACCGCATTTGGGTTGTCGAATGTAAATCCACGGGCATCTAATCCGTCGGGATAATCAATTTCGATGCCTTCCAGATACATCAGGTGTTTGGGTGAGACGATCATTTCCACTCCGAAATTCTCAAATACCTCATCTTCTTCAGTTCTATAATCAAGGCCTAGTTTATAGCTCAGGCCGGAACATCCACCGCCCTCAACGGCAACCCTCAGGTACAGATTCTCATCCAGACCTTCTTCCGATTTAATTCTGGCAACCTGTCGTGCCGCTCTCTCAGTCAGGCGCACCGGCTCACCGGTCCTTTCAGTTACTTCAGATACCTTTGGTTCTGATGCCTCTTCTTCGCCATCCAGATCGATCAGCGAAGCAATTACATCATCCAGATTGTCTTCTTGTGTACTCATAAACGTTCTCGTTTAAACAAACAGGTTTCCGTTAGCCGGTAACCATTAACACCCAAAATTTGATTTAAATTAAAACTACGCACTTTTTTTGGAAAAAGTGTAGTGGGCCACCCCATCCTTTTCAAACAGGTCAAGCACCCCGGCACTTACCAGATTGACCAGGATCTTTGCGGCCCGGTAAGTAGTAACATTAATTAATTTCGAAAATCGTTCCACCGTGATCTCGCTGTATTCTTTCAGAAACCGAAACAGGAGTTGCTCATTCTCGCCATATTCAAAGGTAACCCCCTCTTCTTCTTCGCCCAACTTTAGCATTTCCACATATTCATCCGATGCCAAAACACTTTCATCTTCCTGCCTGATGAAGACCTTTCTGCTTTTTTTCCCTTTTAGATATACCGGCTTCTTGGGAGCCTCCGGAACTTTAACGATCAGAATATCCCGGTTTCCGATATTCATCAATTCAATACGCAGATCAACTTCTGGAATACATACTTCTTTAGCAGCCTGATTGATCCAGAACTCTTCTTCCATGTAACTTTCCACACCCACCATTTCACCGTTATCTGCAACTCCGATCAAAATGGTGCCGCCGGTAGTGTTACAAAAGGCAGCGATCTCTTTGGCGATCTTCTCCGGGGATGCAACCCGATGCTTGAATTCCAGAAAGGAGCTCTCGCCCGTAGCAATGAGGTTCTTAAGGTCGTACCGACTCATAGAGGAAACCTCTACAGAACCTGAGTACTGTAAGTAGAAATCGAGTTCTTCTTTTTTCATGGTTCAAGGACCGACCTGTCCTGCGCGGATTGATTTACGCGGTATAGCCGGTTTAAATAAGAATTTCGTCTTTAGCGTCGCGGGTCATTAACGTATTTAACGCATCTATCGGGTCCACATCTTCAAATAACACCCGGTACGCTGCCGAAGTGATCGGCATATCGACCCGGTTTTTAACGGCCCAATCGTGAACCGCTTTGGTGGTCTTGATTCCTTCTGCCACCATGTTCATACTCTTTATAATATCATCCAGCTTTTTACCTACGCCGATCTGATGACCCACATATCGGTTTCTGCTATGCTGTGAGGTACACGTTACGATAAGGTCTCCCATCCCCGTGAGCCCGGAAAAAGTATCCGGATGAGCACCGAGCATGAGTCCCATTCGTCGCATTTCGTGTAAACCACGGGTGATCAGCGCCGCTTTAGCATTATCGCCAAGTTCTGCGCCATCGATCACTCCTGCCGCGATCGCCATGATATTCTTAACAGATCCGCCGATCTCAACCCCCATGATATCATTATTCACATACACTCTGAACATCGGGGTCATGAAGGTTTCCTGAATGATGCGGGCTGTTCTTCTGGAATAAGATGCAGAAACTACCGTTGTAGGCTTTAACGTAGCAACCTCTTCTGCATGACTCGGACCATATAACACGCCAATATTATCTTCCGAAACCACGCCATCCATCACCTCGATCAGTACCTGAGACATAGTCTTGAACGTATTGATCTCAATTCCTTTAGATACGGTTACCAGGATCTCATTTCCATCCAGGCAGGGTTTGATCTTTGCGGCCACATCCCTCAGTGTGTGTGACGGGGTTGCAAACAACACAATGTCCTGTCCTTTCAGGCAATGCTGAATATCATTATATGCTGTGATCTTTTCGGGGATAATCAGATCTGATAAATACGATGTATTTCGGTGGTCATTATTGATGGAATCAACAATTTCTGGCTCTCTTGCCCATATCTGAACGTTATTGCCGGCCGTATCGAGTACCGTTGCAAGGGCCGTACCAAAACTCCCTGCTCCAATTATGGTTACATTTTTCATGCTTTTGCCTCAGCATTTGCTATGGATTTCTCCTCAGTCACTTTCTTACCCTGTCCAACTCTGTTTTCGGTTCCCTGCAGTAACCGATGAATATTGCTTTTGTGTTTATAAATGATACCGGTAGCAACCAATGTAGCAAAGATCACGATACTGCCATCTACCTCCATACCAAGTCCGAATTTCATGATCAACAAAGTGATCGGGTATAAAGCCGTAGCGGTTATGGATGAAAGCGACACATATTTTGTAGAAAGTAATACGATACCAAAAACGGTAAAGGAAATAGCTATTGAGATCGGTTCTACCCCAAACAACATTCCTGTAGCGGTAGCAGCTCCTTTCCCCCCCTTAAATTTCGCAAAGACCGGAAACATATGACCTACCACCGCCATCATTCCACAAGAGATTTTAAGGAACGCCTCAACTTCCCAATTAGGTGGAGAAAGTGGTCCGCTGAATATTTCGAAGGCGTACCCACTTAGCCAGAAAGCCGGGATAAATCCCTTCATAAAATCCATGATAAATACCGTGATACCGAATGGTACTCCCAATACTCTGAACGTGTTGGTGGTTCCCGCGTTTCCGCTGCCATGTTCCCGTACATCAATGCCTTTGGTGATCTTCCCTACCCAGATCGCTGAAGGTATTGATCCCAGCACATAACTGATCAATAAAACAGTAAGTGTTGCTGCCATAACAGTAATTCCCAATTAATGTTAATCGACGATCTCTGTGATCACAGATGGCGCTCAGCATGGTAGGAAGACCGAACCAGTGGTCCGCTTTCTACATGCTCAATGCCTAATTTCTCGCCTATTTCTTTGTATTCCGCAAACTGATCAGGATGTACCCACTCCAACACCGGGTGGTGCATCTTTGTTGGTTGCATGTACTGACCGATCGTAAGTACCTGCACACCATGATCCACACAATCCTGCATCAATTCAATAACCTCTTCCCGCTTTTCACCTAAACCAACCATGATGCCGGATTTTGTTCTTACTCCGGCTGCGCGGGTTCTTTTTAACAATTCTAATGATCGTTCATATTTAGCCTGTGGCCGTACTCTGCGGTATTTATTGGGTACCGTTTCAAGGTTATGGCTCAGTACATCCGGTGGGGTATCTAATACGATCTGAAGAGTTTCCCAGTCACCCCTGAAATCCGGGATCAAAGATTCTATAGTTACGCCATCGATCATTTTGCGCAATTGAACATGAGTCTCGGCAAAGATCGGTGCTCCGCCATCTTTTCGGTCATCCCGGTTGATGGAGGTAAGAACCACGTGTTTCAAATTCATCTTAGCCGCCGCATCTGCAACCCGGCGGGGTTCATCCCAATCAAGATCTTTAGGAGGACGTCCCGTTTTTACGGCACAGAAGGAACAGGAACGGGTACAAACATCACCCAACAGCATAAACGTTGCTGTTCCGGCTCCCCAGCACTCTCCCATATTCGGACATCGCGCCTCGGAGCATACGGTGTTCAGTTTATGTTCATTGATGGTGTTCAGAACTTCTTTAAAGTTCTCACCAGAGGGAAGTTTAACCCTTAGCCAATCAGGACGTCTTGTCGTAGTTTTTTTTTCTACAACCTGTAGTTCTTTGATCATAATTCAATTCTTTCAGTCATTCAGAGCTTTTGACCTTTTTCTTTTTCTGTCACAATGCTTTCAGTCTCTGAATGGTCTTTTAAATTTACAAAAAAATCTCCTCTAGTTCTGCCTGTCCGCCTTTGCTTTCTACCTGTAGTTCAAATACCTCGGCGAAATATTTAACGATCTTTTCTTTTACTTCATTCAACTCAACGGGATGCCCAAGCAGCTCTTCCAGACTGGTCACTTTTTTATCATCGATCCCACAAGGAACAATATTTGAAAAATAATCCAGATTTGTATTCACATTCAGTGCAAAGCCATGCATGGTCACCCATCGCGAACAACGAATTCCCATTGCGCATATTTTGGATTCATTTACCCAGGCTCCCGTTAACCCCTCCAGTCTGCCACCATCAATTCCATATTCTTGAAGCAACCTGATCATCACTTCTTCCAGATAACGGAGATACTTATGGATGTCGGTAAAATGCCGGTCCAGATCCATGATAGGGTAGCCAACAATTTGACCCGGACCATGATAGGTGATGTCGCCTCCCCGATCGATTTTTACGTAATCGGCGTGCAGATCTTTTAACTCGGCCATGGATCGCAGCATATTCTCTTCCACCCCGCTTTTTCCGAGTGTATAAACATGCGGGTGCTCTACCAGCAATAGCACGTCCTTCTTCCGCCCACTTTTCAGAGCCCCTTCCTGTTCCGCCCTTTTTTCGGCTATGATCCTACTCTGGATCTTCTGCTGAAGTTCCCAGGTTGCCCGATATTCCTTTCGGCCAAGATCATATAGTTCGATGGTTTTTACGTCTTCCATAGGTATGAAACAGATCCTTTACATGGATGCCTTAATATTTCCTGAACTAGAGTTATCAAGACAAAAATGGCTCCCAAATGGGAGCCATAAACAATTCTGGAGAGGCTGAGCTCATTTCAGCCTCTGCGCCAATTACAGATCCCGGAACAAATCCGGGATGATAAACCGTTTCCGGTTATTTTTTAACCGGAGTTCCTAAGTGAACACCTTCGTTATACGCTTCAGCTACGGCTTCCATCACAGCCTCTGAGAGGGTTGGGTGAGGGTGAACTGCGCTAATGATCTCATGTCCGGTAGTTTCAAGATCACGGGCAACAACTGCTTCAGCGATCATTTCCGTTACACCGAAGCCGATCATGTGGCAACCTAACCACTCGCCGTATTTCGCATCAAATACTACCTTTACGAAGCCTTCTTCGTGACCTAGTGCAGTAGCTTTACCACTGGCTGAAAGCGGGAACTTACCCACTTTAATGTCATAGCCTTCTTCTTTGGCTTTGGCTTCGGTCAATCCTACAGAAGCAACCTGCGGCTCGCAGTAGGTACAGCCCGGGATGTTTTCATAGTTCACCGGTTTTGGACTCATTCCCGCTAACTGCTCAGCAAGAACAACAGCTTCGTGCGAAGCTTTGTGAGCTAACCACGGAGCACCGATGATATCACCAATGGCATAAATACCATCAACGCCGGTGCTGTAGTTTGAACGATCTACCTGAATGGCACCACGTTCTACTTTAACACCGATCTCTTCCAGTCCAAGACCTTCCACATTACCCGTTACACCAACAGCAGACAGAACCACATCGGCTTCGATCTTCTCTTCGCCTTTTTTGGTTTTAACGGTCACTTCCACACCTTTACCTTTTTTCTCCACCTTTTCAACAGTGCTTTCGGTAAGGGCTTTAATGCCTTTCTTTTTGTAGATCTTTCCGAGTTCTTTTCCAACATCGGCATCTTCGATTGGTACCAGTGTTTTCTGAAGTTCAACAATGGTTACTTCCGTTCCTATGGAATTGTAGAAATAAGCGAATTCAACGCCGATAGCTCCTGCACCAACGATCACCATTTTCTTAGGCTGCTTCTCCATGGTCATCGCCTTCTCAGAATCGATGATCATTTCGCCGTCTATTTCCAGATTTGGAAGCTGACGAGGACGTGCACCGGTAGCGATAATGAAGTTCTTCGCTTTGATGGTTTCTTTTTCCTTGCCGTCTTCGTCGTTCACTGCAAGTTCAGATTTAGATTTGAACACACCGGTTCCCATGAATACATCGATCTTGTTGGCTTTCATGAGGAACTGAACGCCTTTGCTCATTTTATTGGCAACACCACGGCTGCGCTTAACAATGGCGTCGAAATCCGCTTTCACATCTTTAACCGTGATACCGTAATCTTCGGCATGATTGATCGATTCCAGTACTTCAGCAGAGCGGAGCAGTGCTTTGGTCGGGATACATCCGATATTTAAACAAACCCCGCCTAAATGTCTCTTTTCCACGATCGCGGTTTTAAACCCGAGCTGAGACGCACGAATTGCGGCTACATAACCTCCGGGACCAGACCCGATCACACATACATCAAATTCTTTTGCCATGATAATCTCTAATAATAGTTTCTTTGTTTTCCTGCGCCATCATCAACTTATTTAAGGCGCGTTAAGTTCGCTCCGGTCAGGTTGTGGAGCATTCCTTTAAAAGGCAGACAAAGGTACGATTTTTAGCCAAGAAGTTCGAATGATGCCCGCTTATTTCATTCGCTTTTACGTTCATTTAACCAAAGGTTGACATTTATCGGATATAATTCTACAATTGTAGAAACAATTCTAAACTTGTAGAACATGCAGCTTTCCCAAACCGAAGAAGAACTCATGGAGCACATCTGGGAGCTTGAAAAAGCTTTCATGCAGGATCTCCTCGAATGTTACCCGGAGCCTAAACCTGCTCCTACTACCATTGCTACCCTCCTGAAACGAATGGCCGATAAAGGGTATATCGGGTATGAACAGAAAGGTCGATCCCGCGAATATTACCCACTGGTGCAGAAAGAAGATTATTTCGCAAAACATGTAAACGGACTCATCAAAAAATTCTTCAATAATTCGGCGGCACAGTTTGCCTCGTTCTTTACGAAAGAGACGAATTTATCAGCCAAAGAACTGGAGGAATTAAAGTCGATCGTTGAACAACAGCTGGAGGAGAAAGAATCATGATCGCCTATATTCTTGTTTCAAGCTCTTTATTATTACTTCTGTTTGCCTTTTACCGGCTGGTTTTGGCCAATCAGACATCGTATCACTTTAACCGCTTTTTTATTCTGATGGCTATTGTGATCGGCCTGCTCTACCCGGCCTTTGATCATATTTCAAAAAGTAACCAATATATTTTCCGACCGGGGGATACGGTTGCCGGAATTGATATTGAACAAGTTACCAATGTGAGAAAAGCACCGGCTAAATGGGTGACAGGAAATCTGTTCCCGGCCATCTCAAACCCGGAAGTTCAGGACCTCAGTTCTTCGGAAACCGCCAGTCCTCTTAAAGATCCGGTCACTGATATTTTTAACTGGCACATGATTGCTTCTCTGATCTATATAGTGATCACTCTGACCCTGCTGATCCGGTTCATTGCGGGAATTCTCACCATCTACCGAAAAGCGCACGGACTGGAAAGTATTCAGCTTGATTCTGTAAAACTCTACTTAAGTAATGACCCGGTAACTCCGCATTCGTTTATGGACTGGGTGTTTGTTAACAAAGAGGATTACAAAAACGGCCTGATCAATGATGACATCCTGAAACATGAAATTGCTCATATCCGGGATAAACATACGCTGGATGTCCTTTTTGTTGAATTACTGTCTGTGTTCTTCTGGTTCAATCCTGGAATTCACCTGTTCAAAAATGAATTAAAACTGATTCATGAGTATATCGCCGACCGTGACGTGCTGAAAGATTCAGGTGAGGTCACCAGCTATCAAAATAAGCTCCTGGAGCTGGCATCGGGACATCAACTGGTTCGTCTGGCCAGCAATCTGAATTTTAAGCTGACAAAAAAACGCCTGCTGATGATGACCCGGAATACTTCGTTATGGCGTAAAGCTTTGAGTATGTTTCTTATTAATCCGGCCATTCCTCTGCTCTTTTTATACTTCAATTCCCAGGTCATTGATACCGATCATATTTCAGGAAAATATCAGATCGAACTGATCGCTGACACCGTTGATGCCGGTAATGATCTGTCTTATGTGCTTTGGGAAACCGAAGAGGGGGAACGGTTCTCCGGCAGTAATAAATACTTCTACAATAAAACCGGAATTCTGGGTAAAGAATCGATCTATAAAGAAGGCTATTTACTGGAAACCAGAAGTTTTAATAGTGGCGGAGTTTTATGGAATCGCACTATTTATACCTATAAAAATGGTCTGCCCCTCAAAAGCACTGAATATATGTCCGGCAACTTATACTCTGAACTCATTCACCCCCTGCCCGAAAATAATTTCATCGGAACCCAACGCTATTGGAACGAGGCCAACGAACTCTATTATGAAGCTCAGTTTCTACATTCTCCAAAAAATTTCCATGGATTGGTCACCTCGTATAACCGTAGGGGGCAGATTGAGAAACAAGAACGTTATGAGTACGGTGAGCTTGTCGATAAGGTCAAATAGGAAGGAGTTTCTAGTCTGAGCTTTCAGCTTTTTACCTGCATACTTTAATACAAATTCCCGATAAATAGATTTTTACTTCCACGAAAGGTGCATATTTACTATACTTTTTCGTTGGCTATATCAAATCACTGTACAGTAACTAACTATTTATGAAGATCCGGATCTCACTCTCGGTATTGGTTCTACTTTTTATTACTCCGTTCATGACGGCAGCAAATGCCCAAAATGAACGGCTTGAACAACTGATCACTCATTTTCAGGACAAAGGAACCGACATCCGGCCTTTGCTTAACGACGATCGGTTTGCTCATGTTGATCGTATCACCAAAAAGTTTACCCGCTCTGCCGAAAAACGCATCGAATCGCTGGATGACTATAAAAAGATCATCGGTTTTGATCACAAGGCACGCAAATCCATGGATTTTTATAATGTGTACAAAAATGATCTGGCAGCAGCGGAAAAGGAATATGGCATTCCCAAAGAAGTGATCGTGGCTATCATTGGTGTGGAATCGGACTACGGTGCTAATCGTGGCTCTTACAATCCTTTCAACGTGTATGTTTCGATGTATGTAGAAGATTACCGAAGTAAATTTGCACTTACCCAGTTAGAAGAATTACTGGAGTGGACCGAGCGTAATGAGGTGGATGTTCACACCCTTGTTTCCAGTTACGCAGGCGCCATGTCCTTCGCTCAATTCATTCCTTCTTCCTTAAATCGTTGGTGGGTTGGAAAAGACCTGTACTATATGCCCAATAACATCCGGTCGGTGGCCAATTATCTGGCTTACTTCAAAAATAAGACCGGAAGTCTGGAAACCGCCGTTCTGCGTTATAATCCCAGTTCTTTGTACCAGCAAGCGGTATTATCTCTGGCAGACGAAGTAAAATCCCGTTCTAATTCAGAGTGATCCGGACATAAAAAAAGAGGAATGATCACTCATTCCTCTTCAAAACTTCCACTCATCCGGTTCCGGATCAGTTTAAACTCTGCGTCATATACCACCAGCGTGGTTCCCCGAATTCAAAGCCTTCCCGCTCGTATAATTTCTGAGCAGGATTATCTTCCCGAACTTCAAGGGTGATCTTGGAACAGCCCATTTTTTCTGCTTCTTCCTTAACGTGATCCAGCAGCTTGGTGCCGATTCCCATTCCACGGGCATCGGGATGTACTACCACATCATGAATTTTAAATGTCTTACTTGCTGTAAATGTGGAGAACCCCAGAAAACAGGTAACGATACCCATTGGCTTGTCCTCATTATAAGCGATGTACGTCATGGTAGTCGGGAGTTTTTTCATCTCCGCGATCATATCCACCCGAATCTCTTCATCCAGTGGTTCGTCCTGTCCCATCGGGTCACGGGCAAACAGGTCTACAATCTTGACAATATCTAATGCGTGCTTCTTATTTTCGAGATCTGCCTTTACAATTTTGACGTCGGCAGCAACGTCCGGTTGTATACTCACTTGTTTATGGTTAGACTAAAAATTTTAGTTCGGCTAAAGATACCATTTATAAGGCATACCCTAAAGGAACGTTCCGCATTTTAACGCCCTCCTGACAGGTATTAATAATAACTTAATGTGCGCGATCAGAACTGCTGAGAATACGATGATGGTTTTAAGTCGTGCTCAGAACAAAAAAAGGCGCATTTCTGCGCCTTCTTACTGATCAACATCAGAAAGCACGCATTGTTACCTGCATGCAGACTGAAAGTTCTTTACTGCGTTACTTTGAATCTGGTTTTTCTGCCGAATGGATTCTTTGTCAATTTACCGTTTTTCAATTCAAGGGTTTCTACTTTTTTTGAATCCGGTTTATACAATAATCCGGTACCATTTCCATCCTTTGAATAAACCTTCAATTCCAGATTTCCCCAGTCCAGATCTTTGGTGGTTTGCACCAGGTCGGCATGCGGAATTACAGCTCCGTCTCGAACCAGAATGATGATCGGAATTTCACCGGCTTCTATAGTATGGAACCCTCCTTCATAGATTTTTCCGGTTTGATAGTCGTGCCACACAGTTCCCATTGGCAAATATACGGACCGCTCTTCCACATTTTCGAACAACGGAGCCACCAACATGTCATTACCGAATAGATATTGATCATCCACCAGCCATGCGCCGGCATCCTCAGGAAATTCAACAAACAGAGCTCGCAGCATCGGTAATCCACGCTCTGAGGCATATTTACCTTGTGAATAGATGTACGGAATCAACCGATACCGCATATTATCCGCTTTACGGAATCCGGCCAGGAATTCATCGCTGTATTCCCACGGTTCGGTGGGCGGATTTCCATGCGATCGCACATGTGAAGTCAACATTCCGAACGGCGTCCAGCGGCGATACACATCTTCCGGTGTAGCCGTCACGAAACCACCGATATCATGGCTCCAGAAGGTGAAACCACTCAACCCGATAGAAAGTCCGGCCCGGAGCGTTGCTGACATCGCGCCGTCTGTTGTGGCAGGATCTCCGCCCCAGTGCACCGGATACCGCTGACTTCCCGCCCAGGTACTGCGTGCCCAGATAAAACCTTCGCCGTTTACTTCTTTAGTTACTTCCGATACTGCTTTATTGTAGCGCAGCGGATATAAATTGTGTTCGTAAAATCCGGTTCTTCCTGAGGCATATATTCCTTCTTCGGGCGCGGCTTCTCCGAAATCTACTTTGATGGCACCTACTCCCAACTCAATGAGCGGGCGGATCTTCCCCTGATACCATTCCACTGCTCCGGGATTCGAAAAGTCGATAATTGCATCTTCCACCGGAATATTTCCCTTTCGGTCTTTGATCGCGTAGCCATTTTCGGTGAGTTCGTCGTACAATTTATTCTCGGGCGTCATGTAGGGTAACTGCCACAACGAAATGTGAAAACCTTCCTCTTTAAAATCATTGATCATTTTCTGAGGATCGGGGAAACGATCCGCCGGGAAGGTATAATCTGCCCGCCAGTCCACGCCAAACCAACCGGTATCGAAGTGAAGTACATCGGCCGGAATTTCATACTCCCGCAATTGCTCGATCACATCGTATCCATCCTGTGCAGAGAAATACGTGATACGACTCATCCAGAAGCCGAAACTCCATAGTGGTGGCATTTGGGCCTTCCCGGTCAGGTCGGTGTATTCATCAAGAATATCTTTCGGTTCGCCTACAAAAAAGAAGAGATCCACTACATCGTCGCCGATCATCATTGAATTGACTGAACCATAGTATTTGCCCACATCCACCGATATGGGTGTAGAATGATGCATGAACACACCGTAACCGCGGCTGCTCATATAAAACGGAATAGGCTTGTACATGGTCTCGTTTTGCGTGCCGTTGGCATCATCCACCCAAAGCACCACTTTTGAGCCGCGTTTGTTGAACTCGGTGAAGGATTCTCCGAAACCAAAGATCTTTTCTCCCGGTGAAAGGGAAGTCACCGCGTTGTAACTACGGGAATAATCGCTGGCTCGCCGGACGTATGAAAACGGCATTACCGGCGTGAAGGTGTTGGTTACATCGGTGCGGTGAACAGTGCTGGTGAGTAGTTTTCCGTCTGCATCATATAAATATACATGCCACGGATATTCGGTTACCACTACGCTGGCATATTTGCTGAAATAGCGATGACCACCTTCAATTTTTTCGTACTTCCATACTTTTCGCATATCAGGAGCTGTACCATCGATCAACATCAGGGAAGGTTCATTATCCACAAACTGCGGGCCGGAGATCGCCTTTAGCCGAACGGTTCGCTCACTCACAAACTGCAACCTGAACGGAAGCTCCGGACTCGCCTGATATTCCGTAGTCGGAAATTCATTCGCTTCCACCGGAACAAGAGCGGCCAGCATGTTATTGAATGCCTGACGTGTTGCATATTCATGGCGCAGATATTTAATGGTCCCCGATGCCGTGGCGGGATCGAATGAAGCCAGTGAATCAGCAAAATAATAGGTGTTTTTGAAGCTGTTGAAATCGGAGGAAATGTCGGTGGGCTCATTCAGCATATCGGTGCCCTGCAATTGTGCCCGGCCCGACTGAGTCAGCATCACCGAGAGCAATCCTGCGATCAGATAGGTTAGTTTTTTCATGGTTGTTTCCGTTGACTCTTAGTGTGTTTTTATAGAAATCGTTTGTGTGGGTAATCCTTCGGATGTTGCCGTTACAGTAATTTCTCCGGTTTCTTCAGTGGATTGTACAATCAGCAGCGCCTTGCCGTTGAAGGATTTTCGTTGTTCAGCTTTGAAGGATTCGTGACTGGTCGGATCCCCGTTATCCACGCCCACAATTTTGCCCGGTCCACTTACTTCAAACTGAATACGGTTATTTGCAGTCGGAACAGGAATGCCGTCAGCATCCAGAATTTCTATGGTGATGAAGCTTAGATCGTAACCATCGGCTGTAATTTCGTTTCGGTCGGCCGTTAGATTGATGGAGGCCGCATCACCGGCTGTTTGTATGATGGTTTCTTTAACCGTTTCTCCATCCTTACGGGAAATGGCTTTAAGTTCGCCCGCTTCAAAAGGAGTCCGCCACTGTACGTTCAGATCATCCTCTGATTTTGAACGGGTACCGAGCGATTCGCCATTCAAAAATAGTTCAACCTCTTCAGCATTATTGTAGTACGCCCACACATCCACAGTATCCCCCTCTGACCAGTTCCAGTGCGGAAAAATGTGCAGCACCGTTTTATCCGTCCATTCACTTTGGTACATGTAGTAGCTGTCTTTCGGGAATCCCGCCAGATCGACAATTCCGAAATAGGAACTGCGTGACGGCCACACGTACGGAGTCGGTTCGCCGAGGTAATCAAATCCCGTCCAGATAAACATCCCTGAAATAAAATCGTGAGCCTTTACCACTTTCCAGGTTTCTTCGTGCGTAGAGCCCCATGGCGTACTTACATGATCATAGGCCGAGACCGTGTTGTCGGGGTTACCGTCTTCAAACAATTTGTCCCAGCGCTCCGGCCAGCGCCGAACACTATCGGAAGGTAGATAAATATCGTATGCACCCCGGGTTGCGAGTGCTGAAGTCGTCTCCGTTGCGATCATCGGTGTACCGGGGAAGTTTTCATAATGCTCCGGATATAATTCATGGTGGTAATTATATCCGATCACATCCAAGGCGCCGGAAGTAGCGATGGTATTTCCTTCGTTGGGCGGATTCATACCGTCGGTGATGGCTCGTGTGGTATCGAGACTGCGCACAATTTCCGCCAGTTCCCGGGCAATTTCAGTTCCCGCGGGATCACCCCATTGCTCCAGAATTTCATTTCCGATACTCCACATCACCACACTTGGGTGATTCCGGTCCCGTTTGATGAAATCGCGCAGATCACGCTCGTGCCAATCTTCCCAATAGACGCTGTAATCATACTCCACTTTAGACTTCGACCACACATCGAATACTTCATCCATCACCAGAAAGCCCATTTCATCGGTAAGTTCCAGTAACTCCGGTGCCGGTGGATTGTGAGCCGTTCTGATAGCGTTGACGCCCATTTCTTTTAAAATTTCCAACTGCCGTTCAATGGCACGTTTATTTACGGCGGCACCCAATGCTCCCAGATCATGGTGATTATTCACACCCAGCATTTTTACCGGCTCGCCATTCAGCAAAAAGCCTTTTTCAAGATCAAATTCTGTACTTCTGATTCCGAAAGTGGTTTTGTAGGTATCAACAAGTACACCCCCAAGATAAACGAGGGTGTTCAGTTCATATAAATTCGGATCGTTTATATCCCATAATTCAGGATCGGGAACCGGAATGAAATGCGTGATGGTTTTCGATTCATCTCTTGAAATTGTGCTCGCGGTACTTTTTTCGGCCACTTTTTTTCCTTCAAACCAGACTTCCGAAAACAAACGAACCAACTGCTCCTCTCCATGATTTTCAAGCGTTGTTTCTACCGTCACCTCTGCATGTTCGTCGGAAACATCCGAAGTAGTTACATAGGTGCCGTTTTCTGCCACTCGCACTTTGTTTGTCTTGGTAAGCCATACATTCCGGTAAATTCCCGAGCCGGAATACCAGCGTGAGTTGGGCTGTTGGGAATTATCTACTTTTACAAGAATCCGGTTCCAGCTATTCAGGTTCAAATGCGGTGTTAAATCATAGGTAAATCCGATGTACCCGTTCGGACGTTTACCCAGATATTCTCCATTAATCCAGACTTCGCTGTTCATGTATACACCATCGAAACGGATTGAAATGTGTTTGGCAGAATCTTCGGCAGGCACCATAAACTCTTTTTTATACCACCCTAAACCACCGGGTAACGCTCCACCTCCCACTCCGGCAGGATGATCGGGACTGAATTCACCCTCGATACTCCAGTCATGCGGCAGATCGAGATCGCGCCAGTTTACTCCATCGGCATTTACTGCGCCAACATCATTCACTTCATCAAAGGTAAATTGCCATCCCCGGTTGAAGTCGGTCGTCTGTCTGACTTCTTCCGGTTCCGGCGAAGAGCAAGCCATCATTAACAAAACAAGTAGCCCTAAAGAAATAATGCTCTGTTTCATAGTTAATCGATCAGCTTGGTCATAAAGAAATAGTGTGGATCCCCATATCTGAATCCGCTTCGCTCATATAATCTTCTGGCGGGATTATTATCCAGCACTTCCAGCGTAACTTTACAGCAATCCAGTGCTTTGGCTTTGTCCGATACGGCGTCAATCAGCTTTCCCCCAACTCCTTTTCCTCTGGCATCGGGTACCACACCCAGATCATGAATATTAATGAGAGGTTTGGCATAGAAGGTTGAAAAACCCATAAAACAGTTCGCTATTCCTACCGGATCATCGCCATCCAAAGCAATAAATCCCAGGTAATTTCCTGCTCTTTTTAAACCGGCGATCAACGAATCATATACTTCTTTTTTTAATGGCTCTCCCCCACCCATTTCGTCCATCGCATACGCATTGGTGAGGTAAAGAATGTATTCTGTGTGCGTGGGATTTTCTAAATCCGCCTCTATGATATTCAAATCCATTATTCCCAATAATAAAATGTTTTGACTAAAGTGCTAAAATGACACTAATCCCGCAAGAACGGGAATTTTTATCATACACTCAGAAACTTATGCCGATAAAGTGATTATACTACTCGGCCATGAAATGCTTCACTCATAACGATCTTATACGCCCATATCTGTTTCTTTTTGTATGGATAGCGGGTTTCAACTGCACCTTTTTCCCGGGGCATTCAAACACCGGTCCTTACACAAATACCGCACCGGTAGGTACATCGGCCGGTTACCTGCTCGACGATTATCTGTTCACTGAATTGATCGTGGAAATTGATTTTGTGGATGGGTACGAACCAGAGGATTCAACTATCGACACCCTATCCGCCTTTCTGAGGAAATATCTGGATAAACCGGATGGTATTTCCATCATTCTGGATGATAGTATCGATCGCCCGAAAAAGGCAGTAGATCACGCTGAGGACCTGTACACACTTGAAAAAAAGCATCGCGATTATTTCCCCGCTGATTCTTCTCTTACTATCTACATTTTGATTCTGGATGAGGGTGAGATCAAAGATCATACTGATGGCATCGCCTATCTGAATACATCCATTGCCGTATTCTTTAAACCCATACGCGAGAACTTTGGAAAAATAGGTCAGCCTGAAACATCAACTGTGGAAAGTGCTGTACTTCTTCATGAATTCGGCCATTTGCTGGGATTAGTTAACAAGGGAATTCGCATGAAAACCGAACATCAGGCAAAAAACCGAGGAGCACATTGTACCGTTGACAGTTGTCTGATGCACTCACCGATTAAAACCTCAGACGGAAACTGGAATCTGAACGGTGGCATCATCCCGGATCTGTGTGAGTTTTGCCGGATGGATTTGGAAGCAGCGAGAAAGATAAAATAGTTGCTGCTTGCTCAGTAAGAATCTAAATACTATTAACTTAAAGGCAGAAGACTGAAAGTCCCTTCTAGAGAAGGGGTCTAAGGGTTTGTTATTATTGTGTTGCAAGTCCAATCCAGAAATTCACTGCAAGTTCACCGACCCCACCCGGCCTCCCCTTCTCAAGGGGAGGAGCTTTTTTATCAGCATTCATGCTTGTTAAGAGTCATCCTGAACCGTCGTTTGACGGTGAAGGATCTGCCAAGCTATGAAAAAGCAAGAAAGTATCGACAAGTTTTATTCTCTTACCAGTCACCGCTCCTCTATCCTTAATTTTAATTTTTTAATTCCTCAATATTCGAAGCGAACACAAACCGTGGCAATCTCTGAATCTCTACCCAAATCTGATTTTATTACCACTTTTGAGCGACCAAAAGAGGAGTAAAAGTCGCCGGAAGAAATGAAGATGGCGTTATACCCATTTGTTGATGTCTTTTCCTGCTCTGAACTACTCCTCCCACTAACCCATTAGTCCCGCATTTCTCCCGTATGCTATTTTGGAGCTCGTAAATTATTATAAATACCCATCAAAAGTCCCCTCTTGAGAGGGAATTTTGGGGTGTGTAACATACAAGCTCATCCACCATTCAAAGCTTATAATCCTACTCTGGGTTTTTCGACCCCACCCGGCCTCCCCTTCGCAAGGGGAGGAGCTCATTAACAATAAATGTTCCCTTAAAATAGTCATCCATATCCGTCCAGAAACTTTGGGGCCTAGAAGAATCCGCCAAACGTTGAACCAACACGAATAGAACAATGGTTTAAGGCTTTTGTACAACTTTGAAATCCAACTCAAAACTCAACACTAATCACTCAAAACTGCGAAGCTTGCATTCTTAATTCAGCGCAGCGGTGAGCTCAACACTGCGAAGCCACCAATACTAAATTCTTAATTCCGCGAAACGAATGGGTTTACCGTACTTTTGTGTGGACAAAAGTACCAAAAACCACCACCAGTGAATTCCGGGCGGGATTCCTCCTGCGTTCGCTCCATAAATCCGAAGGTCCATGAATGATCCCCGACAGTCTATACTTTTCATCCGGAGCGGATTTATGGGTCCGCTTCGCCGGGACACGCTCCCTTCTTCAGACTCTATCTCCGCCCGTAATTCTAAGGGTGGAACTATGTTAGGAAGCCGTGAATCTAGGTTCCAGCCCATAATTTATAAGTCAACGAAATCCTTCATCCAGAGTGCAAAGATGGATCTGCCAAACGTTGAACTGACAAGAAAATACCTACGATTGAGAACTGATGAACCACCACAGATCTCCAATTCTTAATTTTGAATTTTGAATTCCGCGAAGCGTATGCGAAGCGGCGAGCTTAAAACTGTGCGGCACCACTTACTTCCACATCCGTAAATTTGGATGTAAATTTTTCAGAGCCGAAATCGTTGCTGTATTCAAAATCTATGGTTCCGGAAACCAGATCGTTTTCGCGGTCTACTTTGGTGAAAGTGAGATTAAATTCAGCGGGAGTTCCACCTGCTGATAAATTGCCATTAAATGTAAAGGTGCCGTTTTCACCTGAATAGGTTACACCTTTTTCAAACTGGATAAAGGCGCCATTGGTGGGTGCATTCGCAGGATCGTCATCGGCATTGATCACAAAACGAACCCGCTCCTGTGGTCCGGACGGAGGAAACTGATAGATGAACTGCATGCGTTCTCTGGTGTGCTGTGTCTGACCCACATTGGATTGCACTTCTAATTCCAGATCCAGATTAAAACACTGATCATTCAAATTGGAATTAGTGCTGCAACTTTCCTCCTTTTTACAAGCTGTTGATAGTATAAAAGCGGAAAGAAGGAAAAGAGAAAGTAATCGGTTCATAGCTCAATGGATTTGATTTCCACCAAGCTAATGGAATGAACCAAGCCTATAAATAACCCGAATTAGGTATATCAGTATTCAGCTCTCTATCCAATTTTATCTTAATAGTTCTCCAACCTACAACCCTTGTCATCCGCCAGACCGACCTAAGCGGTCGGACGGAAACCCCGGATGGAAATTCTGAGATCACTTCGCTTCGCTCGTGAATGGAAAAATTTTCACTCGTTCCGAAGCTCCTGCTTCGGAATGCCCGCCGGAAGCTCTGCTTCCATTATTTCGGCTTTGTTAGCCGATCCGCCAAATACTCCGCGTTAAAATACAGTAGCGCATACCCCTCGCTGGTCAGGCTGGCGTTTTTTTCTGCTTCCACCAGCGCGATAAACTTTGCCAGGGCATTGGCGGCGGCCAGGGAATCCTCGGTTTCCAGAGCTGTTTTTACTTCTGAAAGGTCATCTTCTAACTCTTCGCACACTCCGGCGTCATTCGCCCATTCCAGTTCTTCACAGGAGCGAAAACGGAAGGTTTCGAGGGTATCTGTAAATGCTATATTTGTTATTACCTGATTAAGATCAATCTCATATGATGAATAGTTTTCTCCTCCTACAAAATAAAATGTGTAGTCTGGATGACTATCATACAATAAAATCTGTCCACCTTTAGGCAATTTAAGGTAATTTTTTAATAGCCCTGTCTCATAATCAAAAATGTAAATATCTCCAGTGTGTAATTCTGGTTCTTCTCCAAGCGGAAGGTCATAAATCCAATCTACTCGTTCGATTATTACTTCCTCAAGTAAGGGTGATAAATATGCTTTAGAGCGCCATGGAAAACGAATTGTAGCGCCTTCAGAATTATTATCCAAATCACACCAAGTATAATGCTGAAACAAAAACCCTGATGCAGAATCCCAAACAAGTAAAGCTTTTCCATCTTTTCCATATTCTAATGTTGGACCATATGGAAAAGGTCCAGAATCTCCACATTTAAAATTGTCATTAATTATTGACCCAGAAAAACTATCGAATACATTAAAGTAAAATCCAGTTGAATCATTTTTATGATCATAGATAACTTGTTGATTTGCTGAAAAAAAATATTTATCAAAATTTCTCGGGCCTAAATAATAATCACGGAATGAGTTTAGAGTATCAAGTACAGAGAAATTAGTACGGTTAAGTATTACAATTTTGTCAGGAAACCCAGGATCACCTGACACCAGATATATTCTATTTAAGAGTACTGCATCCATAATAAAGCTTACCCAATCGGATGAAAAAAAGGTAACTCCGATATTGTCTTGCTTGTCCGACGTAAATATGTCCAGCTCATTTCTATGTTGTACAAATAGTAAGTCCTGAAGAGAATTTGAAAGTACTTGGTTGATTCTTCCATATTCTTCGAAGTATACTTCTTCACTATTGGTAGATAAATCAATACGATTTATTCCAGCATTAGCATATGGAGACCCTAAATAAGAAGTATCCTCCAAACTAGGTAGTACCCAATAATACAAATAGGGCTGGGCTTGCAGTGAATTATACAAACCTAGTGCTATGCTTAAGCATAACAAAATTCTTCCTGCTTGTTTCTTCATATCAATTCCATCCCTGAGGTAAATTTTCTCCTCATTCCGAAGCTCCTGCTTCGGAATGCCTGCTGAAAGCTCTGCTTCCATTGGTTGGCCCTTACTTCTTATCAATTCACTCATATTCTTTTTCCAGCCTCCTTCTCAAATAATCGGCATTAAAATACAGCAGCGCGTAGCCTTCACTGGTCAGGCTGGCGTCTTTTTCTGCTTCCACCAAATCAATAAAGCGTTTTAAGGCATTGGCGGCGGAAAGGGAATCCTCACTTTCCAGAGCTGTTTTTACTTCTGAAAGGTCGTCCTCTAACTCCCCGCACACCCCGGGATCGGTGGCCCAGCCGAGTTCGGTGCAGGAGCGGTGGCGGTAGACTTCCACAGTATCTATAAAGGTTGATAGTGAGGTGGAATCAGGCCAGACTTTGGGGGAGATGGTTGTGCCTTGAAACCACTCCTTTTTCCATCCAAGAAAAATTTCTTCTCTTTTATAGCCAGCCTCGAAAAGGCTAGCCAAATACTCCTCTGTCCAGGGTTCTACAAACCCTTTAGTATAAAAAGGATGGATAGCAGGCAAGCCAAAAGATGAAAAAGAAATATTCATGGATTCCCCTGGCGAGAGACCATTTTCAGTAGGTAAGTTAAGAGTATTTCCGGCTGCCGCACCAGTGATATGTACTTTAGCAAGTCCATCTATATACCATTTTCTTTCTTCAGGACTTTCAATAGTTCTAGTGTAAAAAGAAGCATCTTGGATAAATATTTTAAATGCCAGCAAAACTTGTAAACTCGAATTTGCATTACTGATGTCATATTCATAAAGATAGCCTCCAGAGCCAGCTTGGGAAACTTCAACGTTAAAGATGCCATAGGCTTGGTTGGGCCTTTCTATTTGTGAATATCCTCGTTGATGTATCAGAATGCATAGAGCAAGTATTAGTATAATCCTTCCCATCATTTCAATTTCCCTCCCAATTAAAGTGTGGATAGCGTAATCTTGGATTTTCGCGGAATGGGTCTTGTTGCCCCTCACTAAGAAATCTCCAATTATTATCTCCCATTAAAATTAGATACCTGTTAATCCAATCATTATCAAAAACACGGATCGTTCTTTCAACTCCATTGATTACAACAGTAGAATCAACGGAAGCAATATTTTCAATATCTACATTTCTACCTGTTCTATGTGAATCGTGAGGTCCTTCCCACTGTCCAGAAATGTCAAATATACCTCCATATTCAAGACTCAAATCATTGATTCTCATCATACCAGTTTCATTCCAATCTGCTATACTGAAATCTGCTGATGCTTCTAGTAAGGCATCCAGAGCTGCTTGATTCGCAATAAAATGATTACTGGAATGCACATCAGTTTGACCTGTAAGCTCATAATCACCGATCCCTTCAAAGGCGATAAGATTTGGTACTCTGATCTGTAGAGTGTCTGTTTCCATATTCAGCTGAGAAAGAGATCGAACCTCAAACTGCATCTGCCCGCCAATTTCACTTGCGGTATAGGAAAAAGAAATTTCTCCATTTTCGTTGGTGATCCCTCTTATACTTCCCTGTGCTGTGGTATTTGTAATTGTATTTTCCAACGTTCCTAAAAGGCTATCATTGGGAGCTGTGGTATGATCATGGCCTCCGGTTCCGAGGATAAATTCTATACGTAATTCAATTTCATGATCTTGAATTGGTATTCCTTTTTCTGTAACTGAAACAACGATGCTTTTTGTGTTATCATATCCCTGTACGTTAGTAATATCGGCATCTCGCAATGTAGGGAAGACCTGGTTGTTATCCTCAAAATCAATATTCAGGTCATAGGGCTCTAATACCTTAATACTCTTGGTGGTCCTGAGTACCTGGTCCTCATAGGCAGTGATAAGCGTGATCTCAAGTTCCTGTTCTTCTTCTATTGGAGCATCGGAAAATAAACCAAAATCGGGACCCGGGTTGGTGCCTGCGTCTAGGGTATCTCCATTGGCAAACAGCAGGCTTCCAAAAGCGGATGAACCCGGACTGAGAGCGATCTCGAATGGTTGATCCTGGCCAAAAGTTAAGGTATCGCCATCGATTGTGAGTAACTTAGCAGTCAACACGGTACTGCCTCCGGGATAAAGGGAATCCTGCGAAGCCTCTACAATCAGTTGCTCTTTCCCTCCAATAATAAACTCAAAACAATTAGCGAATACATTCTCTTCGATCACGTCGTACGGGAGTCCGCAATTCGGGTCGTCCACGTTA
>DLCN01000021.1 GCA_002480645.1 Balneolaceae bacterium UBA7797
TCTGCATTGTGGCAACTTTCGCAATCGGTGGTGTTATGGGCTCCCAGCAACTCAAAACCGTTTGCAACGGTCTCGTGATCGAATGCAGAATCATCAAAATTATCTGTGGAATGACATGTAGTGCAATCTGTTGAAAATCCAGATCCTGCGTGTTCTCTGTCATAGTCCTCCTGATGGCAGTTTATACAATCATTCTGATTAGTCGGTGCAGTCGCAAATACCAGATCAAAATCAGGGGTGTGGCAACTCTCACAACTTGAGGTATTATGAGCACCAACTAATTCAAAACCATTAGAAACCGAAGAATGATCAAAATCAGCGTCTCCGAAGTTATTGGTGGTATGGCAGGTCAGGCAATCGGTTGGGAAGCCTGTCCCGCTGTGTTCCTGTACATATTCCGCCTGATGACAACTGTAACAATCATCCTGATCGCTTGGATGAGAAAGGAAAACCAAACTGAGATCCGGATTGTGACAATCATCACACGTAATAGTGTTATGTGCACCAACGAGTTCAAAACCACCGGAAGCTTTATCATGATCAAAATCTTCAGCATCATCCCAGTCATTCACATTATGACACACATCACATTCGGTGGGAAATCCACTTCCGGCGTGTTCTTTTTGATAATCCGATGCATGACAAGAAAAACAATCGGTCTGATCAGCAGGTGGTGGACTAAAAACCAGATCATAATTAGAAGTATGACAATCGCTGCAATCTGCTTTTGAATGGGCTCCCAAAAGTTCAAATCCACCAGAGGCTAATGTATGATCAAAATCTGCCCCATCCCAGCTATTCACATTATGACAGGCTATACATTCGGTCGGGAATCCCGAACCTCCATGTTCTTCCTGATAATCGGCCTGATGGCAGGAGTAACAGTCTTCATTATTCTGAGCATCAAATATCGTTTCCATGGATGGTATTTGATGACATGACTGACAAGCTACCATCGTATGAGCGCCGAGTAAGGCAAAGCCACCAGAAGCTTGCTCATGTTCAAAAAAAGCCGGCTGCCATGCAAGGGTGGTATGGCAGTCTTCACAAGTCAAAGGGAAGCCACTGCTTATATGATCTACGGTTATAGCTTCATTATAATCTTGTTGGTGACAATCCATGCAGTCGGTCTCAAAGAGGGTAAAATGTCCATTAGACTGATCTAAATGGCAGGATGAACATTCGATCTGTTGATGAGCCCCGGTAAGTGGAAACATGGTTTGATTATGCACAAAAATCCCATCTACATCCGTAAATGTTTCAAAATTATGACAGCTGGTACAATCACCGACCATATTTCCCTGATGAACATCCACATGGCAGGATTCGCATCCATCCCCTACAATTACCGGCTCGGTGAAATCAAGACCTAGATGGCAGGATTCACAATCAGCTAGCCCATGCTTTCCAAGTAGAGGAAATTTAGTTTGTGCACCATGATCAAAAGTCATCGTATCTTTTACCGGAACCCATGCTTTATCGGTATGGCAATTTTCGCAGGTCACATCCACAGATATATTTCCATGCGGACTTTGAGTCTGAGCCTGCTGAGCTATAAGATCATTCGGACACAGTACGGCTATAACCACAATTAATAGTGGCCACCAGATTAGTGATATATATCTCTTACTGATCATCATGGCAGGATGAACATTCTCCGGATAATGGGAAAAACCTCACGAATTCCTTCCCTTCAGCATTAGTTTCTGTTGTATGACAATCCACACAAGCCACATTTATATGAGCTCCATCCAATAAAAATGAGGTCAGGTTATGATCAAAAGATGGTAAAGTAAAAGAGTCAGTGTTGTGGCAATTGTCACAGGAAGGCCCTATCACAGATTCTGCAAACTGATCTTCATGTATACTTTCGTCCAGATGGCACGAGACACATTCTGTTGACTCAAGGGCAAAATTCTTTTTGGAAGTGAGTCCATCCATGATATCACCTGTAAAATGACAAGATGAACAACTTTCATTCAGGTGACTTCCGGTTAAAGCGTATCCGGTCTCAGCTTCATGATCAAAAATAATATCTGAATTCCAGGCCGATTCATTATGACATCCATCACAGTCGGAAGCATCTGCATCAGTGAAATCACCAATTACCAAATCATCATGTGGGTTATCTTTCTGATGGCAACTCAAACAACTCGTATCTTCAAATCTGAATTCAGGATGGGGTAATTCATTTGAAGCAAAAGTAAGTTCTACTGAACCGGTATGGCAGCTAAAACATGGAGTGACCTGATGCGCCCCTGCCAGCTTAAAGGTACTTTGAGTATTGTGTTCTTCCAGACCAAAAGTAGAAGGATACCATGCTTCAACGGTATGACAGCTTTCACAATCTTTCAAGTCTCCGTTCTCGACAAAATCTCCCTCATGAAAATCAGTATGGCAGCTAAAACAGTTCGATTTTTCGGGCTCAGGATATGTATAGTGGTAGGTTCCGGCCACCCATTTATTGTTGATATCTTCATCATTTCTGGAACTGTGGCAGCTGCTGCATTCCAATGATTCATGAGCTCCCAGAAGAGTAAATCCGGTGGTTTTGTGAGGAAATAATTTTTCAGGAAAGGAAGCAGTAAATTGATGCCAACCATCAGTAATATGACAACTCTCGCACGTTTGTGCGGCGAATTCTCCATTAGTAAGCTCTCCATTATGCTCGTCTTCGTGGCAAGAGGTACATTCCCCGAACTCAAATCCGGAATACCTGACGATCAGTGTGTCCTCAAATTTGACTGATTCATGGCAATCGGCACAAGTCACGTCAATATGCCTACCGGTGAGCTGAAACGCCGAATTGTTATGATCAAATCCTTCAGCTCCCTCCCATTGTACCGTAGTATGGCAACTCTCACAGTTTTGATCGGAAAACTGATCGCCATGAACATTATCTGTGAAATGGCAACTCCGGCAACTGTTTTCAAGACCAAGAAAAGTAGACGTTGCACCTATAAGCTCATATTCCTCCCTGTAGGCGATCACCGTAGCATCGCTAAGATAATCGGCATCCCCGTGACAGTTTTTACAACTTACATCTGCATGAGCATTCTCCAGCTTAAAGCCGGTTTCTTTGAAGTGATCAAAATCGGTTGAATCGAAATGTAATATATCAAAATTAGCACCAAGGTGATCTTTATGGCACCCAGAGCAACTCTGGTCGATCACTTCTCTTTTGCCGTGAATACCTTTCAATTCCTCCATGGATTCCCGGATCGGAGTATGACAATTCAAACATTTTTCCACACTTATCTCCGGCTTCCTTAACTCATGACAACTGGTGCATTTACTTATCCCTTCCAGAAATGAATGCGGTTGCGACAGTTTACCCGGTGAAATCAATTGAGCATGTACACCATTTCCGGGAACCAAAAATAGTATCAACATACTCAGGATAAGAATGTATTCATATGTGTACTTCAGGGTTCTCACATATTTTTCAGCTTATTTAATGCGCTTTGCGATAAAGAACGAATATGGGCATCCTCACTATTCGCCATTATTTGTTGCCATAGCTGTTTAGCTTCATCCAGTTCATTACGATTTGCCAGAATGGCTGCTTTGTTATACAGGGCCTTATCATTGTTCTCATCAAGCTCGAGAAGTTCATTAGTTACAGAAAGAGCCTTATCCCAATTACCTGATTCTCCATACGTATTGGCAAGATCGAGTAATACCTGAATATTATTAGGGTTTGCCGCCTTGTATTTTTCATACCATTCAGAAGCTTTTACCGACTGATGCCCTTCCTGATAAAGCCGTGCAAGTCGAATCATATGTGTGGTATCATCTGGATGAGTGGCCAGAAATGACTCCAGCTGTTCTACTTTATCGAAATAACTCTGAGAAACGTTTTCCGAACTTGGTTCAGTTTCTACGAGCCCTTCAGCCGGATTTTGTGCATTATTTCCCCAGGTAATTTCAACTCCTGCATCAGACAAAGTACTATCATCTCCCAGATCAATAAAGCCCTGAGAAATCAACACAGCTACCGCAATGAATGCTATGATAAGGACACCAAGAATGAATTGTTTTTTCATAGTTTACAGAGTGATTAAAAGATCCAGGTATATCCAAATGTAATTGCGACTCCAACATGGACCGCTAAAATGATGAACATGATAATGGCCAGTGGAATATGAAAAACATGCCAGTAGCCGAATAATTTCTGCATGGGCTCTATTAAGAACTGCTGCCGGTTTCTCCATCGGTAATCTTTAACTGCACTGATCAGTGTTTGACAGATCTCATCATCCATATCCAGCGATTCCAAATATTTACGGTCCCTTTGCCTTCGGAATAGTCCGGTCAAATCATATTTCAAAGCGTTAAACAAGGCGGCCCACGGAGTATTAAATTTATCCGGGGCATCGTGTAAGCCAAGCACATTTACTGTTTCTGTACTTAATTCAAGATGTTCACTAATACGATTCTTCAGCGTTAACTTTTCTTTTAGAATGAATTCAATATTCTGAAAAAAACCATCCTCTGTCTTTGGAATTCGGTTATATACATATCTTCCAAACACTCCACTTGCTACCACTATTACCATGCTCCAAAAACTAATAGAGACTAAACCGTGGAATTTAAATGTGGTGTGCCATATCACCAGTGCCGGTCCCGTTGTACACAAAAAGATGTGGAAATGAAGCCAGGATTTTAATTTTCCCCAATTCTGCATAAATGAGAGCCGCTTACGCATCATGTAAGTTGCTACTCCAATGACCATAAACACAGTTCCTATTATCCCATATCCATGGCCAATTATTCCGGTAGGTTTAAGCAGACCGTGAATTTCGGTGAATACCCGATCATGAGGTTTCGATGTATAGTAATCCCACCCGAAGTAGCCCGGTAAGAGTATTATTGCAAGCCATAAAAGGAGCAACACAACAGATCCAATTTTGCGGATCATATAAGTAGTTGGTTAAGGTCGTACAATCTGTAAACTTGTTACATAATGTAAATACAGCTAGATTACGATAGATTCAATCTATTTAGTCAACGCTAAAAAATTAAGCTGTAAGCACTTAACCGTCTTTGTTTAGCTATACTAAGTAGTTTGAATCAATAATACTTACCTGACTGTACCAAGTAGTAATTATATGATCGCATTAACCGGAAAGATCTTATTGGTTCTCGCATT
This sequence comes from Balneolaceae bacterium UBA7797, assembly GCA_002480645.1. Lineage (GTDB taxonomy): Bacteria > Bacteroidota > Rhodothermia > Balneolales > Balneolaceae > UBA7797. The sequence continues at coordinate 5,153 of DLCN01000021.1, forward strand.
TCTAGGCGGAATCATTTCATTACCAGCCTATTTTTTTTCAGCAAAAAATGAAGAATCCGGTTTTTTAAAGGTGGCGAATGTTCTATTTACCATTAAGGGATTATTGGTCGCAGGAGCTTCTGCTATACTCATATTTCTGATCCTCAATCATCGTTTCGACTTTTATTACGTATATAACTACACGAGCCGGGATCTTGAACTACGTTACCTGATCTCTGCTTTTTGGGGCGGACAGGAAGGTAGTTTTTTGCTGTGGATCACATTTGGGGAATTAGTAGGACTAGGATTGATGAAATGGATTCGCCCTTCTTACCGGCCTCATGTGCTCTTCTTCCTAACATTGAATCAGGTTTTATTGCTCTCGATGGTATTAGGAATTCATCTTGGTGATATTCAGATCGGAGCATCCCCGTTCAGAAGTATCGCTGAAGCATTTCCAAATGCACCGTTTCTTCAAACCAATCCTGAATTTATCCCTGCAGATGGCCGTGGACTTAACGACTTATTAAAAAGTCCCTGGATGGTGATTCACCCACCAATTCTGTTTTTTGGTTTTGCTTTAATGGCTGTTCCATATTGTCTGGCAATGGCTGCGCTCTGGAAAAATGAAATGGGGAGCTGGATCAAACATGCCCTGCCATGGACACTGGGGGCGAATCTTAGTTTGTTCATTGCAATATTTCTTGGTGGTTACTGGGCCTATGTCACCCTCTCTTTCGGTGGATACTGGGCCTGGGATCCTGTAGAAAATGCATCCATTATACCATGGTTTATCGGCGTTGCCGGCATTCACAGTATGCTTCTCAACAAGAATAAGGCATCCGCTCAAAAGTACCCGATCATATTTGCTATACTTGCATATGCGGCAGTTGTTTATGAAGCCTTCCTTACCAGGTCCGGAATCCTCGGTAGTTCCTCTGTTCACAGTTTCACTGACCTTGGTCTGTACAATCAGCTTTTGATCTTTCTGGTCATAATTATTGGAAGTGGCTTCGTATTATTCATTCTCCGTTACAGGGAGTTTCCCAAAAAGGATGAACCAACTACCGTTCTCAGCCGTGAATTTCTGATCCTGGCAGGATCAATTGTACTTTTCGTGATCGCTCTGGTGATCACACTTGGAACAAGTTCCCCACTATTGGGTCGTTTATTTGTTGACAATCCTACCCCTCCCGATATTTCATTCTATAATCAATGGTCTATACCCCTGGCCATTTTAACTGCTTTGTTGACCGTTCCTGCTCAATACATATTCTGGCGAAAGCTTAACGCTGAAGCACTAAGTGGTAAAATGATCGCCCCTAGTATTGGAGCTATTCTCATTACCATTCTATTAGTATTTGAATATAAATTCACTTCACTTACCTATATAATTTTTGTCTTTTCAGCAGTTTTCGCTCTGATCGGAAATGGTCTTATTCTTCTTGATCTTATTCGAAAAAATGTAGCCGTAATTGGCGGAACCCTGAGTCACGTCGGATTCAGCATCTTGTTAATTGGATTTCTTACCTCTTCTGCTTTTCAGAAAGATCTTCTGGATCTTCGAACGAATAAATACAATGCAGCAATTGAAAAAGGTGAGGTACTCGATGAACAGGGATTTCCGCTATCTGAGAAGATCGGTTTTCTTGAGCTCCGGTTAAATCAACCCAAAAGCGTGAATAACAAATATCAGATCACTTACCTGGGGCACTTTGACAGTAATCAGCTATCACGCCCCGGACAGCAAACGTATGAAATTCGTGTCGATCGGGTTAAGGGTTCTGAGATCCTCTCCTCTTACTTTTTATACCCCGAAGTATATCCGATGAAGAAAAGATCAGATGTAAGCTGGTCGGTGGATGTGGATGTTAAAGCCGGTTTATCGAACGATATTTACATGTATGTGGCCGGAAGTTCGTATGTAGAAGAAATGAATTCATTCTATAAAACCTCAGCAAACGGAGCTCATTCCGGCCTCACAGTTTCCGTTGATGAAGATCCGGCAAAAGCATGGATATTATTAAAGGCTGTAGAAAAACCGATGGTATCATTAGTTTGGATTGGGATATTCCTAATCATGACCGGATTCAGTATTTCAATTTTAAGACGTAGAAAACAGACTCAGGATATTACGATCTCAGGATAGGATCGGCTTAAACACGGTGCTATCTCCATTCTCGATCTTTTCATTGTACTTTTCTTTATCGAACGTGTAAAGAAAAGCTCCTTTTTTTGAATATTTCTTCAGTTTCTCATCAGTCTTGATCAATACATCCATCGAGAGCATTCTTCGGCGGAAATTTCTCTTATCCAATTCTGTATCGTAGATGCATTCATACAACTTTTGTAATTCAGGTAGGGTGAATTTTTCAGGAAGCAATTCAAATCCTACCGGTTGATGAGAAGCTTTATATCGCAACCGTTTTAAAGCCGCATCCACCATGTGGTTATGGTCAAAGATCAGATCCGGCATATCATGGATAGAAAACCACGAAGCTCCATGTGCTTTCATCAATTCCTTGTCATGAGTATGGATATCGATCAAAGCATAATAAGCCACAGATACTGTACGCTCAACCGGGTCACGATCAACCTCTCCAAACGCGTGAAGCTGTTCCAGGTAAATATTTTTCAAACCCGTTAGTGAGATCAAAATTCTGTTGGCAGCCTCATCCAGGCTCTCTGTTCGCCGAAGAAAGCCTCCCATTAACGACCAATTCCCTTTTTCCGGTTCGAAATCCCTTTTAATTGCCAGTAGTTTTAATTCATTTTGATCAAAGCCGAATATTATACAATCCAAAGCAACTAGCATTTGCTCTGCTTCGGTATATCTGTGTGGTGCCATTTTTAGCGTTCTGTAGTTAATCCGTTTTTAACGGGCTCATAGTATCCAATTCTAGAAAACAAGCAGTATTACCCGATTAAGCCTGTAAATTCGGTGTTTTATTCCCTGTTTTCAACTGAATTACCACGTAGAAAGAGAACGATCAATCCTTCATACCTTATTGACTCTTAAGTCATTTAGAAATAACAAAAAAGAGTATACAAGGTGCGTACAAGAAACAGTTCTGAACCTTTAATTATCCGTTATTAATAATTCTCACGAAGGCTTTTTTGCGCACTATTTAAGCCAATCCGGTTTTTCCAGTTCAGTTTCATAGATATAAATGGCAATAGCTCTGATCTCCGCTTCGGAATACCCCAATGGATCCATCACCCCAAACTCCTCTACATCACTATGAAGTTGTGCTTTTTCCTTTGAGGGCGCGATCACAAATTTGGTAACGCTATTTACGAAATCGGCTTTATCATCACTGATGGCAAGATAATTCCGTTTAGCGATCTCCAACGGAGGAGCAAGCCGGTCGTCGGGCGAGGCCGTAGGATGGTGACAATTCTCACACATTGTACCAACCATTTGTTTGGCTTTCAGGCGTTGTGCTTCTGAGATTTCCAAAAATTGAGGTGAAGTACTTTGTTCCGATCTCGTGTTCTTATTGCACCCGAAACCGATAATTACAAATATGAATAGAGGTAATAGGAATAATTTTTTCATCGATGCTCCCTGTCATATAAAATAATGTTGATCTATTGTACAGTATAGAATCCTGAAGATTCCCGCAGCTGATGAGTGAGTATTTATATATACTAAATTTGAACGAAATATGGGTATTAATTTTAGCAGAATCTGATTTGATACTATCCAATTTCTATCGGGTGAAACTATCGATAAAACCGTATCATTCAGCTCACTATCTGGTCAGCAATACTATTCATCATGAAGCTCATTATCCGATTCTTCAGCATCATCCTGCTATTATTATTTATCCCCATTAAAAGCTCATGGGGTCAGACACATCTCGACTGGAGCTATAACCTCAGTATTTATGAAGTGAATACCCGACAATTTACTTCTGATGGAACTTTTGATGCCTTTTCAACTCATCTTGATCGATTACAGGATATGGGGGTTGGAATCCTTTGGTTCATGCCTGTACATCCGATCGGCGAACAGAACAGACTGGGCTCTATGGGTAGTTTTTATTCAGTAAAAGATTATCTGGATGTAAGTTCCGACTATGGTACACTTTCAGATTTCAAAGATCTGGTCGATGAAATTCATGCCAGAGATATGTACGTGATCATTGATTGGGTCCCGAATCACACCTCCTGGGATAATGTGTTAACCACTGAGCATCCCGAATGGTACACCAAAGACTCTGATGGAAATTTTGTTCCGCCTGCCGGTACGAACTGGACGGATGTGATCGACCTGGATTATGAGCAGCAAGGACTGCGTGAATATATGATCGATGCACTAAAATTTTGGGTAGACAGTGCCGGAGTGGATGGATTCCGTTTTGATGCCGTAGATTATCTCCCCGACGACTTTATGGCTCAAATGACAGATTCCCTGAAAAAGCATAAACCCGATATCCTCTTGTTGGCAGAAGGAGCAGATGAAAAATATCATGATCTGGGTTTTGATATGAATTATGCCTGGGACCTGTATGGTTTTGGAGGAGGAATTCTAAAGAATATCGCCGACAGAACGGCTAATGCTTCAATACTTGCCAGTTATGCTGCCGGTGAAAAAACCGCGTACGAAAGTGACGAGTTAAGGATGTACTTCATTTCAAATCATGATGAGAACTCATGGCATGGAACTACCTTTGAACTATTCGGAACAGCTTCTGATGCCTTTACCATATTAACGAATACCATTCATGGTATGCCACTGGTTTATAACGGAGAGGAGGCTAATCTTAATAAACGACTGGAGTTTTTCGAAAAAGATCTCATCCCCTGGGGAAGCTATTCGAAATCGATATTATTTGAACGTCTGTTCAAATTACGTAAAGAAAATCCCGCGTTGTGGAGTGGTGATCCTGAAAATTATTACAGCAGGATACTAACCTCCGACAACTCCAATATCTTTGCCTATTACCGTTCAAAAAATGAGGACGCGGTTTTGGTATTGTTAAACTTATCTACTTCTCAGAAAACATTTACCATGCTTGGGAATGCTTATTTCGGATCTTGGAAAAATATCTTCACCAACGATACAACCAGCTATCAGGAAACCACAGAGTTTACCTTGCCTGCCTGGGGATATCGTGTGTTCGAATCGGTGGAAACTACCGGAACTTACTTAGAAAATGAGAGGATCACTGATTTTGTTTTAGAGCAAAATTATCCAAACCCGTTTAACCCTACTACCACCATCAAGTATCAGGTACCTTCTTTTAGTAAAGTGAAGCTGAGTGTATACGATATGCTGGGCAGAAATGTAGCCACCTTGGTTGATCAGAATCAGAATGCGGGTCATTATCAGATCAATTTCAATGCTGAAGCACTTCCATCAGGCATATATATGTACCAACTGAATTTCGGGGAGCAATCACTTACCAGAAAAATGATGTTAGTTAAATAACACAAACCGATCTCTTTTTTTCCTTTTATCCCGGATATTTATATCCACTCATAAGCCCGTTTATTCTCTTAGAAAAGGGCTTTTTATTTGCTAATAATTGAAGAATAATTTATTATAAGTGTAAATTATACATCTTATATTATTTAACCGAGTTTACTCGGCTTTATACCTTCCACCAGTCTTATTAGCATGAAAAAAATAGTTCTCAGTGCATTCCTGATCATCATACTCTCAGTTACGCAAACTGTAAGTGCCCAATACCGCGACATCATAGTTCACGATCCCGTTATGATTGAACATGATGGCATGTATTACATATTCAATACTGATTTTGGTCTGAAAATGTGGTCTTCTCCGGATCTGGATAACTGGACCGATGAAGGGGCTATTTTTCCTGAAGCACCTGAATGGACCTTTGATGTAAATCCGGATTTCAAAAACCATATGTGGGCACCCGATATCACATATCATAACGGAAAGTTTTATCTCTTCTATTCTGTCTCCGCATTTGGCAGAAATACATCGGCAATAGCAGTGGCTACGAATACAACCCTGGATACTGACAGTCCGGATTACAAGTGGGTAGATCATGGCCCGGTCATTCGGTCGGTTCCCGGTCGTGACATGTGGAATGCCATTGATCCGAATCTGGCATTCGACGATGAAGGCCATCCCTGGTTAACATTTGGTTCTTTCTGGATGGGTATCAAGATTGTTCGGTTGGATGATTCATTGACTAAGGTATATGAACCCCAAACATGGAGAACCATTGCTGCACGTCATCGCGACTGGAAAGTAGATGAAAGAGATGCAGGTGATGCTGCAAACCCCGAACTTAATTATGCCGAGCTGTATTCTGAGGATCAACTGGAAGCCAATCAAACTATGCAGAATGGCGCCATAGAGGCCCCATTCATTTTCAAAAAGAATGGGTATTATTATCTCTTATTCTCATGGGATCGTTGCTGTAAGGGATTGGAAAGCAGTTACAAAACTGTAGTTGGAAGAGCTAAAAACGTAATGGGTCCCTATGTAGATAAAGCAGGAAATAAGCTCATCCATGGCGGGGGCACTGTGATCGCGTCAGAAACAGATAGATGGGCTGCAGTAGGACATCCTGCGGCATACACATTCGATGGTGTGGATTTTTTAGTTGCCCATGCCTATGACAAGAATGATGATGGTAAACCAAAATTAATACTGGCCGAAATAACCTGGGATGAAAATGGGTGGCCAAGTGTGGAATTAAATTAGATTTTCATAGTTCATCATTACAAGTTGGTTAGAGGCGTCTGTGGGAACAGGCGCCTTTTTTATTTCCAAAAAACCGTATTTACATCAGACATAAAAAAAGGATATCAGGTCTCCCTGATATCCTTAAGGATGAACAATTCTACAAATAGAATATTTTTCTAGCGAATTCCTCTCATTGAACTGTAATACACTTCATTAGAGCGCATTTCGCTTTTAAAGGCATGTAATTCAGTATTCTCATCAATCACCAGACATTCAACGCCCAGCATTTCTGCCAGATCGCGCAGGTGATCTATGGTAAGTGCCTGACTAAACGCTGTATGGTGAGCGCCCCCGGCTAATATCCAACAACCTGCCGCTGTTTTCAGAGAAGGCTGCGCATTCCAGAGAACACGGGCAACGGGTAGATTAGGTAATGCAGGGTTATCAACAGCTTCAACTTTATTAACAAGCATGCGATATCGATTTCCCATATCCATCAATGCTACATTAAACCCATCTCCGGGTGTTCCGTTAAACACTAATCGGGCCGGATCTGCTTTTCCGCCAATTCCAAGTGGGTGAACCTCAAGTGATGGTTTATCCCCTGCAATAGTTGGGCAAATTTCGAGCATATGTGCTCCAAGAACCTGCATTTTACCAGGATTGAAATGGTAGGTGTAGTCCTCCATAAAAGAGGTGCCCCCTTCCAGCCCTTCTGCCATTACTTTCGTAACACGAACCAAAGCAGCTGTTTTCCAATCTCCCTCGCCGGCAAATCCGTAACCCTGAGCCATCAAACGCTGTACTCCTAAGCCCGGAAGCTGAACCATTCCGTGGAGGTCTTCGAAGGTAGTAGTGAAAGCTTTAAAACCACCTTCATCTAAAAATGCCTTTATTCCCAGTTCTATCCGTGCCGCTTCTTTAACGGAATTTTTAAAATCGTCTGAGCCTGCATCTTTATCACTGATGGTATATTCCTGATGATAAGTATCAAGTAGTGCTGAAAGGTCTTCTTCTGTCACGGCATTAATATATTCAACAAGATCTCCCACTCCGAAACCGTGTACCTGTACTCCCATCAGTATCTCAGCGGTAACCTTATTTCCTTCCGTTACCGCTACACTTCTCATATTGTCGCCAAACCGGGCAACTTTCAAGTGCTGAAGTTCATCACGACCTAACGCAGCTCGTGCCCAGGTATCCAGCTCGGCCACGACTTCCGGATCTTCCCAATGTCCTACGATCACTTTTCGGTCGATGCCCATCATGGCATTAATGAATCCAAACTCACGTCCACCATGGGCCGATTGATTCAGATTCATAAAATCCATATCGATCTCATCCCATGGGATATCTCTGTTGAACTGAGTGTGTAAATGAACGAATGGTTTATCCAGTACTTTCAGACCGGTGATCCACATCTTAGCGGGTGAGAACGTATGCATCCAGGTAACCAGACCTATACAATTATCATCACTATTTGCTTCCAGACATACTTTTCTGATGTCTTCTGAAGACGTAAGTAGTGCTTTGTATTTGATGGTTACCGGTGCCCCGACTTTATCAGCCAGCCCCTTCGCTACTTCTTTTGAATGTTCTTCAACTTGTTTAAGTGTTTCGTCGCCGTACAGATGCTGACTGCCGGTTACGAACCATATCTCTTTATTATTACTCATTTTTTTATCCTATTAAATCAAAATTCTACCAGAAATACGCATAGAAGCCAACAGTAATGGCTAATATGATACCTGTGTGGATCACATCCCATTTATCCCAACTTGCTGCCGTTGCTGCCGTTTGCTCAGCTGTGGCTGATCCGTATGTTAATCCTACCAATTGTTCGGGAGGTGCCGGAGTTGTAAACCTGCTCACGATCATGATCACCAGAATACTAACCACTAACATGCCGCCACTGAAGAACAGCCAGTTCACATCATAGAACAAGGTGTAGAAAAAGTTATCCACTCCATTTGCAGCTGCCCACATTTTAACATTTTCGTAACCGGCATTACCAGCGGCCTGAGTATAGAATACTTTAGCCCCAAGCCGGAAAACACCGATAATGAATCCAACGATCATTCCCCACATACCGCCTTTCGGTGTTGGTTTTTTGGAAGCGATCCCTAAAAGGAAAGCTGCTGCGATACCCGGTGCGAGTACCGATTGCACATCCTGCAAGTAGGTGTATAAGACATCCCCGATGCTACGCATAATAGGTATCCAGAGAATACCAAGGATCACCACTACTACGGTAGCGATACGACCAACGGTCAGTAATTTCTTTTCTGATGCTTCTGGATGATATTTCTTATAAAAGTCGATTGTAAACAGCATAGAAGATGAGTTAAACAATGAAGCAAGAGAACTCATCAACGCTGCCAGAATCCCCGATACTACTAATCCCTTCACTCCTGCAGGTAAAAGGGTAGCTACCAGTGTTGGAAATGCTGCATCGGCATTGGTTAATGTAAATACCTGACCATCGATGATCACTTCTTTCTGGGCAAGTGCAAATGCGATCATACCAGGAATCATAAATAAAAATACCGGTGTCAATTTCAGGTATGCTCCGAAAATTGTACCTCTTCGTGCTTCTTTCTCATCTTTACCGGATAGCACACGCTGCACAATAAACTGATCGGTACACCAGTACCAGAATCCGATCACCGAAGACCCGATCAGGACGCCTAACCATGGGAAATCGGCATCTCTGTTACTGCGAATCAGGTTTGTCATACTATCACCGTAATCGTTCACTTCTACTGCAGAGGCGATGCGGATCATTTCATCCCAGCCGCCTAATGCTCTTAAACCAAGCACGAGAATGATCAACGATCCGAGCAGAAGAATAGGCGTTTGTAGTACAGATGTGTAAAGTACCGATTTCATCCCACCAACTACCGTGTAAATTGCCGTGATCAATACCAGGCCTATAGCAGAGATCCAGAAAAAGTCGATACCCCACATGGTTTCAATACCAAATACCTCTTTGAACACAAGTCCACCGGCATATACTGTAACCGCTACTTTGGTAAGCACATAACTAACCAGTGAAATGATGGATAAGATGGTGCGTGATTCAGAATTATATCGCCTTTCTAAAAACTCCGGCATAGTGTACACCATACTTCGGCTATAAAAGGGTACAAAAACCCAACCGAGAATAAGGATCATCCATCCCTGAATTTCCCAGTGCGCCATTGCCATACCACTTGAAGCACCGGCCCCTGCCAAACCGATCAAATGTTCTGAACCGATATTAGAAGCAAAAATTGAAGCACCAATAGCGACCCAGGTGGCATCCCGTCCGGCCAGAAAATAATCGCCCGAACTTTTCTGTTTCTGCATAAATACCCATACGATAATTCCTATGAGTCCGAGGGCGAACAGCCCGATTACAATCCAGTCTAACGTTGCCATATATTGTTTCCTTTAGTTTTATTCCTGTCCGTAATATGAGCCATCGCCATGCTTACGCTCGTAATGTTTTCTAATCAGGCTGTCTTTCAATCGTGGTGCATCAGGATTGATCTGTAGTGCCAGATAGGCCATTTTTGCAACTTCTTCCAAAACAGCACTATGATACACTGCCTTTTTTACATCCTTTCCCCAGGTAAATGGGGCGTGATTTCCAACCAATACCATCGGCACTTCTTCATAAGAAATACCTTTCTCAGCAAAAATATCCATGATCTGGAACCCGGTCTGATGCTCATAATCTCCACGGATCATTTCATCCGACATAGGCGGTGCACATGGCACGTCTTCAGTTAGATGGTCGGCGTGTGTAGTTCCCATGATCGGGATATCCATCTGAGATTGGGCCCATGCCGTAGCATAGGTAGAATGTGTATGAACGATACCACCTATCTGCTCCCAATGCTTGTAGAGTACCGCATGAGTTTTAGTATCAGAAGACGGACGCATGGAGCCTTCGATCACGTTGTTTTCAAAATCTAACACAACAATATCCTCTGGTTTGAGGATATTGTAAGGTACACCGCTTGGTTTGATCGCAAATACTCCCTGTTCGCGATCGACAGCGCTGGCATTTCCAAACGTGAAGAGTACCAGCCCCAATTCGGGCAATTGCATGTTTGCTTCGTATACTTCTTTCTTCAGTTCGTCAAATTTACCCATTGTTTCTATGCGTTTTTCATGATTCGTTCTTCCATTACCCCGGCAAAAGATTTATAGCGATCATATACCGCTTTGTAGGCTTCTACCTGCTCAGGTTGGGGTTTATACTCTGATTCGAACCCGGAAGCCATACTTTCCCGGGCTGCGTCTACCGATTCAAACATACCGGCAGCAGTAGCTGCAAACACGGAAGCTCCTAATGCACATGTTTGTAAAGATTCTGATACCTGAATGGGCATATCCAACACATTGGCTAGCGTCTGCATCATAAAAGGACTTTTCTTTGCAACGCCCCCCATTCCGATCACTCCGTCAATGCGAACTCCTTCTTCTCTGAATCTGTCTACGATCAGTTTTGACCCGAAGCAAATTCCTTCAACCAAAGCTTTAAATATTCGGGGAGCATCACTTCCCAGGTCCATACCTTCTATAGCAGCTTTAAGCATTTGGTTAGCATCCGGGGTTCTACGACCGTTCACCCAATCCAGTGCCGTTATGCCGGTATCTCCTTCAATAGCCATAGCCTGCTCAGATAGCCGGGCAAGCATTGAATCTTCGGCCTCCTCAATGAGCGCTGCTTTTTTATCATCGCTGATAACGTTGCTGGCCATAACCGCATCTTTGAATGGTCCCATCAAAACATTTTTGAACCAGGCTAATACATCCCCGAAGCCAGACTGACCTGCCTCCAGACCGATGTATCCCGGAATGATCGAACCATCTACTTGTCCACAAATACCTTTTACCAGGTTATCTCCCACTTCATCTTCGGGTGAGATGATCATATCACAAGTTGAAGTACCCATCACCCGCACCAGATAATTTGGTTTGATGTTTCCACCAACGGCACCCATATGCGCATCGAATGCCCCAACACCAATTACTACCTCTTCGGTAAGGCCAAGCTTTTCGGCCCATTCTTTTGAAAGTGTACCGGCTGCTACATCAGAGGTATAGGTGTCTTCGTAAAGTCTTTCTCTAACCCCGGCTAATAACGGGTCTAATTTTGTTAGAAATTCTTCGGATGGAAGCCCGCCGAATTCTTCGTGCCACATGGCTTTATGACCAGCCGCACACCGACTTCGCTTCATTTTGGTAACATCCTTTTCACCGGTAAGTGCGTATGGGATCCAGTCGCAGGCTTCGGCCCAGCTGTACGCGGCTTCCTGAATGGATTCATCATCCCGCAACACATGAAGCATTTTAGCCCAGAACCACTCAGATGAATAAATCCCGCCAACATATTTGGTGTAATCCGGTCCTCCCCAACTGCGGGCAAGGTCGTTAATTTCGTTTGCTTCTTTGATCGCAGTATGATCTTTCCAGAGAACAAACATCGCATTAGGATTTTCCTCAAAACCTGGAGTTAAAGCCAATGGAGTACCTTCCGCGTTCACAGCAACAGGGGTTGATCCCGTTGTGTCAACAGAAATAGCTTTTACATTTGCTCTTTCCTCTGCAGGAAGTTCATCAACTACCGCTTTCAATGTTGATTCGAGTCCTTCGAGGTAGTCCAGCGGATGCTGACGAAATTGCTGTTTGGCAGGATTGCAATATTTACCCTCTTTCCAACGCTGATAATAATGTACTGAGGATGCAATTTCTTCTCCTTCTTCGCTTACTAATACTGAGCGAACAGAATCTGATCCGTAGTCAACTCCGATTACATATTTCATTCCGGTCCAGGTTAAGTTTTTCTTTATTCCTAACTGCGAACAGCAGAGCTTTTATACACTCTGGAATCGCTTTTTATTATAAGTGTTACATTAACACTTTTATTTTTACAATACAACTAAAACCAACAAAAAAATTAATTACAATCACCTTTTACTGAACTGATATTTTTATTGTTATGGCTTAAGCGTTTTAAATATTAAACTATCTCCATTATTAACTTTTCTTGAGTATTTTTTCGGATCAAACCGATACAGAAATGCCCCTTTTCTGCTATTGGTTTTTTGCTTCTCCTCGGTTTTTTCCAATACATCCATTGAGAGGATCCTTCTTCTGAAATTTCTTTTATCCAGATTTGTATCGTAAATAGATTCGTACAATTTCTGGAGTTCCGGTAGAGTGAACTTCTCGGGCAGGAGCTCAAAACCTACAGGCTGGTGAGAGGCTTTTCTCCGTAATCGTTTTAATGCAGAAAGCACCATTTCCTCGTGATCGAAAATGAGTTCTGGTACAGAGTGGATCGGGAACCAACTGGCGCTGTGTTGTTTTAATAGTTCCTTATCATGTGTCTCAACATCGATCAGCGCGTAGTAGGCTACTGAAATGGTACGTTCAACCGGATCACGGTCTACATCCCCGAAAGAATGAAGTTGATCGAGATATATGTCATGTAATCCGGTTAAGGTTTTCAGAATCCTCTGGGCGGCTTCATCCAGACTTTCATCATCATCCAGGAAGCCCCCCATCAGCGACCATTTTCCTTTTTCGGGCTCGAAATCACGTTTGATCAATAACAGTTTCAGTTCATTCTTGTGGAAACCGAAAATTATGCAATCAACTGCTACCAGTATGTGTTCGTACTCTTTATAACGTTCCGGTGCCATGATCTTGCCCTGATCTCTTATTTCAAGCTCAATGCTACAATACTATGTTTTGGCAGTTTTATGGTTAATACCCCATTCTTTAATTTTGCATTATCGAATGAACTGATAATTACATTATCCGGATCATCATAGGTATTGATGGCATCAAAACTATCTGCGGTCAGTATTTCTGCAGATCCTTTAACGATCGATTTCACCTTCATTCCTCTGATATCGATCTTAACTTCCTGTGCTTCTTCCGGGTGCAGGTTGCTTATTGTAAGCCGTACAACTCCGTCTTTTTCAGATACAGTGGTTGAGATCACATCAAATTCTTCTCCAATATCCTTTCGATCGCTGCTTTCATCTTCAAACTTGTACGTATTTGATGTGAGATGAACCGGTAACAGATGAGCATTCTGATGTTCTTTATACATCTCGAATACATAGTAAGTGGGTGTTTTTACCATTTTCGGGCCATCAGTAAGTATCATTGCCTGCAGCACATTCACCATCTGAGCAATATTAGCAATACGTACACGGTCGGCATGTGAGTTGAGTATATCTAACGAAAGTGAAGCGATCAGGGCATCCCGCATAGAATTCTGTTGCTCGAGAAATCCTCCTGTGGTGTTTGGTAGTTCTTCCGTCCAAATTCCCCATTCGTCTACAGCCAGAGCAACTCGTTTATTTGGATCGTATTTATCCATTCTATTTGAATGCTTGGTAACGAATTCATCCATGCGATAAGCCGCTAGAATTCCACCAAAATACCAATCTGTTCCAAAATTCATGGAAGGACCTTTGTCGAACCAACCATCATCACCTGCTATGGTGTAATAATGCAACGAGATACCGTCCATCATCCTCCCTGCTTTCTCCATAAGGGTTTCAGTCCAGCCATATTGACTATCCGACCAACCGCTTGCGATCTTGAACAACTTATTTCCGCTATAATTTTTTGCATAGGTCTGGAATTGACGATACAGATCTGCATAGTAATCCGCGGTCATGTTTCCACCGCATCCCCAGCTTTCGTTACCAATACCAAAGAATTTGATCTTCCATGGTTCTTCACGACCATTTGCTCTTCGTTCTTCGGCTAAGGTAGATTCAGAATCTGAAGTCATATATTCGATCCAGTCCTGCATCTCTGCCGGAGTTCCACTACCAACGTTTGCGGAGATGTAAGGTTCTGCATCCAGTAATTCAGCTAGTCTTAGAAACTCATGCGTACCAAAACTGTTATCCTCGATCACACCCCCCCAGTGAGTATTCAATCGTTTGGGGCGCTCAGCTCTTGGGCCAATTCCATCGCGCCAGTCATATTCATCAGCAAAACAACCGCCCGGCCAGCGAACGTTTGGAATATCAAGCTCCTGAAGTGCGGTAAGCACATCCGTGCGATATCCTTCGGTGTTTGGAATTTCTGAATCCGGGCCAACCCAGATACCACCATAGATTCCGCGACCTAAATGCTCAGCGAACTGACCGTAAATATGCTCGTTGATCACTACTTCCGATTGATCTGCATTAACTATGATCGTATTGGTCTGAGCCCATACCGGGCTTCCTGCCAGAATCAGGATCGCAAATAACTGCGTTATAAATTTTTTCATGATTACTACATTTATAGGTTAGGTATAAAACTCTTATTTGGTTGAAAACCGATAGATCGTACTCGTTGAATAAGTTTCTCCGGGATTCAGGATCGTAGATGGAAATTCAGGTTTATTGGGAGAATCCGGGAAGTGTTGAGTTTCGAGACAGAGGGCAGCATGTTTGTTATAAACGGAGCCATCTGATCCGGTGAGTGTACCGTCCAGGAAATTTCCTGAATAGAATTGAAGCCCCGGTTCGGTAGTTAGTACTTCCATAAACCGCCCTGTTTGTGGATCGTGAAGAGTGGCGACCACCGGCATTTCTTCGGCTGACTCATTTAATACCCAGTTATGATCGTATCCGCCTTCAACATCATCAATTCTTGCTCCGATCTCATAAGGTTCAGTGAAATCGAAAGGAGTACCTTCTACCTCGGCAATTTCACCCGTTGGTATCAAACCGGCATCCACGGGAGTATAACCGTCGGCATCCATCATCAACTCATGATCTAAGATCAGACTTTCAGGATCACCGGATAGATTGAAGTAACTGTGGTTGGTCAAATTAACGGGTGTTGCTTTATCAGTTACCGCCTCATAATCGATTTTAAGTTCGTTGGCATCTGTAAGTGTATAAACAACGGTGATGTCCAGATTACCGGGGTACCCTTCTTCTCCGTCCTCACTTAAATAACTAAAGGTGATGGTATTATTATCACCGATCTCAGCATTCCATAATACTTTATCAAATCCGACATTCCCACCATGTAAATGATTATCACCATCATTTGCATTCAGTTCGTAAGTTTCTCCGTCCAGAGAGAATGTCGCCTTTCCAATCCGATTTCCATACCGGCCGATAATGGCACCGAAATACGGAGTTCCGGCGAGATAGTCATCCAGATTATCAAATCCGAGTACCACATTTTCCATTATTCCTTCCTTATCCGGAACTACAATTGAGGTTACCGTACCCCCATAATTAGTGATACTCACCTGCATACCACTTGCATTTTCTAACGTATACAGTTGTACCGGGGTACCATCCGGCATTTTACCGAATTCCTCTACAGTAGCTTTCCGGTTTACCTCAGTGTTTTTATTCTGGCAAGCTGATACCAGCATAACCGCTGAAAGTAAGATCAGCAACATGCTGTTTATTTTAATTCTGTTAGCGAACATTTTTTTCATAGTTGGTGAAACTTTGATGTTTAATTTCTTATTCAAAATGGATGACAAACCCACCGTTACCGGATAATTGCACCGTCAACTCATTTTGGTCAGTTGAAATAGTTTTATGTGAATATGAATACTGATCCTTTCCATCTCCGATAAAGGTTCCGTTCAGACCATCAGGAATAAACGATAAATCAATCGAAATTTCTTTTTCAATATTTTCGCCATTAAGACCGGCAATAAACCATTCATCTCCGGTACGTCGGGCAAATACAACTAATTTACCGGGGTACCCTTGCAGAAATCGGGTTTCATCCCAGCTTACAGGAATATTAGAAGCGTACTCCTGAACATATTCGGGAAGTGAATACATACCTTCTGCCGTTTCAGCAACATGCAACACCCCGGATGTAAAGATAATCGGTTGAGCGAGCTCAAATGAGCTGGTAGTAATCCGGTCAATATTTGGAATGGGTGTCGGACTCATCGGGGTGTAATCCATCGGGCTGAACACATTTCTCGTAAACGGAAGCGTTGTTGAATGTACAGCAACCTGATCTGCATTCCGCTGATCAAACGTGGTGAATTCAAACCCTTTAACCGATTCCATGGTTACCAGATTTGGCCATGTTCGGTGCCAGCCTCTTGGCAATGTGGTACCGTGCGTATTAACCAGTAAATGATGATCGGCGGCATCCTCAAAAATATCCAGATAGTAGGACATCATAGACTGACCATCACCGGCAAAGAAATCCACCTTCACTCCTTTAATGCCAATATCTTCGATTCGGGAAAACTCTTTTACACGATCCTCATGGGTAAGTAATTTACTTTTAGGAGTGTACTCAGTGGTGTTCCAGCTTCCAGATGAATTGTACCACAGTATTAAGCCCACATCTTTTCCGGCAGCGTAATCAGCTAATTCCTGCATGCGATCATACCCTATGGTTTGATCCCAGTTTACATCCACCAAAACATATTCCCATCCCATTTTGGCTGCATAATCTATGAACTCAATTTGTGTATCATAGTTCACGGAATTGTCTTTCAGTTTTGCCCAGCTCCAGGCGGCTCTGCCCGGTTTTATCCAGCTGGGATCATCAATTTGCGAAGAATCTGCCAGGTCCGTTCCCAATGTTGATTCAGCTATGGTCTCCAGATCCCCTATTGCGATCAATCTCCATGGAGTACTCCATGGTAAAGCAGATTCCGGGTTTAGAGCCCGGCCCGGGAATTGTTCTTCAGCTTGAGGAAAGCGGATCTGATATTCACCATCCGGAGCATGTTGGTGCAATCGTGTGGCCGGATAACTGCCATCCATCCCTGTTTCAGAGATCAGCACAAAGGTGTTCTGAATCTGAAATAAAGCCGGAAATGCCCATCCTGCGGAATCAGGAGCAGGTATACCGGCTTTTTCACCAACATAATAATATTCTTCGTAGGATGGATTGGTTTGAGACCACCCGGTATTAACATTAGCCAGTGGTTCGAGCCAGAATCTGGCTCCTTCAGTCACATTAAAAGAAGTGAACTCCCTGTGGATATAATGAAGTTTATCCGCCTTCCCATCTATGAAATATCTGAACGCAACACCATCATCCGACACTCTGAAAATGATATCATACTTCTGTCCGGAAGTATGCTCAAGGGTAACTGTTCGCTCATTGGCGATATAGGTGATCTCTTTCTGTTTTCCGTGCAGAAGTTCGTAGGATTCTTTGTGTTCTTTTAACTCAGTTACTGAAGAGATCTCGACATTCTTCGACAAATCTGTTTTATCCAGTAACAGACCAAGTTGTGACGTCTGTTGAACGGCAGTTCCGTCTCTGGAAATATGATATTGAGGCACTCCTTCAATTACCTCAAATACCAGATTAATGTCACCATCCGGACTACTAACTGATACCGTATCCGGAACCGTACAACCAAGCAGACCAACTATTAGAAGAAAAGTGAGGGGGATTCGATGTATCATTATTGATTTTCTGATTTTGCCCTGATTATTTGATCTTCCCTTTTATTAAAGTGAAAGAGTGTGCAGGAAATGCGTATTCAAAAGAATCACCCTTCAGCTTCAGATCCTTTTTGCGCTGAGTTTCGACTTCCGTCTTACCGAAATCATTTTGCGACTTAATGGATTCGCCATTAACCTCGTACACTTCAAAAGTGCCATTAAACATACCGGTCTGACTGATGATCTCTGCAGTGATGGGCTTATCCAAATGCCTGTTTACCACATTTATGACAACTTCCCCATTATTTTTATAGGTAGCTGATACATCCAGATAAGGAACATCATTCTGCTGGGTTTGCGACTCTCCAAGACCGAGGAAAAAAGTATCGGTGTTATAGGTATCTGTTTCAACAAATACATCCAGAGAAGTTCCATGATTGAATGTTGCGAACAGCTGTAATGGGTAGTAAATGGTTTGCAGAAACATATCTGTTTCGCTGGTGAACATAGGAGCGATCACATTCACTAACTGAGCCATATTTGCGATCTTAACAATATCTGCGTTACGGACAAATACATTTAAGAATCCCGAGACTACAAGAGCATCCTCCAGATTGTAATGCTCTTCGAGCGCCCTTACACCGGTCATATCTTCACCTACACGGGCACGATACCATATATTCCATTCGTCCCAGGCAATGTAAATAGGATCCCTGTCGCCCCGATCGGCACGGCTCATTACATCGGTGATCAAACCACGCACAATCTGAGTTCTCTCATCCAGCACTTGTGGAGTGGCCATAAAATTATAGTAGTTATTATCAGGATTTCCGACATACATGTGAACGGCCAGATAGTCTACCACATCTTTTAGTTCTTCTAACACCACGCGATTCCAGTGCATCGGATTGGCTCCCGGGCGGAAGTTGGACGCACCGGCAGCTATAAGTTTAATGCTTGGATCGGTGAGTCGCATTACTTTAGCAGTCTCACGTGCTTTCTTGCTGTAGTCTTCGGCATTCAGGTGGCCAATTTGCCAGAAGCCGTCCATTTCATTTCCAAGACTCCAGTATTTAATATTCCATGGTTTTTCGAATCCATGTTTTTTACGAAGCTCCGCGTAATACGGTCCGCTTTCAACATTGGTATATTCAACCCATCGTTGTGCTTCAGAAATGGTACCGGTTCCCATATTAACCGCAAAATATGGCTCTGCCCCAATTTTATTAGTGAATTTCATGAACTCGTTGGTTCCGAATTCATTCGTTTCAAGACGATCCCATGCTAATTCCATTCGGGGGATGCGTTCCGGCCCTACCCCATCCATCCAATGGTAATTGGAAACAAAGTTACCACCCGGATAGCGCAGTAACGTCACTTTTAAATCTTTTGAGGCTTTGATAACATCTTTTCTGAAACCATCCTCATCAGCGAGTGGAGAATCCGGATCATAAGCACCGCCATAGACGGCGCGGCCCAAATGTTCCAGGAAATTCCCATAGATCAGGGGACTTATCTCGCCAATTGTCCGGTCGGTGTCAATTTTGATCCTTGCATCCTGAGCAAGAGCCAACGGAGTTAATAAGATTGCTATTAAGAAGGGCGTAATAGAACTCAGTGTTGCTTTCTTCATATTCGTGACTACTAAGTTAATGCAGGATAAAATTGACTGGTAAAAAATGACCTGCCGGTTCACCGGCAGATCATAACATTGCTGATATTGGTCATCTATGTAAGGGTATTCTCAGCTTTATTAATACCCCGGGTTCTGAGTCAAATTTGGGTTTGTGTTCAACTCCCCAGTCGGGATAGGGAATAACTCTCTGAAACTAGCGCTGGCATCATGAGAGAACCATGATTTTGAAGTGAATACTCCAAATCGGATAAGATCCATTCTGCGACGACCTTCCTGATTGAATTCCCAACCTAGTTCATCCAGGAATCTTCCGTAAGTGATATCCGCTCCACCTTCATTAGTAGTTGCCGTATGATCTCTTCTTCCGTAATCGTACACACTTCCACCCTGAAGCTCAGCTCCGGTAACAGCTGCTTTTAGTGGATCTGTTTCATCAAAAGAACGTTCACGAACTTGTGTTACAATGGTAGCTGCAGCATCGGCACTTCCGGTTCTAAGTAAGGCTTCAGCCTTCATCATTAACACATCAGCATATCGGAAAAATGGAAAATCATTATCCAGAATATTGGTTGCACCTAATTCGATCTCGAATTTACCCAATCTGAATCCATGAATTCCCTGAGACTGATCAACACCGGGTACTTCGTTAATATAAGCTAAAGGCTGGCCGGCGGCATCCCCAAGAGTTGCGTAAAGCATATCCCCTGATGATGAATACTGTTGTCCCATGATCCAGTTATCCTGATAGCGTTCATCATCAGTGTCGTATGAGCTGATCGCCTGTGGAATGGCACACATACCGCCCCATGGACCAAACAGTAACTCATAGGTAGCTTGATTTGCCGGTTGCAGAGTCTGCATGTGAATATCGAACGCATTCCAATTGGTCGTGTAATTCTTATCAACAGGGATAGCGAAAATGATTTCGTTTGAATTCTGATTTTCAGTTACGAAAACATTTTTCTGATCTGCTTCTAATGAATACATACCGGAATTGATTACCTCATCAGCATGGGTAATTACATTATTCCATTGTGCTGTTCCCGTATAGACTTCTGCATTCAGATAAATTCTTGCCAACAGCGTATGAGCTGCCCATTTATTGAACTTACCGTATTTACGAGCTTCTGAAAGGTTATCGATGTTATCTGTGATCTCACTCACAACAAAATCATAAACCTGTTGTCTGGTATTTTGTTCAGGTAAGAATCCATCAGGTACATCAAATTGAGTTACTATAGGTACGTTACCGAATGTATCGAGTAACAGTGAATAGTATGCAGCTCTTAGTACTTTCAATTCAGCCAGAGCTTCGATCTTTTGGGTTTCATCCAGATTTACCGTACCGGATTCAATTTGGTAGATTACCCGGTTTGCTGTGGATATTCCACCGTAAATACGATCCCAGATCGTTGAGAATACGGGATTATCTGGTCCCCAGTTATGTTCGTGTAAACGACGGTAAATGCCACCATCAACCCAACCGTTTGGTCGTGCAGGAATAACTATTTGATCTGCAGTGATCTCCTGAGCTCTCCAGAAGCCATTCCATTGTAGCATGATTGCATCCCAGGGCACATATGCTGAGCCGATTATAGCTTCAACATCACCTGCTGAGGGTTCAAATTCGCTGGCGATTATCTCCGTATAACTCTCGTTTGCCAATTCGGTACATCCTAATGGCATCATAAGAGCTACAAGGGCAATCCAAAATCCTTTGTAGGTATTTGATTTTATTACTTTCATTGTAGTTCCTATCCTCTAAAATTTAATATCTATTCCGAGTGTAAAAATACGTGTAGTCGGGTACTTATCACGGTTATCCACTCCTGGTTCCAGACCAGAAATAGTTACCTCAGGATCAATTCCTTTATAGCCGGTAATGACAAAGGTATTTTGACTTGACGCGTAAACACGGGCTGACTTGAAGTAAGGCACTTTATCAACCGGTATCTGATAACCTAACGTGATGTTATCGATCTTCCAGTAGTCTCCGTCTTCAATATAGTAGCTGTTATATTCGAGCGGCATATCTGTACTGAGCACTGTTTTACCAAATACAGGGTCATATGCTGATTTCAGGCGATTGTACACTTGATGGATGTATTTTCGTAGTACATACGTGAGAAGTTCAGTATCTGATAATCAAAAGCTCCCCTCATTGTTACACTCAGATCGAATGCTTTATACATGAAGGTATTATTCCATCCTGCATAGTAATTAGGAATACCGTTCCCTAATCTCATTTTATTAGCATCATTATGGAAATCGCCATATGCAGTCGCATCATCATAAAATACTTTTTCGCCTGCTTCATTCAGATATACCCAACGGCCGTTATCATCAACATCAACTACTTTAAATCCGTAGAAATCACCGATGTTATATCCTACCTGTACACGGTGTGTATAAGTTTGAATAGGCTCACCTGTGTAACCGGTGTTGAAGTAGTCATTAGTTGTTTCGTAAAGATCGTTTGAGAGACTCTTTAGCTTATTTTCATTGGTTGAGAAGTTAGCTGTAGTCACCCACTGGAAATCTTTGGTTTGAATTGGAGTGAACTCTAACAAAATCTCAAGACCTCTATTGGTCATTGTACCAACGTTTGCTGTGGTAACATTATATAGATTCGGAGGAGTAGGTACCGGATAGTTATATAATAAACCTTCAATATTACGAACGTAATAATCCACATTACCACTAAGCTTTCCGTCAAGCATAATGAAGTCAACACCCACATTATACTCGTGTTTTTCTTCCCACTTGATCTTGTCATTTTCATTCTGAGTTGGAGCCAGTGCCTGTATCCATTGACCATCAGAGTACACATAATCTGTATACCCAAGTTTTGGCTCTGCAAGGAACGAAGTACTTGGTGGCGTACCGGTTACACCATAACCAGCTCTAAACTTCAATTCATCCAGAAATTCTACATCATCCATGAATGATTCATTGGTAACTCTCCATCCTGCAGATATTGCAGGGAAAAGTCCCCATGGATTATCAGCACCATAAAGCTGAGAAGCTCCTTCGTAACGTAAACTTGCCATCAACAGGTACTTATTGTCATAATCGTAATTTACACGACCAAAGAAACCGATAAGGTTAGTGAGATATTTTGAACTATAAATATTATTCAATCCCTCTTTGAGTGCATTCCCTGCCCCAATGTTATTGTAGGAAAACGCATCTGTTGGGAAATCCCAGTTAGTCATCCAACTTTCACGACCAAACCATTCATTGTAGCTGTAACCACCAAGAAGGGTAACATCATGCAAATCGAAGTTTTTTACATATTCTCCGGTCAGTTCAAGTACTTTTTGCGTGTTTTCCACATAACCATTTGAGGCAAATCCATTTCTACCATCTCGCAGTGTGGATACGTGTTGATGAGTTTCGTAGTAACCACGAGACTGATTAAACTTATTAAAACTCATCATTGCTTTGAATGTAAGTGCATCGGAAGGCATGTAAGATACCGTACCACTTACTCGTGATTCTTCATTATGGTTGGTACCATCCGATTCATAGAGACGAGAAAGCGGATTTTCGTAGTTAAAATTACCTGTCTGTTGGTACCAGTCACCTTCACTGTCTTTTATTGGTGAAGTCGGATTAAAGATGATTGCCTGACGATAAGTGTATCCGTTAAAGCTATATCCATCGCCTGTAGTGGTATATTCATTTCTGTTATTCATTATGCCAACATTGATCAACACTTTGTTGTCAAGCATTCGATGATTCAGGTTAGCACGCATTCTGAGTGTACTGTTATCAGATTTTACAAAAATACCTTCTTCATCCTGCCAGTTCACATTAACCAGATAATTGGTATTTACTGTACCACCGCTAAACGAAAGGTTATTAACGTATGAGACCGGAGTTCTGGTAATTTCATCCAGCCAGTCTGTATTTGCACCAAGATCGTAAGAAGCTGCTCTTGTACCATCTGCTATCTGTTGTCTGTAATCAGCAGCTGTTAGTACGTCCAGTTTTCTCGTTATCTGTTGGGTACTGATAAAGCTCGAAAAGTTAACACTTGGTTGAAATGCACCGGTACTTCCTTTAGTTGTTACTAAAATAACACCGTTTGTTGCACGAACACCGTAAATAGCTGCAGCAGAACCATCCTTCAAAACGTTTACTGATTCTATATCCTGAGGAGCTACAAGATCTAAGCTACCAGGTACTCCATCTATCAGAACCAATGGGCTGGTACTAGTACCATAAATGGTTGTTCTACCACGTAAAGAAATCTGAGTGCCGGCAGTTGGATCACCGCTTGGATTGGCGATGGCCAAACCAGCAACTTTACCCTGAATTAACTGCCCTGCATCCTTAACATTGACAGTTGTAAAATCCTCAGAGGTAACACTGGCTACCGATGTAGTTAATTCATCTTTATTTATAGTACCATAACCAACTACTACTACATCTTCTCCAAAGAAAGTTTCCTGTTCCATACCAATATTTATAACGGTTCTTCCGTCTATCGGTATTTCTACATCTTTGTATCCAATGTAAGAGAAAATAAGCGTGTCACTGAGTGAAGGAACATTCAGAGAATAATTACCATCAATATCAGTTGAAACACCCTGAGTTGTTCCTTTAACGACAATGTTAACACCCGGAAGTGTTTCATTTGTCACTTGGTCTGTTACTACACCCGAAACCTGTTGTGCCATGGTATTTTGACAACAAAACAAGGTTAAGGCGAATACGAACATACTGAACGTATGCTTGGTAACTTTATTCATAATTAAACCTTAGATATTTTGATTAGACTTTAAGGACAGGCAATTAATTGCTGATACATATTGTGCTATTATTACATGCCTCCAACTTTTTTAAACCCCAATTTTCATTCAGGGAAAAACTGCTTATCCCCTCCTGTTTTACCATAGACCCCATCCGTAAAGAGAAGCGCTTCCAGCTTTATACTAAAGCTGGTTTATCTCAGTTAAGGTTAGGTATCTATAGATTGGTGTCGCAATTACACTTATGAAGTTTCACTTATCAGGGAAAACATGCAAGTGTTTTTTTGACACCTTTAACTTTTTAATAATATCCTTAATTAATTAAGCCCTACTCTCTTTTAGTTTACTTTTTTTTGAATCAGGCTTATAAATTAACATTTTTTTAATCTATGGAATTAATCCTCTTTTATGATAATGGAACGATTCTGACTTTTCATTTAAAAAAGTTTTCCACATTCACTTAAAATCAGAGCAAATTCTGCGCAACAGCCTCTAATAATCTCCAACTTCTCAGGTAGCGCTTTTTTAACACGGTAAAAGTCTGCTACCCGACACCAACATCACTTTGGATCTGAAATTAATGTTGTATAGCAGTCATATTTTTTAGATTATTCGTGTCATATATACACTTAAAATATTTTATTGTGAAATTTTCATTCCTTACTTCTATTGTATTTTTCTTTTTGGTGATTGGATGTTCCTGCGATCCAAAACAATCTCCAGCAGTAACTTTCACCAATCCATTGAATGAAAGTGGTCCGGACCCATGGATGACCTATTATAATGGCCACTATTATCTGGCTGCAACCACCTGGGGAGGTCCTGAAACCGGGTTAACTATGCGAAAAGCTAAAACGATAGCTGAGTTAAAAACGGCTGAACCTGTACAAATCTTTGTTGATTCTACTAAAGATCGTTGCTGTAATTTATGGGCACCGGAGTTTTTCCTGCTCGACGGTCCAAACGGTAAACGATGGTATGGATATTACACGGGCGGTGCTCAAAGTGAGGACTATGTTAACACTCAGTATATGCACGTAATTGAGAGTGAAGGAGCCGATCCAATGGGCCCTTATACCTATAAAGGAAAGCTGATTGAACGAAATGCCTTAGATGGAACCGTAGCAGAACTAAATGGGAAACTTTACACGATCTATAGTGAGTGGAACGCCACCCAGGACCTGGCTATCATGGAAATGGATACCCCATGGTCAACAATCGGGGAAGAAACAGTTATTTCCCGCCCGGAATTTGACTGGGAAATTCAGACCTATACTGTAAATGAAGGTCCTGTTATGATCGAGAATAATGGAACTCAGTATCTGATATACGCAGCCAGTGCATGCTGGGGACCTGATTATAAACTGGGGCTCATCACCTACAACGGCGGTGACCCGATGGATGCTTCATCCTGGATAAAAGATCCTGAGCCGGTCTTTGTACGGGATGATAGTGCCGGGGTTTTTGCTCCGGGACACAATACGTTCTTCAAATCACCGGACGGCACCGAAGACTGGATCGTCTATCACGCGAATGACGAAGTAACCGACGGATGTGATATGGGCCGAACTCCCAGAATTCAGCGCTTCACCTGGAATGAGGATGGAACACCGGATTTTGGCACTCCCGTATCTACCGACAGTCTGCTGACTGTACCTTCGGGAGAATAAATATTACTAACACAGACCAACCTGATATGAATACTTTATTAAAAAGAACACTTTTATTTTTTGGCACAATATTCGTGGTGAGCTGTACCGCTCAACAAGAAAAACCGGCTGAATCGGTACTCTTTGATGTACCTGTTCCCGAAATGGGGAATCCAATCATTACTGATAAATTCACTGCTGATCCCGCCGCATTAGTTTATAAGGATACGGTTTACCTCTATGCCGGGCATGATGAAGCTCCCCCGAATTCTTTCTATGATCTGAATGAATGGCTGGTTTATTCTTCAACGGATATGGTAAACTGGACAGAACACCCTGTACCACTTCGGGCCACCGATTTCGAATGGGCTGTGGATGATGCCTGGGCCGCTCAGGTAATTGAACGGGATGGCAAATTCTACTGGTATGTTACAGTGGAACATGACAAAACTCATCCTGGCAAAGCTATTGGAGTCGCAGTTTCCGACTCTCCTACCGGTCCTTTTGTTGATGCACGCGGATCTGCTCTTATCACCAACGATATGACCAAAGACGTGGATATCACCTGGGATGATATTGACCCTACTGTTTGGATCGAAGAAAATGGTCAGGCTTATCTGTATTGGGGAAATACTCAGCTTTATTGGGTAAAACTAAAGGATAACATGATAGAAATGGACGGTGAAATCCAGCGGGTTGATCTCCCCCATTTCACAGAAGCGCCTTATATCCACAAAAAAGGAGATTACTACTATCTGTCTTACGCTTACAAATTTCCCGAAAAAACGGCCTACGCTATGGCTGACAATATCGAAGGCCCATGGTATTTCAAAGGAATTCTAAACGAAGTTGCGGGTCACACAAATACCAATCATCAATCTATCATTGAATATAAAGGGAAGGATTATTTTATCTATCACACCGGAAACATCGGAGACAGTTACCGTCGCTCAGTATCTATCGACTATTTGTACTACAATCCGGATGGTACCTTAAAAAGAGTGGTAATGACCACAGAAGGAGTTGATAAAGCAGAATGATCCGCTGCTTAATGCAAAGCTAACAGTAAAAGCCGGTCAATTTGAAAGGACCGGCTTTTTTTATTCCTTTGTCTTGTCCTGAAATAGGTTGA
>DLCN01000012.1:0-51877 GCA_002480645.1 Balneolaceae bacterium UBA7797
GCTCAATATTTCAAATAACGTTTCTTTCTCAGACAAAAAAAGCTGATTAAATCCTGTGATTTAAACCAGCCGTTTCGTTTCCTCGAAAGGATTACAAAGGTACGGCAAAGACCAGGTTCGAGGCAAGTTTTATTTTAAAAAAAATGATCTTTTTTTTGCCACTAACTCTCACCTGTTTGTTCAACTCATTAATCTGCTGAAGTTACCTCAGGATCCTCTTCAAAATCTTTTAAGAAATAAACTCCAAGATACATCAGTGGTGTATCGAACAGAGCAAAGAAAAACTTGAACAGGTAAGAATTGATGATCAAAATGACCACCGCTCCGAGACTGTTAATGTTATCTCCCAGATTGCCAGCCAGGTATAAGATGCTGATGATCGCCGTAGAATCTACGAGCTGACTTACCATCGTGGATCCGTTATTTCTCAACCATAAGTGTTTTCCATTGGTAAGATTCTTCCAAAAATGAAATAATTTCACATCCACACTTTGTGCGATCAGATAGGCAATCATACTGGCAATAACATTTCCAACCATAAACTCATAGACTCCTTCAAACAGATCAAGCCCCCCACTAACACCCGCTGAATTAGGCAACCAGTGGTTCACAGTCATTAAGAAGAGCATAAAGAAGTTCATTATAAAACCAATCCAGACTATCATTTGAGCCTTCTTTCTACCAAATAGTTCTGAGATCAGATCTGTTGCCAGAAATGTAAATGGATAAGCTATGATCCCCGCAGGAACACTCATTGTATAGTGCGCACCATTTCTCACAATATCCGGCGTGATAGCCTCCAACCAACCTGGCAGATCCATTTCGAAGATGGTAACAAATTTGGTGGTACCGATTACGTTACCCAATACCAGAGAGGTTAGAAAAATCCCTGATAGAAAAAGAAATAGTGCATCACGCTTATGATTCATGCCGTAAGGTATCTGATTTTTCTGTCTACTCTTATTAAAAATTATCGACCACCTGAACGAACTGTTTATATCATGGGTTTGTTCCAATGGTCAAATTCAGAGCATGATATTATGAATACAGAAGAGATTTCAAAAAAAATAGAAATTAGTTGGAAAGCAGCAGAGATCTACCATTCTAAAGGATCGGTTTCTGTTCCACAGATCATCGAAGCTACCGAGTATACTGCCACAGAGATCTACCAACTATTTCCTAACAAGAAAGCTATCCTGGAATTTTTCTATCCATCCATGATCTTTCAATACCAGGCAATGGTTGATGACATCGAAGATTTCGATACTTATTCGGTGAGCGAAAAGTTCTCCAATTTTATCCTAACAACCTTTGATATGCTGGATGATTTTGATGTTCTGGCGCAAGACACATTCACAAAATACATTTTGCAGGAACGTCATCATTCCGAATTTTTTAAAGAGGTAAAACAGCTGTTCAAAGAATTTCTTACTTCTGATGGTAACATTTCGGTGAGTGCCGGATTATTCATGAAAGACTACTTTTATGGAATATTAAGCGCAAAATATATCTGGCTGATCAAATTCTGGCTGGAGGACAAAAGCGAAGGGAAAGATCGCACTACTGCCCTGGCCGATAAGTTCACCGCATTCCTTGAAGAAGCCATCTACAACAAAACCATCGATAAAGGCTTCGATCTTATAAAGTACATGGTATCACTAACCGACTTTAACAATCCTTTCAATAAAGCTGAAGACTTTTTCAGTGATCTGTTTTCATCAAAAAAAGAAAAAGAGACCGACCATGAGTGACTTTCCATCATCAAAGTTTGAGAGAAGTAAAATTATTGCCAAAACCGGACTGAAGGTTGGCACTAACTATGCCCAGCGATATCTCAGAAAAAAAGTTACCGGTAAAGAAGAAGATTCTAAAGAATTTCACTCGAATAACGCCAAAGAGGTATTCAAAGAGTTCACTAAGTTGCGTGGAACTGCCCTTAAGATCGCACAAGGCATGAGTATGGATCAGGGATTTCTTCCCGAAGAGTTTGCCGAAGTTATGAGTCAGGCCCAATATTCTGTCCCCCCCATTAACCGGGCCTTGGTACGATCTATCATAAAGAAAGAGCTTGGCGATTATCCGGAAAAATTGTTTAAATCGTTCGATACCCAAGCATTTGCTGCAGCTTCCATTGGTCAGGTACATAAAGCAGAATTAATGGATGGCCGAAAAGTAGCCGTAAAGATTCAATACCCCAACGTGCGAGAAACTATTGATTCTGACATGACAGTGGCGAAAGCTCTCGCTAAACGAATCATAAAAAATAGTGGTGATATCGATCCGTACTTCAATGAGATACGAGATACACTTTTACAGGAAACGGATTACACCCATGAGGGCTCCCAGATTGATGAATTCAGAAAACGATTTGGGAGTGACGTCATCGAGATCCCTGAATGGATACAAGACCACTCTACTGAACGAGTGCTTACTATGAGTTTCATTGAGGGACGTCATCTTGGAGAGTTTCTGAAGGAGAATCCATCTCAAGAACAGAGAAATCATTTCGGTCAGCTGATTTGGGATTTCTTTCATGAAGAAATCAGAGTTGGAGGATACGTTCACGCCGATACTCATCCGGGTAACTTCCTGTTTACCTATGATGGTAATTTAGGGGTGATCGATTTTGGGTGTGTAAAATTATTCCCAGATGAGTTCTTTATGAATTACCTGAGGCTCTTACCCACACATCTGGCCGATGATCAGGAGGCGATCAGAGATCTCTATGTAAAATTAAATGTGATTGACCCTTCTTCGAAAACTCAGGAGAAGGAAGAAGAATACTATAATTTCGCACGTAATTATGGCATTATGTTCTCCCGTCCATATCGCTATGATGTTTTTGATTTCAGTGACCCTAAATTTGCTGAAGAGATCAAACACTACACAAAAGATGCTCCTCTGTCTAATGAGTTAAGAGGTTCAAAACACTTTTTATACACCAGTCGTGTGCATACCGGCCTTTACAGTATATTAATGAAGCTTGGAGCTCAGATAAATACGATAGGAGCAAAAGACGTCCTGAGTAATTTACTCAACATGGAATTTGAATCATTTCGTGAAGAACATGAAGCGGCTTAGATAAACCATTTCCATCAAGGCTGTTACTCTCAGGAACACGATTTCCAAACTCATTATGAGCTATAACCCATTTAATTATTGAAGTTACCAGCTTCATATTTTCTTCACACTTGAAGGCTGGTAATTTCAATAACTTATAGTTCCTCCCGGTAGGCGTATCACTAATAGACTAAGACCTAACCTTATTTAGCATTAATAAAAATTAATTAAGCTCTCTATACACTAATTATACTGACTTTATATAGTGTAAAATTTTTAGGTGCCTGAAATTCTACTTTCACTTTTTACAATGATAAGTAAATTGAAAGAGCAAAAATTCTCTTGCAACGTTCAATTTTAATTTAGGAGGTACTTTGAAACTAAGAGCAATTTTTTTCGGGATATTGGTGAGCCTATCTACTGCCGCCCAGGCGCAAATCGAAGCTCCCAGAATTGAAGCCGTTTACGGCGGGCGTATCAACGCTATTCATGGTTACGCGCTTACCACCGATTCTTCGAGAATCTATATTTCTACCGAAAGCGCAAATTCTGTTTTTTATGCCGATGTATTTTCAAATTCGGCCTCTCCCTCTTTCGGTAATTTTCAGGCTGTGGAAAGTATGAATTCGGATGATGGATTCGGTGATGGTATCAGTGAAATTCTTGCTCATGAAGCATCCGGTGCTGTTTTTATGGCACATCAACAGGCAGGGTTAATCCGGCTATCACCCGATCATTCAACCGTTGACACGCTGTTTCCCGGTTTTATAAATGCGATGTATTTACATAACAGCGATACGCTCCTCATCCTTAATGCGCAGCAATTGTATGCCTACGAAATTGATGCATCTGGTAATGCCACTCAATTTTTAAACGGAATAGCTACCGGGCTTTCTCCATCTCCACACCAAACCATTTCGGTACGCCCTGATTCATCTATTGTCTTTATACATTCCGGGCATCCCGGCAATCATAACGTAGCCGCCTCGAATGGTCAAATCTATAAGCTAACTAACAGTTCAACTTTTAAGCTTATGAATTTTGTATATAGCGCCGGTGCCGGAGGTGATTTCACCTTTAAAACTCTTTCTGTCGCTCCTGATGGTGATCTGTATTTCTTTGGTGATGACAATCTCAGCAAAGCTCTACTCCATGCCGAATTGTTATCGAATGCGGATTCTGTGTTTATAATTACTTCTAACTCCATTTCCATTATTGGTGACGGCGTTGCCGGGAGTAATTCCATCGTCAAAGGAGACACTTCTGCTTTCAGCTTGTATCATGCGAAGCTGTACAATCACAACAATGCCAATTCATCAGACTGGCATACTTTCGGTAATTCGGGGCTCGAAACTAATCCCAATGATGGCTGGGTTTATGTTGACCCTGTTAACCCTGACATTGTGTATATGACCACTGACCAAGGGATTGGGGTTTCCGTTGATGGTGGTGCAACCATTTTTGAGATCGATGAAGGTGTTGAAGCCGTTCAGGTTAGTGATTTTGATATGACTCAGCATAAACATCATGGATGGCTGGCCTCTAAATCCGGGATACGTCAGGTTGTAAATTACCAGACAGCCACTCCTTTATGGACCAACGCACTTTTCCCAAATGGGGATGGATCCCCATACTACTCAATTGAGATCGACCCAACGGATAGCTTATATGTGTATGCCGGAAATGTCCGGATCTATCAAAGCATGGACGACGGGGCAACCTGGAATATGGCATTTACTCCGGAACATGCTCCATATAATTTTAGCAATATCGGAACCCGTGCACTTGCTATCGAAGTTCTGCCCTACGATTCAACGGTGGTTTTCGCCGCTTATGAGGTGCAAGGCTCAGACAAAGGAGGCCTGTTCTATAGCGTAGACCGAGGCATGAACTGGGATCAGATCCTGCTGGAAGCATCAACTATCGGACCTGATGTGGATGTTTCGGATATAGTTTTTACCATAGAAGGCAGCGACACCATTGCTTATGCCGGTGCGATGTATGACCTGACTGCACCTCAGGGCAGAAGCGTGTACAAACTGACCAAGAACGGAGATAGCTGGTCGGCTTCGCAGGATATGAATTCGGGGGGTACCAGTACCGGCTCGTTGATCGTAGCCACCATTAACGACATGGAACTCAGTACTACAGGAGATACCGTTTATGCGGTTGGTACGGATGCCGGAGTAAACCATCCGATCACCTATTATAAAGATCTGTCCGGGTCGGCTCTTTGGACACCTAATACTGTAAGTGGATTCCCTTTTTCGGCGGATAAAGAAGCTACCGCTGCTGCCGTGGGTAAAGATACTTTGTTTGTTTCGGTGGATAATGAGATCTACTATTACAAATCCGGAGCCAGCAGCTGGACACTTGGCTACTCCTATCCTGTTGGCACCAGAGTAAACACACTTTATTACGATGAGTTATTAGCCGGTACCGGAAGCGGATTCTATGCTCACTATTCGCTCGGAGGTACTTCTTTACCTGTAGAGGATCAAGAATCATCCGATTCACCGGATAAATTCACTTTGTCTCAGAATTATCCAAACCCATTTAATCCGACGACTAATATAACTTTTACCCTGCCTCAAACATCCAGAGTAAGCCTGAAAGTGTATAATCTGCTGGGCCAGGAAGTTGCTGAATTGGTGAATGGTACGATAGCTGCAGGTACAACAAACATCACCTTTGATGCCGCAAATCTTTCAAGCGGGATCTATATTTATCGCCTGAAATCCGGCAATAATGTGATCACCAAAAGAATGGTATTGATCAAATAAACGAGCCTTGCTAAGACCGGTATTCATGAATTGGTGCCGGTCGTTTAGCAAAAGTACAATGACTAGTTGACCTCTTGTCTGAGTTAATGAAATAAAAAAACCCGCCATTTGACGGGTTTTTTTGTTGTCTGCCAATTCGTGAGGATTATCTGAATGAGTTCAGATATTTATAAAACTCGCTATCGGTTGAAATAATAAGTGAAGTCTCTTTATCGATGGTATTTCGATAGGCTTCCATACTCTTAATGAAAGAATACAATTCCCGGGCTGAAGCATTTTTATTATATGCTGCATTATAAATTGCTGCTGCTTCAGCATCTGCCTTACCACGAATGGTTTCAGCTTCACGGAAAGCCTCAGACTGAATACGCTGCAATTCTTTTTCCTTTTCACCATTGATACGTGATGCCTCACCCTGACCTTCAGACCGGAATTTATCAGCGATCCGATTCCGCTCAGAGATCATTCTGTCGTACACGGTACGACGCACTTCTTCTGCATAGTTGATACGTTTGAATCGGAAATCCAGAATTTCAATACCAAGATCTGTAGCTCTGGTGGTTGCCTCAGCCTGTATTTGTTCCTGAATTGCTTCCCTCCCGATATTAATGATCTGCAACGTATCCTGAACAATATCCGCGATATCATCCGGCTGATCAGGAGTGCGGTTTGTGCTTCTTATCAACTCAATAAGGTTGTGAGAGGCTACCGCATTTCTGGTTTCACCATCAAGAATATCATCGAGTCTGGATTGCGCTTCACGCTCGCTACCCAAACGTTCAAAATACTTTAACGGATCGGTAATTCTCCATCGGGCAAACGTATCCACAAAGATGAATACTTTATCTTTGGTCGGAACCTGATTAGGATCACCATCCCATTCCAGATATCGTTTATCAAAATAATTGGCTTTCTGTAAAAACGGAGTTTTAAACTTTAAGCCGGGTGTGATCACTGCTTCCCCAACGGGTTCACCAAATTGAGTGATGATCACTTGTTCTTTTTCATTAACCACATAGAGCGTTTGTGATAGCACAAAAGCCACTATGGCCAATACAACCAATAATCCAATTCCTTTTATCTCTTTCATTTTCTTATCTCCTGATTATTGATTTCCATTTGCTTTCTTAACGCCATCCATTTGCAACTGCAATAATGGTATCACACTATTTCCTTCTTCATCGGTAATGATCTTCTGCCCCATTTTTGGCAGGATATCTTCCATCGTTTCCAAAAATATCCTAGTCTTGGTCACTTCCGGAGCTTTAATGTATTCCGAATAAAGGTCATTAAATCTGGATACCTCACCTTTAGCTGTATTAACACGATTAAGTGCATACCCCTCGGCCTGCTGAATGGTTTGTTCTGCCTCACCGGCAGCTCTCGGAATTACCCGGTTATAATCGGCGCGGGCCTCATTGATCAATGTCTCGCGTTGCTGCTCAGCTTCATTCACACCATTATATGAGGGTTTAACCGGATCTGGCGGATTTACATCCTGTACCAACACCTGATCGATCCTGATGCCCATTTCATACTCCTGCACGATCTGTTGGAGAATGATCTCCGTTTCGTTCGCTAATTCCGCACGACCTTCGGTGATCACCTCATCGACAGTGCGATCTCCTACTACTTGCCGCATGGCAGCTTCTGAAACATCTCTCATAGTCTCATCAACTTCTCTGATCTTAAACAAATAGTTGTATGGATTATCAATCCTATACTGAACCACCCATTCAACATCACCGAGATTCAGATCTCCCGTCAGCATCAATGATTCACCGCCATACCCGGCTTTTCTGTACGAACTGTTAACACCAGCCTCCGTGGTCCGGTAACCAAACTCCAGCTTTAATTGTCGCTTTACAGGAACTAATTGTACCTGATCGACAAACGGGATCTTAAAATTTAATCCGGGCTGGGCTTCATCCACGTACTCCCCAAACCGGGTGATCACTCCAACTTCCTCAGTTTCTACCGTGAATACTGAAGAAAATATCGCTGCTACTCCTACCAGCAGCACGACCATTAACCGTATGTTTTGTGTTATTTTTTCAAACTGCGGTGGCAGATTGAATTCAAATTCTTGTTCCTGAGCCATATTCCTTATGGTTTATTTATTATCAATATTGATATGATCGGCTGGTTTACTAAAACCAGGCCAATTTCTTTTGTTGTGTTAAACTGTCAGTCATCTCATACCTTAAGGCAAATCACTGTGGTGTCATCTGCCAATTGATAGTTACTGAATTTTTGCACCCTTCTTTTGATCTCTTGTGCAATTTCACTGGCAGTAAGATTTTCCGCATTTAAACTTTCGATCAGTTTAGGCACATTATCAAAACCAAATCGTTCGCCTTGTTCGTTCACCGCCTCCGGCAAACCATCTGAATACATCAAGAATACATCTCCTTTCTCCAACTCAAATTCATGTGCCCGGTAATGCACTTCTTCTTTTACCCCCAAAGGAAACCGTGGTTCTGGAGTATTTACAAATTCAGCTTTTCCTTGTCTTAAAATAACAGGTTTGCAATGTCCTGCATTGGCTACACTTAGTTTTTGGGAGTTAAGATCGTATCTCGCCACCAAACACGTAATGAATGTTCGTTTGTCGGTGCGGGTAAATATTGGTTCAGAAACACCTGATAAAATTTGCGCCGGAGTTTCCGTCTTCATTTTAGACAGAAGCAAACCACTGGTAAAGATCGCTGGCATGGCAGCCCTCATCGCCTTCCCTGAAACATCGACAACAGCCATTGTGAGGGCCTTCGGTTTCCCTTCTTCGTCTTTAGAAAGCACATAGTCAAAATAATCACCGCCCACTTCGAACGAGGGTAAAAAGAATCCGTACACATCAAATCCATCTCCCGTTGGGGGCTGAAGTGGCATCAACTTATACTGACTTTCCCTTGCTATCTCAATTTCACGCTCAACCCGTAAATGCTGTGCCATTCGTTCCTGATATTCCGGTATATAATCTCCGATCTCTGAGAGCGCGAAACCATATCGGTACACGATAAAACCAAATAATGGTATGCTAAACAGCATAGATACTTCTACCCACCACATAGTTGCCATTTCAAAGTTCTGAGACCCTGCATAAGGCATGATCATGATCACCGCAGAAAAGGTAAACCATGCGACGGCAACCGTTACAATTCCCCAGTACCGGTATGTCATCACTAAGATCATAGCCAGGAAACTATATACTGAAAGATCTTCCCAAACTGTAAGCGGAGTGGAAACGAGTCTGCCAACTATGGTGATCAAAAATGCCGATATAACCAATGCGATAATTAGAGCTAGATAATTTTTTTTGATCCAGTGGTGTGAAAATCCATACACAAACCCGACCTGCCCCAAAACTATTAATGAAGTAGTGCCAAACAGGGTAAGATTGATGCTGATCAGTTTAAAACGGTTACTTGCTTCCGTAAAACCAAATTGACTGTCGTATTGAAGGAAAAAAGTGTCATGGAGGTAAAGTCCCAGAGCGAAGATACCAAGCAGAACCCCACCAATAAAAAAACCATGGATCAAAGACGCGCCGGCTTCTTTAACTAAGAATTTTCGTTGCCAGAATGCATCAACTATTTCTACTTCCCCCATTTTCTGATTTCGGGCAAATGCTTCCCAGCTTATGTAGGCCAGGGCTCCGTACAGTGCAAAACCGATCCCGGAAAGCAAGCTATTTATGGTGATGATAAATTTACCGCCGGGCTCTAACAGTGGGCCGAATACATCAAAATAAAAGAGAATACGCCATCCAAAAAAGGCAACAAATATCCCGAAGAATACCACAAGTGCCCTTCTCCATTCTACCTTACCCCGAAAAACATTAATGATACCTACTGTAAGGATAAGTATAGCCAGTAAAATGGCCAACACGATCATAGTGTAGGCAAAAACACCAAAACTATCTGCATCAAAATGACCAAGATCTTCGTTTTCAAGTATGTTTCTGGCACTGAATGATTTTATCTGATATCCGAATTTAGTGCTGAATCCACCTGCGTTTTCAAATTCACGGATCTCTGGCAACAATGAAATTGATAACACTTCCGGACCCGTTCCTTCCGAACTTTGTTTTCTAATCCATTTAAATTCCACTGAACCCTCATCATCCGAAGGTTCAACATAAAAGCTTTGAGACTGACTCAAGCCTTCATCTGCATAGAAAACAGAATCGGGTATTTCAGAACCTTGCAGCGAATAATTATTCAGATCATATCCCAGTACATCACCGACAATCGTTTTGGCCACCTGATCTATTGACTCTCCCTGAACAAAAGTCGGATTTGGCCGGTCCGGGTTGGACCGGATCCGGATAACTTTACCATCATTTGAAGTTCTGATCGCTAATTTTCCGGACATATTAAAGGCCATATCTGCACTCATCACCATTCCATTCAGTGATGAAGGATCCGCAATCACAGTATTCCAGCTTTGGATATGCACTCCGTTCTCATTCATCATCCGGGGAGTAACTTTATGGCCCGAACTATCCTGTATCGTTTTTAAATACCCCAGATGCTGCTCAAATACAGAAGTAGAAGCAAGGCTGTCCATCGAAAAACCCAGAGTTCCCGATAATGAACTCAACTGCTCACTGAGTGTCGCGCGATCTGATCGTATAGCCCCGGCTGAGTTCACATCAATAAAGCTGCGTAACATCCAGAAGGTAATGGCTCCGGTTAAACCGACAATAAATAATATGTACGACTTTTTATTGATCAATTCTTTGAGGTTACCCTAAATAAATATTAGCACTAAGCTACGCAGAATCCCACAGATTGTTTCTCATTTAATGAGATTTAAAAATATTTTCTTTGAAGCAAACTATGTGCTTTTTATTCTTCTGCGGTCAAAAAAACCAGAAGTAATCAGAGTATCATCATTAATAATAGAAATCCAAAACAATTCATTGTTTTTCTGTTGATCGTAATATCAGGCATTTTACCGATATCAGCTCAAGACTCCCTGTTACTGGATTCGATCAAAACAGATGCCCGGGATATTGGCTCTGTTCGCAGCCTGTTGATCGAACAAAATGATTCATTACTTGCTGAATTCTATTTCAACGGTCGGGAACCAGACCTGCCATTTAATATTAAATCTGCATCAAAAAGTATAATCGGCCTTTTAGTTGGCATAGCTATCAATGAAGGCTTCATTCCTTCTGTCGACGAACCCATATCCACCTATTTTCCAGAATATTTTGAACAATATCCCGATTCTGTAAAAGAATCCATCACCATAAAAAACCTGCTTACCATGCAGGCCGGACTCAGATCAACAAGCTCTGGCAATTACGGAGCTTGGGTTCTAAGTGATAACTGGGTTGAATTCGCTTTAAAACAAAATTTTGAGGAAGAGATCGGAGGAAGGATGGTGTACAGCACCGGATCTTCTCATCTGCTTAGCGTGATCATTACCAGGGCAAGCGGTTTATCCACTAAGAAATTTGCTGAATCCTATTTATTCAGGCCGTTAGGAATTCGGGTAGGTGGTTGGGAAAAAGACCCGCAGGGATATTATATGGGGGGTAATAATATCGCCCTTACACCTCAGGACCTGTTAAAGATCGGGCGTTTACTATTAAATGATGGTAAAGAGGATGACCGGCAGATCATCCCGAAAGATTGGATCACTGATTCCTTCAGATCTTATACCACCAGCAGATATAATCCTTATGGATATGGATACCAGTGGTGGAATCACACCGTGGCCGATACCCGGGTTTTCTTTGCCTGGGGACATGGTGGCCAATATATCTTTATGATCCCCGAGTATGATGCGGTTGTTGTGATCACTTCGTCTGTTACCGCCGAAAGCAGACTCAGAACCTATAAAGAACCGATATTCGATCTGCTTGAAAAAATCATCACATCGGCTCTTTAAACTTCGGTGATTATTGAGTGGCAACCACCGGGGCCGATACTGTAACTACCCTATCATTTAGCGGTTGTACTTCGCGGGTATTTCCCTCCGGGAACATAGTTTTATAGGCAGATAAGTCCGCTTCTGATACTTCCATTGGTCTTTTCATAACAATCCACTGCACACTTTCTGTGAACGGGGGAGTGGTCAATGACCCGGCATACCGGTAGGATTCCAGACTTGCGGGGATCATATGATTTATATCTACATGCTTTATTTTTCGGTAATCTTTTTCGGTAGCCGGCATATCTGAAAGGATCTGGCTGAGCTCGGAATCACTTTCTCCAACTTCGAACCATACTCCGATCACTAACAGGTCTTCCAGATCTTTGGCTCCATCTTTTTGATGAACAAAATGCACTTCCATCGGAAATTCTTCACCATTTAATTCGTGCTCGCTCATCGTATGCCAATGAAACTGCAGTAAGTCATAGCGTTCTCCTTCATAATGGATATAAGCCGCTCCGTGTTCTACCTTAGCCTTAATTGCTGCAAATTCGCCCGGTGAGCCTGTGTTTATCACTTTCAGTTCCAGATCATGGGGATAATTGAATGTAATGTTACTGTGGTGGACCGACTGTGCTGATTCCGCGTCAATATTTATGGGACTTTGTCTCATCATTTCGATGAACTCAAAGTCGGAAGCGTTGATAAACTGTGGTTTTATATGGGTAATCTGCTCATTGGTTCTCTCATTACACCCCATTACTACCGCCAGTAGTATTAATAGTACTGCTTGTTTCATTGTATTCTCTTGTATCAATTAAATATTAGGTAAAGGCCTCTCTTTTACATACGTCTCTCTTTGTGACCTGCTGATTATTTTATCGGCTATAAATTCTTATCTGATAAGTAATTGGCAGGTTTCTGTACTTTAATGGCAGTATTTGATTCACTAATTTTGAGCCAATCTAAATCTGAGAGTATGCGCCGACCAATTTTACCATTATTACTACCCGTTTTAATATTTCTGATCTATCCAAACTCTACAGGGTTTTCACAGAGTACAACTACCAATGAGAGCAACACGTACCTGTCAACTCCAAGGAGAGCAGTACATTCCTTTGTACACTGGCAGCAACGTGGTCATCTGAATATGGATCGGGCCATTCTGCCCTTCCAGAACGCTGATGCCGACAAAGAGGAAAAGGTCGATTTAGCTGAGAACCTGTTAAAAGTACTGGATGCCCGGGGTCTGTTGGTCGTTTATGATCAAATTCCAAATACGGCTGATTTCGCAGATAGTCTATCCGGTTTGAATCAATACATTCTTTTTGATGAATTACCAGAGGTATATTTGGTAAAAGACGGTGATAACTGGGTGTTCTCTGAGGCTACCATTCAGCAAATTCCGGAATTGTATTCCGATACTTTCAACTCGATCGTAGAAGCCGTTCTTGACCAGCTACCTGAATGGACCAAAGAAGACTGGTTCGGCATACAGGCATGGCAGTTCATAGCTGTATTTCTATGGCTGCTGATCGGCTTTCTATTCAAAAAAGTATTTGAATTTATTCTTGATAACTACATTCGCAGGATCACTCAGAAAACAAAATTCTCCTGGGATGATGACATCCTCGACAGCGTTCATCTACCCTCCGGCTACATCTTTCTGATGATCTTCTTCCGCCTGACTTATACCAATTTACAATTATCCGTCACCGTCAATCATTATATGAGTATAGTGCTGGGTATTGCTATTTCGGCCTCTATTTTTTGGTTACTGTATAATCTGGCTGATGTCTTCGCAAAATATCTTCAGGTGATCACTGAAAAGACCGACAACAAACTCGACGATCAGCTGGTACCGCTCATCAGAAAAACATTGCGTGTATTCATTGTGGTAATGGGTGTGATCGTGATCCTTCAGAATAACGGATACAACGTGGCCTCACTTATTGCCGGACTTGGAATTGGTGGACTGGCCGTCGCATTGGCTGCAAAGGATACGCTGGCAAATTTCTTCGGCTCCGTTACTATTTTTGTAGATCGGCCATTCAGAATCGGGGATTGGGTAAAAGTAAATGGCGTAGAAGGAACCGTTGAGGAAGTAGGATTTCGATCAACCCGCATACGCACCTTCTATAATTCACTTATTTCGGTACCGAATTCCATTGTGGCCAACACTGATATTGATAATCTTGGACTACGAAAATATCGTCGGCTTAAAACGATATTGAATCTCACTTACTCCACTACTCCGGAACAGATGGAAGCATTTGTTGAAGGGATTAAAGCGATCGTAAAAGCCAACAAACATTTCCGTCAGGATTTCTACGAAGTGCATTTCAATTCTTTCGGAGCTCATTCGCTCGATGTGTTGGTGTATGTATTTTTTGAAGTTCCGGACTGGAGCACCGAGTTACAACAACGCCATAATTTCTTACTGGAAGTATTAAGACTTGCAGGCGAAGTAGGCGTTGAATTTGCCTTTCCTACTCAGACCTTACATGTGGATTCACTGTACAAAGATCAGCCGCGGGAGGTGGGAGAATCCCGAAGTGAAGAAGAACTGGCAAACGGAGTTTTTGAATTTGGTCCAAACGGAAGTAAAGCCAGGCCGGATGGAATAAGATTATACAAAGACGGTAAGGAAGTAGAC
The DNA here is from genome assembly GCA_002480645.1 of Balneolaceae bacterium UBA7797. Lineage (GTDB taxonomy): Bacteria > Bacteroidota > Rhodothermia > Balneolales > Balneolaceae > UBA7797. Next base: position 14,386 of record DLCN01000012.1, read on the forward strand.
TTTGGAGCGGGGAAATAATCCTCAGGCGGTTTCGCCCAATAGTTCGTTAACAGCACTTGCAAGCTTATTTTCAGAAATAGGCTTGGTAAGAAAATCAGAATTTGATACTTCCCGGGCTTTATTTATGGTGGAGATATCAGAATTCCCGGTAATGAAAATGATGGGTACTTCACTGAACTCTCTGATATGCCTGGCGGCTTCGATCCCGTTGATCTCCCCTTCGAGCATAATATCCATGATCACAACATCAGGGTTATACTTTTTCACAAGCTTAACTGCGGTTTCTCCGTCGCGAATCTCACCCACTGTCTTAAAAACCATTTCTTTCAGATAATTCTGGTATAGAACAGATAAGATCAGGTTGTCTTCAACAATGATCGCTTTTTTTGAAATTTTCCCCGCGAATGACTCAGTAGTATTCATAAGCTTAAAATAAAAAACCCGTAACACTTTGAATGTAACGGGTTTTGAGGAAAATTAAACTTAGAATCTATTTAGGTTATTCGTCGCCTTCTTTCTTCCCATCAAACGCTTCAAATACCATTTTCAGATCACCTGCCACTTGCTCAGCGGTTCTTCCTTCAATACGATGGCGGGGAATCATTGCCTTGATCTCACCATCCACAAAATAGGCGAATGACGGAGATGAAGGAGGAAACTCACTGAAATAAGCTCTCGCATGCGCAGTGGCCTCTTTATCCTGTCCGGCAAATACTGTTACCATATGATCAGGTTTTACTTCGGTATGTTGTAAGGCGATTCCCAATCCCGGCCGGGCATTACCTGCGGCACAACCACACACCGAATTGATCACCAATAACATTGTGCCATTATATTCTTTCATGGCACGATCTACATCTTCTGTAGTTTTTAATTCTTCTACACCAAATTGGGTTAATTCTTCCCTCATCCAGGAAGTATCAGGGCCCATTCCAAATCCAAATTGCATAGTTCTCTATTCGTTTTTTGTTATATAAGCCAAGATACGGCTCAGTTACGTGAAAATCATTTGGGATAATGATCCCCCTTTTAAAAACAAAATGGCAGGAGTAATGCTCCTACCATTTCAAATTAATCAGAATTAATGAGGTATTACCTCTAGTCTGCCTTTAAGCTTCCGAATAATATTCTGCTACTTTATCCCAGTTAACTACATTCCAAAATGCTGAGATGTAATCAGGTCGGCGGTTTTGATAGTGCAGATAATAAGCATGCTCCCACACATCCAGACCAAGAATCGGCGTTAGTCCATCCATGATCGGACTATTTTGATTAGCGGTAGAAGTCACCATTAGTTCGCCGTTACCATCAACCACTAACCAACCCCATCCGGATCCGAATTGAGTTGCTGCAGCAGTTGAGAATGCATCTTTAAATGCCTCGAAGCTTCCGAATTTTTTGTTGATCGCTTCTGCAAGTTCTCCGGTCGGTTCGCCACCCCCGTTTGGAGATAATACTGTCCAGAATAATGAGTGATTGGCAAAACCACCACCATTATTGATCACGGCTTGTTGTTTATCCGCAGGAAGGGAATCGATATTAGATAACACTTCTTCGATCTCTTTGCCCTCCATATCAGTTCCTTCTAGGGCAGCATTTACTTTGTTCGTATATCCCTGATGGTGTTTAGTGTGATGAATTTCCATGGTACGGGCATCAAAATGTGGTTCCAGTGCGTCATAAGCATATGGTAATTCAGGTAGTGTATAAGCCATAATGTTCCTCTTTCCTTTAATAGTTTCATGGTTACCAAAGTAACTCTTAACAACTGAGCTACAATTATTTAACTGCTTTAAAATAAGCATTTGCAACCGGATAATCGTTCCAATGCCGATTCAAAGAATTTATCTCAGCTATACTAAATACCTATGGAACAATGAATATGGATTAGAGTGTAAGGACCGAGTAATTAAAAACAGAAACTGTTCATTGAATAAGTTCTGATCCGGCTATACGAAATGAATGGCCTTTGGTAATCCTTCAGAATCGTACTCTACTTCTTCCGGGATGGTTTTGATGCCTTCTACTTCTGATTTCTTAGCGTAATAGGCTAATACCATGGCATCAACAATATCATCTTCCTGCACTTCATTTCGTCGAAACTCTTCTTTTATATCCCGGAAAAAATCATCGGCTACAGGTTCTTCGTCTTTAATGAGTTCTAAACGGTGACGAATTCCTTTTTTAAGATTTTTCTTCTGAAAGATCATTCCGCCATTCAACGTTTGAAAGAGCAATTCCGGGTGACTCTCAAACACCTTCTCTTTCACTCCTTCCTCAAGGCGCAGCAATTCATCTACCATCTTGATCTTGGGAGTGATATTCCAGGATTGTAATGATAGTTTCTTCCCGTTAAACTCAAAACTGGTCATATTTGCTTCTGCATATGTAGGTGCTTCAAGTGCAGGGCGAATGGGTGGGCTAAACACACTGGGCGCATATTCCGCACCTAATTTCTTTCTAAGAAGCGCATCACATTCCCGGGTATATTCTTCATCCTCTAGCCCGATTGGCATATCAATAAAGATCCGGTCAAATTCTTTGAAAGCAGCCAATAATTCATCCCTGGTTCTCAATACCTGATATCGCTCGTTCCCTTCATCAAAAGTGATAAGCATCCATCCGGCTTTACAACCATCAATACCAGCTGTTTTCATACGATCAGTGTTACTTTAAATTTCTTTGCTTAATTGCGATATGAAGCTCGTTCAGTTGTTCCACATCAACTTCTGCCGGGCTGTTATCCATCATACTTTGTGCACGTTGGTTTTTCGGGAATGCGATCACATCCCGTAAACTTCCTGCACCACTCAACAACATCACGATTCGGTCTAAGCCCAATGCAATACCCCCATGTGGCGGGGCACCGTATTTAAAGGCATCCAACAGGAATCCGAATTTTTCTTCTGCTTCTTCTTCCCCAATACCCAGCAGTTCGAACATTTTACGCTGAACACTTTGACTGTGTATCCGGATCGAACCGCCACCGATCTCAGAGCCGTTCATCACCAGATCATACGCACGGGCTTTAACGGCAGCAGGATCACTGTCGAGTTTGTCCATGTCTTCTTCTTTAGGTGATGTAAATGGATGGTGCATGGCATGGTAACGCCGGGTTTCATCATCCCATTCCAATAATGGAAAATCGGTTACCCATAACAGATTGTAGGCTTCTTCATTGATCAGATCAAACTCTTTACCCACCATTAATCTCAGCTGACCTAATTGCTCCAGAACAGAAGGTTTTGGTCCTGCAAGTAAAAATACCAGATCTCCGGTTTTGGCACCCGAAGCTTCCACCATTTTCGATACGATCTCATCTGTTAGAAATTTTGCCACACTACACAGCGGGCCGTCTTCCTGCATTTTGATGTAGATGAGGCCACCGGCACCGGTTTCTTTTTTAACTCGCTCTGTCCATCGGTCTATAGCACCTCGTCCCATTTCTCCTTGACCCGGAATGGTAATTCCTACCACAGCGCCGCCATTAGCAACAGTTCCGGAGAATACTTTGAATTCCGCATCCTTCACGATGTCGGAAAAGTCCACAAACTCGAGGCCAAACCGGGTATCCGGTTTATCGGAACCATAGGTATTCATGGCATCTTCGTAAGTCATTCGTGGGAACGGGGTTTCAATGTCTACACCGATGGTCTCTTTAAAGATCATTTTCATCAAGCCCTCGTGATGCGCATAAATATCTTCCTCGGTCACGAAACTCATCTCCACGTCGATCTGTGTAAACTCCGGCTGTCGGTCTGCTCGAAGATCCTCATCACGAAAACATTTGGTGATCTGAAAATAGCGATCAAATCCCGAAACCATGAGCAACTGCTTATAGGTCTGCGGACTTTGAGGTAATGCAAAGAATTTACCCGGATTAACACGACTCGGAACCAAATAATCACGGGCTCCTTCCGGAGTACTTTTCATCAATACCGGAGTTTCCACTTCTGCAAAATTATGGGCATGATAGTAGGATCGTATGGCATGGTACGCCTTGGAACGCATCATTAACTTATCCTGCATTTCCGGACGACGCAGATCCAGATACCGATATTTCAAACGGGTTTCTTCGTTCGTTGCAATTCCGTCCTTGATCTCGAAAGGTGGGGTATCGGCCTCAGAATAAACGAGCAACTCAGTTACCTCGATCTCGATCTCTCCGGTAACCAGTTTAGGATTCACATTCTCATCTCCCCGGGCGATCACCTTACCTTTGATGCCGATAATATATTCTGCGCGTAATTTCTCCGCTTCGGCATGTACTTTCTGGTCTTCTTCAGTAAAAACGATCTGTGTTACACCATAGCGGTCGCGAAGATCGATAAAGATCAGGCCACCGAGATCACGGCGAGGGCCAACCCATCCGTTCAGGACAACTTCCTGCCCGATGTTTTCCGCTGTTAATTCGCCACAAGTGTGTGTTCTTTTAAACGTCATGGTAATTCGATGAATCGTGGAGTGATATTATTTGATTGCAAAGGCGCTGAAAATACGGATTATGACAACGAATCGCTCGTTTGCTTACCTGTAAACCTGATATTTTTTAGAAAACACTCAAAATCGTACCGTTCTTACTCATTTTAAGTCAACAATTACCGCACATTATCACTTACTGGAACTACTGCATTGTTAATTCTTTTTTGCTAAATCCCTTTTTTAAAGTACTTTTTGATACATCAATACTTTTAGCAATTCCATTGAGCCTGGGGAGGTCTTAAATGGGCGCAATCAAAACGATTGTTGCAGACGGCAACGAAATTTTTCGATATGGGCTAAGTGCCCTTTTAAGTCAGGATAATTTTGAGATCCTGAGTGAGGTGGATAACGGCGCTCTGGTATTAACTGCCGTAGAAAGTACCAATGCTACTCTCTGTGTTCTCTCTTTTAAGATGCCGGAGATCAGCGGAATTCAACTTGCCAATAAGATCGTAGAGAAAAATCCATCGGTTAAAGTTCTGGTACTCGCCCATGAAGACACAGACTCTGTTCTGGATGAATTTCTCGATTCCGGCGCAAACGGCTTATTGCTAAAATCTGCCGACCGGATCGAATTATTGGATGCAGCCCGTAAAGTTGCTGTCGGTGAACACTATCTCGGAAAACAATTCTCCCGAAGAATGACCCGGGAGTATGTTCGGCTAGCCCGCCTCAAAAATTCCAGAAAACATATCACCCGGAGAGAACGCGAAGTACTTTCACTATTAGTTGATGGCCTCACGAGTATTGAAATAGCAGAAAAGTTATATATCAGCCCCCGGACAGTGGATAAACACCGTACCAATCTGTTAAAGAAACTTGATCTGAAAAATACGGCCGGTCTTGTACGCTATGCGATGGAAAATAAAAAAGGTTTTTAGAAACCTCATTCCATGAATTTCACATTGCTAAACAATTAATTTTTATATGATAATTTAGTGTAATTAGTCAACTACGTATTTTTACGTATAAAAATTACATAAAAGCCATTATTGAGCGTTCGTTCACATTGACTTAAGTTTGTATTGCAAATGGGGTAATAGCCGTCTGTAGATGATATTAGCCGTCGCTCATTGGTTTGGGGACGGCTTTTTTATTTACAGTGGTTTCCGGCTCAGGATGCAGGAACATTTAAGTGCATTAAATGATTATACTTACTATCCATTTTAATATCTAATCATACTACCATTGCCTATGAAATTCCGTCGCATTGCTCCCATTCTGATGCTTACCGGTTTATTGTCAATATTGATTTTGACCGAATCAAAAGCCCAATCAAAAAATGACAATTTCGGGCTCGGGTTAATGATCGGTGAACCTACCGGGGTATCTATTAAGAAGTGGCTTTCAGAACGCACTGCTTTTGATATTGGAGCGGCTTGGTCACTAAACGATTTTGAAACTCTACATCTACACAGTGATTTTCTGATTCACACTCCTTTTGACGACAATCCGGGGCTCACTTTTTATTATGGTGCAGGTGTTCGTGTCCTTTTTGCAAAGGATCCTGGTGTCGGAATCCGGGCTCCTCTGGGACTCAGTTATCAATTCGATTCCATCCCTTTTGACCTTTTTCTTGAAGCGGTACCCATTTTAAACCTTACACCATATATTTCTCTTGCAGGAAATGGAGCCATTGGTATGAGATACTACTTGTAGGGAATACAAAAAAAGCCCGCTGATCACTCAACGGGCCCTATCGTATCAAATTAAATCTATTGCTTAGTCATCAGTGGTATTCATTTTCACTGAGGAATTAGTTCCTGACTTCAACATTTGTTCGATCTGAGCAAGTCTTCTTTCGAGATCTTCGGTTTTATCAACCTGTGCCTGCAACTGATTGTTCTCTTTTTTCAAAGATTCGATCTCTGCATTTAATGTTTTAACAGCTTCGATCAGTACGGCTGTCATCTGAGCATAATTTACAGATTTCATCCCTTCGCTATCGGTACGTACAAATTCAGGATATACCTCTTCTACTTCCTGAGCGATCACACCGATCTGAGGAGCAACATTTGATTCATCCGTTTTCCAGGTATAGGATACCCCTCTAAGCTTTAAAGTATTTTCTAAGGCGTTGTCTAAGGTTTGAATATCTTTCTTTAACCTTTCATCAGATGACTGCGAGAGCGAGCCGGTGATAATGATATTACCATTATATCCATCTAACTGGATGGTTTCATCTTTAGCTAATGTGCTGATATTGGTCTTGTACAGATAGAAGTACCCGGCATCGTAAGTATCATCCGTTCCGACAGACATTCTGAGATTTTCCTGATACCAGGTACCATCATCGGTTGGAGTTCGACCATACATATGTAAAAATGCCATGTCTGGATTGTCCCAGGTTTCACCCCCTATTTGGAATAACGGACTTGTATCTCCATACATCATGATCTGTGCGGCCTCTTTACCGTCAGCTGTATTCGTTGACTCTACACTGAATAACGATGGTTTTTCGTCGATTCCACGTTGTGTGCTTTGCATGTTGAAATACGGAACTTCAGCTGATTGATCATTCAATCTGCCACCAAACGTAAATAATTGCACGTATGGGTCGGCGCTTGAGCCTTCCATCATAAAGAACGGAAGGTTGTTATTCCACGCAGCTGATCCAACCAAGGTACCACCGGCGTACGACTCGTCTTCATTATAGCCAACGATCTGCATAAAACCACCAATGCCATAGTTGCCAAACCAACCGGTAGCCTGCTGATTTGCATTAAAGAAATACATATTAGCAGTTCCTGCACTGGTTGCTCCTAATTGGGCCGCTCGAATTCCGTCTGCATTGTATAGTCTCATAAAACGTATACTATCAAGACTTGTAACAGCAGTCCCGGCTAATGGCTCACCATTTACAGTAAATGTACCATTCACATTAACGTCACCATCAAAATAACCGGCATAATTTTCTACACCTTCCCAGGCCGAACCATAAACACCATAATTGATCCCGGGACCTGACGCACGTCCTGCAACCCCATAATTCTTTGTCGTTGTTTCGGTACCTGCGCGAGACAGACCATGAACACCATAGTTATTCAAACCGGCTTCGCCATAGGCGTCTGCTTCCAAACCAATATTACCCCAGGTATTATTAGTTGCCGCTCCTCTTAAACCAAAGTTTACAGATCCTTCACCAAAGCCTTCGCCCTGATCTCCGTTTCCTGTACCATAAGCTACACCTCGCATACCGTAGTTATATTTAGCTAATGAGGTAGCCTGACCGTAAACTCCGGTTCTGCTGTTTCCTGTGGCTTCAGGAGCATCTGCAGTACCTATTACACCAATATGAGTTCCGGTTCCCGGTCCATCGGCCCATCCTGCTACAGCATATTGAGTGCTTTCATTTTCAGGGGCTTCCTTAACTTCAGCAAATACAGGAATATTAGAACCATCAGCTACACCGTAAACCTGCAAGCCTAACGCCATTTCACCATCAGCAACACTGCCACTACGCACGATCACTAATGAATCCTGTAGGGTTGCATCGTCCTTATTGATCTCAATAAAATCGGTTACTTCTCCTGATCCGGTTCCACCACCTTCAACAACATTTTGTGCCACCATGGCGAAAGGAACCGATAATAATCGGGTAGCTCCCAGATCTTCATAATTGTCGCCACCTGCAGGATCGAGTTCTAATTTTACATAAACATCTCCACCTGCCCAGTTAATTGTGCTAAAGGTCCCGGACTCAGCAGTCCCTTCACCAATTACGATCTGCATTAAGCCGGCAATATTGGTTGTTGGCATGTGAGTTTCTGAATAGATCACATCCCCTGTTTCAGACCCTTGAAGTAAACTTACCCGCACTCCTACTTCGGAATTAGAGATGGGAATTCCCTGATTTGTTACCGCTACTGCCTGAAAATTAAACCCCTGTGGCACCTGCGCTACCGCAAGACCCCCAGATAAAAGCAAACCAAGTAATAACAATATTTTTTTAAACTTTTTATCCATTTATTTATCTATTTAATTATTTAACTAAAATCATTTTTTTCGTAGACAACAACTTGCCATTTACCTGCATGGTATAGAAATACATACCACTGGATACAGACCCTGCATTAAAGGTAACTTTATGTCTCCCTGCAGTTTGTCTGGTATTTATAAGCGTTGCCACTTTTACCCCGATCGAGTTGTAAACCTCGATCAACACATCTGAAGTTTCCGGAAGGCTATAATCGATATTTGTAGATGGATTAAAAGGATTTGGATAATTCTGAGAGATCTCAAATTTATCCGGAATATCCATTTCATCAATATCATTTGATGTAATAATACCTTGTGAAATTGATGTAAATCCTGCTATCAATGCTACGCTTTCGCCTTGAAAAGTTCCCACGGCGGGTTCTCCAAGATTGAATATTAACGAAGCTGAGCTTCCCGAAGCTACCCCTGCCGAAGCAGTTAGAATAGATTGCGCTGATACTTCTGAAATACTACATAACAGTAGCATCAGCGTTGCTGAGATAAGTCTCATGTACACCCCGGTTTTTTAATGATTGACAAGTAAATAAATAATACTTTTTTTAATTAAATAAAATATTACACTGAAATTACGGCATTAATCTTAGCATATATATTGTTTATTATTATTTTTTAGTTAACCCATTCTACTAAAGGATTTATATATAATTTGCTTGGTTTTACAAATACCAAAACAATATATTTACAGAAATAATAGGAGTGAAAATTTAAGTAAGTGATTAACTGGCAATCTTACCTGATTGTTCTTCTAACTTCGATCTGTTCAATATCCACCTCTCTGCTGGCACAGGATATCGAGATCGAATCTAAAGAAGTCACCGTCGATGGACTTCTTAAAAGCCTGTCTCAAGCTACCAACGCCACAAGTAAATATTACCTTACCAGAGATCTTTACTACGTTTTCATAAATGATGATATAGATCGGGCCATTGATTATATGAACGAGGCACTTGATTATGCCGTATTAAGTGATGATATCTCGTTGCTTTCATATGCCTATTCCGACCTTGGCCATGCCTATATGAAGAAAGGAGATTTTAGCCGGGCACTAAATTATACAGAGATATCATCAGACTATATTAAATCGAATAATCTTGTTGATCTGTTACGATTTAATGAGTTCAATTATGGGCTGATCTATTCAGAACTTCAGTTATACAGTATTGCTAAAAATCATTTCAGGAATGCACTGGATGAATTTGAAAATGAAAGAAATAAATGGTTAGCGAGCTATGAGATCACAAAAGCCAATCTCGCTTTAGGTGATACAAATATTGTTCGCAGTGAAATTGAGCGACTCTATAACGACATACCGGAAAATAATGGTCAGGTAAATACCGATTATCTATATCACTACCTGGTTTCCGCAGAGATCTATTCAGAAATTGGAAATACAGAAAAAGCTGATCGTGTTATTTCGCGAATCAGACCTTATGTTGAAAAGCATAACCGGCGATATTATCTGGGGATCCTGCACCTAACCACCTCAAACATCCATCTTGCAGAAGGAAATTATCGCAAAGCACTTGAAGAGGGTTCTATTGCTCTGGATTATTTCACCAGGCAACAAGAAAATTCGTACACACTAAAATCCCTGCTCAAACTTTCGAAGGTCAATAAGATTCTAGGCGAATACACAACCGCCTATGATTTACAAAGCCAGTACTATAACAAGTATTCCGAAATTGATAATCATCATCAGAAAGTGATCGCCAATCAACTTCAATCTCAATCTAATGCTACGTTTAATGCTGAAGAGGAACTACAACGAACCAACGAACTTTTAGTTCAACGGCAATATTACAATCTGGCTTTAGTGATTTTACTTTCCGGAGTACTCATACTTCTGGTATTGGTGTTCAATTCTTCTAAAGAACGTAACAAAACGGCTAAACAATTAGCTAAGATCAATCAGGACAAAGATCATTTTATCGGGGTAGTATCTCATGATCTCAGAAGCCCTCTGAATTCCATTATGATGTTATCGAGTTTGATTAACAGTGATCCTGAAGATGTAGATACTGATAGCTTGAAAGAATATTCCAGCATCATTTTCAATTCATCGCGCCGAATGGAATATCTGATCAATAATATGCTGGATGCTAATAAAATTGAAACCGGAACTACTAAAATTGCCCTCAAACCCACCTCACTAAACAATTCCATATCTGCTGTTATTGATGGCATAAAAATTCTTGGGGCCGATAAAGACATCAATACAGAATTGAACCTTCCGGATCATGAGATCACGATACTATCGGAGTACAATGCCCTTGTTCGGGTTCTTGAAAATCTTATCAGCAATGCCTACAAGTTTTCACCACCGGGTTCTACTGTAACTATTTCAGCGAATGATGTGGATCAAAGGGCTTATTTTGATGTTTCTGATCAAGGTCCCGGCCTTACCCAACTCGATAAAACCAAGCTATTTCATAAGTTTGAAAAATTATCCGCTTCACCAACCGGAAATGAAAAACAACCGGACTGGGTTTATTCATTGTTAAGAATCTTGTAGATGAAATGAATGGTGAAATTGAGATTGAAAGTGAATTGGGGTATGGCACTACCTTTAGAGTGTATTTCCAAAAAGCCTGATCGTAATTCCTTTTTTTGGCTATATTCTGCAATCAACGGCAAACAAATATCTTCTACCTATGGCATTACTTCGGCACTCCGTTGTTAGTGTTTTCTTACTTGTTCTATTCGCTTCCTGTGGAGTTTCGAACCGAACAACCCGATCTTCCTCAGACTCCGGTACAGCTACTTCTCCAACGAGAAGCAGACCATCAAACGAATCAGTAATTTCACTTGAATCCGGTGTGGCTAGTTGGTACGGACCTGATTTCCATGGTCGTCAGACCGCCAACGGCGAGAAATATGATATGAATGCCATGACCGCAGCCCATCGCACACTCCCTTTCAACACCATGGTATTAGTAGAGAACCTGGATAACGGCCGTTCCGTTAAAGTCCGCATTAATGACCGGGGGCCTTTTGCCAAAGGTCGCATCATAGACCTTTCTAAGGCGGCAGCCGAAAAAATGGATATGATTGGTCCCGGTACAGCCCGCGTTCGGGTTTATATTCTGAACGAAGGCGATCTCCCCCCCTCGGTTAAGCCTCAGTACACCGTTCAACTTGGTTCTTACTCCGATAAAGAAGCTGCCGAAAAAAAAGCGGCTGAGATACGAAGTAGCTATGTGAAAGAAGTTGAGGTAGACGGTGAAACTTTTTACCGGATCTACTTTGGTGATTTTGAAGACCCATCTATCGCTATGGAGGCCCTGCAACGTCTTCAGGGACTTGGTCACGATGGTTTTGTGAAACTTCTGAACGGAAAATAACTTTTCGTTTATTCACGGGATTGAAATCTCTTTTTTTTCGGTTACCTGCCTGAATCTTAAAAGAGTATTATCCATGAAAAAGAGAATCATTATTATTGGGAGCGGATTCGGGGGACTTGGAGCCGCATCAAGATTATTATCAGCCGGACATGACGTAACCATCCTTGAAAAACGAGATAAACTCGGAGGCCGGGCTTATGTTTATGAGCAAGACGGCTTTAAATTTGATGGGGGACCAACAGTGATTACAGCCCCCTTTATGTTCGATGATATATGGAATGCTGCCGGGAAAAAGCGGGAAGATTATTTCGACCTCGTACCATGCGATCCTTTTTATCGCATTTTTGATCACACAGGAAAAAGCTTCGATTATAATAATGACCATGAATTCACATTAAGTGAAATTGAAAAATGGAATCCTGAGGATAAAGCAGGATATGAGAAATTTTTAGGGACCACTAAAGCTATTTTCGATAAAGGGTTTACAGAGCTTGCCGATGAGCCTTTCCTGAATTTCACCGATATGTTAAAAGTGGCTCCGGATCTGATCAAACTACAGTCTTATAAAAATGTATACAGCTATGTTTCTCAGTTCATTAAAAATGAATTTTTAAGACAAGCTTTTTCCTTCCATCCATTACTCGTGGGCGGAAATCCATTTGATACCACCTCCATTTATGCCATGATCCATTATCTGGAACGTGAATGGGGAGTACATTATGCACTTGGGGGAACCGGATCTATTGTTCATGCTTTCGAAAAACTGATCACTGAACAGGGTGGCAAGATCCACACCAGCACAGAAGTTGAAGAGATCATCGTTAAAAATGGCAAAGCTGTTGGCGTACGATTGGAAGATGGGGAAAAACTCGACGCCGACGTAGTAGTTTCTAATGCGGATGTTGCATTTACGTATAAAAACCTTATCAACCCGTCACATCGCAAAAAATATACCGATCGAAAGCTGGCTAATACAAAGTATAGTATGTCACTTTTTGTGATCTATTTCGGAACTGATAAACAATACCGGGATACCGGTCTTGCGCATCACAATATCATTCTCGGGCCGAGATATAAAGGCCTGCTTGATGATATTTTCCACAAGAAGATCGTAGCTGACGATTTTTCATTGTATTTACACATGCCAACTTTAACGGATCCAAGTATAGCCCCCGATGGTCATGAAGGGTTCTATGTCCTGTCTCCTGTTCCGCATCTGGATGGAGATACCGACTGGAACGAATTCGCGCCCGTTTATCGCGACCGCATCATGAATTTCCTGGAGGAAAATTATTTACCGGGCTTAAGTGACCATTTGGTAACAGAACATTACATAGATCCGCTTCACTTCCAGAATGATCTGAATAGTTATAAAGGATCGGCATTTTCTGTTCAACCGGTACTTACTCAGTCAGCATGGTTCCGTCCTCATAACAAATCGGAGGATGTAGACGGATTGTACTTTGTAGGAGCAGGAACTCACCCCGGTGCCGGATTACCCGGTGTGCTTTCTTCATCCATAATTGCCCAAGACCTCATCGGAAAAGCTTAAATGGTTATCAGCTGATCAGCAACATAGAACTTGACAGTAAGATGTGTACTTCGGGTTCTACGAGGATTCTTAACAGCTCGTCTGTCTGGTCATCTTCAAGATCACCGTCAGTGATCTCAAAATTTGATCTTTGCAGTATCTTATCAAAAAAAGAAACTATGTTCTCAAAGCGGTGATCTACTGTGGGCTGCTTTGTCTCGCACTCATCATCTGAGGTTTATCTTCGTACCAATACCCGTCTTCCCAGTTCAATTCTGATGCAATACCATCTTTCAGGATCTTAAATGCCATGAATCCGACCAGAAACGGGCTTGTAGCAAACATAGCTATGATGAGTTTCTCCGGTAGTACACCTAACTGAGCACCTACCACATAAAAAACCAGATATGAAGTGGTGAATATGATAATATTTTGAATTTTTTCCATGATAAGTCAATAATAATTTATGCTTATCAATTATACAGTAAGAGGGCGGGAACAGTTCCTGATCAGTGCTAAACTTAACAGACCTAGTTTGAACTGGTGCTTTCTATGATGAAGTACCGGATGAAGTCAATATCTGCAGAGAATACAGAATCAGGCTTGTAAGCATAAATATTAAGTGTATCAACCTGAACGGAGAAAGTGATAACAGAGCCAGAATCTAACGATACAGGAAGAGGGTACCACACGGCATCACCAAACTGCACGTCTACTCTGATAAAATCGGTGTTCACCGCTAATTGATTAAGTGCAGTATCAGGAATAGCTATCCGGTTTGCCGGTTGGTTCAAATAGACGGACTCCGTCCAATTAAAAAATTCACCGGAAGCAGGCTCAACGGTTTTTATAATCACATTGGCATTTCCATCCACCCCGTCTAATCCATCTTCCCCTGCAGGGCCGGCCGGACCTGAAGCTCCGTTTTCGAGACAGGCTGTTAAACTGCCCATAATAAAAATGAGAATGATGATGAAAGAAGTGTGCCTATTCACTGCCATAAAGTGCTTTCTTGAATTTCGGTGAATTTCGAACGCCACAAAGTACAATTTCTGCTACTATTTTAAGAGCACCATTTTCTGCACCAATTCTTCTTTTCCAACTTTTAACCGGTAAATGTAGGTTCCGCTTGCCACTGTTGGGTTCCATCGGTAGGAATAACTTCCGGCTGCTAGTCTGTTTTGCACCAAAGTTTGAACCAGTTGTCCCTGAATGGTATAAATGGCCAGACTTACCTGCTGATTTGCCTGAGCTTGCGGTATCCTGAAGCTTATCAATGTTCCTGCATTGAATGGATTCGGATAGTTCTGTGCTAATTCTATTTTTTGTGGAAATTCGGTTTCATCAGGCTGTTCTTCGACCGAAGTAGGTATGTACCCGCGATAATCATAATAGGGATCATCGGAAGCGATCAGGTAATCATTAATAAATTCCGGGCGAACTGCCACCGGATCATTTTCAAAAGTTTCCGCCCATTCATCATCCGTATAACGTTCAAAATTGAGAGATACTGTTTCATAATAGCTCATAACCGGCCCTACAAATGCGTATTCCAGACCATCTTGCATTTCAGTAACGATCATTGCCAGATTCAATGGACCTGTTCCGATATGCAAAACCCATCCTACACTATTGCCTTGCTCATCGAAGGGTGCTGTATGCACATCGGCCACAATATAATCCTGTTTTAAAAGATCACTCTCCCCGTCGAAGTATAATTGGCTATACCAGCCAGTAATCACAGTTGCGCATCCACCGGTTGTTTCATGTAACATGGTGCTAAGAAATTCATTTTGAGCCTCCGTATTCTCAATACCATCCAACTCATTATGTGCGATATCCCTCAGTTTCTCAGTTATATCGATCATATCCGCAAAATAATTATCCACTTTTGCACGCATGTATCCATCCAACGCAGAAAAACTGGTCAACTCTTCTTTTGAAATTGAGCCAAGTATCCTCAATGATTCAAAAAAATCAGGATTGGGCTCGACATAGCTCACCGGAAATTCACACGTAGCCCCTCCGGAATATGATTGCTTAGCATACAGGAGATTATCATGGCGCAATTCTGCCCAAGAAGCCATTTGGGTATTCAACGTTTTTTTTGACCAGGCTGCTGTTTGAGTGAAGGCGGGAAATTCGGAGCGATCTTCCGGCGGGTTTAATTGCCGTATAGTATTGAGCCACAGATTAAAAAAAGAAGTTTCCCAATACTCCGGTTCATAACTATCCACCAAATAACGAAGTCCTGCAAGATTTAATTGATATTCGTATTGCTCCAATTCGTTTTTTAAGATGGGTAACGCATCATTATTACCAAGAGTAAACATAGCATCCGCACTTTTTGGCAGCATCCTTCGTCTCATGGTTTTATCAAATACTACATTTCCCAAAATGTATGAATCGATAATAAAACGCTGCCCCAAAAGCATAAAGGCAGAAGCAGGTTCTATATCATCGGTATTAACCGGGTCCTGAACCAGAATCTGAGACAGGATATTCTGGCTGGCAAAGGGTTCGGCCAATAGATTCTCCTTAAAATCTCTGAATATTTCGATATCAGTAAGATCCGTCAGGTCATCAAATCCGGTGGTTGCCGTTTTAATAAAAGTAAGATGATCGATCAGTACATTATCAGATTCCCCAACCAGAAAGGTAATTAGCTCATCGATCTCATTAATGGCTTTTTGAGCAGCTTCGCTACCACTCAACCCTTTGGCGATAAGAAAAGCAGATATAGCCTGACGCTGTGCAATACTGTCTTTTTTATCTTCTGAAAACGTAGAATAGGGTATGGCATCCGGCACTTTTAAATAAAACTCTGTTCGCCCAAGCCACATCATTGCTTTAAAAAACTGACCGAGTTTTTCCGATTGCGTGTAATGTCCCCTGACAGTAAACTGGCTGAAATCCAGCACTCGTGGCACCTCAGAAAACAATGGATAGCTAGCCATATTTTCACTTTGGATCAATTCCATGACCTTTTGCACTTCCGAGATATTTTCCGGGTAAAAAGGGGTAATAGTGCGACCTAAAAGTTGAAGTGGAACGGTTAGGTACAGATCCAGGTCCCGTAAACTTAATGCAATCATACTATCGCTTCCATAGGTTGTTTCAAACGCCGGTATTTGATCATGTAATGCGCTTAAAAGCGAATCAAGCGAATGATAAAGCACTTCGCTTTCAAGGGTACTTAAGATTGCAGAATATGATTTATGAAGTGCATGGAGTATGGCATCGCTGGATATATATACCGGAAGATCCCGCTTATAAACGGTCATAAAAGCTTCTCCAAAATCGGTGTACCGAACCCGATCCGTTACCATAAAACCATAGTTTTCAACTTGTGCAATTTCTTCACTTGTGAGTTGATAATACCTGTAAACGGAATCGGCATACAACGCATTAGCAAAACCAGCCGGTGCATTAGAGCTGAATTGAGCTACAGGATAAAGAACCACCAAATCTTCATAACTCAATCCCTCATTTTCAGTCAAAAATTGTTTATAGGCTTCTAAGCTGAAGCGTGAATCAGTCTGGGCTTGTAGCTGTGCCGCGAACCCGAGAACACAAAACATTAGAATGGCGATTGTTAAATTCTTCATCGTGTTTCTCCCCATTATTTCACTTAATCTCAGGTTAGTTAATCCATTACAGAACAACAAATTAAATAATGGTATAAATAAAAAAAGCGAAGGAAAACCTTCGCTTTATACAATCAGTGTAAATCAGATTATTTGAGGCTTTCCTGCAGGTCTTCCCAATCTTGGAGGAAACGAGCTAAGCCACTATCGGTTAACGGATGCTTCAGCAAACCGTTTATAACGCTCAAAGGCATTGTAGCAACATCTGCTCCGGCTTTCGCACATTCAACCACATGCATTGGGTGGCGGATGGAAGCGGCTAGAACTTCTGTAGCATATCCGTAATTCAGATAGATCTGAACGATATCGTTAATGAGTTGCATCCCATCAGTGGAAATATCATCCAAACGGCCAAGGAATGGAGAGATGTACGTCGCTCCTGCTTTAGCCGCGATCAACGCCTGAGTTGGAGAGAAACAAAGTGTACAGTTTGTTTTAATTCCTTCATCAGAAAATGTTTTAATAGCCTTAATTCCATCTTTGATCAAAGGGATCTTAACTACCACGTTGTCTGCGATAGCCGCAATATCCCGGCCCTCAGCAACCATATCATCATAGGTAGTAGATACAACTTCCGCTGAAACATCTCCTTCAACAATGTCACAGATTTTTTTAATGTGACCTTCAAAATCGCTAACCCCAACTTTTGCACATAAACTTGGATTGGTTGTTACTCCGTCTAAAACCCCAAGGTCATTTGCCTCTTGGATTTCATCAAGATCTGCGGTGTCTATAAAAAATTTCATCGTGCAGTGAGTTTTAAAGTGAATCTTTAAGTGTATAACTTACACATATTACAGGTATCAATCATTTAAAATAGTAAAAATAACATTGCTTTTTTTTACATCCGCAAAGTATCAGGTACTAAACTAAATGCCGAAATTTGGTTTCATATAATGTAACTATTACTAACCTATAAAGAACTGTGAAAAAACTATTCGTTACAGCGATTATCCTGAGTACAATAATAGCGGGATGTGGAAATTCAGATTCAGAAGAACAATCACCTCAAAGCCGGTTTGGTGGATTCAGGGGATTTGGTGGCGACCGCGCTACCAGCGTTGAAACAAAGCCCGTTAGTGTAGGCCCGATCGCAGAACAAGTTCGTTCCTACGGTAATGTAAAAGCTCAGGACGTGGTTGTAATTACCCCTCAGGTAAGTAACCGTATTACCAGGATCTATGTAGATCTGGGTGACACCGTTCGTCAGGGACAATTGCTTGCAAAAATCTATGACGCCACATTCCGTGATCAATTAAATCAGGCTAAGGCTCAATTAGAACAAAGTGAGATTGCTGTACAGCGAGATAGTGCCCAATTTGAGCGACAACAACTGTTACTGGAAAGAGATCTTATCAGCCAGTCGGAATATGATATTGCGCTGGCTACCTATCGTAATTCACTCGCTCAGTATCAATCAGCCAGAGCGTCTCTTACCCAGGCTGAAGAGAATTTCAATAATACAGAAGTACGATCTCCGGTACGAGGTGTGATCACCGCCCGTAATTTTGAAGTTGGCGATCTTGCTACTACCGGGCAGGCTATTTTCGAGATCGCTAATACCACCGGCTACGAAACCCGTATCTATCTTCCGGTTCAGGATTGGAGAGCGGTTAAGATCGGACAAGAAGTTTTCATGCGAGTATCTAACGAAGAGGGTGTATCCGCAAAAGGTGTGGTATCCAGAAAAAGCCCTCAACTAGACGCCACCACCGGACTAGGTGAAGTAGTAATTACCTTAAGTGACGTGGGTCCGTCTATCTATCCGGGTGTATTGGTTGAAAACCTCATCACTATATCATCGAAACAAAATACTATGAAAGTACCCCGAAGTGCTTTGGTTGAAACCGTTGAGACTGTGGTAAATCCCGAATCAAATACTATAGAGCTGGACCGCTCTTATTCCGTATTTGTCTCGGTCGGGGATTCGGTAGCTGAACGCCGCCGGCTTGAGCTTGGTATTGAGCAAGGAGATCAGATCGAAGTATTAAGTGGATTGCGTCCCCGTGACCAGATCATTATTACCGGTCAGCAGGGATTAGAAGACGGTTCTAAGATCTCCGTTGCTTCGGGCACGGCATTTCAGTCGCCTGAACAACAAACGGTTACCGGTGATGATGCGCCACCCTCCGGCGGTCGTCCGAATGGGGAAATGTTCAGAAACCTGACTCCTGAGCAACGGGAAAAATTACGAGATATGTCTCAGGAAGAACGACGTGCCTTCTTCCAGAAATTACGTGAGCAAAACGCAGATTCTACCGCTAAAAACTAACTGATACCATGGGTTCACTTTCAAAAATAGCGGTTAGTCGTCCGATCACGCTGTTAATGACCACCTTAATTGTGGTTGGATTCGGCATCTTCGGCCTTCAAAATCTGCGACTAAACTTATATCCTGACGTCTCCTTCCCAACCATAACGGTGTATACCAGTTATGAGGGTGTAGCGCCAGAAGATATTGAAACACTGGTAACTCGTCCTATTGAGGAATCGGTGGGAAGTATCAGCGGAATCCGAAGGGTACGCAGTCTTTCCAGTCAGGGAGCCTCTGTGGTGAAACTGAATTTTAACTGGGGAACTGATCTGTATGAAGCAGAGAACGACGTTCGTAAACAACTTGGTTTTGTGGAGCGAACCATTCCTGATGATGCTGAGGCGCCTTTAGTTTTTTCCTACGATCCCAATCAGGAACCGATCGTGGTACTTACCTTAACTTCGAATGCCCGCAGCCCCAGAGATCTTCGTACTTATGCAACCCAGGTGCTTGAACAGCGACTTGAACGCGTAAACGGTATCGCTTCTGTTGAAACCTCCGGTGGATTGGAAAGACAGATCAACGTAACCATCGATAATGAGAAAATGAGGCTCTACAATCTCACTATCGCCGATATTTCCAGCAAACTCAGCCAGGAAAATATTCAGGTGCCGGCTGGCCAGCTCTCAGAAGGAAATACCATTTATTCACTAAGAACCATTGGTGAATTCAAAAATGTCGATCAGATTAAGAATACCATCGTTACTGTTCGGGATGGTCAGCCCCTGTTGCTTAAAGATGTAGCAAATGTTGAAGACGGTATCGCTCAGCCTATCGGAAATGTACATATTGATGGTGAAAACGGCGTGATCCTGAATGTATACCGCCAAAGTGATGCAAACGTAGTATCTGCCGCAACAGCTGTTATTGAAGGACTGGACGGCATCAAAAAAAGTCTGCCGAAAGATGTTGAGATCAAAGTTCTGACCAATAAAGCGGATTTCATCGAGCAATCTATCTCTAATCTGTTACTTACCGGTATTCAGGCGGTATTTCTGGTAGTTATCATCCTGCTGGCTTTCTTACGAAGCGGGCGTTCTGCATTGATCATCGCAATTTCAATTCCTGTATCCATCATTACCACCTTTTTTGTGATGGATTTTGCGGAACTGAGTTTGAATATTATCTCACTTTCCGGATTAACTCTGGCCGTTGGTATGGTTGTGGATGACGCCGTTGTAGTACTTGAAAATATATTCAGGTTTCGGGAAAGTGGAGTGGACCGTAAAACCGCATCTATCGACGGTGCCAAAGAAGTAGCTGTTCCTGTTGTGATCTCGACCTTAACCACATTGGTAGTTTTCCTTCCGATCTTATTTGTTCCGGGAATTGCCGGCTTCCTGTTCAGGGATCTCGCACTTACCATATCATTCTCTCTGTCGGTATCGTCTCTTGTGGCATTAACACTCATCCCGATGATGACCTCACAGTTCTTTAAGAATGATTCGGATTCCTTCGAGGCGAAGAACAAGCTGGCTAAATTTTTGAGCAATGCACTTAATACGTTGGAAAGCACCTATCAACGCCAACTGGCCTCTGTAATAAATAGAAGCGGATTAGTTGTCGGAGCTTCCGTGTTATTCTTTGTGGTCACTTTGCCGATCTTTTATCAGTTAGGGGGAGAGTTCTTCCCCAGAGTGGATGAAAATGCTTTTACTCTGGAAATACAACGCGAACCAGGAGTGAATCTGTTCGAACTGGAGCGGTCGATCAGACAGGTTGAAAATATTATTAAAGAAGAAGTACCGGAAGCCCGCTTAGTGGTTGCCGATTATGGCGATAAAGAAGGTATTGAAGGTGCCGACAGTCCGGGAGGATATCGTGGTACTGTAAGAGTAGAATTAATACCTCAGAATGAGCGTGAAAGAACTCAATTTCAGATCACCAATTCGCTACTCGCCACACTTGAACAAGTGCCGGGTGTTGAGATCAAAGAATTGATCATCGATCCTTTGAGTCCTGATGGCGAGAACGGACTGATCGTTCAGATCTTTGGATATGATCCGGCTTTGAAAAAAGAGCTCTCGGAAGGAGTTAAACAGCAGTTACTTAGTATCGACGGAATTGTAAATGTATTCAGCACTTCCGATCAGGGCCGTCCGGAACTTCGACTGAATATGGATCGCGAGCGAATTTCAAGAGTTGGAATGACCACCAATCAGGTTGCGTCGGCGGTAGCTAATGCCGTAAAAGGGAGTATAGCCACGAGTTTTGTGGATCAGGGGGTGGAATTTGAAGTTCTTGTAGAACTGGATCCTAAAGATAAATCACAGACTCTGGATCTCTCGAACATTCAAATTCAGACTCCAACCGGAGATTGGATGCCGCTAAAGAATCTGGCTCGTTTAGAACGATATACAGGTCCGACCAATGTACTCCGGATCAATCAGGAACGTGTTACAGAGATCACCGCTGAACTTTCAGGTACTGATCTTAAAACAGCAACGGCAGACGCACGTAATTTACTCGATCAGGTGGAATGGCCGGATGGATACCGATATGAACTTGCCGGTACCGCTGAAGAACAGGCAGAATCATTCAATTATCTGATGATCGCTTTTGCCATTGCCGGTATACTTACCTACATGGTCATGGCCTCACAGTTCGAAAGTCTGGTTGAGCCGTTTATTATCATTTTTACTATTCCTCTTGCTCTCACCGGAGTTTTATTAATGTTATGGTTTACCGGAACATCAGTAAGCGTGACCTCTATGGTGGGGCTGATCCTGCTCACCGGAATTGTGGTAAACAACGGTATTGTAATGATCGATTATATCAAGATATTACAAGCCCGGGGTATTGACCGGGCAGAAGCGATCGTAACCGGAGCTACCCGGCGACTACGACCTATCCTTATGACCGCTTTCACCACCATTCTTTCGATGGTTCCTCTTGCACTTGAGATCGGTTCCGGTTCTGAAACCTGGAGCCCGATGGCACGCACAGTAATCGGGGGGTTGACCATGAGTACGATCTTAATGCTTTTCGTAGTTCCGTGTTTGTATAACATTGTGAATTCCGGAGTAGAAAAACTTGGTTTTGATGCCATCCATAAACTGGATCCACTTGCCAACGAAAACATTGAGGGTAAAGGATGAAACAGTTCAGCATAGCCGGTTCCGTATTACGTCGTCCGATCACCGTGATCATGATCACATTGATCGTGATCTTTTTTGGGATATTTTCGTTACAAAATTTGAGGGTGACCTTATTTCCATCCATCAACATACCGGTCTTAGCCATTTCTACCGGCTATCAGAATGTTTCGCCTGAAGATATAAACCGTATCATCGTAAATCCTATTGAGGGTGCCGTTTCCGCTATTGAAGGCATTGAAACACTCGAAGCGCGGGTAAATCGCGGAAACGCCTTCATCATCCTTCGACTCGAGGATGGTACCGACATTCGAAAAACGGAGCTTAAGGTTCGTGAAGCTATAGACAACATCCTCAATGATCTGCCCTCACAGGCTCAGGAACCAGTAATTTTTCAATTTGATCCTGAAAACAGACCCATTATGCGTTTAAGTATTGACGCAAGTAACCGGGGACTGGATGAGCTTCGAAATATTGGTGTTGAGCTGGTTGAGCCTCGTTTAGAGCGTATCGATGGGCTTGCTTCTGCTGAAACCCAGGGCGGCCTTGAGCGCAGGATCTATGTGGATGTATCACCCATGTCGCTGGCTCAACATAAACTTGTTCCCGCAGATATTGAGAATGCCCTTCGCCAAAACAATGCACAGCTTCCGATTGGAAATATTGTCACAGACCGGATCAGTTATAGTGTAAGAGCTCAATCCACCTACGAAACGGTGGAACAGATCGCCAACACCATTGTTTCAGTTTCAGAGAATGACATTCCTATACGGGTAAAAGATGTGGCCGAGGTAACCGATGGTTTTACAGATGTTACCAGTCTGGTAACTGTTAACGACCGGAATAGTGTGTCGGTAGATGTGCAAAAAAGCTCGGATGCAAATACTCTGGATGTGGTAAACGCGGTAAAAGCTTCTCTGGATGAACTGAATGAGATCATGCCACCGGGTGTTCGTATTCAGGTTCTTTCGGATGAAGGACGTACCATTGAAGACTCCATCAATAATCTATCACAGTCTGCTACCAGTGCGTTGATCGTGGTGATCATCATTATCCTCATCTTTATGGGGGGCTGGAGAATTTCTCTGGTGGTTGCGAGTTCTATTCCGGTTTCTATCGCGGCCAGCTTCGCGGCTATGTATTTCGCTGACCTTACCCTGAATATTCTCACTATTTCAGCTTTGGCATTAGCTATTGGACTACTGGTTGATAACTCCATTGTAGTTACCGAAAGTATTGCCCGAAAACTGGAAGAAGGTTATACAAAGTTCGAAGCGGCTTTACAGGGAACCAATGAGGTGATCGGAGCTCTTCTCGGTTCTACATTGACCACTTTAGGCGTTTTTGTTCCCATTATTATGTTAAGTGGTGTGCAAGCCGCACTTTTTAAGGAGTTTGCCTATACCATTTGTTTTGCGATCGGTTTTTCTTTTTTGTCGTCTATCATATTAGTTCCGGTGATAAGTCTGCTTGTACTGGATAAATCTCAGTTCGATAAAAAGAATTTTGCACTGAAAGGGATCGCTAAACTGGAGCGCGGTTACACCTCAATTTTAGGATGGATCCTGCATCACAAATATGTAGCACTTCTGGCAATGCTTGGCATAATCTCCGGTACTATGTACATGTATCAGACCATCAACAAAGAAGGTTTCCCTGAATCCGATTCCGGTCAGATTGATATTGATATCCGCTTACCCGAAGGCAGCAAACTGGTTAAGACCATGGATGTGATGGATGCCTTCAATGCTAAGCTTGCTGAAATGCCGGAAGTTGAAACCCGCATTGCCTCGATCGGAAGAAGCCGATGGACCGAACAGACCAACCGTGGAGAGATCAGTGTGGTACTGGTTCCCGAAAGTGAACGGGAGATGACCACCAATGCATTCTCGCTCAAATTACGTCGCGAGCTGGTTTCCCCGGGTGTAGAAGTCCGGGTGCGGGTTGAAGGCGGTGGATTACGATTTGGCCGGGGATTCGATTTCGGTTCAGGTTCTATTCGATTGAGCCTTATTGGACCGGAGATCGATCAACTCGTCGCTATTTCTGATAAGATCGAAGCTAAACTGATCGATGATCCTAATGTAATTTCTGTAGACAATGGCAGAACTGATCCCACCCCAGAATTACATTTCTATGCCGATCGTGAACGGGTAGGCCGGCTGGGTACTAATCTCATGACCATTGCATCTGCATTAAGAACCCAAACATTGGGTAATACTGCAGGGTACTATATTTCTGATGGACGGGAGATCCCAATCGAAGTTCGTACCCGGAAATCATCCCTTAAAAGCAGAGATGACCTTTTTGACATCGAAGTGTTTCAGGTAGATGATCAACGTATTCCAATTGTAGCAGTGGGAGATTTTGTTGCAGAAGATGGGGTCGACTCCTTCCAGCGTAGAGACCGCGAAACCATTCTGGATGTTAATATTCAGGTAAATGGAGATGCCAACGAATATCGATCCAAGATCATCGAATTCATCCAATCAGAGATCGTGCTACCTGAAGGATACCGGTTTGAGTTTACAGGAAGTACTAACGAAACCGATCAGAGTAATCGTGAATTCTTCTTCGCTCTTATTGCTGCGGTCTTATTAATGTATATGATCATGGCTTCACTGTTCGAGAATTTCCGTGATCCGTTTGTGATCTGGCTATGCATTTTTATGGCTGCTTTTGGTGCCCTTGCCTTCCTTACTATCTTAGGCAATCCACTTAGTATGACTGCTCAGATCGGAATGTTCATGTTAGTGGGGATCATTGTAAATAACGGGATCGTGCTCGTTGATTACATCCATCTTTACACAAAAGGGAATCCATTCGACACTAAGAAAGATTCTCCATACATGGTTCATGTGCTTGAGGCATGCCGACGAAGAATGCGTCCTATTTTATTAACAGCGATCACAACAATTTTTTCCATGATTCCTCTATCACTTGAACTTGGATCGGGGGCTGAAATATGGAGCCCATTGGCAAAGGCTGTGATAGGTGGCTTAGTTTTTGGAGCTATTTTAACTTTATTCATTACTCCGGCACTATCCGTTGGATTCAACCAAATGATATCATGGGTTAAAAATCTGGTGTCCTCAGATTAACCATTTTGGGTCTATAATTTGGTGGTATTTGGAACTTGATTTAAGTAAACTTGTTATAGTTATATACCCATGAAAGAAAGAGGTGAAATGTTATGAGTAAGTCAGAAAATTTTTTAGTTGGATTCGTAAGCGGCGCATTAGCAGGTTCAGTTTTAGCATTACTTTATGCACCGGATACCGGGAAAAACACCCGCGACCGATTATCATACCAACTCAGTAATTACAAAGAAGAACTATCAGACCTGATCTCTGAGCTGAGAAAAGAGAAAAACAAGCTGATCTCTGAAGCAAAAGAAAAGGGAGATAAAGTGGTAGTTGAAGCTAAACAAAAAGCGGATTCACTGATCAAAGAAGCGGAAGATCTGCTTCACACTATTGAAAAAACCAACGGTTGATCCGTTATAGGTAACTGATTCAGAAATTATGAATCGGTCTGATTTTCTATCAAAATTTTTAAGATCCGGTAATAAGTGGATGTTTCTACTCTTTATCGGATTTTTTATATCCCATTGCGATTATTCTACCCCCGTGGTCCTTAAAGGTGATGAATTTTTAGTGTTTGGTCACTTCTACGGGGAATGTATTGGTGAGAGTTGTGTAGAGATCTTTCGATTAACTCCCGATTTACTGGAGGAAGACATCAACAACTTATACCCTACAGCCAATGGTGAAAATGCCTTTTACGACGGTAATTACGTCCCCCTTTCCGACAGTATTTACCAACAGGTTAAATCCATTACTAAACGTTTCCCAAGTGATCTGCACAATGTGGATTCAGGGGTAGTATTTGGGCACCCGGATGATCATGATCAGGGTGGTGTGTATGTGGAGATAAAGAACAAGAAAATTCACCGATACTGGCTTTTCGATCAGGATAAATCCCAGTATCCGGAATACTTTCATGATTTTGTAGATGCTGTGAACGAGTACATCACCCTCATCAATTCACAACAGTAAATATCACCCTACTTTTCGAATAAAAGAGAAGCCACTTCTCCGGGATTCATTTGAACTCTGAAAATTTGCTCCTTCAGACCTAAATCTACAATAGCCGGGTTAGATCCGGTACTTAAAAGTATCACAACAATCGATCCGTCTTCCCTTTTGAACACTACATTTTCGAATCCATTAATTTCATTCGATTCAATCCTGATTGAACCGGGTCTTACTAGTTTAGAGCCCTGACCTATGGTATAATAGCCTGGATTTCTAGTGACATTATCACCATTGATAGTAATAGCTCCCAGACAACTCGTGCATCCTCCATCTGTATGCGGATCCTGATTCTGGTCAGCGGCCAGATTCCATTGTAATACATTCTTACTCCAATTTCTGGTCGCTCCAATGATCAGGTTTCTCACATTCCATTGCAGATCCTGAGAAAAGTTGCCCGGTGCCCCGATCCATTGTTCCGTGAAATACAGGTTTTTATCAGGGTGTGCAGATTTAACCGTTGAAAGTGCCGTGATCTCTCCACCATATAAATGAAAAGCCGAGCCATCTATGTAAGCTTTTGCATTCGGGTCATTTAATATTGAAATAGGATATTCCGGTTCATCACAATTATGATCCCAGATTACGATCTTGGTTTGTATTCCTGCATTTTCAAAAGCCGGTCCAAGTGCTTCTTTTATGAAAGAGGCCTGTTGCGATGCCCCCATATACATACTTGGATTATTCCCGGGATGATGAGGCTCATTTTGAATGGTGATCGCATCAATGGTAATACCTTCCTCAGCCATTGCCTGAATGTATTTCACAAAATAATTGGCGTACACCTCATGATAGATGGGATTTAATTCTCCACCACGGGTTGGCATGGTATTATCTGCTCCCGTTTTCATCCAAACCGGTGCCGACCACGGCGAACCCATTATTTTTATATCAGGGTTTATTTGAAGGATCTCTTTTAATATCGGGATCAGGTATTCTTTGTCCGGATCAATGCTGAATTCACTCAGATCTGTATCCGTTTGGCCTGCCGGAAGATCATTGTATGAAAATGTTTCAGGATCCAAATCAGAGGCTCCTATACTCACGCGTAAATAACTAATACCTAACTCACCTTCTCCGGCACCAAACAATTCGTTTAAAATATTTTGTCGTGCAGAGGCGCTCATTTGATGAAGCAGCATCGCACTTCCACCTGTTAACGCATAACCAAAGCCGTCCATAGTCTGATATTCAATATCCGGCTCGATATCGATCAAATCATCAGAGGCTGATGAACGTTCTACAACCCTGTCATCCAATTTCTCTAACAGATATGTTTTATCCGGAGAAGTAAAATAAGCGGTTACTTCATACCCACTCGTTTCATCACCATTTGTTGTCTTACAACTAATTATGAAGGCTCCAGCCATCATTATCAGAAAGAAAGCAGACGATATCTTGTACATTCTTTTCATTGAAACTTTATTATTAAAACTCCTGAGGAAGATAATTCTTTATTACTTAAGAAAATTTCCCAATCCATGAGTAATCCTCCTTGTATCAACAGTAAAATATTTCATTATGAGGGTTATTCTATTCATTTTTCAGCATAATATTTAATAAATCATTTTGAATAAATATTAGTATAATCATTACACATTATAAATTAGGTGGAGTATTATGCACAGGAAAAAACTACTATCGGTCATCTGGGTTATTGCTTTATGTAGTTTGATAAACGTATTAGAAGCTCAGGTTTCCGTTTCCAAACTATTTACTAACGGAGCTGTTCTGCAAAGAAATACTGAAATTCATATTTGGGGATGGGGAAATCCCGGAGCCACTATCACCATTCAATTCGCAGATTCAATCAGAACCACAACGGTAACTGCTCATGGTTCCTGGTCAACATATCTGCCTTCCTTTGAAGCCGGTGGTCCGTACAACCTTTCAATTACTGATTCTCAGACCACACTTAACCGATCCGATTTGTTGGTTGGTGATGTATATCTTATTTCTGGACAGTCAAATATGGAAATGACTTTATATCAGTCTGATGGTGGCCCTGAAGAAGCATCAGCTGCGAATTACCCTGAAATACGGGAATTCAAAATCAACAAATCCACCTCTAAAGCAGAAAGTGAGCAACTTGGAGTAGTAAGCTGGAAACCTGCAGTGGGTAGTCAGGCTTCCGGTTTTTCAGCGGTTGGCTATTACTTTGCGAAGAATTTGTATGCAGAATACGGCGTGCCGATAGGGCTCCTTAACAATTCGTATGGTGGGGCAAGAATTGAAGCTTTTATGAGTGAAGCTATGCTAGGCTTTGATGAAGATGATGTGGTTCTGGCAAACGGCGAAACTGAACGCCAACCCACACTCATATTTAATAAAATGGTGAACCCAATTCTTCCGTTCAACTACAGTGGAATCGTTTGGTATCAGGCGGAATCAAATGGAGACAGCATGGAGGATGCCCTTGCTTATGGAGAACTGTTTAAAACTATGATCACTTCTTATCGGGATAGTTTAAACAATCAGGAAACACCTTTTATTTGGGTACAATTACCTGCTTTTTACGAACCAGCCGGAGATATGCCCTCCACCTGGGATGCCTGGCCACAACTTAGAGCGCAGCAATCCGGTGCATTGTCACTACCATTTACAGGTGAAGCCATTACCATTGATGTGGGAGATGTTGACATACATCCAACCAATAAAAAGCCCGTTGGTGAGCGTTTGGCTTTGCTAGCCCGCAACCTGGTTTATGGTGAAGAAATTGTGGCTCAAAGTCCCCGATATAGATCTAATGCTTTAACAGATTCTGGAGCCGTTGAAATCCAATTCTACCTTTTCGGAGATTCTTTGGTTACTGATAATCCGGATAATAAAGATCTGAATAGTTTCGCTCTTGCCGGTGAAAACGGTCAGTTCAAGTGGGCTCAGTCCAGAATTTCCAATAATAGTATCATAGTCTGGCATGAAGATATTCCTGTTCCCACTCATATCCGTTATGCGTGGGAATACAATCCCGGTGAAATTGATGTTTTTAACTCAGTTGGACTCCCGTTAGCCCCATTTCAGGCAGAAGTTAATCCCGGGTTCAAAATAGGTTCATTCAATTCGTCAAGAACTGCCATTGAGCAGGGGCAATCAGCAGTTCTAAGCTGGCTGGTTTATAATGCCCGTTTGGTAACTTTAGATGGTGCAGAGGTTGATACTTCCGGCTCGATAAGTGTATCACCAACTATGACCACATCTTATGAACTTATTGCATTTAGTGCACTCGACTCCAGTGAATCAGATACTTCTCATCTTACTCTACAGGTATTGGATCCTTCGGAATTGAACCGTACCTATGGTCGCCCGGTTACAGCATCCACCTATGAAACCTGCTGTGGAGATCCACTATTACCGGAATTTGCAACAGACGAAGACCTTTCTACCAGATGGAGTTCAGCATGGAGTGATGGCACAAGAGATAATCCTGAGGAGGAAATGTACGACGGCTCACCCGACGATGAATGGATCACCGTTGATCTTCAACAATACATTGACCTTGATCAAGTGATATTGAATTGGGAAGCAGCCTATGGCTCCTCGTATGATATCAACATTTCGTTGGATGGATATCAATGGAAGAATATATATGCAGAAAGAGAGGGAAATGGAGGGATTGACAGTATTTCGTTTAACGAACCTGCTACAGGCCGGTACCTTCAAATGCGAGGAATTGAAAGAGCAACAGTGTACGGATATTCACTGTATGAATTTCAAGCGTACGGAATTACCTCATTGATACAACCTCCTCAGATCAGTATTTACTCACCCACCGGTAACTTCTATTCTGAACAAACAGACAGTGTGCTTATTAAAACCCGCGTAACGGATGAAAACGGATCCGTAGATCGGGTTTCATTCTTAGTAAATGGAGATACAATCATCACTAAAACTGATGCCGAATTTGAATTCTATTTGCAGCTAAATGGATTGGATGAATATCAAATATCAGCCATTGCCACAGATAACGACGAAATAAGTATTCAATCAGCTCCTCTAACGATATATGTACCCCATTCAGATTTTACAGTTTATGAAGCCGAAGAGGCCGTGTTAACCGGTGGGGCAACGGTTCAGATTTCCATGTTCAACAGTGGTGGAGAATTCGTTGATGCCAGGGATGCATGGACTATAACATTTCCATCTTTCAATTTATGGGGATCCGGCGAGCACCTCATAAACATCAATTACCAACTCACCTATGAATCCCCTAAAAGTCAATATTTAGTTATCAATGGGGATACGGTAGCTACCTTAGAGTTTAATGCCGATAATACTTCTGATTGGATCAATCTTGCATATAAACACGACTTCGAACGGGACTATGATAACACTATCGCAATTCATGGCTTCTGGAATTGGATGAGCTTTGATTATATACAAGTAGAAGGGGTAAATAAAGGATTAACTACTGAAAATAACTCATCACTTCCAGCCGGCGTACGTTTATATCAGAACTATCCGAATCCATTCAACCCGACCACACAAATCAGTTTTGACCTGCCCGTTAATGATCATGTACAATTGATTGTTTTTGATATGACAGGAAGAGTTGTATCCACGCTATTAGATGGTTCAAAAAATGCCGGATCACATACTGTACCCTTCGATGCTTCAACCCTTGCTAGCGGTATATACTTTTATCAGCTAAAAGGTTCTTTCGGTGTACAAACAAGATCACTTACTTTGATCAGGTAAATAAAAAAAGCCTCCTGCGATCACAGGAGGCTTCAAAAATAAACGGGGAATTCGGGTTATTCCTCACCCTCCGGAGCATCAGCATTTTCACCACTGAGTGCTTCGAATACTTTTGCCACTTCTTCCTCGCCTTCTTCCATGTCTTTGCGGGAACCAACGATGATATCGTTGTAATCGCGCAGACCGGTACCGGCTGGTACTTTGTGTCCCACAACCACATTTTCTTTCAGGCCGCGTAAGAAATCTTTCTTCGCTTCGATAGATGCCTGTGTAAGAACTTTGGTGGTTTCCTGGAAGGATGCAGCTGACAACCAACTCTCGGTTGAAAGTGCTGCACGGGTAATACCAAGAAGAATTGGTTTAGAAATTGCAGGTTCTGCTTCACGGGTTTGCAGTTCCTCTTTGTCATCACGGATCAACTGATTGTTGATATCGCGAACTTCACGACGGTCGAGGATGGTGCCTTTTTTCAGTGCACTTCCACCCGGATCGGTTACTACAAATTTACCGATCAGCTCATCATTTCGTTGATTTACTTCAAAGCGGTCTACTTTATCCCCTTCCAGGAACATAGTGTCGCCCGGATCGGTGATCTCAACTTTCTGCATCATGGTGCTCACGATAACCTCAATGTGCTTATCGTTGATCTTCACACCCTGCAGTCGGTAAACCTCCTGAATCTCATTCACCAGGTAAGACTGAACGGCATATGGCCCAAGAATTGCCAGGATATCCTGAGCTGGAATGGTACCATCCGATAGCGGCTGACCTGCCTTAACAAAGTCGTTAGACTGTACAAGAATATGTTTACTGAGTGAGATGAGGTATTTTTTCTCATCAGTACCATCTTTAGAACGGATGATCACTTCCTGAGAACCTCTCTTACGTCCACCCATTTCCACAATACCATCGATCTCGGATACGATCGCTGGTTCACTTGGAGAACGAGCCTCAAACAATTCGGTTACACGCGGCAGACCCGCAGTAATATCTTTCGATTTTGAAGTAGCACGTGGGATCTTAGCCATAACCTGACCCGCAGATACTTTCTCGCCGTCATCGATCACAATGTGAGTTTCAACAGGGAGTGTACTTTCACGTAAACGGTCACCATCACCTTTAACAACAAGGGTAGGAACCAGCGTACGATCTTTAGAGTCGGTGATCACTTTTTCACGGTGACCTGTTTGTGCATCGGTATCTTCGGTGTAAGTAATTCCATCGATGATGTCTTTGTATTCAACCACACCATCAATTTCAGAGAAGATAAGCGCGTTATATGGATCCCACTTACAGAGCTGAGCTCCTTTAGGTACCATATCACCTTCTTCTACCATCATCTCACAACCGTAAGGAACGTTGTAATTGATGAGAACTTTACCTTCGTCATCAACAATCTTCAGTTCACCGGCACGGCTAAGAACAACATTATGCTCTTCTTCACCATCGTTATAAGTAACTACGCGCACATTCTCGAATTCAACTTTACCGTCGAATTTAGCTTTGTGCTGAGAATCTGCTTCAAGACGAGATGCCGTACCACCCACGTGGAACGTACGAAGTGTAAGCTGTGTACCCGGCTCACCAATAGACTGAGCAGCGATAACACCTACGGCTTCCCCTTTCTCTACCACTGTACCTCGGGCAAGGTCACGGCCATAACATTTGGCACATACACCACGTCCGGTTTCACAGGTTAGTACAGATCGGATCTCAACTTCTTCGATCGAAGTTTCAGCGATCTTCTTAGCTACTTTTTCGTCGATCATCTGATTGGCTTCACAGATCAGCTCATCAGAGATCGGATCATAAATATCATGTAAAGAGAATCGACCAATAATCCGGTCTTCCAGTCGCTCAATAATGTCTTCATTATCTTTCAGCGCCTGCATCTTAATACCTCGCAACGTACCGCAATCGTCCTCAGTGATGATCACATCCTGAGACACATCCACTAATCGACGGGTAAGGTAACCAGCATCGGCCGTTTTCAGGGCAGTATCCGCAAGACCTTTACGGGCACCGTGCGTAGAGATAAAGTATTCAAGTACGGTCAAACCTTCTTTGAATGAAGATAAGATCGGATTTTCGATTACCTCATTACCCTGTTGCATAGAGCTTTTCTGAGGCTTAGCCATCAAACCACGCATACCTCCAAGCTGACGGATCTGCTCTTTAGAACCCCTCGCACCGGAATCGGCCATCATAAACACAGGATTGAATCCTTCACGGTCATCAGCCAATGCCTGGAATAAGGTTTCAGAAACACGGTTTGTAGTGCTGGTCCATTTATCAATTACCTGATTATAACGTTCGTTATCGGTAATGAAACCCATCTCGTAACGACTCTGAATGTCGGTTACTTCGTCTTTAGCTCCATTGATAAGATCCGCTTTTGCATCAGGAATGATGATATCTTCGAGACTAAATGAAAGTCCACCAAGAGTAGCATTTTCATACCCTAATTTCTTCATGTCATCGAGGAAGGCCGCAGTTCTTGCAGTTCCTACTTTTCCATGAATATCGCCAATGAGCACACGTAACTCTTTCTTACCAAGAGTTTTGTTGATGTAGCCCATTTCTTTAGGAACGATCTTGTTAAACATAACCCGACCGGTAGAAGTTTTGATCACTTCCATAACCGGATCGCCATTCTCATCAATGGTCTCAACACGAACGTTGATCTTAGAATGCAGATCAAGTTTACCCTGATCGAAGGCCACAATTACTTCGTCAGCACTTGCAAAGGTCTTTCCTTCCCCGATCTCGCCACTTCTTGGCTTGGTGAGGTAATAAAGACCCAGGATCATATCCTGAGATGGAACCGCGATCGGTCCACCGTTTGCAGGACTAAGGATGTTATGCGAACCAAGCATCAATACAGATGCTTCAAGCACAGCATCATGGCTCAACGGTAAGTGAACCGCCATCTGGTCACCATCAAAGTCAGCGTTGAAGGCCGTACATGCGAGTGGGTGAAGTCGGATCGCTTTCTCTTCGATAAGTACCGGTTGAAAAGCCTGAATACCTAAACGGTGAAGAGTAGGAGCACGGTTCAACATAACCGGGTGTCCATCGATCACATTTTCAAGTACTTCCCAAACTACCGCATCACGTCGGTCAACTACTTTCTTAGCACTTTTTACTGTCTTTACATATCCACGCTCAATAAGTCGTCGGATAATAAATGGTTTGTATAACTCAACCGCCATTTCCTTTGGCAGACCACACTGGTGCATTCCCAGTTCAGGACCTACTACAATTACAGAACGGCCGGAATAATCAACACGCTTACCTAATAGGTTTTGACGGAAACGACCGCTCTTCCCTTTCAGCATATCTGACAGAGATTTCAGAGGTCGGTTATTGTTTCGTACGGCGTTTGATTTACGGGAGTTATCATATAATGAATCAACCGCTTCCTGCAACATGCGTTTCTCGTTTCGGAGAATTACATCAGGAGCTTTGATGTCAATAAGTCTTTTAAGACGGTTATTACGGATGATAACACGTCGGTAAAGATCGTTCAGGTCAGAGGTGGCAAATCTACCACCTTCCAAAGGTACCAGCGGACGCAATTCTGGTGGAATTACCGGAATTACACGCTGAACCATCCACTCCGGCTTATTCTCAGTATGCTGAGCAGCTGCACGGAATGATTCAATAACCTGAAGTCTTTTCAGTTTCTTTTTCTTACGCATTTGTGAGGTTTCATTTTTCACCTCATAGCGTAATTGATAAGCCAATTCATCAAGATCCAGATCGGCAAGCATTGCTTCCAATGCATCTGCCCCTTCTTTCACAATGAATTTATCCTCATCATCGTCATCCAATTCGAAATTATCTTCCGGAAGCTGATCGATGATATCATATTTCTCTTCTTCAGAGATCAGGTCGCCTTTGGCATATCCCAGATCACGGGCCAGACCCGGATTGATCACTACGAATGTTTCGTAATAAACAATACGATCCAGATTTTTTGAAGATAACCCGAGTAAGTAGGCAATCTTATTTGGTAATGACTTGAAATACCAAATGTGAACAACAGGCACAGTAAGAGTGATGTGCCCCATTCGCTCACGTCGAACAGCTTTTCTGGTTACTTCCACACCACAACGGTCACAAATAATGCCTTTATAGCGGATTCTTTTGTATTTCCCGCAATGGCATTCGTAATCTTTTACCGGTCCAAAGATCTTTTCACAGAAAAGACCATCCATTTCCGGTTTAAAAGTACGATAGTTGATCGTTTCCGGCGTTAATACTTCACCGTGAGATCTGGATAATATAGTTTCAGCAGAAGCAAGGGATACCCCAATGCTGTTGAAGTCGTTGGTTACTGCTAATGTTTTTGTTATTGGCAAGGGTTTTCCTCCGATACTTTATTAACAGTGATTAATCTAAGTGGATTTCAAGGCCGAGACCCATAAGCTCTCGTAATAATACCTTGAATGATTCCGGTACGTCTCCATCAGGAAGGTTTTCACCTTTTACAATGGCTTCATAAACTTTGGAACGCCCTTTTACATCATCACTTTTTACAGTGAGCATTTCTTTCAGGATGCTGGAAGCACCATAAGCATACAGTGCCCAAACCTCCATCTCACCAAGTCGCTGACCACCAAACTGAGCTTTACCACCCAATGGCTGTTGCGTAATTAATGAGTATGGTCCGATTGAACGAGAGTGCATCTTATCCTGAACAAGGTGGTTCAGTTTGATCATGTAGATGTAACCAACGGTAGTTTTCTGAGAGAAGGCCTCTCCGGTTCTACCATCGTATAAGTTAACACGACCATCTTCCGGTAAGCCGGCTTCACGTAACTTGCCTTTCACATCATCCATACTTGCACCATCAAAGATAGGTGAAGCGAATGTGGTGCCAAGTTTTTTAGCAGCCCAACCTAATATCGTTTCATAAATCTGACCAAGGTTCATACGAGAAGGTACACCCAGTGGGTTTAGACAGATATCTACCGGGGTGCCATCTTCCATGAATGGCATATCCTCTACCGGTACGATCTTGGCAACAACACCTTTGTTACCGTGACGACCCGCCATCTTATCACCTACCTGTAGCTTACGTTTCTTAGCCACGTAAACTTTAGCTTTCTGGATAATTCCCGGAGGCAGCTCATCTCCTACCTGAATGGCAAAAGTACGTCGTTTAGCTTCGCTGTCAATTTCACGACGTAGCTCACGATAGTTGTGGAACAACAGTTTTACGTGTTTTACCAGCTCCTGGTCAGTAGCCCAGTCAATATTTTCGTTGATATTAACCGGATCAATTTCTTCAAATACAGATTTTTTGTACTTCTCACCTTTAGGGATCAACTCTACATTACTGTAGTTATATACACCCGGTGAGGTTTTATCGCGTAACAGAGAATACATTTTGTCTGCCCACTGCTGATTTAATTCAGCCAGCTTTTGAGCATGACGTTCATTTTCCTGCTCTACACGTTTTTTCTCTTCTTTTCTTGAAACGAGTTCGTCTCTTTTTCGGCTGAAGAGTTTAGTATTAATTACAGTTCCTGAAACGCCCGGAGGTGTTTTCAGCGACGCATCTTTCACATCGCCTGCTTTATCACCGAAGATCGCTCGCAGAAGCTTTTCTTCCGGAGTCGGATCCGTTTCACCTTTCGGTGTGATCTTACCTACCAGAATGTCACCCGGGGTTACTTTCGCACCCACACGGATCATACCCTTTTCATTCAGGTTTCTGGTCGCTTCTTCGCTTACGTTTGGAATTTCACGTGTTAATTCTTCTTCACCACGTTTTGTATCACGAACCTGCTGTTCGAATTCAGTAATGTGGATGGAAGTATAAATATCTTCCTGAACGATACGCTCAGAGATCACGATCGCATCCTCAAAGTTGTATCCTCGCCAAGGCATGAATGCAACAAGCAGGTTACGACCTAAGGCCAGTTCACCGCCATCAGTTGAACATCCATCTACCAGAGCCTGATTCTTTACAACCTTGTCTCCGATCTTAACGATTGGACGCTGGTTTGTAGCAGTATCCTGGTTGGTACGTGTAAATTTATCCAGTCTGTACGACTTGATTCCACCATCAAAGTAGCAGTGTTGTTCCTGATCGGTTCGATCATATTTAACGCGAACTTCAGTTGCGCTTACATAAACTACTTCACCATCAGCTTCTGCAGTAATGATGGCACGGGAATCACGGGCAGCTCTGTGCTCCAGACCGGTACCAACTACTGGTGCTTCAGGACGAAGCAACGGCACAGCCTGACGCTGCATGTTGGAGCCCATCAGGGCGCGGTTGGC
>DLCN01000012.1:52151-57376 GCA_002480645.1 Balneolaceae bacterium UBA7797
CAACGGCACAGCCTGACGCTGCATGTTAGATCCCATCAATGCACGGTTCGCATCATCGTGTTCGATGAACGGGATTAATGCAGCAGCTAGTGACGTGATCTGGTTGGTAGCAACGTCCATATATTCGATCTCATCCTTACGTGCCTGCGAGTAATTACCCTCACGCATACGAGAGAAGACCGTCTCATTTTTGAACATTCCTTTCTCATCCAATTCCGCATTTGCCTGAGCAATTACGGTCTCATCTTCCTGCTCTGCAGCCAGATATTCTACGTCTTTAGAAACCACTCCATCTACCACTTTTCGGTATGGAGTCTCAATAAATCCAAAGTCATTTACCTTTGCATGAACACATAAAGAAGAGATCAAACCAATGTTCGGACCTTCAGGAGTTTCAATCGGGCAAAGGCGTCCATAGTGAGTGTAATGAACATCACGAACCTCAAAACCGGCTCGTTCACGGGTCAAACCACCAGGACCAAGTGCCGACATACGGCGTTTGTGAGTCAATTCAGCTAATGGATTCGTCTGATCCATAAACTGAGACAGCTGGTTGGTACCAAAGAACGTGTTAATTACACTGGATATGGTTCTTGCGTTAACCAGATCCTGCGGTGTTAACTGCTCAGCATCCCGTGAATTCATTCTTTCTTTGATGGTTCTGGCCATACGAGCCAGACCAATAGCGAATTGCTGTCCGAGTTGCTCACCAACGGTACGGATACGTCGGTTACTCAGGTGATCAATATCATCAACCTGAGATTTCATATTCTTAAGGCGAATCACCTCTTTAATAATGGCCACAATATCTTCTTTCGTCAGATACTGTACATCAGTGTTATCCAGGTGTAGTCGCTTGTTCAATCGGTAACGACCAACTTCTCCAAGATCATATTTCTTGTCGCTGAAGAATAATCGTTCCAGAATTGCTCGTGAAGTTTCTGGATCAGGCATATCGCCGGAACGAATCTGCTGGTACACTTCTGCAAGAGCAGAATGTTCATCCCAAGTCGGATCTTTTCGTAAGGTATTCATGATCACAGATCGCTCAGACTCTTCGGCAGTGATCTTTTGTACCAATACAGTTTTCACTTCGGCGTCTTTCAGCATACCAAAATCATCTTCGGTAAGCTCATGATCACGTTCAAAAATGATCTTTCGGTTCAGTGCTTCAGAAA
Organism: Balneolaceae bacterium UBA7797; assembly: GCA_002480645.1. Classification (GTDB taxonomy): domain Bacteria; phylum Bacteroidota; class Rhodothermia; order Balneolales; family Balneolaceae; genus UBA7797. Next base: position 53,330 of record DLCN01000012.1, read on the forward strand.
CTTCACCTGTTTCTTCATCAACTACTTCTTCCATTTCTTCCACTACAATATTCTCTGCAAGGCGCTTGCCTACCAGTTTTTTATTGTAGTCTGCTTTACTGCCAAACTTGAATTCTTCTGACAGTTCGAATAAGCCAAGCAATTCAAGATCGTGAGAATAACCAAGCGCTCTCAATAGAGTAGTAGCCGGGATCTTTTTCTTACGATCGATATATGCCCAAAGCACATCACGGATGTCGGTAGTAAATTCTATCCACGAGCCCTTAAAAGGAATTACCCGTGCAGAATAAAGTTGGGTTCCATTCGGATGTAAAGACTGACCGAAGAATACACCAGGTGATCGGTGAAGCTGGCTTACGATCACTCGTTCAGCTCCATTGATGATAAATGTACCTCGGTTGGTCATCCAAGGCAGGTCGCCTAAAAACACTTCCTGCTCAATGGTTTCGCTAGCTTCGTCAGAATCATCCACAGATGATAAACGAAGTTTAGCTTTTAAAGGAACAGAGTACGTTAAGCCACGATCCTGACATTCTTTTAACGTATACCGTGGTACATCCACGTTATAATAAAGAAATTCAAGGATGTGAGTCTCTCTGGTATCCTGAATGGGAAAATTTTCATTAAATATGCGTTGTAAGCCTTGATTCTCTCGCTCATTAGGAGCAATATCTAGCTGTACAAATTTCTCGAATGACTCTAACTGAATATCCAGAAAATCCGGATAATCTAATACATGTTGAGTACGCCCGAACGATTGACGTGATGTATTGGGTATAGTTTGCATCTTCTTGCTCAAAAGGAACCTCTCCTTTTAGATTGAAGGGTAATGGTACGATTCAACTCCGCTGTATAGCGGCTGTGATTAATATAGACGCCAATAGCCAATGCCGTTTTCACGACATTGGCTACCAACGAAATTTAGACAAAGTGCTTATTTGAGCTCTACAGTAGCTCCGGCCTCTTCAAGCTTATTCTTGATCTCTTCAGCTTCTTCTTTAGAAGCAGCTTCCTTAACAGTGTTAGGAGCGCCGTCTACTAATTCTTTAGCTTCTTTAAGACCAAGGCCGGTAATTCCACGTACCTCTTTAATTACTGCAATTTTCTTTGCACCAGCACTAGTAAGAACTACGTCAAACTCAGTTTGCTCTTCAGCAGCAGCACCATCGCCACCACCAGCAGGGCCTGCAACTGCAACAGCAGCAGCAGCTGGTTTGATATCGTATTCTTCTTCTAGAACTTTTGCAAGCTCGTTAGCTTCTTTGATAGTTAGGTTGACAAGCTGTTCAGCTAGTTCTTTAACGTCAGCCATTTTTATCTCCAGTTGTTTTTGTAAGTAAATTCTTAGTTGATATATAAGGGTTAATTTTCGCCTTTTTCAGCGATGGTTTTCACAGCACCAACAAGGTTCGATCCCTGCGCGTTAATAGCACCAACAACGTTAGTAACAGGTGCCATAAGCAGGCCAAGGATATCGCCAATGATCTCATTTTTAGATTTCATTGCAGCAAGCGCATCCAGTTTGTCCTGGTCATAAAACTCTCCATCTACGATGGCAGCTTTAAATGCTGGCTTGTTGTTGTTTTCCTTGATAAAATCTTTTAAAACCTTTGCAGGTGCAGATAACTCTTCTTCGACAAATGCAAAGCCGTTTTGTTCGGTTAACGAATCTAAAATAGCGTCGTAACCTCCAACTTCTTGCATAGCAAGCTTCATCAGCTTGTTCTTATAAACTTTGTAGAAGACATTTCCCTTACGAAATGCACCACGCAGTTTATTAGCCTGAGCAACAGACATACCTGAATAGTTAGCGATATAAATCGCATTAGATTCTTTCAGTCTATCTGATATCTCATCTAAAACTGCACGCTTTTCTGCGGTAGGCATAGTTTTAATTCCTCCTAATTAAGGGATGTAACTGCGGTTCTGCTTAGTGGAATACTTGGTCCCATAGTACTGCTCATGTATACGCTTTTCACGTAAATACCTTTTGCAGAGGCCGGCTTTAAGCGCATTACAGTTTGAAAGAATGCTTCCGCGTTTTCTTTCAGATCGCTAGCGTTAAAACTTACCTTACCTACCGATGTATGCAGAATACCGGCCTTATCAACTCTGAAGTCGATCTGACCTGCTTTTACCTGCTTAACCGCAGCCGCAACATCCATAGTTACTGTTCCACTTTTCGGGTTTGGCATTAAGCCTCTTGGACCAAGAAATCGTCCCAGTCTACCGAGTTTGCCCATTACATCCGGCGTAGCGATAATCACGTCGATTTCCGCCCAGCCTTCTTGAATTTTTTCGATGTAATCATCCAGACCAACATGGTCAGCACCTGCTTCTCGTGCTTCGTCTTGTTTTGCCTCGTTAACGAGAGCTAACACCCTTACTTCTTTCCCGGTACCGTGAGGTAAACTCACTGTTCCGCGAACCATTTGATCTGCATGCCGTGGATCAACACCCAAACGGATATCGATATCTACGGATTCATCAAAATTGGCAGTAGATGTTTTTTTAACAAGATCGCAAGCCTCTTCCAGAGTGTATTCCAACTCAGGATTAACAAGTGCCACGGCCTGTTGATATTTTTTTCCTTTCTTTGCCATGATTACAATTCCTTTACTTGTCGCGATTAACTCTAAGACCCATACTACGAGCCGTACCTGCAATCATTTCAGCAGCAGCTTCGACGTCAAACGCATTCAGGTCTTCCATCTTTTCTTCTGCAATTTGCTTGCATTGGCTCCAGGTAACCGTCCCCACTTTAGCGCGGTTTGGCTCACCCGAGCCGGATTTTATCTTCGCTGCTTGTTTGAGAAGTACAGGTGCAGGCGGAGTTTTTGTCTTAAATGTAAAAGACTTATCCGCGAACACTGTGATCTCTACAGGAATTACAGTTCCGGCTTTTTCCTGAGTCTTAGCATTAAAGGCTTTACAAAACTCCATAATGTTGATACCCGCCTGACCGAGAGCCGGTCCAACAGGGGGCGCAGGATTAGCCTGCCCGCCAACAATCTGGAGCTTCAGGATTCTTTCAACTTTTTTAGCCATGGATTCTCAGGATCCTATTCTAATTTTATAACTTCAATTTATCGCGTAATAGCTAGTGTGCATCAACTAGGTTCTTTTAAGTAGCGGACTCCACTTGGTTCACATCTACCTCAACAGGAGTACGACGCCCGAAGATGCTCACCAATACCCGGAGCTTCAGTTTTTCGGGGTTAACTTCCTGCACAGTGCCATCAAAATCTTTAAATGGCCCTGAAATTACTTTTACTAAATCACCTTCGTTGTACGGGATCTCAACATTCCGCACTTCATCTCCCGCTTCCTGCACGCGACCAATGATGCGTTTAACCTCGTGCTTTTTTAGGGGAGTTGGCACCAACTGATCTTTCCCAACCTTGAGAAATCCTAAACATGAAGGTGCGCTTTGAATTAAATTATTAACCTCTTCATCGTAATGAGTATTTACCAGGATATAGCCTGGAAAAAAGTTTTTCTCACGTGTACGCTTCTTACCCCCACGTATTTCTACGATAGTTTCGGTAGGCACAAGAACTTCTTTCACCTTATCATCAAGGCCTTGTTCTTCTATCTCGCGATCTAAAAACTCTTTTACTTTTTTTTCATGGCTAGAGAAGCATCTAACTACATACCAGCCATGTTCTAATTCTTTACTCATTATTTATAAATAGCTTCGAGAACAGTACTGTATACCTGATCAATTCCAAAAATGAATACAGACAAAATAATTGAGAATACAACTACAATGATTGTATTATCGATTAATTCCTTCTGAGTAGGCCAGGAGACTTTCTTGAACTCCTTAACAACACTGTCAAAAAAATTTGTAAGCTTTTCCATGATATTAGATTATTGTGCACGGGCGGAGAGACTCGAACTCCCGACACCTGGTTTTGGAGACCAGTGCTCTACCAACTGAGCTACGCCCGTAAATACACACAAGAGTAGGCAGCGAAGCTACCTACTCTGAATGTGTAAACAATATGTTTGATACTTAGATTAATCTAAGATTTTAGTTACCAC